>CAWJSR010000016.1:0-25990 GCA_963845515.1 uncultured delta proteobacterium
CCATCCAACGCGCTGCTTTTCACCGCCTGACAGCTCGGATGGGTAGCGGTCGCGCTTACCCGACAGTCCCACGATCGCGAGCATGGGCTCCGCGGCCGCCAGGGCGGCATCCCGGGCCGCGCCGGCCAACTCCAGCGGCAGGGCCACGTTGTCCAGCACGGTGCGCGAGGAGAGAAGGTTGAAGTGCTGGAAGATCATCCCGATGGCATGGCGGGCCTCGCGCAACTCCCGGCCCCGCAGCGCCGTGATCTCCTTCCCGGCCACCGAGACGCGCCCCGCGGTCGGGCGCTCCAGGAGGTTGACGCAGCGGACCAGCGTGCTCTTGCCCGCACCGCTGCGTCCGATGATTCCGAAGATCTCCCCGGAGCGGATGGAGAGCGAAACTCCTTCAGCACCTCCACGGCGCCGCCGTCCCCGCGAAAGGTCTTCCTCAGTTCGTGGATTCTCAATCATGCACTCCGCCTCTGTTTCGACCACCCTCACGGCATCCGTTATGCCGGACGTTCCTCCGCAGGTCAATCATGGGGCGACGCAGGCTGAGACATGGCGCACGACGCGCGCATCGAATCGCCCGCAGCGCCGCCCCGGTCGCGCGGCGCGCTGCGTCGACGGCATCAAGCTCGTGGAAGTCGCCAGGGCCAGGTCGCGGAGGGAGCGCGTCTCCGGTGTGACCGTAGATGTCAGTGGATTCCCAGCGGTCGCCTTGGTGTCGAGCCGCGCCAGGACTCCTTCAGATTGCCTGGGTCCTCTTCCACCGCTGGACTCTGCTCCCGGTCCACCTTCCGCACCGACGGTTCGTCTTGCGGCGCCGCCGACTTGCAGTTGCAGCACCTCCGCGTGTCGTGGCACGGCTCCCCCTTGGCGCCGGGGGACAATGCTTGAGCAGTGTCGCTCGCGAGCGCCGGAGTGGCGAACGCGGCTGACGCGATGGCGATCGTCGCAAATAGGAACTTGCGGGGTGACATGGCGACCTCACATGCCGGCACTTGTTTCGCGTGCGCCCGGCCGGCGTGGGCGCCTTGACTGAACAAGCATAGCGCAGGCCACACTGGAGTCGTCTCGCACTCGCCGAAGCCCTTTGGGTGCATGCCCTGGAGTCAAAGGACATCAGCTAATCCGTTTCGGGCGGCTCATCCTGGGTGCTCGGGTACTATGGTTGGCGGGCCGCGGGCCGCGTGGAGCAGCGCCATGACGCTCGATGATTCCTCGTCCCCCCTGCATCCGTGACGGAGGCACCGTGAAGCTTCAAGTCCTGATGAGCCCCGGCTGCGGCCACGGACGGCTCACGGTCGACCTGATGGCACAGGTCGTGCGCGAGCTGGCGCTGCCCGATGCGGTGGAGACGATCCAGGTCTCTACGCTCGAGGAGGCGGAGCGGCTCGGCTTCCCGGGTTCGCCCACGGTCCGGGTGAACGGCGTCGACATCGAGCCGCAGGCGCCGACCAGAGTCGGCCTCGGTTGACGCCTCTACGGCCTCGCGGGCGTGCCCCCGCGAACCCTCATCGAGATCGCAGTGCGCGCGGCGCTGTCCGGGTAGCCTACCGGGCAGCGAGCCGCAGCGTCGTGCGGAGGCTGTCCACGAGCTGCGAGGTGGCCTTGCGCACGGCGCCACTCACGAAGTCGTGCCACGGGCTCTTCTCGTCGCCGCCTGCGCCGCCGAGCTCCTTGGCCGGGCTCTCCACCCAGCGCGCGTGGATCTGCTTCCCGTCCACCTCGACGTCGATGACGACCACGAGCGGCGAGTAGGGGGTGGTGCGCTCCTTGCCGGTGAAGCCTCCCCGGAGGTCGTCGGCCTTGCAGCCGTGGACCGACGTGTCGTTCATGAGGCCGGCGACGAGCCCCTTCTGGCTGGAGGCCACCCCCTTCCGCAGCGCCTCCGCGCGGTTCAGGTGGATGGTGTAGTTGCGCAGCACCACCGTCTTGCCCGCCAGCGCGGCGCCGAGCGCACGGTCGAGGTCGCTCCGCAGCACCGCCACGCGATCGGGGGTGAACTCCTCGTCGCCGATCCGGTAGATGCCGTAGGCGCAGCTGGTCACCATCAGGGACTCGATGGCCGAGTCCTTCTGGAGGGGATGCCGCGCGTCGCGCCAGGCCAGGCGCGCGCCGGGGAGGAGCTCGTCGTGGCGGAGGCTGGTCCTGAACGGGTGACAGCCGCCCAGCGCGGCGGCGCCGGCGACAATCAGGGCGAGGCGAAGCGAGGACGATCGGAGCATGAGTGGATCCCCTGGGAGACGAGCGAGCCCGGGCGCTCCCGGGCGCCGAAGTATCCTGATTACCGAGGGTGATTTCCAGCGCAAAGGCGCGAGCCTCGGCGTGGGGCGGGGGGTGAAGTAGAATGGGGACCAGGCGGCTGAAGGTCCGGGCGCCGTGCACCGTGGGTGGGGACACCTCATGCGGATCATCGAGCCTCTCGCAGCGTGCCTCCTGACGGCGGCCTGCGCGACGTCCACGGCGAACCAGTACTACGACGCCTCCGCGGCGGACGCGCTGCCGAAGCGCGCGCTCGGCGCGGAGGGGAGCGGCGTCGACGAGGGGGAGAGCGTCAACGGGCGCCTGCCCGAGACCGTCTTCATCAAGACCGCGACCCAGACCATCTGCCGCGGCTACCAGTTCAACCTCGTCGACGGGCGCATCTACTACAAGCAGGCCGGCGCCGCTCCCAGGGAGGTCTGGCGCCCGCTGACCGGCACCGGCCTGCCACACGGGTCGGCGCGCGGCTTCCGCAACGCACGCCGCGTCGTGTCCATCGCGGCCGACGCCGACGAGCTCTACGCGATCTCCGACGAGGGGGTGGTCTACCTGCTCTTCGTCGAGCGCGCGCGCAAGCAGAAGCCGTTCGAGTGGATCGACCGGCACGGCTGGCCGGACGCGTCGCCCCTCGTGCTGAACGAGCTGGTCGCGCCGCAGCGGGCCTGGAGCGTCGGGACCCGCGACGCGGGGGTGCTCTGGTACGAGGACGCGGCCGGCAACCAGCACCACTACGGCACGATGGGGATCGCCACGCTCTACTTCCTCTCGACCGACGGCCAGGAGATACGGTTCGCGGACACTGGCCTCCCCAGCGACTTCTCCCACAGCATGCTCGGGCCCGAGCGTGGGGCCTTCGTGTCGCTCGCGCTCAGCGCCAGCGCCTCCACGATGTTCGTCATCGGCGACGCGGGGGAGATGTACACGCGCCTGGCCGACTTCGACACGCTCGGCTCCGACCCCATGTTCTTCAAGTACACGTACGGGCGTGAGCGCTCGGATCGCGCTGGCACCGACTACGTGTCGAACTTCACCCCGTGGGCCCTGCCCGCCGAGCCGTGGCGCAAGCAGCCGCCCATCCCGCTGTCCGGCGCCGGCGCCATCTCCAGGCACATCACGATCCTCCAGACCGGCCGCGGCAACGGCGCGCGGGAGCTGCGCGTGGCAGGGCGCTCGCCGGAGGGCGCGCCGGGCTACTACTTCAAGGGCATCTTCGACGCCGAGTGGAAGTTCCTCCCCGCGCCCCTCGAGATCGATCCGGCGCATCTCCTCGACCCGAAGCGGGTCGCGAGCGGGCGAGGCACGCGCGGCCCGAGGCTGGACTGGGCGCTCGGCGGCTCGCTGTGGCGCAACGGGAAGAAGGAGCCCGGCCTGTCGCTCGCCATCCCGGACTTCTCGATCCGGGAGGGCTCGAGCACCTTGAGGGTGTCGCTCGGTGGCGAGCGCGTCGATCTCGAGCTCCACACCGTGGACATGTGGACGTACGTCAAGCGCCACAACCCCGGCTTCGACGGGACCCCCAAGCTCTTCCACGCCACGCTGGTCATCCCCGCCGGCGCGCTCGACCGGGTCTCGGCCGCGCTGCGCGACCGCGTGAAGAAGGTCTTCGGCCCGCTCGACGGCTCGCTCTTCGCGCTGAAGGCCGAGGCGACCGAGAAGTACCTCCTGATCGAGCCCGCTGCCGGCGGCCTCGACCTGTCCGGCCCGCTCGGCCTGCCCGGCCTCCTGAACATGTCCGGCCTCTCCGGCCGGTCCGGCCGCTTCGGCCTGTCCGGCCAGCCGTACCTCCTCCTCACGAGGCCCGGGCAGGAGAGCGCGGACGTGAGCGTGCTCAGGAACCTCTCGGCCGCGGGCTCGGAGCAGCTCGACAGGTACCTGTCCGACGAGCTCGTCCTGAAGGAGCCCGACGCGCTGACGGCGTCGCGGCGAGGGGAGCTCGCGGGCCTGATCCAGCGGAACGAGCGCTTCCGCAAGGAGCTGGAGACCGAGCGCAAGCTCTTCCGCTCCTACGGCCGGAGCGCCGCGCTGTCCCGCTGGGGCTACTCGGTCTTCGACGTGGTCACGACCTTCACGCTCCTCGACCGCATCGACTTCCCCAAGTTCAAGACGGTGACCAGCCACGGCGACGACATCATGAGGGCCAATGCCAAGGCCTACAGCTTCATGGCCTCCACCAAGGAGAGGGCCTACTCGAAGCTGATCGACCTGCTGGAGCGTCGGCTCTCCGCCTACCGGGACGCGCTCGAGGAGCTGGAGGACGGCGCGCCACGGGCCGCGCTTCCAGCCGGGTACCGCGAGACCTACGCCGGATATCTCGAGCTCGTAGGCATACCGCCTTTCCTCCGGGGCACGTCGCCCGCGCAGGACGGCCGAACGGCCTCCGTGTACGGCCTGGCGAACGCCCCCCTCTTCCCGGGGCTCGTGCTCGCCGTCGGTCCCCCGGGCGCCGGCCCAGCCGAGGCCGACGCCGTCGCGATCGTCGTGCTCGACGATCTGCCCAGGGCGGTGCTGTCGTGGAGCAGCCGCGGTCCTGCGGCCGCGCCCTTCCGCGTCAAGGGGAGGCTCCAGGGAGTGCTCCATCGCGGCAACGGCGAGACCGAGCAGCTCGACGACGACCGGGCCGTCGTCGAGTGGGATGGCTCGACCTTGACCATCTGGCGCGATGGCTGCTTCCGCTCGAAGGAGAAGATCTTCGTGGGGCGGGCCGAGGACCGCCCGCAGGCTGCGGCTCGCCCCGAGGGGAGCCCGGAGAGCGGGAGCACGGAACACCAGTGAGTCCGCTCTGCGCTGCGGCAAGTTGTTCGAACGCGTCGGTCGACGGCCCCTCAGCTCGGGATATAGTCGCTCGCCCAATCGCGGGGCGCTCCACCAATCCCGCCCGGAGGCTCACACCATGCGTATCGCTCTCCTCGCCGCGCTGCTCACCACGTTCGGGACCGCTGCCGTCGCCCAGGACCGCCCACCCATGCGCCCAGGCAGGCCGGGCAGGCACGGACCGCGCGGCGGCGGCCCCGGGGGAGCGCCTGACGCGGCGCGGCTCTGCGCGGCGAGGAACAACGTCCTCGCTACCGAGCGGAGCCGCTACGAGAGCTACAAGTCCGACGTCGTCGGCATCGAGAGCGAGCTGACCCAGCTCGGACGCCGGATCGACGACCTCCGGCGGCAGCGCGACGAGGCGAAGCGGAACCTCGCCTACTCCGAGACGCGCTTCAAGGGCATGGAGCAGCAGTACGCGCGGGACTGCACCGCCAGCGAGGACTGCAACCTCTACGACACCCAGGCGGCGACGCTCGACCGGCAGACCACCGACATCGAGGCCAAGCTCGAGCGGGTGCGTGAGGAGATCAGGACCAACCGCGGCGCCATCGCGGACCTCGAGCGGAGCATCGGACCGCTGCAGCGCGAGTACGACGACAAGCGGTGCAACGCGCTCGTGCCCGGCGAGACGGAGCAGGTCGTCATCGATCGCTGCACGGGGATCTTCAGCGAGTGGAACCGGCTGCAGTCCGACCTCAACCGCCAGAACGGCCGCGTGCCCGACCTCCGGAGCCGGTTCGAGCAGCTCTTCGCCGAGCTGAAGACCCTGGAGTCGCGCGCCACTGGCTACGAGACGTACCTGGCCAAGAACTGCACCTCCAGCCCGCAGATCGTGAAGATGAGGGGCTTCGGCGACCGCCGCGTCAGGGCGAGAACGGTCGGCGACGATCTCGATCAGCTCGTCGGCGACATCAAGAAGCTCCGCGGCGTGAAGATCACCGTCAGCCCGCGGTAGCTGGTCCTGGCGGTGTGGAAGCCCTCGGGACCTTCGGTCCCGGGGGCTTCTGCGCGTCTACTTCCTGCTGGCCCCCGGCCTCCACCCGTACCGCTCGAGCGCCACCCTCCCGCGGGCGTCGAACGCGACCCCCTCGTCCTCGAGCAGCTTCTGCTGCACGGCGGCCCCGATCGGATCGAGGATCGAGACGGCGGCGTGACCGCGGGGGCGCGCGCCGAGGACGCGCTGCCAGGGGACGTCGCTGCGAGTGCCGCGCAGGGCCGCGAGCGCGTACCCGACCTGCCGCGCGCCGCGAGGCCTGCCCGCCAGCGCCGCGATCGCACCGTAGGTGGTCACCTTGCCGCGCGGCACGCGCCGCACGATCCGGTAGATCGAGGCCCAGCCGGCCGGCTCCAGGCGCGGGGGCACGGCTCACCTCTCCGACACGACCCACTCCCGCGGCGCGAGGATCCGGTCCCACCAGATTCCGCCCTCGGCCCTTCGCCCCGCTGCCACGAACATGCACACCTCCGCGCCGCGCGGCAGCCTGAGCAGTCGCCGCGCCCGCCAGGGATCGAACCCCTCGATCGGACAGGAGTCGTATCCCTCGGCGCGGAGCGCCAGCATGAAGGTCGCCGCCGCGAGCGCCGTCGACTTATGGGTCACGACGCGGTGGTCGCAGGCGCCGCCGAGGTCCGGCGTCGGCCGGAAGAGCGAGGCCACTCGGCTCACCCCGGTCTTGAGGACTCCGAGGAGGCCGAGCGGCCCGTTGCTGGCGGCGAGCGGAACCAGCGTCCTCCAGTAGCGCTCGTGGCTCTTGCGGAGCAGGCCGCGCGCCCTGAGCGTCTCCAGGATGAACGGGGCGCGCGTCCGCCACGCCCGCGAGTGCGCCACGATCGCCACCAGCAGCGGCGCCTCCTTCACCGACCGCTGACCGAGGCAGACCGCGTTGAGCGCTGCCCTCAGGGCGGGGTCGGTGACGATGACGAACTCCCATGGCTGGAGGTTGCTCGAGCTTGGCGCGCGGAGGGCGCTGTCGAGGCAGCGGTCCAGCACCTCGCGGGGAACGGGCTCGCGGAGGAAGGCGCGAACCGACCGGCGCTCCTCGACGACCCTGTGGAAGACGGCTGCGTCGGGTGTCATCGGGATCCTCTCGACGGGCAGTGTACGCGATCCCGTGCAGCACCTCGCGCGACCTGGAGAGGGCGGGTATCCCTGGCAAGTCCGCTCCTCTAGTATCGCGAGCGCCCACCATGCGCTACGAGGAGCCAATCTTCCGCCCCCCCAGCGAGGCCGACTCGCTCATCCTGCAGGCCACGATCGGCTGCTCCTGGAACCACTGCACCTACTGCGCGATGTACCGGACGAAGCGGTACCGGGTCCGGCCGCTCGCCGAGTTGATCGCCGAGGTCCGGTCGGCCGGCGCCGCCCTCGGAGCGGAGGTCACGCGGCTCTTCGTCGGCGACGGCGACGCGCTCGGCATGGAGCTGGAGCACTGGGAGCCGCTCCTCGCCGCCTGCCGCGAGGCCTTCCCGCGCCTTCGCCGCGTCAGCGCCTACGCCACCGCCCTCAACGTCGCCGGGAAGAGCGACGCGGAGCTCCTGAGGCTCCGCGAGCTGGGGCTCTCGCTCCTGTACATGGGCCCGGAGACCGGCGACGACGTGACGTTCCAGCGGATCGCAAAGGGGGCCGGCTTCGCGGAGCATGCGCTCGCGGCGAGGCGGGCGCACGCGGCCGGGATGAAGCTCTCGGCGATCTTCCTGCTCGGCGCAGGCGGCGTCGAGCGGACGCGCGAGCACGCGGAGGGCTCGGCCCGGCTCGTGACGGAGATGGACCCCGAGCACCTCTCGCTCCTGACCCTGACGGTCGTGCCTGGCACGCCGATCGCGGCGCTGGCGGAGCGCGGCGACTTCGAGCTGCCCCCGGTCCGGCGGCTGCTGGAGGAGCTGAGGACCGTCGTGGCCTCCTCCGCTCCGACGGCCGCGGTCTTCCGCACCAACCACGCCTCCAACTACCTGCCGCTGGAGGGGCGCCTCCCTCGGGATCGGGACCGGATCGTGGCGACGCTGGACCGCGCGCTCGCCGGCGGCATCCGCCTGCGGCCGGAGTGGGCGCGCGGGCTCTGAGCCGGACCAGCCCTACGCCTCGGGCTCCGGCGGCGGCTCGGCGCCCTCCACGACCACCGCGTCGTCCTGCTCCGGCAACCGCGCCATCCCCTCGAAGCTCATGAGGTGGCCGCTCCGGCGCGCCTTCGTCTCCAGGTAGAAGCGGTTGAAGGCGTTGGGCTTGATGACGTGCGGAATCCTGTCGATCACCTTCACGCGGTACTGGGTCAACTGCCGGATCTTCTCCGGGTTGTTGGTGATGAGCCGGACGGAGCCGACGCCGAAGCTGTGGAGCATGTGGGCGGCGATGGAGTAGTCGCGCTCGTCGTCGCGGAAGCCGAGCGCCCTGTTGGCCTCCACCGTGTCGAGCCCCTCCTCCTGGAGCTCGTACGCCCTGATCTTGTTCAGGAGCCCGATCCCGCGCCCCTCCTGGCGCAGGTAGAGGAGGATCCCCCGCTCGTGCTTCTGGAGCGCCTCCAGCCCGGCCGTCAGCTGGTCGCGGCAGTCGCAGCGGAGGGAGCCCAGCACGTCGCCCGTCAGGCACTCGGAGTGAAGACGCACCGCCACCTCGCTGGCGCCGACCACGTCGCCATGGACCATGGCCACGTGCTCCTTGCCGTCGCGGTTGTTCCAGAAGCCGACGAGCCTGAACCGTCCGAAGCGCGTCGGGAGGTCGGCCACGGCGACGATCCTGACGCAGACCCGCGCCGCGCCGAACCCCTCGCACTCGTGATCGTGGTCGCGCACCACCAGCTGGCGGAGCGCGTCGAGCGCCGGGTCGGTCATCACGCCACCTCCGAGAGGAGCCGCGCCGCCATGGCACGCCCGGACTTCCACGCGGCCTCCACGCCGCCGCCGGAGGCGAACCGGTCGCCGCAGACGCCCAGCCGCGCGCCGCCGGGGAGCGTCAGGAGCATCGGGCTCGCCAGCTCGGCCGACCTGTCGTTGCGTGCGTGCTTCCACCGGTGCGCGTCCGCCACGGACGGCCGCGCCGCCCACGCGCCCAGCAGCCGCTCCGCCTCCTTCAGCACCGCCGAGGGCCAGTCCGGGTCCTCGAGGTGCGCCGCCGACCAGTGCGCGTGCGCCTGGTAGACCAGCGCCAGCAGCCCGGCGTGGCCGCGCTTGGACGAGTCGTGGGCGACGTGCTGGAGGATCCGGGAGTCCTCCGGGTACAGCGCATCCCACTGCGGCGCAGGGGCGGATGGAGGGTAGAGCGCGATGAGCGTCAGGCAGGGCAGGCTGCGCGAGAAGGCGAGCAGCCCGCGGGCGCTCTCGACCTCCCTCGGCGGCTCGGGGAGCGTGCCGAGCAGCGCGTGCGCCTGCTCGGCGGCGAGCGCCAGCACCACGGCGCCAGCCTCGACGCTCGCGCCATCGGCGAGCCGGAGGCGCACGGCCGGGCCGTTGGACCCGATCCCGGTGACCTCCGCGCGGAGCTGGAGATCGATCCCGGCGGCGAGGTGCTTCGGGAAGGCGGTGAGCCCCTCCGCGAAGGCGAGCCGCCGCTCGCCCGGGGAGAACGCGACGGGCTGGCACGGGCGGCCGGCGCCGAACGTGGCGAGCGGCCAGCCGTCGAGCAGGGTCGCCGGGACCGCAGCCAGCGCGGCGAGGAACGCTGGGTCCCGACCGTGCAGGAAGGTGACGCCGAAGTCGACGGGCTGCCCCTCGACGCGCCGGGTGGCGCACCGCCCACCCACGCCGCGCGCACGCTCGACCACCCTGACGCGCCGCCCGCCCGCCACCAGCGCCTGCGCGCACGCGAGGCCGGAGACTCCCGCCCCCACGATCACCACCGTCGCTCCATCCTCGGCCATGTGGGGGAGTCTAACGCCGCTGCGGCCCTCGGCTGCGGCCATCTGGTGACGGGGCCCCCCGCGGGCACCACCTCCATCGAACGTGCCCTTCAGCGGCGTTGACCGCGGGGGGAACGGACCGCTCGATCAATGGGGGAGGTGGCGCGGGCCGATCGAGCCGCCGCCTCCCGATGGAGGCAGGATCATGGCGACAGCAAGCAGGGTGCGAAGGCTGGAGCGGGTTGGCGTCCCGCCGCAGGCGCTCGTCCTCGTCAGCAGGAGCGGCTCCCCCATCGAGGAGTTCGAGGATGACGTGGCGGCGATCAGCCGGCTCGGCAAGACGCTGGCCGAGGCGCGGCGGCGCGCTCGCCACCCGATGAAGCTCGGGGTGCCCACGGCCACCTGGTGGACCCGCCGAAACGGCACCTGGGCGTGGCAGCTCACGCTGCCCCTCCCCTCCCACGTGACGGCGCGCGACGTGCACGACGCCGTGACGGCGAGCCGCAGCGTCCACGCGGCGCGCGTCCAGCTCCAGCTGCTCCACCCCGAGGAGGCTCGCCCCGGCCGCGACCGGCTCCCCTCGACGGCGCGCGAGGTCCGCGTCGGGGCGACCCCGCAGCACCGCGGCCGCGAGCTGAGATAGGTGAGCGTCCCTCACCGCACCGAGAAGTAGACCCGCGCCCCCTTCTCCTTCAGCGCGCGCTCGCCGCCCTGGACGAGGAAGAGGCGCGCCTGGTCGAGCCCTGCCGCGAGCAGCGCCTCGCGCGCCCGCTGCGCCCGCTCGGCGGCGAGCGCGCGGTAGGTGTCGGCGGAGATCACCTGCGCCGCGGCGAGCCGCTCCTCCAGCTCCGCCAGCGTGGGGGCGGGCTCGCCCGCCTTCCGCCCGGACGCGGGGAACGCGGCGTCATGGGCCGCGCGCAGCAGCTTCTCCCGCTCGCCCGCGTCGAGCGTCACGTCGTCGATCGACGCCGGCGGCGCCCGCATCCCCGCCGCCTTCGCGCGCTTCAGCGAGCGCTCGAGCGCGGCGCGGCGCAGCGCAGCGCCGTCCGCCTCGGGCCCTGCCGCCCCCTCCAGCTCCAGCCCGAGCGCCGGGCGCTGCGAGAGCGACTGCACGAGCAACGTGAGCCGGTCCTTCGAGTCGGGGCGCAGCTCGGCCGCGCCCGGCCCGAACTCCACCATGGAGAGGTCCGCGTCGCCGCCCCCAGCGAGCGCGGCGAGCGCGCTGAACGGGGAGGTCGCCACCTTCACGAGCACGTTGAGGACCGTCCGCCAGATCACCTTCCCGAGCCTGAACTCGGGGTCGTCGAGCCTTCCCCTCGATCGGCACGTCGAGCAGGATCACGCCGTTCGGGTCCTGCAGGAGCGCGAGGGCCAGCCGGATCGGCACCTTCGTCGCGTCCGGGCTGTTGGTGGCCTCCCCGAGCGTGAACTGGTTCAGCGTCACGACGTTGGCCCCGGCGAGGATCCGGTTCTCGACCTTGTAGCGGAGGTCGAGGTCGAGCTTCCCCTTCTGGATCCCGTAGCCGAGGTGCTTGCCCGCGTAGGGCCCGAGCGGCGAGAGGTCGACGCCCTTCGACTCGACCGTGACGTCGGTGAACGCGTCCTGCTGCAGCGGATTGAGCGTGCCTTTGATCCTGATGGGCGATGCCCCCTCGACCTGGAGCGCCACGTCGAGGGTGGAGCGGACCTTCGGGTCGGAGGAGAGGCTCGTCACCTTCGCGTCGGCGCCGGTGACGTTGACGATCGCCGTCGGGGTCACCGAGCGGTCGATGAAGGTCGCGCGGCCGCGCACGGACCTGGACCGAGCCCGATCGACGTCTTCCAGCGCGCGGGCCCGACGGCCGCGGCGGGCGGGCGGCGCCTTCGCTGCCTCCCCCTTCGCCGGGGCGGGCGGGGTGCCGAGCGCCCGGTCGATGCTGGTCGCGCCGTCCTCCCAGACGTAGACCTTCGTGCGCGGCTCGACGAGCCGGACCAGCCGCACCGACGCGCGGGGCGGCCGCGACGCCGAGTCGATGCCGGTGGGCAGCTCGAGGGCGCGCCAGCGGAGCAGCTCGTCGTTCCCGGCCTCCGCGACGGAGAGCCCGTCCATCCGGACGTCGCCGGCGAAGGTCCAGCGGAGCGGCGTCGCGGCGAGGTCGTACGTGACCTTCGCCTTCGCGCCGGCGCGTCCCGCGACGAGCCGCGCCTTCACGCCGTCCTCGAGGTATGGCGCGATGGGCAGGAGGTCGAGGTCGGCCGCGTCGATCTGGAGCGTCCCCTCGTCGCCGAGCGGCTGGATCCGGCCGGCCAGGGAGAGCCGCCCCGTCCCGGCCCAGGTGCCCGAGACCGACAGCGGGGACCAGGTCTCCGGCCCCTTCGCGGAGCTGCTCGAGCCGGACCTTCACGTCGGTGAGGGACAGGGCGACGGGACGCGGCGTGGACAGGTCCTCGACGTTCATCGTCGCGCCCTGGATCGTCACGGCGCCGACCGACCACCTCCAGCTCCCCTCCGACGGCGGGGGCATCATCCGCATCAGCTCGAGCCCGCCGCCTGGCTCGACCCGGACCCGGAGGGTTCCGCCCCGGAACGCGGCCTCGGCCACCTTCGCGTCCTTCCCGACGACGTCGGTGTCGATGCCGGTCACCTCGATGCGGGGCAGCTTCACCGGCGTGTCGGCGCTCCCGCCGCGCGGCCCCACCGAGAGCTGGTCGACGGCCAGCCTCCCGGCGGTCATGTTGAAGCGGTGGACGTCGCCCCACTCCAGATCGTAGCCGGTCTCGAAGTCGAGGAGCCCATCATGGATCACGATCGGGTACTCGTCCTGCGCGTAGGTCGTGTAGCGGGGAAGGCTGATCCGCTCGAAGGCGAGCGTCCCCGCGGAGCGGAGCGGCTGCGTCCGGACCGTGCCGGTCCAGCGGAAGGTCTCGCCGGCATCGGTCGTCCCGGCGAAGGTGTAGGGGCTGTCGCCGCCGCCCTTCGTCTCGAAGGACTCGAGCCTGACCGTGAGCGGCCCCAGCGTGCTGGCGAAGGCGGGGCGACGCGTCGCGTCTGTGAAGGTGACCCGCGCCTCCTCGATCGCGAGGCGGCCAATCCAGAGGCCGAGGCCGCCCTCCTCCTTCTTCGCCTCTGCCGGCGGCGCGGCGCCGGGCTCCGGCTCGCCGTCGAGCAGGTCCTGGAACGTGAGCCTCTCCGTCCGCGGCGAGCCCGACCTCCACGGCCGGCCGCACGAGCCGGATCTCAGCCAGGCCGAGGTTGCCGGTGAGCATGCGGAGCGGCGACAGGCGAACGTAGAGCGACTCCCACCCGAGGAAGGCGCTGCCGTCGCGGTGCTTCACCGCGAACCCCTCGATGGTGACCGAGAGGACGAGCGGGTTCACCCGGACCACCGCCACCGCGACGTCGCGCTTCAGCCCCGCCGAGGCCTGCTTCACGAGCACGCTACGGAGGATCGCCGGCGCGACGAGGAACCCGAAGGCCGTCCAGGCGACCAGGAGGCCGCCGACGACGGCGGCGATGCGGAGGCGACGGCTGCGGGCGAAGCCGGTCGGCGCGGGACCCGTCGGCGTGCTCGCTTCGGAGGCGTCTTCGGGTGTCGTCTCGGCCATGCATCCTTGAACACCCGGGCCGGCGACCGATCAACGGCCGGCGCGCGTGCGACCCTACAGGAGGGTGACGAGATGGGTGCCCCTACGGACCTCCCAGCACGACGCTCACCTGGTGGGTCCCGCCGTCGTCGACGAGCGCGATCGCCCGCGGATCGACCGCGACGCCGTCCAGGTGCGCCTCGCCGATCCCGCGGCAGCGGCGATGCGGGTTCTCGACGAGGATCTCGTAGCGCGTCCGGCCGAAGCGCCAGGTGATCGAGTACCGGGGCCAGGACGTCGGGATGCAGGGGTCCAGCTCGAACGTGGCGCCATGGCGCCGGAGCCCGAGGATGCTCTCGAGCCCGGCGCGGTATAGCCAGCCCGCTGAGCCGGAGTACCAGGTCCACCCCGCCTGCCCCGCGTGGTCGGCGTGCGCGGTGACGTCACCGGCGACCACGTACGGCTCGCCCCGGTAGCGCGCGACGTCCGGCCCCGTGCGGGTGTGGTTCACCGGGTTGATCATGTGGAAGAGCTCGGTCGCCTCGTCGCCGCTCCCCAGCCTGGCGAGCGCCATCACGATCCAGGCCGCGGCGTGCGTGTACTGCCCGCCGTTCTCCCTGACGCCGGGCGGATAGCCCTTGATGTACCCGGGCTGCTGCGCCGAGCGATCGAACGGCGGCGCGAGCAGCAGGACGACCTGGGCCCCTCGCCGCACGAGGTGAGTTCGGACGGAGTCCATCGCGCGGTCCGCCAGCCGCGGCGCTGCCGCCCCGGAGAGCACGGCCCAGGACTGGGCGATCGAGTCGATGCTGCACTCGTCGCTCTGCGCCGAGCCGAGCGGTGCCCCGTCGTCGTAGTACCCGCGCCGGTACCACTCACCGTCCCAGGTCCGCTCCAGCGCGGCCGCGAGGCGGGTCGCCTCGGCGAGGTAACGGCCGGCCCTGGCGTCCTCCCCACGCAGCGCGCACAGCGGCGCGAAGTCGGTGAGGACGGCGTGGAGGAAGAAGCCGAGCCAGACGCTCTCGCCGCGCCCCTCCCTCCCCACGCGGTTCATCCCGTCGTTCCAGTCCCCGCCTCCCATGAGCGGCAGGCCGTGCGCGCCGGACGTGAGCCCGCGGTCGAGGGCGCGCACGCAGTGCTCGAAGAGGGAGCCCACCTCCGTCGAGGCGCCTGGCTCCGCGTATAGGTCCTGCACGTCCGGCGCGAGCGGCGCGCCGTCGAGGAAGGGGACGCTCTCGTCGAGCACCCCGGCGTCGCCTGTGGTCCGGACGTAGTGGGCCACTGCGTACGGCAGCCAGACGAGATCGTCCGAGCATCTCGTGCGCGTCCCCCGCCCGGTCGGCGGATGCCACCAGTGCTGGACGTCACCCTCCTTGAACTGCCGTGCCGCCGCACGCAGGAGGTGCTCGCGCACGAGCGAGGGGCGCGCCATCGCGAGCGCCATCGCGTCCTGCAGCTGGTCGCGGAACCCGAACGCGCCGCCTGGCTGGTGGTAGCCGGTGCGGGCCCACATGCGGCAGCTCAGGTCCTGGTAGAGCAGCCACCGGTTCATGAGCACGTCGAAGGAGTCGTCGGGCGTGCGGACCCGCACCGCGCCGAGGGTGTCGTCCCACCCGCGCCGGACCGCCTCGAGGGAGGCGTCCGCGGCGTCTGCCCGCCCGTGGCGCACGATCAGCTCCCGGACCTGCGCGACGTCCCTGCCCTCGCCGAGGAGGAAGACGACCCGCCGCGACTCCCCCGGCTCGAGGTGGACGGTGACGTGGAGCGCCGCGCAGGGATCGAGCCCGGCTCCGAACTGGGCGGAGAGCAGCTCATGCCCCAGCGCCGCCGGGCGCGCGAGCGAGCCGTTGCGGCCCAGGAACGAGGTGCGGTCGCCGGTGGACGAGCGGAGCGGCTCGCTCGCGTGGGCGAACGCGACGCGTCCCGCGAACTCGTGGTTCCAGGCGTTCGTGGCGAGGATCGCGCCCGTCGGGTCGTCCTTCGCCGTCACGACGTGCTGGTTCTGGCCCGCCCTCGGCGGCCCGAGGACCCACTCGGTGTACGAGAAGACCGAGAGGCGCCGCGGGATCCCGCTCTCGTTGGTCAGCGTGAGGAGCGAGACCTTCACGGGGTCCGACGCGTCCACGAAGACGTCGAGCGCGTGGCGGATGCCGCTCGCGGTCCGCGCGAAGCGGGTGACCCCCGCGGCGTGGCGAATCACGAAGCGACCGCTCGTGCCGTCGCGGGGCAGCGGCCCCGGGGTGGGCGACCACGCCTCGCCGCTGTCGTCGTCGCGCACCAGGACGGCCTCGGCGGTCGGATCGGTGACCGGGTCGTTCGCGAACGGCGTCAGCCGGTTCTCGCGGCTGTTCTCGGACCAGGTGAAGGACGACCCGGAGGCCGTGACGACAGTCCCGAAGGCCGGGCTCGCGATGACGTTCGCCCAGGGCAGCGGCGTCTCCTGGTCACCGTCCAGGACGATGACGTACTCCCGTCCACCGTCGGCGAAGCCACCGATCCCGTTCGCGAGCGCGAGCGGCGGCACCTCCGGCTGCGAGGCCGGCGCGGACGCCGCGCGGGGCTGCTCGGTGCGCGCGCGCTCGAGCAGCGGGATCTCCGCCAGCGGGAGGGTGGGCAGATCGAGCTGATGCGAGAGCGACCCACGGTCGCCGCTGAGGACCGCGCGCGCCGCGCCGGCCAGGAGCAGCCGCTCCGGCTCGCCCATGCGGTCTCCGCGCAGGAGGTACGCGCCGCCCGTCCTGTGCTTCCACTTCCTCCAGGGCCCGTCGTCGAGGAGGGCCGCGAGCTGCGCGTGGATCTCGTCGAGGTAGCTGACCGGGTGCTCGTTGAGGATCACGACGTCCGCGCTGAGCCCCTTGAGCCGCCAGTACTCCTGCGCCTGCAGCACCTGCCGCACGAGGGCGAGGTCGGCGTCCGAGACGACGCGCACGAGCAGGATCGGGAGATCGCCGGAGACTCCGTGCGCCCACAGCCCCTCCTGCCCCAGGACGTTCCTGGCGAGGAGCTCCGGCCCCGGGCGCAGGGAGGCGTCTGCGTAGAGCACGCGCGAGGCGAGCCGCTCGAAGACGAGGGCCTCCTCGCTGGAGATGCCGAGGTGGTGCAGCCTGCTCCGTGCGTGCGAGAAGGCGAGCGCGAAGGTCCGCGCGGTCGCGGCAGGATCGTGGTAGCGCTGCGCGAGCGCCAGCGCGGTCTCACGGCTCGCCGCCATCCCGGTCGCGAACGAGAGCCTCACCACGCCGCCCGGCGCGAGCCGCACGCGCTGGCGCAGGCTCACGATCGGATCCAGCAGGACCCCCGTGGTGCCGGAGAGCGAGCGGCCGTCGAGCGCCTGCGGATCCTCCGGGCCGCGACCCCGGCCCAGGAAGCGCCCGCGGTCGCTCTCCCACTCCACCGGCCCCTGCGTCCGGCCCTCCTGGGCGATGACGTGCACCGCGAAGACCTCGGCGTCGTCGGGGGCGCGCGGCCGCCGCCTGCACACGAGGGCGCTGCTCTCGGCGACGAACTCGGACTCGATGAAGAGCTTGCCGAAGGCGGGGTGCGCGAGGTCGTCGGCGTTCGGCGCCAGGACGATCTCGGCGTAGCTCGTCACCTCCAGCTCGCGGACGCGATCGCCGTGGTTCGTCACCGACAGCCGCCGCACCTCGACGTCGTCCTCCGGTGAGACCGCGACGTCCAGCTGCGTCTGGATCTCGTCGTCCCTTCGCTGGAAGGTCGCCTTCTCCATCGTGAACGTGACGACGTCTTCGGAGGCGTCCCCGGCGATCGGGTTGTGCGTCGCCGACCAGACCCGCCCGCTCCGGACGTCGCGGAGGTAGACGTACTGGCCCCCCGGATCGCGGGTCGCGTCCTGGCGCCACCTCGTCACCGTGCGCCCGCGGCAGAAGCTAGTGCCGCCGCCCGCGTTGGTCACGACGGTGGTGTAGTTGCCGTTCGAAAGGAACTGGGCGTGCGGGAAGACCGTGTGCGGGGAGCGGAAGCGCCTCACCGCGGCCGGCGGCACCGGCGCGGCGACGCGCGCCTCCTCGTCCGGGCGCGGCCGGATCAGCGCAGCCTGGCGCGGCACGCGCTCCTGGAGGAGCAGCTCGGTGGCCTGGACGCGCGGGTCGGAGTGGAAGCGCTCCACCATCCTGTTGCCGGTGAGCGCCCCTGCGATGGCGGTGAGGGTCATCCCCTGGTGGTGGGCGAGGTACGTCCGGACGACGGTCCCGCGGCCTCGGGCGGCGCCCGGGCGCTCGGGCTCCGGCTCCTCCGCGCGCCTCGGCGTGTAGTCGATGGCGTCGTAGTAGCCGTACGCGCCGAGGAGCCCTTCCCGCGCGAGGCGCCGGAGGTTCGCGGCCGCAGCGGTCGGGTGGACGAGGGTGGCAAGCGCCGTCGCGTAGGGCGCGACCACCAGCTCGTCGGCGAGCCCCCGCTTCATCCCGAGCCCTGGGACGCCGAAGGCCTTGTACTGGTAGTTGCCGTGGTGATCGACGAGGTCGTAGGCGCTCTCCGAGATCCCCCACGGCACGCCACGGGTCGCCGCGTAGTCCCGCTGGCGGCGTACGGCCATCCGGCAGCTCTCGTCGAGCAGCGTGTCCGGGTAGCTGCGCATCACGAGCAGCGGCATGAGGTACTCGAAGAGGGTCGCGCTCCAGGAGAGCAGCGTGGGGCTCCCGCGCACGCCCGTGACGGTCCGGCCCAGGTGGAACCAGTGCTTCTCGGGGAGGTCCCCCTTCGCGATCGCGATGAAGCTCGCGAGGCGGGCCTCCGACGCGAGGAGGTCGTAGTAGGAGGGATCGAGTCGGCCAGGGCCTTCGGCGTCGGCGGCGCGGAAGCCTATGGACAGGAGGCTCCGCTGGGGATCGTAGAGGAACCGGAAGCTCATCCCGTCGGCGAACGCCGCGGCGCGGCGGGACAGGCTGGCGAGCCGCTCGATGACGTCGCTCGGCCCCGCCTCCTGCGGGGCCGGCTCGTGCCCGAGGCGACCGAGCCCCTCCGACACCGCGATGAGCGCACCTGCGAGGTTGCCGCTGTCGACCGTCGAGACGTAGCGGGGCGGGAGCGGCGCCAGGCTCAGCGTGTCGTACCAGTTGAAGAGGTGCCCCTCGTGCCGCTCCAGCCCCTCCATCGTGGTGAGCGTGGAGTCGATCCGCTCGATGAGCTCGCCGGTGGGGATGATGCCCAGATCGTGGGCCGCCAGCGTCGACAGGAGCCCCATGCCGATGTTGGTAGGGGAGGTCCGGTGCGCGGTCCGATCAGGTCCCTCCTGGACGTTGTCCGCGGGCAGGAAGTGGTCCTCCGGCCCCATGAACGCCTCGAAGAACTTCCACGTCGTGCGGGCGACGCCGAGCAGGAAGGTCCGATCCTCGGGACCCAGGTCGACGTTCCTCTCCGCGATCGGCTGCGAGAGCCGGTACGCGACGAGCGGCGCCAGCGCCCACAGCGCGAGCAGCGGCCCGGCCGCGAGGAGCGCCCCCGGCCGCCACCAGGCGACGATGAGCGTGCAGGCGAGCGCGATCGCAGGGCTGGCCGCCATCGCGACGACGAACGCCCGCCTGCCCTGCTCCTGGCGGGCAGAGCTCGCAGCGGCGGTCTCCCACTCGAGCAGCCGACGCCGGGTGATGGTCAGCCTCACGAGCGTGACGAGGACCGCGTGGACCATCTCCCACGCCTGGTTCGCCAGGAAGACGATCTGCAGGAGCACTCGCGCGGCGGTGCCCGCCGTGTCCTCGGCGAGCCCTCGCGCGAAGGCCAGCAGCGGCTGGTGCCTCCTCGGGCCGGCGAGCGCCTGCATGGCGAGCGTGTAGAGCGGGAACGCCAGGCTCGCGACGACCGCGGCGGTCCAGATCGCGGCGCTCCCCGGGAGCACCGTCCAGCCGAGGAGGAGCAGGAGGACCGTGGCCGGGGCGAGCTGCGTGCGCCGCAGGTTGTCGAAGATCTTCCAGCGCGCGATGAGGGGGAGGCGGTTCCGCTCCAGGCCGGCGCGCGTGGGCACGAGCGGCAGGAGCCAGCCGAGGATCTGCCAGTCGCCGCGCGTCCAGCGGTGCTGCCGGCGCGCGTGGGAGAGGACGCTCGAGGGGTAGTCGTCGACGACCTCGACGTCGGTCACCAGGCCCGTGCGGGCGTGGATGCCCTCGAACAGGTCGTGCGAGAGGAGCGTGTTGTCCGGGACGCGCCCCTCCAGCGCCGCCGTGAAGGCGTCGACGTCGTAGAGCCCCTTCCCGGTGAAGCTCCCCTCTCCGAAGAGATCCTGGTAGGTGTCCGAGACGGCGGTCGTGTAGGGGTCGACCCCCGTGTGCCCCGCGAAGATCCGCGCGAAGCGCGACCCCGCGGCGCTCGAGGTGGTGACGCTCACGCGCGGCTGCAGGATCCCGTAGCCCTCGGTGACCCGCCCGGAGCGCGGGTCGAACACCGGGCGGTTGAGCGGGTGCGCGATGATGCCGACGAGCTTCCTCGCGCCGTCGCGCGGGAGGCGCGTGTCCGAGTCGAGCGTCAGGCAGTAGCGGACGCGCGGGAGCACGGCCAGGTCGCCGACCTGCACCTCGTAGCTCGTGCCGGTCGCGCCGCGCAGGAGCTGGTTCAGCTCCTCCAGCTTCCCGCGCTTCCGCTCCCAGCCCATCCACACGCCCTCGGCCTGGTTCCACTGGCGGGCGCGGTGCAGGAGGAAGAACCGGTCGGCGCGGCCTTCGCCCAGCCGGTGGTTCAGCGCCTCGATCCCGCTCCTGGCCGCGGAGAGGATGGCGGCGTCCCCGGGCTTCTCCCGGGCGTCGGCGTCGGTGTAGTCGCCGAGGATGGCGAAGTGGACGTGAGGGTCGAGGTTCCCCAGCGCGAGCACCTCGAGGTGCTCGAGCTGCCGCTCGACCCCCTCGACGCTGGCGAGCAGCGTCGGGACGACCACCAGGGTCCGGGCGTCCTCGGGGATCCCGTCGGTGAAGTCGAGGCGCGGAAGCCTCCGGGGCGGCGCGAAGCGGGCCGCGACGCGCTGGACCAACGCGATCGCCACCTCGCTGGCAGGGAGGAGGAGGAGCACCGCCACGCCGACCTGGGCCCACGTCGAGCCGCCCGCGTGGCGCGCGTAGGCGACTCCGGCAGCGACCAGCGCCGCCGCCGCGAGCGCGATCGCCCCGAGATAGGCCGGCGTGGCGTGCGCGAACGCGAGCCGCCGCAGGGCCCTGAGCAGACCGGGGCGAAAGGCCACGTCGGCCTCCAGCTCGAGGCGCCCCTTGCCGATCAGGTGGTGGCCGATGTGCGCGGCACGCGCCCCCGGTCCCTCGCTCTCGGCGGCCTGCCGCGCGCTCTCCACCGCGCGCAGGGCCACGCGGACCTGGGCCTCTCCGGTGCGATCGGCCAGCTCCTCGACGGCCTGCCGGTACCTGTCGCGGGAGAGGAACTCCATCCGCGCGTGCACGCCGGCCGGATCCCGCTGCAGCACCTTCTCGACCAGGCTCACCGCCTCGACGTACCGGGGCCAGTCGAGCGTGGCGCAGAGCCTCAGGCTGGTGACGACGTTCGCGACCGACACCTGCGCCGCCGCCTCGCGCTGGTGCTCTCCGCGGATCGCCTCCTCGGCCGTCAGCCTGCCGGCGGTGAGGTGCGCGTCGAGGCCGGCGCGGACGACGGCGAGGCGCGGCCCGTACTCCCGGGCGCGCTGGAGGAGCTGGACGACGAGCGCGGGGTGGAGCACGCGCGGCAGCGGCGGAGGCAGCCCCTTCCCCACGGCGTCGAACCGCGCCACGTACCCGTCGGCGGCGCGCCTGGCTCCGCGTGCCGCGAGCGTCTCGTCGGCGAGCCGCCGGAGGTTCTCGACGAGCGCCAGCTTCAGCATGCTCGGCCACGCCCAGAGCTCGCCGATGGTGAGCGGGGCGACCGTCTGGAAGGCGTCCAGCCACCGCACGAGCTGGGGGCGGTCGAGGCGGCTGTCGCTGTGGCGGATCAGCTCCACGGCGAGCGCGTAGACCCGGGCGTTCCCGGCCTGCTCCCTGGCGGCGAGCTTGGGCAGCTCGCGGTAGTAGCCCCGCGGGAGGTTCTGGCGGACGTCCCGGATCTCGGAGGCCACCAGGTGGAAGTTGTCCAGGAGCCACTCGGCCGAGGCGGTCACGAACTCGCCCCGGTGCACGTCGTCCGCGAGCGTGCGGTACGCCTCGCGCAGCACGCGGACGTTGTCGTCGAAGCGGGGGAAGACGCTGCGCGCCGCTCGCCCGGACGGGTCGACCGTGAAGCGGGCCGCGAGCGAGCGGGCCCGCTCGTCCAGCCGCTCGACGCTCAGCAGCTCGTCCCTGAACGGCCTCTCGGGGAGCCCCTGCGCGGCGTGCGCCCTCCCGAGGAAAGCAGATTCCAGCTTCGCTGCCACGAACACGCAACCTTCCTGACGGAAGTCAGCGCGTCATCGAGGCGATGCGTAGGGCTGGCTTGCCCCTCCATCTAACATGCCGGCCGGATCGGCGCCTGACCACGCCCCGGTGGGCGCATCGCCCGATCGGGACGAAAAAACCCCGGGGCGCGCGGGACTGCCCCTTCTTGGCGCCCGCGCGCCCCGGGTCGCTTCACCCGTACTGCATCGCTCCCACTTCCGAGCTGCTGCCGGTGCCGCCTACGCTGCCTCGGTCTCAGCCTGCGTCGCCTCCGCCCGCCGCGCCCTGTGCGGATGCGCGTGGTGGAGGAGGTCGTACATCGTCCTTCCCATCGTGTGCGGCCCGGGGGCGAGCCGGACGCCGGCCGCCTCGAGCGCCGCCAGCTTCGCCTCTGCAGAGCCGCTGGAGCCGGAGACGACCGCGCCGGCGTGCCCCATCCGCCTCCCGGGAGGCGCCGTCCGGCCGGCGATGAAGCCGACGACGGGCTTCGTCATCTTCTCCGCGATGAAGCGGGCCGCGGCCTCCTCGTCGGAGCCGCCGATCTCGCCGATCATGATCACCGACTCGGTCTCGGGGTCGGCCTCGAACGCCTTCAGGCAGTCGATGAAGTCGAGCCCGTGCACCGGATCGCCGCCGATGCCGATCGCCGTGGACTGGCCGAGGCCGACGGCACCGAGCTGGCCGACCGCCTCGTAGGTGAGCGTCCCCGAGCGCGAGACGATCCCGACCGAGCCGGGCTTGTGGACGTGGCCCGGCATGATGCCGATCTTGCACTGGTCCGGCGTGATGACTCCGGGGCAGTTGGGGCCGAGGAGCCGGACGCCCGGGTGCTCCGCGAGCAGCCGCTTCACGCGCACCATGTCGAGGATTGGGATCCCCTCGGTGATGCAGACGACGAGCGGGATCCCCGCCAGCGCCGCCTCGGCGATCGCGTCGGCCGCGCCGCCGGGTGGGACGAAGATGACCGTCGCGTTGGCGCCGGTCTCGCGGACCGCCTCGCCCACCGTGTGGAAGACGGGGATCCAGTCGTTGAACTTCGTCCCGCCGCGGCCTGGCGTCACGCCGCCGACGACCTGCGTCCCGTACTCGATCATCTGCTCGGCGTGGAAGCTCCCGGCGGAGCCGGTGATCCCCTGGACCAGGACGCGCGTGTCCTTGTCGACGAAGATGCTCATGACGCCCTCCGCAGCGAGCCGCCGACGCCAGCGGCCTCCACGGCCTTGGCGGCCGCGTCGCCGAGGTCGTCGGCAGTCGCGGCAGAGAAGAAGCCGGAGCCGGTCGCGGCGCGGTTCGTGCTCCTTCCCGTTGCGGCGGCGGCAATCGATGGGACATTGGCGGCGCTGAAGATTGCGGTGATGAGGCGGCAAACCCTTCGCTACTGAGCTCGCGGCGGTGGTTGAAGCAGCATCCCCGAATCCGAGAAGAATCTCGCGCCACTGGCTGAATTTTCAACCAATGGCATGCCGACTGAGGCGGCGCTGGGCCGTGCGCTCACCGAGAAGCTCGATCACGTTCACCAAATTCTGCGCCCATAGATGACACGAGCACGATCGGCAAAATCAACACGCATATGAAGGGGCTGGTCAGCATATCAAGAAGTCGAGCAGTACGGACCCGTATGCGCAATTGCGCAAGGACGCGCTGCGTGAGGATGCGGCGACACTGATGCGCGAGGTCGAGCGTTTGAGCGCGACAGAGCGGGCACCACTCGAGGAGTGGCTGAGCCGAGCGCGGGCCGCTCGGCGGCGCGTGAGGCGCTTTCTAAACTTGAACTGCCAGCAGGGCAATAGCCTGGTGCAGTTCCTCTTCTTTCTATTGATTCTCCTTGGCCTGGTCGTGGGCGCGCAATGGCTGATGGCGCATCCCGGCGAGGTGGTGATCACCTGGCTCGGTTACGATATCACGCTGCATATTGTGATGGTGGTCGCGGCGCTGTTGGCGCTGACCTTTGTCGTGACGTTTTTCTCGATCACGTTTTGGCAAGTACTTACCTGGCCGAAGCGGCGGCGGGCGCGCAAAAAGCACCGTACGCTCGAGACGGGTTTGAAGCAGCTGACGCTGGGTGTCACCGCGCTGGCCAGGTAAGGTACTTGCCAAAACGTGGATGCAAGCGTCACAAAGGTCAGCGCCCAACAGCGCCGCGACCACCATCCACAATATGCAGCGTGATATCGTAACCGAGCCCAGGTGATCCACGCCCACCTCACCGGGATGCGCCATCAGCCATTGCGCGCCCACGACCACCAAGGAGAATCAATAGAGGAACTGCACCATGTTCCTGCCCCGCCGGCGGCTCAAGTTTCAAAGCGCCTCCACGCGCCGCCGAGCGTGCCCCTTGGCTCAGCCACTACCTCGAGTGGTGCCCGCTCTGTCGCGCTCAAACGCTCGACCTCGCCGTCAGTGTCGCCGCATCCTCACGCAGCGCGTCCTTGCGCAATTGCAGTTGCAGATTCGCACTACGACTTCTTGATGCTGACCAGCCCTTCATATGCGTGTTGATTTTGCCGATCGTGCTGGTGTAGATGTATGCAGCACAGAATTTGGTGAAACATGATGGAGCCTCGTGACACACACCAGCGCCGCCTCAGTCGCATGCCATTGGCAAAATTCAGCCAGTGGCGCGAGATCTTTCTGGGATTTGGGATGCTGCTTCAACAGCGCGAGCTCAGTAGCGAAGGGTTTCAGGCTCCATCACCGCAATCTTCAGCGCCGCCAATGTCCCATCGATTGCCGCCGCCGCAACGGGAGCGGGCGCCGGCGCCGCGACCGGCTCCAGCTTCTTCTCTGCCGCGACTTTCTCGAGCCCCTCCACCTAACGCCTCGAGCTTGCCTGATGTCTGCGTCAGCTTGGTGGTAAGCCCTTGCAACGCCGTCGTATCCGCCTTCGGCTGGCTCGCCGTCGTCGAGCCGCTGCTTTGCAATGCCTCGATCCGCGCTACAACTCTCTCTGCGCGCTCCGCCGCTTGCTCCACTCGCCGCCTCAAGCGACTGCTTGAGCAACTGATGCCGCGCATCACGAGCACGCCGCCCGCGGTGATAAACAGGCGCCAGCGCGTGCTGCAGGTCACCGCCGTCACCCCGGCGTGAGTTATGTTCGTTCGTGGTCCGGTTTCTGTCTCGTCCATGGAGAGTATCTCTACAAGGTTTTATTTCGCTCGGAACTCTCAAATTGAGCATCGCATCGCGTGTGGGGACATGGCAGGCGTGGATCTTGCGCCAATGCAGCGCCCCGCCTTCAGCGACGGCCAGACTCAGGCAATACGCATCGATGCTGCGTGCCGCATGGATCAGTTCCGCCTGCTCTTAACAGCTTACAGGCGATTTCGGCGCTGCGCGGCGAAAAGAAAACGATCGAACCAACCTGCTTATCCGCCAGGGCGCCGCGTATGTCATCGCCAAGGCCGCGTTCAGCAATCGCTCGATAGACGACCACGGTCGACACCTGTACCCCCTGCGCGGTGAGCAGCTGCGCAAGATCCGTGCGCGACTCGTCGCCCGCGAGGAGCGCGCGCGCGCTGCCCCGGGAAGCCCAGATCCGCCGTGATGCGTGGCAACAGCGCCAGCGCATCGCGCGACCCGGTGATGGTGTTGGCCTGCTCCGGTCGCTGCCCGCGCGGTCGCCTCGCCCCACAATAGGTAGGTAGCGCCCGCCACTCAGCCGGCAGCGCCGCCAGCGCATGCGCCACATGACGCTCGGTGATCGGCGGGCACGAGGGTTGATCGATAGCGAGGGCGGGCAGGGGCTGCCGCGCAATATGCAGCACCGGCGCGAGATGATCTCGGTGATGTGCATGCGCACGCAGCTCCGTCGCGAAGCTGCGGCTGTCTTCAAGCGGCGGGTGAGCCGGATGTTGCGTTTGCTAGTAGGCATAGGTTACCAATATATCCTTGGCACGGCTGCGCAACTCCTCACCGAGCGCGCAGGCCAACTTTTTTCTGCATCCACCGCCGGGCATTGGGTGCTGAGGAAATGTCCGCGCCCTGCCATCGAGCGACAGCACCTCGCCGCGCAATCTGGCCGGGTGATGGAGACGTCGCGAGGCCCGCAATGGGTGTACGGGCAGAAGCCATGCAGCACCTGAGAAACGCCCGCTCAGCGCTCAGGCACGCCATGGTCGGTGCATGGCTGATGCCCGCCGGCCGCACCCGCAGATCGGTACGATCCACGCGGCACTCGATGCCAACTGCGCCTTGCGCCACGGC
>CAWJSR010000017.1:0-85677 GCA_963845515.1 uncultured delta proteobacterium
CGCGCCCGGCGTCAGCGGGCGGCCGCGCCGCGGCCAGCTCGAGGGCCGTGCGCACCACATCGGCCACCGACGCGCGGTCGCGCAGCTGGCACTGCAGCACGGGCGTCGCGGAGTCGAGCCCGAGCGCCTTGGAGATCTGCTTCTGGCCGAGCTCCTCGCCGGCCATCGACATGTACGTGGCGACCACGTAGGGCACGTCGCCGAGGCTCTTGAGGAACTGCAGGTCGGCGCGCGTGGAGCGCAGGCTGTCCAGGTCGTTGGCGTTGGCAAGCAGGACCCACGCCGAGCTCTCGCCGGCGAGCCGCTTCCAAGCCTGCTCGGGGCACGAGGACGCGGCCGTGAAGACCAGTACATCGGCAACCTCTCCCGTCTCCCCTGCCCCATTGCCGTTGCCGTTGCCCGACGGCAGCTGGCCGGCGACGATGGGGATCTCCACTTCCTTCTCGTCGATGAGCTCCACGCGGAGCTGCTTGACCACGTTGGAGTCGGTCAGCGTGTTGAGGAACACCTCGTTGTAGATGTCGATCGCCCCCCGGACGGCCACGCTGGTGCCCTTGCCGATGCTCTCGATGACCGGCTCGCTCACGTTGATCAGGCCGCTGGAGTACAGGCTGTACATGACCTTGGCGCCGTGGAACCTGTCCAGGCCGCAGTCGCGAAGGATGGTGTTGATGTCGGCGCGGCCGTCGATGTGGACGACCACGCGCCACTCCTCGGCGGTGAGCGTGAGGCTGCCCTCTTCGGCCACGTGCTCCCCATACGCGAGGTGCGGCACGCGCTCCAGCGACCCGAGCTGCTCGAAGATGAGCGCCCATTCGTCGATGCGCCGGCAGCCCTCCATGATCACGGTCTCGACGCTCATCTCGACGAGGACGTCCTCCTCCGGCGGCGTGTCCTCGGCGGCGAACTCGAACTCGCCGTCGGCCCAGCTGAAGAAGGTGAAGGCGGTGTCCTGGATCTGCTCGCGCACCGCCTGCTCCAGGGTCTCGCGGTCTATGTGCCCCTGCTTGAGCAGGATGCCGCCGAGGCGCGACGCGCCGCCCGACTTCTTCTGCGCCGCGAGCGCCTGCTTGAGCTGCGCGCTGCTGATGGCCCCGGCCTTGACCAGACGCTCGCCGAGCGGGAGCAGCTGCGGCTGGGAGTAGGCGTACGAGATGGTCCCGTCGCGGAAGAAGACCTTGCCCGACCCGCCCTCGCGGCGGATGGTCAGCGCGCCGCTCTTGGCGCTCATCTTCACCAGCTGGAAGATGTTGGGGAGACTGAACTCCTGCAGGTTGCCCTGGAGAAGCACCGCCCTCCTTTCGTCTGTCGCCAGGCTCGCCGGAGGGGCCGCGCACGCGCGGCCCGCCGTAACCTACATCGGCAACGCGGCCGCCGACTTGAGTAGTGGAGGCGGCCTCTGCGGCCGCGCGCAGGGGCGTGCAGAAAGCGGCGCGGGCGGCGTACTCAGCGGCCGCCGGGGACGGCGACCGGCACGCCGTCGCGGCGGTCCGCCCCAGCCTCGCCGTCGACGGCGGCCTCGGCTCTCGCGTCGCCGGGCGCCGGCCCGTCCGGCAGGCAGCAGGCGCCCGCCTCGCAGGTCCCCTCCTCGACCACGCTGCTGCGCCGCAGAGCGAGGAGGCCGCCGCCCGCGGTGGCCAGCGTGGCGACCCCGCCGAGAGCGAGGGCCCAGCGCACGCCGAGGCCCCGGGCGAGAAGGCCGGCGATGGGGCCGCCGATCGGCGTGCTGCCGAGGAACACGATCGACGACAGCGCCATCACGCGGCCTCGCAGTGCGTCCACGGCGTTGAGCTGCAGCAGGGCGTTGGTGGTGCTGAAGTAGAGGACCCCCGCCCCGCCGATGAGCACCAGGAACACGAGCCCGGCGTAGTACCCGGGGGCGAGCGCCAGCGCGATGGTGGCGACGCCGAAGGCGAACGCCGCGCCGACCAGCAGCCGGCGCGAGGGGCGCGTCCTGCTCGCCATGAGCAACGCCCCGGCGAGCGCGCCGGCGCCCATCGCCGCGGAGAGGACTCCGTAGGAGCCGCCGCCGCGGCCGAACACCTCCTTGGTCAGCAGCGGCAGCAGCACCGAGTAGTTGTAGGCGAGCGTGCTGATCAGCGCCAGCATGATGAGGGGAACGCGCAGCGACTGCGACTGCCAGGCGTACTTGAAGCCCGCGCGCACCTGCCCGCGCTCGCGCGGGACGCGCTTGCTGGGCCGCAGTTCGCCGGTACGCATCAGGAGGAGCGCGACGATCACCGCCACGAACGAGGCGGCGTTGAAGAAGAAGCACGGCGCCACCCCGACCCCGGCGATGAGCACGGCGCCGATGGCGGGGCCGATGATGCGCGAGGAGTTGATGATGACGGAGTTGAGCCCGATGGCGTTGGCCAGGTCGCCGGGCCCCACCATCTCGTAGAGGAAGCTCTGCGCCGCCGGGATGCCGAGCGCCGTGGCCGTGCCGGTGAGCCCGGCGAGGACCCAGATCATCCACACGGTGACGACGTCCGTGGCCGTGAGCACGCCGAGGACGAGCGCGAGCAGCCCGGCGGCGGCCTGCGTGAAGATGAGCAGCTTGCGCTTGTCGAGGCGGTCGGCGAGCGTGCCTCCCCAGGCCCCGAACAGCAGCACGGGGCCGAACTGGAGGCCCACCGTGATGCCGAGGTCCACGGCGCTGCTGGTCAGGGTGAGGACCAGCCAGTTCTGGGCGACCGACTGCATCCAGGTGCCGCTCATGGAGACGACCTGGCTGAAGAAGTACAGCCGGTAGTTGTAGAGGCGGAGCGAGCGGAACGTGCGCGCGAAGAGGCCGGCGGCCGGCGCGGGGGAGCTGGCGGTCATGGACCTGAGTCTACCCGCCTGGGCCGCCCGCGCCCGCCGGCGGGCGGCGGCGACTCCCCACCCGCGCCGGGTCAGGCCTTCTGCAGGTAGACCAGCCCGCCGCGCACCTTGACCTTCACGGCGGCGCCGGACGTCGTGACCGCCTTGCGCAGGCCGACGTTGAGCGAGTTCGCCTTGCGGCCCGGGAGCTCGACGAGCGCCGAGTCCAGGCCGGAGGAGACGAAGTCGGCGACGATGTCCGCGTACAGGCCTCCGGCCCTGCCCGTCTGCGCCGGGACCTCGGCGGGGACCAGCCGGTACGGCTTCGCGGTGCGTGACATGAGCACCTCCACAGGTGGCTTGCGCCGCTTCTTCGCTGCGACGTCCCCCGGGGAGTCTACGCCGTTCATCGCCGGGGTACACCTCGGCTCACGGACCACCTACACGATGAGGACACCATGGACGTCAAGAACGAAGCGTTCCTCCCGCTGTTCGCCGAGGTGAAGGAGCTGCTCGCCCCGTATGCAGGGCGGCTGACAGTGCGCAAGGACGAGCCCGGGTACTTCGACCTGTGGTCGGAGAAGGACATCGAGGTCGACGGCCGCAGACGCAACGGACGTGTTCTTCTGCGGCCTCATCATCCAGAAGAGCTACGTGGGTTTCTACTTCATGCCGCTGTACGCCGACCAGGAGCGGTCGCTGGTGTTCGGACCCGACCTGCTGGCGCGAGCTGAAGGGCAAGTCGTGCTTCCACCTCAAGGAGCTGACGCCCGAGCTGCGCGAACAGCTGCGGGACGCGCTCGCCGCCGGCTGGCGCCTGTACGAGGAGCGCGGCTGGGTGTGAGGGGCGGCGGCGCGGCCGGCGCCGACCTTGACTCCGGCGGGCCGGCGACGAACGATGGTCGCACGACCATCACTCCGCCGGCGAGACGGCGGACGCAGCACGGAGGGGGCGCACGTGAAGAAGCTCATCAACCGTCCGGAGGACGTCGTCAGGGAGGAGCTCGCCGGCATCGCGCTCGCCCACGCCGGCCGCCTGGTCGTCCACACCGACCCGCACTGGATCGCCCGCGCCGACGCGCCGGTGCAGGGCAAGGTCGCCATCGTCTCGGGAGGCGGGTCGGGCACGAGCCGCTGCACGGCGGGTTCGTGGGCCCGGGCATGCTCGACGCGGCCTGCCCGGGCGAGGTGTTCACGTCGCCCACGCCGGACCAGATGCTGGAGGCGACCAAGGCCGTCGACGGCGGCGCCGGCGTGCTGCACATCGTCAAGAACTACACGGGCGACATCATGAACTTCGAGATGGCCGCGGACCTCGCCGGGGACGAGGGTCTCACCGTGGAGCAGGTGGTCATCGACGACGACGTGGCCGTCAAGGACAGCCTCTACACCGCCGGCCGCCGCGGGGTGGGCGCCACCGTGCTGGCCGAGAAGATCTGCGGCGCGGCGGCGGAGGAGGGCCGGCCGCTCGCGGAGGTGGCCGGCCTCTGCCGCACGGTCAACGAGCGCAGCCGCAGCATGGGCGTGGCGCTCACCTCGTGCACCACGCCCATGGCCGGCAAGCCGACGTTCGACCTCGGGGACGACGAGATCGAGATCGGCATCGGCATCCACGGCGAGCCCGGGCGCGAGCGCCGGCCGCTCGCCTCCGCGCGCGAGGTCGTCGAGACGCTCGCCGCGGCCGTCGTCGAGGACCTGCCGTTCGCCGCAGGGCGACCAGGTGCTGGCGTTCGTCAACGGCCTGGGCGGCACTCCGCTCATGGAGCTGTACGTGGTGTACGGCGAGCTGCATCGGATCCTGCGACGAGCGCGGCATCACCATCTCACGCAACCTCGTGGGGTCGTACGCCACGTCGCTGGACATGGCGGGGTGCTCGATCACGCTGCTGCAACTGGACGACGAGCTGACGCGGCTCTGGGACGCGCCCGTCGACACGCCGGGACTGAGGTGGGGCGCGTGACCGGCGGAGGCCGGATGGACGCAGCCGGCGCGGCGGAGGCCGGACGATGGACGCCGCGGGCGCGATCGTGTGGCTGCGCGCGTTCGCGGCGGAGGTCGCGGCGCGGCGCGACGAGCTCACCGACCTCGACGCGGCCATCGGCGACGCCGACCACGGCGTCAACATGGACCGCGGCATGCAGGCGGTGGTGGCCAGACTGCCGGATGCGCCGGTCGCGGCCAAGGGCGCGAGGGGGCGGCCGGGGCGGCCGCCCTGGGGCCGCTGTTCAAGACCGCCGGCATGACGCTGGTCTCGACGGTCGGCGGAGCGGCCGGGCCGCTGTACGGCACCTTCTTCCTCGAGTTCGGCAAGGCGGCCGGCGAGTCGGACGAGCCTGTCGGCGGAGGACTGGGCCGCCGCGCTCTCCGCGGCGACGGCCGGTGTGCAGGCGCGCGGCAAGGCGGAGGCCGGCGACAAGACGATGGTCGACGCGCTGCTGCCGGCGCGGGATGCGCTGGCGGCGGCCGCCGGAGCCGGCGCGCCCCTGGGCGAAGCCCTGCGCGCGGCGGCCGACGCGGCCGCGGACGGCATGCGCGCGACGATCCCGCTGGTCGCGCGCAAGGGTCGCGCCAGCTATCTGGGCGAGCGCAGCGCGGGTCATCAGGACCCCGGCGCGACGAGCTCGTGGTTGCTGCTGGAGACGGCCGCCGCCGTACTTGGCGGAGCGGCGGCCGGAGAGGCCGACCCGGCGTAGCGGTGGTCGGCCTCGTCCTCGTCAGTCACAGCGCGAGGCTCGCCGAAGGCGCAGCCGAGCTGGCCGCGCAGATGGCCGGGCCGGAGGTGCGCATCGGCGCCGCCGGCGGGCTCGACGAGCCCGCGGGCGCCCTCGGCACCGACGCGGTCAAGGTGCTGGCGGCGATCGAGGACGTCTGGTCCGACGACGGCGTGCTCGTCCTCATGGACCTCGGCAGCGCCGTGCTCTCCGCCGAGCTGGCCGTCGACCTGCTCGGCGAAGAGCGGCGCGGCCGCGTGCTGCTCACCTCCGCGCCGCTGGTGGAGGGCGCCGTGGCCGCAGCCGTGGCCGCCGGCCTCGGCGACCCGCTCGAGACCGTGGCGGCGGCCGCCCGCGACGGCCTCGCGGCGAAGCGCGAGCACCTCGAGGAGCCGGAGGCGTGCGCGGACGACCGGCCCAGTCGCGGTCGCGGCGTGGGCCGCTCCGGCACCCGGGCCGCGGACCGTGGCGCCGTCGCCGGCGGCCGGTAGTGAGGGCCCGCCGTCGACCGGCGCACGTGACCGTGCGCAATCGCCTCGGGCTGCACGCGCGCCCGGCGGCGCTGCTCGTGCGCACCCTCGCGCCTCTGGACGCCCGCGTCACGCTCGCCGTCCCCGCGCGGGGCCGCGGGCCGGCGGACGCGCGCAGCCTCACCGCCGTCGGCGGGCTCGGAGTCCGCTGCGGCGAGCAGGTGCTCGTGAGCGCGAGCGGAGCACAGGCGACAGAGGCGCTGGAGACGATGCGCCGACTGGCCGACGAGGGGTTCGGCGAGCCCGACGACCTCGTCGAGCCGGCCGGCGCCTCCCCGGCGGCGCCGGAGGCGGAGGGCGGGACATCGGCGCTCGAAACTGCAGGTGGCGCCCCAGCGCTCGAGCCGCCGGCGGCAGGCACCGTCCTGGCCGGTGTGCCCGCGGCGCCCGGTGTGGCGCTCGGACCGGCGCGGCTGCCGCACCGGCCGTCCGCTCACGCCGGCACCTGGCTCGCGCAGGGCGACCCCGACACGGAGTGGCGAGCGCTGGAGGCGGCGCGCGAGGCCGTAGCGGAGGACCTGCGCCGGTCGCGTGCGGCGATGGAGGGTCGCGTGGGCGCCTCCGAGGCGACGATCTTCGACGCGCACCTGCTGCTCGTCGACGACCCCGGGCTCCTGGAGCCGGCGCACGAGGCGGTGTTCGCCCGCGGTGAGCCGGCAGGGCGCGCGTGGGCCGAGGCGGTCGCGTGCGCGGCGGCCGCATGGGACGCCCTCGACGAGCCGTACCAGCGGGCCCGCGCCGCGGACGTGCGCGACGTCGGGGACCAGGTGCTGCGGCGTCTGGCGCCGGGCGGCGGCGTCCCGAGGCAACCCGGCGCGCAGAGCGAGAGCGCGGGACAAGAGCGTGACGCGGAAACGACCGGCGCGCCCGCGGTGTTCGTGACCGGCGAGCTCACACCGGCCGACGTGGCCGGCTTCGCGCCAGGGGCGGTGGCGGGGGTCGCCTGCGCCGGCGGCGGGCCGACGGCCCACGCCGTGATCCTCGCGCGCGCGCTCGGAGTCCCCGTGGTGGTGGGCGCCGGCGAGACGCTGCTCCGCGTCGAGGATGGGACGCCCCTGCTGGTCGACGGCGACGCGGGCACCGTGACCGTGCGGCCGCCGACGACGAGCTGGCGGCGCTGGAGGAGCGGCGGAAGACGCACGAGCAGGAGGCCGCCGCTGCTGCCGGTCTCGCCTCCGCACCGGCGGTGACCCGGGACGGCATGACGATCGCCGTGGAGGCCAACGTCGGACGGCCGGGAGAGGCGGACGCCGCCGTCTCCGCCGGCGCCGACGGCGTGGGGCTCCTGCGCACCGAGTTCCTGTTCCTGGACGCCGTGGAGTTGCCGGACGAGGACGAGCAGGTGGCGGCCTACGAGGCCGTCGCCGCCGCCCTGCGGGGCCGGCCTCTGACCATCCGCACGCTCGACGCCGGCGCCGACAAGCCACTCCCGGCGCTGCCAACGGCGCCGGAGCGGAACCCCTTCCTCGGGGTCCGCGGCCTGCGCCTGAGCCTGCTGCATCCAGACCAGCTCCGCTGCCAGTTGCGCGCGGCCCTGCGCACAGCGGCCGCGTACCCGGTGCGCGTGATGTTCCCGATGGTCGCGGAGGCGGACGAGCTGCGGCGGGCGCGCGCGGTGCTGGAGGAGGCGCGCGCCGAGCTCGCCGAGCGCGGTGTACCAACGCCGGAGCACCTCGAGGTCGGGGTGATGCTCGAGGTGCCGTCGGCGGCGCTCCTGGCGGAGCAGCTGGCGCCGCTCGCCGACTTCTTCTCGGTGGGGACCAACGACCTGACGCAGTACACGCTGGCCGCCGAGCGCGGCAACGCCGGCGTGGCGGCGCTCGGCGACCCGCTGCACCCCGCCGTGCTGCGGCTGATCGAGCGCACCGCCGCGGCGGCGCTCGCCGCCGGCCGCACCCTCGCCGTGTGCGGCGAGGCGGCCGGCGACCCCGCCGCCGTCCCGCTCCTGCTCGGCCTCGGCGTGCGCGAGCTCTCGATGAGCCCCGTGCGGATCGCCGCGGCCAAGCAGGCGGTGCGGAGCACCGATCTGGCCGCGGCGCGCCGCCTCGCCGAGCAGGCGCTCGCCGCGGAGTCGGCCGCCGCGGTGCGGCGCCTGCTGGCCGCGGCGGCCTCCTCGGGGTAGCCTCTCCTGCGAGATGACGAGCGGATCCGACACCCTGCACATCCTCGCCCTGGTCGGCAGCCTCCGGCGCGGGTCCTACAACCGCCTGCTGTACCAGACGGCCGTCTCGCTGGCGCCGGCCGGCATGGCGTTCACCGAGGCCGACCTCCGCTCGCTGCCCCTCTACGACGACGACGTGCGCCTGGAGCAGGACTACCCGGAGACCGCCCGGGCGCTGCGCGCCGCCATCGCCGCCGCCGACGGGCTGCTCATCGTCTCCCCCGAGTACAACCACGCCGTGCCGGGAGTGCTGCAGAACGCCATCGACTGGGCCTCGCGCCCGCCGGACCAGCCGTTCAAGGGCAAGCCGGTGGCGATCATGGGCGCGTCGACCGGCCGCCTGGGCACGGTGCGCATGCAGCACAGCCTGCGCACCACGCTCGACTCGCTCGAGGCGCACACGCTGCTCAAGCCCGAGGTGATGGTCGGGGATGCGCGGGACTGCTTCGACGAGACGTGCCTGATCGACGACAAGGGCCGCGAGATCGTCGCCCTCCTCATGACCGCGTTCGAGGTCTGGGTGCGGCGCTTCGCTCCGGCCGCGAAGCCCGAAGAGGCCTGATCCCGGCGGAGGCCGTACGGGCCGGCGTGACGCCGGGCGTGCCCGGCCGGCGCGCCCCGGGCGCGCCTCGTCAGCGGCCGCGCGCGAACGCGGCGCGCCAGATCTCCTCGTAGTCCGAGGGCCCGCCGATCTCGCGCGGGTTGCCCACCGTCTGCGGGTCGTCGAAGGAGATCCTCGCGAGCAGGGGCACCTCGTCCTCCGCTGAAGCCGAGCTCCTCCAGCGTGGGGATGCCGACGGCGTCCGTGAGCCGGTCGATCTCGCGGACGCCGGCCAGCGCCGCCTCCAGCGGGCCCAGGCCGGCGACGTCCGCCCCGAGCCCGCGCGCGAGGCGCGCGTATCGCTCGGGGCTGAGCAGGCGCGTTGAACTCGCTCACGGGGCCCAGGAGGCGCGCCGTGAGCGCCCCGTGCGAGCAGTCGTGCACCCCGCCGGCGGACTGGCTCATCGCGTGCGCGGCGCCGGCGCTCTCGGTGCCGTAGGCCATGCCGCCGAGCGCGGCCGCGTAGGCCATCCCGGTGCGCGCCTCCAGGTCCGATCCGTCGGCGACCGCCCTCTCCAGCCACGTCGCGACCAGCTCGACCGCGTGCAGCGCGACGGCGTCGTTGAAGAACTGGTGGTAGTCGCAGGTGTAGCACTCCACCGCGTGCGCCAGCGCGTCCATGCCCGTCGCGGCGGTGATCGCCGGAGGCATGCCGAGCATGAGCTCGGGGTCGATGACCGCCGCGTGCGCGGCGATGAGCGGCGTACCGCCGACGTTGAACTTGACCTCGCGGTCCGGGTCGGTGATCACCGCCCAGAGCGTGACCTCGCTGCCGGTGCCGGCGGTGGTGGGGACGGTGACGAGCGGCGGGATGCGGCACTCGATGGGGTCGTGTCCCCACTCGTAGCTCGCGATGGAGCCGCCGTGGGCGGCCACCACGCCGATGGCCTTGGCCACGTCCATCGGCGACCCGCCGCCCACGGCCACGAGGCCGTCGCAGCCCTCGCGCTCGTACAGCGCGGCGGCCTCGTCCACGAGCTCGATGTCCGGGTTCGGCCGGACCTCGGCGAAGACGACGACGTCGTCGCCGAGCTGTTCCAGCGCCCGCCCGGCGAGACCCGCCGCGACGACGCCCGGGTCGGTGACCAGCAGCGGCCGCGAGACGCCGAGCCCGGCGACGAGCTCGCCCAGCTGCGCGAGCGCGCCGGGCCCGTGCACCAGCGTCGTCGGCGTGTCGATGCTGCGTACCGGGTCGACGTCCACGCTCATGGTGCTGCCTCCGAGTCCGAGCTCTCCGGGTCCTTGCCGGCCGCTGGGGGCCGCGCCCTATCCTAGCTCGGATGAGGCCTCCGGCTGCGGCCGCGCACCACGAGCACGGCCATCAGGTCGGTCGCTGTCGAGGCACTCCGTTGCCGGGTGACGCCGCCGGGCACCCCATCAAGTGCTCGAGCCACTGAAGACCCCCGGGTGCGGGGACCCGGGAGGTCCCCGCGAATCAGAGCCGCGAAGGCCCGCGGCGGATAGCCCCGGCTCATCCGCAGACAGAGCGACCCGGAGACCGCCGACCGCACCGTGCCTCACCGGCGAGTCTGACGGGGCATCAAGTCTCACCCTCAACTTGAGCGTTGGTGTTCCCCCTCTCCGCACTCGTCCCATCGCACCACTTGAAGCCCGCCGCCTGAGATGCGAGGGTTTGCGGGGGCGCACGCGCGCGCCTCGTCCCGCAGACCGACGGCTGGAGTGACACGATGGCGATCCTGCTCGATTCCGCCTCCCTCGACGACGCTGCCGCGGCGGCCAGACTGGGCTTCGTCAGCGGCATCACCACCAACCCGGCGCTGATGCGGCGCGAGACCGACAAGCCGCTCGAGCACCTGGCACGCCTGCTGGAGGCCTTTCCGGACGGGCCGATCTGCTACCAGCCGACGCTCAGCACGCCCGAGGTGATGGAGGAGCAGGCGCGAGCCGCGGCGGCCCTCGCGCCCGACCGCGTGGTCGCCAAGCTGCCGGCCACGCTCGAGGCGATCAGCCTGGCGGCGGCGCTGAACGCCGACGGCATCGACAGCGCCCTCACCGCGGTGTACTCGCCGGCCCAGGCGCTGCTCGCGCACGAGGCCGGCTGCATCTGGGTGATCCCGTACGTGGACCGCGCCGCCCGGCACTCCGCCGGCGCGGTGGTGGTGGAGCAGGCGGCGCTGCTGGAGCAACTGGACAGCCCCACGCGCATCCTCGCCGCCAGCCTCAAGACGGCGGCGCAGGTCGTGGAGACCATCCTCGACGGCGCCCACGACATCACGGCGCCGCTCGACGTGATCCGCGCGCTGCCGGCGCACCCGCTCACCGAGTCCGCGGTGCGCGAGTTCGCGGCGCACTGGGAGTAGGTCCGGCTCGCCGGGCAGTCCGCGGGCCGGCCGGCCGCTCGGCGCCGGGCTCAGCCTCCGGCCAGGCGCCGGGCCGCCTCGCGCTCGACGGCGAGGCCGAGCTCGTTGGGGTCGCCGTGGCGCAGCGCCCGCGTGGGGCACACGCGCACGCACGCGGGCTCCAGGCCCTCGGCCACGCGGTCCACGCAGAGGTCGCACTTCTGCATGACGCCGTCCGCGCCGAAGCGCGGCACGCCGTACGGGCAGGCGATGGCGCACCCGTGGCAACCGATGCAGAGGCCGGCGTCGACGCGGACGACCGCCGGCTCCCCGCTGCGCTGCAGCGCCGTGGTGGGGCACGCCAGCACGCACGGCGCGTCCTCGCAGTGCATGCAGGCGAGCGAGACGTAGCGCAGGCTCGCCTCCGGGTACGCGCCGCTCTCGACGGTGAACACCGTGCGCCAGGCCATGGACCCTTCGGCCGTCTCGAGGTCGTTCTGGTCCATGCAGGCGACCGCGCAGGCGTAGCAGCCGGTGCAGCGGTCGATGTCGAGGTAGAAGGCGTCGCGGGCGCTCACGACGTCACCTCCCTCTGGCCGCGCACCTCTCGCCACCCGGCAGCGCGCCGAGCGGTAGGCGGGGAACCCCGAGATGGGGTCCAGGTCGTCGGGGTCCAGCAGCAGGTTGACGTCGGCCTCGGGGTGGCCGTGGTACATGTGCACGACGCCTGGCCGGGCGAGCTCCGTGAGGTTGGCGAGCACGCGGATGGAGCCGGCGGGAGAGCTGAGCTCGATCCAGTCGCCCTGGGCCACGCCGAGCGCCCGCGCGTCGGCCGGGTTGAGGTCCGCGGCCGGCCCGGGGCGCAGGCCGCGCGTCCACGGGAGCCGGTACGTGCGCGAGTGGATGAACATCGGCAGGCGCGACCCGGAGTTCAGGATGAACGGGTAGTCGCGCTCCAGGCCCGGGGCCGGCCGCGGCAAGCTCCTCGGCCGGCTTCCACGTGGGCAGGGCGTCCACGCCGATGCCCGGACCGAGCCGCTCCAGCACCGACGAGGCGAACTCCATCTTGCCCGACGGCGTCGGGAAGCCGCGCTCCAGGTACTGCCGGTCCGGCGCGCCGATCGGGTCGCGGACCGGCATGCCGCCGGGGTGCTGCGCCAGCTCGGCCATCGTCATGCCGCTCGGCTCGAAGACCCAGTCGAGCGCGGCCGTGAAGGCGGACGCCGGATCGGCTGCGCCGTCCGGCTCCGGGTTGAGCAGCGGGTCGTCCAGCCCGAGCGCGCCGCGCGAGGGCGAACACGATGTCCGTGTCCGAGCGGGCCTCACCGAGCGGGGCGATCGCCGGCTCGGTCATCGTCACCCACTTCTGCGGGTAGCAGCGCACCTCGCTCCGCTCCACGGAGCTGCAGGCGGGCAGCACGATGTCGGCGTGGCGCGAGGCGTGCGTGGCGAAGAGGTCGACGTCGCAGATGAAGTCGAGCTCGTCGACGGCGTCGAGAAAGCGGTCCGGCGCCGGGAACATGCGGTGGTTGAGGCCGAAGGCGACCAGCGCGCGCAGCGGGTACGGGTCGCCGCTGCGGATCTGCCGTGGCAGGTCCATGGCCTGCGCCTGGTCGACGAGCTCCGCCCAGACGGGGAAGCGGCCGGCGCCGACGCGCGGCGGCAGGTCGTCCCAGGACCGCGGCAGCTCGAACTCGTGCTGCCGGGTGACGAAGCCGGCGCCGGCCGATCTCCAGCCAGCTGAACGGCGCCGGCCTGTTGCCGCCGGCGACGTCGAAGTTGCCGGTGAGACCGATGAGCGCGTACACGGCGCGCGCGTTCTGCACGCCGTTGGCGTGGTGGACCACCGGGGCCGCGCTGAACATGAGCGCGGCCGGCCTGGTGGTCGCGTAGAGCCTGGCGGCCGCGCGGATCTTCTCCGCCGGGACGCCGGTGATGCCCTCGACGCGCTCCGGGTCGAACTGCCGCACGTAGGCGCGGTACTCCGCGAACCCCTTCGTGTGCGCGGCGCAGAACTCGGCGTCGTGCAGCCCCTCCTCGAGGATCACGTGCGCGACGCCGAGCGCGAGCGCGCCGTCCGTGCCCGGCCGCAGCTGCAGGTGCACGTCCGCCCGCGCCGCGAGCTGCGTGCGGCGCGGGTCGACGACCACGAGCTTGACGCCCCGGTCGAGCGCGTCCATCAGGTGCCCCGCCGCAGGGGTGTTGGCGTGGAACGGGTTGGAGCTCCAGACGAGCGCGCAGCCGGCGTTGCGCATGTCGGGCCCCGCCATCTGCCCGTACAGCAGCCGGAACGCCATCATCGTGGCCGTGAAGCAGGAGCTCGACTCGGTGCAGAAGTTGGGCGAGCCGAACTGCAGGGCGAGGCGCTGGACGAACGGGCGCATCTGCTTGGGGTAGCCGCAGTAGAAGACGGCCGACTCGGCCCCGCTCTCGGCCTTGACGCGCTGGAGGTTGGCGGCGACCTCCTCGAGCGCCTCGTCCCACGTGATCGCCTCGAACTCGCCGGAGCCGCGCGGTCCCGTGCGCCGGAGCGGCGTGAGCAGCCTCTCCTCGTTGTAGACGTACTGGCGCGTCGCGGCGCCCTTGGAGCACAGCGAACCGCGGTTGTGCGGGTTCTCGCGCGAGCCCTCGACCTTGACGATGCGGCCGTCCCGCACTGAGAGGTCGAGTCCGCACTGCGTCATGGGGTCGCAGATGGCGCACACCGACTTGCGGATCTCGATCCCCGTGTCGGAGCCGGGAAGCTTGGCCCTCAGCCTGCGCTGCGTGTCGTCCACGTGATGCCCTCCCTCACCGCCGCGAGTGAGGCGGCGGCGTTCGGCCGACCGTCCTCAAGGTCGCAGGGCTCGCGGCCGAGCGCCCGCAGCAGATTCTACGGGCCGGGCCGGGCCCGGTCCATGGTCGGGCGAGACCGGACGGCGGCGCTCGCGGGAGGCACGCGCCGCCGCCTCCTGCTACCGTTGGTTGCCATGAGACGCCTGCACCACGACCGGGCCAGGCTGCTCGTCGCCCTGACGAGCCTGGCCCTCCTGCTCCTCCTCCTCGCGCCCGGCGTGGCGGCGGCGGGGCTCAAGAGCAGGATCGCCGCCACCCTGGAGCGCCACGGCATGGCCGGCTCGGGCACCTCCGTCGCGGTGTTCGACCTGACGACCAAGAAGTACCTGTACCAGCTGCGGCCGGACGTGCTGCGCGTGCCGGCCTCCAACGAGAAGCTCGTCACCTCCTCGGCGGCCCTCGCCCTCTGGTCCTCCGGGTACCGGTTCAGCACGCAGGTGTTCGTCGAAGCAGCCCCCGATGCGGAAGGTGTGGTACGCGGCGACGTCTACCTGCGCGGCCTCGGCGACCCGACCTTCTCCACCGAGTCGTTCGCGGAGCGCCACTGGAACATGGAGACCGGCGACGTGCAGGACCTCGTGCGCAGCCTGCGCACGCTCGGCGTGAAGCGCGTCACCGGGCGCGTCGTGGCCGACGAGGGCTACTTCGACGCCAAGCGGAGCGTCGGCGCCTGGCGGCCGAGCGTGGCCGCGTTCTGCGGCCCGCTCTCGGCCCTCACGCTCAACGCGAGCTTCGCGAGCGGCGGCGGCTACGTCCGCGACCCGGCGCTCTCCGCCGCCACCTCGCTGACCAGGCGGCTGCGCGCCGCGGGCATCCGCGTGGCGCACGCTCCGGCCCGCGGCCTCGCGCCCGTCGACGCGACGCTCGTGTACACCGAGCGCTCCGCCCCGCTCAGCCGCGTGCTCGCCAAGATGAACAAGCCGAGCGACAACTTCCTCGCCGAGGAACTGCTCAAGGGCCTCGGCGCGGGGTTCGGGGCCGGCGGCACCACGGCGGCCGGCGCCGACGTCGCCAAGGAGTTCCTGCGGAGCATCGGCATCCCCGACGGCTACCGCCTGCGCGACGGCTCCGGCCTGAGCTACGGCGACCGCCTCACGGCTCGGGCCGTGCTCAAGGTCCTCGGCGAGATGGCGCGGCGGGAGGACTTCCCCGTGTTCCGCCGCTCCCTGGCGGTCGCCGGCGTGGACGGCACGCTCAAGACGCGCATGCGCGGCACCGCGGCCGCCGGCAACGTGCGCGCCAAGACCGGCACGCTCAACGTCGCCAGCAGCCTCTCCGGCTACGTGACGACCGCCAACGGCCACACGCTCACCTTCTCGCTCCTGATGAACGGCGACCCCGTGGACTACGCGGGGGCGCACGCCGCCCAGGACGCCGTCGCCGTCCTGCTGGCGCGCTCCGCCCCCTGACGGCACGCGCCCGCGCCGCACCCGTCCCTCTCCGGCGTCGCCGGCAGGCCCAGCAGCCTGCCTCCCCCTCCTCGCGCGTTACCTGAGCCCGCCGGCTGGGCACCCAGAGGTATGGCACGGCCACTCTGGAAAGGCGCGATCAGCTTCGGGCTGGTCACCATCCCCGTGAACGTCTACTCGGCGACGCGGACCGACACGCTGCGCTTCCGCCAGCTCGACCGGCGCGACAACTCGCCCATCCGCGAGAAGCGCGTCAACGAGGAGACCGGCGAAGAGGTCGTGTGGGACGACGTCGTCAAGGGCTACGAGTACGAGGAAGGCTCGTTCGTCGTCCTCGACCAGGAGGACTTCACCAGCGCCAACGTCAAAGCCACCGAGACCATCGACATCGTCCAGGCGGTGCCGCGGGACGCGATCCCGGCCGAGTTCTTCGAGAAGCCGCTCTACGTGGTCCCGTCCAGGCAGGGCGTCAAGGCCTACCACATCCTGCGCGAGACGCTGCGGCGCAGCGGGCGGGCGGCCGTGGCGACCATCGTCATGCGCGGCCGCCAGCACCTGGCGGCGCTGATCGCCGACGAGCGCATCATCACGCTCGAGCTGCTGCGCTACGCGCACGAGATCAAGGCCGTGGAGGAGCTGGGCGCCGACGAGTTTCTGGAGGCGCCCGAGGTCAAGGACAAGGAGGTCGAGCTCGCCGAGCAGCTGGTGGCGGCGCTCGACGAGGCGTGGGAGCCGGAGCAGTTCCGCGACCAGTACCGCGACGACCTCCTGCAGCTGATCGAGGCGAAGGCCAAGACGGGCACAGCGCCGGTCAAGGCGGGCGCGCCGCGCGAGAGCGGCGGCGAAGTCGTGGACATGATGGAGCTCCTCAAGCGGAGCGTCGGCGAGGCCAAGGGGCGCAAGGGCGAGAAGGGCAAGAGGGCCTCGCGCCGCAAGGCGGGCTGACCGGGCGCGCCGGCAGGGGCGAGCTGATCCGTCATGGCCGAGCTCGGCACCTACCGGCGCAAGCGGGACTTCAACAGGACGGCGGAGCCGGAGGGCGAGAGCGGCCGGCGCCCGACGGGCCGGGGCCGCGAGAAGACGGCAGGCGGCCTGTTCTGCATCCAGAAGCACGCCGCCTCCCGCCTGCACTACGACCTCCGCCTGGAGCTGGACGGCGTGCTCGTCAGCTGGGCCGTGCCCAAGGGCCCCAGCTACGACCCCGGGACCAAGCGGCTCGCCGTGCACGTGGAGGACCACCCCGTCGAGTACGGCGACTTCGAGGGCACGATCCCCAAGGGCGAGTACGGCGGCGGCACGGTGATGCTCTGGGACACCGGCACCTGGGAGCCGCTGGAGGGCGACCCCCGCGAGGGCCTCGAGAAGGGCGAGCTGAAGTTCCGGGTGGAGGGCGAACGGCTGCGCGGAGGCTGGGTGCTGGTGCACACCGGCGGCCGTCGCGACCGGCCGGAGAACGAGTGGCTGCTGATCAAGGAGCGTGACGACGAGGCGCGGCGCGGCGAGCCGGACCCGTGGGGCCCGGACGATCGCAGCGTCTCGACGGGCCGGACGATGGAGGAGATCGCCGCCGGCGAGAGGCCGCGCAAGACGGCCGCGGCCCGCGGCGGCGCCCTCCCCTCCATCGTGCCCCTCTCCCTGGCCACACTCGTCGAGGAGCCGCCCGAAGGCGACGAGTGGGTGCACGAGATCAAGTACGACGGCTACCGCATCGCCGCGCGCGTGGACGGCGGCGACGTGCGCCTGTTCTCGCGCAACGAGCTCGACTGGACCGGCCGGTTCGGGGAGGTCGCCACTGCGCTGAAGACCCTGCCGACCGGCGGCACCTGGCTCGACGGCGAGGTGGTGGTGTTCGACGAGCGCGGCGTGAGCGATTTCGGGCGCCTGCAGCGGTACGTCAAGGACGGGCGGCCGGGCGACCTGACCTACGTGGTCTTCGACCTGCTGTTCCAGGACGGCGAGGACCTGCGCGGGCTGCCGCTCGAGGAGCGCAAGCGGCGGCTGCGCCGGCTGCTCGAGCGCGGCGGCGCCGAGCTGCGCGCTGTGGTCCGCTACGGCGACCACATCGAGGGCCGCGGCGCCGCCGTGCACGAGGAGGCCTGCCTGCAGGGGCTGGAGGGCATCGTCTCCAAGCGCGCCGGCGCCGCCTACGCCGGCCGGCGCACGAAGTCGTGGCTCAAGAGCAAGTGCGTCCACCGACAGGAGTTCGTCGTCGGCGGCTTCACGGAGCCGACCGGCTCGCGCAAGGGGTTCGGCGCCCTCCTCATCGGCGTGCACGACGGGGAGGGCGCCCTGCGCTTCGCCGGTCGTGTCGGCAGCGGGTTCGACGACCGCACGCTCGCCCGGCTGCACGAGCAGCTGAAGGACATCGAGCGGGACGCGCCGTCGTTCGCCGACCCGCCGCGCGGCGCGCAGGCTCGCGGCGTGCACTGGGTGGAGCCACGCCTGGTCGCCGAAGTCCGCTTCAGCGAGTGGACCGGCGACGGCCAGCTGCGCCACCCCGTGTTCCAGGGGCTGCGCGAGGACAAGGACCCCGCCGGAGTGGCGCACGAGGTCGCCTCCGCGCGCCCCCGGCCGCCTCCCCGGCGTCCCAAGCCGTCGGTCCTCGGCGTGAGCATCAGCCACCCGGACCGCGTCGTCTTCCCCGACCCCGGCCTCACCAAGCTCGACGTGGCGGAGTACTACGAGGCCGTCGCCGGCCTCATGGTGCCGTACCTGGCGCGGCGCGCGCTCACCGTGATCCGCTGTCCCGACGGGATCGGGTCCCAGTGCTTCTTCCAGAAGCACGTGACGCCATCGGTGCCGAAGGCGGTGGCCAAGGCGCGCGTCAAGGGCGCCGACGGCAAGACGATCGTGTACCCGGTGGTCGACACGCCCGAGGGCCTGGTGGCCATGGTGCAGAACGGCGCCGTGGAGTTCCACGTCTGGGGGTCCCGCGTGGGCGCGATCGAGACGCCGGACATGCTGGTGTTCGACCTCGACCCGGCGCCGGACGTGCCGTGGCGGCGCGTGCGCGAGGCGGCGCGCGCGCTCCGCGACGAGCTGGAGGCGCGCGGCCTGGAGAGCTTCCTGCGCACCTCCGGCGGCAAGGGCCTGCACGTCGTGGTGCCGTACACCTCGCGCGCGCAGTGGCCGCGCGCGGGGGCGTTCGCGCGCGAGGTGGTGGAGGCGCTCGTCGCGCGCGAGCCGGCGAAGTACACGGCGACGATGAGCAAGGCCAAGCGCGGCGGCAAGGTGTTCGTGGACCACTTCCGGAACGGGCGCGGAGCGACGTCCGTGACGTCGTACTCGCTCCGCAGCCGGCCCGGAGCGCCGGTGGCCCTGCCCATCAGCTGGGACGAGCTGGGCAAGGTCAGGGCCGGCAACGAGTGGACGGCGGCGCGCGTGCTCCGCCGCCTGCAGCGCGCGCGACGAGGACCCCTGGCAGGACTTCTGGGCGGTGGGCGAGCGGCAGACGCTCCCCGCCGGCTGACGGCGCGGCGAGCCGACGGCCGGCATGCGCCCCCATTGCTGTGGACAGCGGGCGGAGGCGTGGTAGCGTTGTCACCGTGAAGTGGCCCTTGAGGGGGGGACACGATGATCGAGAGCACGACGACCAGGCCCATCAAGGTGGTGATCGTCGACGACCACGAGCTGGTGCGCGGCGGGCTCGAGAGCATCCTCGGACTCTTCGACGACATCGAGCTGGTGGGGCAGGCCGACTGCGGCGCCGCCGCCGTGAGCCTCTGCGGCGAGACGCAGCCGGACGTGGTGCTCATGGACCTGGTGCTCCCGGGAGGCATGGACGGCGCGGAGGCCACGAAGGAACTCCTCCGCGCCTGCCCCGGCGCCAAGGTCCTGGCGCTCACCAGCTTCTCCGACCCGGAGCTCATCCAGCGCGTGCTCCAGGCCGGCGCGCTCGGCTGCCTGCTCAAGAACGTGAGCGGCAAGGAGCTCGCGACGGCGATCCGCAAGGCGCACATGGGCACGAGCACGCTCGCCCCGGAGGCGGCCGACGCACTGGTGCACGCCCTCTCCTCAGGGCTGGACGCACACGCCGGCCTCACGCGCCGCGAGCAGGACGTCCTCGCACTCATCGTGGAGGGCCTCACCAACGCGGAGATCGCCGAGCGGCTCATCGTGAGCCTCTCCACCGTCAAGACCCACGTGAGCAGCATCATCGCCAAGCTCGGGGCATCGACGCGCACGGAGGCGGCAGCGATCGCCGTGCGCGAGCACCTCGTCTGACGGGCGCCGCCGCGAGGAGGCCTCCGCGCCGGCAGGTCCCTCGCCGCTGCCCGGCCTCCTGCCTTGTGGGGGTCGCCGTATCGGTCAGGTGACCAGTCAGAAGACCGTCCCCGTGACCCACTCCAACTGTGTCCCCCTGCCCGATGCGCGTGCGCCGTCCCCTCCCTAGGCTTGTCGTGGCGATCGGCGCGACCGGTCTCGCACCGATCGCCGGTACGACTGCCGCTGCGAAAGGTGCACACGATGACTACGAGGATCACCGGCACGCTCAACCCGTGGGGACCCGTCTCGCAGGCGAACCGGGTCCGCTCCTACCAGAGCGGTCGCATCTGCTTCCACCCCGAGTGCGAGACGATCCTGTCGATCTACAACCCGTCCAGGTACTGCTCGATGCACGCGGCGCTGGCGGCGGGCGGGCGCCGCCGCGGCGTGCCGCGGCCGATCAGGGAGATCGCGTGCGAGCAGTGCGGGACGGTGTTCGAGACCGGCAACCAGGCGCGCAAGTTCTGCAGCGACCGGTGCCGGATGGCGGCGTTCGCGCGCCGCAAGCGCGCCGCGCTCCGCGCGGAGAGCCATCTGCGGAAGACACAACAAGCCCTCCTGGCGGCGGCCCCGGCTCCCGACGGGCGAGAGCCGGTCGGGAGCGCCGCCTGACACGCGCCGCCGGGCGGACCCATGCCGCCCGGCCCCGCCGTATCCGCCGGCCCCGAGCCTCAGGCCCCGAGAGCTCACGGCGGATACGGCGGTTCGGCGCGCCTCAGTACACCTTCACGTAGCGGTACGGGCTCGTCGAGGCGGCGTGGTCGACGTCGCCGGCGAAGGTGGCGGCCCAGCGGTAGGTGCCCTTGTACCTGGGCCGCCACGACCACGTGTAGCCGCTCGCCGCGTTCAAGGTCCGCACGGCGCTCTTCGCCTTGACCCACTTGCGCGACTTGTAGCGGTACGCGGTCACGGTGACCGTGCCGGCCGTCGTCCCGTCACCGAGCTTGGTGTGGCTGGGGCTCACGGAGCCCTTGGCGTACACGGACCTGCCGAGCTTGTAGTTGAAGTACTTGCCGCGCTTCGAGGAGTACTTGGCGAGAGTCAGGGTGACCTTGGGTTTGACCTGCACCCGGACTGTGCCGACGGCCGGCGGGTACGTGACCGTCAGGATGGTCCCGCCGGCCCACGTGGCGCGGTAGCTCGTCGTCGCGGTCGGCTTGACCGGCGCCGGCAGGCTGAACGCTCCGGTAGCCGGAACCGTCGTGACCTTGCCGATCTCGGTGTAGCCCGTGGTCCCCGCGACGCACTGGCTGATCGTGACCTCCTGGCCACCCAGGGCCAGGGCGTCGCCGTTGGCGGCGTCCTGCGGAGTCGGGTCGCTGACGAGCTTGCCGCTCAGGGGGGGCGATCGTGGCGGCGGCGCCGGTCACGGGCGTCGGCGCGACGACCTGCGCTCCGGCGTCGTCGCGCACGCCCACGGTGAGACCCGTGCCCGCCGGCACGTCGGTCGAGAGGATCAGGTCACCCCACGAGAGCAGGTACTTGCCGTCAATGGGGCCGATCGGCACGGTGACGGCCGTCGCGCTCGTCGGGAACCGGACGGGCGCGTGGTTCACGGTGAGCTGCTCGAGCGTCGGCGTGGACGCGGCCGACTCGCTGGTCATCCTCACCTGCCAGCGCATCTTCTCCACGGTGAGCGCGAACGGGAGGTCGGAGTCGCTCTGGACCTGGTACGGGTCGGACCAGCCGCCGGAGAGCGTCGGGTAGTAGCTCACCCACACCTCGCGACGCGGTGCCGGCCGGTGTGGTCGCCGGCGTCCAGCCGATCTTCTTCCAGTCGCGGACGCCGCCGCCGTCCAGCTCGTAGGTAGCGGCGCCGGAGGCGACGTACCCGGCGCCCGCCGCCGTGGCCTTGCCCACGCGCGTCCAGCCGAACCGGTCCGTGCCGGTGAAGAACAGGCCCTCGCCGCCGGCTCCGATCGGCCCGGCGGAACTCGGGTCCACCCCGCCCTCGGTGAAGTCGTAGGCGTCGGTGGACGCGTCCATCACGACGCCCCGCCTTGTCCACGTGGAGAGGTCCGCGGGCGCGGTGGCGCAGGCGACGCGGTGCACGCCGTCCGCGCCGATCGCTGTGTAGAAGAGCCGCCACGTGCCGTCCGCGGCGAGGTGAGCGACGGGGTGGCGCAGGCCACCGGCGTCGTAGGTTCCCAGCGTCGGCCCGAGGATCTGGTGCGCCGAGGAGAAGGTCGTCGGGGCGGCGGTCGTGGAGGTCGCCAGACCGAGCGACCACTTCCCCGCGCCGTCCTTGCCGGCGTAGAAGAGGGCGAGCGAGGACCCGCTGGCGACCGTGCACGGATCCGCCTGACCGGCGGCGTCGTAGGCGCCGCCGCTCGCGAGCACCGGCGCCGTCGCGGTCCGCGTGACGGTGGTCAGGTCGCTGGAGACCGTGTGCATCCCGATGGAGCTCGCCGGCTCCGGCGCGCTCGCGTCGAGCGAGGTGTGGTAGACCCACCAGCCGGAGGCGTCACCCTTGAGGACCGGGGACGGACAGGCCACGCCACCGGCGTCGAAACCGCTCGGGCCCTTGTCGATCAGCGTCGCGTGCGTCCCCACGTCGGTCCAGGTGAGGCCGCTGTCGCCCGACTGCTTGACGCCGATGCGGCTGTCGAAGTCGGCCGCGTTGACTCCGGTGTAGAAGCCGTACAGGCCCGTGCCGGCCGCTGCCGGCTTGGCCACGGGCCTCAGGTCCGCCACCTTCATGGTGTCGAAGGCCGCGCCCTGCGCACCCAGCGTGAGCACCGACTCGTAGTAGGGGTCGCCGGCGGGCCCCGGCGCCTTGTCCCAGTTCGAGAGCGAGTTGTTCTTGCTCTGGTAGGCGAGCCCGATGCGGTCGTGGAAGTTGAGGTTCGCGTCGAGGTCGTTGCCCACGTACCACATCTTGTAGGGATGGGTCGCATCCGTCGGGTCGCTGAGGATCGTCGGCTGCGAGACGTTGTCGGCGTCGAAGACCGACGTCCCGCCGGCGGCCTTGAAGGCGACGTTGGCGGCGTTCCACGTGAGCCCGTCCTGGCTCGAGGCGTAGATCAGGCTGCTCTGGACACCGACGCCGGCACGGTCTTGTTGCCGGTGAAGATCATGGAGAACCCGACCTGCGTGCGCACGACCGCCGGAGCGAACGCGCCCAGGCTGTAGTTGCCGCCGCTCACGTCGAAGACCACGCCGCCGCGCTTCCAGGTGAGGCCGTCGCTCGAGGTCGCGTAGGCCACGCGGGTGTTCTCCGAGTCGTCGGCCGTGTACCACATGAAGTACACGCCGTTGTCGACCAGGACGCACGGCTGCATCACCCGGTGGCTGTCGGCCATGCCGGGCTTGCCGGGCGGCAGCACCTCGCCGTGCCTGGTCCAGGTACGGCCGTCGAGCGAGGTCGCGTAGCCGACGCCGCCGCTGGTCTCGTCCTCGGCGGCGTACCACATCCTGAAGGGCGCCGCCGTGTTCGCCGGGTCGTAGACCACGCTCGGTTTGGTGAGCTGGCGCGAGTCGAACTCACCCTCGTCGCCCAGGTCCAGCACAGGCGCGGGCTCCTTGGTCCAGGTGGTGCCGTTGGTCGAGGTGGCCAGATAGATGCTCTGCGCGAACCTGTCCTCCGGCACGCCCGCGTACCACATGTAGTACTTGTTGCCGTCGCCACTGATGCGCTGCACGCTCATCCCGCCGACGCTGTAGCCGTCCACGCTCGCCGCCGTGACAGGGGCGAGCACGGGGTCGCCGGCGGCGCGCCGGAAGGCGAACGGCACGGAGGGCAGCCTCAAGGCGCCGGCCACCGTGGCGCCGTCGAGCGTGGAGAGGCCGACGACGGGACCGAGCGGGGTCGTCGGGGCGGTGAAGTCGGCGGTGGAGGTCCACGTCGCCGCCACCGCCGTCCCGTTGGTGGCCATGCGCAGGCCGCCGAGGGCGTCGAGCGTCACGCCGCTGCTCTGCGCCGTGTCGACGCCGCTGAGATCCTGGAACCCGTCGAAGTAGGCGACGTCCGAGCGCGTCACCGCGCCGGCCGTCACGCCCGCGAGCAGCGCGACCGCGGCGAGCGCCGCGACGGCGGCTGCGAGCCGCATCCTGTGCCGGAACATGCTGGGACCTCCCCCATCTGTGCTCGGCACGGCGTCTCGCGCCGGCCGGCGCGCGGCGTCCCCTCAGGCGCCGCCCGCAGTAGTCTTATCGGCGCCGCGCGCGGGTTCCTGTATGGGGTGCGAGCACGCCGGCTCTTCCTGGGCTTCATGCCGAACAGGAACCGCACCGGCCCCCAGCGCCGCACCGCCACCTCGTACACGAGCAGCGTCAGCGCGAACGAGGCGCAGGCGATCGCCGCGAACTTGAGCCCCGACGCCACCTCCCACTGCACGACGACGTAGGCGACGGCGACGATCACCGTCTGGTGCAGGATGTAGAACGGGTACGCCGCCTCGGTCGAGTAGGCGAGCACCCGCCCTCCCGCGGTCAGGTACCGCTGCGCCAGGCCGAGCAGGCCGAGCAGCATGCACCACACCCCGGTCTCGTAGAGGAGCTTCATCAGCGTGTACCCGGCGAACGTGTCCCACAGGGCGCCCGCGCGCGGCTCCGCCCACAGGTACGCGAGACTCACGGCGACGCCGAGGCCGAGGATCCAGCGCCAGTGCCGGCCTATCGCGGCGAGGATGCGCTCGTCGGCGAACAGCAGGAACCCGAGCACGACGATCACGAAGAAGCCGATCGGCGGCTGGCCGCTGAGGTCGTCACCCATGAGGTACCAGGGCACGACCAGGGCCAGCGCCGGGATCGCGATGAGCGGCACGGGTGTGCTCCAGAGGCGGCCCGAGGCCCTTCACGGCCCGGCCGCCCCGGCCGCGCAGCCACAGGAACAGCGGCAGGCCGACCAGCGCGAAGACGAACAGGCAGAGGATGAACCACAGGTGGGCCGGCGTGAAGCCGCCCGTGTAGCCGGTGAACCCCTCGTCGGCGGTGGTGAAGAACTTCGGCAGGTACTCCCAGTACGTCAGGTCGGCGTCGTGGTGGGTGTTGTAGGCGAGCCAGGTCTGGGGCGGCACGATCACCAGGACGCCGAAGACGAAGGGGACCAGCAGCCGCTTGACGCGCTCCGCCGCGTACTGCCCGCCGCTGCGAAAGCGGAACGCCAGCCAGGTGGCCACGCCCGCGAGCAGGAACAGCAGGCTCATGTGCCAGGGGCCGACGAAGTCGATGAAGGCCTGGGCGACCCCGTCGGTGGGGTCGTTCTTGATGTAGAAGTCCTCTTCCCAGTTGAAGACGCGCGCCGTGTGGTACGGGATGAGCAGCAGTACCGCGGCGATGCGCAGCCAGTCGACGTCGTGCCGCCTGGCGGCGGCGCGCGGCGCGCTCGAGGCCTCCATCCGTCTCCCCTCCGAGTGACGAAGACGCCCGCTATCGTCTCACCATCGACGGCGTGACGCCATGCCCGCGGCCGTCGGCCGGGAGCGTCTGGCCGTTCAGCCGGCCGTCAGGCGGGGCACTTGGCGCAGATGGAGCGGAACTGCATCGTGCTGAGGTAGCGGTCGCCGCGGTCGGGCAGGAGCACGACGATGGTGCCCTCGTCGATCTCGGCGGCGATCTGCAGCGCGACGGCGACGGCGGCGCCGCTCGAGGAACCCACGAACAGGCCCTCGCTGCGCGCCAGCATCTTCGTGACGTCGAAGGCCTCGTCGTCGTCGACGAGGCGGCGGTCGTCGAGGTCGCCCGCCGTGAAGATGCCCGGCACCATCGACTCGGTCATGTTCTTGAGGCCCTGGATGGCGTGGCCCATCGACGGGCTCCACGCCGACGATCCGCACCTCCGGCTTGACCGACTTGAGGTAGCGGCCCGGTGCCCATGAGCGTGCCGGTCGTGCCCATGCCGGCGACGAAGTAGTCGACCTCGCCGGCCGTCTGCTCCCAGATCTCCGGACCCGTGGTCTCGACATGCGCGAGGATGTTGTCCGGGTTCTCGTACTGGTTGGGCATGTAGTATGCTCGGGCTCCTGCTCGACGCAGCCGGTGCGCCTCGTGGATGGCGCCGTCGATGCCCTCCCTGCGCCGGGGTGAGCGACAGCTCGGCGCCGAGCCCCTGGAGGATCGGCACGCGCTCGGCGCTCACGCACTCCGGCATGCACAGCCGCACGCGGTAGCCCTTGGCGGCGCCGATCATGGCGATGGCGATGCCGGTGTTGCCGGAGGTCGGCTCCAGGATGGTCTCGCCCGGCGTGAGGTCGCCGCGCGCCTCGGCCTTGGCGATCATGCTGAGCGCCGGCCGGTCCTTGACCGAGCCGCCCGGGTTGCAGCCCTCGAGCTTGCAGAGGATGTGCACGCCCGGCTTCGTGCCCGACGTTCATCAGCTCGACGAGCGGCGTGTCGCCGATCGCCTGCAGCAGGTTCATTGTCCCGGACCTCCGTCCAGTTCGAGTCCGCCGGCCCCGGCGCCGAGCGCCTCCGGCCCGGCGCCGATGGCCGACGGCGGCGACGCCGACCAGCAGGTCCACGCAGCGGCGCCGCACCTCGTCCGGGTCCTCGCCCTCGAGCCCGACGCCCGCGGCGAGCATGGGCTGGCACGACGCCAGGCCCATCAGCGCCGCGCCGATGACCATCGCGAGCGCGTGCTGATCGATCTCGACGCCCTCGGGGGCGTTCTCGTGCGAGCCAGCCTTGCAGCAGCCGCAGCGGCCGCAGCGGAGCGCCGGCGAGGAGGCCCTCCGGCGCCAGGCCGTCGATCTCGGCGCGCAGCATGAGCAGCAGCGATGTACGGCCGTCGGCCAGCGCGTGGTCGAAGACCTGCCGCAGCGCCGCCGAGAGAGGCGCCGGCGTCGGCGTCGGGCCTGCCCAGGGCGCTCATCGCCTCGCCTTCCGCGAGCAGGATCTCGGCGACCATCTCGTCCTTCGTGCCGAAGTAGCGGTGCACGAGGGCGTGGTTGACCCCGGCCGCGGCGGCCACCCGGCGGACGCTGACGCCGTCCACTCCGTGGGCCGCGAAGAGCTCCCGCGCGGCCATCAGGATGGCCTGCCGCGTGACGGCGGCGTCACCGTGCGGCGCGCCCATGCCTGCCTCCCTCATCGCTTGCGCTTCGCCCGGGATGATACGTGAGTCGCCGGGCGTCCGCTCAGGCTCCCGGGGGCGCTGTCCCTCGAGGCGCCGCGTCGGCTAGAGTCACCATGGGGTGACACAACGAGGGGAGAATCATGGATGGTCTTACTCGTAAGGAGTTCCTGGCGGCGTCCGGAGTAGCGGCGGGCGCCCTCTGGGCGGGCAACGCGCTCGGCGTCGCCGGCGTCGGGGGGCCGGACCCGGCAGAGGCAGCAGCCGCGATGCAGGCAGCCGTCGCATCCGGCAGCCAGGACCAGTTCGAGAAGGCCCGCGGCCTCATCCAGTCCAACTGGTATCTCCCGGTCGAGGACCTCGACCCCGGCGAGATGCGCATCTCCTTCCTCGGCAGCAGCTTCACGGCCCGTCGCGCGCAGGCCATGAACAGCGTGTTCATCGAGGTCGGCACCGGGCAGAGCTTCGTGTTCGACCTCGGGTCGGGGACCATCTCCCAGTACACGGCGATGGGCATCCCCTCGTCGCGGATGACGCGCGTGTTCCTCACCCACCTGCACGCCGACCACATGAGCGACCTCGTGGCGCTCTACTGCTTCGGCCCGGCGCACGACCGCAAGACGCCGCTGCACATCTACGGCCCCAGCGGCCCGATCCTCAGGGGCACGGAATACACGGAACAGGGCACGCAGGCCTTCTGCAAGAACCTGCTGGCGCTGTGCCGCTGGCACAGCGACGCCATGAGCTTCCTCAGCACCGGCCTCAAGGCCACGGACACGAGGCCGCCGGTCGACGGCTACGAGGTCGTGCCGCACGAGCTGCGCTACCGCAAGAACCCGGGCGTCGCCTACAGCGACGACGACGTGGTCATCAGCCACTTCCCGGCGGCGCACGACCGCGACGGCTCGATCAGCTACAGGCTCGAGTTCAACGGCATGTCCGTGGTCTTCAGCGGCGACACCAAGCCCACCGACTGGATGTACCAGAACGCCAAGGGCGTGGACGTCCTCATCCACGAGATGGCGCTCAGCGTCAACGCCTGGGTCAACCACCTGGCGGGCTACTACAAGAAGACCGACCCGCTGATGTACGAGCAGGCCTACGAGCAGATGGCCGAGGTGCAGGCCAACTCGCACACCCCGGAGAAGGCGTTCGGCGAGTGCATGGCCCAGTGCAAGCCCAGGCTCGGGGTGATCACCCACTGCCACTTCAACCAGGACACGTTCATCCCGGCGATCACGACGGTGCGCCAGTCCTACAAGGGCCCGCTCGCCTGGGCGGTCGACGGGACCGGTGCTGAACCTCAAGCCCGGCGAAGCCATCACGCAGCGGCAGGCGCTCACCTCCGACTTCGCCTGGGACCTCACCACGAAGGGATACAAGCCGAGCGAGGTCGCAGACCCGAAGTACCGCGGCCCCTACGCCCAGTTCAGCGCCTACACGATGCGGCACATCCTGCCGGGCTACAAGCCGTGAGCAGAGCTGCGCCGGCCTCTCTCTCCTCTCCACGGCGCTGCTCTCAGAGGTTCATGCGAACGAGACCGCGCGCTCACGCGTGCGCTCGCTCGGCCGTCCCAGACTCCTTCACCAGACCCACTCGTCCGCGCCCCGCCTCGGAGCCGACAGGAGACCTGATGGAACACAGCACTCGCCAGCAGACGGCCACCCAGGTGCGCCTCGACTGTGAGGTGTGCTCCCGGACCTCCGTGGTCGAGAGTCCCCGCGCAGCGCGCCCCGTACGCGGTGGTCGACTGCCCGCTCTGCGGCGACACGTACATCGTGAGCCTCGACGCGGCCCCGAACGTCGCCGCATCGCTGCCTCTGACCTGCCGGCGGCGCAGAACCTGCCGGGCACCGATTCGCTCGAGGACGTGCGCCTTGATGAGATTGGTCTTGCCGGCTGGTTCGTCTGCAGCCCGGCGGTGATCACGACGACGTCGCCGGGCGCGCCGTGACCGCCTTCCTCGACCAGGAAGCAGGCCTCGGCGACGATCTCCTCGAACGTCCCATTCCGCGTGCCGAGGAGCGGGTGGACGCCCCATGGAGAGCGCCAGCTGGTTGACCACACGCTGATTGGGACTCACGGCGATGATCGGCTGACCGGGGAAGTTGCGCGCCACGGCGCGGGCGGTCGCGCCGGAGTAGGTTGCGCTGATGATCGCGGAGGCGCCCGCGACGGTGCGCGACTCGCAGGCGCCGTGGCTGATGGCGTTGGACACCCCGGTGCGCCCGGCTGCCCACGTCTGCGGGGCGCGGCCCTGGCGCTCGATGTCCTCTTCGACGACACAGGCGATCTCCGCCATCGTGCGGACCGCCTCCACGGGGTACCTCGCCGACGGCCGTCTCGCCCGAGAGCATGACGGCGCTGGTCGCGTCGAAGCAGGCGTTGGCGACGTCGCTCGCCTCGGCGCGCGTCGGACGCGGGCTGTCGATCATCGACTCCAGCATCTGCGTCGCGGTGATGACGGGCTTGCCGGCGAAGCGGCCGCGTGGATGATGCGCTTCTGCGCGATGGGCACCATCGGCCGGGCTATCTCGACGCCCAGGTCGCCGCGCGCCACCATGACGGCGTCGGCCGCAGCGATGATCTCCTCGTACTCGGCCAGCGCCTCCTTGCGCTCGATCTTGGCGACGACGAGCTGGTCGCCGCCGGCCGCGGCGATCGCTTCCTTGAGCTCTCTCACATCGTCGGCGCAACCGACGAAGGAGAGCGCCACGTAGTCCACGTCCTGGCGCAGCCCCCAGTCCAGCAGCTCGCGGTCGGCCGCCGTGAGGGCGCCGATCGGCAACCGGCTGTCGGGCAGGTTGACGCCCTTGCGCGAGTCGATGATCCCGTCGTTGAGCACCTCGAGCGACAGCGAGGGCGGAATGGCATGCCTGACCCGCAGGGCGACGGCGCCGTCGTCCACGAGCACGCGCTCGCCGGCGCGCAGGTGCGGCAGCAGGTCGGGGAAGTTGACCGGCAGCATCGCATCGAGCCGGCGCCGAGCTCGATGTGCTGCCCGGCCTTCACCGGGAGCGGCTGCGCCAAGTCTCCGAGCCGCAGCTTCGGTCCGGGCAGGTCGATGAGCACCGCGAGCGGTGAGGCGTGCGCAGCAGCCGCCCGTCGCGCCGCGGCGATCGCCTCTCGTGCTCCGCCGGCGTCCGTGAGAGAGGTTGATCCGCGCCACGTCCATCCCGGCCGCCACGAGGCGGTCGAGCACGCCCTCGTGGCGCGACACGGGCCCAAGCGTCGCCACGATCTTGGTGCGCCGGCGAGTCACGGGGCGCGCAGCGGGACTTGACCGGGGGGCAGCTCCCGGCCGCAGGCACGATCGCGCTCTGGCGCACCGACCGGCTCGTGCATCTCGCCTCCGTTCTCGCTTGACCTGGCATCGCCGCGGACGGCGAACGCTCTCACGATGCCGCACCCGTGTTCAGTGCGCGCTAAGAGCAGAGAGCCGGAGGCTCAGTCACGCCGCAACGTGCGGAACGTGATGGAGTAGCGGTCGCCCTTCGTCGGCGGGATGTGATGCTGCCACTCGCTGCGCGCGGGGCCGCCGAGGAGGTACGCGGAGCGCGGCTCGAGGGTCTGCTGGAACACCTGCCGGTCGCCGCCTGCAGCGCGCCGCAGCCGCAGCCTGCACGGCGCGCCGAGCGAGACGCCGACGATCCGGTCGCCGAAGGCGGGGGCGTCGCGGTGCCAGTCGATGCCGGCGCCGACCGGATAGAAGGCGATGAGGGCCTCGACGAAGCTGCCGTCCTCGAGGCCCGCGAACTCCTCCGCCCGCCGGCGGACCGCGTCGAGCTCCACCGGGATCGGCTCGCCCTCGCGGATCTTCCGGCTCGCGTAGTCGTAGCCGACGCCGAAGTGCCGCACGAGCCGCTTCGACGGCTTGTCGCGGATGACGATGTGATGCAGGTCGAGGCCGGCGGCGAGGTCGACAAGGTCGAGCTCCTCCGCCGGCGTCACGAACAGATCCTGATACGCGAAGCCCTCGGGCCACTCGTTGATGCCGTTCAGCGCCATACCACCTCCGCCGGGTCGCACCCGAAGTGTGCCCAGTCAGGGCCGTTGCGAAGACCCCGGGCCTGCGCGCTGAACGCCGTCCTCGCCCCGCGCGGGTCGGCGGGCTAGCTGTTCTGAGTCACCACGTTATTGACCAAGTGAGGGCCTGCCCTTATCGGTTGTTGGTGTCCAAGCCAAGACCGAGAGGGAGGCCCTCATGGCGCATCGTAACGCGAGACTGACCCCGCACGGACGTCTGCTCCTCTGCGAGCGCGTCGAGGCGAGCGGCTGGAAGCTCTGCGAGGCGGCCGCGGCCGCCGGCGTCAGCCGCCAGACGGCGGGCAAGTGGCTCGCGCGCTGGCGGGCCGAGGGCGCTGCCGGCCTGCTCGACCGCTCCTCGCGGCCGCTGCGCATCGCCCTGCGCGTGGTCGGGGCTCTGCTGCGCAAGGTCGTGCTGCTGCGCCTCACGAAGCGCCGCGGCCCGGCCTGGATCGCCTGGCGCACGGAGCTCGCCCCGGCGACCGTCTACCGCGCCCTGCGCCGCCACCGGCTGCACCGCCTGCGCGCGCTCGAGCCGCGCGAGCCGGTGGTGCGCTACTGCTGGCCGCATGCCGGCGACCTCGTCCACCTCGACACCAAGAGGCTGGGGCGCATCGGCGCCGGCGGCGGCAAGCGCTTCGGCGGCCGCGGCGCAAGGACCGCCACCGCGGCATCGGCTGGGACTACGCCCACGTGGCCGTCGACGACGCCACCCGGCTGGCCTACGCCGAGGAGCTCGCCGACGAGCGCGCCGAGACGGCGGCCGCCTTCCTGGAGCGCGCTCTGGCCTTCTTCGCCGGCCACGGCGTCGAGGTGCGGCGCCTGCTCACCGACAACGGCAGCTGCTACCGCTCGCACGCCTTCGCCGCGGCTGCAGAGGAGCACGGCCTGCGGCTCTGGCACACGCGGCCCTACCGGCCGCAGACCAACGGCAAGGCGGAGGCGTTCGTGAAGATCGTCCAGAACGGCTGGGCCTACAAGCGGCCCTACGACTCGACCGCCGAACGGATCGCCGCCCTGCCGCGCTTCCTGCGCTACTACAATGGCTACCGACCGCATGGCGGTCTGGACGGCGACACGCCGCTGGGCAGACTCAGGTCAACAACCTCGTGATGCAGAACAGCTAGCGCGTCCTCGCCCCGCGCGGGCTCGTCGGCGGAGGCGAGCACGCAGTGGAGCAGGACGTTCGCGCCGGCCTCGCAGTCCTCCCAGCTCGTCTCCTCCACCTCGACGTGGCTGCGCCCGCCGATGCTGGGGACGAAGACCATGGCCGTCGGGCCCACGGTGGCGAGGTAGCTCGCGTCGTGACCGGCGCCGCTCTCCATCGCCAGGCTGAGTAGCCGAGCCGCTCCGCCGTGCCGCGCACCCGCGCGACGAGCTCCGGCGCGAACTCGTTGTGCCGCACGCGCCACGTCTCCTCGACGCGGAGGCCGCAGCCGTGCCGCTCGGCGATGGCACGGAACTCCGCCTGCAGCGCGTCCCAGGCGCGGAGCGCCAGCTCGTCGTCCCACGACCGGATGTCGACGGTGAAGTGCGCGGCGCCGGGGACGACGTTGCGCGAGTTTGGGTGCATGGTCAGCTCGCCGACGGTGGCGACCATGCCGCCGCCCATCCGGGCCGGCAGGCCGCGGACCTCGAGGACCATCTCCGCCGCGGTGACCAGCGCGTCGCTGCGTCCGTCCATGGGAGTCGTGCCGACCTGGTTGGCGACGCCTTCGAGATAGACGTCGTACCAGTGCAGACAGACGACCCCGCGAGGCACGCCGATCGTCACGCCTTCGCGCTCCAGGCGAGGACCCTGCTCGATGTGGAGCTCGTAGCAGGCGTGGAACGGGCGGCGGGCGCACGGGACGGAGCCGCGGTAGCCGATGCGAGCCAGCTCGTCGCCGAAACGGAAGCCGTCGCCGTCGGTCCGCGCCCATGCCCAGTCGCGGTCGAGGGCGCCCGCCCAGACGCCGGAGGCCAGCATGGCGGGCGCGAACCGCGACCCCTCCTCGTTGGTCCAGTCGACGAGCTCCACGGAGCGGAGCGTCTCGACGCCGTGGTCGTCGAGGGTGCGCAGCACCTCGAGCGCGCCCATCACGCCGAGGACGCCGTCGAAGCGCCCGCCCCGAGGCTGCGTGTCGAGGTGAGACCCGGTGATGACCGGCGGCAGCGCGGCGTCCCGGCCGGGCCGCCGGCCGAAGACGTTGCCCATCTCGTCGACCTCGACCCGCGCCCCAAGCTCGGTCAGCCAGGAGACCAGCAGGTCTCGCGCGCGCCGGTCGTCGTCGCTCAGCGCGAGACGGTGCATCCCGCCGCCCGGCGTCGCCCCGATCTCGGCCATCGCCTCGAGGCTGCGCCGGAGGCGAGCGCCGTCGACGCGCAGTCCTTCGGTCCCCGCGCTCACGTCACGATCTGTGAGGACGATCTTGCCGACCTTGCCGCCGGCGGCGAAACGCTCGTAGGCGGCCGCGGCGTCCGCCAGCGGATACGTCGCCGCCACCGGCACGCGCAGCCGCCCGCCGGCCAGCGCCGGCACGACCAGGGAGCCGAGCGTCGCGATGAGGACGGCCTTCTCGCCGGCGGAGCGCGAGCGCAGGGTCGAGGCGGCGAGGCGCGCGCGGCGGCCCATCAGCGCCATGAGGTCGACCTCCACCGTGGCGCCGCTGCCGACGCCGATGACGACGACGCGCCCGCGGATGGCGAGCGCCGCGAGCGCCGACGGCAGGCTCGCGGCGCCGACGAGCTCGAGGACGACGTCGTAGGGGCCGTGATCGGCCACCGCGGCGGGCGCGACGACCTCGGCCGCGCCGAGCGCGGCCACGGCCTCGTGCTGGGCGGCGTCGCGCACCGACGCGACGACGTGGGCGCCGGCGAGCGCCGCCAGCTGCACCGCGGCCGTGCCGACGCCGCCGGCCGCACCCGTGACGAGGACGCGGTCGCCGAGCGTGAGGCCCGCCTGTCCGAAGAGCGCGTCGTAGGCGGTCGCGTACGCCTCCATGAAGCCGCCGGCCTCCGGCCAGCTCAGGCCGGCGGGCACGCCGAGCGCGTGCGCCTCGTCCACCACGGCCAGCTCGGCCTGGGCGCCGCCGCCGACGAGCGCCATCACCCGGTCGCCGAGGGCGAACCGGGTCACGCGCGCGCCCACGGCGGCCACCTCTCCGGCCATCTCGAGGCCCGGGACGTCCTGCGGCCACCCGGGCGGCGCCGGGTACCGGCCTGCGCGCTGCGACAGATCGGCGCCGTTGACGCCGGCCGCCCGGACCGCCACGACGAGGTCGTGGTCGCCGGGCTCCGGGTCCGGCCGTTCCTGCCAGTGAAGCTGTCCTTCGTCGATCACGATGGCATGCATGGGCCACCACCTCCTGGCGCGGTCATACCCACAGGGGACCGAACGATGCGTCAGGCCCAGGCGTGCAGGTCGTGCGGCTCCTCGTCGTTCCAGCGACGAGGGATCCAGAGCGGGACCGTCTTCTGGTCGGTGCAGCCGACGAGGTCGTAGGTCTCGTCGCCGTCGAAGACCGAGAAGTGCGCCGGCAGGTCGGCGCCGTGCTCCTCGCAGACGGCGAACTCCACGCGCCAGCGCTCGTCCAGCAGCGCACCCTTGACGACGTCGCGCCCGAGCAGTTGAGCCGCGCCGCCCAGGAGGCAGCCGAGGCACGGCAGCGGGCTCGACTTGACCGCCGCCCCCACCGAGGCCGAGTAGGCGGCCTCCGCCAGGGCGGCCTTCATCATGCACGAGTACACGCGGATCAGGCCGTCCTCGGGCGGCACGTACAGGCCGACGCCGGCAGGATAGACGGGCAGGGCGTGCACGCCGGCCAGACTCTCCGTCTCGCCGGCGAGCCACCAGTAGTCGAGCGGCGTCATCGGCCCGGGGTCGTCGTCCGACGCCAGGTCGGCGCCGGTCTCGCGGCGGGCCCACTCGGCGAACGACGACCAGCGGCCGAGCCGGGACAGCCGCTGCTCGAGGAAGCGGGCCGCCCGGCCGACGAAGTCGTCCAGCCGGGCATCGTCCACCGTCGTCCACCACACGCCGTCCCGGCCTCTGCCGAGCTTGCCCTCGGCGTCACGCGTCCACTCCGGGATGGCGTCGCCGGCACAGTAGTGACCCACGACGGACGGCACCTGGTCGTTACTCTCACCCTCTACTTCAACCTGAGCCTTCAGCTCCGCCAGCGCCTCCGGGCTCTCCACGACGGCCGAGAGCTGCGGCTCGCCCATCAGGATGGAGAACGCGAGGCCGGGGCCGGTCTTGCGGAAGGCGGTGAACGCGCCGTCGATCCAGGCGCTGTTCTCCAGCCCGGTCTCCGGGCTCGCGGCCAGCGCCTCGCGGCTCAGGATGCGGGTCGCGACGGAGTCGTCGCCGGGCTGCTGCGGAACGGGTGCCATGAGAGCGGAGTCCTTTCGTCGGTCGCGCCAGTGTGTCAGGCGGGCGCCGGCGACGGCAAGCTCACGGAGCGGCCGAGCCCTCCGCCGCCGGGACCTTCGGCTCGGCGGCGCGCAGCGCCGCGGCCGCCTGCCGGCTCCGACCGGCCAGCTCGGCGAGCGACATGTCCTGGGCGCTCATGGCCACCAGGCCGGCGACGATGCCGACGACGAGCTGCAGCGCCTGCAGGCCGAGCGTGTACGCCAGGGCCGGGCCACTGGCGACGCCGTACGTGGCGAGCGCCGCCACGGCGGCCACCTGGAAGGTGCCCACGTTGCCCGGCGTCGCCGGCACGAGGCCGATCAGGTTGGTGAGGACGATGACGAGGGCGGCGCCGCTGAGTCCGGCCGCCCCCAGATGGAACGCCCAGAGCATGGCGACGGCCGCGGCGAGCTGGATGACCCAGGCCAGCACCTGCGTCCCCGTCACGGCGAGCGCGGCGAGCGGCCGGTCCCAGATGCGCTGGCTCTGGATGAGCTGCGGCAGCCAGCGCCCCATCCGCCTGACCCTGGGTCCGCCGCGCTCGCACGCCTCGGCGACCTGCCGCCGGCGGCGGTTGAGGATGAACCCGCCCACGAGCGGCACGGCGATGAGTCCCGCGCTCACGTAGAGCACGTGCACCGCCCAGGAGGGCGCGGAGAGCGTCGAGAGGAAGACGAGCGCCATGACGAGGAACGTGACGATGGCGAACATGCGCTCGGTGAGCGTGATGCCGAGCGCCGTCGGGAACGGCAGGTGCTCCCGACGCCGCCGCAGCAGCACGTACAACACGTACGGCGACAGCACCGTCCCCACGCGCACGGGGATCAGGGAGTTGGCGAGCAGCCCGATGCTCGTCGCGGAGAAGGAGTTGGTGAAGCGCGAACGCACACCGGCGACGGCATCGACGATGAGCTGCAGCGAGAGGCTGCGCAGCGCGAGCGACGCCAGCATGAGCGCGACGGCCGCCAGGGCCCAGCGCCAGTCGGCGCTGCCGAAGGAGCGCACCATCAGGGCCAGGTCGTCGCGTCCCAGCAGGGCGAACGCGAGGACGATGAGGGCCGCCGCTCCGATCCACCGGCGGCGGCCTGGAGAAGTGACGACCCTGCGGATGAAGCGGGCGAGCCTCGAGGAGGCTCGGCCGGTCTGCTGAGGGTCGCTCATCATCGACCGAGTATGGGCCGAAGAATCGTTGGTCACAACCCACTAAATCACCCGTCGTGACCCGATGGTAGGCTGACCGCATGTCCTTCGCGCTCGCCTACTCCCGGGCGTGCCCCGGCAGCATCTCGGCGGTCAGCTTGGCCTCCCAGTCGCGGGAAGGCGCCCACGACCATGTCGACGAGCCGCGCGACGGGTCGCGTCAGCGCGTCCGTCGCCGGGATCCCCAGTTCGAGCTCGTAGAGGATGATCGCGGCGCTCACCTCGGCGTCGGTCATGTCCTCGTGGTTGATGGTGAGACCGATGACCTCGACGCCGGCGAACGCTCGGAGCAGGGCGATCTCGCTGAGCGGCGTCGGCGTGGGCACGTCCGGGAAGTCGCCCAGCATGCGGCGCGACGGCGCGTGCTGCAGGATCACCGCGTCCGGCCTGGCGCCGCGCAGGATGAACGTCGACGAGAGGTACGCAGGGTGACTGAGCGCGCCCTGTCCCTCGACGATGATCACGTCGGGACGCTCCGCCTCGAACGCCTCCACGACGACGCCTCCATCTCGCCCGAGCAGAACTGGCAGGGGATGGCGTCGAGCGCGACGCCGTAGCGGGCGCCCTGGATGAGCCCGGTCTGGCCGGTGCCGACCAGGACGGCGCTGATCCCGCGCTCGTTGAGCGCCTGGGTCAGGATGGTCGCGGTCGTGCGCTTGCCGATGGCGCCGTCCGTGCCGAGCACGGCGATGCGCGGGCAGGTCACCGTCGTCGATGCGCCCGGTGAACATGCGCAGGTCCTTCTTGGCGCGCGGGCGACGTACGTCCAGGAGCCTCACGCCGTACGTCGCCGCGGCGGCGGTGAACTCGAGGTCGTCGTTCAGGAACTCGTGCAGACCGTTGACGATGCTCATGCCGCGCCCCATCGCATCGAGCACCACGCCGCGTTCGCGCGGAGAGAGCATGCCGCTGAGCGGCGCCACGCCGATGATGAAGAAGTCCGGGACGTAGCCGCAGAGGGCGATCGCCGCCGCGAGGTCGGCGCAGATCGGGATCCCGTTGGGCCGCTCGTCGAGGAACTCGCCGGCGTCCAGCCCGACCTTCGGTGCTGTCGATCACGGCGAGGATCTCGTACTTCTCCGAGTGCCGCACGAGGCCGTTGGCCGTCTTGCCGTCCGGCGTGCCGAAGAACGCCTCCGCGTAGACCACCGCCGTCCGCCGCGTCATGACGATCCTCCCGGCCGCGGCCGTCTGCCGTCGTCGAAGACGGGCGTGATGTTCAGGAGGTCCGAGACGTCGAGGCCGTCCATGAACGTGAGGCCTCCGGCGCGCTGGAACAGACGGGCGCGGCCGGTGACTTCGGCCCGCTCCCCGCTGACGCGCAGCCACGAGCCCTCGTACAGGCCCAGCACGGGACACTCGTTCTCCTCGAGGAACTCCGTGATGCGCTCCGCGCGCGTCTCGCCCATGAACGTCGAGGCGGGGTCCGGGTCGATGTAGTGGAGGTTGATCTGGAACGGCACGAGACCCAGCGCGCCGAAGCTCGGCGGCCGGCAGATCGGCATGTCGTTGGTCGTCCGGATGGTCGGGCAGGCCACGTTCGTGCCCGCGGAGGCGCCCACGTAGCGGGTCACGCCTTCGCGCACGTTGCGGCTCAGCTTGTCGACCACGCCGAGGGCGTACAGGGAGTCGAGCAGCCGGAAGGTGTTGCCGCCGCCCATCATCACGACGTCCGCGTCGAGGATCGCCCGCTCCGGAGCGCTCGGACCGGTGGGCGGAGACGACCTCGACGTCGAACGCGGCGAGCGCGGCCGCGGCCCTGTCGGCGTACTCGTCCCAGTCCGCCAGCGCGTACGGGATGAACGTCACCGGGTCGCCGGCCGAGACGTCGGCGAAGGTCTCGGCGGCATGCGAGAACATCGTGCCGCCGTAGTTGGTGGAGTTGGAGAGCAGAAGGAGCTCCATGACCGCCATCCTGATAGGCCGGCCAGGGGGATCCCGAGCAAGCGATGGGCGCTTCACAGCGGCGGATGTCGCGGGCTGTGCACGCCGATTCCGCGCAGAGGTCGATCGACCTGTTCCGCGGTGAGGGGATTGCGTGCCCCGGGGAGAGAAGCGACACGTCGTGTCCCTACAGTGGCAGGTGCCCCGCGTCCGGTCAATGTCCATGACTGAGCCAGCGACCTCACTGGCATGATCTGGCATGGGTGCCGCTCCCCGGCGTGGAGTCGCGCCAGGCGGATCGAAGGGGCCGGCGGCCGCTGCGCGTGCCGGCCCCCCAACGGCTCCGCGTTCCTGCCGGCGCGGGCCGGGGATGCACAACCAGGGACAGCAGACTCCGCCTGCGCGGGCCCGCGGCACCAAGCCACAGTCCCGCGCGCGACGCCATGACCAGCAGACACGACCGAGACAGAGCAGCGACCGGCTCCACCTTCTCGGCTCCTCGTGCGGCCTGCGGACTCACTCGTCACTCCAGGCGTGAGGCCCGCAGCCGTGAGCGGTCTGCCGGTCGCGGTGGACACGCCGACGTACGCGATCGTCGCCGTCGTCGTCTTCATCCTGGCGGGCGTCGCCTACGCGGTGCGCCGGTACTGGCGGCGTCGGCAGCCGCCGCAGCCGCCGGCGCCCGCCACCACCGTCATCGAGGAACCGCCGGCCGACAAGCACGTGCGCACGCCGTCGGACGTGCTCCACCTCATCGTCGGCGTGCTGCTGGTGCTCCTCGGCCTGCTCATCGCCGCAGGTGCCTCGAACACCCTCGTCGGCCTGGAGCGCGACCTGATCGAGGCCTTCGACGCCCTGCCCGAAGGGTTCGCGACCGTCCTCTACCTGGTCTTCCAGGCGCATCGCTTCGCTCATCCCCGCGCGGCCGTCGGCCTGGTCGTGCTGTGGCGCCGCAAGTTCCGGCTGTTCGGCATGCTGATCCTCGCGGCTCTGCTGGCGCAGACCATCACCTCCGTGCTGAACGACCTGGTCGTGAAGAACTTCGGGACGCCGGAACTGCTCGCCGCGGTCCACCGCCCCGACTGGCTGAGGAGGTCGTCTCCATCGGAGAGATCAGCTCGAGCTTCGTCGCCGGCATGGTGTCCACGGTCGTACTGGGGTCGCCGTGGATCAGCCGCGCCTGGCGTCGTGTGGGTGGGCCGTGGTCGTCTGTCGGTCGGCGTTCCGCATCGCCGGGCCGCGCAGGGAGGGCCCCTGGACATCGTCCTGGCCGTGGGCGCCGGCATCGTCGGCGGGCTCGGCGGTCGCTGCTCATCTTCGGCGCGCCCAACAAGCGCCCGCGAGGCCCCGCGGTCGTCGCCGCCATGGCGCGGGCCGGGGCGCCCCTGGCGCGCCGTCACCCGCGCGGGCGTGGACGCCCGGAGCTCCACGCCCTACTTCGCCGACGCCGACGACGGCCGGCGCTGTTCATCAAGGTGCTGGGCCGCGACGAGCGCAGCGCCGACCTCATGTTCCGCATCTACTGTTCCTTCGGCTCAAGGACGTGGGCGACCGTGGTCCCTTCTCGTCCCTGCAGCGGATGGTCGAGCACGAGGCGCTCGTGGCGCTGTACGCCAACGACATGGGCGTCCTGACTCCCGCCTCGTGGTCACCGCCAACGTGGCCTGCGACGTCCTCGGCGAAGGCCTCCTTGAGGCTGTCCTTCACCATCGCCGCGCCGCCGTACTTGATGACCGCCACCTGCCCGGAGAAGGCGGCGATGTACTTGAGCGCCTCGACGAGGAGCGAGCGCTTGAAGGCCGGCGAGTAGTTGGCGACCTTGTCGTCCTTGGCGACGCCGCCGTCCGCCTTCTGGATGATGAGCGACGAGTAGTCGGCGTTGATCTTCACGTAGTCGTAGGAGAGATCGCAGCCCCAGGAGACGGCGCGCGCGGCCCCCTCCGTCAGCTCGACCAGGACGTCGACGCGGGACTCGCGCATCTGGCCCTTCAGCCCATCGCGATCGTGCTCGGTCGGCGCGCCCTTCTCGAAGACCGTGACGCCCTGCATCGCCACCCGCGCCTTGTACGGGTCGATCGGGAAGCCCTGCGAGCCGGCCCGCGCGCCGACCGTGGCGAGGATCCGGCCCCAGTTCGGATCGGCGCCGAAGATGGCCGCCTTGACCAACGGTGAGGTGGCTATCGACCGGGCCAGGTCGCGGGCGCAGCGGTCGTCGGGCGCGCCGCTCACGACCACCTCGACCATCCGGGTCGCGCCCTCGCCGTCCGCGGCCATGGCGCGGGCCATCTCGCCGAGCATGTCGCGGAGCGCCGCCTCGAACACCTCGAGGTCTGGCCCCGCCTCGGCCATCCGCGGGTTGCCGGCGAGGCCGTTGGCGAGGACGTACACGGTGTCGTTGGTGGACATGTCGCCGTCCACGGTCACCATCTCCAGCGTCGTGGAGACGGCGCGCACGAGCGCGTCCTGCAGCGCCTTCGGCGTGATGGCTGCGTCCGTGGTGACCACGCAGAGCGTCGTCGCCAGCTGCGGCGCCAGCATCCCCGAGCCCTTGGCGATGCAGCTCAGGACCGCCGGCTTGCCGCCCAGCACCACCTCGCGCGCCGCCATCTTGGTGCGCGTGTCGGTGGTCATGATCGCCTCGGCGGCGAGATCCGGGTGGTCGCCGAGCTGCTCCGCGAGCGCCGGGAGCGCGGCGAGGATCTTCATCGCGGGGAGCCGCTGGCCGATGACGCCGGTGGAGGCCGAGAGGACGGAGCGCTTCTGGATCCCCAGCGCGTCGGCGACGGCCCCGCGGATGACGCTGACGTCGTCGAGGCCGCCGGGGCCGGTGAGGGCGTTGGCGTTGCCCGAGTTCACCACCACGGCGCGCATCCCCTCCGCGGGGACGCGCGGGCGCCCGTCGATCACGGGCGCCGCCGCGGCCTTGTTCACCGTGAAGACGCCGGCAGCGGCCGCCGGGTGATCGCTGACGACGAGGGCGAGGTCGCGTCGCTGCGGCTTGATCCCGCAGGCGACGCCGCCGAACCTGAAGCCCTTCGGGATCTTCATGCCGGTCATGTCAGCCCCCCTGGAGGTCGAGGCCGGTCGTCTCGGGGAGGCCGAGCGCCGCGTTCATCGCCTGGACGGCCTGGCCGGCGGCCCCCTTGAGCAGGTTGTCGATGGCCGAGGAGACGACCGCCACGCCCGCCCTGGCGTCCATCGCGACGCCGACGTGGCACCGGTTCGTGTGGACCACGTCCTTCACCATCACCTTGTCGGCCGGGAGCAGCTTGACGAACGGCTCGCCCGCGTACGCCTTCGCGATCGCGTCGTGCAGGTCGGCGGACTGCGGCTTGCCGGTGAGCCGCAGCGTCACCGTCGCCAGGATCCCGCGCCGGATCGGCGCGAGGACCGGCGTGAAGGAGATGGGGCCGCAGGCGCCGGCGTACCGCGCCACGGTCTGCTCGATCTCGGGGACGTGCTGGTGCTTGCCGAGCCGGTAGGCCCGCAGGTCCTCGGCGGTCTCGCAGAAGCTGTAGTCCTCGCTGGCCTTGCGCCCGGCGCCGGAGACGCCGCTCATGCCCGTCACGCAGATGCCGTCGGACGAGACGAGCTGGCTGCGCACCAGCGGCGCGATCGCGAGCGCGATGGCGGTGGCGTAGCAGCCGGGGTTGGTGACGAGCCTCGCGCCGAGGAGCTTGTCGCGCGCCAGTTCGGGCAGGCCGTAGCGGGCGTCGGCGAGGAGCTGGGGCGCCGGGTGGTCGAAGCCGTACCACGGCGGGTAGGCGGCGGTGTCGAGGAGCCTGAAGGCGCCGGACAGGTCGACCACGCGCCCTCCCTTCGCGACCAGCCTGGGCGCGAGCTCGGCCGAGACCTCGGTCGGCGTCGCGAGGAAGACGACCTCGGCGTCGGCCTGGTGCCCCTCGGCGAGCGGGCGGTAGGCGAGCTTCCCGACCTCTCCGAGCAGCGGCAGCCGATCGCCGGCCAGCTCCCCGGACCAGCGATCGGAGTAGAGGGCGGTGACGCGGGCGGCGGGGTGGCGCGCGAGGACCCGGGTGAGCTCGAGCCCCGCGTAGCCGGAGGCGCCTACGACGGCGACCGTATGCTTATGCATGGTCCCGCATGAATATGCAGAACCGGCCTTGCCGGTCAACGATCCGCACGAAAAAAACGGCCAGCGCGAGGAGCGCCGGCCGATGTGCCCAGGAGAGGATTCGAACCTCCACGGTTTTGAGGCCGCCAGACCCTGAATCTGGTGCGTCTACCAGTTCCGCCACCTGGGCTTGCTGCGGGGCCTCTTATGTCCCGGGCGGGCTGGGGGTGTCAACTGCTGCGAGCGCCGATCCCGTCGCCGAGGTGGGCTGCCCCGTCGCGAAAGGATCTTCGACGGTCGCGGCGCCCCCGCGGCTACAATGCCGCCCCGGAGGATCACAATGCTCGCCACGGTCATCGCGCTCCACCTCGCCTTCACCCAGTCGCCCGTCGCCGAGCAAGCGCCGGCGCCGGCGCAGGAGGAGTCCGCTCCGACCGCCCTTCCGGCCACCGATCGGGCCGCACCTCCCGTCGGCGCCCCGGGCGAGGCAGCCGCGCTGCCCCGGTCCTCGGAGCCGCCAGTCGAGGAGGAGGAGGCGCTGAAGCCGACCCGCGAGCTGCCGCCACCCGTCACGATGACGACCAGGCCGCTGGCGAAGTCGGCCTTGAACCCCATCCCCTCGATCCTCTCGGCCGAGCCGCTCAACGGCCGCTCGACCGTCGTGGGCTGGGCCGGCTGGGCGACGCTGGGCGCCGCGTGGTCCCAGGGGGTCAGCTCCGAGGACGACATCGGCGTCTCGGGCGAGTTCGACTGGTCCACCGCCGAGCTGCGCGTGTCGGCCCTCTACCGCCGGCCGCTGGGCCGGGCGGGGCAGTTCGGCATCGCGAGCCGCCTGCGCGCGGGGTGGTACGCCGACTTCGGCGCCCAGTGGATCCACGACGACAACCTGAAGGACCGCGGGGTCGAGTTCGTCCCGGGGATCGTCCTCTCCGCGCGCGGGGCGGGCGGCGTCTTCTCGTTCGGCGGCGACCTGCCGATCACGGTGACCCTCTGGCGCAACGGCGGCATCTTCGCGTCCCCGAGGGTCTCGGCCGCCTTCGAGACGCGGCTCTACGGCGACCTCACGGTCGGCGCCCGCATCGCGGGGGCCTACCGGGCCGGCGCAGGCGACGCGCCGATGTCCGACGGGCGCGCGCTGCTGGACCTCCAGGTCATCGTCGGTCGCCAGTTGTTCTAGTCCCCCCGCCCCGCGCGGGGCTCGGGCATTGCGTCCGCTTCCGCAGACCGCGGCCCGGCCGGATCATCGGCAGATGGAGGTCGGCAAGGGAGCGGCGGCGGTCCCCCCGCGGGCGGCCCGTCACGCGGCCAGCGACGAGAGCGTTCGATCCGGGTGCGGCCCGGCTTCGTCGCTGCGCTCATCTTCTGCGCGATCGTCTTCGGCGGCGGCCTGGTCGGCTTCGCAGCCTACCGGTTCGAGGTCGGGGCGGCGCGGAGCGAGCTGCAGCGCCAGATGCCGCTCTGGCACCACCTCTGGCTCTACCTGGTGTTCCTCGCCGCCGCGGCGGCCACCGCCGGCGTGACCACCCGCATGTGGCTGCGCGGCGTCCGGGAAGCGAGCCTAAGGCGCGAGCACGAGGCCACCAAGGAATACGTCGCGGCGCTCGAGACCGCCGAGGCGGAGCGCGAGGCGCTCATCGCCTCGCTGACCAAGGCGCTGGAGGACGTGAAGACCCTCCGCGGGATCGTCCCCATCTGCGCCTCCTGCAAGCGGGTCCGCGACGACAAGGGGTACTGGAGCCAGGTGGAGGCGTACGTGAGCAGGCACACCGAGGCGCAGTTCAGCCACGGCGTCTGCCCCGAGTGCGCCGCGCGGCTCTACCCGGACTACGCGGAGCGTCTACCCTCCGACGTCGAGTGAGTCGAGTGAGTCGGGGCCGCGAGGCGCGCGACGCGCGAGGCGGCCGGAACCACCTTCGGTGGGCCCACTACGGCTCACCACCGGGTAGCGCAGGCCACCGCGCCAGGCGCGTCGCAGGCGACCTCGGCGGCCTCCAGGTACTCGAGCATCTCCTCGGCGGTGACTGCGCCGACCACGCGCGCAGGCGACTCGCGGCCGCCGTCGTCGACGAACACGACCGTCGGCATCCCCTGGACGCCGTACTTCGCCACGAGCGCCTGGAACGGCGCGTCGTCGGCGGTCCCGTCCAGCTTGAGCGCGACGAAGCGCGCCGCCTTCGCCTGGACCCGCGGATCCGACCAGACGTGCTTGTCGAGCTCCTTGCAGGCGACGCACCACTCGGCCCAGAAGTCGACGAGGAGCGGCCGCTTCTCTGCGCGCGCCAGCGCCAGGGCGGCCGGCTCGTCGTGCAGCCACGCCAGCGCGGAGCCCTTGCGCGTGCGCGCGTCGGCCGCGCCGGCGGAGTAGGCGATCGCCCCGACCAGGAGGGCTACCCCGGTCCCCTTGAGCAGCCGGTCGGCGCCGCTGCCGTGGAAGCTCCGGTTCAGTGCGCCCATCAGGACGCCGACGGCCGCGACCGCCGCCGCCGCGACCGCCGCCCCCTTCGCGGCGGAGAAGAGCGGCTTCATCGCGGGGAAGGCGTCGCGGGCGAAGACGAGGGCCGCAGCCAGGAGCGCGACGCCGAAGAGTGACTTCACCGTCTCCATCCACGGGCCGCTCTTGGGGAAGGAGAGGCTGAAGGCGCCGATGAGGAAGAACGGGAGCCCCATCCCCAGCGCGTACGGGAACATGATGGCGAGGCCGTAGGCGACCGAGCCCTTCTGCGCGATGACGGCCAGGGCGGCGGCGAGGACCGGCCCGGTGCACGGGGCGGCGATCACGCCGGCTACCAGCCCCATCCCAAACGCGCCGGCGTGCCCGGCGCCGCCCACCCGGCTCAGCCGCGCCTGGAGCGCGGGCGGCAGCGCGAGATCGAACGCCCCGAACATGGAGACGGCCATCGCGACCAGGACCAGCGCGACCCCGCCGATCACCCACGGGTTGGACATCACGCTGCCGAAGGCCCTGCCGGTCAGCGCCGCCCCGACGCCGAGCGCCGAGTAGGTGACGGCGATCCCGAGGACGTAGAGCCCCGACAGGATCATCGCCTGACCCCGGCTACCCGCCTTCCGGGCGCCGAACAGCGAGACGGTGATCGGGATCAGCGGGTAGACGCAGGGGGTGAGGCTCGTGAGCAGCCCGCCCGCGAAGGCCGCCGCGATCGCGAGCGAAGAGCCCCGAATGAGGAGCCCCCCGATCCCAAGGTCAGACGTCGACCCTACGGGTCCTGAAACGAGGAGTTCCGGCAGGTAGAGGATGCCTGCGAAGGCGAACGCCGCTGCAGCGGCAAGGGCAAATGGGCGCATCAGCTACCACCTACCTCTAAAGGTAATCGAAAAGCGTTGTTGTGCCAGCCGTTTGCCCGTCAGCGGACTTGACCGGGTACATCGGAACCTAGTATTCGACCGTCGCCGTCCATGAACCGTGGACCTCACCACGGGATGTTGGATGCAGGTTGGGTCATGAAGATTCCGATCTACATGGACTACCACGCCACGACGCCGGTCGATCCGCGCGCGCTCGAGGCCATGCTCCCCTTCTTCACCGAGAGGTTCGGCAACGCCGCCTCCAAGAGCCACTCGTTCGGCTGGGCCGCCGAGGAGGCGGTCGAGGCGGCTCGGGAGCAGGTGGCGAGCCTGATCGGGGCGTCCGCACGGGAGATCGTCTGGACGAGCGGGGCGACCGAGTCGGACAACCTCGCCATCAAGGGGGTCGCCCAGTTCCACCGGGGCAAGGGCAGGCACCTCGTCACCTGCACCACCGAGCACAAGGCGGTCCTCGACTCGATGCACGCGCTGGAGCGCGACGGCTTCGAGGTGACGGTCCTCCCCGTGGAGAAGGACGGCCGGCTCGATCCCGGGCGGCTGGCGGCGGCGCTGCGCCCCGACACGATCCTCGTCTCCATCATGCATGCCAACAACGAGAGCGGCGTGCTCCATCCCGTCGAGGAGATAGGGAGGATCACCCGTTCGGCGGGCGTCCTCTTCCACTGCGACGCCGTCCAGTCGATCGGCAAGGTCCCCTTCGACGTCGAGCAGGCCAACGTCGACCTCGTCTCGCTCTCCGCCCACAAGATGTACGGGCCCAAGGGCGTCGGCGCCCTGTACGTCCGCCGCAAGCCGCGCGCGCGGCTCACCGCGCAGATGGACGGTGGCGGCCACGAGCGTGGCCACCGCTCCGGCACCCTCAACGTCCCCGGGATCGTCGGGTTCGGCAAGGCGGCGGAGCTCTCGCTGGCGGAGCGCGACGTCGAGGCCTCCCGCGTGATGGCCCTCCGCGAGCGGCTGCGCAAGGGGATCGAGGCCGAGCTGGACCTGGTCCAGGTCAACGGCAGCCTGGAGCACCGGCTCCCCGGCAACCTCAACGTGAGCTTCGCCTACGTGGAGGGCGAGGCGCTGATGATGGCCATCAAGGACGTGGCGGTGTCGTCCGGCTCCGCCTGCACGAGCGCCTCCCTCGAGCCCTCCTACGTCCTGCGCGCCATGGGGGTGCCGGATGACATGGCCCACAGCTCGCTCCGCTTCGGCCTCGGACGCTTCACGACGGAGGAGGAGGTCGACTACGTCGTGAAGCTGCTGGTCGCCAAGGTCAGGAAGCTAAGGGACATGTCGCCTCTGTACGAGATGTTCCGCGAGGGCGTCGATTTGCAGAAGGTCCAGTGGGTGGATCAACACTAGCCTCGTGGCGCCGCGGCGCCGCGAGGGCAGGTCTGGAGGGTGACGGCCATGGCGTACTCGGAGAAGCTCGTCGACCACTACGAGAACCCGCGCAACGTGGGCTCCCTGGACAAGAACGACCCCGCCGTGGGGACCGGGCTCGTCGGCGCGCCAGCGTGCGGTGACGTGATGAAGCTGCAGATCCGCGTGAGCGCCGACGGGATCATCGAGGACGCCAGGTTCAAGACCTTCGGCTGCGGGTCCGCGATCGCCTCATCGTCCCTCGTCACCGAGTGGGTGAAGGGCAAGACCGTGGACCAGGCGCTCCAGATCAAGAACACCGACGTGGCGCAGGAGCTCGCGCTGCCGCCAGTGAAGGTTCACTGCTCGGTCCTCGCCGAAGACGCGATCCGGGCGGCCATCTCCGATTATCAGAGGAAGCGGGACCCTGCCCCCGCCGCGCAGCCGTCAGGCGCGGCGAAGAACACACCGAAGGCCGGCTGAGCCGGCCGGGGAGCCTCACGATGGCGGAGATCGAGATCTCGGAGAAGGCGGCGGTCCGGCTCCGCACCCTCGCGACCGAGCGGGGGACGCCGAAGGGCGGGCTCCGTCTGGGCGTGAAGGGGGGCGGCTGCTCCGGGCTCACCTACTTCGTGGACTGGGCCGCCGAGCCGGCGAAGCTCGACCAGATCTTCGAGCGGGAGGGGGCGCGGGTCTTCGTCGATCCCAAGAGCGCGCGGTTCCTCCAGGGGACCACCGTGGAGTGGCAGCAGACGCTGATGCACAGCGGGTTCGTCTTCAAGAACCCCAACGTCAAGAGCGCCTGTGGTTGCGGCGAGTCCTTCACCCTCTGATCGCCTTGACCAGCTGCTGGGCATGCAAGGCGGACGTAAGGCTCGGCGCGCTCACCTGCGCGGCCTGCGGCAAGCTCCAGCCGGTCGATCGGCGCGAGGACTACTTCTCGCTCTTCGATCTCCCGCGCGCGTACGGCGTCGATCCTGCCGACGTCGAGCGGCGCTTCCGAGAGCGCTCGCGGGTCGTCCACCCCGACCGGTTCGCGAAGGCCGAACCCCGTGAGCGGCGCTTCGCCCTCGAGCGCGCCACGAGGCTCAACGACGCGCACCGCGTGCTGCGGGACTGGCGGCAGCGGGCGGGCTACCTCCTGAGGCTCGCCAACCAGGACCCGTTCGGCGACCCACGCGCCGCCCACGATCCGGAGTTCCTCGAGGAGCAGCTCGAGCTCCGCGAGGCGCTGGCGGTCGCGCACGCCGGCGGCGATCTCGACCGTCTCCGCGAGCTGGCGAGCGACGCGAAGGGGCGGCTCGCCGCGCTCGAGCTGGAGCTGAGGCAGCATGTTCGACGACGAGCGGTGGTTCTCGGACCACGCCCTGGACGTCGCGCGCCGGCTCGCGCGCGCCCGGTACTACGAAAACCTCGCCGCCGACGCCGAGCGCGCCGCGCAGGCCCCGGCCAGCACCTGAAAGGGAGCCGCATGCCTCGCGCGATCGGCATCGACCTCGGCACGACCAACTCGCTCGTCGCGTGGGTCGACGATCGCAACCGTCCCCAGGTCCTCCCGGTGGACGAGGGGCGACCGCTGCTGCCCAGCGCCGTCCACTACGGACCGGACGGCGCCGTGGAGGTGGGCGCCTCGGCGCGGCGCCGCGCGCCCGAGCGTCCCGTGGACACCATCCTCTCGGTGAAGCGCTTCATGGGGCGTGGGCCCGGTGACCTCCGGCCGGAGGACCGCGGCATCTACCGCTTCGACGAGGGTGGGGCGGTCGTGCGGCTCCGCGTGGACGGCGACCGGAAGGCGGTCTCGCCCGTCGAGGTCTCGGCCGAGATCCTGAAGGCGCTCAAGCGGCAGGCGGCCGCGGCGCTTGGCGAGCCGCCGGCGGGCTGCGTGATCACGGTGCCGGCCTACTTCGACGACGCGCAGCGCCAGGCGACGCGCGACGCCGGCAGGCTGGCGGGGCTCGAGGTGCTACGGCTCCTCAACGAGCCGACCGCGGCGGCCATCGCCTACGGCCTCGACAAGCGGGTGGAGGGGACCTTCGCCGTCTACGACCTCGGCGGCGGGACCTTCGACGTCTCGATCCTCCGGCTCGAGCGCGGGGTCTTCGAGGTGCTCGCCACCGGTGGAGACACGCACCTCGGCGGGGACGACCTCGACCGGGCGGTGGCGGCGCGGCTCCTCGACGGTGGCCTGGTCCCCGCGTGCTCCACCCCATCACCGGCCGTGCTGCGCGGCGCCGTCGCGGCGGCGCAGCGGATCCGCGAGGCGCTCAGCGCTCAGGAGGAGGTCGAGGCCGACGTCGAGCTGCCCGAGGGCTTCCGGCTCCGGGCGCGGCTCACCCGCTCCGAGCTGGAGGCGCTCATCCAGCCGGTGGTGGAGCGGACTGCCGGACCGTGCCGCGCCGCGCTGCAGGACGCGCGGCTCGAGGCCGTCGACGGGGTGGTGCTCGTCGGCGGGACGACCCGCACGCCGCTGGTCCGGCGCCACGTCCGCGCGCTCTTCGGCATCGAGCCGCTCACCGACCTCGACCCGGACACGGTGGTGGCGCTCGGCGCAGCGGTCCAGGCCGACGCGCTGGAGCGGGGCGGGCGCGAGGACGTGCTGCTCCTCGACGTCATCCCGCTCTCCCTCGGCGTGGAGATGATGGGGGGCGTCGTCGACAAGATCATCATGCGCAACTCGACGATCCCGGCGAGCGCGACGCAGCAGTTCACGACCTACGCCGACGGCCAGACGGGGATGGTGGTCCACGTGTGCCAGGGTGAGCGCGAGCTCGCCCACGACTGCCGGTCGCTGGCCCGCTTCACGCTCAAGGGGATCCCGCCGATGCCCTCCGGGATCGCCAGGGTCGAGATCTCCTACGCCGTCGACGCCGACGGCATCCTGTCGGTCTCCGCCAGGGAGGCCACCACCGGGATCGAGCAGAAGATCCAGGTGAAGGCGACCTACGGCCTCTCGGAGGAGGAGGTCGAGAAGATGCTCATCGAGAGCATCGAGCACGCCGAGTCGGACGTCGAGGCGCGGTTCCTGCTGGAGTGGCGCGTGGAGGGGGAGCGGCTCGCGCAGAACCTGGAGGCCTCCTTCGCGCTCGACGGGGAGCTGCTCTCGGCGGCGGAGCGGCGCGCGATCGACGAGCGCGTCGCCGGGCTCCGGGCGGCGATCGCCGGCGACGACTACCTGGCGATCAAGGCCTGGATCGAGTCGGTCGACGGCGCCACGAAGGAGTTCGCGGAGCGCCGGATGAACAAGCACATCGCGCTCGCGATGCGCGGGCAGCGGGTGGACGCCTTCAGCGCGGAGCTGGTCGAGCCGCCCCGCGCACCGGTCCAGGCCGAAGAGGGGGAGTGAGGCGGCGTGCCGCGCGTCACGTTCCAGCCGGAGGGGCGCTCGGTCGAGGTGCCCGCGGGCACCCTCGTGATCGACGCCGCGGAGGAGGCCGGGGTGCTCCTGCCCGGGAACTGCGGCGGCGTCTGCGCCTGCACCACCTGCCACGTCTGGATCGAGTCGGGCGGCGAGACCCTCTCGGACCTGGGCGAGCGTGAGGACGACAAGCTCTCCGAGGCGATGGGGCTCCGCGCCGAGTCGCGACTGGGCTGCCAGGCCCGCGTCGGCAGCGGCGACGTGGTGGTCCGGATCCCCGGGAATCGGGTAGGGCACTGACGTAGGCGCTGACGTCCCTTTCCGCACATCCACATCCAGGCAGCTTCACGTGCTGCGAAGGGCGTCCGTGTAGGCGCGCCGCGCACGTCTCGTAAAGCGCCCGCCATGTCGGTGGGTTGGACCGCGACGACGAGGACCCTTGCGCTCCGGGAGTGAAGTCGGCAGCGTCCGCACTTCACGTAGACATCCGGCGCTTCCCGCCCGGGGGCGAAGTGCGTCCCGCGAACACGGGACGCGCGCTTGGAGGGTACGACATGCAGGACAACACGAAGACCGACGCAGTGCGCCCGACTGCTCCCTCGGCAGGGCGGCCACCGCCGCTGCCATCGAAGGCGAAGCAGGCGGCCGCAGGCGGTGCGCTCGTCGAAGGTGAAGGCGTTCCTGGAGATCAGGCGGCTGAGGTTCTCGAGCTCCCTGCGCGACCTGGGGAGCTGGATGCGCCGGCGGAAGCTCCTGGCAGGGGTGGGCGGGCTGGCAGTGGTCCTCGCAGTGGCGGGCGGGATCGCGTTCGCCTTCGACGCCCTCCCCGAGCTCGACCTCGACTTCTCGTCCCCTGAGACCGTCGCCGACGCGACCCGGAACGTCAGGGAGCACCCGCAGGACGCCGGCGCCCAGCGTGACCTTGGCCACGCGCTCTTCGCGGCCAGGCATCGCGCGGCCGGGGTCGCAGCGTACCGGCATGCCCTCACGCTCGACGCCGGCGCAGCGGACGACGGAGCTGGCGGCGAACCTCGTCTCCTGCTTCGGGACGAAGCAGCAGGAGGTGGCCGAGGCCGTCATCTGGAAGAACAAGGTGGTCGCGGCGCAGGCGGGGCTCGAGGCGCTCGTCGAGCTCACGGCGGTCCAGCGTCCGCTGGGGCGCGGTGCAGACGCTCGACCGGCTGAGGAAGGGGACCAGGGCGAACTGGGAGACGGCCTACATCCTCGACCTCGACTCGCCGAAGTGCGACGTCCGCAGGCGCGCCGTGGACAAGCTCGGCGACATCGGCACGCAGCGCGCCGTCAAGGCGCTCCGCGCCGCCAGGGCCGACGACGAGAAGACGGGCGGCTGGTTCAGCTCGCGCTGCCTGGGTGCCCGGCTCGAGACCGCGGAGAACCAGATCCTCGCGCGGCGGTGAGTCGGTGGGGTGAGGGGCGACCTCTCCCTCACCCCGTCCCTCTCCCTCACCGAGGGAGGGGAAGTTCCTCTCAGTTCGCCCACTTCAGGACGGCGCCGGCGATCCGCGGGAGCGGCAGGATCTCATCCACTCCGCCCCGCTCGATCGCCTCCTTCGGCATCCCGAAGACCACGCAGGTCGCCTCGTCCTGCGCGATGGTGTGCGCGCCGGCCTGCCTGAGCTCGACCATCCCGTCCGCGCCGTCGTCCCCCATCCCCGTCATGATGACGCCGACGGCGTTCTTGCCGGCCGCCTGGGCCGCGGAGCGGAACAGGACCTCCACGCTGGGGCGGTGGAGCTTCACCGGCGGCCCGTCGAGGACGTCGACGAAGTAGAGGGCGCCGGAGCGCCGGACGGCGAGGTGGTGGTTGCCGGGGGCGATGAGCGCCCGGCCCGACACCAGCCGGTCGTTGGTCTCCGCCTCCTTCACCTCGATCCTGCAGACCTCGTTGAGCCGCTTCGCGAACTGGGCCGTGAAGACCTCCGGCATGTGCTGCACTATCGCGATGCCCGGCGCGTCGGGTGGCATCGCCTCCAGGAACTCGCGCAGCGCCTCGGTGCCGCCGGTGGAGGCGCCGATGACGACGACCTTGTGGGTGGTCTCCCGGATCGAGAACTTCCTGGGCGGGAGCACCGCGTCGGCCCCCACCTTCTGGACGACGGGGACGCGGAGCCGCGGGCGCACGCGCACGCGCGCCTGGGCCGCGGCCCTGACCGCGTGGACGATCCGGGTCGCCGACTCCTCCAGGAAGCCCTTCAGCCCGAGCCGCGGCTTGGACACGATCTCGACGGCGCCCTCCTCGAGGGCGTGGAGGGCGACCTCGGTGCCCGGTCCGGCCAGCCCCGAGCAGACCACTACCGGGATCGGGTCGCTGGACATGATCCGGCGCAGGAAGGTGATCCCGTCCATCCGCGGCATCTCGATGTCGAGGAGGATCACGTCCGGGCGGCGCTTCGCGAGCTTCTCCAGGGCGATGATCGGGTCCGAGGCGGTCTCCACGTACATGCCGACGCGCCCGAGGATCTGGCTCATCGCCGTCCTGACCACCGCCGAGTCGTCGACCACGAGGACGTTGATCGCCACGGGGCTCCTCGTCGTCAGCGCGCGCGCCCGGCGCGAGGTGACGCGCCGAGCGCGTACACCGTCGGGATGATGCTGCGTACGCGGTCGGTGAACCCGCCGAGGCTCTCGGCGTGGCCGAGGAAGAGGTTGCCCGTCGGCACGAGCCGGTCGAGCAGCCTGGAGACCACCCGCTCCTTCGTGGTGCGGTCGAAGTAGATGAGGACGTTGCGGCAGAAGACCAGGTCGAAGCTCTGCGCGGGTGGCCACTCGTCGCCGTTCAGGTTGAACCGCTCGAACTTGATCAGCGCGCGGATCTCGGGGCCGGCGCGCATGGTGCCGGCGTAGTCGCCGAACCCCTTGAGCATGAACGCCTTGAGGTAGGGCTCCGGGATCTCCGAGGCCTTTGCGATGGGCCAGGTGGCCGCGCGCGCGCGGTCGAGGATCTTGGTGGAGAGGTCGGTCGCCAGGATCTCCAGCGACCAGCCGGCGGGGAAGGCGGTGAGCAGCGACATCGCGAGGGAGTAGGGCTCCTCGCCCGACGAGCACGCGGCGCTCCAGACGCGCACCCGGCGCTCGCGCTTGCCCGCGTCGGCCTGCTGCTGCCAGGCCGGGTAGACGTCGCTGACCAGGAACTCCCAGTGGCGAGGCTCGCGGAAGAAGTGGGTCTCGTTGGTGCAGATCGCGTCGACCATCTTCGTCCGCTCGGCGGGATCCTCCGAGACGCGGTCGTAGTACTCGCCGTAGCTCATGATGCCGAGCTCCCGCAGGCGGCGCGCGAGCCTCCCCACGAGCAGCGCCTTCTTGACCGGGGAGAGCCAGATCCCGGCCTCCTTGTTGACGAGCGCCTGGTACCTGGCGAAGTCGGGGTCCGAGATGTGGTTGAGGGTCCGGTGGGCCTCGGCCGCCGCGGCGAACATGTCCTTCAGGTTGCGCGTCTCGCGCTTCGGCTCGTTCATCGCGCGTCCCCCCCGTGCTGCGTCAGACCGCCTCGGCCGCCGCGCGCTTCAAGGTCTCACGCAGGAGCCCCGGCACGTCGAGGATGAGCGCGACCCGACCGTTCCCGAGGATGGAGGACCCCGACACGCCCGGGATGTTCTTGAACATCGAGCCGAGCGGCTTGATCACGGTCTGGCTCTCGCCGACCAGCCGATCGACCACCACCCCGGCGGTCTCGTTGCCGTTCTGGACGACGACCACGTTCTCCCGCTGCGGCCGCTCGCCGTCCAGGTTGAACTGGCTCCGGAGCCGCAGCCAGGGGAGCGGCGTGCCTCGCAGGTTGGTGATCCCGAGGCCGTTGCGTCCCTCCGCCTCCTCGAGCGGGAGCGCCAGGCACTCGACGACCGAGTCGAGCGGGAGGATGAACGTCTCCTCCGCCACCTCGACCCGGAACCCCTGGATGATCGCGAGGGTGAGCGGCACCTTCACGGTGACGAGGGTCCCCAGGCCGGGCCGGGTCGCGACGGCGACCTGGCCTCGCAGGGCCTCCACGTTGCGCCGCACCACGTCCATGCCGACGCCGCGCCCGCTGATGTCGGTCACGCGGTCGCTCGTCGAGAAGCCTGGCTCGAAGATGATGCGCGCGATCTCCTCGTCGGTCATGCGGGACGGGTCGGCCACCAGGCCGAGCGCGGCCGCCTTCTCGGCGATCCGGGCGCGATCGAGCCCCTTCCCGTCGTCCTCGACCTGGATGACCATGCTGCCGGCCTCGTGGAACGCGCGGAGCACGAGGCGGCCCTGCGGGGGCTTCCCGGCTGCGATCCGCACCTCGGGGGCCTCGATGCCGTGGTCGATGGCGTTGCGGACCATGTGGACGAGCGGGTCACGGATGTGCTCGATGACCGCGGTGTCCACCTCGACGTCCTCGCCCTCGACCTGAAGGGCGCAGCGCTTCCCGCCCGCCTGCGCGACGTCGCGCACGGTCCGGGCGTGCTGGTGGAACGTGGGCCCGATGGGGACCATGCGGGCCTTCATGATCAGCTCCTGGAGGTCGAAGAAGAGCCGGTCAGTCTCGCGGTGCGCCTCGAGGACCTCCTCCGGGGACAGGTCGGCGCGGCGCTCCAGCGTCTCGGCCAGCCTTCCGCGCGCGATGGCGATCTCGCCGGAGAGGTTGAGCATCCGATCGAGCTTGGACACGTCGACGCGGAGGCTCCGGGCGGAGCCGTGCGCGACCCTGGCCGCGCCGTCGCCGGCGTCGCCGTTTGCCGGCGCGTCCTGCAGGCCCGCGACTGAGGGGTCGATCCCGACTGCGCACGTGGCCTCCGCCAGCCTGGCGCGGAAGGCGGTGGTCTCGGGCGTCGGCGCCAGGCTCCCGGCGGCGGCCTCGCTCATCCCGGAGCGGAGCACGTCGACCGACTGGAGCAGCAGCGTCACCAGCGTGTCGTCGACGGTCAGCTCCTTCTTGCGGATCCGCTCGAGGAGGCTCTCCAGGTCGTGGGCGAGGTCCTTGACCGCGTCGAAGCCGACCAGCGACGCGCCGCCCTTCAGCGTGTGGGCGTCGCGGAAGAGGGCGTGGAGCAGCCCGTCGTCCGAGGGGGTGCGCTCGAAGGCGACGAGCACCTCCTCCATGTGCGCGAAGATCTCCTCCGCCTCGGCCAGGAAGGTCTCGAGGAGCGCTTCTCGGTCGATCTCGAATTCGTCCACGGTGGTTCTCCTGCCTAGAGGAGGCGGATCCAGGCGGCTCCGTCGTCGGAGTGGAACACGAGCTTCCGCCCCTTCGTCCCGCCGACATCATGCTCGATTACCGGGATCCCCATCGCCGCCAGCGACTCCAGCGCGAGCCTCGCGTTGTCGTCGCCCAGCCGCTTCCCGTTGCTGAACGCGCCGATCACCGACGCGCCGCCGAAGACCTTCGCCTTGAGGCGGCGCGGATCGGCGCCGGCGCCCACGACCTCTTCCACGAGCCGCGGAATCGCGACGCTCCCGAAGCGCGACGACTTCTCGCGCTCGACGTGGAAGGGGAGCAGGTAGTGGTTGAGCCCTCCCACGCCCGCGTCGGGGTCCCATAGGCAGACCGAGACGCACGAGCCCAGGATGGTGACGATCGCGGTCGGACGCCTGGCGACGGCCACGTCGCCGGCGTGCAGGTAGACCTGCTTCCGCCCGCCGTCTCCGGGAGCGTTCGAGGCTGGTGAGGGCGGGTTGTCTGCCGGGAGCGCTGCCATTGATTGACGCCGGATCGGGCCTACGCCGTCCTCAGGGAGAGGGCGATGCCGGCGTGGCTGCGGATCAGCTCGAAGACCACCTGATCCGACTCGGCGAGCCCGGGCTTGTGGCCGAGGAGCCGGAAGATCGTCACGACGCCCCAGACCGCGTCCCCGACCATGAGCGGGATGCACGCGCTGACGTCGGCGTCCACCGCGTCGACCGGGCCGTCGCGCCCGGCGATGAACGGCTTCCCGCGCTGCGCGGTCCTGCCGATCACGCCGTCGCCGAGCTTCAGCTCGCGCAGCGGGACAGGATCGACGCCGAAGTGATGGACGAGGGCGAGCCGGTCGTCCATGCGCTCGAAGACCGCGAACTCCTCCGAGCCCACCACGTTGATGACGATCTCCTGGAGCGCCTGCAGCACCTCCTCGCGCGCGAGGCCGCCGTGCAGCCGCTCGAGCGAGACGTAGAGTTGCGCCATCTCGGAGGACTGCTCCTGCACCAGGACGTAGTCGTCGCTGATCTTGCCGACCTCCACCTCGAGGTCGGCGAGCCGCCTCCGGAGGGCGTCGCGCTCCCCGGTCGCGCTCGCGAGCGCCTCGCGCAGCGTCCGGAGGTCGTCGGACGACGGCCCCGCGGGCGCCGGCGTCGGGGTGGGCGCCGCCGCGATGGACGGGCCGCTGTCGTGCCGCTCGCGCGCGGACTTGAGCGAGGCGATCAGCTCCCTCAGCTTCTCGTTGACCTGGGTCAGGTCCCTGGAGCGTTCGGCGCTGGCGGCGGGGGCTGCGGGCTTGGCGGGGCGTGAGTCGGACATGTGCTGTGCTCCAGCTACTGGCCGAGGCAGCTGCGGACCTTGGTGAGCAGCTCGAGGCCGTTGATGGGCTTGGTCACGTAGTCGCTGCAGCCCGACGCATAGCCCGTCTCGACGCTCTGGAGCTCGCCGCGTGTCGTCACCATGATGACCGGGATGGACCGCGTGGTGTCGTCCTCGCGGAGCTTGCGGACGGCCTCGAAGCCGTCCATCCGCGGCATGACCACGTCCATGAGGATCAGGTCGGGCCGCTCGGAGCGGGCCTTGTCGACGCCCTCCATGCCGTCTCGCGCGGTCACGACGTCGTACTCGCTCTTGGAGAGGATCATCTTCTCCATCAACAGGACGGTGCTCGAGTCGTCGACGAGAAGGATCTTCTTTCGGTCCATCGGACAACCCCCTGCGCAAGGCTGGTTCGGTAAGGTGCACCCGAACTTCTGCAATGAAGGCACCAAAGATCTGTGTGATGCTGCCGCACCCCCGCCGGGTGTGTGGCTGCAACACCTGAGCATACCCCGCGAGTCGCCAGGGGCCGAGACCACGCTCCAGCGCCGCCATTTCCGCCAAGGATAATGGGGCTCCGGAAGTCGCGGCCGAGAGGAGGAGGCGGCCCCCGGGACGTCGTGCAGGACTCATCGTCAAGATTCATGCGGGCCGCCGCGGTGCGGCCTCCGCCGTCCGGGACGCGATCCGCTGGGGCAGGGCGGACCCCCGTGGGTCACCGTAAACCGTCGAGTCGAGCGGCTTTCGGCCGGCCGGCCGAAAGCCGGCCACTGGCTCGCCCGGAAGGGCGCGGGATCATTCGGATGGTTCGGGCGTCGAAGCTGCATCGCCTCTGCCGATGCGCACGCTCATGATCCTGTTCCTCACCGCAGCGCAGCCCGCGCAGGCACCCGCCGAGCGAGCGCCTGTCGAAGACCCGGCAGCCGTCGCTCGAAGAGGTCTCGCGGTGGCGTCACGCGGAGACCCCGCGATAGCCGACGTGCAGGCTGCGGCGGCGCGCTGCTCGGACCCCACGATCTCGCAGGGCGCCGACGTCGGGCGCGGCAGCCGCTCGCGCGAGGCCTTGTCCTTCTCTCGCTTCAGCGCCTCGCGCTCGATCTGCAGTTGGAGCACCTGGCGCTTGATCTCGTCCAGTTCCTGTGGGTCGGATGTGATCTCCATCCGCAACCGGCTCGCGGCCTCGTCGAGCAGGTCGATCGCCTTGTCGGGCAGGAAGCGGTCGGCGATGTAGCGGTCGGACAGGGTCGCGGCCGCGATCACGGCCGCGTCGGTGATCCGCACGCCGTGATGGACCTCGTAGCGCTCCTTCAGGCCGCGCAGGATGGAGATGGTGTCGTCCACCCCGGGCTCGCCGACCACGACCGGCTGGAAGCGGCGCTCGAGCGCGGCGTCCTTCTCGATGTGTTTGCGATACTCGTCGAGGGTGGTCGCGCCGATGGCGTGCAACTCGCCCCGTGACAGCATCGGCTTGAGCATGTTGCCGGCGTCCAACGCGCCCTCCGCTGCGCCGGCGCCGACGATGGTGTGCAGCTCGTCGATGAACAGGACGACCCCGCCCTCGGCGGCCTTGACCTCGTTCAACACGGCCTTGAGGCGCTCCTCGAACTCGCCGCGGTACTTGGCGCCGGCGACCATCGCGCCAAGGTCCAGGGAGATGACGCGCTTGCCGCGCAGTGCCTCCGGCACGTCGTCACGCACGATGCGCGCGGCCAGGCCCTCGACGATGGCCGTCTTGCCCACCCCGGGCTCGCCGATCAGCACCGGGTTGTTCTTCGTGCGCCGGGCCAGAATCTGGATCACGCGCCGGATCTCCTCGTCGCGCCCGATCACCGGGTCCAGCTTCCCGCTGCGCGCCTCGGCCGTCAGGTCCCGACCGTATTGGGTGAGCGCGTCGTACGTCCCCTCCGGATCCGGGCTGGTGACCCGCTGCGCACCGCGCATCGAGCGCAGGGCCGCGAGCACCCGGTCCACCGTCACCTGGTGGGACGCGAGCAACTCCTGCACTTCGTGATCGCCGTGTTTGACGAGCGCCAGCAGCAGGTGCTCGACGCTGACGTACTGGTCGCCGAACGGCGCCAGCTCGTCATGGGCCGCGACCAGGCACTCGCGAAGGGCTCGGGACAGCCCGGGCTCCTCGCCGCCCGTCACCCGGGGCAGTCGATTCAACCTCGTCGACGCCTCGAGCGCGAGCTGGTCGGCCTGCACGCCCATTCGCGCCAGCACCTGGGGCACGACACCCTCGGGCTCGGCCAGCAGGCTCTTCAGCAGATGGAGTTGGCCGACCTCGGCGTGCCCGTCGCGCCGGGCGATCTCCACGGCGGCCATGGCCGCGGCCTGAGCCTTGTTCGTAAATCGATTGATGTCCATGCACTACTCCCCGGACCGGTTATCTGGGTCATCGCACGCCCCGGCCCGTCATCTGAGCCGTGGCCCGCGACCCGGGGGGCCGCGGCTCGCCGGTCAGCCCTCGCTCAGCGTTCGCACCAGAACCCAGACAGCGCCGACGAGGACGACGAGCGCCACGCCCGACGTGAGCCAGGCCATCGGATCATCCGCGGCCTCGCCGAAGTCGTGCAGAAAAGCATACAGGCGCAGGGCCGCGAGCGCGGCCACCACCGTGCCGCCCACCAGGCGGACGACTTCGCCCGCCCCGAGTTCCCCTGGTCGATCCGTCACGACGGTGTCACGCCCCTCTCCCCCGGCACCGCTACCAGGGCGTCAGCCCGGGCGACACGAAATTGGGCATGTAACTCAAGAAGTACGGGCCGTACGCGATCAGAATCAACACGATGGCCAACCCGACCCACAGCCCCCAGCGATCGAGGATCGCCGCCGACTCCTGCGGGCCCGAGACGAACTCGTCGGCCACCGGCATCTCGACCACCGCGCCCTTGCGGCCGGCCAGCAACGTCCCGAGCAAGACGATCAGGAACAAGCTGCCGGAGATGAACATTACCGATCCACCGACTGCGGTCATCCAGTGCGACGTCTGCCATGCCGGCAGGTTCTGGCCGTATCCCAGCTGCGACACGTTCAATCGCCGCGGCATCCCGTCCAGCCCGCCGTTAACCTGTCCCCAGGAGAAAGTGAACACGCCGGCCAGCCACAACCACGCCTGCGCGAGCGCCATCTTACGACCCCACAGCTCGCGCCCGGTCAGGTGCGGCACCAGCCAATAGGCGATGCCCATGAACGACAGCGCCACGGCGGTGCCCACCGTCAGGTGAAAGTGCCCGGGGACCCAGGCGGTGTTGTGGATCACGAGGTTCACGGTGTAGCTCGCGTTCACCAGGCCGCTGATGCCGCCCAGCACGAAGCCGCACATCGCCAGCAATTGCGCCACGACGCTCGGGTCGCCCCAGGGCAGCTTGCCGATCCACCCGAGCAGGCCCTTGCCGCCAGCCCGCCGCCCGCCGCTCTCCAACGAGGCCATGACCGAGAACGCCGTGATCATGCTGGGGAAGAAGATGGCGAACGTCATCACGGCCTGGACGGCCTTCATCGTCTGGTTGATGCCCGGGTCGGTGTACTGGTGGTGGAACCCGGTCGGGATCGACAGGATCACGAACAGAATGAACGTAAGCCGCACCAGTCCGTCGGACAGGATCTTGCCGCCGACCTGCTTGGGAATCATGGTGTACCACGAGACATAGGCCGGCAGCAGCCAGAAGTAGACGAGGGGGTGCCCGCTGAACCAGAACAGCACGCGTGCGAGCTGCGGGTCGATGTTGTCGATCATCCCCAACGACCAGGGCAGGAGCAGCACGAGCACTTCCACCGCCAGGCCGAGCGATGCGATGAACCACATGAGGTAGGTCGCGATGACGCCGAACGCCTGCAGCGGCACGCGCTCACCCGGATGGTCCTTGCGCCAGCCGCGGTACGACAACCACACGTTCAGGGCCACCAGCCACGTGCTGACGACGACGAGCACCAGTCCCAGATAGTAGATCCAGGTCGCCTTGAGCGGCGGATACATGGTGTACAGCACACTGGCCTGGTTGGCGATAATCTGCCAAATTGCCATCAGCGTGCCCACGACGAACAGGATGAAGGCGCCCAGATGCAGCGCGGGGATTGGCCGGCGATCGACCGATCGGGCCATCACCATGGTCATGAACCCGTTTGCGAACGCGATGGTGAAGGCGAGCGCCAACAACACGCCGTGCGCGCTCAGACCCTGGTAGTAACTCTCCTGCATGGGGAAGTACGTCCACAGCGACGTCTTGGCCGGCATCACCCGGTCGAGGGCCTGCGCCAGGCCGGCCAGGATGCCCATCGCGAAGAACGCGAACGACAGCAGGATGTGCCAGGTGATGATCCGCACGTCGCGTCGCGCGAGGTACGGCGCCGCGAGGGCGGCACTGGTTGCCTGGATCATCAGGACTCGCCTCCCCTGGTCTGGGTCACTCGATCCGCCGCGCGGCGATCGGGTCTGGCGGACGACGACGGAGGCGACGCCTCGACGACGACCTTGGCGCTCATCGCCTGGTGCCCGGTACCGCAGTACTCGTGGCACGCGATCAGGTACTCACCGGGCTCGTCGAAGGTGTGCCGAACGGTGGACACCTCTCCCGGCACGACCATGACGTTGACGTCGGTGCCGCGGATCAGGAAGCCGTGGATGATGTCGATGGACGCAACCTGGAAGGTCACGTTGGCCCCGACCGGCACCGTGATCACTGCCGGCTGGAAGAACCACGTGCGGGCCACGATCGTGGCCAGATACTCGCCGGGAGCGGTCTCCACCACGCCCGGGTCGTTCCAGGGCGCTTGATCGAGCATCGTGCTCGGGTCGACCCTGCCCGTCGGCCCGGGCACCGTGATGTCGTGGGCACGGACGGCGAAGATCAGGAAGACACCGAATACGAGCAGCATAACGGCGGTGAGACCGAGGAACACCTTCTCGTAGAAATCGATCTTCATGGCCTAGACCCGCCCGAGCATCATGAGATAGAGGTAGCCCCACATGGCCACGATCAACACGAGGAACAGCAGCATCAGGAACAGCGTGCCCCGCGGGTGCGCATCCTCCCCGTGGTCGACGGCTCCCGGTAGTACAGCGGCTACTGCTGGCGCAGCGGCTACTGCTGGCGCAGCGGCTACTGCTGGCGCAGCGGCTCCCGCTGGCACAGCGGCTCCCGGTGGCGCAGCCGATCCCGGTGCCACAGCGGCTCCCGGTGGCGCGGCGGCCTGCTTCCGGCTCAAGGTCCCCCCTCCTTCCTGGTGCGGTCCACGTGCGCACCAGCAACCATCCGACGCGGAAATCCCGTGCCGGTCGCCGAACTACGATATGCGAACCTCCTGCTCGAGGCAAGCGTCACGGGCCGTGGCCCTTACGCCGGGCGCAGCGCGCGCAAGCGCTCGAACAGCCCACGCTCTTCGTCGCTCAGGGCGCCGGGCAGTCGCACCCGCACGGTGACGTACAGGTCGCCGTGGGTGGACGGCTTCTTGAGCGCCGGCATCCCCTTGCCGGTCAGCCGGAACCGCCGCCCGTTCTGCGTCTCGGGCGGGACGGTGAGCACGAGATCGCCGGTCGGCGTCGGAACGTGCGCCTCGCCCCCGAGAACGGCCACGACCAGCGGGACCTCGACCTCGGTCGCAAGATCGTCGCCGGTGCGAGTGAAACGCGGATCCTCGAGCACCTCGATCACGAGGTACAGGTCACCGGGGCGCCCGCCCGCCGCGGCCGCCCCTTCGCCGGCCACGCGCACCTTCGATCCGGTGCGCACCCCCGGTGGGATGGTGACCTCGAGCCGCCGGCCGTCCTTGTTGAGCAGTCGCTTGCCGCCGGTATACGCCTCGGCCAGTGTAACCTGGACCGGGTGCCGGATGTCGGTACCGGCGATCGAGCGCCCGCCGGGTGATCTCCCGCCCGCGGACCGAGCACCCGACGGCCCGGCGCCGCGCATCGATGGACCCGCGCGGCCGCGCCCGAACAGCGCCTCGAAGAAGTCCGAGAAGCCGCCGAGGCCCCCGGTTCCGGAAGCCCCGAACAGCGCCTCCAGGTCTTCGGCCGTGGCGTACTGGACGCCCGGCGCTCCCGGGCCTGCCCCCAGGCGCCCCAGTCGAAGCCCTCCGGCGCACTGCCGCTCTGGTGGTTCTGCCAGGCCCGGCCAAAGCGGTCGTACTTCTCCCGCTTGGCAGGATCGCCCAGCACCTCGTACGCCTCGGCCACGTCCTTGAAGCGCGACTCGGCGCCGGCATCGCCGGGGTTGACGTCGGGATGCAGCTCGCGCGCCAGCTTGCGGAAGGCGCGCTTGATCTGCTTCGCATCGGCGTCCCTCGGCACGCCCAGGACGGCATAGTAGTCCTTGTAGTCCACCCCTGCCCTCGCTTTGCCCCTGGTTCCAGCACCGCTCCGCGCCACCGGTCGCCCCCTCGCATGGACAAGCCTGCGGGGCCTGGATGGGCACCGCAGGGCGCCCCACTGCACTACAATATGCCCTGCCATTGCAGCAAGGACATATTATCATCGCCGTGTCAGATCAATGCTACCGCCACGTTAGCGCCGTATCAGAGGCCGCGATGACGAGACCAGACCGATTCGGGCCGGAGGGGTCCTCGGGGGGTGATGCGTACTGGACGGGTGATGTGTCGCCGGCGGGCGAGGCGTACTCGGTGGGCGACGCGTCCCGGGCGGACGACGCGTCCTCGGTGGGCGAGGCGTCCTGGGCGGGTGATGTCTCGCCGGCGGGTGAGGCGTCCTCGGCGGGCGACGCGTCCTCCGTGGGCGACACTTCCCGGGCGGGCGACGCATCCCCGGCGAGTGAGACGTCGCCGGCGGGCGATGAGTCCCCGGCGGGCGATGCGTCCTCGCCCGCCGACCAGATCGTCCCGCCAGCCCGCCAGCCGCGGGCCGACAGCCTGCTATTGACCGACTACCGGCTGCAGCAGCGCGACTACCTGCTTCGCATCGCCCGGGCGATGAGCGCTCAGCTCGACCTGCGCGAGGTTCTCGCACTGGTGATCCGATCGGCGGTGCAGATGACCCGGGGGAGAGGCCGGCGCCATCGCCATGCGCGCGGTCGGTGGCGGCGACATGCACGTCGTGGCCAGTTACCGGCTGGAGGGTCACTTCCAGGACGATCTCGCCCCCCTCCTGGGCACCCGAGCGCCGCGCGCCGGGCCCGAGGGCGACGATCGCGCCGACGTCCCGGCAGCGGGTTGGGACCGCGCGCCGAGCGATCGCACCGGCGCACCCATGGCCGCATGGACCCGATCGCCGGCCACGGTCGAGCACGCTCCGCAAGGCACGCGGCTGGCCACCGTCGCGCGTCAGGCAGCGCGGCCCGGTGTCGACGCCTACCATGTCGTCACCCTGCCGCTCGCGCGCGCCGGCGCGACGGTGGGCCGCTCGTCGTCTTCCGCTCGGAAGGGGCGGCCGTGTTCACACCGCTCGACGACGAAGTGCTCGAGGCGTTCGCCGACCAGGCGGCGGTCGCCATCCAGAACGCGTATCTGCACGCGCGGCTCGCGGCGCGCGAGCGGCAGCTGACCGACGTCGTCGCACGCACTCCGGCGGGGATCGTGCTCGCCGGCACCGACGGCCGCGTCGTCGGCGACAACCGGGCCGCGCGCGCGTTGCTGGCGAGCGACGGCGGCCCGATGATCGGGACCACCCTCGCGGACGCCCTGGCCCTCGAGACCGACGCGGCGCCGCCCAGCCCCTGGTGCTCCCTGATCGGGCGCGACCGCGACGGTGCGAGTGGCTATCTGCCGTCGGCGCGGGCCGGCGCGGCCCGTTCGTGCAGGCGACGCTGCACGCCCTGGCCGACGCCGACGGCGACCTCGAGGGCTTCGTCGTCGACGTCGTCGACCTCTCGGTCTACAAGGAGGCCGAGGACACCAAGGCGGCGTTCCTGGCCGGGTTGTCGCACGAGCTCAAGACGCCCCTGGCGCTGATCCAGGGTTACGCCGAGACGCTCCGGCTCGAGGAGGTGCGCCGATCGGTCCTGTTCGACGAGGCGATCGCCGTGATTCTCGGACGCGACCGACCACCTGACCCCCATGGTCGACGAGCTGCTGCTGGCGGCGCGATTGCAGCCGGGGCTGCTGACGCTCGACCTCGACGTCGTCGACCTGGCCGGTCTCCTCCGGCGAGGTCGCGGACTTTTCGGCCCGCCCGCCCCGACCACGACTGGGAGCTCGACCTCGGCCCGCGACCTGCCGGCCGTCGTGGCCGATCCGACGCGTCTCCGGCAGGTCTTCCACAACCTCCTGGCCAACGCCGCGAAGTACGCGCCACGCGGCACGACGGTACGCGTGGCGGCGCGCGTCGACGGCGCGGAGGCGGTCGTGACGGTGCGCGACGAGGGGCCGGGCATCGCCCCGGCCGACCGGGGCCGGATCTTCGAGCGCTTCGTGCGCGCGACCGACCGCGCCGAGGGCACCGGCCTCGGCCTGTACATGAGTCGCGCCATCGTGTCGGCCCACGGCGGCCGAATCGACGTCGAGGCGCGGCCGGCCGGGCAGCACGTTCATCGTCCGCCTGCCGCCCGACCGGGCCCGACGCCGGCGCCGGCCGGACGGTTCGAGCGAGCCGTGAGCGCGTCGCCGCTCGCCGGTCGCCTGGTGCTCGTCGTGGACGACGAAGAGCGCATCGTCCGCTTCGTGCGCTTGCACTTCGAGAGGAAGGGCGCGCGCTGATCGAGGCCGGCAGACGGCCCGACGGCGCTGGAGGTCGTGCGCGCCCATCTGCCGGACCTGGTCGTGCTCGACGTGATGATGCCGGGCATGGACGGCTTCGAGACCCTGCGCGCGCTGCGGGCGATCTCGGATGTGCCGGTCATCATGCTGACCGTGCAGGCCGAGGAGGCCGACCGGGTGCGCGGCCTCGACCTGGGCGCGGACGACTACCTCGGCCAAGCCGTTCAGCCCGGCGGAGCTGGTCAGCCGCGCCCAGGCCGTGCTGCGGCGAGCGCAGGCACCCGGCGGCGGCGATGTCGTGACCGTGGACGACGACCTCCAGATCGACTTCCGGACCCGGGAGGTGGTCGTCCGCGGGCAGCGGATCAAGCTGCGACCGACCGAGTGGCGCCTGCTGTACCACCTGGTCCACAACGCCGGGTGGCTGCTCACGCACGACGCCATCCTGTCTCGAAGGTCTGGGGGCCCGAGTATCAGGGTCAGGACAACTACGTGCGGCTCTACGTCACCTATCTGCGCCAGAAGATCGAGCCCGACCCCGCGCACCCGCGATACATCCTCACCGAACGCGGCACGGGCTACCGCTTCGTCGACTTCGCCGGCAAGCGCGAGGTGCCGCGCGACATCGACGCGTGACCCGGACGCAGCGCGACGCGCGCACAAGGACGCCCTCGCGCCATGCCCGACCAACGCGGAAGCCACCACATCATGTCACGGGCTGGCATTCCGGAGATCATCAACCTGCAGCCGCGCCCGGCCGGCCAGGCGAGGTTGTATCAGGTCCGGCAAGTGCGCCAGGTCATTCTGCGGCATGGGCTGGCGGGGGAACAGGACGGCGAGGATGCCTGAACACCGCTACGAGATGATCATCTACTGGAGCCAGGCTGACGGTGCCTTCCTGGTGGAGGTGCCTGAGCTGCCCGGATGCATGGCCGACGGTCCCACTTATGAGGCCGCAGTGGCCAATGCCCAGGTCATCATCCGCGAGTGGATCGACACCGCCACGTCGCTCCCGGCACCGCGACCGCGGTCTCCGGGGAATGGGTGCAGGAGCTCGTCGCGCGGCTATACTCAGCCAAGGAGATCGGCCATGACGACACACACCATTGACCTGCAACTCGCCCTCCCGCGCTCGCTGGTGGAGCGTATCACCCGGACGGCTGAAGCCAATCGCACCTCTGTGGCTGACGTCATTGCGACCACTGTCGACCATGCGCTGCCCTTGGTGCCGGCCTTACCCCCGACGTTATTGCGCGAGCTGCTGGCCATGCTGGACTACAGCGATGGCGCCCTGCATACAGCGCTCCGGCCGACGATCTCGCCCACCGACGATCGGCGCCTGAGGGAGTTGACGGGCATCGCCAAAATCCGCCGACTGTCCACCGACGAGGCGCTGGAGCAGGCCAGGCTGTTGGAGGTGTCGGAATGGTCGATGATCCGTCGGGCCCAGGCACTCGCCATCCTGCGGCGACGAGGCTATGACGTGCCCTCGGCCCAGGAGGTCTTTGAGGACGAGGATGTCCTCGGTTGAGCGGTACCGCTCGGTCGCGTCACGGTCGACGTCCTGGACATGAACGCCGCGCTTGTCGTTGGCGCAAGGGCAATCTGGCGCAACGCCGGACTGCATCCGGCTGAGCGGCAGCCTGGCCGGGTCGGCGACACATCTGCCGACTGATCGAAACTCCCATACTCCCGTCAAGGACACGTCGCCGGAGCGCCCAACGGCGCCATCAGAGGGCTCGACGTGGTCAAGCTCGCCACACACCGCCGCCGAACAATGCCGGCTTGGGGTAGTCAGCGGGAGGGGGCTGACACTTGGGCGGACTCGCGATAAGCTCCTGCCGTGGTTCCGGGCAGCGTTCCGTGGGCGGCGCCCTCGTCGGCCTCGGCGCGAGATCGCCGGGCGCCGATCAACGCGGGAAGAGCGCGCCCACGTGGATCGAGAAGGAGGGGATGACGACGCCGCCATCGAGGAGATCGGCGGCGCCCAGGACGCGCGGCGAGCGGCGGCGTCGGTGCACCGACACCGTCCACGCCACGGGCGGGACCATCCGCCCGGGAGATCGGACGGACTTGGACTAGCATGTTGGAGTGGCGGTGCTCGTGCGCGGGCTCCCATGGTGAGCGCGGGCGTGGTGGAGGCTCATCGCGTCAGCTCGGCGTGGACTCGGCCTCGATCTGAGACCAGAACTCCTCGTGCGGGATCCCGCCGGACTCACGGACCTGCCGGCGCGCCTCCTCGAGAATCTCCTGGAATCGCCGAGAGCGCGACAGGGCGAGCCGCTCGATCTCGTCAGCGTCGGAGGTGCCGAGCAGCACCGCTACGGGGCGGCCATTTCGAGTGATGATCACCAACTCATCCTCGCTGCTCCGGACGTACTCGCTCAGACGTGCCTTGACGTCCGCGATGGATGCGATCTTCACAGCTGCACCTCCTCGCCGCCGATGAACAGGCGGCCTCGCAACTTGACGCCGATAGCCAGGATCACGACGCGCCGTTTTCGAGGTTCAACGTCATAGAGCACTCGGAACCGGTTGTTTGGCCCGAACCGCAGCTCCCCAAGTGCCGGACGTACCGGCCTCACGTCGCAACGGTTTCCGGTTGCGGGGCTCAACGTCCGGCTTGTGTGACAACCAGGCCTCGATAGTTGTCTGGATCAGCAGGTGATACCTGGCGTCGATGGCCCGCAAGTGCGCCTTTGTCATCCCGGCGTAGGAGATGTCAGACGGCGGCCGCGCACCGGTCATGACCATAGTTATAGTCCTGGCCGCGCAAGCACGCCGGGATCAAGGCTCGTCCGCCTCCAAACTTGCTTTGATCGAAACCTGTCCGCGGGGTCGTCCGTCGGCCAGCCGTGACGCACCTCGCCCCGTGGCTGTGCCTGGGAACCACCACGCCCGCGTCGGCCGGGCCGTGCGCTGATCGTCGCGGGCCCGCGTTGTCGCCATCGCGTACCGGTGCTAGAGGTGATACCCTGTTGCGGAAGGAAGGTCCATCATGGCCACGTCGGTTACCACCGGGTATCGCCATATCGTTCGTGACGTCAGGATCTGCGGTGGGCGGCCCGTTATCGAGGGGACCCGCACGCCAGTGCAGACGATCGTCGGCTACTACAAGCTCGGGCTCGGCGTGGAGGAGATCCTCGAAGGGCTGCCGTAGATCACCGCTGCCCAGGTCCATGAAGCGCTCTGCTACTACCATGACCACGTTCAGGAGATCGAGTCGGCCGTCGAGGATGACCGCGTAGAGAACGTGATGCGTCGCTACGGTCTCGTGGCCACCCCGGATGGGCGGATCGTGCCGCGAGGAGAGGATGGCTGAGGCCCATGTGGCCCATCTCCACCTCGACGAGGATGTCCCACCGGCGCGTCGCAAGTGCGCTGCGCCTGCGGCAATATGACGTCGTGAGTGCCCACGATGTCCACCATTGGGGGCTGACCGACGCCGAGCAGCTCGACTTCGCCGCCAGTCAAGGCCGCTCGATCGTCACGTTCAACGTCGCAGACCGCGCAAGGTGCGCACGGCACGGGCGCAAGGTCGACGGCGCCCAAGGCGGGTGGATCCCAGTGCAGGGGCGAGGCGCGCAGGTTCGTCAAGGTTCGGTCGTGGTCAATCGCCGACGGGTCCGCGCACCAAGGGTTCTGTTCACGGATCTGGTCGTCCAACGTCGCCATGATGGCACCTCGGCTGCAATCATCCGTGCGGTGAATTCGCAGTCTGCTGCACGACCGCGCCCTACCCACCTCCCGTCCTACCCACCTCCGCGCCGTCCGCCGCCACCCGTGCCCGCGAACGGCAGCCACGCCCGATGCGCGAGGAGGTCCGCCAGCGCCTCCACCCGCAGCACCAGGTAGCCGCCGCGCTCGGTGACCAGATGGACGTACTGGCCCTCGACGACGCTGGCCACGAACCGCCAGCGGGAGGGCTGAGCGCGCTCCGCGACCACGTGCGGTCGGGTCGGATCGGCGAGATCGACGAGCGTGAGCCGGCCGCCGCCCACGATGGACACCAGCGGGCGGCTGCCGAACACGCCCGCACTCAGGTCGCGCCCCGCCGCGTCGGTCACGTCGAACGCCAGTCGACCCACCACCGGCAGGGCGGCCACGTTGGTGGCGTCGAGCACCAGCAGCCCGGCCGCGGTGAGCAGGCACAGGTAGGGGCCGACCGCCTCCGTGGCGAAGACGCGCTCGCCCACGTCGTGCGCGGCCACGACGGTGGGCGTCGCCGGGTCGCCGACATCGACGAGCACGACCGTCGTGTCGCCGGCGAGCGCCACGGTGTCGCCATGGCGCGTCACGTAGTTCGCGGCGTACGATCGGCCGCCGTAGTCGAGGCCCGTCGAGCCCACCAGGGCCGGACGTTCGGGATCCGAGACGTCGATGACCTCCAGGCGCGTCGCGTACCAGCCCATTCGGGTCGAGCGGTCGACGAGCAGGAACGCCCGTCCCTGACCCAGCGCGAACCGTCCGGGCGAGGCCTTCCAGGTTCCATCGGCCGCTTCCTCGGGCTAGTACGCGGCGAGATCGTCCAGCAGGGCCAGACCGCCCACGCCGACGATCCGGAGGCCCCCCTGCCAGCCGCCGTTCACGTACGCCCTGTCGTCGCGGAGCGCGATGTCATACGCCGGCCAGCCGTGGTCGAGCGCGACAACTGCCCGCGGCGCCGAAGGACTGCCCACGTCGAAGCGCCGCAGCCCGGTGTCCCAGGACGCCACCACGGCGGCGGCGCCGTGTACCGCCACGTCGCTCACCGTGCCCAACGCTGCGAGGCGGACGGAGGTCACGGCCCGACCCCAGGCTGAGATGTCGATGGCCACGAGATCCCGTGCCGTGCCGGTGCCGGCGAGCGCGAGTGCCCGCTCCGACGAGACCGCCACCGCGTCCGCCACCCGGCCGCTCGACCCGAGCTCGGTCGAGTTCACCACCATCGGCCCATTCGGCTCGGACGCGTCCACGAGCTGAATCCCTCGGCCCGCAGCCACCACGATCCGGGCACCGACGCCGTCGAGATCCCGTACGTCGTCCACACCCGCCACATGCGCCAGCTCGACCGGATGCGTCGGATCGGAGAGGTCCACCACGACGAGCCCCACGTCGCCCGCCAGATAGGCGCGTCCGGCATGCACGTGCACGGCCGCGGCGCGCGGGCCCGCGAAGTACCCGAGGCGGCGCGGATGGGCGGGGTCGGTGACGTCCATCGTCACGATGCCCCCGCCCGGGATCGGTCCGGCCCGCGACACGGCCACCGTGGCCAGGGCGGCGTCCACGAAGACGTCGCTGCCGTAGTACGTGCCATCGTCGAAGGGCGCGGCGAGCAAGGGTGCAGCCGACAGGAGGTGCGGCTGTTCCGGGTTGCGCACGTCGAACACGTAGAAGGTGCCTTCGTAGCCGGTCTCGGCGTACGCGTAGCCGTCGCGCAGCACGAGGTGCCGCGGCTCGGCGCCGAGGCCATCCAGCCTGCCCGCCTCGACCAGCCGTCCGCGAGCCTCCACGCGGAAGGTCACCAGCATGTCCGCCGTGGCGCCTTCCGCGTCGCGGCTGGCCGACGCGACGACCAGGTCCTCGGTTGCCGCCACGTCCCGGACACACGCATCGCCAGGCCGCGCGCGGGAGATCTCGGTGGGCCGCCCGGAGAGATCGAGGATCGCGAGACCGTACTCGCACCAGGCGGCGTAGCCGATGTCCCCGACGACGTCGATGCCGTGCGTCCACGTGCCCGGGCGGGCGGACCCGAGAACGCGCGGGCCGGCGCCATCCACGTCCGTGTCGACGACAGCCAGCGATGCCCCGCCCACTAAGACGATCGGCCCGCGGGCAACCGCCCCGCTCGGGTACGCCAGGTCGTGGACGAACACCGGATCGCGCGTGCCGATGCCCTCCATCTCGTACACGTAGAGCGTGCCGCCGACCACGACGTGCAGCCGATCGTCGGACACGAACAGGCCCTCCGCCTGCCCGGACAGCTGCAATCTGGCGACGGACCTTGGCGCGCGCGGCGTCTCGAAGTCCATGACCTCGAACGTGCTGGTGCCGGTGCCGGTGCGCAGCACGTACAGCAGGGAACCCCGGGCGGCGACCAGCACCGGGTACAAGAAGTCGGATGCCTCGCGCTTCCATGTCTCCACGAATCCGAGGTCGGCCCGGTATTCGTAGGCACGCAGACCGACCTGCCAGTCCCACACGTACAGGTGCGAGCCCGATGCGGCGAGCGGACCGCACACGCCGTCGAGCTCGCGGACGGGTACCGGTTGCGCGGGATCGGTGGTGTCGAGGGCCCAGATCCGAACCTGCCAGCCCGGGCTGCTGCGCCGGTCGCCGCCGCAAGGGCCGGCGGCCGGGTCGCACCAGATGCTGCCGGCGAACAGGTCTCGCCCGTTGCTCGCCAGCATCACGAGATCGCCGCCGCCCGGCAACTGGACGACACCCAGGGGCTCCGGCGCCCGTGGGTCGGAGACGTCGAACACGTAGATGTGGCCGGCCTCGCCCGCCGCGTACGCGTGGTCGCCCATCACGACCAGGTCCTGCATCGGCTCGGGCACGGGCGGCGACACGCCCACGGTCTCCGCGACGGTATCGGCGGTCAGAACGTACAGCCGGGCGCCCACGGCCGCGTAGACGTACGCGTCGTCGACGGCCAGCGCGTCGACCGTGCCGCCGACCGCGCCGATGGTGCGAAAGCCGCCGTCATCGCCGAGCCAGTCCGCGCCCGGCGTGCCGGTGACCGAGCCGGCGGCGGCGGCATCGGCCGACCGGTCCATCCATCGCCCGTGCGCGGCCCGCGCCCCGCCGGCGGCGATCGATGGGGCCGCGCCGCAGAGCGCGTCGACGACGACGATCGCGAGCAACACGAACGCGGCTGCGGCCGGGCGGGCCTTGATCCGCGCCACGGGGCGGGACCGAGCGCGCACAACAGCGAGAGCGCTGCAGCCCACGATGGGGCGGGGGCGGCAGCGCACGACAGCGAGAGCGCTCCAGCCCACGATGGGGCGGGGGCGGCAGCGCACGACAGGGTGGGCAGCAGGGCACCATGATCGCCTCCCGAACGCGACACCGCGAGTACTTCATGGACGTCGCGGCCCGGGCAGACCTTGCAGGCGATCCTCGTCTCGGCCGTCGTCGATCCGATCTCGGCGTAGCGGTCGCCGATCGGCACCGATCGTCCGACACGCATCCCGTCTGCGGGCGCCCGGGGCACGGCGCCGCCCACCAACCGCTGTCGCACGCGACGGCTTCGGCGGGCGTGGTGCGCCGGGAAGCGGTGCCGGAGCGGGCGCAAGGGCGCTCCGATGGGGGTCGGCTGCGCCGGGCATGGGGGCTGGAGACGCGGGTAGGACGGTTGACGCGGGGGGAGAGGGGCCAAGACCGCGGGACGACGACGGGAGCCGCGATCGAGATTCCTATCCCCCGGCAGTACAGGCACGACCCGTCTTCTTGCCACGCCCTGCGAGCCATGGCAGAGCTACGCAACTGTGGCCGAACTCCTATCGGCAACCACGCGTCTGGGCACCGGCGGACGACTTGTGATCCCCGGCCGGCTGCGCCGTGCCGTCGGCCTGGCTCCCGGCGATGAGGTCGTGATCGTCCTGGACGACCAAGGCCTCCGGCTCCTGACCGTGGAGCAGGCCGTGGCACGCGCCCAGGCTCTGGTCGGACGCTACGTAGCGCCCGGTACGAGCTTGTCGCAGGAACTGATCGAGGACCGGCGGACCGAGGCGGCGAATGCCTGATCCTGCCGTCTTCCTCGACGCCTCGGCGTTGCTGGCCCTGCTCAACGCCGAGCCCGGCGCGGCGCGCGTCGCGGCGGTACTTCCGCAAGCCGTCGTGTCCAGCGTCAACCTGTCGGAGGTCGTCGCCAAGCTCGCCGATGTCGGTATGCCGGAGGCCGAGATCCACACCGCCCTGGACGGTCTGGGTCTGGGGGTCAGACCTTTCGGCGAGTCGCTGGCCTACCGTGCGGGCATGTTGCGACCGGCCTCGCGTGCGCTGGGCCTGTCGCTGGGCGACCGCGCGGGGCTGGCGCTGGCCATGGAGCTCGGCTGCCCGGTGCTCACCACGGACCAGCAGTGGCAGGCGTTGGCTGCGCCGGCAGTCGTGGAAGTCATCCGCTAGCCCGAAGTTCGGCGACGGGCACCAGCGGCGTCGTCTCGTCCGCACCCGCGGCGACGTAGGCGACGTCGCGTCGGACGGCAATGTCGGAAGCAGCGCCCGGCAGGTCGGCGACGCCGATGACGCGCGGGCGACTCGGATCCGCGACATCGATGACCTTCAGGCCGGAACGGCCGTCGGCGAGATAGCAGGAGCGGCCCTCGAGGGCCACGTTCCGCGCGTCATCGGTGGTGATCGGGTCGGATGGAAAGCTCGACGGCACGCCCACGGACGGCGGGGAGGCGATCCAGACCGGATCGTCCTTCTGGGAGCGGTCCTCCGCCTGGGACGCCTCGGCTCCGTGGACGTGCTCCGTCGACGAGACCCGGCTCGATCCGATGAGCTGTGTGTCGCCCCTTGATGCCGTCTTCCTGGGCGAGGTGAAGAACTTACTCGGGTCCTGGTATCGGTTCCGGTCCGAGCGCGCGAGCCGAGCTGCAGCCCGCTCGGTGCGACCAGCGTCATGTACTTGCCGTCCACCGAGTTGGGCAGCGAGGCCACATTCGCCTGGTCCTTGTCCGGCGTCCCATCGGCATTGCCGTCGCCTTGCCCGACCCCCACGCCACTCGCCCACGCCCGAATCCTGCGCCACTCTCTCACGCCCGAATCCTGCGCCTGCGCCCGCTCACGTGTCGACGCGCCCACGCCCGCCCACGAGCGCCCGCGCCCAACCCCGCGCGGGCACGAGACGAGGCCACGGCGACCGGTGCGCCGTGGCCTCGCGTGCCTTGCCTGCCATCGTCCTCGTTCCGGGGATTTCGCCCGACCGGCACTCCTCCCGGACGGTGCGCCGCGCCTCAACGTTGCGCCACCCCTCGGCGTTGCCCTACCCCTCGCCGGTGCCCTGCCCCTCGGCGTTGCCCTGCTCCTGAACATTCACCGTGATCTTGCGCGGCTTGATCTCTTCCCGCTTCGGCAGGCGCAGATTCAGCACGCCGTTCGCGAACGACGCCTGAACGCGGTCCGGATCGATCGGCACGCCCAGCGTGAACCGTCGCTGGAAGCGGCCCCGTGCGCGCTCGCGCAAGATCCAGTTCCGCGTATCTTCGCGCTCGGCCAGCTCGCCGGTCACGACCAGGCTGTCCTGCTCGAACGTGACGTCGACCTGGTCAGGCTGCAGGCCGGGCAGCACCATCTCGATGGTCACCGCGTCGCCGTCTTCCCAGGCGTCCGCGACGGGCATGAATCCGACCGCCGGCGGGCTGCCGCGCTGCGGCATCCGGACGACACTATCCTCGAACAACCGGCTCATGGCATCGCGCAGAGACAGCGTCTCGCGCACCGGGTCCCATACGTGGATCCTCTGCATGGTCATGGTCTTCAAGTCTCCTCGTTCATGTCTTGCATGTCTTGCCGCGCCGGAGGATCTTCGCCGGTCGCGGGGTCGTCGCTCGCGTACGACCGGGCACCATCATATCGGCCCGGCGTTAACCCGGTGCTAGCGGAGTGATAGACCGACGTTAGAACGCCGGCCTCGGGAGTTGGCGGCGAGCCCCTGGCGCTGATCGACGGTGACGGCCCGTGGGTGCTCGGGCCGATGGTGTTGGGTCTGCTGAGCGTCGGTCTGGTGTTGATTCCGAACGGCGTGCGAGTGTTCGGGTGGGGCGAGAAGTACGCCAAACGGAATGGACCACTGACGCGGAACGGATGAGGGCGCGGAGGATGGGCCGTCGAGAGACAACCCGGTGTTCGCGGACCGGTCTGCGGCCGCGGACGGATTCTCGCCTTCTATACATGCGATGAGTACGTTGTAGTGAATATTACGTTGATATTAGTATCTACTGTTTTCGAGAGTTTCGAGCGAACCAGTCCGCGGCCGCGGACTGTTCCTTAAATTCATGGGTGAGGCCACAGGACTGGAGGCAGCAAATCACCTGCCGGCTGCTCGTCGTCAGGAAACCAACCGCCAATCGATCATCACCGCAAGCCACCGCGTGACCACACACGAGCGGCGGGGGGTTGCCTACCCCTCGCCGCATTCGTGGTGATCACGTGCGGTGACAACATCTTGATTTGACAGGCTTTTTCGTCGGTACCGGACCCCGGATGGGCTGGCCCCGCCCGCGAGCATGACCTACCGCCTCCCCCAGAACCGCTCCGCCGGGCACGGGATCTCGACGGCGATCGCGCGGTAGATCGCCTCGAGGTTCTCCCCGTCCGGCGCGTGGTGGAAGTACTCCGGCTTGGATGCGATCGCGCCCAGCGCCTCCAGGTCCAGCTCCTCGCCCAGCCCGATGGTGAAGATCGTGATCCCGTCGGCCTTGGCGGCGCGCGCCTGCTCCACCGCCGCCTCGGGACCCACCGGGTTCGCCTTGCCGTCGGTGAGCAGGACCATCGCCGGCGCGTTGCCGGCGCGGCGCTCCTGGCCGACGAGGACCTCGTGCGCCACCTCTACCGCCCGGTCCAGGCGCGTGGTCGAGGCCATCTCGATCCGGCCGAGGGCCGTATCCAGCGACTGGCGGTCGGAGGTCAGGCGCTGGAGCACGTACGCGTCCGCGTTGAAGCTGATGATCGCGGCCTGGTCGCCGGCGCCCAGCTGCAGCTCGTCCAGGAAGGCGCTCACCGCTGCGACCGCGGCGGCGAGCTTGGTGCCCCCCGCGCGCGTCGGCTGCTGCATGCTCGTCGAGGCGTCGATGACGAGTGCCACGTCCACCCGACGCTGCGCGATGACACACGCTTCGCGCAGCGCCAGGGGCAGGAACACCGGCCGCGGGGCGCGGGTCGGCGTCGGCGACGGGGTTGGTGTGTCCTGTGGCGTGGTGGTCGCCGTGGCGGGGGGCGAAGCCGTTGGCGTGCTCGTTGGTGTGGGTGTTGGCTGGGGGGTGGCGGTGGGCGTCTCGCACGGCCCCGTGACGGTGAGCACACCCGTGGGCAGCGGCAGCAGCCTGGACTGCCGGGCGGTGTCGGTCAGGACCGCGTGTCCGGTGGCGAAGACCTGTGGGCCGAGGGCGAGCGGCTCGACCTGGTAGGTCAGCGTGAATGGGCGCGTGATCGGCGCGCTGAAGTCCCAGCGCAGGCGACGGTTGATGGGGTCGACCAGCGCCGGTGCAGGCGCGGCGCTGCCAGGCACCAACGCCACCCCCTCCGGCCACGCGTCGTCGACGGAGAGGGCGGCCAGTCTCGTGCGTGCGGCGGCGCCCACCTGCTTCTCGATCGCCGCCGCGAAGTTGCCGGGCGACACACCCTCAAAGTAGTAGCCTGGGCTCGCCGAGCGCCACCAATCAGAGTAGACCTTGCATGAGAACAGCCAAGCCACATCCGACGATGAACGGATCTGCGGCCCTCCTGGCGGTGCTGGGCTCCTCCTACCCAGTCCTGGTACAGCGGATGATCAGGTGGGTGTATCACACCGCCGACGAATACGATCACTTTGCGCTCGCCACGAGGCACGCCACGAAGCAACTGAGCCGCCTTCGCGAATCCACACTGATAGCACAACCCGGCAAACCCATCATCGTGTAAGACACTCGGCTCTTAGAGCGCACCTTGCCCTCGTCGTTGGTCAGTTCGAGCAGGATCGTGCCGCTGTCCCGAATGTAGACGATGCCGACCTTCACGTTGGGATTGCTGGACATCTGCAGGGCGTCGACGGCCGCGGCAGTCCATCCCCGATGCAAGGGCTCACCGGCTGCTATCGGCATATCCGTATAGCGCCAACACGACGTTGAGTGGTTCTCCGGGGCAGTACGGTCGCACCTGGAGGCTCACGTCACTGCGCTCACAACTCCTGATCTCATGCGGGCTCACCGTGCGGGTGATCACCGACTGACACGCGCTCTCATCGTCCGATGTGCGGTGAGCTGTATGTCGATGCGAGGCTGGACCGACCGCCGTCAGGCTCACCCCGGTCGCCGCGACGATGAGCGTCGCCATCGTGGCAGCCGTGAGTCGTCCCATTACGTTCTCCTTTGCCGGCAGCGGTTGTACCTGCCCTGACTGACGTCACCATGGACAGCGCCGAAGTGCAGCGCCAGGCCGCCGCCCGCGCTCTGGCGCCATTGAGCACTACCGCCTCCCCCAGAACCGCTCCGCCGGGCACGGGATCTCGACGGCGATCGCGCGGTAGATCGCCTCGAGGTTCTCCCCGTCCGGCGCGTGGTGGAAGTACTCCGGCTTGGATGCGATCGCGCCCAGCGCCTCCAGGTCCAGCTCCTCGCCCAGCCCGATCGTGAAGATCGTGATCCCGTCGGCCTTGGCGGCGCGCGCCTGCTCCACCGCCGCCTCGGGACCCACCGGGTTCGCCTTGCCGTCGGTGAGCAGGACCATCGCCGGCGCGTTGCCGGCGCGGCGCTCCTGGCCGACGAGGACCTCGTGCGCCACCTCTACCGCCCGGTCCAGGCGCGTGGTCGAGGCCATCTCGATCCGGCCGAGGGCCGTATCCAGCGACTGGCGGTCGGAGGTCAGGCGCTGGAGCACGTACGCGTCCGCGTTGAAGCTGATGATCGCGGCCTGGTCGCCGGCGCCCAGCTGCAGCTCGTCCAGGAAGGCGCTCACCGCTGCGACCGCGGCGGCGAGCTTGGTGCCCCCCGCGCGCGTCGGCTGCTGCATGCTCGTCGAGGCGTCGATGACGAGTGCCACGTCCACCCGACGCTGCGCGATGACACACGCTTCGCGCAGCGCCAGGGGCAGGAACACCGGCCGCGGGGCGCGGGTCGGCGTCGGCGACGGGGTTGGTGTGGGCGGTGGTGTGGCGGTGTTCATCGGGACGGGGGTTGAGGTGTCTGTGGGCGTCGGAATCGAGGTCAACGTTGCCGTGGCGGTGGGAGTATCGCATGGCCCAGTGACGGTCAGTACGCCGGTGGGCAGCGGCAGCAACCGCGTCTGCCGGGCGGTATCGGTGATGACCGTCTGACCCCTGACGAAGCGGTGCGTGCCCAGCGCCAGCGGCTGGACCTGGTACGTGAGCGTGAGCGCGCGCGTGATCGGCGCGCTGAAGTCCCAGCGCAGTCGACGGCTCGCGGCATCGACCAGCGCTGGAGCAGGCGCGACGCTGCCGGGCACCAGCTCCACGCCCGCTGGCCACTCGTCGTCGACCGAGACTGCTGCGAGATCGGTCCGCATCGTCTTCTGCACCAGCGCCGCCATAGCGTTCGCTAGGTTGTGCGGACTCGCGCCGGCGAAGAAGTAGCCGGGAGTGGCGGAGCGCCACCAGTCGCTCACCTCGGAGCACCGATCGGCCGGACACCCCACCACGAACGGGTTCGCAGCCGAAGTGGCAGTACGGGCGCCCTGGACCCAGTCCTCGTAATAGTATGAGTAAGGATACCGATGGCTGGGATCCGGCGGCCAGAATATGAATCCGATAAAGACGATGACCTTGCGCTCGCGCCGACCAGCGACACGTAGTATCTGAGCAGCTTTGCTGAAGGCGCATTCCATGCAGAGACCGGGAGCCGCATAGTCATTGTCGTATTCAATGCGACTCTTGCGGCGCACCTGTGCCTCATCGTTGGTCAGTTCGAGAAGGATGGTGCCCTGCCCGCGGAAATAGACGATGCCGACCGTGACATTGGGATGCACCGACATCTCGAGAGAATCGATGGCGGCGGAAATCCACTGACGAGAGCGGGCCTGGCCTGTTGCGTCATAGTAGGGTGAGAGAACCAGGACGACGTTCATTCGCTCCCCTGGGCAGTAAGGACCCACCTGGAGGCGCACGTCACTACGTTCGCAAGTCCTGACCGTGTCTGGCAGGAGGGTACGCGTGACGACGGACAGGCATGTGCTGTTGTCGCCGTCGGCACTTAGGGCCGTGCGCGCAAGAGAGTGCGGGCCGACTCCAATCAAGCTCACTCCGATCGCCCCGACGATGGCCGTCGCCGTCGCCCCTGCCGTGAGTCGGCCCATTTCATCCCCCGAATGTGGCAGCGTTGCCTGGAGCGAGCGCCCAAGCGACTGCAGCGAGTGCGGCCGGAACCGACCGTACGTCTATGACGGACGCATACGTCTGTGCTGGACGTCATCCAGATGCTGGTGGCGTCTCATCGCCCCTGGGCGCGGCCGGCGACACGGCCATTGAGGGTCAATCTGCCCCGGAGACCATCCAGCCCTCGCCAACATGCCGGATTCAGACCGGAGAGGTGCTTGACGGGCGGCACGGGGCTACCGTTGGCAGTTTGCGCCCGCCTTTCCGCCAACAGGCCCACGCATTCATGGCGCTGCTGTTGAGTCCTAGGGACAGGGCACTCCAGTATCGTACTCGCACTCGCACGGTGGACCGCCGATTATGGTGCACACCCAGCACTGGTGCACGGTCTTCGTACCACCGACGTCCGCCGAGTCACAGCATACGTACGGAACTCCCTGCACCGAGCGGGTCGGCGGGCAGCCGGGCGTGGGCGGACAGTCGAGGCACGGTGTTCCGCTGCAGCACTGCCCCGCGTAGGCTCGTCGGGGAGCCAGGTGGATCCCCGCTGCGGCCGCGCCCACCGCCAACGAGACCTTCCCACAGGTGGCCAGAAACCCCCGCCGGGACAGGCGCCGCTGCACGAACCCAACCATCTTCTCCGTCAACACATCAGCCATGATGGACCTTCCTTCCCGTACGTGCGTAAGGCACATGGCCAGGATCGGCCCTCAATCTGCTACACGGCTCGTCGCGTGCAGCGAGCCGCTACGACGCCTTTGCGTGTTTCGCTGCCGGATCAACCGCCACCCACGGCCTGTTGCCCTGTGGCACAGCGAATCGGTCCAGCATGTCCTCCAGGTCCGTCAGGTCGCGCGGCACCACCCGCATGGCCACCTTGCCGTCTCGGTCGATCACGTACACCAACGGCATCCGCTTGACCTCGTACGCAACCTGCGCCGCGCCCGCAGTGTCGGCGATCACCCTGACCCGCTTACCCAGGGCGGCCGCGTAGTCGAAGCCCTCGCCGGGCGCAACCACCACGATCACCACGACGTCCTTGCGCATGTTGGCCAGGTGGTTCAGGTGTTCGGACAGGTTCACGCACGGATTGCACGTCGGAGACAGGAAGGCCAGCACGACGTCGCGACCTCGGTGGTCCGAAAGCTGAACGGCCTGGCCAGTGCGCGTCTCGCTCGCCAAGATCGGTGGCGCCTCGACCTCCAGCGGCAGTCCGTCCGTCGGCACCAGCGGTCCGGGGTCCGGTCCCAGTCGGCGCTTCATCTCCGCCAGCAGCGTCAACACGCCCAACAGCATCGCCCCGATGCCTGCGAGCGCCAGCCACTGCACGATCTCGAACGCCAGCTCGATATCGCTCATCGTGGACCCGGCCCCCGACCGCCAGCACCGTTCATCGCCAGGGCCCGCAGACGCGTGACGGGCGATTGGCTCCGTGTTCGCCGGCGCCCGTGCCGAGCGCTTGTCAGGTCCCGCCACAGCATTGCCGCCGGCCCGAGCATTCGCAATGTCCCGGCCGCGTACGCCGCGATCCCCGCCAGCCGCAGCGTGTCGCCCGCCGAAGCCGTGCTCGGCACCAGCACGCCGCCAGCGGGAGCTTCCCGGAACACCAACGCCGCCGCCGCGCCCAGCACCAGCAGGCGTACCAACGTCACCCGCCCGATCCGCTCGTCGGGCGATGTCCCGTAGCAGTGACAGGCGATCGGTCGCTCGCGCCGCAGGTTGACGGCCACCGCCGTGGCGAATACCGCCGCCATCAGCATTGTCCCGACCGCTGCCCACCGTAGCGCGAGGCCGCTCAGCAACAGCACGGCCAGCACCAGCTCCGCCGCCGGCAGCAGGGGCGCCAGACGGCGCATGACACGCGGGGGCCCGATCTCGTAGCGCAGCACACCGACCACGACCCCATCGATGTCGCGCACCTTGGCCACGCCCGAAGCCAGGAACGTCAGCCCGAGCATCATCCGCGCGATCCACGCCACGTCCGCCAACGGCAAGCGAGGAATCAAGGCCTCTCCCGCCCTACGGCCCCGCACATCTCGACTGCGGCGCCAGGATCCGGTGCGCGAACGCCCGCGACACAGCGTTCGTCATTCCGAGCGGCATTCGCCGTGCGGCGTGCCGGCAGGATCGCCCGCGCCACACGCACGCCGCACCGCGCCAGCATCCTCGCAAGGATGCCGCACCGCCGACATAGCGACGGCGATCGTCCTACCCGGCACCGACTTGCCGATCGGCGACGCACATACCGGACGCAACCGAACCTGCACGCAGTTTACCTGCATTCCTCGTCCGTGTCAATCGGTTTCCACGGAGCCGCCCTCGGTAACATCCTCATCTGAGCTGACACGTCCGGTCCTGACTGATCATTCCGCCCTGTCACCGCGCTGCACTCCTCATGAATGCAGTCAAACCACCCCCGTAATCACAGTCACCCGACGCCCCGTCACCGCCCCGCCCAGAACTCCCGCCCCGGGCACGGTAGCTCCACCGCGATCGCGGTGTAGATCGCCGCCAGGTTCGCCGCGTCAGGTGCATGGTAGAAATACCCCGGCTTCGACGCGATCGCGTCCAACGCCGCCACGTCGAGGTCCTCGCCCAGACCGATCGTGAAGAGCGTGATCCCCGCCGCCTTGGCCTCTGCAGCGCGCCCCACCGCCACCTCCGGACCGATCGGGTTGGCCCTCCCGTCGGTCAGCAGCACCAGCGCCGTCGCGTTGTCGGAGCGGTGCTCCGCACCCGTAAGCACGGCCTGCCCTGCCGCCACCGCCAGGTCCAGCCGCGTCGTCGACGCCGTGTCAATCCGCCCGAGCGCCTCGCCCAGCAGGCGGCGGTCCGAGGTCAGGCCCTGCAGCACGTGCGCGTCCGCATTGAAGGCGATGATTGCCGCCTGGTCGCCCGCGACGAACCGCAACTCGTCCAGGAACGCGCCCGCGGCGGAGACGGCGGCGGCCAGCTTGGTGCCGCCCGCGCGTGTCGGATCCAGCATGCTCGTCGAGGCGTCGATCACGAGCGCCACGTCCACCCGTCGCTTCTCCGGCACGCACCGCTCGCCAGCAGAAGCGGCAGGTACAGCGGCCGGGGCGGCGCGGTCGGCGTGGGCGAGGCCGTCGGCACATCGGTCGGCGTGGCCGACGCCGTGGCGGACGCCGCCAGTCGTTGGCGTGCGTCGGTGTCGGTGGCGGAGTGGCCGTGTCCGTCGGCGGCGGCCGTCGGGGTGATGCACGGCCCGGTGACCGTCAGCACGCCCGTCGGCAGCGGGAGCACCCGCGACAGGCCCAGGGTGTCGGTCAGGCACGGCCTGCCCGGCGGCGAGAACTCGTGCCGGCCGAGCGCGAGCGGCTGGACCTCGTACGTCAGCGTGAACGGTCGTGTGATGGGCGCACTCACGTCCAGCGCAGGCGGCGGTTGGCGCGGTCGATCTGGGACGGCGGCGGCGCGACGCTACCGGGGACGGACGTCCACGCCGGGCGGCCAATCGTCTCCACGCGCAGCGTCTGGCAACTTGGGCAGCAGGTGCCTTCGGCGACGAGTCTCTCCATCGCTGCGGTGAAGCCTCCCGGGGGATGCACCCTCGAAGTAGTAGCCCGGACTCGCCTCTCGCCACCAGTCCCCGCACTTCATGACCTTGCACGAGCTGTCCTGGGACATGCTACGACGAACGGGTAGGCCGCGGCCTTCGCCCTGCGCGCGCCCTGCACCCAGTCCAGAGTTCATGGGTGCTGAGCCCAAAGTAATAAAAGCACCCGATGGACACCACAATTCGCCGTTCGTCTGCGTGGTGCACCCATCAAGAACCCGCACGGCCTTGGCGAATGCGCACGAGATGCACACGTCCGCGGGTAGCGGCGTGCGATTCTCATATCGGATGTGGCTGGTGTGGCGCACCCGGTCCTCGTCGTCGGTTAGATCGAGCAATACGGAGCCCGCGCCATGCGATCAGCACACGATGCCAACTCTACACGTCGGATGCTTCGACATGCCAAGAGCGTCGATCGCCGAATCGGTCCACGGCGCCATAGTGGAGCCATCGACTCCACGGGCTCGGCGTAGCCGACGAGCGCAAGAACGACGTTCATCGCCTCGCCCGGGACACTCGGGACGACCAGAAGATCGACCCTGGCGGACTCGCAACTCCGGATCTCCGTCGGCACTAGCAATCGGCTGACCGCGCAATCACACGAGCTGCGACTGCCCGGTATCCCCAGTGGACCCCTGATCGGCTGGAAGCGCTGGCGCCCAAGCAGCAGTCGGCCATGCCGCCCCGGCCAGCGCCACCAGTAGAACTCGTTGCGTATGAGCGTGTCATGCTGCCTCCGTACCTGTCTTCGTCGGAGCGCACTCCTTGCGCACCCAGCAATCCCTAGCAGCTCTCGGACCGGCGTTCGACTGCCTCAATGCGCCGGATGGGACTGCGACTGAGGCACGGCTGCACGTGTCACGTCTGGCGACCCGTGACACGTAGAGCGTTGCGTCAGAGCGGCACGCTCAGAATGGCTGACCGACGTCCCACCTGCACGGACTCTGGACACGGCGGCGTATCAGAGCAATTCGGCAGCCAGGCATCACTCGCGCACCGTGCAGCTGCGAGCGCCCCGATGGCCATGTACACGACAGTGCACCGCCGCAGCCAGTCAGCGCACTGCGCATACACGAAACCGCAGGTCGGAGATGCGCACCCAGTCAGCGACGGACAGGCCCTGGCGCGCGTCGGCACGGATGTCCTCACGGGCACGGCGTCCCGGTATCGTATTCGCACTCGCAGGGCGAAGAGCGCCGCCCGTGCACACCCAGCACTGATGCACGGTGTTGGTGGCGCCCGACGTACCCCGTGTCGCAGCACACGTACGGTACGCCCTGAACCGAGCTGCCCGGCGGACAGCCAGGCGTCGGCGGGCAGTTCTCGCGCCGTGCACGGCGTGCCGGAGCAACACAGCCCCGCGTACGTCCGCCGGGTCGTCAGGTGCACCCCCGCCACTGCCGCCCCGATCGCCAGCCCCACCTTCCCGCACGCGGCCAGGAACCCGCGGCGCGACAGCCGCCGTTCCAGGTGCTCCACCGCTCCTTCCACGATCTTGCCGGTCATCGTTCACCTCCTGGTTGGCTCGTGCGCCCGGCACTCCCGCCCGGACGCTGTCCCGAAGCTCCGCTCGGTCCCGAGCGGCACCTTCGGCAGCTCCCTCCGTGTCCTGCGCCGCTCCGGCTCGGCCGTCGCCACCCACGGCCGGTTGTCCGGAGCCACGCCCAGTCACCCCGCCCTCGCGACCACAGGCACACGCCGCCCCGTCACCGCCCCGCCCAGTACTCCTGCCCCGGGCACGGCAGCTCCACCGCGATCGCGCGGTAGATCGCCGCCAGGTCCGCCGCGTCAGGTGCATGGTAGAAGTACCGCCGGCTTCGACGCGATCGCGCCCAACGCCGCCACGTCGAGGTCCTCGCCCAGCCCGATCGTGAAGACCGTGATCCCCGCCGCCTTGGCCTCCGCAGCCCGCGCCACCGCCACCTCCGGACCGATCGGGTTGGCCCTCCCGTCGGTCAGCAGCACCAGCGCCGTCGCGTTGTCGGAGCGGTGCTCCTGGCCCGTCAGCACGGCCTGCCCTGCCGCCACCGCCAGGTCCAGCCGCGTCGTCGACGCCGTCGCGATCCGCCCGAGCGCCTCGTCGAGCGGGCGGCGGTCCGAGGTCAGGCCCTGCAGCACGTGCGCGTCCGCATTGAAGGCGATGATTGCCGCCTGGTCGCCCGCGTCGAACCGCAACTCGTCCAGGAACGCGCCCGCGGCGGAGACGGCGGCGGCCAGCTTGGTGCCGCCCGTGCGTGTCGGATCCAGCATGCTCGTCGAGGCGTCGATGACCAGCGCCACGTCCACCCGTCGCTTCTCCGGCACGCACCGCTCGCCAAGCAGAAGCGGCAGGTACAGCGGCCGGGGCGGCGCGGTCGGCGTGGGCGAGGCCGTCGGCACATCGGTCGGCGTGGCCGACGCCGTAGCCGACGCCGCCATCGTCGCGGTGGCTGTCGGTGTCGGTGGCGGAGTGGCCGTGTCCGTCGGCGGCGCCGTCGGGGTGATGCACGGCCCGGTGACCGTCAACACGCCCGTCGGCAGCGGGAGCACCCGCGACAGGCCCAGGGTGTCGGTCAGCACGGCCTGCCCGCCCGAGAACTCGTGCCGGCCGAGCGCGAGCGGCTGGACCTCGTACGTCAGCGTGAACGGTTGTGTGATCGGTGCGGTGACGTCCCAGCGCAGGCGGCGATTGCCGGGATCGATGACCGGCAGGCGCGGGCGCGGCGCTGTCAGGGACGTACTCCAGGCCC
>CAWJSR010000018.1:0-39645 GCA_963845515.1 uncultured delta proteobacterium
CGACGCCTGTGACGTGGAGTGGGTTCGTCAGGACGCGGTCGCGGTGCGCCGGCTGCGCCATGCGCGCGCCGGCTTCCTGGTGCGCGGGAGCTGCGGGCGCCGGCCCGGTGTAACGTCCGCCTTTGGCGGTTGCCGTCGCATGGCGCCGTGGGTACAACGTCATGCATGGCAAGGAAGAAGAAGATGAAGACCAGCGACCACCATCCGCGAGGAACGGGCCGGGATTGAGAAGGCGGCCGAGGCGCAGCACCTCCCTGTCTCCACGTGGCTGCGCCAGATAGCGCTGAAGGAGTGGGCCAACCTTCGCGAGCTGGAGGACCGGCGAACGAAGGGGCGTGACCTGAAGGCACGGCCGCCGGAGGAGCTCTCGCGGCTCCCAGCAGCGCACGAGCACGCCGACGAGGTAGAGCTCGCGAGGAAGAGGGACTGGGGGCGGCGATGAGCCGCGTGCTGGTGGACACGTCCGTCTTCATCGAGGCGGAGCGCCGGAACCTTCAAGGCGCTCGAGCGCTTCAAGGACCTGCTGGATCAGGATGTGATTGCCGTGTCGGTGGTGACGGTGGTGGAGCTGCTCGCGAGCTCCACGCTCCCAGCAGAGCAGCGCAGGTTCTTCATACGGCCCTCTTCACGGCGGAGGTCGAGATCCTGCCCGCGACGAAGGACGCCGCCTCCGCGGAAATACGTGCCGCGCGCATGGCCGGAGGCGGTACCGCCCCGGACATCCTCATCGCCGGGACCGCGATCGAGCTGGGTCTGAAGGTCGTGCAGTTCGACGCCGACCTTGCACGGATCCTGGGACAGTCGGCGGAGCTGTTGCGGGCGTCTTGAGCCCGGTGGGGGCGCAGCGCCCCCACGTCACGGCCACGGCGTCACGACGATGAAGAGGGCGACGCCGTCCTTCTCCTTCGCGACCTGGTGGACGATCCGCTGCCCCTTCTCGATCGTCACGCGCGACTGCGTGTTCTTCTGCGCCATCGCCACCTCGATCGTGACGATGTCTCCGCGGACCTCGACGACCGAGAGGGCGGCCTGGCTGCTGTCCGGCAGGTCTATGAAGGTCGACCGCCCCTGCGCGAGCGACGGGGGGGTCCGATCCGAGACGAGCTCCCACCGCTGCCACGCCAGCGCCGAGACCTGCTTGCGCACGTCCTCCAGCCTGGGGTCGATCTGCGCGTGGCGAAGGCGTCGCGCGCCGCGCCGGCGCAGATCGACCCCAGGCTGGAGGACGTGCGCAAGCAGGTCTCGGCGCTGGCGTGGCAGCGGTGGGAGCTCGTCTCGGATCAGACCCCGTCGCTCGCGCAGGGGCGGTCGACCTTCATAGACCTGCCGGACGGCGGCCAGGCCGCCCTCTCGGTCGTCGAGGTCCGCGGAGACATCGTCACGATCGAGGTGGCGATGGCGCAGAAGAACACGCAGTCGCGCGTGACGATCGAGAAGGGGCAGCGGATCGTCCACCAGGTCGCGAAGGAGAAGGACGGCGTCGCCCTCTTCATCGTCGTGACGCCGTGGCCGTGACGTGGGGGCGCTGCGCCCCCACCGGGCTCAAGACGCCCGCAACAGCTCCGCCGACTGTCCCAGGATCCGTGCAAGGTCGGCGTCGAACGTCACGACCTTCAGACCCAGCTCGATCGCGGTCCCGGCGATGAGGATGTCCGGGGCGGTACCGCCTCCGGCCATGCGCGCGGCACGTATTCCCGCGGAGGCGGCGTCCTTCGTCGCGGGCAGGATCTCGACCTCCGCCGTGAAGAGGGCCGTATAGAACCTGCGCTGCTCTGCTGGGAGCGTGGAGCTCGCGAGCAGCTCCACCACCGTCACCACCGACACGGCGATCGCATCCTGATCCAGCAGGTCCTTGAAGCGCTCGAGCGCCTGAAGGTTCCGGCGCTCCGCCTCGATGAAGACGGACGTGTCCACCAGCACGCGGCTCATCGCCGCCCCCAGTCCCTCTTCCTCGCGAGCTCTACCTCGTCGGCGTGCTCGTGCGCTGCTGGGAGCCGCGAGAGCTCCTCCAGCAGCCATGCCTTCAGGTCACGCCCCTTCGTTCGCCGGTCCTCCAGCTCGCGAAGGTTGGCCCACTCCTTCAGCGCTATCTGGCGCAGCCACGTGGAGACAGGGAGGTGCTGCGCCTCGGCCGCCTTCTCGATCCCGGCCCGTTCCTCGGCCGTCAGCCGGATGGTGAGGTCGCTGGTCTTCATCTTCTTCTTCCTTGCCATGCATGACGTTGTACCCACGGCGCCATGCGGCGGCAACCCGCCAAAGGCGGACGTTACACCGCCGGCGCCGGCAGCTTCCCGCGCACCAGGAAGCCGGCGCGCGCATGGCGCAGCCGGCGCACCGCGACCGCGTCCTGACGAACCCACTCCACGTCGCCGGCGTCGGTGACCGTGCAGTGCCACGTCTCGGCGGGCCCCCTCGGCTTCCTCGCGGCGAAGGCGGCGGGGGTGAAGACGCCCACGTTGGTGCCTCCCGCCGGATCCCGCGCCGACGCGTAGCGGAAGGCCTCGACGCCGGCCTCGCGCATCTCGGTGCCGAGCTGCTGCGACGCGCCGTAGGAGCCCCTCGCCGAGATGCGCGCCCGGTGCTCAGCGAAGGGCGGCGCCGTCAGGTCGATCCCGGCGCCGGTCGCGACGCGCGCGCGAAACACCGAGAGCTGCGTGGTGTTCGGGAGGAGCGAGGCGCTCGTCCCGGCGAAGAAGAGGAGCCGGTAGTAGGAGAGCTCGGCGAGCGCGGTCTCGCGGCTGTCGGAGCCGTACCAGATGCCCCGCTCGTGCCGGCGCCCGAAGCGCGAGCCGTGGGCGAGCGGCGGGTACCTGAACGGCGTCGCCAGCAGGTAGTGGAGCCCCTGGAACTCACCGTCCGCCGGGACCGGCGGCTTCGCGGCGTCCAGGAGCTCCTCGAGGAGCGCCTGCTCGGCGAGCGAGTCGACGAGCGCCCGCGTCGAGACCAGGTGCTGCGCCTCGACCGCGCGCCACGGCTCGGCGACGAGCCGCCGGCGCTCAGTTCTTCCCGCGCATCGCGTCCAGATACTGGCCGACACTCACGAGCCCCGAGACGGTCTGGATGAGCTGCAGCGGCACGCCGCCCAGGTGGGCGTTCGCGCCGCGGAGCCAGCGACGGCAGGCCTCGGCGTCGCCACCCAGCAGCGCGTCGAGCCCCCGGTAGAGCCGCAGGAAGAGGAGCGCCAGCTCGCCCTCCTTCTGGGCGGCCTGGATGGAGCGCCCGGAGCGGAGGCGCGAGATCGAGGCGGCGCTCACGCCGAGGATCCTGGCGAGCGCCGCGTCGGGCAGCGCGAGCCGCTCGGCGGCCCGGAGCGTGGCCTTCGTGACCACCGCGTCGGGTGCGACGGCGGGGCTGGCGCGGGCGGTCCTGGGGTGCATGCGGCTCCTTGCACCTGCAAGTATGTACGGCCGTTCTTGCAGGTGCAAGGTGCACCGCAGGCGTGGCGGTCCGGTCACCGTTGGGGCTTGGCCTTTGTAGTCTCAGGTGACTACACTCGTGACATGAAGACCGCCGGCGTTCGCGAGCTGAAGGCCCACCTGAGCGGGTACCTGCGCGACGTCGAGCGCGGGGACGTGGTGCTCGTGACCGACCGTGGCCGGGTCGTGGCCGAGCTGCGTCCCCCCGGCGCCGCCGAGCGGGCGCTCTCCCCGGCGGACGTGCGGTACCGCAAGCTCGTCGCCGACGGGCTGCTCCGGCCCGCTGCGTCCCCCGGCTCGGTCCGCTGGCCCTCCCGCTCCGGGCCGCGGCTCTCGAAGGGCACGTCCCAGGAGCTGCTCGACGCGGAGCGCGGCGAATGACGCGCCGCCTCTACGTGGAGACGAGCGCGCTGCTCCGCGTCATCCTGGACGGCGACGCCGCGCTGCGCCCCACCCTCTCCGGCGAAGGGCTCTTCACCTCATCGCTCACGTTCCTGGAGGCGGGACGCTCGATCGCGCGTGCCCGCCGCGAGCGGAGGCTCGACGCGGCCACGGCGAGAGACGCGGAGCGGCAGCTCGCGGCCTTCGAGCGCGGGTGTGACGTCCTCGCCATGGAGGACGAGGTGATCCGCCGTGCCCGTGACGAGTTCCCAGAGGAGCCGGTGCGGTCTCTCGACGCCATCCACCTCGCCTCTCTCCTCGTGCTGGACGAGGCGCTGGGCGAGTTCGCAGTGGCTTCGTGCGACGAGCGCGTCAGGCGCAACGCCCTCGCGCTCGGCTTCGACGTCGTCCCCGCGGCTACCGCCGCGCCTTGAACCACTCGAAGGTCCGCGCGAGCCCCTCGCCGATCGGCATCTCCGGCCTCCAGCCGAGCTTCGCCGCGGCCAGCCTCGGGTCGAGGCAGGAGCGCCGCTGCTCGCCGGCCCGCGCCGCGCCGAACTCGGGCGGGCGCGTGACGCCCGCTGCCTTCGCGAGGTGGCCGTAGAGCTGGACGACGTCGGTCTCGACCCCGGTGGCGACGTTCACGGAGCCGTCGAAGCCCGCCTCGGCGGCGAGCAGGTTCATGCGCGCGACGTCGGCGACGTAGACGTAGTCGCGGGTCTGCTTCCCGTCGCCGTAGACGGTGCAGGGCTTCCCGTCGAGCAGCCTGCCCGAGAAGATGGCGACGACGCCGGCCTCGCCGTGCGGATCCTGGCGCGGCCCGTAGACGTTGGCGTAGCGCAGGCACGCGGCCTTGATGCCGTGGGACGCGCGGAAGACGCCGAGGTAGAGCTCGCTCGCCATCTTCGCGGCGCCGTAGGCGGAGACCGGGGCCGGCAGCAGCGTCTCGGGCGAGGGGATGACGTCCGTCTCGCCGTAGCCCGCGCCGCCCGAGGAGGCGAAGAGGAGCTGGCGGACGCCCGCGCCGGCCGCGGCCGTCAGGAGATTCAGGAGGCCGCCGACGTTCACGTCGGCGTCGAAGCGCGGGTCGGCCATCGACCTGCGGACGTCGATCTGCGCGGCGTGGTGGCAGAGGACGTCGGGCCTCTCCTCCGCGACCGCCTTCGCCGCCTCGGGGCTGCGGACGTCGCAGACGTGTAGCCGGACGCCCTTCGCGACGTTCTCGCGCCTTCCAGAGGAAAGGTCGTCGAGCACTGCCACGTCCCAGCCCCGGGAGAGGAACAGGTCGGCGACGGTGGAGCCGATGAACCCGGCGCCGCCGGTGATCAGGATCTTCTTCGACATGGCGCGAATCTTCGTTCACTCGGCGCGGCCTGCCAAGGGCGCCGCAGAGACGAGCCGGGGCCGCAGCGATGACCCGCTGCGGCCCCGGCCGACTGCCCCCCCGAGCGGCGACTACGGGATGATCACGTAGTCAAACCACGTGTACGCATCCCTGAGCGTGGAGGCCGGATCGGTCTTCACGTCGGCGATGACCTGGTAGGAGCCCGTCCCAGTAGTTCCGGGCAGCGTCCAGGTCGCGGTGGTGCTCCAGTCCTGCACGGTGGTGAACGTCAGCCCGCCGTCGGACGTGAGCCAGAACCGGTACAGGTAGCCCGTGGAGCCCTGCCCGGCCGCCGTGAAGATCACGTCGGTCCCAGCGGTGTGCGGTGACGGCGAGTCCGCCGTCAGCGTCACCCCGGTCGCAGGCGGCAGTGCCGTCGCCACGACGGCGTAGCTCATCCAGGTGTAGGCGTCCCTCACGGTGCCAGCTGGATCCGTCGTGACGTCGGCGACGACGAGGTAGGTCCCCACCGCGGTCGAGGCGGGGAGCGTCCAGGTCGCGGTCGCGCTCCAGTTCTGCGCCACCGAGAAGGTGTTGCCGCCGTCCGGGCTCAGCCAGAACCGGTAGCGGTAACCCGTGGACCCCTCTCCCGCCGCCGTGAAGATCACGCTCGTCCCCGCGACATGCGGACTCGGCGCGCTCGCGGTCAGCGTCACGCCGGTGGCGGGCACGACGGCAACGTCCACGATGGCGTAGTTCATCCACGTGTAGGCATCCCTGACCGTCGACACTGCATTGGACTTCACGTCGGCGATGACCAGGAAGGTGCCGACCGGCGTCGCGGCGGGGAGCGTCCAGGTGTCGGCAACGCTCCAGTCCTGCACGACCGTGAACGTCGCGCCGTTGTCGGTGCTCAGCCAGAACCGGTACAGGTAGCTGGTGGAGCCCTGCCCGGCTGCCGTGAAGGTCACGGCCGTACCCGCCAGGTGCGGGCTGGGCGCGCTTGCCGTCAAGGTCACCCCGGTCGCGGGCGACAGGGCGCCCGCCTGGAGCGTGTAGACGAGGGCCGTGTACGTATCCCTCACCGTCGACGCCGGATCCGTCTTGACGTCCGCGAGGACCACGTAGTCCCCCTCCAGCGTGGTGGACGGGAGCGTCCAGGTGTCGGTCGCGCTCCAGTCCTGCACCACCGTCCAGGTGGCCCCGTTGTCGGGGCTCAGCCAGAACCGGTACTCGTAGCCGGTGGACCCCTGCCCCGCCGCGGTGAAGGCCACGGCAGTCCCGGGCGGCTGCGGACTCGGTAGGCTCGGCGTGAGCGTAACGCCCGTCGCGGGGACCACGGGGGTCGACACGACGGCGTAGTTGAGCCACGCGTAAGCATCCCGGGTCGCCGTGGCGGGATCGGTCCGTACGTCGGCGATGATCAGGTAGGTCCCCACCGGCGCGTTGGCGCCGAGCGTCCAGGACGCCGCCGTGGTCCAGTCCTGGACCACCGTGAACGTCTGGCCGCCGTCCAGGCTCTGCCAGAAGCGGTACTGGTAGATGGCGGTGGAGCCCTGGCCCATTGCGGTGAAGGTCACTGGCGTCCCCGTCACGTGCGGGCTGGGCACGCTCGCCGTGAGGATGACACCGGTGGCCGGCGGGATCGTCAGGCTCCCTGTCGCGATCGCGGAGGTCGCCTCGCCCGCGGCGTTGTACGCGATGACGCGGTAGCGGATGTTTCCCGCGTCGGGGGTGGTGTCGATGAAGCGGTTCGCGTTGGCCAGGGCCGTGCCGGCCTGGGTCCAGGTGGCGACGTTGCCACCGCCGTCCGCGATGCCCCGCTCGATCCGGAAGCCGACCTCGTTGGCCGGGTCACCCCAGGCGGCGAGCGTCGAGTAGCCCACCGGCGTCGGGTCGGTCCAGGCCACGGTCACCGTCCCGTCTCCGTTGGGCGTGAAGCCCGCCAGCGGCTGGCCAGGCGTCACGACGTTCACGGCGACGGACATCGGCCGCATCATGTCCATCTCCTCGTGGCTGAGGATGTGGCAGTGCCACACGTACTCCCAACCGAAGTTGGTCAGCTCGTTGGTGATGGGCGGGACGATGGGCTGGGCGAACATGTCGAGGTTGACGAAGCCGTCCGGCGACCCGAGCGGCATCATCGGGTTGAGGGGCCGCACGCTCTCCGTGAGGCCGAACGGCACCTTCGGGATGATCGGCCGCATGGCGACGATCGTGTCCTCGAGCGGGCTGATCCGGAGCGTGTCCTTCCAGCCGATCTCGTTGAGGTCCGGCTTCCGGATGATCCCGTCCCAGCCGACGCGGTTGATGATCTGGACGTCGAACAGGTGGAAGTGGATCGGGTGGGTGTCCACGCCGTTGTGCGTGATCTTCCAGATCTGGGAGCCGTCGGTCGTCGTGGTGATCGGGGTCACCGAGACTCCGGGCGGCAGCTCGATCCCTTCGAAGAGCTCCGAGGCGGGGTTGACGTACGGGTAGAGGATCAGCGTCTGCGCCAGCCCGGCCTGGATGTTGGGCGTCTCGAGGCCGAGGTTGCCGCTCATTCGCCCGTACTCCTTGTCGAAGGCCTCGCCCATCTCGTCCTGGATGGCCTTCCGCCGGAGGGGCATCACGAGCGGGGTGCCGACGAGCGTGTCGAAGTCCAGGTACTCGTCGAAGATCTGCACGAGGCCTGCCCGTGGACCGTTGTTCCAGAACGCCGTGCCGTAGGCAGTGTTGTAGGCGCCCTGCCCGACGACGATCGGGTGCTGCGAGTCCTCGAACACGCCCTGGCCACCGAGGCTCTTCGCCTTGAACGCGGTCTGCAGCGCGGCCAGGTTGAACGGGGCCGCCGGCGTCCCCGCCACGACGATCTGCATGACGGTCCGCGTGTTCGGGCCGTAGCCGGGGAGGGTCGAGGGGGCGCCGCCAGACGAGGTGAGGTCCGCGTTGCCGGTGTAGTAGTCGTAGCGCGGATCACGGGCCGGGAAGGCGGCGGGGGCGTCGTTGTAGAGGATGAGGGTCTGCCCGGCGAAGGCCGAGAAGTCGACGACGACGTCGACGCGCTCCGCGGGGCCGAGCAGCAGCGAGTGCTGGTCGACGTTGCCCGCGTTGAACACCGTCGGGTCGGTCACCCACGTGGTGACCTGCGGCGGGATGACGACCGGAGCCGGGAGGAAGCCGCCCTCGGTGCCGATCTGGACCCAGTCCGGGCCCGGAGGGCTGAGGACCGTGTCCGGTGTGGGGAAGACGCCCGGGGGATCGGCGAGCGCGGCCAGCACCTCGGCGGCGTTGAGCGCGACCTCCTTGCCGGAGGCGTCGGCCACGTAGAGGCTCAGGTTGAAGAAGCGGTCGTTGGCCGCGTTGAGGATGCGGAGCCGGTAGGACTTCGGCTCGATCGTGACGGTCGGGTAGACCGTGCCGTTGACGAGCGGCGTGTCGTTGAAGGCCTCCATGCCCATCGAGATGAATGGCGTGCCCGGCATCTGCGGCGGCTCGCACCAGCTGAGGTCCGGGTTGCACATGGGGTCGTAGTAGGGGTTCGCGACCGGCATGTTGGTGACGCGCGTGGGCGGCCAGAACCACGGGCCGTAGGCCCAGCGGCCGAAGGCGTTCACGCCGGAGGCGTCGCCGGGGTTCTGCGCCGGGGAGTAGACGTGCGGCACCCAGAGCTGACCGAAGCCGCCCCACCGATCCATGTCCCAGGTCGGATCCTGCATGGCGAGCTGCTCGGCGGACGGGACGAAGGTCTTGTCCTGGATGACGAGCGGGAGCTGGTCGGCGGGGAGGATCCCGCTGGCCACGAGCCCCTGCTCGGTCGGATCGCTGATCAGGTACGCGGCGGCCTCGCCGGCGTACACGTTGAGCCGCGTGATGCCCCACGCGTGGTCGTGGTAGAACATCAACCGCGCGCTCTGCTGGTTCGTGTAGAAGAAGGTCGTCGCGCCGGGGCCCGGGTCGGGCATGTCCGGCACCGCAGTGACGCTGACGCCCTTCGGGTACGAGGTGTTCTCGCCAGCCGGCGTGATCCACTGGTGCGGCGTGCCATCGCTGATCCACGGCGAGATCCCGCCGTGCAGGTGCAGCGTGGCCCTGTTCTCGGCGAAGCAGCCCGCGGGCTTCGGGAGCATCCCGCACATCGGGTTGAGCGGATCGGGCTCGGGAATCCCCGCCAGCTCAGGACCCATCCCCGAGCCCATGACGGTGGTGTCGACCGGGATGAAGAGGTTCCCGGCCACGCCAGTGGGGAGGAGGTTGCGGAAGAGGATCCGGACCGGGCGGTCCTTCGTCGCCGCGATGAGCGGGCCGAGGTAGTGCGGCCCCTCGACGCCGGCGGCCTGCGAGCCGTTCGGCAGCAGGATCGGGCTCCCGTCGGTGTTCACGAGGGGCACCCAGTTGCCCGCGTAGACCGGGGTCGCGAGCTGCACGTAGCCGCGGAGCTTCGTCGGCGGGAGGTCGGAGTGCATCTTCTCCAGGTACTGGACCACCGCGATCTCGTAGTAGTCGGTGCCCGGATACGTCGTGGTGTCCGGGACGGCGACCGGGATGTACTGGCCGAGGTTGTTGGCGTTGGCCGCGCCGAGGCCAGGGAGCCCGTCGACGAACTTCCGGATGCCGCCCGTCACCGTCGTCCCGGCGACCACGGGGAGCGGACTGTTCGCGTAGTTGGGGACGCTGAAGTAGTGCGGCGCGGCTCCGGGTGGCGGCATCTGTGCGAACGCCTGCTGACCGCCGGCGGCTGCGCCGAGCGCCAGTGAAATGCCCAATAGGCTGAGTGGTTTCACGTTCTCTCTCCCTCCGATCCGCGTCCACCCTGCTGGCTGCAAGTGGTCGAACCGGAATCCGTTCAAGCAAACAGGTAACTGCGGTGCACTCCGACATCTCCTCTACGAGCCAATCCAAAAGGGTCCCGGCGCCACGCCGGGCGTTGCCTAGAGCGGCGCCTCCCAGCGCCTGCCGGCGGCTACGCCGGGGGCGCGGATGACCTTTCCGCTGAGCGCGGCCTGCGCGCAGGCGACCGCCGCGTCCGGCGCGCCGCCCTTGAACTCGAGCCGCGCCCCCTCGACGCGAACGGCGCCAGCGTCGGCCGCCAGGGCCAGCACGAAGGCCGCGTCCTCCGCCCCGCACTCCTCGACCTGCCTCCGCAGCTCCGCGAAGCCTGCGATGAGGTCACGCCGGATCGCCATCAGCGCCTCGCGCCTCACCGAGCCGGCGGGGCCCCTCGCCTCCTGGGCGGCCTTCGGCACGACGCCGGTCGCCGTCTTCGCCCCGGGGGGCGTGGCGCGCGTGAACGGCGCCGGATCCGCGGGTGCCGCTGCGGCGACCGCGCCGACTCCGGCGGGCGCGCCTGCTTCGCGGAGCGAGGGCGTCAACGGCTGTGAGGCCGATCCCACCGGCGGCTCGTTCCGCGCGGCCGGTCTGACGAGGGCCGCGCCGACGGCGACGACGAGTCCGACCACCAGCAATCCAGCGACGACGACCTTCTTGATGTCCATCTCTCGCTTCCCCTTCCAGTTTCGACTCGCGATCGCAGCCAGGTTTCCCGCTCGGTTCAGGCGGTCGCGGAGAGCGGCGCCCCGACCTGAGCGCGGTCGGCGACGTCGGTGATGTCGACCGCCAGCGCGTCGACGGGCGTGTACTCTGGGACGAGCCGTCGCAGCGCTCGCCGGATCGCCACCGGATCGTCGGGCGGCGCCATCGCCAGGGCGCCGAGGAGGCGCTTAAGCTCTTCCCAGTCGAACGGCCGGAAGCGGCCCACGAAGATCTTCGGGTGGCGCGTCTGCTCGGCGTGCTCCGCCCCCACCGACAGCTCCTCGAAGAGCTTCTCGCCGGGGCGCAGGCCGGTGTACCGGATCTCGACGTCCTCGCCCGGCCTCAGCCCGGAGAGGGTGATGAGGTCCCGCGCGAGGTCGGCGATCCTCACAGGCCGCCCCATGTCGAGGAAGAAGATCTCTCCGCCGTTCCCCATCGCGCCGGCCTGCAGGACGAGCTGGCTCGCCTCGGGGATCGTCATGAAGTACCGGCGCATCTCCGGGTGCGTGACGGTGACCGGCCCGCCCCTCGCGATCTGCTCCTGGAAGATGGGGATGACGCTGCCGTTCGAGCCGAGGACGTTGCCGAAGCGGACGGTGACGAACCGGGTCTTCGAGCGCTGCGAGAGGGCCTGGACGTACATCTCGGCGATGCGCTTCGAGGTCCCCATGACCGACGTCGGGTTGACCGCCTTGTCGGTCGAGATCATCACGAACCGCTCGACGCCGTGGCGGTCGGCGAGGTCGGCGAGCGCGCGCGTGCCGAAGACGTTGTTGGTGACCGCCTCGATGGGGTTCCACTCCATCATCGGCACGTGCTTGTGGGCCGCGGCGTGGAAGATGACGCTCGGCCGATGGGCCGCGAAGATGGCCTCCATCCGCCGCTCCTCGGCGACGTCGGCCACGCAGGGCGCGAACCGGACGGTGGGGAAGCGGGCCTCCAGCTCGCGGTGGACGTGGAAGAGGGCGTTCTCCGCCCGCTCCACGAGGACGACGACCGACGGCTCGAAGCGGGCGACCTGCCTGCACAGCTCGGAGCCTATGGAGCCGCCCGCACCGGTCACCAGCACGGCGCGCCCCTTCATCTCCCGGGAGATGAGCGCCATGTCCAGCTCCACCGGGTCGCGCCCGAGGAGATCCTCGATGGCGACGGGGCGGAGCTGGCTGACGCTGACCTGTCCGTCGACCAGGTCGGCGAGGCCCGGGATGGTCCTGGACTTCGCCCCCGACTGCTCGCAGAGCCGGACGATCCGGCGCATCTGCGCACCGTTCGCGGTCGGGATGGCGATGAGGACCTGATCGGCCTGCTGCCCGGCGACGATCCGCGGGAGGTCGGCGATCACGCCTAGCACCCGGACGCCATGGATGTGGCCGCCGATCTTGGTCGCGTCGTCGTCCACGAAGCCGACCACCTCGTAGCGCCCCGCGTACCGGCGCTTCAGGTCGGCGACGAGAAGCTCCCCGGCGTCGCCGGCGCCGACGACCAGGACGCGGCTCGCCCTCTCGCCGCTGGGGATCGCCGCGTCCCGGTGCGGCCGGAGCACGCGGACCGAGAGCCTGGCGCCGCCCACGAGCACCATCGCGAGCAGGTAGTCGATGACGACGACCGACCGCGGGAAGGGCTGCCCGAGCGCGAGGAGCGCGAGCGCGAAGAGGAGCGTGGAGACAGTGGTCGCCTGGACGATGCCGATGGCGTCGCCGGCGCTCGTGTAGCGCCAGATGCCGCGGAAGAGGCCGCCGCCGAAGAAGACCGCCGTCCGGATCGCGAGCATGACGGGCAGCGACGCCAGCAGGGAGCCGACGTAGAGCTCGGGGACGTAGAGCTCGAACCGGATCAGGAAGGCGATCCCGAGCGCCGACGTCCAGAGGAGGAGGTGCGCCCCGATGACGACGGTGCGGCGGGCGGCGATCCGGATCCATGCCTCGCGCTGGGTCATGATCACTTACCGATCGAAGCGGGTTCCACGGTGGCGGACGGCGAGGGCGCGGCGGGGGGCCGGGGAGCGCGCTGGGCCGACGCGGCGCGCAGCGCCAGGGCGGGGCTGGTCGCGACCACCTCCGCGGCGACCCGCACCACGTCTTCGTCGGTCATGCTCGAGCCGCTCGGGAGGCAGAGGCCGCGCTCGAAGAGGTCGCTCGCCACGGCGCCGCCCCGCGCGGAGAAGCCGGAGAAGACGGGCTGCAGGTGCATCGGCTTCCAGACTGGGCGGGACTCGATGTCGCGCTGCTCCAGGCGAAGCCGGACCGCCTCGCGATCGGCGCCGAACTCCGCCGGCCGGAAGGTGACTGCGGTGAGCCAGCCGTTGGAGACGCCGTACTCGGCCTCTGGCATGAACGCGAGGCCCGGGACGCCCCCGAGCAGCCGCCGGTAGAGGGCGTTGACCTCGCGGCGCCGGGCGATCCGCTGGTCGAGCACGCGGAGCTGCCCGCGCCCCACCGCGGCCAGCAGGTTCGACAGCCGGTAGTTGAAGCCGACCTCGGAGTGCTGGTACCAGGGGGCCGGGTCGCGCGCCTGCGTGGCGAGGAAGCGCGCCCGCTCGATCAGCTCCTGCCGGTCGGACAGGAGCATCCCGCCGCCGCTGGTGGTGATGATCTTGTTGCCGTTGAAGGAGAAGACGCCCAGCGCGCCGAAGGAGCCGGCGGGGCGCCCCGTGTACGTGGCGCCGAGCGCCTCGGCGGCGTCCTCGACGAGCGGCACGCCGTACCGCTCGCAGGCGCGCGACGATCGGGTCGTAGTCGGCGCACTGCCCGTAGAGATCGACGACGATGACGGCCTTCGGGAGCTTGCCTCGCCTGGCGGCGGCCGCCAGCTCCTCCTCGAGCAGGGCCGGGTCCATGGTCCAGGTCTCGCGGCTCGAGTCGATGAAGACCGGGCGTGCACCCTCGTAGAGGATCGGGTTGACCGTCGCCGAGAAGGTGAGCGTCGGGGCGATGACCTCGTCGCCGCGCCCCACCCCGAGGATCCGGAGCGCCAGGTGGAGGGCCGCCGTGCCGCTGGAGAGGGCCGCGGCGTGCGCGACGCCGGTCCGGCCGGCCAGCTCGCGCTCGAAGGCGTCCACGTGGGGGCCGAGCGGGGCGATCCAGTTGGAGTCGAAGGCCTCCGCGAGGAGCGCGCGCTCCTCGCCGCCCATGTGCGGCGGAGACAGGTAGAGGCGGCTCACAGGGCACCCGCCTTCGCGTCGATCGGGCGGGCCGGAACGCCGACCACCGTCCGGCCGTCGGGGACGTCCCGGTGGATCGCCGCGCCGGCCCCGGCGCGCACGTCGGCGCCGATCCTGACGCCCGGCAGGGCGACCGCGCCGAGCCCGAGGTGACTGCGCCTCCCCACCGTGACGGCGCCGCCGAGGGCGGCCTTGGGCGAGAGGTGGGCGTAGTCGTCGACCCTGCAGTCGTGCTCGACCACCGCGCCGGTGTTCACGATGACCCCCTGGCCGACGACGGCGTCAGGGTTGACGGTGGCGTTCGCCACCACGACCGTCCCCTCGCCGAGCCGCGCCGAGCGCGCGACCACGGCGGAGGGATGGATCAGGGTGGCGACCTCGAACCCTGCGAGGCGCAGCCGCTTGTGAGCGCGCTCCCTCGCTTCGTTCGAGCCGATCCCCAGCGCGACGAGGACGTCGCCGAAGCGCTCGCGCTCCGCGACCAGCCGGTCCCAGCCGAGGACCTTCAGCCCCCAGATCTCGGAGCCATCGCGCGCCGGGTCGTCGTCGACGAAGCCGATGAGCCGTAGCCCCATCGAGAGTCCGACGTCGGCGACGACCTTCCCGTGACCACCGGCGCCGAGCACGAGCAGGGCGCGCGCGGGAGTCGGGATCTCGCTGAAGGACGCCGTCGGCATTGCGCGCTCTCCCAGCTGAGTAGCGCCCCAAGTGCGGCGGGAGCGCGCATCAGCCAACTTAAGCGGAGATAAGAGCGCGCATGTAATCGGCTTTGACTCCGATCAATCCCGACAGGGACGACCAACAATCTCCAGTACTTACGAGTGGCACGAGTAACCCAACAGGTACGACTTCGTCACACCTGTGGCGGAGAGTCCGTCGCCGGGCGATCGCTCCCCATGAACTCGGGAGTCGTGGCGTGGCCTCGCCGAGAGACCCCGGATCGGGAGACGACTCTCCCAAGGGTCATGAACAGGATCTTCAGATCCAGCCACAGGCTCCAGTGGTCCACGTACCAGACGTCGAGAGTGAACTTTTGCTCCCACGAGATCGCGTTGCGGCCGTTCACCTGCGCCCAGCCCGTGATCCCGGGGAGCACGTCGTGCCTGCGGGCCTGCTCGGGCGAGTACCTGGGCAGGTACTGCATGAGGAGCGGACGGGGCCCGACGAGGCTCACCTCTCCCTTCAGCACGTTCCAGAGCTGGGGCAGCTCGTCGAGGCTCGTCGCGCGCAGGATGGCACCGAGCCGGGTGAGCCGCTCCGCGTCAGGGAGCGGGCGGCCGTCGGCGCCAGCGACCTCGCGCATCGTCCGGAACTTCAGGAGCTCGAACGGCCTCCCGTGGAGCCCGGGGCGCTGCTGGCGGAAGAGGACCGGCGCGCCCAGCCTCGAACGGACGGCGATGGCGATCGCGCCGATGACCGGCGCGACGACGAGGAGCCCGGCGCTCGTCGCCACCAGGTCGAACGCGCGCTTCACGGCGAGTCTCCACCCGCGCTGCCGGAGATCGCCCCTCGCCTTGGCCATGGTCGCACCCGCGTCTCGACGGTAACCGACGGCATGGGGCTGGATCCAGCGGAGCGCTTCCGGGTACCCATGATGGAGGCCCGTGATGTCGAGGCACAGGTGAGACTGGTAATCGCGCTCGAGCAGCACTTCTTCCGTGACGGCGACGGCCGCGTGTGGACGACGACGGACCTCGGGCGCCGATCCTGGGATCGCTACCTCGGCGTCTTCGACTCCGTCCGGATCGTCGCCCGCACCAGGGCGGTCGCGGCGGTCGAGCCGGGCTGGACCCGCGTGGACGGCGACGGCGTCTCGGTCGCGCCCGTGCCGGACTTCGTGGGCCCCGGCGAGTACCTGCGGACGATCGGGCGGGTCCGGGCCGCCGTCCGCGCGGAGCTGCGCCGCGGCGACGCCCTGATCCTCCGGGTCCCCGGAACGCTCGCCACCGTAGCGGTGGGCCACCTGCTGCGCGTCGGCCAGCCCTTCGGCGTCGAGGTCGTCGGGGATCCGCACGACGTCTTCGCGCCCGGCGCCGTGAGCCATCCGCTCCGTCCCCTCTTCCGCTGGTGGTTCGTGCGCAACCTGCGGCGGCAGTGCGGGGCGGCGTTCGCGTCGCTCTACGTTACGCGGCTCTACGCTTCAGCGCCGTTACCCGCCGGGCGCGCGGAGCACACTCTCCGTCGGCGTGTCCGACGTGGAGCTCCCCGAGGCGGCGTTCGTCGCCTCGCCCGACGAACGCCGGGAGCGCCCGTTCGGGCCGCAGTCCGGGGCCAGCTTCCGGCTCGTGAGCATCGGCTCGATGGCGCAGCGGTACAAAGGACACGACCTCGTGATCTCAGCGCTCCGCGACTGCCGGAGCGCGGGGCTGGACGTGGAGCTGGTCATCGTCGGCGACGGCCGGGAGCGGGCGGAGCTGGCGCGCCACGCGGAGCGGCTCGGCGTGCAGCGCTGGGTGACGTTCCGCGGCCAGCTCCCCGCCGGCGCTGCGGTCCGGCGCGAGCTGGACGACGCGCACCTCTTCGTCATGGCCTCTCGCGTCGAGGGGCTGCCCCGGGCGCTCGTCGAGGCGATGGCGCGAGCGCTACCGTGCATCGGCACGCAGGTCGGCGGGATCCCGGAGCTGCTGCCTCCCGAGGCCCTGGTGCCCACCGAGGACGCCGCTGCGCTCGCCGCCCGGATCCGCGAGCTGGCCGCGGACGACGGGCGGCGCCGCGAGTGGTCTCGCCGGAGCTGGGAGACGGCCCGGACCTATCGCGAGGCGGAGCTGCAGCCGACGCGGGAGGCCTTCTTCCGGGCGGTCGCGGAGGCCGCGCGCACGGAGCGCCCTCACTCGGGCGCGGAGCCCGCGGAGGAGGACCGATGACTCGGGTCTGCCTGGTGGTGGCTGCCGACATCACGATCAGGGCCTTCTTGCTGGAGCACATTCGCGCCCTCGCAGGGCGCTACGACGTCACCGTGGTGGCGAACACGAACGACCCGGCGCTCCTGCGCCGGCGTGGCCTCCCTCTCGACGTCACCCCCGTCGTGATCGAGCGGGGCATCTCTCCGCTCCGCGACACGCTGGCGCTCGTGGCGCTATGGCGGCTGTTCCGCGCCAGTCGATTCCAGGCAGCCCACTCGGTAACCCCGAAGGCGGGGCTCCTGACGATGCTCGCCGGCGCCGGGGCGCGGGTCCCCATCCGCATCCACACCTTCACGGGCCAGGTATGGGCGACGCGGGCGGGCTTCGCGCGCTGGGTCCTGAAGCAGGCGGACCGAGTGATCGCGCTCGCCGCGACCCACGTGCTCGCCGACAGCTGGTCCCAGCGAGACTTCCTGATCGCCGAGGGCGTGGTCGCGCCGGACAAGATCGGGGTCCTGGGCGCGGGCTCGATCAGCGGTGTCGATCTCGGGCGCTTTCACCCCGACCCGGAGGCGCGGGCGCGGGTCCGCAAGGAGCTCGACCTGCCGCTCGAGGCGGTCGTGTTCCTCTTCCTCGGCCGGCTGAACCGGGACAAGGGCGTCCCGGGGCTCGCCAGGGCATTTGCCGACGTGGCAGGCCGCCACCCGGACGCGTGGCTGCTCGTCGTGGGGCCGGACGAGGAGGGGCTGACACCGGAGATCGAGCGCGCGGTGCAGCAGGTCTCAGGCCGCGTGCGGATCCTGGGTTTCACCGACAAGCCCGAGCAGGTCATGGCGGCGTCGGACGTTTACTGCCTGCCGAGCCACCGTGAAGGCTTCGGCACGGCGGTCATCGAGGCCGCCGCTACCGGCCTGCCGGCCGTCGCCTCGCGGATCTACGGGCTGACCGACTCCATCCTGGACGGCGTGACGGGGCTGCTTCACCGACCGGGCGACGCCTCCGATATCTCCAGGCTTATGAGCAGGCTTGCCGGCGAACCCGCGCTCCGTACCGAGATGGGGCTCCGGGCAAGGCTGCGGGCCGAGCAGGAGTTCTCGGCCGAACGGGTCACGTCCGAGCTGCTGCGATTCTACCAGCAGCTTCTCTCCGCCGACGCGACCTGAGTTCCATCAGCGCGGCGAGCGGGCGGGCGCCGGCCATGCCGACGAGGCTGACTGTCAGCCCCTGGCGGACGCTCCCCTCCCGCAGTAGGCGGGTGGCATAACGGAGTCCGGCGCTCCGACGACCTGCCAGGAAGTGAAGCAGCGCAGCGATGCGCAGCTCCGCCTGGTAGCGCGCTGGGGCCAGCCGCCGCATCGCCTCGCCGTGGCGTTCTACCAGTCGACCGTGCGAGCGCGCGCTGTCGGGCGCGTCGACCAACAAGCTCACGGCGCGCACGTTGCTCGTGCGCACGGGCGCGTCCGCGTGCGCTACGGCCACCACGTCCGGGTAGGTGCGCGTCTTGAATCTCTTGGCGAAGTCGAGGTGGTAGAGGTCCTCGAACGAGCGGTCGTCCGCGAAGGGCAGCTCTTCGAAAGTGGACCGTCGAATGCAGTTGGTGAAGTTGGTGCGCCCGCCCAGCGACGCCGTCCAGCGGATGTATCCCTCGTAGTCCCACACCCCCTCCACGAGTGCCGGCTCCGGGCTGCCCCCACCCTCGGCGACCCGAAACATGAAGGCGAGGCGACCGATGTCATCCTCGACCGTGCGGAGGCGGCGTCGCACCATGCTGACCGCTTGCGGGACGAGCTCATCGTCGCTGTCGAGCAGAAGCACCCAATCGCCGCGGGCTGCCGCCACGCCGGTCTTACGCGCGGGCGAGATCCCCCGGTTTTGCGCGTGGGTGAACAGGCGAAGGCGCGGCTCCGCGTACGTCGCTACGATGGGGGCGCAGGATTCGCGCGAGCCGTCGTCGACGATGACCATTTCCCAGTCGCCGTCGTCCTGGCGCAGGACGCTCTCGATTGCCCGGCGGAGGAGCACGGGGCGGTCGTAGACGGGCGTGACGATGCTCAGGACGCTCATGGTGTGCTCCCCTCGGGAGGCTCTGGTGCGCCAGTCCGCAGGATCTCCCGGAAGATGATTCGTGTTGCCCAGCCGTACAACAGCGCCGAGGAGCTCCACGCCAGCAGGTAGGCCGCGGCGAGCCCGGACGCCCCGTGCGCCGACGCCCAGCGCCCCGTCGCCCCCACGAGCAGCCCGCACCACAGGGTCATGATGGCGAGGTGGAGCCAGATGCGCCCGTGCGAGTAGAGGGGTTGGAAGAGGGCGACGCTGAGCGTCTCGATCACGGCTGCGGCGAGCAGCAGCCCGAGCGCCGAGCGACCGTGCGCGAAGCCGCGTCCGTAGAGGCCGAGCAGCCACGGCCCCAGCACGAAGAGCGCCGCCGCAGCGACGCTGGCAAGCGCCGTGTTGGCCGCCAGGACGCGCGCGAAGGTGCGCCGGAAGCCGGCCGCGTCGCGCCCTCCCCGCAGCCGGACGAGCAGCGGCGTGGAGACGCGGGTCACGAGCGCCGGCACGAAGAGCACGACGATCCTTATGGTGTTCGCGGCGTTGAAGGTGGCCAGCTCGCGCAGGCCGCCGTCCTGGCGGACGAGCAGCGCCGTCGCGCCCGTGGTGGCGAGCCCGCCAAGGACGCCGGAGAGGGCCGCAGGGAGCGCGAAGCCGGCGAGCACCTCCAGCTCGCGGCCCATCCCCGCGTAGGAGATCCGGACGCCGTGGCGCGCGCACTCCCGGTGGAGCGCGCGCTGGTGCTGCGCCCATGAGGTGGCGGCGGCGACCCCGAGGGCGAGCGCCGCGCCGGTGAGCCCAAAGCCCCAGGCGCCGAGCGCCAGCAGGGCGGCGCCGAGCAGCCCCTGGACGAGGCCGATGCGCGCCAGCGCCGGGAAGGCGCTGAAGCCGGCGAGCGCGCCGAGCTGGAAGGAGTTGAGCGTGAAGAAGAGCACGTAGAGGCCGCCGAGCCGGAGCTGCGTGACGATCGCCGGCGCGTGGAAGAGGGCGGCGGCGACCGGCGCGCCCAGCACCAGCGCGACCCCGAAGAGGAGCCCGGTCGCGACCGTCGCGGCCGTGCAGAGCCCCAGGATCCGACCGGTCCGCGCGGGGTCGCGCGCGCTCGTCTCGGCGACGAACTTCGTGGCAGTGGTCCCGAGCCCCATGCCCGCGAGGCCGCCGAGCGTCGCGATCGTAGACTGGAGCAGGGCCAGCTCGCCGAACCCTTCGAGCCCGAGGAGCCTTGCCGCGACGACGGACGAGAGGAACACGCTCCCCTGCGAGAAGACCGCGCCGGCCCCTGCCCAGAGGATTCCCGAAGCGACCCCGCTGGCAGGGGCGGCCTCCTCGCTCGGCGCCTCGGCGAGCGGGGGTGGGCCGGCGACGGCGAGCCCCGGATCGCCGGTCAAGCAGGCCCTTCCTTCGCCGTCATGAGGAAGTTGAGTGAGTAGGTCCAGTCTCGGTTGTGGTAGCGGCGGTCGATCGTGAAGCGCCGGGAGAAGAGGCGCGAGAGTTTCGCGGGCGAGAAGCCCGGGTAGCCGACCTCCCAGTAGTGGTGGCCCGCCTGGAGCTCCGGCTTGTCCCCGGCGATGCGCGCGAGCGGCGGGAGGCTCAGGTGCGCCGCGTACTCACGGACGCGCTGCGCCCAGGTGAACTTCCACTCGAGGTGGCGCCCCCCGTACGGCAGGTAGACCACCGCGTGCTTCGCGACCCGGGCCAGCTCGTCCACGACCCGGTCGAAGTATGCGAAGGGCAGGTGCTCGAGCACGTGGGACGCGACCACGACGTCGAACTGCTTGTCGGCGAAGGCGCGCATGTCGTGGACGCTGCCCACGACGTCGGGGGCGAAGCGCGCGTCGATGTCGAGCGTCGTGACCTCCAGCCCGAACTTCTGCCGGAGGATCATCGGCTCCAGACCGACGCCGACCCCCACGATCAGCACCCGACTGGGGTGGTACTGGAGCACGTCGCGCTGCTGGTAGTACGCGTTGACGAAGTTGGTCAGTGAGAGCGAGCGGGCGTATTCCTCAGCCTCCACGAGCATCGGGTGTGGCTCGGGGACTGCTACGACGTCACTCGCATCGCTCCTGCTCTTCCGCGCCATGGATTCAACCAGCTTAACAACCGATCGGAGCCTTGAATGGTGATCTTCAGGAGGTCCCTGTTTGGGGCGGTCGCGCTGGCGCTCGCCGTGCCGGCGCTGGCGGACGTGGCCAGCGTCAAGGACTTCGGCGCCGTCGGCGACGGAGTCGCCGACGACACGACCGCAATCCAGGCGGCGCTCGACGCCGTCGCGGGGCGCGGGGGCGGCACAGTCCTCGTGCCGGCGGGCACCTACGCCGTTGCGCCGTCCGGCACGACGGCCTGGCTGAAGGTCGGGAGCGACACGACCGTCCAGGGGGCAGGCGAGTCGGCGACGGTCTTCAGGGTGAAGAAGGACGCCGGCGACTACCGTACGATCTTCGGGCAGGCGGGCCCGTCCGCGGTCGTCCGCAACGTGCGGTTCGCCGGCTTCCGGATCGACCAGAACGCGGCAGGGAACACGACGGCGGACGTGCGCGCGGGCGACGGTTCCCGCCACCAGTACGCCATCTACTTCACCGCCTTCGACGGCGTGGTCGTCGAGGGCGTGGCCGTGGACCCGGCGACGGGAGTCAACACCTTCGCGCTCAACGGCGTGAACGCGCGAGGCGCGGTGATCCGGAACTGCCGGATCCGGTTCGTGAAGGGACGCACCCTCGACGCCAGCGGCAGGTTCGACAACTCGGCCGTCTATGTCCACGGGGAGCGGTTCGTCGTCTCGGCGAACCGGTTCGAGAACGGCGGGAAGCCGGGCGACGCGGTGAGCGCGATCGAGATCCACGGCGGTCCGGGCGGGGTCGTGAACGGCAACCAGGTGAGCGGCTACTTCGCCGGTGTGCAGGTCGTCAGCGAGGGCAAGACGGAGCCCGTGGTCGCCTCGAACGACTTCGCCATCGTCGGCAACGCCATCACCGGCGCCGGGGCGGGGATCCAGCTCTGGGGGCTCACCGGGCGCGCGCTTCGGAACGTGACCGTCTCGGGAAACGTGATCTCGGTCGGCGCCTTTGCGCTCCCGTCGATCGCCTACGCCGGCATCGCGCTCAAGAACGTCGGCGACGGACAGGTGCAGGGCGATCACGACGGGATCGTGATCGCGGGCAACGCCATCGCCATGGCTCGCGAGCGCGGCGCACGCTACTCGTTCAGCGAGACCGCCGGGATCCTGGCCGCCCCGCAGGGGGACGTCCGCAACCTCGTCATCGCCGACAACGTCATCCGGGACGCGCCCAGTCAGGGGCTCCGGGTCGAGTCGAAGACCAGGACCGTGAGGGGGCTCGTCGTCCAGGGCAACGTGATCTCGGACGCCGGACGAGACGTCGCTGCCGGCCCGTACCGGATCGGCATGATCTTCGCCGGGAAGATCACCGGCGCCCAGGTGCGGGGCAACGTCCTCGTCGACACCGACTCCCCGAGGAGCGGCGTGACCGGCATCCACTCCTCCGCCGTCTCACCCGGGTCTGATCTGCGGCTGGAGGCGAACACGGTCCCGGTCGCCGACCCCACGGCAAACGTCCCCGACTAGCGCGGCGGCTCAGTGCGGCGGCGGCGCGCCAACCACGCCGCGAGGGCGAGCGGCAGCAGCACGTACCAGACGATCCCTCTCGCGACGTTCGAGGACTCGGCCCGGGGAAGGATGATGGTCACCCCCATCAGCGTCGCCTCGATCGCCATCCCGATCACGACGGGCTGACCCCTGCACCAGCCGACGGCCGCGCTGAGCGCGAGGCCGAACAGGAACATGATGATGGGGGCCCCCGCCCATGAGAAGTTGGCGAAGGCCTCCGCGATCATCGAGTAGCCTACGCTGCCGCCCAGCGCGAACTGGACGGGGTCGATACGGGCTATGAGCCACTGAGTGTAGGTGCCGCCCCGCACCGCCGGGTGAAGCTCCCCGAAGACGTTTGGCACCGCGGTGGAGAGCGCCAGGAGGTAGCCTCGTCCTCCGTCGTATGGACGGACCGCCGGCACGAGGTCGATGGTCTCGGCGATCGTGAGCATGGTCCCGCCCATCTCGCGCATGGCGGGGACGAAGAGCGGCTCTCCCCCCGCGGTCACCAACGCCAGCTCCCTGCGCCGCTCCGAAAGGCTCTTTGCCCGCACCTGGGCGATCAGCGGAAACAGGACCAGGCCACCGACCGCGAGCACGACGAGGGTGGCGCGCCGCACGGGCGCTACGAGGACGTGGTGCACGAGGAGCATCGGGGCGAGGAGCAACACCGCGGCCGCCCGCGCCCCCACCAGGAGGCTGGCGGCGGCCGACAGGCTCGCGAGCGCCCAGCCGAGGTGACGCCATCCGGGCCGCTCGGCGTAGGAGGCGAAGACCATGAGCAGGGCGGGCGGGAAGGATGCGGCGAGGATCCCGGACCAGTTCTGCAGGCCGACGCTGGCCTCCCGCTGGTAGAGCGCCATGTACCCGCCGGATGCCGCCAGCCGCAGCGACTCGAGGGTCTGGTAGGCCATCGCGGGGGCGGAGGCGGCGAGGAGCAGCACGCCGAACGCCCGGATCGCCCCGACGCGCGCCAGGGTCGCCTCGGCGTCCTCGGAAGGCACGCTCGCGGCGGCCGGCGGCCTCCCGCCGAGGAGCGCGCCAAGATGGAAGGCCGCGACGGACGCGGTCACCAGGAAGACCGCGCGGAGCGTCGTGGATGGCGAGAACTGGCCGTCGAGCAGCCCGCCGGGGAGGAGGCCAAACGCCAGGAGGATCATCTGCCCGCCGCTGAAGACCAGCAGGGCGAGCAGGAAGACGGCGTACGCGTCGACGAACCGCCCGGTGCAGAGGTGCCAGCTCCAGTAGGCCCAGATCCCCAGTGCGACGAAGGCCACGCAGCCGGCCTGGATCCAACGCTCGTCGTCGCCGGTCCCGCCCCAGGCGACCGCGAGCGCGATGAAGGCGACGACGGCCACGCCCAGGTGAGCGAGGAAGATCCACGGCGCCAGCGCGGCGGCGCGGCTAGGCGGCACCGTAGAGCTCCTCCAGCGCGCGCGCGCTCGCGACGACGTCGAAGTCGCTGGCGCGGACCCGGGCGAGCGCCGCCAGGGGTTCCACAGCCCGGGGGGCCCGCGCGAGCCGCAGCGCCGCTTCCGCCCATGGGTCGCGCCGCGCCCGAGACCGAGCCGAGTCATGTGCTCCCCGACGACGGTCGCCTCGACCGTCACCGCGTCCGAGACGAGGCACGGGAGCCCAGAAGCCTGCGCCTCGACCAGGCTCAGCGGCATGCCCTCCCACAGAGAAGGGAAGACGAAGAGGTCCATGGCGGCCAGGAGCCGTGGCACGTCGGCGCGCGCGCCGCAGAGCAGGACCCGCTTCTCGAGGCCAAGCTCGCCGAGCCGCTTGCGAATCGAGCTCATGAGCGGTCCATCGCCGACGAGGAGGAGCATCGCCCGAGGCTCGCTGCGCGCTGCGACCGCCATGACGTCGAGCAGGAACGCGTGGTTCTTCTGAGGCGATAGGCGCCCCACGTGGCCGAGGACCAGGGCGTCCGCTGGGATTCCCAACTCCCTCCGGACCTCCGCGCCGATCTCGGCGCCACCCAGGTAGCCGGTCAGGTCGACCCCGCAGTGGATCACGCTCACCTTCGGGTCCGACTCCCAGCCAGTGTCGAAGAGCGCCGTCGCGGCTATCCTGCTCACCGCGACCTCGGCGGTCGCGTTCGTCCGAAGGAACCATCCGGCCAGCCCCAGGTACAAGCGGCGGCGGCGGCCCGCCGTCGCGTCGCCGCGCCGGGTGTCGAGGTGACTGTGGGCGATCCGGATGGGCACGCCGGCCGTCCGGGCGATCGCGAGCACTACGCCGCTGAAGTGGTGCACGTGGCTGTGGACCACATCGTAGGGACCGAAGTCGCGCAGGACGCGGCGAAGGCGGCCGGGGTACGCGAGCGGCTCGGCGATCGGGCAGACGTGAATGCGGCAGCCGTGAGCCCGGACGGCGGCGTCGAACGCCCCTGGCCTCGGGTCGTGGACGAGGAAGTCCATGCCGACCCTGGCGCGGTCGATGTTGCCGGCGACGCCCGCTAGCCAGGACTCGACCCCGCCGAAGTCCAACCGCCCGAGGACTTGGAGGACCCGGGTCATGCGCCGCCCCGCGTGGCACGCGTGCAGGCCGGGATGGGTGTGGTATCGCTCGAAGCCATGCGCCCCCTGGACCTGCTCCCGCCTTCAGTAGACCGTGCCATCCGCCTGCTCCGGCTCCGGCTTCGGTTCCCGGGCCGAACGATCAACTCGCCACACATCGCCTCGTCCGTCACGCTCGGTCGCGGCTGCCGCATCAACGCGGGAGTACTGGTCGCTCCAGGAGTCTCCATAGGCGACTACACGTACGTCAACGACGGGACCACGGTCGGCTCGGGCACGATAGGGCGCTTCTGCTCGATCGGCTACGCCTGCGGGGTCGGGATGCACGAGCACCCCCTGGACTTCCTCTCGACGTCGCCCCACCTCTACGGCGGCCAGAACCTCTTCGGCGCCAAGGCCATCTGGGACGACTTCCCCAGGCCGCCGACGATCGGTAGCGACGTCTGGGTGGGGAGCAACGTCACGATCCTGCAGGGGACCACGGTGGGGCACGGCGCCGTGGTCGCCGCGGGGGCGGTGGTGACGAAGGACGTCCCGCCCTACGCGATCGCGGTTGGGGTGCCGGCCCGCGTCGTACGGCACCGCTTCTCGCCGGAGGTGGTGGCCGAGCTGCTGGAGCTGCGCTGGTGGGACCTCCCGCTGGAGCGGATCCGCGAGCTTCGAAACGTGTTCCTGGCCGGAGCGCGCTGGCGCGAGGCGCTCGCCTCGACGCGTGCGTCCGGATCGACTTGGAGCGCAGGACCGGGCCACGCCTAGTCGTACGTGTACTGGTAGTGATACCCGCCGGCCGCGCCGCCGCGGCGGCGGAGATCGACGCCGTTGAGCACGAAGCCGTCGATCCGGACCCCTCCGTGCGCGAAGCGGCGCTGCGTCATGAGTACCTCGCGCATCGGGTGGCGCCCCACGCGCAGGACGCAGAGCACCACGTTCGCGTGGGCGGCGGCGAGCGCAGCGTCGGTCACGGCCAGGATCGGCGGGGTGTCGATCAGGACGAGGTCGTACGCGGTGCCCAGCTCGACGACGAGCCGGGCGAAGCGCTCGCTCTCGAAGAGGACCGACGGGTTGGGCGGACGCCGGCCGCCGGCGAGGAAGTCCACGCCCGGCATGACCTCCTTGCGGATCACGTCCTTCCAGGGGGAGTCCCCGCCGAGCACCTCCGAGAGCCCCGGCGAGCGCCCGCCGCCGAGGATGGCGTGCAGCCGGCCCCGGCGTAGGTCGCCGTCGACCACCAGGACGCGCTTCCCACCCTCCGCGAAGACGTGGGCGAGGTTGCAGGTGACGAAGGACTTTCCCACCCCCGGCGCGGGGCCGGTGACGGCCACCATGTTGGAGGGGGCGTCGAGCAGGCCGAACTTGAGGCTGGTGCGGAGCGACCGGATGCTCTCGATGGCGACGTCCTCCGGCGCGTGGTCGGCGAGGACCTTCCCACCCTGCCCCGCCTCCCGCTGCCGCTCGCTGAGCGGGATGATCGCGTGGACCGGGATGCCGGTGACGCGCTCGATCTGCTCGGGGTCCTCGACCCCCTGGTCGAGCGCCCGGCGACCGAGCGCGGCGCCGATGCCGCCGGCCAGGCCGAGCACCAGCGCGAGCGCGAGCGTCGCCCCGCGCCGGGGTGAGACCGGCTCGTCGGTCGGCACGGCGGGATCGAGGATGCGCACGTTGGCCAGCATCCCCGACTTCACGATCCGCAGCTCCTGCGCCTTGTCGAGGAGGCCGACGTAGAGCTCGTTGGCCACCTTGACGTCGCGCAGCAGCCGGGCCGACTCCAGCTCCGCCTCGGGCAGCTTCTGGAGCCGCACCTCGACCGCGCCGCGATCCGCCTCGAGCCGCGCGACCCGGGAGCGCGCCGCCGCCACCACGGGGTGCGCGTCGGTGAAGCGCTGCCGCATGGAGCCGAGCTCGAGCCTCGCCTCCGCGATCGCCTTCTCGACGTCAGCCGACCTGGCCACGGCCGCCTGCGTCTCGAGCGTGACGTCCACGCCGCCGCGCGCGCTTGCGGTGCCCCTCGAGCCTCGACTCCGCCGCGTCCAGCTCGGTGCGAAGCGTCGGGAGCTGGGCGTCGAGGAAGGCCAGTGTCTGCTCCGCCTCGGCGCTGCGGCGGTCCATGTTCTGCCGTACGTAGGCCTGCGCGAGGGTGTCGAGGATGGCCGTGATCCGCGCCGGCACCGGGCCGTCCGTGGAGAGCTGGAGGATGCCGGTCTTCTTCCCGCGCTCGGCGATCCGGACCTCGCGCTGGAGCGCGGTGACCGCCTTCTCGCGCGGCGTCCGCCGGAGGAGGAACTCCGTCCCGGGGCGAGCGCGCAGCTCGGAGACGTAGAGCTCCACGCCCTCGGCCTTGACGAGCTGGCCGACCGCGCCCGAGGCGATCACCTTCCCGTCACCCCGCAGCTCGAACGTCCCGGCCTCGCCGGCCACCAGCACGGGGGGGCTCGCCTTCCAGCCGTTCCCCAGCTCCAGCCGGGAGAGCGAGATCCGCTCGCCGCCCCAGCCGTACCGCCGGAAGCCCGGGAGCGCGCGAGCCGGCTCCTCGCCGTCGTGTCGGCGAGCGAGCGCCCGCCCCACGATCGGAAAGCGGCGCGGCTCGGCGCCGATGTCCAGCTTCAGCGCGTCGACCACGGCGCCGACGAGGGTACGCGACCTGAGGATCTCGACCTCGGTCTCCGAGGGGGAGACCTCGGAGAAGATGCTCGACAGCTCGCCCAGCGCGCCGCCCTTCTTCTTCTCCTCCACCTGGACGAGGAGGTCGGCGCGGTAGACGGGGGTCGCGAGCCAGACGTAGGCGACGCCGGCGGCGAGGGCGGCCCCCGCGATCGCGGCGACGAGCCAGCGATCCCCGCCGATCACCGCCACGTACTCACGCAGCCAGGAGACCTGGCCGTCCGGTTCGAGCGGCGCGTGCGGGAGCGGAGCCTTCCGGCCGTGGAGCGGCTGGACCTTGGCTGGGCTCCCCCGCTCTGGAGCGGGTCCTTCGGGGATGGGTGCCATGGGGTTCGCCTTGACCATGTTCACACCCAACTAACTACGGATCCATCCATAGGCCGCGACCCAATCGGGGATCAGGAGGGGTTGAGCCAGGGGTGGCGGGGGCTTCAAGGACCCCCGAAGGACCGGCGCGGGCCTACTCCGCCGCGCCCGGCCGCACGCCGTCGATCTGGACGAGCGGCACCGTGACCTTCGACGACACGAAGTCCAGCACGAGCTGCCTACCGAGCGCCAGGCTGACGCGGCGGAGGACGTCCCACCTGGGCGTCCTGGGATCCGAGCCGCGTTCCACGCGCGCGATCATCGGCTGCTTCACGCCGATGCGTGCGGCCAGCTGCTCCTGCGTGAGCCCGGCCTCCTCGCGCATCCTGCGGACCGCCACGGCCAGCTCCGCGACCACCATCCGCGCCTCCCAGGCCCGCCGGAGCTCCGGATCCTCTGAACGGTTATCCGACGGCAAGGCATCGCCGTCACCTGATCGAACATCCGCCTCTGCGCTCTGATCGCCGATCCGCCTCGGCGCCTCAACCTCTCCCACGCGCTGCGGGGGAGAGGGCTGGTGAGGGGGCCCTCGCGGGTGCCGGCCATTCGCAGCCTCGCTTGCACCGTATGTCCGGTCCAGGTTAGGTTCCTCTCGTGGGGAAGCTCGAGTGCATTTCCTTCCCGGCGTGGGAGGCTTGGATCAACTCGGACGACCACGACCCGCCGCATTTTCACCTCGAGAAGCCGGGCGATGCTGGTGAGAGTGCGGTTCATGCAGTCGCCTCCGCAGCTGGAGGTCGTCTACCGAACGAAGCGTCACGTGCCGACCGCAAGGGATCGGAGGCGCATTGCCGTTGGCGTCGAGGAGCACCGAGCCGCGCTTTACCGGGAGTGGCTCGAGAAGGCGCTCGTGAAGAGTCCTGGAGAGCAAGCATGAGTGGCGCAGCCGTTCTGGTATCGAAGCTCGACGCGGTAGCCCTCCGACGTGAGCTCGGGGCGGCCGTCCCGAAGCACGTCCGCGTCGTGGCAAAGCCGCCGCGGAGCGCAGCCCGACATGCGCTCATGCTCACGACCGATGGCGCGGTCAGGCGGTACTACCCCGAGCTTCGGCACCTCCTGGAGCGCGAGGTCGGATTGGCGCTCTTCCGCAGCAGCGAGACCGGGGTGGCGGGGAGGGGCCCCGCGCAGGAGGTCGCGCTCCTCGCGGCAGAGACTTCGATGGTGCCGTACATCGTCCCCGACCGGCACGCGCTTCGCCGGCTCGTCTTCGCCCGCACCACGGGAGCCGAGGAGCGGCTGATCGCCTCGGTGTCGCTAGAGCGCGGCGAGATCGTCGCCTGGAGCTGCGAGCCGCGTCCATATCGCGTGAAGGTTTCGGCGATCCGGCCGCTGGCGCAGCTTTCCGCGAAGGGGCTCGCAGCGTTCCACGTCAGCGAGAGCGGGAGCCGCGTCCATTGGGACGAGGGAGACGTGGACCTCGGGTTGGACGCCTTCCGCTTCCATGCGGACCCGGCATTCCGCGCTTCACGCCAGCGGGACATCCGAGCCGAGGCGCTGCGGTACGCCCACGCCATCCGCAGGCTTCGCGAAGCGAGCGGCCTCAAGCAGTCCGGAATCCGAGGGCTGTCCGAGCGCGAGGTCCGGCGCCTGGAGAGCGGGAAGCACCTGCCCCAGTACCGCTCTCTGGAGCGGCTGGCGGCCGCCCACGGTGTGGCGGTCGAAGAGTACGTGGCGGCGCTGGCGGCGACCGCGTAGGGCGGACGGGTCCGCGGGTCAGGACCGAGAGGTATTCCCTGCAGACCTGCGGCGATACACATGCCGCGACGTCGCTCCCCGCGAGCCTGGTGAGCAGCGCCACCGCGACCGCATGGCCAGGGTGGGCCTCCACCGTGGCGGCGATGAGCACGTTCGTATCGATGAAGACGGGCTCAGCGCCCGTCATCGCCGAACCGTCCGCGCGGCGACCGCTGGCCGCCGCCCGACCTACGCCTTCGCCCCGTCGTCCGGCGTGTACTCCGGCACGATCCGCTTGAGCTGCGCGCGGATCGCCGCCGGGTCGACGGCGGGGGTCTTCGCGAGCAGGTCGAGCTGGTCCTGCAGCCCGTCCCAGTCGCACGGCCGGAAGCGGCCGACGAAGATCTTGGGGTGGCGCGTCTTCTCGGCGTGCTCCGCGTCGACCGACAGCTCCTCGAAGAGCTTCTCGCCGGGGCGCAGGCCGGTGAACTTGATCTCGATGTCCTCGCCCGGCTTCAGGCCGGACAGGGTGATGAGGTCGCGCGCGAGGTCGGCGATCTTCACCGGCTCCCCCATGTCGAGGACGAAGATCTCGCCGCCGTTCCCCATCGCCCCCGCCTGCATTACGAGCTGGGCCGCCTCGGGGATGGTCATGAAGTAGCGGCGCATGTCCGGGTGCGTGACGGTGACCGGGCCGCCCTTCGCGATCTGCTCCTGGAAGATCGGGATGACGCTCCCGTTGGAGCCGAGGACGTTGCCGAAGCGGACGGTGACGAACCGGGTCTTCGAGCGCTGCGAGAGGGCCTGGACGTAGATCTCGGCGACCCGCTTCGACGTCCCCATCACCGACGTGGGGTTCACCGCCTTGTCGGTCGAGATCATCACGAACCGCTCGACGCCGTGCCGATCGGCGAGGTCGGCGAGCGCCCGCGTGCCGAGGACGTTGTTCTTCACCGCCTCGAAGGGATTCCACTCGATCATCGGCACGTGCTTGTGCGCCGCGGCGTGGAAGAGGACGGTCGGCCGATAGGCCGAGAAGATCTCGTCCATCCGCTTCGGCTCGGCGACGTCGGCGAGGCACGGCTCGAGCCGCACCGAGGGGAAGCGGGCCTGCAGCTCGCGATGGATGTGGAAGAGGGCGTTCTCCGCCCGCTCGACCAGCACCAGGACCGACGGCTCGAACCGCGCGAGCTGCCGGCACAGCTCCGAGCCGATGGAGCCGCCGGCGCCGGTGACGACGATCGCGCGCCCCTTCATCTCCTTCGAGATCAGGGCCATGTCCAGCTCGACCGGATCGCGGCCGAGGAGATCCTCGATGGCGACGGGGCGGAGCTGGCTGAAGGTGACCTGGCCGTCGACGAGGTCGCCGAGGCCGGGGATGGTCTTGAACTTCGCGCCGGTCAGCTTGCAGAGGTCCACCATGCGGCGCATCTGCGCGCCGGTGGCGGTGGGGGCGGCGATCAGGATCTCGTCCACCTCCTGATCGGCGACGACCAGCGGGAGCTCGTCGATCCGGCCGTGGACCTGGACGCCGTGGATGTGGCCGCCCAGCTTCATCCGGTCGTCGTCCACGAAGCCGACCACCTCGTAGCGGCCCACGTACTTGCGCTGGACCTCGCGGACCAGCATCTCCCCCGCGTCGCCGGCGCCGACGATGAGGACGCGGATGGGCTTCACGTCCTTCGTCACCGGCGCGTTGGGTGGCCGGAAGGCGCGGATGGAGAAGCGGGCCCCGCCGACGAACGCCATGGCGAGCACGTAGTCGATGATGACGACCGAGCGCGGGAAGGTCTGGAAGAAGAGGACCAGGAGGAGGGTGAAGACGAGGGTCCCGAGCGTCGTCGCCTCGAAGATCCGGATCGCGTCGTGGGCGGAGGTGTAGCGCCAGATGCCGCGGAAGAGGCTGAGCGCGTAGAAGGACGCGACGCGGATGGCGAGGAGCAGGGGGAGCCAGACCAACAACTGGGCTGCGTGCTGCTCCGGCAGGCGGAAGTCGAAGCGCAGGAGGAAGGCCGCCACCAGCGCCGCAGCCCAGAGGACGAGATGCGCGACGATGACAAACGTACGGCGTGTGGCGACGCCTACGACCGCTGCTGCATCTTCCGTCACTTCCAGACCCCCGTGCTTAGCCTCGTACTAATAGCACGGGCACGGACACGATCCGTTTCGCTGAGCCTGAGCGCGTGTACCGCGCTCCTAGGACACGCCTGGAGTCGGCGCGCCGGCGCGCCCCTCGAGGCGGATGACGGCTCTAGCGTAGGCCACGAAGATCAGGAGCGCACAGGCGATGAGCGCCACGCGCCAACCCCGCCCCACGCGCAGCCAGGCGGCGGCGCTCGCGGCGACCGCGACCATCCCTGCCCAGGCGACGAGCGTGATCTGGCGATGCGGCACCCCCAGCGCGAGCGGCCGCTGGTAGAAGTGCGTCCGATGCGCCTGGAAGAAGGTCTCTCCGCGTGAAAGGCGCCGGACGAGCGTCACGGTCGCGTCGAGGATGAAGAGGGCCAGCGCCAACCCCACGACCTCTGCCGGGACGCCGACCCCGCCACCCAGGAACGGAAGCGACGCGAACAGGAAGCCGATGGCGGTCGACCCCACGTCGCCCATGAAGATGGACGCGGGAGGGAAGTTCAAGAAGAGGAAGCCTAGCGACGCGGCAGCCAGCAGGGCGGCCAGCACGCCCTGCAGCTGGGCCCCCGCTCCAAACGCCGCGGCGGCGATCCCGACGCCAGCGATCACGGCCTGCCCACCGGCGAGGCCGTCGATGCCGTCCATGAAGTTGTAGAGGTTGGTGAGCCAGACGATCCAGAGCACGGACAGGGGCGCGAGCAGCCATACGGGCAAGGCACCCAGGAGCGCCCACGCGCCGCCGAGCCGATCCCAGGCCGAGCCGACGACGATCGCCGCCGCGAGGCATTGGGCGCCGAACCGGACGCGGGCCTTGAGGGGACGAAGGTCGTCGACGAGCCCGACGACCGAGATGAACGCGGTCGCCACGACGACGACGAGCGCCTGCCGGTCGGCGTGGCGGAGGGCGAGCAGGGCGGCTGCCGGAAGGAACGCGACCATGATCCCGATGCCGCCGAGGCGCGGCGTCGGCTTCACGTGGGCGCTGCGGTCGTTGGGGGTATCGAGCCAGCCGGTGCGATGTGCGATCTCGCGCACGAGGCGCGTGGCGACGACTGCAGACGCTGCCGTCGTCACCAGCCCCAGGATCCACAACGAGCTCATCCCGAAAGATCCCCTTTAGCTCCGCTGGAAGCAGGAACTTACCAGCGCACGCCCCCAACCGCACGCTTCGTGCTGCGCGCCACACGTCGGCGCCAGCCTCTCGACGATCGCCGCGGGTGGCCGACGCGCCGCAGGTCGTCTAGAGTCGCGCACCTTGGGGAGCCTGATGAGACTATTCGCGAGAGCCGCTCGGATCCTTCGGGAAATCTTCGTCGACGAGATGCCGCTGCAGGAGTTCGCCTCGTACGACCAGTACTGGAACGCTCGAAAGACGGAGACCGGCCCGATCCATCCCCGCTATGCGCTGGTGGCGGCGCGGCTGCCCGATACAGGGAGCGTGGTCGACATCGGCTGCGGCGACGGGCGCTTCCTCCGGTACCTCAAGGCGAGCAAACCAGGTCTGCGCCTCTGCGGCGTGGACGGGTCGCAGTCGGCCGTCGATGCCGTCCGGGCGGCCGGGATCGACGGCGAGGTAGTCAACGTCGCCAAGGAGTCCCTCGCTCACCTGGCTTCCAGAGCCGAGTACGTCACGGTGATGGAGCTCATCGAGCACATCGAGGACGCCGAGGGTGTGATGGGCAAGATCCGCGAGCTCGGAGCGAAGCGCATCTTCGTCACGATCCCGAACGTCGGCTTCATCGGGTATCGGCTCCGCCTGGCGCTCGGGGGACGGATGCCGCTCACGACCTGCGTCTTCCATATACGAGAGCACGTGCGCTTCTGGACCGTGAAGGACTTCAAGTTCTGGAGCGCCCACCTTGGCTTCCGAGTGCTCGACTACTACGGGCAGTCGGGGCCGGCCGAAGGGTCGTGGAGTTGGCGGCGCCCGTGGCAGGTCCGGCGCCTCGCCCCGTCGCTCTTCGCGCGGCAGATGATCTACGAGCTGGAGTCTGCGCAGCACGCGCCCGAAGAGGACGAGGCGCCGCGATCTCAGGCACGCTCCCAGAGGGCCCCATGAGCAAGAACGTCATCACCTACGGCACCTTCGATCTGTTCCACGTCGGACACCTGCGCCTGCTTCATCGGCTGCGCGCGCTGGGCGACCGCCTGATCGTGGCGGTCTCCACCGACGAGTTCAACAGATCGAAGAACAAGCGGTCGCTGATTCCCTACGAGCAGCGGGCCGAGATCGTCGCCAACCTGAGGATCGTCGACGAGGTGATCCCGGAGGAGAGCTGGGAGCAGAAGGTCGACGACATCAAGAAGCACGACATCCAGGTCTTCGGCATCGGCGACGACTGGGCCGGGAAGTTCGACTTCCTGAAGCCGCACTGCGAGGTCGTGTACCTCCCTCGGACTCACGGCGTCTCCAGCACTGCCTTGCGCGACCTCGCACACGCCGTCGATCAGGACATGATCAATCGCCTTCGAGATCTGCATTCGGCGCTCGACGTCATCGTCAGCAGCTTCGACTGAGCGCCTGGTGAAGCCCGCGCGCAGGCTGGTGGGGGTTGCCGCATTCGTCGGGCTGGGAACGCTCGCCTCGGTAGCGTCCGTGAGCCTCTCAGGGGGGGGAGGCCCCAGCCGCCATCCCCAGGCCGAGGTCGGCGCCCGATCGCTGCCCGGTCCCGAAGCCTCGCGGACCCTCGCCGCAGGGCTCGAGGCTTCGCCGCCGGGGATCACCGGGGCCACGAGGCTAACGCCTGCGACCTCGAGCTTCGCGCCGGGTGCCCTCGTCGCTGACGCCGCGGCTCCATCTTCCGCTGCGCCACCGCGGCACCCGGTTGTGCCGCGCACTTCACCCGGAACAGGGGTGAGCGCCGCCTCCCCGGCGCGCGACGATTCGGCGAGCCCCGCAGGCGCAGGCGCGGCCTTCCGAGCGGGAGGCTCGGCAACCGCTCAGGGCACTCTGGGCGCGCTCGCCGCACCGGCGGGCGCGCCTGCGACCGCTTCACCGGGGACTGGATCCGGCAGCCACGGCGCGCACACCGCCATCACGCCCGAAGCGCCTTCCTGCCCGACCGATGGGCCGGACGCACTGGCCGCCAACGATCCTGAGGTGGTTCGCGTGGGGATCATCTCCGACACGCACGCTGGAGGCCGCCCGAACCAGTCCGCCGTCGTGCGCACCGCGCGCGCACTGGTGACGATGCGCTGCTGGGGACCCGACCTGCTCGCCATCACCGGTGACGTCGTCTCCGAGCGGCCCCTCGATTACGAACGGCAGCTCGGCTACTTGATGGCGGCGTTCTCGATGCCATCGGTGCCTCGCGCGCTCGCTCTGGGCAATCACGACGTCGCGAACAGCCCCGGGCTGACGATGGCCGCCATCCGCGCGGCCTTCCCTCCTGATGCCTCCGGCTGGCTGGTCGATGGTGAGCTGTACGGCTCCTGCGACGTCGGGGGCCTCCACGTCGTGGTGCTCGACACGACCTACCAGGTGCGCGAGCCCGCGGTACACACCGGGCTCGATACCGGCACCAACAACGTCCAGGGGTACGTCCCCGCCGCGCAGCGCGAGTGGCTACGAAACGACCTCGCCGCGACTCAGTTGCCGACGATCGTCTTGCTCCACCAAGGCACCGGAACCACGGACTCTGCATGGCCGGTCGGATCGAGTCTCGCGAATGCCGCGGAGCTTCGCGGGATCTTCGAGGCGGCTCCACTAGGGGTCATAGCGGTCATCAGCGGCCACTCGCATCGATGGCTCGACGCGACAGTCGAGGGAGTCCGCTACTTCGCGGTCAACTCGATCTCGTATCCAGTGGGCGACGTTGACGAGCACGACCAGGGCAACCATGCGCGGCTGGAGATCGACACACGGAGCAGGACGCTGCGATGGTCGAGATGGGTCGACAGCTCCGTGACGGGTTACCGCGAGGTGGGGTCGATCGTCGGAAGCTTCTGACGACCCCAGCCTCTCCTCAGAGGTCATTCGTGATGTATCGCATCCTCTCGTCCGTCGTGATCTTGTCGCTCCCCGCTGCCGCGTACGCTGGCTCCAGGGGGGGCGTCTCGAACGCTTCCGGGGAGAGCCGGGCGGCGCCGACCGCGGCAACCCGGGAAGTCGGGATTACCGCGACCGGCTCGACCTCGCCACGGTCTCTCGAGGACCGCTTCGCCGACGTCGTGAACGTCAGGGACTTCGGCGCGGTCGGGGACGGCGCAACCTCCGACACGGCAGCGATTCAGGCCGCGATAGACACGATCAGTGCCCGCGGCGGCGGAGAGGTGCGCATCCCCCAGGGGATCTGGCGCTGCAACGTGAAGGTCGGAAGCAAGGTAGTGCTTCGAGGTGCGGGCCGCGCGACGGTCCTGAAGGCGGTGGCCGGATCCAACGCAGCGGTCGTCGAGGGGAGGCACTTCGCGGCCCTGACCGGGAAGCTCTTCGAACCGACGGACATCGACGCCGGCGACAACTACGTGCAGCTCAACGACCTGACGATCGACGGCGACAAAGCGGCCCAGAGCACCGGCTGGGGTGTACGCCTCTGGGGCCGCTCGTACACGTGGCGGAACGTCGTCGTGCAGAACTGCAGGTCCGGCGGTATCTGGACCGAGTTCACGACCCATCCCGGCTCCACCCCGGAGGACCTCCTCGAGAGCTTCTTCGACAACATCAAGGTCGCCAACAACGGCGGCAACGGCTGGACGTACCGCGGTCCGCACGACTCGGTGGTCAATGGTCTCATCGCCGCGAAGAATGACGGCTACGGGTTCCAGAACGAGGGGCGGGCGGGCGGATACAACGGCGGAGTCTCCGGCACCAACTGGAACGCCTGGCTCAACGCAAAGGGCGCGTACAAGCTCGATTGGACGGTCTCGTCGCTGGTCAACTTCATCGCGGCAGGTGAAGGGACGATTGGGCTGGACGTGTCACGGGCGACGGGCATGTCCCAGTTCGTCGGAGCGCACCTCTTCTCGTGCTCGGTCGGCGCCGTCCTTCGCGGCGTCGGGCAGGTCCTGACTGGGAGCATCTCGCACAACACCACGGCGGGGGTGAGGCTGGAGGGCGCCAGCCTGACTGCGATCGACATCACCGGTACTGCCGCCGAGGGCGTAGCGTTCGACGTCGTGTCGGAAGGCGGCGCGAACAGCATTCGAGCGACGGTGTCCACGAACGGGACCGGAAGACTCGTGGCGGGAACCTTCCGCGCAGAGGACGTGCTGTCGATCCTCGACGGGTTCGACGGCAGAGGAGTCTTCCAGTCGCCCGCGCGTTCCCAACCTCACGAGAACCTCTCCTCGCAAGGCGATCGCGTCGTGACGATCACCGACGGCGCACCCCATGCCGTCCCCAACCCCTCGCACTCCGCACAGACCGGCGAGCGGATCACGGTTCGGGTCCGGAACGCATCGGGCGGGCCCCTGGGCAAGACGACGTGGGGTCCGGCCTACAGGCTCGCGCCATGGGTCGACCCGGCGCCCGGCTACAGCCGATCAGTCGACTTCCAGTACGACGGCGCGCTCTGGATCGAGGTCTCCCGCACTGCGGTCGACGTCCCCAACTGAACGCTGACGGCGCCGAGAGTCGGTGGCTACGTCCTCCAGACCACCCGGTTCACGTAGTCCGTGTAACTCAGGATGATGCGCAGGACCTTCTCGCTGACGTTCGGCGCCATGTAGTCCGCCACCGTCCTGAGCATCCGGTCGCTCCCGCGCGACTGCCTCTCCAGCACCCCGAGCGCGACCTCGACGGTCGGCCACTCGAGGCCGGTCATCATCACCGCGCCCTCCTCCATCCCCTCGGGCCGCTCGTGCGCGTTCCGGATGTTGAGGGCCGGGAAGTTCAGGATGCTGCTCTCCTCGGTGATGGTCCCGCTGTCGGAGAGCACCGCCTTCGCGGCGAGCTGCAGCCGAACGTAGTCGCTGAAGCCGAGCGGCTTCAGCAGCTCGACGAGCGGATCCAGCGTGACCTTCTCCGCCTCGATCCGCTTCCGCGTCCGCGGGTGGGTGGAGACGATCACGCGGTGGCCGTACGTCTTCGCGAGCCGGTTCAGCACGTCGACGAGCTTCGCGAACTGCTCCGGCGCGTCGATGTTCTCCTCGCGGTGGGCGCTGATCACGAAGTACTTGCCCGGCTCCAGCTTCAGGCGGTCGAGAACCTTCGACGCGTCGATCTTCGGCCGGTAGTGCGTGAGCACCTCGAACATCGGGCTGCCCGTCTTGATGACCCGATCTGGCGCAAGCCCCTCGGCGAGGAGGCACTCCCGGCTGATGGCGCTGTACGGCATGTTCACGTCGCTGATGTGGTCGACGATCCTGCGGTTGATCTCCTCGGGGACCCGCTGGTCGAAGCTCCGGTTGCCGGCCTCCATGTGGAAGATGGGGATCTTCCTGCGCTTCGCGGGATAGACTCGCGAGCGAGCTGTTGGTGTCGCCGAGCAGGAGGAGCGCGTCGGGCCGCAGCGAAGCGAGCAGCTCGTCCACCTTCGCGATCACGAGGCCGACCGTCTCGGCGGCCGTCTTGCCCGCGGCGCCGAGGAAGTGGTCGGGCTTCCGGATCTCCAGATCCTCGAAGAAGACCTGGTTCAGCTCGTAGTCGTAGTTCTGGCCCGTGTGGACGAGCACGTGCTCGACGTGCCGATCGAGGACCGGAATCACGCGGGAGAGGCGGATGATCTCGGGACGCGTTCCCACCACCGTCATGACCTTCATTGCGAAGCCCTCCAATCCCTTCCTGCTGCGACCGGTGTCTTCTTCGAGACGAGCCACGCGTGGCCGGCGCTAGCCTCCATGCGTCCGCCCGCTGGCGACCTTGTCCAGCATCGACCTCGACTGCGCGATCGCCCCCTCGACGTCGGCAAACGCGCCACCCGCTTCTACGGCACCCGTGCGAAAAGCCAGATGCTCCGCCTCGCCCATGTCCACGCATCGCTGCAGCGTCTGGGTCCAGAGCTGCATGTCGGAGAGGGGGACATCGAACCCGGCGCGCTTCGACTCGAGCCCGCGCCAGGAGGTCGTGTCGCTCAGCACGACCGGACAGGCGGCGGTGAGCGCCTCCACGATCACATGGCCGAAGTTCTCGAAGCAGGTCGGAAGGACGAGGAAGTCGTAGTCGGCAAGGGTCGTTCCCACGCGCTCGGTGTGGGAGCTCCCCGCAGTACTGGAGCTTCACGTTCGAAGGGAGGCGGCGACTCGCGCCGCAGACAAGCCCTCCAGTACTCCTGATCCTCGACAGGCCCGAACACGTCCAGGGTGACCGCTCCGCTGACGGGCACCAGGGCGTCGATGGCGTGAGCGAGGTTCTTGTTGGGCACGATGCGGGAAAGGAACACCAGCCGCGCCTCTCCCTTCACCTTCGCCCGCGACCTCGTCGCGCCCGCCAGCGCCTTTCCGACGAGGTCCCGCGCGACGAAGACGTCGTCGGTCCTCGTGCCACGAAGCGGCCCGGCGAACGCCTTCGGCGGCTTCGTCGCACGCTCGAGGGCGGTGGACGCCTGCCACCGACGCACCGTCAACCAACCCGGACAGGGCTGCGAGCCGGAGGAACGGCCACTTCTTGTAACGCTTCCGGCCGAGCGCGCTCTCGGGGAGAGCTCTCCACGGGGTGCGATGAGGAGCGGATGGCGCGGCACCTGTCCCAGTCGCCGCGCAAGCAGGTAGCTGCGGGTCAGCCCTGAGAAGAGGCTGTTGGCATAGACCACGTCCGGCCTGGCTTCCCTCAGCGCGCGTGCGACGCCGGCGCGGCTCTGCTGTTCGGGGCTCATGTAGCGGACGTGCGCGCCGTCTCGCTCGATCCATCGATCGCGCTCGACGCCGGGATAGGGGGCGGCGTCGCCCAGATCCCGGTCGCGGGTGAGCACCCAGAACTCGTAGTCGCCCGGCATGCGCTCGACCATGCCGGCGATGGTGCGTAGCGGGCCGCCGAACCTGAACCCGGGAAGGAAGGCCCCGATGAGCGTGAGGATCTTCATGCAGCGGGGTCGGGGGAGCCACGGGCGCCTGCCGGGCGCT
>CAWJSR010000019.1:0-87557 GCA_963845515.1 uncultured delta proteobacterium
GGATGGACGGAATCCGCGCCGGTCCTTCGCGGCCTGGGGCCGCTCTTCGTCCTCGCGGGGATCGTCTTCGCTGCGTCCGCCATCTTCGCGCTCGCCCTCCGCGCCGCCCGCTGGGATGTCTCGGTCGCCTACGCGCAGATCTTCCTCGACGTCGGTGTCGCCACGGCAGTGGTCTCGATGACCGGCCGGAGCGAGAGCCTCTTCCTCTTCCTCTTCTCACTCGCGGTCGTGAACGGCTCGATCCTGCTCTTCAGGAAGGGGGCGGCGGTCTCGGGGGCGCTCTCGGTGGCCGGGTACCTCGGGCTGAACGCCCGGCTCCTCGACGCGCCGCCCGTCGCTGCCGTGACGCTCTTCACGCACGGTGCGGCCTTTGCGGCCACCGCGGTGCTCGCGTCCTACCTGGCGGAGCAGCTCCGCTCCACCGGCGAGCGGCTGGCCGCGCGGGAGAGCAATCTCACGGAGATGGAGGCCGAGGTGCGGCGGAGCCAGCGGCTCGCCGACCTCGGGAGCCTCGCCGCGGGGCTCGCCCACGAGAATCCGCAACCCGCTCGCGTCGATGTCCGGCTCGATCGAGCTGCTCCGCGGCTCCGTCCGGGCCGGCGGCGACGAGGCGCGCCTCATGGAGATCGTGCTGCGCGAGGCGGGGCGCTTGAACGACGCTCGTGACGCAGTTCCTCGCGTTCGCGCGTCCTGCGCCGCCGCGGCGCCGGCACACCGATCTCGCGGCGCTCCTCGACGAGACCCTGAGCGTCTTCCGCAACGATCCGCAGGCAGGTGGCGTCAGGATCGAGGCGCGGCTCGAGCCTGCGGCGGCCGACTGCGACCCCGATCAGGTGCGCCAGGTGACCTGGAACCTGCTCTCGAACGCGGCGCAGGCGCTCGCGGCCGCGGGACGGCAGGGGGGCGGTGCGCTGCGAATCCGGTGTTACGCCACGTCCGAGGGGGCCGTCATCGAGGTCGAGGACGACGGGGTCGGCATGACGTCCGAGGAGCTGAACGGCATCTTCATCCCGTTCTTCACCACCAAGGCAAGCGGCACCGGGCTTGGGCTGGCGACAGTCCACCGCATCGTCGACGCCCACGGAGGGGTGATCCGGGTGGCCTCCCAGCCCGGCGCGGGCAGCCGCTTCACGGTCGTCTTGCCGGCGAGCCGCCCGACCGGGTAGGGAAGGAGCCATGGCACGGGATCCTGGTGGTGGACGACGAGCCTCTCCATGCGGGAGTTCCTGGAGATCCTGCTGCGCAAGGGAGGGCATGAGGTGCGGACCGCCGCCTCGCTCCCCACCGCGCTCGCCGTCGCTGGCGAGGGGGACCTCGACCTGGTCCTCACCGACCTCCGGCTGGGCGACGCCAGCGGGCTCGACCTCCTGCGCGACGTGAAGACGCGGTCGCCGGACACCGAGGTGGTCGTCATCACCGCCTTCGCGACGGCGGAGAACGCCGTCCAGGCGATGAAGCTGGGGGCCCACGACTACGTCCTGAAGCCCTTCACGGTGGACGTCATCCAGCTCGTCGTCGACAAGGCGCTGGAGCACCGCGCGCTGGTCGCCGAGAACCGGGTGCTTCGTCACCGCGTTGGGCGCATCTTCGAAGAGCAGGAGATCGTCGGCCGCGCACCGGCCATCGCGGAGGTCCGCGCCATGGTGGAGCGGGTCGCGTCGGCGCGGACCACGCTGCTCATCACCGGCGAGAGCGGGACGGGCAAGGAGGTGGTCGCGCGCGCCATCCACTCGCGGGGCCGGCGCGCGGCGCAGCCCTTCGTCGCCGTCAACTGCGGCGCCATCCCGGAGGGGCTGATCGAGAGCGAGCTCTTCGGCCACGAGCGGGGCGCCTTCACCGGCGCGGTCGGGCGCCAAGGCGGGGCTCTTCGAGGTGGCCGGCGGCGGGACGCTCTTCCTCGACGAGGTCGGCGAGCTGCCGCTCCGCGATGCAGGTGAAGCTACTGCGCGCGCTGCAGGAGCGGCGCGTCCGGCGGGTCGGCGGCAACGCGGACGTCGCCGTCGACGGCGCGGATCGTCGCGGCGACGAACCGCGACCTGGAGGAGGAGGTGGCGGCCGGACGGTTCCGCGAGGACCTCTTCTACCGGCTCAACGTGATCCAGCTCCGGATGCCGCCGCTGCGCGAGCGGCGAGAGGCATCTGCCGCTCTTCATCGGGCGCTTCCTGGAGCGGTTCTGCGGCGATCTCGGGCGCCCTCGGATGAGCCTCTCCCCCGAGGCGGAGCGGCTGCTGCTCGCGTGGCAGTGGCCGGGCAACGTCCGCGAGCTGCAGAACGTCATCGAGCGCGCCGTCACCCTTAGCGAAGGGCCGGTCATCGGCCCCGAGGTCCTCCCGGAGCCGCTCCGCGGCCAGCCGGCGGAGATGCTGGCCGTCGCGGCCTTCCCGGAGGGCGGGATGGATCTCCAGGCGCACCTCGACGCCGTCGAGCGGCGCATCCTCGAGCAGGCGCTCGAGCGCGCTGGAGGGGTCAAGAGCGAGGCGGCGCGGATCCTCTCCCTCACCTTCCGGTCGCTGCGCTACAGGCTCGACAAGTTCGGCATCGGGTAGCTCACCTGCAGACGGGCTGGGTCGTGACGCCGTCCGCGTGGCGGCAGGCGTGCAGGTCCCGGTCGATCTCGACGAAGCCGGCGTCCTGCGTCGGGTCCACCGGGTCGGACTGGCCGACGTTGCTGGCCCCCTTCTCCGGGTCCACGGAGGGCAAGCCGACCACCACCTGCCCCAGCTGGTTGATGAAGACGGTCCTCTGGTCCCCGCCCTTGGGCACCTGGCTGTAGTCCGTAGTCGAGCGGACGTACTTGGAAGACGCGTCGTCGAAGAAGACGGGCGCGCCGGTGAGCGCGTTGGCGTTGTAGTGGTACGCGAGCCGCCGCGCCTCGGTGGTGCACTTGGAGGCCCGGCACCCGCCGGAGGTCGCCAGCGTGCTGGTCGCGGAGGACGAGGGGTTCTGGGTGGTCTTCCAGGTGACGGTGGCGTTAGGGCCGAAGGCCGCGCCGGCCGTGGTCCGCTCGTCGCGCCAGTCCACGGTGAACTGGTGGTAGTCGATGGTCTGGGTGCCGTCGTGGTCGTAATAGAGCGCCCAGCCCTTCGAGCTGGCGTTGGCCCAGCTTGCGGGATCGATGGTCGAGGGTGACTCCGCCGCCCCGTGGATCACGATCCCGCTGGTGGCGGTGTAGGTCGACATGCCGGTCTGGTTGATGTTGAGGCGCGCCGCGTCGTACCGCTTCGCGCCGTCGAGATCCCAGAAGAGGTCGCGGCTGGTGTTCTTCTCCCAGACGAGGAGTGACATGAACCAGTTGCCGACGTTGATGGGGTGGGTCAGGTGGTCGATGACGAGGTCGGCGCCGGGCGCCCCGCCCGTCGGCGTGCACCTGAAGTTGCCGTTCGCGTCCTCCAGGCAGCTCGCCCCCATGTCCTTGGTGGTGGAGGTGATGGCGCCGGGGCAGTTGGAGATGGTGATCTTCGCCCTGCCGTCGACCGAGCACGTGGTGAAGGCCGCGTCGGTCTCGGAGAGCGTCGGCGTGGTGGAGCAGGCGCCGTGCGAGAGCCCTCGCTGGGCCGAGCCGACGCCGTACGCCTGGACGTAGTTCTCGGTCGGGGTGACATTCACCGTGCAGCCGCGCATGACGCAGGCCCGGATGTTGTCGGGACCGCACGTGCCGCCGTGCAGATCGAGCAGGTTGAAGCGATCTCCGGTGCCGAAGAAGGTGCGGTAGACGTGATCGACTCGCCTGGCGGGGCGATCGATGCATCTCCGGTGATGACGAAGATGGGCTGGCCCGAGCAGAGCTTGCAGTCGCCGACGAGCCCCATCTGGAAGACGCGGGCGCCGAACCAGTTCTCCACCCTTCCGTCGGCGCCCAGCTGGCCGGGGGTGAAGAAGCGAAGCGCCCAGAGCTGGCCGCCCGCGTCGCTGAAGGTGGCGGTGTCGAAGAAGAAGTCGTGCGAGGGTGCGCTCTCCCTTCGCACCGCGTCACGTCCCCATGCGCTCATCCCGATCGTGCCTGGGACGGGGAAGCGGAGGTTGCGGCGGGGATCTCCCGTGTCGACCGAGGCGTCGGTCTGGTTCGGGTAGCTGAAGTCGAAGAGCTCGTTGCCGGCCCAGACGTCCACCATGTGGACGCCACGTCCCCGGACGTACTGCGGATCGAAGCCGCCGTTCAGGAAGACCACCCACCGCTCGTGGTAGGGCGTGGACGTCGTGGTGGCGGCCAGGGCGCCGGGGACGTTCACCGACGGCGTCTTCGCGTGCAGGGCGTCGGCGCCGGCGGCGGAGACCCCCAGCCGGACGGGGGCGATCGGCGGCGGAGAGGGCAGGAAGTCGTCGTAGGTCTCCCCGAAGGTCAGGCTCTCCGGGTCTCCGGGCTGCGGGTAGATCCAGAGGAGCTTCGGCTTGCGGTCGAAGGTGACGCCGCCCACTTGCGCCGAGGTCACGCCGTCGGCGTTGGTCACGTCGAGCGCGAAGAAGCGCGTCCCTCCACGCCGCTCGCCGACCACGGCCACCGTGTGGAACTCCTGCGCCTGCTTGACGTCGTCCGGCGCGGTCGCGGCCGCCATCTGGTTGGAGGAGCCGTCCGCCCAGACGTCGCGGACCATGGCCGTACCGTCCACGTAGTACTGGTGCACGGTCTTCATCAGGAGCGGGAGCTTGGAGATGAGGTCCGGTGGCAGGAAGGCCCAGAGCTCCTCGGCGGTGCCGCGGTCGAAGTACCCGTTGAACGGGGCCTCCGACTCCTTCACGGCGCTCGTGTAGAGATCGTCCTTGCCGGCCTGCCAGGTCCCCGCGTGGAACGCGTGAAGGAGGCCGTCGTTGGCGCCGACCAGGATGAACTTGTCGCGGTTGTAGTAGCGCGCGCTCAGCGAGAAGCCGTCATAGCCGGCGGCGCCGCTGTCGGTGGGGGTCGCCCAGAGCGACGGGAGGCACTGGACGCTCAGCCCGAGGTTGCACAGGATGCCCTCCCGCGGCAGCGGCGGGCTGACGACCTGCGGTGACGAGTGGAAGATGTCGCCCAGCTTGAAGTTGCGGTCGCCGAGGTCGTCCTGGTTCCCCTGCGGATAGGCGGGCGCCGGGTTGCCAAGCTCGTTGAAGACGTCGGCGCCGGCCACGTACCGGATGATGGCCTTCGCGCACTCGAGCGGCGACGCGGCTACCGTCGCCGCGTTCACGGTGTCTCCCGCCTGGTTGAGCAGGTTGGAGACCTCGGCGCACGTTGAGCCACCCGTCGAGGACGTCCCCAGCCCCAGGTAGGGGACGATCTTCTGCGCCGCGGCGGCGATGACCGTGCCGGTCGCCGTGTCGATCAGCGGGAAGGTCGTGTCATACCCGTCGATCCGGCCGTCCTGTACACCCGCAGGGCCCGAGTCGTCGGTCACCGTGTAGATGCTCCGGCTCTTCCAGCTTCGGGCTGCGAGCTTCGCGCCCGCGTCCCAGAACGGCACGGCCGGTGCGCTGCCCGACTTGGAGCAGGCCGTCGTCGACGTCGACGAGGTGCAGGCGGGTGCCTGCGTGCACAGCGCCTTGTCTGGCGGGTCGTTGCGGACGAACGCGCCGGTGCCGTCCTCGCCGATGAGGCTGCGGTTAGCGTCCGACCCCGTGGTGGGCTGGTCCTGGAGGAAGACGCTCGCGCACACGCCGTCGCAGTCCAGGTCGCCGGCGCCGCCGGGGGTGCAGCCGTTCACGAACTCCGAGTAGAGATCGAAGCGGAGGAGGTGTCCCTCCCAGTGCGCCGTCTTGTTCGGGTCGAAGCGGGGGATGATGACCGCGCGCCCGGCGGTCGTCTGTAGGGTCGAGATCGTGGCCACGGAGAACGAGGTGGAGCGCGTCGAGATCTCCTGCAGGAGCTGGTTCAGCCGCTCCTTGAGCATGGCCGGATCCTCGGCCGCCACCGCGATTCCGCCTCCGGCTGCGGCGGTGTGCTGGAGGACCTGCCCCGCCTTCGGGTTCTGCGCGATGCCGAAGCCGACGGTGTAGGTCTGGATCCGCTGGACGCCACCCATGAGCGTGCAGTCGAGCGGCTTCTCGCTGTTCTCGCGCAGGTCCATGTTCTGCAGGTACCAGGCGACGCGCGGGAGGTTGTTGAGGTAGTCCTCGCCGCCCGAGAAGGCGGCGCAGTCCTTCGTGCACGCCAGGTTGGTGCCGGTCCCGGCGCCGATCCCGGTGATCCCGGTCGTGGAGGTGCCCGCGTAGGTCCCCGCTGCGACGTCGTCCGCCGTGGTCGTCCCGGTGGGGAGCGTGGTGGAGCCCTCATCGAAGGTCGGGACGCCGCCGGAGATGACTATGACCGTGCTCACCTGGCAGACGGAGCAGATGGACGCCTGGTTGGCGTTGTAGTTCCCGGCGCCGTTCGCGGTGAACCAGGGGAGGGTCGGCGAGTGGTAGTGGTCCCCGAGGTCGAGGAGGGCCTTGGAGAGCGGGCGCGTGGAGCCGGTGAACTGGATTGAGTCGTTCAGCGCCTTCGCGTAGGTGGACCGGTTGTTCTGGAAGCTCGAGCCTTCGGGCATGCCGCAGCTCGGGTTGAAGTCCTGGAAGACGGTCGCCCCGGCGTCGACGGTCTTGGCGAGGGCCATGCGGACCTTGATCTGGTTCGCGATGACGTCCTTCACGATCTTCCTGGCCGACAGGAACTTCGGCGGGAAGAAGTTCAGGTAGTTCCCCGTGTACCAGATGCTCGGGTACTGCCCGGAGTAGGTGCCCGACGAGCCGAGGATGAAGCCGTCGAAGTACCAGCCCTTCGTGGCGAGGCAGGTGTTGCAGATCGAGGCGCGGGTGACGCCGCCTTGCGTCCCGGTCTGCGTCGCGCAGAACTCGGCCGCCGTTCCTGGGGCGGAGTTGCTCGTCTTGAAGGGGTAGACGGCGGTGTCGGACCAGCCGTCCCCGAAGTCGTGTCCGAACGCGTTGTTGACGAAGTCCATGGCCCCGAGCTGGATGCCGTTGTCGTGGATGACGAGCCCGGCCGAAGAAGTTGGGCGAGTTGTTGCCGCCGGGGTTCATGGGGTCCGCGGCGGTGTAGAAGTCGGGGTCGTAGCCCGGGATGCCGTACTCGACGGTGTCGCCAGCCAGCTTCAGGTGCGGGCACGCGCCCATGGCGGCGGCGTAGTCGGTGGACTGCCCCAGGTAGGTGCCGGGGTTGACGAGCGTGCTGAGCGCGGCGGCGGTGCAGGGTGGGTAGAAGCGCCGCGCGTCCAGCGACTTCGCGAAGTCATATCCGGTCCACCCGGTCGCGCCGGAGGAGACCGCGTCGAGGCCGCAGCCGGCGACCCGGGCGCTGTCGGCCTGGGTGGCGTCGGCGACGTTGGTGAGGTAGTGGACGACCCCCTCGGGCGGGTAGCTGGGCGCGAGACTTCCCAGGTGACCCGGGCCGTCGGGCGGCAACATCTGCATCGCCGCCGACGCGTCGAAGAGGACCATGATGTTCGGGAAGCCGTTGTCCCGGTAGAGGAAGTCGAGATCCTCTCCGCCGGACGGGTTCAGGTAGCCGTCCATCGCGCTCGCGGCGAGGAGCCCGCGGGCCGCGGCGTTGGAGTCACACGGCACCGAGTCGGCGGCGTAAGGGGAAAGCATGGCCGCGGCGGCGGCGCCGAGGGCGAGGGTGCGCAGCGAAAGCTTGGGGGTGGGCATGGTTTCGCTCGCTTCCTAGAACATCAGCCCTGTGGTGAACTCGACCTCGGTCTCGCGGCCGTCGCGGTCCCTGCACCGCGCCACGAAGGCGTAGGCGGTGGTCGCGTTGCCGCCCACCGCCGTGCCGGGCAGGACCGTGTTGGTCAGCGCCACCGCGTCGGCGGCCCCAGCGGCGCTCCCCTGCAGCGGCACGACGAACCGCCGCAGCTCTATGACCTGGAGCGGGTCGCTCGCTGCGCTCGCAGCGTAGTGCGCAGGCGCTGAGAGCGCGGTGCCGTTCGAGAGGGTCACGCGGGTCTCCGCAAGGCTGGTGCGGAGGCGCGCGGAGCCGAACCTCGCCAGCTCGGCCCAGACCACGAGCCGCGCGGCGTTCGCGCAGGCCGCCATACGGTCGCGCGTCCCCTTCGCGGACGAGTTGGTCCGCTCCTGGGAGCCGAGCGAGACCGTCGCGGCGCCGATCAACGCCAGCACGCGAGCAGCACCATGACGAGCAGCGAGCGTGCTGCCGCGGGCGTGCGCGCGGGTTCGAATGCGATGAGCTGGGTCATCTCTGGTGCTCTCCGGTGCTGAGGCCATCAGAAGTAGGTCATCGTGCGAACGGTCATGTTCGGCAGGTTGACGCTCGTCTCGGCGACGGTGCGCTGGTAGCCGTCGTTGCCATCGACCATCACGTCGGTGATCCACGCCGGCGCGCCACTCTGGTTGAGGCGAAAGAGCGAGGAGCCGGCCGTCCAGGAGTGGTTGGAGCGGCCTCCGGGCTCTGGAGTCGGTGAGCGGGCCACCACCGAGAGGAGGACGCGCCGGATGTTGGCCTGTGCGTTCGTCCCACGTATGGCGGGGACCGGGAGCGTCGTGACGCTGTACTTGTAGAAGCTCGAGAGCTCGTAGGGTTCGGTGGTGGACGCGCCGGTCCCCGGAAAGTCGGTCAGCGCGATCGTCTCGGCCGCGGCCGCGGGGGCGGCCGTGGACAGGGCGATGGGCGTGTCGGACACCGCGCCGACCGGCGCGAGCGAGGGCGCCGCGAACAGGTAGGCGACCTGCAGGTTCTCGATCCCGTCGGCGATCAGGATCTCGTCGTCCAGCTCGATGTCGCCGTCCCCGTCCGTGTCGGTGCCGGTGTCGAGGACCAGGTAGGGATCGTAGCGGTTGCCACCGAGCGCCACCGGCCGCGACGTGGAAGCGGTACCGATCGATCTGGAAGAGCCTGAGGTTCGAAGCGATCGGGTTTGCGCAGGCCAGCGAGGTGAGCACGTCGTGGCGGCGGAAGGGATCGGCGGTGACCGACGGCTCGAGCTGGACGGTCAGTGGACCGGGCGCCGTCGCGGCGGAGGACACCTTCACGGTCGTGAGGACGGTGAAGTAGGTGTACTGCAGGGTCCCGGCGCAGACCGCCTGCAGGATCTGCCCCTTCCGGAAGACGTCTCCCGGGCGAGCGGTGATCTCCACCGTGTCGCCTGCGTGGGCGCTCAGGGTCCAGGCCCGGCTCAGCGTGGCGGCGGTGCTCGGGTCGGTGCTGGCAGGATCCACCCAGAACGACGGGTTCCGCGCGTAGAAGATCAGCTCGTCCGAGTCGTCGACCTTGTCGCGATCGCACGGCGTGAGCTCGGAAGGGCAGAAGCCGGCGGCCGGCGTGTACCACTGGAAGTCCAGGGCGAGCGGCGCGTCCATGCCGTAGCCGGCGAGCGCCACCTTCTGCTCCAGGTAGAGGAGGGCCGCGCGCGCCGAGTTCTGCGCGGTGCGCACGCGGTTGCCGGCGCTGTATGCCCGCTCCTGCGCGTTGGCGGCGACGATGGCGGCCGCCACGGCGATCGAGGTGATCCGGAGCGCGACCATGATCTCTACCAGCGTAACCCCACGCGATGGAGCGCATGTCGTGTCACCGGTAGGCGGCCGCGAAGGCGGAGAAGAGCCCGGTTCGAGACCTGCGTGAGGAGGACCACCTCGCGCAGGCCGGGGAGGCTCGGTTCACGGTAGGTGACCGAGACGGCGATCCCCTTGACGCCGCCGGTGGTGGTCGCGGTGTCCGTCTGCCAGACCTGCCAGCGCCGCTGGAAGCGGGGGCGGCCGCCGTCCAGCGGGTCGTGGCCGTAGAGCGCCACGATCTCCGGCGTCGGTCGTCGCGTCGCGATGGACGCCGGAGTCGTCCACTCCTTGAAGCCCGGAGTGCGGGAGCGAGTTGCGGTCCCGGCAGGACGCTCCCGAACTCAGCGGGGGGCGTCGCGCCCGTGAAGTCCGCCGGCGTCAGGTGCGGGTCGTCGGGCGGTAGCTGCTCGATCGCCGCGACCAGCTGGTGCGCGACCTGCAGCGCCTGCGAGTGCGCCCGGGCGCCCGCCGTGGAGGTCATGCCGAGGATCTGGAGCTGCATCATCCCGAGGATCCCGACGAGCAGGATGGAGAGCGCGATCATCGCCTCCAGGAGGGTGGTGCCGCGGTCGATTGGCCGGAGAGCGTTGGGAGTCATGGTTCTCACCTACAGGCCGAAGGTCTTGACGATGCCGCTGGGCGAGGCGACGACCAGCCCGCGCGTCTCGGAGAGCATCTCGGTTCCGAGGGCGAGGACGACGCCGCGGAGCGTCGCGTCCGTCCCCGCGGCCCCCTCGACGAGGACGTCGCCGTTGGGGCTGAAGCGGACGGCCATGCAGGCGCGACCGTCGCAAGTGGTGGTGAAGGCCGTGTCGAGGGCGCTGAGTGGGTTGGCGGTGGTGGGTCCACCGAAGGGCGGTGGTGCCTCGCGCCCAAGCCGCTCGGTCGCGAAGCGGATCCCCTTGCCCAGGTCCACCGTCTCCCGGATCGACGCGTTCGTCGTCGGCGACGAGGGCAAGAAGGCGCCCAGCCTCCAGGCCGGCGTCGGATCCTGCAGGACGTAGAGGCGGGCGCACCGGCCAGGGGTCCCGAACATGCAGCCGGTGCCGTCGTTGCCCGGCGCGTCGACGAAGACCGCGATGAGCGTCCGCTGGTCGGCGAGCGCCCTCGTCCGGAGCCCCTGCATTCGCATGAGCAGGTCGAACGAGACGCCGTTTACGCTCGCGTTGCGGGTGGCGGCGCGCATCGTCGGGAAGGCGATGGCGGCGACGATGCCGATGATCGCGACGGTGATCATGAGCTCGATGAGCGTGAAGCCGTGGGTCTTCCTCATGCCCCCATAGATGTAGCAAGAAGCCGGCCCGCCCGAGCCCTGGTAAAGCGCAGTGACTTCGCGCCGATGACGGCTGACCGCGGGGCGCGATCAGGCAAGACTTTCACCGTCCTGAAAAGAAGTCATGTGGGCCCCGGCCCACACGCGAGGGGCTGCTAGCGAAGGTCGCGCCTGCCGAAGACCGCCGCGCTCAGCGCCACCACTGCGATCGTGTAGAGGATGCCGTAGCCGAAGGCGAGCGCCAGGGTCGAGCCGGCGAGCGCGTCCTTGTAGACCATAGCTTCCTTGAAGTTGAGCGCCTCCAGGTTCGGCACGACGGCGTAGAGGAGCCTGCCGAACCACGCCGCCGCCGCCCCCTGCTTCTCCCAGTAGCGCACCAGGTCGCTCGCGAGGTGGCCCGCGACGACTAGCGACAGGGTGAAGATCGCCGAGAGCGTCGCGGTCGTGAAGGTCGAGAAGAGGACGGCGACCGCGGCGACCATCGCGAACTGGAGCGCGAGCGCGCCGAGGGTGGCGAGGAGCGGTGTCTCGCGCACGAAGCCGAGCCCACCCAGGTAGAAGGCCAGCACGCTGACGAAGAAGACCGCCATCACGGCCAGGTTCAGCGTCGTCGTGGTGACGAGCCCGGCGTACCGCCCGGCGACGTACTCCGCGCGCGAGACCGGCTTCGCCACGATGGGAAAGACCGTCTTGCGCTCGACGTCGCCGGCGATGAGCGCCGCGCCGAGGAAGGCCGCGATGAGCGTGCCGAAGACCTCCATCGCGGAGAGCCCCAGGTCCACGATGATCCGGTACTGCTCACCGAAGGTGAGCGTCGAGATCATGAACGAACCGGAGACGAGCGCGAGCGCGAAGATCAACAGATTCACCGCCAGCTTCTGGCGGATGGCCTCCTTGAACGTGACGGCGGCGATGACGGCAATCCGTGTCACTTCGACGCTCCTTTCGGGCTCGGCGGATCTTGTACCTGAACTCGGCCGCGTGCGGCCCCTCGCGCAGCGTGAAGCGGAAGGGGTTGGCGGTCGAGCGCACCCGCCGCTCCCAGCCGTTCCATGCGTAGCGCCCGCCGAACGGATCCGCGGGGAGGGCGCGCACGAACCCCTCGCGCACGAGGTCGTCCAGCGAGCCGAGCGGCCGGTCGCGCTCCCGCTCGTACCGCGCCACCGCCGCCTCCAGCGCCTGCGCGTCGCGCTCGACGTAGGCGAGCTTCAACTGCTCCTCGAGCCGCGCCCGGGTCACCGGATCCTTCACGGTCTCCATCAGGTCGCGCAGCATCCCGATGGCGTCCTCAGGCGTGCCGGACTTGGCCTTCAGGGAGAGCGCGAGCCGGCTTATGTTGGCCGAGGCGCCGGGGGTCCGCGCGGCTATCTCGGCCCAGCGGGCTCCTTCCGCGTAGTCGCCGCGGTAGAACCAGGCGTTGAACGAGAGGTAGAAGGGGAAGGTCCAGTAGGGCGGCCCCCGTTCCATTCCCTTCACGAGGATCCGGTCGCTCTCGTCGAAGCGTCCAGCGGCCGAGAGGACTATCCCGGCGGTCTGGTAGGCGTACCCGTGACGCGGGTCGAGGTCGGTGACCAGATCCGCGAGCGGGTAGAGCTTCTCCCAGCCGCGCTTGTCGCCCATCGGGTCGCCGATGTACTGGACGGTGGCGAGCCAATAGAGGTCGGAGGCGAAGGTGCGGTGGCCGAGCGCCGCGACGCGCGCCACGGAGCCGCGCGGCACCTGGAGCACGTCGTAGGCACGCTGCAGGGCGCGGGAGGCGAGCGCGAGATCGAGCGCCGTGGCGCCGGCGAGGGCGACTGCGAAGACGGCGAGGAGGCGCGCTGTGGAACGCATTCGAAAACAGAGGGGGCCGCCCGACGGCTGCCGGGCGGCCCCATGTTAGCCGAGGTCCGTAAGGACTAGAAGACGTTGTCGGCCGAGCAGTTGGTGACCTGGCCGTTGCCGACGTTGCCCGGCTGCAGGGAGCTGGCGCAGTTCTGGATCGTGACGGCAGCGGTGCCCGCCGGCTGCGGGGCGACCGGGGCGGCCACGGCGACGCCGCCGTTGCCAGCGTTGATGGAGGGCTCGAAGGCCGAGACCAGCGAGAAGATCCCGTCGCCATCGATGTCGGACTGGCCGCTGATCGAGATCGCCGAGCCGAGCGCGCCCAGGGGAGCGGGACAGGTGGCCACCATGCCGGTGGGGGGCGTCGGCGTGCCGGCGACCGAGGCGGCATAGACGCCGTAGGTCGCGCCCTGCACCTGCCAGTCGAGCTGGGAGGCGGCGAGCAGATCGTTCGGCTGCCAGATGAGCTTCGACGGATTGGGCGCTGCCGCCGGCGTCTGCGCGAAGGTCGCGTAGAGGCCGGTCATCGCGTTGAGGCAGAGCACGCGCTCGGAAGACCTGAGCGACTCCTCCGACTTGTAGATGGCCTCCACGTTGGTCTTCAGCTCGCTGAACTTGGAGCGGAGCTGGTAGCGGAGGAAGTTGGGGATGGCGATAGCGGCGAGGATGCCGATGATCGCGACGACGATCATGAGCTCGACGAGCGTGAAGCCCTTCGTGCCTCTCTTCATCTTCATGTGACCTCCGGTTTGGACGGCGTGCGGGCGCTGCCTGAAAGGTCCGGGCCCTTCGGTGCGAGCGCCCGGTTCATCATGCTGCGCCTTACTAACTAGCAGGACCGGTGCCAAGTTCGACTTCCACCGCCTGCGAGGCAACCTCCCGTTATGTGGGGTGGGTGCGCAGGTGCCTACCTTCACATGACGTTGACGCTCCCGGTCAGGAGGGTGCGAAGGGGTGACGTTTTTCGTCACCCCTCCTCGGCGAGGGCTTCACGACGTCCCGGATTCCGGGGACTTTGACAAGCACCGGCCGGGTCCAGATGATGCGCGGCCCGATGATCCTGCGCACCGAGGGGCTCACCAAGATCTTCGACGTCGGCCTCGTCAGGCGCCGCCGCGTCCAGGCGGTCGAGGACCTCACCCTCACCGTCGAGGAGGGGGAGATCTTCGGCTTCGTCGGGCCGAACGGCGCAGGGAAGACGACCACCATCAAGATGCTGATGGGGCTCATCCACCCCACGCGCGGGCAAGGCCTTCATCTTCGACGCGCCGATCCCGTCCCGGAGCGTCCAAGGCGCGCATCGGCTACCTCCCCGAGCACCCGGCCTGGTACGAGTTCCTCACCGGCCGCGAGGCGCTCCGGTTCTTCGCGCAAGCTCGCCGACGTGCCGCGCGCCGAGCGGCGCGCGGCGCTGCGACCGAGCTGCTCGAGCTGGTCGGGCTCTCCGACGCGGCCGACCGGCAGATCCGGAAGTACTCCAAGGGCATGCAGCAGCGGCTCGGGATCGCGCAGGCGCTGGTCGGCCGATCCGGCCTTCGTGGTGCTCGACGAGCCGATGAGCGGGCTCGACCCCATCGGGCGCAAGGAGATGCGCGACCTCATCCTCGAGCTGAAGCGGCGCGGGAAGACGGTCTTCTTCTCGACGCACATCCTCCCCGACGTCGAGACGCTGTGCGACCGTGTGGGCGTGATCCTGGACGGCAGGCTGCGCGACGTGGGACGGCTCGGCGACCTGCTCTCCGCCGCGGACCCGTAGCATCGAGGTGACGGCGCTCGTGCCGGCGGCGGCGCGCGAGACCGTCGGGCGCGGGACGCTCCTGCGGCAGGAGGGGGAGCGGCTGACGCTCGTCCTTCGACGAGGAGGGGGCGGCCGACGCCGCCGTCGCCGCGCTGCTCGGGGCCGGCGGGAGCTGGCGGCCTGCACGCGCCACCGCGAGACGCTCGAGGACTTCTTCATGCGCCGCCTGGAGGAGGAGCGCGGCGCCGGCCGCGCCGAGGCCGGGTGAGCGGCTCGTCCGGCGCGGCGATCGAGGCCCTCCTCGCCGCCTGGTGCGTCTTCGCGGGCGCGTCTGTCGGCAGCTTCCTCAACGTCGTCGTCGCGCGCGTCCCCGCCGGCGAGTCGATCGTCCGGCCCCGGTCGCGCTGCCCGCGGTGCAGGACGCCAGATCGCCTGGTACGACAACGTCCCGGTGCTCTCCTGGCTCGTCCTCCGCGCCCGGTGCCGCTCCTGTGGCGCCCACATCTCCGCCCGGTACCCGCTCGTCGAGCTGCTCGGGGCGGGCGCCGCGTGGATGGCCTTCTCCCGCCATGGCTTCGCGCTCCCCGCGCTCCTCGAGTTCGCCTTCGTGGCCGTCCTCGTCGTCATCGCGCTCATCGACCTCGACACCTGGAGCGTCTACCGGGTCATGTCCTTCCCGCTCGTGGCCCTCGGGCTCGTCGCCAACGCGGTCGGCCTGGGGGCGGCCGGCTCGATCGTCCGATCCGCGGCGGGCGCCGCCATCGCCTTCGTGGCGCTCGGGCTCTTCGCCGTCGGCGCGACGGCCCTCCTGCGCCGCACCGGCCGGATCGAGCAGGACGAGGAGGCGATGGGGTTCGGCGACGTACACATGCTCACCGCGATCGGCGCCTGGCTGGGGGCTCCTGCGCTCCTCCCCGTGCTCCTCCTCGCCTCGATCCAGGGGGCGCTCGTCGGGGCGGTCCTCATGGCGATCGGCGGGCGACCCGAGGGAAGCGAAGGGCGGGGAGCCGCTCCCGGACGGCTTCGTGCCGCCGCGGAACGCGGTCCCCTTCGGGCCGTTCCTGGCGCTCGGCGCGATCGAGTGGCTCTACTCTCGCCGACCGGCGGGCCAGCCGGTCCTCGCCCTCGGCCTGATTCAGGTGACACCATGCGCGCGCCGCTGCGGCTGCTGATCCTCCTCGACCTGGCCGCCGTCGGCGCGATCGTGGCGCCGTCCTCCTCGCGGTCGGCGTGCCGCTCGCCGCGCGCGGCGCGCTCGACGGCGCGACGCTGGCCTGGCTGGGCGGCGGCGGGGCCCTCGGCGAGGCGCTGTCGGTGACGCTCCTCTTCCGCGCCGTGGCCCGGCCGGTCGATCGGATCCTCCTCGCCGCGGCGCGGCTCGGCGCCGGCGCGGCGGACTCCCCATCCTCCAGCCTCCGGTGAGGTGGCCGGCCACGGGCTCGCGCGCGCCGCCGTGGCGTTCGAGCGGCTCGCGGGAGCGCTCGCCGACGAGCGCGCGCGGCTCGCCGGCAAGGTGGAGGAGCTGGAGCGCTCCAACGCCGAGCTGGCCGCGGCGCGCGAGTCGCTGCTCAGCGTCGGAGAAGCTGGCCACGGTTGGGCGGCTGGCGGCGGGCGTCGCGCACGAGGTGGGCAACCCGCTGGGCGCCATCGGCGGCTACGCGGCCCTCGCCCACACGCGGCTGACGTCGGCGGGCGGCGATCCCGAGGTCGTCGACTGGCTCGACCGGATCGCGGTCGAGACGCGCCGGATCGACCGGATCGTCCGCGAGCTGCTCGACTTCGCGCGCCCCACCCGCCCCGCGCTCGCGCCGGTCGCGCTCGACGTCGCGCTCGACGCGGCGCTCCGGCTGGCCCGCCCCCAGCCGCGCTTCCGCGACGTGGAGGTGGAGCTGGCCATGCCGCCGGGGCTGCCGGCGGTCCTGGCCGACGAGGGGCGGCTCTGCCAGCTCTTCCTGAACCTGCTCCTCAACGCGGGCGACGCAATGGGCGGGCGGGGGCGGCTCCGGATCGCCAGCGCGTGGAGGGGAGCGGTCGAGGTGGCGTCGCGGACCGCGGTCCGGGGATCCCCGAGGCCGACCTCTCGCGCGTCTTCGACCCCTTCTTCACGACCAAGCCTCCGGGGGAGGGGACCGGGCTCGGGCTCTCGATCTGCCACGCGATCGTGGAGTCCTTCGGCGGCGAGATCTCAGCGCGCAATCGCGAGGGGGGCGGCGCGGTCTTCACGCTGCGGTTCCCCGCCGTCGTAGCGGCCGCTGATCGGCGGGCGGCGCGGCGGCGATCCGACCCACCCGGATCGTGCTCCCTGCGCGCACGGCGGACTCGGGGACCTCCACGTCGACCGGCGGGCCATCGTTCACCGTGAGCGAATAGCGTGCGTCGGAGGCGAAGGCGGGGCGGAGGAGGCTGGTGGGAAAGGGCACCGTCATGTCGAACGTGCCGTCAGCCGCGGCGTCCGCGAAGGCCTTCCACACGTGCGGTCTCCCCTGCTCGCGGAAGGGGAGCGCGGCGACGACGCGCGCGCCGGGGGGCGCGCTCCCCACGATCCTCGCGCCCCGCACGCGCTCGTAGACCCAAAGCGCCGGGAGCTGGAAGGCCAGCCCCGCGGGCTGCTCGGGCGTGCCGAAGATCGGCATGAGCCGCTCCAGGTGGCCCACCGCTGCGCCGGGGATCGCCGAGCCGCCTATGAGAAGCGGTGACAGCGCGCGCGACTTCAGCCGCTTCACGTCGAGCACCGCGCCGTTGGGCCCGGGCGCGAAGTTGTCAATGGTCCTTCCGCCAGCAGGGCTGCAGCTCGCCAGTGAGCGCGCCGGCGACCACGAACTGGAGCCTCCTCCGGGTGAGGTAGGCGTCGAGGGACGGCCCATCCGCCGTGAAGACCTCTTCCGACTCGCGGAAGGTCTCCGCGTCGAGGTATGGGCCGAACCCGTTGGTCGGGGTCGCGAGGCCAGACAGGACGTTGATCATGTGACCGTCGCCCCAAGACGTGAAGGCGCCCTGGTCGCGGCGCCCGCCCGATGCGTCACGAAGCGCGAGCGCCGCGGAGGCCGCCGGCGGGATGCGGCTCCAGTCGGGCGTGAGCGCGCTGCGGAGCGTGGGGTCGGTCGCGACGAGGACTCCGGTGGCGAGCAGCGGAAAGAGACGCACGGCGATGGGGCTCCCGTCGGCCCGTTTCCGGTGGGCGAGGGCGGCGAGGAGCGCGGCGAAGTTGATCATGAGGAGCGGCTGCCCTATCCGCTCGAACCGCAGCTGATGCAGGACGAGGAGGACGAAGCCGATCGAGAGCACCACGAAGGCGGCGCCGCGCCAGCCAGCGCCGCGGATGACCACCCAGGCTCCGCCGGCCAGGAGCAGCGGCGCCGCGACGCCGACGGCTCCGTAGTTCGAGAAGAGCGCGAGCGAGAAGACCGGTGCGTTCCAGCCGAAGGGCTGGAACTCGATGACGCTCGCGATCCAGGGATCTCGTCGCAGCAGCCAGCCCTCGAGCCCCGCGCGGAACTGCTGCCCGACCTGGGGCAGCAGGACAGTCGCCAGCGCCAGCGCCGCCGTCCCGAGCCCCAGGAGCAGGGCCGCGCGCCGTCCGCGGCCGCGGGCGACGCGGGCGGTCGCGACAATCAACCCCAGCCCCATCGCCGCGCCGGCGACGAGCAGAGGCTGAAGCAGCGATGGGAACTGGTAGGAGACGAGGCGGCCATGCGCACGGAGCGCAGGGAGGGTGAGGAGGCCCGTCAGGAGCGCCCCCGCGGCGAGCACCGGCGCGCCGAAGCCCACGATGGCAGGGCGCTCCTCCCGGAGGAGCGCGACGACGAGCATCGCGGCGGCCATGGCCACGTAGAGCACGCCGCCGGAGAAGACCCACAGCGTAAAGGTGCAGGCGAGGGCGCCCCCAATCTCCCAGCCAATCCCCACGGTCACGGATTGGCCCGACCGTGGAAGGCGTCGCAGCCCCCAGCCGGCGACGAGCAGGAAGGAGAGGGCAGCTCGGCGATGTGGTGGTCGAGGAAGCCCACCTGCGACTGGTAGATCGTGGGCGGCGCGAGCGCCGTCAGCAGCCCCGCTGCGAGGACCGCGGCCTCCTTGGCCGGTCCGTCCGGCACGACGAGCCGGGCGACGTCGATGGCCGCCCATATCGCCAGGAGCGCGAGCAGCGGGGTGAAGACGAGGACGGCCATCCTGGCGCGCGAGGGGTCCCCGAGCCCCGCGAGGAGTCCCCACGCGGCGGCGAGGAGATCGAAGCCGTCCGTCCACGGACACGGCGCGCCGTCCGGCCAGTTCATCTGGGGATCGAAGCGGAGCAGGGATGGGAAGTGCTCGATGGCGTGCAGGATCCGCTTCAGGTGGTAGGCCGAGTCCCCGTCCCACTGCATCAGCTCGCCGCGGGCGAAGACGAGGCGCAGCGTGGCGAGCCGGGGCCAGACCGAGGCGACGAGCACCGCGGCGAACGCCGATCCGCGGAGCCAGGCCATCCTTCGGGCGCTCGCCTGGGTCACCCGAAGAGATGGCATGGCGGGCTCGGGAATCGGGTCGGTCATGGGACGCGATGATAGCCCCATCTCCCGAGGTTCCGCCGGGAGCCGCCAAAGGGGGGGCGCGTCGGCGGCGTGCTAGTCTCGGCCCGTGGCACTCCGCTCCGTCCTGATCGTCGACGACGAGTCCTCGATGCGCCACCTGCTCTCGGTCATCCTGACCGAGCGCGGCTACGAGGCGCGCGCCGTCGCGAGCGGCGAGGACGCGCTGCGCGAGCTGGCCGCGCACGACTACGACCTCGTCCTCACGGACGTCCGCATGCCGGGGATGGGCGGGCTCGCGCTGCTGGCCGGGATCCAGCGCGCGCACCCGGACCTGATGGTGATCGTGATGAGCGCCTACGGCTCGCTCGACGCGGCCGTCGAGGCGATGAAGGCCGGGGCCTACGACTACCTGTCGAAGCCGTTCCGGCCCGACGAGGTGGTCCTCGTCCTGCGCAAGGCGGAGGAGCGGGAGCGGCTCTCCCGGGAGAACCGGCGGCTCCGCCGCGAGCTGGCGAGCGGCTTCGGCCTGGAGCACCTGGTCGGGCCTAGCGAGGCGATGCAGGGGGTGCTGAGGCAGGTCCGGAAGCTCGCCCCCCAGCGGACGACGGTGCTCCTCACCGGGGAGTCGGGGACGGGGAAGGAGCTGGTGGCCCGCGCGCTCCACGAGCTCTCGCCGCGGGCGTCGCTCCCGTTCGTCGCGGTGAACTGCGGCGCCATCCCCGGCGAGCTGATCGAGTCCGAGCTGTTCGGCCACGCGAAGGGGGCCTTCACCGACGCCGTCCGGAACAAGAAGGGGCTGGCGACCGAGGCCGACGGCGGGACCCTCTTCCTCGACGAGATCGGGGAGATGCCGCTGCCGATGCAGGTGAAGCTGCTCCGGTTCCTCCAGGAGGAGGAGGTCCGCCCGGTTGGAGACACGCGGTCGGTGAAGGTGGACGTCCGCGTGGTCGCCGCGTCCGCGCGCGACCTCGCCAGGGCGGTGGCGGCCGGACAGTTCCGCGAGGACCTCTACTACCGGCTGGACGTGGTCGGCCTGAGGATCCCGCCGCTGCGCGAGCGGCCGGAGGACGTCGAGCCGCTGGCACGCCACTTCCTCTCCCGCTTCGCCGGGCTCCGCCCCGATCTGCCGCAGCTCGAGCTCTCCGACTCGGCGCGGGATGCCCTCGGTGCCTACCGGTGGCCGGGGAACGTCCGCGAGCTCCGCCACGCGCTCGAGCGGGCGGTGGTGCTGGCGGACGGTCCGCTGATCGGGGAGGAGGACCTCCCGGACGCGGTCCGCGCCCCCCGATCACAGGGCGCCAGGGGCGGGGTCCCGGAGGGCTCGCTGTCGGTCAAGCGCGCGACCCGGGAGCTGGAGGAGCGGCTGATCCGTGCGGCGCTGGAGCGGACCGGCGGGAACCGGACGCGGGCGGCCGAGCTCCTCGACCTCTCCTACCGGGCGCTCCTCTACAAGATCAAGGAGTATGGCCTCAGCGACGCATAACTAGGCATCACAGACGCGTCCCTTTCGGCCTGCCTACATCAACGGACGATATCGGCGCACGGCCGGTTTCTTGATCGGGTGCGGATCGATGGCTTAGCGTGGCGATCGACCATGTCCGCTCGACCCCCCAGCCGGCCTCCCGTGTCCGCTCAGGAACGCCGGCAGAGCAACAACGTTCAGCGGCTCCGCGAGGAGCAGCTACTGACCAAGGCCGAGCTGGCGCGCAAGGCCGGCGTCTCGCCGCTCACGGTCTCGCGCATCGAGGCGGGGCTGGAGTGCCGCGTCGACACCAAGCGCAAGATCATCTACGCGCTGGGCCTCACGCCGACCGACCGGGCGAAGGTCTTCGGCGGAAGGCGGAGAGGCTAGCCATGGCGAAGAGCAAGCTCGCCGTGGGCCTGGACATCGGCTCTTCGAGCGTGAAGCTGGTGCAGCTCAAGGAGAAGAAGGGCGGCTTCCAGCTGCTGGCCTTCGGCGCGGCGCCGCTGCCCCCCGAGGCGATCGTCGACGGCGCGCTGATGAACTCCTCGGCCATCGTCCAGGCGATCCAGGACCTGGTGGCGCAGTACAAGGTGAAGGGCAAGGAGGTCGCGATCGGCGTCCGCGGCCACTCGGTCATCATCAAGAAGATCCAGCTCCCCAAGGTGACGCAGGAGGAGCTCGACGAGTCGATCCAGTGGGAGGCGGAGCAGTACATCCCCTTCGACGTGAAGGACGTGAACATCGACACGCAGATCCTGACGCCGGAGGGTGACGCCGCCGGCCAGATGGACGTGCTCCTGGTGGCCGCCAAGAAGGACATGATCAACGACTACACGTCGGTCTGCGCCGAGGCGGGGCTCAGCGCCACCGTGGTCGACGTGGACGCCTTCGCGGTCCAGAACGCCTTCGAGGCCAACTACGAGGTGCCGCCGGAGGAGTCGATCGTCCTCGTCAACGTCGGCGCGGCGGTCACCAACATCAACATCCTCTCCCACGGGACCACGGCCTTCACCCGCGACATCACGATGGGCGGGAACGCCTTCACCGAGGAGATCCAGAAGCAGCTCAACATCTCCTACGACGAGGCCGAGGCGCTCAAGGTGGGCGGGCAGGGCGAGACCGACGCGGTGGTGCCGCAGGAGGTCGAGCGCGTCATCCAGGGCGTCGCCGACCAGCTCGCCGGCGAGATCCAGCGCTCGGTCGACTTCTTCTCGAGCACCGCCGCGGACAGCCGGGTCTCGAGAGTCTTCCTCTCGGGCGGGACCGCGCGGATCCCGGCCATCTTCAAGGCGATCGAGGGGCGGTCCGGCGTTCCGGTCGAGATCCTCAACCCCTTCAAGAACATCGAGATCGATCCGGGCAAGTTCGACGCCGCCGCGATCCTGGCCTCCGCGCCGTCGGCGGCCGTCGCCGTCGGGCTCGCGCTCCGCCGGCCGGGGGACAAGTAGCCATGGTCCGGATCAACCTGCTCCCGGTAAAGGTCTCCAGGAAGAAGGAGGCCGGCAAGCAGCAGCTCGTCCTCTTCGCCATCATCCTGGCCGCAGGCATCCTCTTCAACGTCCTGTGGGCGGGTCAGCGCGCCGGGGCCTTGAAGGACGCGAAGGACGCCGTCGCGCGGAAGAAGGCGGAGATCGCGCAGCTCGAGCGGATCATCGGCGAGGTGAAGAACATCCGCGCCCAGCAGGACGAGCTGAGGAAGAAGCTGGAGGTGCTCGACAAGCTCAAGGCCGGGCGGTCCGGGCCGGTGCGCATGCTCGACGAGCTCGCGACCGTCATCCCCAAGCGGCTCTGGCTCAAGAAGATGGTCGAGAAGGGCGGGACCAGCATCGCCTTCGACGGGACGGCCGCCACCATCGACGACGTCTCCGCCTTCATGTCCGCCCTGAAGACGTCCAAGCACTTCAGCGCCGTCGAGCTGAAGAAGACCACCGCGACCACCGGGAAGCAGGGGGGAGCCGGCGTCCGACTCGTCGACTTCTCGATCACCGCGGCCGTGACCTACGGCGGCGTCCCCGCCGCCGAAGCCGCGTCAGCGGGGCCCGCGGGTCCGGGAGGAGCGGCCCCGGCCGCTCCGGTGAAGAGGTAGCCCATGGACAAGCTCCTCGAGCGGATCAACAGGCTGGCACTGGGCGCGAAGCTCGGCGCCGTCGCGGGCGTCCTGGTGGTCCTGACGGCGCTCAACTACTTCGTCTTCGGCTTCAACATCGGACCGTCCATCTCCGAGACCGAGACCCTCATCACGCGCACCCACGCCGAGCGTGAGAAGCTCCAGAAGGACTTCATCGAGAAGCAGGCGATCGCCAACAACCTGAACCAGTTCCGTCGGGAGAAGGAGCTGCTCGAGCAGAAGCTGACGGAGGCGTTGGCCGAGCTGCCCGAGGAGAAGAACATCGACGAGCTGCTCCAGCTCTTCCAGGACCGCGCCATCAAGTCGGGGCTGGAGATCAACACCATCGAGCCCGGGAACGTGAAGACCGAGCAGTTCTTCGCGCGCATCCCCATCCCGATGACGGTGGCCGGCAACTTCCACGAGATCGCGACCTTCTTCGACTCGCTGGGGCGGCTCCGACGCATCGTCAACGTCTCCGACATCCAGCTCGACGATGCCCAAGGACGTGAGCGGCAAGGTGGTCGTCAGCGGCAAGTTCCTGGTCACCACCTTCATGTTCGTGAAGGCGCCGCCCCCCGCCGCCGCTCCCACGGCTGGAAAGAAGAAGTGACGCCATGCGACGCCACCTGATCGCCATGTTCGTCGTGATCGCGGCCACCGCGGCGTGCGACTCGAAGAAGGCCAAGGCTCCGGCCGCCAGGCCAGCCGCCGCTCCTGCCGCTGCGCCTGCCCCCGCCCCGACGGCCGCGGCCACGGCCGCCGCACCCGCAGCAGCCGCAGCTGCGCCGGCCGCGGAGGAGAAGAAGGCCCAGCCGGAGTGGGCCTACTCGTCGGTGGGCAAGCGGGACCCCTTCCGCAGCTTCCTGGCCGAGCTGGAGTTGCAGGGGGGCGCACTGGCGACCCGCTGCGCGACCCCGCTCGGCAAGTTCGAGCTCGAGCAGCTCAAGCTCGCCGCGGTGATCGTCGGCCTCGCCGACCCGGTGGCCATGGTCCAGGCGCCGAACGGCGTCGGGTACACCATCCGCCGCGGCGCCTGCATCGGCAAGAACGGCGGCACCGTGGCGGCAGTCCGCTCGGGCGAGGTCGTCGTCACGGAGTTCGCCGTGCGTGCCGACGGGACCAGGGAAAAGACGCAGACCGTGCTCCGCCTCCCAAAGGAAGCGGCGCTCAATCTCGAGGAGTAGCAAATGAACCGGACCACCACGCGCCTCGCAGGCCTCACGCTGCTCATCGGCGCCCTCGCGGTTGCGAGCGAAGCGCGGGCGATCGACGCCAACACCATCAGCGCAGTGGACGTCTCCGAGAAGGACGGCGCGGTCGAGCTCGTCATCAAGGGCTCCCGTCCGCCGAGCTATACGGTCTTCAAGCTGCAGGAGCCGCCGCGCCTCGTGGTCGACCTCTCCGGCGCCGACGTCTCCGGCGTCGCGTCCCCGTTCGAGGTGGCGAAGGGTGGCGTCATCGGCGTCTCCACCGCCCAGTACAAGGACGCGAAGAGCCAGGTCGGCCGCGTCATCGTCGCCCTCGACGGCCCGCGCCGGTACGAGGTGCAGCCGCGAGGCGACACCGTCGTCGTCCGGGTGATCGCCGATACGGTCGCGGAAGCCGCCGCAGTCCCCGCGCCGGCCGTGGAGCCGAAGAAGGTCGAAGTGATCGCCGAGGCGAAGCCCGAGCCGAAGGCGGAACCGAAGGTCGAGGCAGAGGTCGAAGCGAAGGCCGAGCCGAAGGGGGCACCCAAGGTCGAGGCGAAGGCTGAGCCGAAGGTCGAGGCGAAAGCCGAGAAGACGGTCGAGGCGAAGGCGGAGAAGACGGTCGTGGTCACCCTCCCTCCAGAGGCCGCGCCGGCCGCGCAGCCCTCCGCCCCGGCAGCACCGGCGGACAACGTCGTCGCCCGCCGCGTCGACGAGAAGCGGGTCCGGCGGGGAGCCCACGCGCTCACCGGTGTGCGCGTCACCCGCGACGGCCTCCTCATGGCCACCGACGGCGAGGTGGGGAAGATCGAGATCATCGAGCTTCGCGATCCTGCACGGCTGGCGATCGACCTCCACGGCGTCGCCAAGGCGCCACGCGCCGCGGCGCCCGGCGCCCACGGCTTCGCCCAGGTCCGCTTCGGCCGCGACGAAGGCAGGACGCGCGTCGTCTTCGACGCCGAGGGGACCCTCCCGGCCTACGAGGTGAAGCGGGTCGCCGGCGGCGTGGCGGTCATCGTCCCGGCGGTCGCCGCTTCCAGGGAGACCCCGCCAGCGGCCGCCGTCGCGCCGGCCGAGAAGGCGGCGGCCAGGGCCGTCACGGCGAAGTCGAAGATCGCGGACGTCCGCTTCGCCCAGTCCGGCAGCGCGGCGCGGATCGAGATCTCCGGGCGCGCCCGCTACACGCTCTCACGTCCCGACGCGCGGACGGTCGTGCTCTCGCTCGACCAGGCCGAGCTCCCCAAGAAGCTCGAGCGCTCGCTCGACACGAGCGCCTTCGACGGGCCGGTCATGATGGTCTCCTCGTTCAACCAGCCCTCGACGGGCCAGGTGAAGGTCGTCGCCAGCCTCCGGGACGAGGCGAGCGATCGGATCGTCGAGACGCCCGGCGGCATCGCCTGGACGTTCACCGCTGGCGCGGGGCGCGGCCAGGCTGACGCGAAGGCGCAGAGCGCCGAGAGCCAGGCTGCCGGCTTCGCGCAGGAGGCGCCGGGTTACGCGCTCTCCGGCGCGCCGCAGCAGCGGCGTGGCTACACCGGCCGCCGGATCACGCTGGACTTCCACGACATCGAGGTCCGGAACCTCCTCCGGCTCATCGCCGACGTCTCGAAGCGGAACATCATCGTCGCCGACGACGTGACGGGCAAGGTGACCGTCTCCCTGCGGAACGTCCCCTGGGATCAGGCGCTCGACCTCATCCTGAAGACCAAGGGGCTCGACAAGGAGGTGATGGGCAACGTCATCCGGATCGCCAGGCTGGAGGAGATCGCCAAGGAGCAGGAGGCGCGCGCGAAGGCGGCCGAGGCCCGCAAGCCGCTCATCCCGCTCAAGGTCCGGCTCATCCCGGTCAACTTCGCCCGCGCTGCGGATGTCTCCGGCCGCGTGAAGGACGTCCTCTCCGAGCGCGGCACCGTGTCGACGGACGAACGGACCAACGTCCTGATCGTGAAGGACATCCAGGAGAACCTGACCAAGGCGGAGGGGCTGGTGCGCAACCTCGACACCGAGATCCCGCAGGTCCTCATCGAGAGCCGTATCGTCGAGGCCTCCTCCAACTTCAACAAGGCGCTCGGCGTTCAGTGGGGCGGCAACGCCTCCTTCACGACCGCGACCGGCAACCCCACCGGCATCTACTTCCCCAACCAGATCGCGGCAGCCGGAGGCATCGCCGGCGGCGCCACCGCCGGAACGTCGGCCACGCCCCAGTACGCCGTGAGCCTCCCGGCGGCCGTCGGAGACGGCTCCGGCGGAGCCCTCGGCCTCATCCTCGGCTCGGCGGCCGGCGCCTTCAACATCAACCTGCGCCTCTCTGCCCTCGAGAACCAGGGTGTCGTGAAGACGATCTCCGCTCCCAAGGTCGCGACGATCGACAACAAGGAGGCGAGCATCGGGCAGGGCATCTCGATCCCGTTCTCGCAGACGTCGGCCAGCGGCGTGAGCACGACCTTCATCGAGGCCAAGCTGGAGCTGAAGGTGACGCCCCACGTCTCGGCGGACGGCTCGATCCTCCTGAAGATCAAGGCGACCAACAACGCGCCGAACCCGCAGCTCACCGGCGCCAACGGTCAGCCCTCGATCTCGAAGCGCGAGGCGGACACCGAGGTGCTGGTCAAGGACGGCGAGACCACCGTCATCGGCGGCATCTACACGCGGGCCACCTCGCACCGCGAGGCGCGCGTCCCGTTCCTCGGCAAGCTGCCGATCCTGGGCTTCTTCTTCCGGACCCGTGCCGACCAGGACGACCACACCGAGATGCTGATCTTCATCACGCCGCGCATCCTGAACCGTCAGGCCACGACGGTCGGGGCAGGCAGCTGAGCCCCAGGACTGCGCGGCTGCAGCCGGGAGCTCTGCCGGGAGGCGCGGCAGTCTGACGCACCGCGTCCTCACCGATGCTTGACGCCCTACGCGGGGGCGGGCTAGTAAGGTGCCCGTCTCCGTGCGGTCTTGCCCGGAAAGACGGGCATTTTTCAGCACGGAGCGACGAGACATGGGCTTTCGCGAGCATCTTCAGGAGGTCTGCCGCAATGTCGAGGGGGCGGTCGCCTGCTCGCTCATGGGCGTGGACGGCATCGAGGTCGACACGCACCTGAACGAGGGCGGGGACATCGACTTCCGCACCCTGCTCATCGAGTACTCCGGGATCCTCCGCAGCGCGCGGGAGGCTGCCGAGTCCAACCAGGCCGGCGGGGTCGCCGAGGTGAGCATCTCGACCGACAGGCTGATCGCGGTGGCCCGGATCGTCTCGCCGGAGTACTTCATGGTCGTGGCGCTGACGCCCGACGGCAACTTCGGCAAGGCGCGCTACTACCTGCGCGTGACGGCCCCGAAGCTGGCGGCGGAGTTGTAGCGGCTCGAAGACAACACGAAGGAGCGGGCGAGCGCCGACGGTGGCGTCCCTCTCCATCCCTCCGCGCAGCGGAGTCCCAAGGAGCAGAGCAGAGATGGCGGACACGATCGACACAGCCGACTTCCGCAGGGGCCTCAAGATCCAGATCGACGCGGACCCCTGGGAGATCGTCGAGTTCCAGCACGTGAAGCCGGGCAAGGGCTCGGCCTTCGTGCGGACCCGGATCAAGAACCTGATCAACGGCCGGACGATCGACAGGACGTTCAAGTCCGGCGACCAGGTTGGCAAGCCCGACATCGAGGAGAAGGAGATGCAGTTCCTCTACCGCGAGGGCGAGCACTTCAACTTCATGGACAACAAGTCCTTCGAGCAGACGTTCCTCACAGAGGAGCAGATGGGGGACGCGAAGAAGTTCATCAAGGACAACACGACGACGCACATCCTGTTCTTCAACGGCAAGGCCATTGGAGTGACCTTGCCGAACGCGATGGACCTCCGGGTCGTGAAGTGCGATCCGGGCGTGCGGGGCGACACCGTCTCGGGCGCCACCAAGCCCGCCACCCTCGAGTCCGGCTACGTCGTCAACGTGCCGCTCTTCATCAACGAGGGGGAGATCCTCCGCATCGACACCCGCACCGGCGAGTACCTCACCCGCGTGGCCGGCTGACGGCCCCCAGGCTAGGAGACGACCGAACCATATGGCCAACAAGAACCCGACCAAGAAGCCGGCTGCAGCCGGTGGCTCCTTCTCCCTCGACGACGTCCAGGACATCATCAAGGTCATCGAGAAGAGCAGCGTCACGCACATCGAGTGGACCAAGGGGGACGAGAAGGTCGTCCTGAGCCGCGGCGTCGCCGGCGGCGCCCAGGTCTTCGCCCACGCCGCCCCCGTCTCGGCGGCGATCCCTGCTTCCGCGCCCGCCGCCAAGGGCGAGGCGAAGGCGGAGGTCAAGGTCGACAAGCCGGGGACGATCGTCACCTCGCCCTTCGTCGGCACGTTCTACCGTGCGCCCGCGCCCGACGCGGCCCCGTTCACCGACGTCGGCCAGAAGGTGAAGAAGGGGCAGACCCTCTGCATCGTCGAGGCGATGAAGCTGATGAACGAGATCGAGTGCGAGATCGACGGGACCGTCGCCGAGATCCTCGTCCAGAACGCGACGCCGGTCGAGTTCGGCGAGCAGCTCTTCCGCATCGTTCCGGGCTAGCTCCGGGGGAGCGCCTCCATGTTCAAGAAGGTCCTCATCGCCAACCGGGGCGAGATCGCCCTGCGTGTGATCCGTGCGTGCAAGGAGCTCGGCATCGGCACGGTCGCGGTCCACTCCACGGCCGACTCGGAGTCGCTCCACGTCCGCTTCGCCGACGAGGCCATCTGCATCGGCCCGCCGCAGTCGAGGGACAGCTACCTCAACCCGCGCGCGCTCCTCGCCGCCGCGGACATGACCGGCGTGGACGCCATCCACCCCGGCTACGGGTTCCTCTCCGAGAACGCCGGGTTCGCCGAGATGGTCCAGAACATGGGGCTGAAGTTCATCGGCCCGCGCCCCGAGATGATCCGGCTCATGGGGAACAAGGTCGCGGCGCGCGAGGCGGCCGAGAAGGCGGGCCTGCCGCTCCTCCCCGGGGCCCGCGGCTTCCTGAAGGACGCCGAGGACGCCGAGGCCCACGCCGAGCAGATCGGCTTCCCGGTCATCCTCAAGGCGGCGGCCGGCGGCGGCGGGCGCGGCATGAAGATCGTCCGCGAGCGCGCGGCAGGTCCGGCAGGCCTTCGTCGACCGCCAGCAACGAGGCGCTCGCGGCGTTCAGCGACGGCTCGATGTACCTCGAGCGGTACGTCGAGGAGCCGCGCCACATCGAGCTGCAGATCGTCGCCGACGAGCACGGGAACGTCGTCTGCCTCGGCGAGCGCGAGTGCTCCGTCCAGCGCCGTCACCAGAAGCTCATCGAGGAGGCGCCCAGCCCGGCCGTCACGCCGGAGCTCCGCGCCGAGATGATCGAGGTGGCGCTGAAGGCCATGAGGTCGATCGGCTACAACAACGTCGGCACGATCGAGTTCCTCCTGGACGAGAAGGGGCGCTACTACTTCATGGAGATGAACACCCGCATCCAGGTGGAGCACCCGGTGACCGAGCAGGTCTACGGGCTCGACCTGCTGCGGGAGCAGATCCGGCTGGCTGCGGGTGAGCCGCTGGGGCGCACGCAGGAGTCGATCGTGGCCCACGGCCACTCGATCGAGTGCCGCGTCAACGCCGAGGACCCCGTCACCTTCGCCCCGTCGCCGGGGAGGATCACCGGCTACCACCAGCCGGGCGGCTACGGCGTCCGCGTCGACACCATGGCGTACGAGCAGTACAAGGTGCAGCCGTACTACGACTCGCTCGTCGCCAAGCTCGTCGTCACCGGGGCGAACCGCGAGATCGCCCTCAAGCGCATGCAGCGGGCGCTGGCCGAGTACGTGATCGAGGGGATCAAGACCAACATCGCGTTCCACAAGCGCGTGCTGGTCGAGCCCGCCTTCGTGGCCGGCAAGTACGACACCAGGATCGTCGACCAGATCCTCAATCCGCCGATCCCGGCGGAGGTGCCTCCCAAGGCGCCTTGACCCTCCCCAGCCGGGGGTAGGCGTGGGGGTCGAAAAACGGGTGTAATTCCGCGTACCGTCGTGGGATTCCCCGTCTTGACCGACCCATGCCCTTTGACTAGGCTGGGTACGGTCTGGGGGCACGTCGCCTCCGGGTGTGCCCGCGTGGGTTTCGCCGCGAGCGCAGGTCCCCGCGATAGGCGCTCCGCCCGGCCCGATGGCAGTCGACAAGAACAAGATCATCGCTGAGGCGACCAAGCTCGTTCAGAAGGGCGCCTTCGACAAGGCCATCAAGACGTACGAGCGGATCCTCGCCGAGGATCCGAAGGACGTCCGCGTCGTCCTGAAGATCGGCGAGCTCTACCAGAAGCTGCGCGACGACAGGGCGGCCGCCGAGGCCTTCAAGCGGGTCGCCGACATCTACACCGACCAGGGCTTCTTCCTGAAGGCGGTGGCCGTCTTCAAGCAGGCCAGCAAGCTCGATCCCGACGACCTCGGCGTCAACGAGAAGCTCGCAGCGCTCAACCAGCAGCTCGGGCTGATGAGCGACGCGATGAGCCAGCTCCAGCTCGTCGCCGCTTCCTACGAGAAGGCCGGCGACCAGGCGCGGCTCCTCGACGTCCTGAAGCGCATGCTCGAGCTGGATCCGGACAACATCGCGTCCTCGATCAAGCTCGGGGAGCTCCACGGGCGCGCGAACCAGCCCGCCGCCGCCCTCGAGTACTTCCAGCGGGCCGCCGACTACCTCAAGAGCCACAGCCGGCCCGACGAGTGGGTGAAGGTCGCGGAGCGGATCGCGGCGCTCAGTCCCGACGACGCGCCGCTCGCGCGCGAGCTGGCGCACGTGTACCTGGCGAAGGGCGACACCAAGCGCGCCCTGGCCAAGCTCCAGTTCTGCTTCAAGGCCGATCCCAAGGACGTCCAGACCCTGACGCTGCTCGCCCAGGCCTTCCGCGACCTGGGCCAGAGCGGGAAGACCACCTCGGTCTACAAGGAGCTGGCCCGTATCTACGAGGAGCAACGGAAGCCGGCGGAGGCCAGGTCGGTCTGGAGGAAGGTACAGGAGCTCGCGCCGGACGATCCGGACGCGGTCGCCGCGATCGGGGGCGGCCCAGCTGCGCCCGCCGCGCCGCAGCCGGCTGGGAGGCCAGCGGCCGCCCCCGCCGGCCCGCCGCCCGGTGCCTTTCGCCAGCCGGCCGCGCCCCCGCCGGGCGCCCTCCGCCAGCCGGCTGGCGTTCCGATCGGCGCGATCCGGCCGGTAGCCCAGTCCGCGGCCGCCTCCGGCCCAGGGGACGTGGCCAAGCTGCTCTCGGAGGTGGAGGTCTACGTCAAGTACGGCCTCCATCCCAAGGCGCTCGATCACCTGAAGAAGATCTTCGCCATCCAACCGGACAACGCCGAGGCGCTGGAGAAGGCGCGCGAGGTGCACCTCGCGGCCGGCGACGTCGACTCGGCGGCGGGGGCGGGCGCGAGGCTGGTGCGCAGCCTCCACGACAATGGCGACGACCCGCGCGCCCGGGACGAGCTCCTTCGCCTGCGCCAGATCGCGCCGGGCTTCCCCGCGATCCACGAGCTCGCTGAGCTGGTCGGGGGCGAGCGGACCGACGAGGTGTCGCTCGACACGGCGGACGTCGAGGAGCTGACGCTCGCGACCGACGCCGCCGTGGAGATTGCCGGGGAGGACGACCTCGCGCTCGCGGTCGCCGGGAACGAGGGCGACGAGGTAGTCGACGAGGAGGAGGAGGCGGCGGTCGGCGCCGGGCCGGGGCACCCGGACGCCGATGACGAGGGGCTCGACCTCGCAGTGGAGGCTGCAGACGCCGCGTTCGACGAGGACGAGCTCGTCGACGAGGAGCCCCCGGCTCCCGCGCCTCCGCCCCCGCGCTCGGCCCGGCCTCCCCCGTCCCTCGCGCGCCCGGTCGTGACGCCGCCACCGGGCCCTCCCCCGGGGGCTGTTCGCACCGCTCCGGCCAAGGCGTCGCCTGCGGCCCGGCCAGTGGCGAAGCCAGCGCCCGCGAAGGCGCAGCCCCCCGCCGCCAGGCCCGCGGCAGCGCGTCCGCCGGCACGTCCACCTCCTCCGCCCGAGGACGAGGAGCTCGATCTCTCCGACGATCTGGAGGAGGTCGACTTCTTCATCCAGCAGGGGCTCCTCGACGACGCCCGCGAGAAGCTCGAGGGGCTCGCCCGGTTCTACCCGGACCACTCCGGGCTGAAGGCCAAGCTCGCCGAGCTGGGGCGCCGCGAGAAGGGGAGCGCAGGCGACGGCGAGGCCCGAGTCACTCCGACGCTGATCGCGCCGGCCTCCTCGGACGACAGCTTCGACATCGCGCGGGACCTCGCAGACGAGCTGGGCGCCGCCGGCAACATCGAGGACGCAGGAGGGGCAGGGGAGGACTTCCAGTTCTCCGTGGAGGACGTCTTCAACCAGTTCAAGAAGGGGGTGGAGCAGACCGTGGGCAAGGAGGACAGCGACACCCACTTCGACCTCGGCATCGCCTACAAGGAGATGGGGCTCCTCGACGCCGCCATCGAGGAGTTCGAGACGGCCTCGAAGGGGAACAACAAGCGGAAGGAGGTCGACTGCTTCTCGATGATCGGCCTCTGCCGCGTGGCGCAGGGGGACACCAAGGCGGCCATCAAGGCGTTCCGGCACGCCCTCTCCTCCGACTACCTCAACCGCGACGCCGCGAAGGCGCTCCACTTCGAGCTCGCCGCCGCCTACGAGGAGGCCGGTGACAAGGACGGCGCCCTCTTCTTCTTGCAGAAGCTGAACAAGATCGATCCCGCCTACCGAGGGGTCGGCGCCAAGGTCGCTGCGCTCGGCGGGGGGCCGGGGAAGGTCCCCGCCGAGTTCGCCGCCGCGGCCCGGCCGCCCGGCTCCGCGCCCCGGCCGGCGCCGGCCAGGCCTCCCTCCGGATCCAGGACGGGCGGGTCCTCCCCCACCCCCGTCCCCGGCTCCAAGAAGAACATCGGATACCTGTAAACTCAGGGCCACAGCGTGAACTACCTCCAATTCTACGACCTGAGCCAGGAGCCCTTCTCGAACGCGCCGGTGTCGCGCTTCTACTACTCGTCAGCGCAGCACGCGCAGGCGCTGATGCGGCTCACCCACGCGGTCGCCAACATGAAGGGGCTCGCCATCCTGGTCGGCGACATCGGCGCGGGGAAGACGACGCTCGCCCGGCGGATGCTCGACAGCCTCCCGGAGCGGGAGTACGAGGCCGCCCTGCTCGTGATCATCCACTCCGGGATCACCGCGGGCTGGCTGCTGAAGCGGATCGCGCTCCAGCTGGGCGTCGAGAGCCCGTCAGAGGACAAGCTCACCCTGCTCTCGCAGCTATACCAGCGGCTGGTGAAGATCTACGAGCAGGGGAAGAAGGCGGTCATCCTCATCGACGAGGCGCAGATGCTCGGCACCCGCGAGATCATGGAGGAGTTCCGCGGGCTGCTCAACCTCGAGGTGCCGGAGCGGAAGCTCCTCTCCTTCGTCTTCTTCGGGCTTCCCGAGATCGAGGACAACCTGCGGCTCGATCCTCCCCTCGCCCAGCGCGTTGCGCTGAAGTACCGGCTGGAGCCGCTCAACTTCGAGTCGACGGAGGCCTACATACGCCACCGGCTCAAGCTGGCAGGGGCCGCGCGCGTCCCCTTCACGGCGCAGGCGCTGAAGCGCATCCACCTGCACACGAGGGGAACGCCGCGCGTCATCAACACCCTGTGCGACAACCTCCTCTTCGAGGGGTTCGTGGCCCGGACACGCGAGCTGGACGAGAAGCTGGTGGACCGGGTGGCGCGCGATCTCGGCTTCGACTTCCGGCCACCGGTCGCGCCGCCCGGTGCTCCCCCCGGAGCGCGGCCGGGCGAACGGCAGAAGCTCGATCTCGCGGAGATCGATCGTTACCTCGACTCGCTAATGAAGTGATCGCCGGCCTGTTCTCCCCGGTCGGGCGCTTCCTTGGTGGATGGCCGAGTCGAGGGGAGAATCGCAGGGCCCGGAGCACCCAGTGACGAAGCGCCGCCTTGCCCTAGCGCTGCTGGCGTTCGTCGTGACCCTCGTGGTCGCGACGATCCTGCTCCTGCGCACGCGCTGGGCCGGGGACAGGATCTGTGCGGCCGCGGCCTCCCGCATCTCGATCGCCGCCGGCCAACCCGTCGTCCTCGCGGGCTGCCGCGTCGAGCCGCTCGCCCTCTCCCTCACGACCGAGGGGCTGCGCCTCGGTCCGGAGGCGGCCCCACTCTTCGTCGCCGACGCGGCCTCCGTCCGGCTCGCGGCGGTGCAGTCGCTCGGCGCCCGCCTGGTCATCGACCGGGTCCGCCTGGTCCGGCCGCGCCTCGTCCTCCCGGCGGCGCGCGGCCAGCGGCGGGCCCCCGTGGACTGTCCGGGTCCGGTCGCGAGCCGCCTCCAGGTGCGCCAGCTCGAGATCGAGGACGGCGGGCTCGACGTCGGGCTTCCCGCTGGCCGCCTCCGGATCGAAGGGCTGACCGTTCGGGGCGCGCCGGGCGGCGTCCGCGCCGCGCTCAGCGCCCTCACCGGCGCGGCCCGCACCAGGCTGGTGATCGGGGCGGCCTCCGTCTCGCTCGAGGCGACCAGGCGCCGCTACCAGCTCGAGCGGGTCGCTGCCGAGGCGGAGGTGTCCGGTGACCTCGCGCGCGCCGACCTGGTGTCCTCGGACGCATCGTGGAACGGCGTCCGGCTGAATGCCTTCGGCCCCATCGGCGACCCGTGCCGTCCAGAGCTCGACCTCGCGGTCCGCGCGACCGGCCCGATCCCTCGCATCCTCGACCTGGTCGGCGCGCCGGACGAGCGCTGGGCCGGCGACGGCGAGGCGGTGCTCCGCCTGAAGGGGCCGCTCGCCCGGCCGGCGCTGAGCGGCGAGGCGAGGGTCGCGCGCTCGCGCCACGGGAACCTGGAGGTGGGCGATGGACGCGCGCGGTTCCACTACGACGCGGGGAAGGTGCACGTCGACTCGCTGGAGGTCGACGGCGCCACCGGGCGCGTCACCGGGAGGGCCACGGTGGGGGTGGAGCGCGGGCTCCCAGCGCAGGTCGACCTCAGCGTCGGCGGGATGGATCCAGCGGAGATCCTCTCGCGCGTCGGCGTGAAGGGGGCCTGGGTCACCGGCCGGATCGACGGCACGGTGAGCGTCTCGGGGACGCTCTCGCCGATCGACCTCTCGGGGACCGTCTCCACCGCCGTCGCCGACTTCCGCGCGCTGCACCGCTCCTGGGAGCGGGTCGAGCCGGGAGAGCCGGCCTACCTCGACGTGCCGCGCGCCCGGGTGGACGGCCGGGTCCGGCTCACGCCGGTGCGGCTCCGGCTAGAGGAGGGCCGCATAGCTGCGGGGCGCGGCAGCGTGGGCGTCGACGTCGACGTGGGGCTGACGCCCGGCGCCGGCTTCACGGTCCGGTACGCGGGCGCCGCCGACCTCGACGTGCTCGGGCACGTCGCGCAGAATCCCGTGGGGCGGGATGCTCTCCGCCGAGGGGACGATCGGGATCGCTCCGCCCGGGCAGCTGCGTGCCGCTGCGCGGGTGCGCGTCGAGGGGTTCCGCTTCCTCGACGTCGCCCTCGGCCGCGCCTCCGCCGACGTCACCTTCGTCGACTTCGTCATGCGGCTCGGCGGCATCGAGGGGGCGATCAACCAGACGCGGTACCGCGGCGAGGCGGCGATCGACCTCCACCGGACGCCTGTCCAGATCCTCTCCTCCCGCTGGGAGGCGCGTGGACGGCTCCGCGACCTCTTCGACGCGGTGCTCGACTGGATCCCCAAGGTCCGCTACGCGCGCGACGCGATCGACGGGGACATCGAGCTGACGGCGACCGCCGTGGGGCGCGCCGGCGCGCCCGACGGCACGTTCGACGCCCGGCTCGGCGTGGGGACCTTTCTCGGCAGGCGCTTCGAGTCGGGGAGGCTGGAGGGGCGGATGACCGCCGGCGCCGAGGCCTTCTTCGAGCGGGCGGAGCTGAAGCGGGATGGCGGCTGGCTGCGCGCGCGGGGGACGTGGGGCTTCGTACCCCCGTTCCCGTGGGGGCTCGACGTCTCCTGGGCAGGGCTGCCCATGGGTGCGCTGGCGCTCCCGGGCGGCGCCTGGTCGGGCTCGTCCAGCGGCACCGCACGGCTCGACGGCAGCTTGAACGAGCCGCGCATCCGCTTCTCGGGGAGCGGGGACGCGGTGGCGATCGACGCGGTCAGGATCGGCGCGGTCCAGGTCGGCGGCACGGTCGACGGCGCCCTGGTGACCGTCACGGGGAGTGCCGACGGGCTGCGGTTCGCCGGGGAGACCCGGCTCGACGGGCGCCAGCCCTACGAGGCGCAGGTGGACATCGACCTCCAGGACGCCGAGCGGCTCGTGCCAGGCGCGCCGGCGCCGCTCCGCCTCCGCGGCGAGGGGGTGGTCCGCGCGCGGGGCGACCTGGCCGACCTCCCGGCGTCGCGCGTCTCTGTCGAGCTCGGCGCCGCGTCGCTCGGCTACGCCGACTTCCGCGTGGAGGCGGGCGGCCCGCTCGTCGCCGAGTACGACCGCCGCGTCGTCACCCTCCGCCCCGTGAGGCTCAAGGGGGTCGAGACGGAGATCGACGTCTCCGGCGGGGTCGGCGCCGACGGGCAGCTCGACTTCGACGCGGAGGGTCACCTCGACCTCCGGCTCACCGGCGGCCTCTTCTCGCAGGCTCGTGGGCCGAACGGCCGGCTCGACTTCCTCGCCCACGTCGCCGGTCCCCTCGCCGCTCCGGTCCTCATCGGCACCGGGCGGGTGGCGGCCGCCGGCTTCACGATGAAGTCGGTCCCGCTCACCTTCACGGGGCTCACCGGCGACCTCGCGTTCTCCCAGAACAGGGTCATCTTCGATCGGCTGGACGGCGCGGCGAACGGCGGCCGAGCGCGCCTGCGCGGCGAGGTCGAGCTGCGGCGGCTGCTGCCGTACGCCTTCCGCATCGAGGGCGAGGCGGACCAGGTCCCGGTGGCGATGCCCTCCTGGCTCCCCGCCACCCTGAGCGGACGGCTGGAGCTGGCCGGAAGGACCGAGGCGATGGCCCTCACCGGGAGGCTCCACGTCCTCCGGGCGCGCTACACCGAGAACGTCGACATGGAGCGGAGCCTCGTCGAGATCCGGCGCCGGGTGGCCGCTCCGAGGGCCTATGACAAGGAGGGGGAGCGGCTTCGGATGGACGTCCAGCTGGTCGTGGACGGCGACGCACGCATCGAGAACGACCTCGTCCGGGGCACGGTTCACGGCGAAGTCAGCGTCACCGGCACCGCCGCTGCGTACGGGATCCTGGGTTCGGTGACGATGGTCGAGGGGAGCCGCGCCTTCTTCCGGGGGAACGAGTTCGACCTGACGCACGCGGTGGTGGACTTCACCGAGCGCGACCGCCTGGCGATGGCGCTCGACGTCCACGGCCAGGCGCAGGTGCGGGACTACGAGGTCTTCATGCACCTCTTCGGCCCGTTCGCCGACCCGCAGCTGACCCTCACGAGCACTCCGTCCCTCTCGCAGCCGGACATCGTCACGCTCCTGTCGCTGGGCTTCACGGCGCGCGACGCGGCGGCCGGGACGGCGATGCAGGGGGTGGCCACCGCGGCGGCGGCGCAGGCGCTCATGAGCGCCTCGGGGCTCGATGAGCAGGTGCGTCGCTTCCTCCCGCGAGGAGGGGCGATCCGGGACGCGTCGGTGCGGATCACCAGCGCCTACTCTGAGGGCTCCGGGCAGGTCGAGCCCCGCGCGGAGTTCGAGTCATGGCTCTGGCGCGACAGGCTGCGGCTCCGCTACCAGGCGCCGCTCTCGGGCGCTCGCGGCCAGCGGGCGCAGGCGGAGTTCCGGCTCGGGCAACACACCGCAGTCCAGTACCAGTGGGACAACGACAACCCGGACGTCCCAGCAGGCGACCACGGCGTCGATCTCAAGCTTCGCTGGGAGTGGAACGACTGATGTCCTGGGCCCGCACCCTGCAGCGTGCCGCCGTGGCGGCGGCGCTCGCGTACGGCCACGCCTTCGCGCAGGAGGCGCCCTCCGTGCCGGCGGCGCCGGACGACGTCGCGCGACCCCGCGTGGCGGGGGTGAAGCTCCTCCTCCCCCCGTCCGAGGAGCCGGCACGGCAGGCGCTGGAGGCGCTGGTGGCGGTGAGCCCCGGAGAGGTGGTCTCGGCGCGAGACCTCCGCCGCACGGTGCAGCTCCTCTGGCAGAAGGGGCGCTGCCGCAACGTGATCATTCGCGAGCGCCCCGCCCCCGCCCCCGAGGACGGGACCCTGGCGGCGTGGGTGGCGCTGGAGGTCGAGTGTCTCGGGATCCGCAGGCTGCGGCGGGTCGAGGTCGTCGAGGAGGGGAGCCCCCCAGTGCTCGACCCGATCCGGCGGGAAGGCGCGGCGGGGCTGCGCGTGGGGGAGCCGTGGGAGGACGCCGACCTCCCCGGCGTGCGACAGCGGATCTCGGCCGCCTACGCGCGGCGCGGGTGGCGCGCGGTGGAGGTGCGGGGCGAGGCCAGCGGAGACTCCGAGGTGGCGCTCCGGCTGTCGGTCAGCCCCGGGGCACCGACGCGGGTGGCGCGCGTATCGCTCGAAGGCGACGGGGCCGCGGCGGCGGGGACGCTGCTCGGGGAGCTGAAGACGCGCCCGGGCGAGATCATCGACGAGGAGGCGCTCGCGGAGGACGGCCGCGCGCTCGCGGCGCGGCTGCGGCGGACGGGGCGGCGCCGCGCGCACGTGGCGGCCCCCCGCGTGGTCGAGGGCAAGGAGGGGGCGGAGGTCGTCTTCCCAGTCGACCCGGGGCCGCCGATGCACCTCTCCGTGGCGGGGAGCGCGTCCTTCACCGCCGCCGCGATCGAGGGGGCGCTCCGGCTCGGCCCGGAGGACTCATTCGACCAGTCGTCGCTGGAGGCCGCCGCGGGGCGGATCCGCGCCTTCTATCTCGCCCGGGGCTTTGCCGAGGTGCGGGCACGGTGGAGGGAGTCGACCCGCGGCGGTGTCGTGACGGTCGCCCTGAGCGTCGACGAGGGGCGGCGGTTCCGCCTTCGACGGATAGCGTTCACTGGGGTCACCTACCGCGACGAGGGCTGGCTCCGGGACCGGCTCCTCGAGATCCTGGAGGAGGACGGAGGCGCCGCCGACACCGACGCCGCCGATCGTCGCCGGGAGCTCATCCTCTCGGTCCCGGGCGCCACGCTGCACCGCGAGTCCCCGCAGCCGCTGCCCCCACCGGAGCGGTGGGACGAGGCGGCATGGGAGCGCGCAGCGGTCAGGCTCGTCGACTGGTACCGGAACGAGGGGTTCCTCGACGCCGAGCACGCCGGCACCACGCTCGCGCTCGATCGGAAGCGCGGCACCATCGACGTGACGATCCACATGAGCGAGGGGGCGAGGACCTTCGTCGAGGCCATCTCCTTCGAGGGCAACTCGGCGATCTCGCTCCCGGACCTCGCGCGCCAGTCCCGAATCGCACCAGGCGATCCGCTCTCCTGGGAGGCAGTGGAGAGCACGCGCGGCGCGCTGCTTCGGCTCTACGTCTCCCGTGGGTTCCTGTATGCGCGGGCAGAGGCGCGAGAGGCGCCCGGGACGGCGGCGGGCACCGCCGGGATCGTCTACCGCCTCGACGAGGGGCCGCGGGTCCGGCTCGGCCGGATCGTGGTGACTGGAAACCGGCGTACCGAGGACGACGTCATCCGGCGCGCGCTCTCGGTGGCCGAGGCCGATTGGTACGACCCGGACGCGATCGCGCGCAGCCAGGCGGCCCTGCTGCGGCTGGGCGTCTTCCGCTCCGTCGCGCTCCGGCTGCGCGAGCCCGAGGTGCCCGAGGAGGTGAAGGATCTCTCCATCGAGCTCTCCGAGCGCCCCTGGCAGACGCTGGCCCCGGGCGTGGGCTTCTCCATCGCGAACGGACCGCGCGCGTTCGTGGAGTGGCAACGCCCCAACCTCCTCGGCCGCGCGGTCGAGCTGGCGGTTCGCACGAAGGTGAACTACCCGCTGGAGACCTTCCGGCCCGATCTCGCCGGGGTGGCGCCCGGGGAGAGGGTCGAGGGGCGCGCCGACGCCGGGCTCCGCTTCCAGCGCTTCGACCTGCTCTCGCTGCCGCTTGGAGCACGGCTCGACGCCATCGGGGAGCGGCTCAACCGCCGCGCCTACCGGCTGACGCGTGGCTCGACCATCGCCGGCCTCGATCTGGCGCTGACGCCCCAGGCCGGCGTCTCGCTCCAGTACGAGCTGGAGATCGACCAGATCGAGAAGGGGCAGTCGATCGGCTTCATCACGCAGGCCGACCTGGAGCGGCTCCGCTTCGACGAGGGCGTCACGACGCTCCAGTCGATCCGCCCCGCCTTCACCCTCGACTACCGCGACAACTCCGCCCACCCGCAGAAGGGCTGGTTCGGCTCCGGATCGCTGGAGTGGGCCCGCTCGCTGGGCGATCCCGACCACAGGCTGCTCTTCGGCCTGGCTCCCGGGAGCGACATCCACAGCGACTTCCTCAAGATCCAGGGGACGCTCTCCGGCTACCTGCCGGTCGGGGGCGGCAGCACGCTCGCGCTCTCGGTCAGGGCCGGCCGCGTCATCCCGCTCGATCCCTCCTCGCGGACCATCATCCCGCGCCGCTTCTTCCTCGGCGGCGCGTCGACGATGCGTGGGTGGGCCGAGGAGGAGCTGATCGAGGAGGACGTGCGCGGGGCCGTCGCCGGGGAGGCCCGCGCGTGCGCCGTCTCGCTCTCCGATCCCGGCTGCACCGACCGCGGCCGGCGCGTCTACGAGGGGGGGATGGCGGTGTCCGAGGGTGGCGAGGCCTTCGTCCTCCTCAAGGCGGAGGTCCGCATGCCGCTCAAGGGGAGCCTCGAAGCAGGGTTCTTCGCCGACCTCGGGAACCTCTGGCTGAACCCGCACGAAGCCGACATCACCAAGCTGCGCGTCGACGTCGGGCTCGGCCTCCGCTTCGTGACTCCGATCGGCCCCGCGGCCCTCGACGTGGGCTTCAACGTGACCCCCGACGCCCAGCTCAACGAGCGCATCGTCGCCCCGCACTTCACGGTGGGGCTGTTCTAGCGTCGCGCGCGCGCCAGAGCAGCGCGACCTGGAGCAGCGCCGTCAGCGCCGCGCCGCCCTCGGAGGCGCGCCCTTCCTCCCCAGCGCCTCCAGCATCTTCCGTTCCCAGTACGTCCCCTTCACGACCGAGAGGAGCCCGTTCAGGATCTCCCGGGACGTTGGGCTCTCCGCCCGCGAGACGAAGATGCCGTCGGCGCTCGTGACGAACGCGCCGACGTGGGTGATCTCGCCGGGGCGCACCTCGAACCGGAAGCGCGGGTCGTCCTTGTTGTCGTGCGTCATCAGCAGGTACGTGACGCCGCGCGAGTAGAAGATGAGGAGCCGATAGGCCGTCGGCTTCAGGTTCTCGAAGACGAAGTCACCGTTCGGATAGACGTGGGCGCGCGGCGACCGCGGCTCCAGGCCCCAGTAGCTCGTCCCCTCCTCGTAGAGGAGGACGCCCTGAATCTCCTGCCCGGGAAACCGGAGGTTGCCGACGACCATGCCCTGCGCCGGGTCGGTGCGGTCGCGGATCGGTCCCGTGTCGTTCCGGGACTGCACGATGACGCAGCCCATCGCGCAGCCGAGCGCCAGCGCCGCCACGACCGTCCGCCCGCCGTCCCTCGCCGATCGCGCCATCACTGCCTCCCAGACAGGTGCCGTCCGCCATCGACCGGCAGCAGCGCACCCGTCACGAACGCCGCCTCCGCGAGGAACGAGACGGCGCGCGCGACGTCCTCGGGCGTGCCGGCCCGCATGAGGGGGATCCTGCTGACGTGGTAGCGGACCTTCGCGGGCGGCCAGTCCTTCGGGAAGAGGGCCGCGCCGGGGAGGACCGCGTTCACGCGGACCCTGGGCGCCAGCTCCAGCGCGAGGCACTCGGTGATCCGCGCCAGCGCCGCCTTCGAGGCGGCGTAGGCGGCGTAGCGCCGCCAGGGGACCAGTCCGCCGCCGACGTCGACGATGTTGACGACCGAGCCGGCCGACTTCCGGAGCAGCGGCAGGAGCGCCCGGATCAGGAGCAGCGGCGCGCGGGCGTTGAGGTCCATCTGCTCGTCGAAGGAGGCCGCGTCGATCTCCTCGAGCCGTCGCTCCTCGAAGCCGGCGGCGGAGTTGACGAGCAGGTCCAGCCGCTTGAACTCCCGCCGGAACGCCGCCGCCAGCGTGGCGGGGCCGTCGGCGAGCGCGAGGTCGGCCTGGATCGACGCGTCGACGCCTCGCGGCACGTGGCTGCGGTAGTGGCCGACGACGAGGTAGCCGCGCTTCGCGAGGTGGCGCGCGATGGCGCTGCCGACGCGGACGCCAGCGCCGGTGACGAGGGCGACGGGGCGGGGAGGGGGCATGGAGAGAGGGTATCTCAGCTCTCGTCCGCCCGCCCCGCCCTGGCGTTCGCCACCCTCGCCGCCACGAAGAGCAGGTCCGAGAGCCGGTTGAGATATGCAAGCACGAGCGGCGGCGCCCCGCCCGGCACCGCGAGGGCATGGCGCTCGGCGCGCCGGCAGACGGCGCGCGCGACGTGGAGCGCGCCGGCGCCGCGAGTCCCCGCGGGGAGGATGAAGCGGTCGAGCCTGGGCAGCTCCGACTCCCAGAGGTCGATCGTCCCCTCCAGCCGCTCGATCGCGGCAGGGGCCACCGAGGCGGTCCTGCCCGACGCCCCGGCGGGGGTCGCCAGCTCCGCGGCGGCGGGGACCAGATCCCGCTGCACCTGCGCGAGGACGCCGTCGAGGTCGGCGTCCTCGAGGAACGAGCGGGCGAGGCCGATCGCCGACGAGAGCTCGTCCACGTCGCCGTACGCCGCGACCCTCGCGTCCGACTTGGGGACGCGGGCGCCCCCCACGAGCCCCGTTTGGCCGGCGTCCCCGGTCTTCGTGTAGATCTTCGTCACGACCGTGGTGCTATCACCGCGCGCGCGGCGCGACAACGCCTGGAGGCGGAGACGATGGAGCCCATCTTCGAGGGGGAGCAGCTGGCGGAGGTTGGGCGCGAGGCGGCTCGGCTCGCGTGGGCGGGGGGCATGACGGTCACGAAGCCGGACGGGTCGATCGTCCCCATCCCGCTGGTGGCCGAGCCCGAGGTCATGCCGCGCGCGGCGCTCGCCGCGGCGGCCCTGGAGGCGCGGCTGATCCTCTCGGGCTCCGTGAAGCTCGCGAAGGCGCTCCTCGACCACGGCGACGCGCGCGACCGGGAGGCGCTCCTCGGTCCGTTCGGCGGCCTCGAGGCCGAGGCGATGTCGAGGCTCTTCACCGAGGCCCCGCAGCCCGCGATGGTCGCGCGCGTCGACTTCCTCGTGCCGGAGGCGGGCGGGGCCCCACGCGCGCTGGAGCTGAACGCCACGATCCCGGCGATGCCCGCCTACGCCGACCTCGCGAGCCACTCCTGGCTGCGTGCCGCGGGGCGGGCCAGGGGGCTCGCGCCGAGGGAGCGCGAGGCGCTCGTCGCCGCTTGCGGAAGCCACATGGAGAACCTGCGCGTCGCGCTCGTCGACTTCCACCGCTCGCGCGGCGGAGCCGGCACCCGGCCATCCATCGCGCTGGTGGCGCGCCCGGGCGACGCGCAGATCGGCGAGCTCCGGCGGCTCGCGGAGCACTTCCGCCAGATGGGGCACCGGGCCGAGAACCTGCTGCCGGACGGCTGCGTGCCCGAGGAGTGGGGCGTGCTCTACCGGCACGTCTGGGCGCACCGCGTGGCGCCCGAGGCGCCGTTCGCCCGCGCCCTGCGCGATCCCGGACGCTACCCCATCGCCAACCCCGTCAACGGGCTGCTGGAGGCGAAGGCGCTCTTCGCGCGCCTCTCCGAGTGCGCGGAGGACCACGCGCTGGCCGGACGCGCGGGCCTGACCCCCGACGAGCGGGCCGCGGCGGCGCGCCTGCCCGTGACGCGGCGGCTCGACGGCCAGCTCGCCGCCCGGGTCAAGGCGGAGCGCGAGCGCTGGGTCCTCAAGCGGAGCTGGGATTACGGGGGCAAGAGCGTCCACCTTGGGGCGGAGGCGGATCCCGCGGCCTGGCCCGGGATCGTCGACGCGGCGCTGGGAGACGGGCGCGGCGGCGGCTTCGTGGCGCAGGAGCGGATCTTCGCGCGGCGCGGGGAGGCCACGCGCGTGACGCCGGAGGGCATCACGCGCGGCGTCCTCTACCGGGATCTCTCGACCTACTGCGGCCTCGGGCCGCGACCACCGTCCGGGTCCGTGGTGCGGGCGGCGTCGTCGCCCATCGTCAACATCCTGGGCGGAGGTGGGCTCGCGCCGGTCGTGCCCGAAGACGTCGCGGCGGCGCTGCGTTGACGCGGCGGGGCGCGCAGACGATCATCGCCTCACCTGCCCGAATGGCCGACCGCCAGAAGATCCTCGTCGTCGACGACTCGAAGACCCAGCTCGACTGGATCCACGACGTGCTGGTCAGGGAGGGCTTCGACGTCCGCACCGCGGCCGACGGGAAGGAGGCGATCCGCAAGGTCCGGACCGAGCCTCCCGATCTCGTGCTGCTCGACATGGTGCTGCCCGACATGGACGGGCTCGAGGTGCTCCGGATCATCAAGGCGCGCGCCAACGACTTCATCCCCGTCATCATCCTGTCGGTGAAGGCCGACCTGGACAGCAAGGTGGCGGGGCTCCGGATCGGGGCCGACGACTTCCTCGCCAAGCCGTTCGCCGAGGCGGAGCTGCTGGCGCGCTGCGCGGCGATGCTGCGGATCAAGCGGCTGCAGGACGAGCTGCACACAGTGCAGAGGAAGCTGGAGGAGCAGTCGATCACCGACGGGCTCACCGGCCTCAAGAACCGGCGGTTCTTCGACGAGCGGCTCCAGGAGGAGTTCGGGCGCGCCCAGCGCTACACGGATCCCGTGTCGCTGATCATGCTCGACCTCGACCACTTCAAGCGCGTCAACGACAGGTACGGCCATCAGGCGGGCGACCTGGTCCTGCGCGAGGCGGCCGACCTGCTGCGCGGCTCCCTGAGGGATCCCGACATCCCGGCGCGCTATGGCGGCGAGGAGTTCGCGGTCATCCTCCCGAAGACCCACGTGCAGGGGGCGCTCGCCGTCGCGGAGCGGATCTGGCGCGCCATCGGGGAGAAGACCTTCCGCCACGCGCTCGGCGAGGGACCGGGGGCCTCGCCGCCGATCGAGCTGCGCATCACGGTCTCGATCGGCGTCGCCTTCTTCCCGTCCAAGGACATCACCTCCTCGGAGCTGCTGGTGAAGTTCGCCGACGAGGCGCTCTACCAGGCGAAGCGCTCGGGCCGGAACTCGATCTGCCTGTACCAGGCGCAGAACTATCGGTACGACGCCGGCCAGTCCTGACGCCGCGACCCTCTCGGGCCTCCTCCGGGTGGGTCCCAGACCGGCGTCTACGGGTGTAGTATGAACCGGGTCCGCGCGGACCCGGTGGCCCTTTCCTTCAAACGGCTGAAAACGCGGCCCGACAGGCGGGCGCAGGCTGGTTCCGCGAGTGCAACCCGGGGCTTTCCTTGGTCATGGAATCGGTGGGGGCCAAAATCGGGGCTGACCGGCATCACTCCCGGCCGGAGTCGACGGTGCTGGTCGTCGACGACGACGAGCACGTGCGGCGCACGCTCGCGCGCATCCTGCGGGGGCGGTTCCACGGGAAGGTGATCCTCGCCACCGACGGGCAGGAGGGGCTCGCCATCCTCGGGCGGGAGGCGATCCACGCCGTCGTCTCGGACTACCGGATGCCCGGCATGTCGGGCGTCGAGTTCCTGCGGGTGGTCAAGGAGCGGTGGCCGTCCATCCAGCGCGTCCTGCTGACCGGCCAGGCGGACTCGACCGCGATCGAGGAGGCGGTCAACCAGGCGGAGATCTTCCGCTTCATCTGGAAGCCCTGGGACGACTCGCACCTCCTCGCGACCATACAGAGCGCGGTCGACCAGTACTGGATCGTCGAGGAGAACCACAGGCTGCAGCGGCTCGTCGCCGAACGGAACGACGAGCTCGAGCGGCTGAACCGCGACCTCGACAACCGGCTCGCGCAGCGCTCTGCGGCGCTCGTCCGGGCGGCGGAGGAGTGGCGCGCCAGCTTCGACGCCATCGGCGATCCGCTGGCGATCCTCCGCGTCGGCGGGTGCGAGGTCGTCCGCTCGAACACGGCCTTCGCGCGCGCAGCGGGCGTCGCGCCGACGGAGCTCTCGGGGCTGCGCTGCGCCGAGCACGCCTACGGGACGCTCCCGTGCCCGGCCCGGTGTGCGATGGCGCTCGGCGGCCCGGCCGAGCGCGAGGTCGTCTTCGGCGACCGCACCTGGCTCCTGCGCAGCTTCCCGCTCGACTACGAGACCGAGCTGGCGGCGGTCGTGACCTTCAAGGACGTGACCGACGAGCGCGAGGTGGGGCGCAGGCTCTTCCACGCCGAGAAGATGGCGGCGGTCGGGCAGCTCGCTGGCGGCGTCGCGCACGAGATCAACAACCCCCTCGGCGGCATCCTCGCCTTCGCCCAGATGATGGCGCGCGAGGGGAGCCGGAGCGCGGACGACAAGGAGAGCCTGCGGCTCATCCAGGACGCCGCACTCCGGGCGAAGCGCATCGTCGAGTCGCTGCTGAGGTTCTCGCGCCGGCCGAAGCCCGAGGAGCGGGGGCGGGTCGATCTGGGCGTCGTCTGCGACGACGCGCTCTTCCTCCTGCTGTCGCAGCTCAAGGAGAAGAAGTACGACGTCATCCGCGACTACCAGCCGGCCATCGCGATCGGCAACGCCAACCAGCTCCAGCAGATCGTGGTCAACCTCGTGGTCAACGCGATCCAGGCGATGCCAGGGGGCGGACGGATCCTGGTCGGGACCGGCCCGGCCGGGCCGGGGCGGGTGCGGTTCAGCGTGACGGACGACGGGGAGGGGATCGCCCCCGAGGTCGCGAAGCGGATCTTCGAGCCGTTCTTCACGACGAAGCCGGAAGGGCAGGGCACCGGGCTCGGCCTCTCGATCTGCTACCAGATCGCCGAGGAGAACGGCGGCAGCATCGTGGCGGAGAACGCGCCGGGGATGGGCGCAGCCTTCTCGGTCGAGCTGCCGGCGGCGCCGGCGGAGCCCTGAAGCAGGGGAGGACGACAATGGACCAGCAGCCCGCAGAGAGACCCGTCAACGTGCTCGTCGTCGACGACGAGCCCGCGCTGCTCAAGGCGCTCGAGGCGCTGCTCAAGCGCGCCGGACACTCGGTCGTCGCGCTCGACAACCCGATCACCGCGCTCCAGCGGCTCGCGGCCGAGGACTTCGACGTCGCGCTCTTCGACATCAAGATGCCCCAGCTCTCCGGCCTCGAGCTGCTCAACTCGGTGAAGCACCGGCGCCCCGAGGTGGAGGTCATCATCATGACCGGCCACGCCACGGTGGAGACTGCCCTCCAGGCGGTGAGGATGGGGGCCTACGACTACCTGACCAAGCCCTTCGACGACGTCGAGCTGGTCGTGCGGTCGGTGGCCAAGGCCGCCGAGCGGAAGGCGCTCGCAGACCGGAACCGGCAGCTCGAGACGCAGCTGCGCGAGCGGACGGGCGCCGTCGCCGACGGGCTGGTCGGCAACTCGGCCGCCATGCGCGAGGTGACCAGGATGGTCGACGCGGTGGCCTACAGCGCGGCCACCGTGCTCGTGACGGGCGAGTCGGGGACGGGCAAGGAGCTGGTGGCGCGGGCGCTCCACGCGCGGAGCCCGCGGAAGACCCACCCGTTCGTCGCGCTGAACTGCGGCGCGCTGACCGAGACCCTCCTGGAGAGCGAGCTCTTCGGCCACGTGAAGGGCTCCTTCACCGGCGCCCAGCGCGACTCCAAGGGGCTCTTCGACGCGGCCGACGGAGGGACGATCTTCCTCGACGAGATCGGCGACATCCCGCCGGCCACGCAGGTCAGGCTCCTGCGCGTGCTGCAGGAGGGCGAGTTCAAGCGGGTCGGGGCGGCCGACGCCATCCACGTGGACGTCCGGGTGATCGCGGCCACCCACCGCGACCTGCCGAAGCTGGTGAAGAGCGGCAGGTTCCGCGAGGATCTCTTCTACCGGCTCAACGTGATCAACGTGCAGCTGCCGGCGCTTCGCGAGCGCGTGGAGGACGTCCCGCTGCTCGGCTACCACTTCCTGCGGCGCTACTCGGAGCGGCTCGGCAAGAAGGTCAAGGCCCTCTCTCAGGAGGCGATCGACCTGCTCTCCGGGTACCGCTGGCCTGGCAACGTGCGCGAGCTGGAGAACGCGATCGAGCGCGCGGTGGTGCTCTGCCGCGGCGAGTCGATCACGCCGGCCGACCTCCCGCCCGCCGTGACCGGGCGCTCCGCGCCGCTCGTGCGCGAGGCGCCGGTGGGCGGGGAGGAGGCGGCGTGGCTGACCCAGTCCTACGCGGCGGCCAAGGAGCAGGCGCTCCGTCGCTTCGAGAAGGGGTACGTCGACGCCCTGATGAAGGTCTGCGACAACAACATCTCCGCCGCCGCGCGCAAGGCCGGGATGGACCGCTCCAACTTCAAGCGCGTCCTGCGGAAGTACCGGACCGACATCGAGGGAGACGACGACGACGCGGGCGAGGAGCAGGCCGGGGTGCCGGTATGACGCTGCGCCGCGCCGCGCTCTCCCTCTGCGCGCTGGCTGCAGCCGGCGCCGGCTGCGCGGGGGGGCAGCGCCTCCCGGTGACCCTTCACCTCGAGACCCTGACGCCGGAAGAGGTCTTCGCGAGGGCTCCTGCCGCCGAGTGGCGGGAGCCGACCTTCGGCGATCCGGCCCAGGCGGCCGTCGAGGTCGAGTGCGGCGTGAGCCCGCGGCTCGCGGGGGGCGAGATCTACGCCGCCGTCCGGGTGCGGGGGCGTGCGCCACGAGCGGCCATCGCGCCGCTCAACGTGTCGCTCGTGCTGGACCGCTCCGGCTCCATGCGGGGACGGCCCTTCCAGAACATGCTGCTCGCGGCGGAGGCCTTCGTCGGACGGCTCAGGGACGGCGACCGGCTCTCGGTCGTGGTCTTCTCGGACGGCGTCTTCGAGCCGGTCGCGCCGGTCGTCATCGACGCGTCGAGCCGGCAGGCGTCGGTCGCCGCGATCCGCGCGCTGGGGCATGGCGGGATGACCCACCTCTCGGCCGGCCTGCTCGCGGGGCTCTTCGACGTCTGGAGCCACATCGACGGCTGGCAGGTCAACCACGTCGTGCTGCTGAGCGACGGCCAGCCCAACCGCGGGATCACCGACCGGACGCAGCTCGCGTCGCTCGCCGCGTCCGCGGCGGAGCGCGGCGTCGGCATCACGTCCGTCGGCTTCGGTCCGGAGCACGACGAGCTGCTGATGCAGGCCATCGCCGACGCCGGCGGCGGCAGCTACCACTACGTCGCGACCGCGGACGACATCCCGGCCGTCTTCCAGCGCGAGGCGGCCGACATGCTCGGCGTGGCGGCGCGGGACACCGTGGTGCAGGTCGCGCCGCCTCCCGGGTACTCGGTCGAGGACGTCCTCGGGCAGGACTACTACCTGGAGTCCGGCCGGCTGTGGGTGCGCCTGGGGGCGGTGCCGCACGATCAGGAGCGCTTCATCGTGCTCCGCCTGCGCGCCCTCCGTGCGGAGGCGCAGTCACTGCCGATCTCGGTCGTCGGCTCGGACATGGCTCAGCGGACGAGGTTCGGCGTGGCGTGCAAGCCGCGCTTGCGCGGCACCGGCGGCGGCGATGACCGCTGGGTGCTCGAGCTCGCCGGCCGCGCCGAGGCCGCCTGGGGCCTGAGCGAGGCGATGGGTTGGGTCGATCAGGGGACCGAGCCCCTCGCCATCGCGCAGCTCGCCCACACCCGCGGGCTCGTCGCGAGCATGGGCGACGTGCTCGGCACTTCAGCCCTCGCCGAGGACGACCGGACGCTCGAGGCGGCCCAGCTCCAGCTCGCCGCCCAGGTCGCCGCGGGCGCGGCGACGGCCGCCCGTGGGGGCGGGATCGGTGGCCTCATGGAGTTCGGCGCGCGGACGCTGGTGAAGAGCGCGGCGACCGCCGCGACCCAGGTCGCCTTCCGCCCGCTCGTGCGCGCGGGGCTCCAGGTCACCTGGTACGGCCGCCCGGCGACCTTCCTGTCGGCGCGAACGCAGCGGCAGTACACGACGCCGGCGGGCGACCGCAACCGGAAGCACAAGGCGGCGCGCTTCGACGCCTACCAGAAGCTGCGAGTCGGCCGGCGGCGCTGAGCCCCGGTCACGTCTCCCTCGTCGCGGGAGGAACCCAGCCACCCCTCACCCCAGGAACGCGCGCGCCTCCTCGAAGATCCGCGCGTAAGACCGCTCCAGCCCGTGGCCGTCGTCGAGGACGACGAGCCCCGCGCTCGGCGTCTGCGCGACCCAGCGCTCGACGTCCGCGAGCGGGACCAGCTCGTCCTGCCGCCCGGCGATGACGAGCGTGGGGACGGCGACCGCCGGGTACGCTGGGAAGCGGCCGGCGTCCTCGACGAACGCGTAGTCGATCCGGCGCCGCGTCCCGGTCGCGTGGTGCTCCACCTCCAGGCCGTCGCGCTTCCACTCCTCCAGCTGGCGAGGGCCGAGCCGTCCGGTCCAGCGCTCCACGAGGCCGAAGGCCGGCGCGAGGAGGACGAGCCGCTCGACGGTCGCGTCCTGCGCCGCCGTCAGGGCCGAGAGCCAGCCTCCCAGCGAGCTGCCGATGAGCGCGTGCGGCGGACTCGCGGGGTCGAGCAGCCCCCGGACGACGGCGAGCATCGACGTGGGCGTCGAGCGCTCGAACCCGAGCGGGCCAGGCGTGAGGTCGGCGGCGACGAGCTCCCTGCCGATCGCGGCGAAGCGCCCGGCGAGGTCGACCGCCTTGGCCGAGCCGGGGCCCGAGGCGAAGCCGTGGAGGTAGAGGATCACCTTCCGAGCTTCTCCCGAAGCGCCTTCCAGCGCTCTCCCAGCGCCTTCTCCAGCCCGTTCTCGGAGAGCTTGACGATCCGCTCCCCGCGCAGCGCGTCGGGCAGGTACTCCTCGACGACGTAGCTGCCCTCGAAGTCGTGCGGGTACTTGTAGCCGCCGCCGTAGCCCATCCCCTTCATCATGCTGGTCGGGGCGTTGCGGAGCTTGAGCGGCACGGGGAGCGGCCCGCGCTCTCCGACGAGGCGGCGCGCGTTGGCGTAGGCGGTCAGCGCGGCGTTCGACTTGGGCGCGAGCGCCAGGTAGATGGCCGCCTGGGACATCGGCAGGACCGCCTCCGGCAGCCCCACCAGCTCCAGCGCCTGGAGGGCCGCCACCGCCACCTGGAGCGCCCCGGGGTCGGCGTTGCCCACGTCCTCGCTCGCGAAGATGACCATCCGGCGGAGGACGAAGCGCGGCTCCTCGCCGCCCTCCAGCATCCGGACCATGTAGTAGACCGCGGCGTCCGGATTGCTGCCGCGCAGCGACTTGATGAAGGCGGAGACGACGTTGTAGTGCTCCTCGCCCGCCTTGTCGTAGAGGAGCGTCTTCTGCTGCAGTGCGTCCTCGGCGTCGGCCCGCTCGATCGACGTGCGGCCGGCGAGCTTCACCGCCGCCGCGGCGACCTCCACGGCGTTGAGCGCGCGGCGGCCGTCGCCGTAGGCGTAGCGCGCGAGCGCCTCGCGCGCCTCGGCGGAGAGCGACACCTCGCCCTTCAGCCCGCTCGGTGCCGAGACGGCCCGGTCGAGCATCGCGCCGACCTCCTCCTCAGTGAGCGCGCGGAGCGTCACCACGCGGCAGCGTGAGAGGAGCGCGGCGTTCACCTCGAAGGACGGGTTCTCGGTCGTGGCGCCGATGAGCGTGATGGTGCCGTCCTCGACGTGCGGCAGGAACGCGTCCTGCTGCGCGCGCGTGAAGCGGTGGATCTCGTCGACGAAGAGGATCGTCCTCTTGCGGTGCATCCGGCGCCGATCCTTCGCGGCCGCGACGATCTCGCGGATCTCCTTCACGCCGCCGAGCACCGCGCTGAAGGCGACGAACTCGGAGCCGGTCCGCCGGGCGACGAGCCGGGCGAGCGTCGTCTTGCCGGTCCCTGGCGGGCCCCACAGGAGGAGCGACCCGACCTGGTCCGCCTCGATCGCGCGCCGCAGCGCAGTCCCCGGGCCGAGGACGTGCTCCTGCCCCACGAAGTCCTCGAGGGAGCGGGGGCGCATCCGCTCCGCGAGCGGCTTGCTAGAGTCGTCCTGCTCGACTGCGCGATCGAAGAGGTCCACGGAGTCGGTATAGTAGCCTCTCCATGGCCAGCCAACCCTGCCCGGTTCCGAGGCGCGTCGGGATCGTCCACAAGAAGAAGAGCGCCGAGGCGGCCGAGACGGTGCCGTACGTCGAGCAGTTCCTGAAGCAGAAGGGGCTCGAGGTGCTCACCGACGAGCCCGGGATCGGCGCCGGCGCCGACCTGGTGGTCGTGCTCGGCGGCGACGGCACCTTGATCCACGCGGCCTCCCTCCTGCACGGCCGCCCCGCCCCGATCATGGGGATCAACATGGGGAGCCTCGGCTTCATGACCGAGGTGCCGCAGAGCGAGATGTACCCGGTCCTCGATCACATCCTCGCCGGGAAGGCGACGATGTCGCGGCGGTTCAAGCTCCACGTCCACCTGCACCGGGTGGGCGCCGAGTCCCCGGTGCTGGACGGTGAGGTGCTGAACGACGTCGTCATCCACAAGGACGCCCTCGCGCCGATGTGCGAGCTCGACACGCGCATGTCGGGCGCCTACGTGACCACCTACAAGGCGGACGGCATCATCATCGCGACCCCGACCGGCTCGACCGCGTATTCGCTCGCGGCCAATGGGCCAATCCTGCTGCCGACGATGCGGGGGCTGATCGTGGCGCCCGTCTGCCCGCACACGCTCACGCAACGGCCGCTGGTGCTGCCGGACGACGAGGACATCGAGATCTTCCTGATCAACGACAGCCAGGTGTTCCTGTCGCTGGACGGCCAGAAGGGGCTCCCGCTGGAGCGCGGGGACCGGGTGCAGGTGAAGCAGTCGGCCAACCAGGTCCTGCTCGTGAACAACCCCAACATCGACTTCTTCGGCATCCTCCGGAAGAAGCTGCGGTGGGGGGAACGGTAGGGGCGATGGAGAGGCGCCCCACGTCGCCGCCGCGCCCTACCGCTCCTCCCGCGAATGCCACACGCGCAGGACGATGAGGTCGGAGCCCGTCACCTCGTACCGGAGCTCGTAGCCCGCGACGATCAGGCGGCGGACCTCTCGCGGTTCGTAGCGCTCCAGCTTCTCGCCGATCCGAGGCAGCTCCGCGAGCCGGCCGCCGGCCCGGACGAGCGCCTGGATCGCGGCCGTCGCGGCGCGGCCGTCCGCTGGAGCCAGGAACTCGTGGAGGCGGGCGAGGTCTTCGGCGGCCTTCTCGGTCCAGGTGACCTTCACCGGCGAGGCGCCTTCCGAGGACGTCTCGCCGTGGGCTGCTCCGCCCAGGCGGCGACTGCCTCGTGCGCAACGACCCGGCCAGCGTCCACGTCCGCGAGCGCCTCCAGCGTTAGCTGGTGGCGCCGCTCCTCCTCGTCGATCCAGGCCGCGAGCGCCTGCTTCACGATCCAGCCGCGTGAGCGCTCGGTGCGGGCGGCCAGCTCGTCCACCTTCTTCGCCAGCGCGAGGGGGACGTGTGCGGTCAGGACCTTGGTGGTCATCGGCGCTCCTTCAGGGTGAGTCAGTTCCAATCGTAGTGATTGAAGAGTAATCATGCAACGCACGTGAGTATCTTAAAGTGGCGCCTTACATTCATGAGCGATGAGCTCCGTCCCACGCGCCCTCGAGCCCGAGCTGCACCGCGCCGCGCGCGCGTTTCCGGCGTTCGTCCTCACCGGACCCGGCGTGGTGGTCGCCGGGTTCTGCGCGACGGCGAAGGGCTGCTCCTACTTCCCGTTCAGCGGGTCGACGCTCCGGACGCTCGCGGACGATCTCGATGCGCGTCGCAGAGAAGAGCTGAACACACCCACCACTGAAAACTTGCGCAGTGTCAGGGGGCGGTGCAAGACTCGCTGCATGCTCACCCTCCTGCGTATCGGCGGCTTCGCGATCGTCGACCAGGTCGAGGTCCGCTTCGGCCCCGGCCTGAACGTCCTCACCGGTGAGACCGGCGCCGGCAAGTCGCTGCTGGTCAACGCGCTGCACCTGGTCCTTGGCGGCCGCATGAGCGCCGACGTGCTGCGCGACGGCGCCGAGGAGGCGGTCGTCGAGGCCCTGTTCGAGCTGCCCGCGAACCACCCGGTCTTCGCGCGGCTCGAGGCGGCCGGCGTTCCGCCGCCCGCGGGTGGCGAGACGGCGGAGCTGCTCGTCCGCCGCGTCGCTGCGCGGGGCGGGAAGGGGCGCGCCTTCGTCAACGGCGTCCTCTGTACCGTCTCGATGCTGGAGCAGGCCCTCCGGGGGGTCGTCGACGTCACCGGCCAGCACGAGCACGTCTCGCTCCTCGACGCTTCGACCCACCTCGACCTCGTGGACGCCTTCGCCGGGACTGACCAGCCGGATGGCGATCGCCCAGCGCTCCTCGGGCGCTACCGTGCCGCCTTCGGTGCCCTCGCGGCGCTCCTCCGTGAGCGGGACGTGCTCCGGATCGACGCAGGCGAGCGGGCCCGTCGCGCCGACTACCTCGCGTTCCAGCTCCGGGAGCTCGACACCGTCGACCCGGGGCCGGGGGAGGACGCCGCCCTCGAGGGCGAGCGGCGCGTGCTCGCCAGCGCCGAGAAGCTGCGGGAGGCGGCGCGCGCGGCCGAGGGACACGTCTACGGTGAGGAGGGGAGCGCGGGCGAGCGCGTTGGGCTGGCGCTCCGCGCCATCGTCGACGCCGTGCTGCTGGATCCCCGGCTTGAAGGCCCTGCGGCGCTCCTCCGCTCCGCGGCGGCCGAGATCGACGAGGCGGGGCGCGAGCTCTCCCGCTACGCAGACGGCCTGGGCGGTGACCCCGAGCGACTCCAGTCCGTCCTGGATCGGCTGGACGCGCTCAAGGCCATCGCCCGCAAGCACGGCGGTTCCCTGGAGTCGGCCGTCGATGCCCGGGCCAGCATGACCGCCGAGCTGGCCGCGCTCCAGGGCGGGGGCGAGCGGCTGGAGTCGCTGGCGACCGAGATCGCGGCCGCCTCGGCCGCTGCGATCGCCCTGGCGCGCGAGCTGACGAAGGCCCGCGCCGCAGCCGCAAAGCGGTTCGCCGCAGGGGTGGCGGGTGAGCTCACGGGGCTCGCGATGGGGCGCTGTCGGCTGGAGGTGGCCTTCACGACACCGGACGGAGCCGTCGAGGTGGACGGCGCGCGGCTCGCGGCCGGAGGGGCGGAGCGCGCCGAGCTGCTCATCGCCCCGAACCCCGGCGAATCCCCCCGCCCGCTCGCCAGGATCGCGTCCGGGGGTGAGCTCTCTCGCGTCCTGCTCGCGGTGAAGCGTGTGATCGCGCGCCGCGACCCCGTCAGCACCTATGTGTTCGACGAGGTGGACAGCGGTATCGGTGGGGCCGTGGCCGAGGCCATGGGGCGGACGCTCGCCGACGTCGCCCAGGGGCGCCAGGTGATCTGCGTCACGCACCTGCCGCAGGTGGCGGCCTTCGCCGAGCGACACCACCGGGTCGAGAAGCGGGTGACCGACGGTCGGACCAGCGCCGAGGTCATTCCGCTGTCGGAAGGGGAGCGCCGCGGCGAGCTGGCAAGAATGCTGGCGGGGGCCACGGTGACCGCTTCGGCGCTGGAGCACGCGGGGTCGCTCATCGACGCCGCGCGCGCGCCCGCTCCCTCGGGCGCACGCCGCACCGCGCCAAGCCGCGCGGCAGCGCGCAGAACCATCGCTGCAAGTTGACCAAGCTTTCGTTGACCCTTGGAGGACCGCGAGGTTAGGCTGCGCCACCGTGGCGGGCAGTGGGGCTTTCCAGATCTCGGCGCATGGCGTCAGTGACGTCGGGATGCGGCGCGACCACAACGAGGACTCGTTCCTCGTCGATCTCGATCTTGGCCTCCTGGTGGTGGCAGACGGGATGGGCGGCCACGCCGGCGGCGAGCACGCCTCCAGGCTCGCCGTGGAGACCATCCAGCGCGAGGTCCGCGCCGCACGCGAGTCGAAGGGCGGCGCCTTCGAGCGGCCGAGCACCATCGAGGACAGCCCGCTGCCTGACGTGATGCGGCACGCCGTCGAGGCTGCCAGCGCCGCGATCTTCGAGGCGGCCCAGGAAGACCCGGAGCTGACGGGGATGGGGACGACGGTCACCGCCGCCCTCATGGACGGCAGCCACGCCTTCGTCGCACACGTCGGGGACAGCCGCTGCTACCTCCTGCGCGAGGAGAAGATCTACCAGGTCTCCGAGGACCACTCGCTCGTCAACGAGCAGATCAAGGCGGGCGCGATCAGCCCCGAGGAGGCGCGCACCAGCCGGTTCAAGAACATCATCACGCGGTCGGTCGGCTTCGAGCGGACGGTGGCGGTCGATCTCATGGGGATAGAGCTCCAGGAGGGCGACCGCTTCGTGGTCTGCTGCGACGGCCTCTCGAACATGGTCGAGGACGGCGAGATCCTCTCGATCGCCGACTCGGCCCCGCTCGTCGAGGCGGCCGAGCGGCTCGTGGCGCTCGCCAACGAGCGCGGCGGAGACGACAACATCACCGTCATCCTGGCCCGCGTGGAGGCGCCGCGTCAGTCCGCCGCGGAGGGGCCCCCGGCTACGCCCGCGAGTGAATAGTCCTTTGGGGTCATAGAGGCAGAAATGCCTTTCTTGACAGGGACTCCCGCGGTCTAGTATCGGGGGAGCTTGATTACCCGGGGGTCCCGGGGCGCGGTGCGGCATGACGCCGTTCGCGGTCGGACTCCAGGGGCTTCTCAGACACGGGAACGGGATGGCGACGCCTCCGAAGTCGCAGGTCTTCACGTTGATAGTGGTCAGCGACCACTCGCAGGCGGTCCGGAAGTTCCGGCTACCGCGGCGGTGGCTCATGAACGGCGGCTACGCGGCCGCCGCGGTGGCGCTGATCGGCCTCGTCTCGCTCGTTCATTACTTCACGCTCCTCGGCGCCTCCGGCGAGAACATGGTGCTCAAGGAGGAGAACAACCAGCTCCGGGCGCAGATGCAGCTCGTCCAGGAGAAGGTCGCCCACATCACCGCGACGCTCGACCGGGTGGAGCGCTTCGACGCGAAGCTCCGCACGGCGGTCTCGCAGCTCCAGGACCCGGAGCGGAACCTCGCCATCGGCCCCGTCGGCGCTCCGGATCCGGACGTCTCGTCCGTCCCGGGCCCTGCGCCCGCGGCCCAGGCTCCGCTGACGGCCCTGCCGGGCCGGCTCAGGTCCCTCGAGGGTGACGCCACCCGGCAGGAGGCGAGCCTGCGCCAGCTCCAGGAGTACTTCGACGACCAGCAGGCGCTCCTCGCCTCCACGCCGACGATCTGGCCGGTGCACGGCTGGACGACCAGCGAGTTCGGCGTGCGGACCGACCCGTGGGCCGGCGACCGCTCGATGCACGAGGGGCTCGACATCGCCTCGCCGCACGGACAGCCCGTGGCGGCCCCCTCGGGCGGCACGGTCGTCTTCGTCGGCACGGAGGGCGGCTACGGCAAGGTGCTGGTGATCGACCACGGCTACGGCGTGAAGACCCGCTTCGGCCACCTCTCGGAGATCTTCGTCCACCTCGGCGATCGCGTCGAGCGCGGCGGGAAGGTGGCGGCGGTGGGGAACACCGGTCGGTCGACGGGCCCGCACCTCCACTACGAGGTGCGTCTCAACGGAATCCCGCAGAACCCCCGCAAGTTCATCCTCGAGTGACGCGCCCGCTCGCCGCGGCCTCCGCGGCTTGCACACGCGGCGTCGCGCACCACGAGGTCGCCTCGGCACCGCCCACCGGCGCGGTCGAGGGAGGTTCCCATGTTCGGCTACGTCCTGAAGAAGATCGTCGGCACCAAGAACGAGCGTGAGATCAAGCGGCTCCGGCCGCTGGTCGCCCGCGTCGCAGAGCTCGAGCCGCGGATGAAGGCGCTCCGCGACGAGGACTTCGTGCGCCTCACCGCCGAGTGGAAGGAGCAGGTCCAGCAGAAGGGGCGGCCGCTCGACGAGCTGATGCCGGAGGCCTTCGCCCTGGTGCGCGAGGCCAGCGTGCGCGCCCTCGGGATGCGCCACTTCGACGTCCAGCTCCTCGGCGGCGCGGTCCTCCACACCGGCAGGATCGCCGAGATGAAGACCGGCGAGGGGAAGACCCTCGTCGCGACGCTCCCCAGCTACCTCAACGCCCTCGCCGGGCGCGGCGTCCACGTCGTCACCGTGAACGACTACCTCGCCCGCCGCGACTCCGAGTGGATGGGGAGGCTCTTCAAGCTCTGCGGGATGCGGACCGGCGTCGTGCTCCATGGCCTCACCGACGCGCAGCGGCAGGACGCCTACGGCGCCGACGTCACCTACGGCCAGAACAACGAGTTCGGCTTCGACTACCTGCGCGACAACATGAAGTTCAGGCTGCAGGACTACGTCCAGCGCGAGCTGAACTTCGCCATCGTCGACGAGGTGGACTCGATCCTCATCGACGAGGCGCGCACCCCGCTCATCATCTCGGGCCCGTCGGACGAGTCCTCCGACCTCTACTACAAGGTCAACCAGGTCATCCCGTCGATGATCCGCGACGTCGACTTCACCGTCGACGAGAAGGCCCGGACGGTCGTCATGACCGACTCCGGCGTGGAGAAGATGGAGAAGAAGCTCTCCGTCCAGAACCTCTACGACGCCGACTCGATCGAGGTGCTCCACCACGTGGAGCAGGCGCTCCGCGCCCACCACCTCTACCGGAACGAGGTGGACTACGTCGTCAAGGAGGGCGAGGTCATCATCGTCGACGAGTTCACCGGCCGGCTCATGCCGGGCCGGCGCTGGTCGGACGGCCTCCACCAGGCGGTCGAGGCGAAGGAGGGGGTCAAGATCGAGGCGGAGAACCAGACCCTCGCCACGATCTCCTTCCAGAACTACTTCCGCATGTACTCGAAGCTGGCCGGCATGACCGGCACGGCCGACACCGAGGCGGAGGAGTTCGCGAAGACGTACAACCGCGACGTCGTCGTCGTCCCCACCAACAAGGTGAACATCCGCAAGGACTCGGAGGACTTCGTCTACCGCAGCGAGCGGGAGAAGTTCGACGCCATCTGCGAGGAGATCGGCAAGCGGAACGAGAAGGGGCAGCCCGTCCTCGTCGGCACCGTGTCGGTCGCCAAGAGCGAGATCGTCGCGTCCCTCCTCAAGAAGCGCGGCATCCAGCACAACGTCCTGAACGCCAAGCACCACGCCCGCGAGGCCGAGATCGTCGCGCAGGCCGGCCGGAAGGGCGCGGTCACGATCTCGACCAACATGGCCGGCCGCGGCACCGACATCATCCTCGGCGGCAACCCGGAGATGATGGCCCGGCACGAGGTCGGGCCGCAGCCCGACGCGCCGATGGAGGGCGAGACCGAGGAGCAGTTCGTCGCCAGGCGCGAAGATTGGGATCGCCGGCTGCGCGAGACGATCGAGCGGCTCGTGGCGCAGACCGCTGCCGAGCACGAGGAGGTGGTCCGCGCCGGCGGGCTCCACATCGTGGGCACCGAGCGGCACGAGTCGCGTCGCATCGACAACCAGCTCCGCGGTCGGGCCGGCCGGCAGGGCGACCCGGGCTCCTCGATCTTCTTCCTCTCCCTCGAAGACGACCTCATGCGCATCTTCGGATCCGAGCGGATCCAGGGGCTCATGACCCGCCTGGGCATGCAGGAGGGGGAGCAGATCGATCACCCCTGGCTGACCAAGTCCATCGAGGGGGCGCAGAAGAAGGTCGAGGCGCACAACTTCGACATCCGCAAGAACACGCTCGAGTACGACGACGTGATGAACCAGCAGCGCCGCTCGATCTACGCGCTGCGCCGCATGGTGCTCGGCTTCGGGGCCGGCGTCCCGGTCGTCGAGTTCGACGAGGATCCGAAGACCCACGTCAAGACGCGCCGGGAGCGAGTCTGGACGCTCGAGGACGAGCGCAGCCACGTGCTGGACCTGATCGAGGACCTGGTCATCGACATGGTGGAGGCCGCCTGTCCCCAGCGGCTCGCCGACTGGGACCTGGAGTCCCTGGCCTCGCAGGTGAAGGAGCAGTTCGGCGTCGACATGAAGTTCCAGGCGCCGGCCGGCCGCGCGCAGGACGCCCGCGAGGCGATCAAGGAGCAGGTCTTCTCGGTCGTCGAGAAGGCGTACCTGCGCAAGGAGGAGGAGCTCGGCCAGGACGCGGACGGCGTCCCCGTGCTGCGGCGCTACGAGCAGTACCTCTACCTGCAGTCGATCGACCAGCTCTGGAAGGACCACCTGCTCTCGATGGATCACCTTCGCCAGGGGATCGGGCTCCGCTCCTACGGCCAGAAGGATCCGAAGCAGGAGTACAAGAAGGAGGGCTACGAGATGTTCGTCCAGATGACCTGGCGCGTGAAGAGCGCGGTCATCGGGCAGATCCTGCGGCTCCAGCTGGTCAGGCAGGAGTCGGCGGAGGAGATCGAGCAGAAGCGGATCGCGCTGCAGCGGCGCACGATGCAGCGGATCACCGAGAGCCACGCGGAGGCCGGCGGCAGCGGCGACGGCGCCCCGGCGGCGAAGCAGGAGACGGTGGTCCGCGCGCAGCCCAAGGTCGGGCGCAACGACCCCTGCCCCTGCGGCTCGGGCAAGAAGTACAAGAAGTGCCACGGGCTGCTGGAGGCCTGACCCCTACCGGATACGTATCCCGTAGATCGTCCCGCCCCGCGTCCCCACCACCGCCAGGTCACCGAAGACGGCCGGGCTCGCCTCGATGTTGGCGTCCAGCCTGAGCGTCCGGGCGATGGTGCCGTCGGCGCCGTCGACGAGGTGCAGCCGGCCGGCGCGGTCTCCCTGGAGGATCCAGCTCCTCCCGGCCTCCAGATCCCGGATCGCGGTCGGCGTCGACCACGCGTCGGTGCGGAGCGGCCTCCGCCAGAGCTCGCGCCCGTCCGCCTTAGCCAGCGCCACCATCGCGCCCCGCTCCGGGCAGCGCGAGAGCGTCACCACGATCCGGTCCCCGAGATCCGCGGAGCCGACGAGGGGCGTCGCGAACACGCCTGCCTGCACCGTCTTCGCTCCGACCTGCTCACCGCGGCAGGCGAACCCCTGCTCCCAGAGCACGCGCCCCGTCAGCCCATCGATCTTCCGGATGCGGCTCCGCCCCTTCAGCCCCTGCGCGTCCACCTCGCTCGCGGTGTAGAGCACCGGGCCGCCCTCCTCGACGTCCACGACGAGGCTCGCGTCGGTGTCGTCCCCCACGTGGAGCGCCCACGCGGGCCGAAGCGTGGAGAGGTCGAGCGCCTGGACCGTGCCCCCGTTGTCGGCGAAGAAGGCCAGGTTCCGGTAGACCGCCAGTGAGTTCTCGATGCCGCGCCGGCCCTGCGCGGCGTCGCTGAAGCGGTAGCGCACGACGCGCGGTGAGAGGGCGAGCCTGAAGGCGAGCGGGTCGTAGTCGGTGTTCAGCTCCACCGCGTAGACCATGCCGTTCTCCCCGCCGACCAGGAACGTGTCGGTCTCCCGGTTCACGAGCCCGGAGCCGTCGAACGCCCCCCAGTCGCGCGGCGCCGCGCCGTCCCGGCCCGGGAGGAACAGCAGCTCCTCGTGCGTGATGAGGGAGTAGGCGCGCAGGCCGATGGGGCGTCTCCCGGGGATCCCCTGGCCGACGAAGAGGAGCGGCCACCCTCGGGGATCGAGCGAGACGCTCCCCTTGATGGGGTTGCCGGTCCGCAGCGGAGGCCGTGTCGCGCGACCGGTCTCGAGATCGATGAAGTAGACGTTGCCGTCGAGAGAGCCCTGGATCACCTCGACGAGCTGCTTCCCCGCCGAGCGCCGGTTCAGCAGCGGCATCGAGCGCCGGACCGGCTCGCCCCAGCGGACGATGACGGGCTGGCCGGTCCAGCCCGCGCCGCCGCCCCACCTGGCGGTCCCGGGCCCCGTCTTGAACGTCCACGCCACCTCGAGCGAGCGCCGCGAGACGCTGCGATCGCCGAAGGCGCCGCCGTCGCGCAGTGGGCCGCCCCGGAACGTCGTGATCCCGTCGACCTCGGAGTAGCGGTCGGGGAAGACCTGCGGCGAGAGGACCGGCGGCACCGGGAGCTCGCCACCGCCCATGTAGACGTCCGAGCGGAGCGGCGTGAGCGACGCCGGGTCGCCCCGCGTCTCCAGGGGCGTGGACGTGGCGAGGCGGTGGGCCGCCTGCGGCGGCGCCGCCAGCAGCAGCGCGCCCGCGAGGGCCCCGGGGAGGATGCAGCGGCCGTCCATCACCCGAGCGTAGCGCGCCCCGCGCCGGCGCGCCCGTTGGCGTCCCGCGTCGTGATAGAGATCCTGCACACGGAGGTGGCGCGATGAAGGCGGCGTTCGTGATGGTGAAGTGCGAGCTGGGGCGTCTCGAGGATGTTGCAAACGCCATCATGGAGCTCGACGGCGTTAGCGAGGTCCACTCCGTGACCGGCTCGTGGGACCTGCTCGTGAAGCTCTTCGCGCCGAGCTACGAGGCCTTCGGTGACCTGATCCCCGACGTCCTGCAGAAGGTCCCGGGCATCCGGGAGACCGAGACCCTGCTGGCCTTCCGGGCCTTCAAGCCGCAGTAGGGGGCTGCCCAGGCTCCGCGGCGGGCTCGCGGCCGAGCCTCCACATCCGGACCACCGCCAGGAGGAACGTGACGGTGAGCGGCCCGAGCAGGACGCCGATCGGGCCGAACGCGGCGATCCCTGCGATCAGCGCGAAGAAGACGATCCCGCCGTGCAGCTCCATCCCGCCGCGCAGCAGCCAGGGGCGGGCGATCGTGTCCACCGTCGAGACCACGGCCGCGCCCCACACCAGCAGGAAGACGCCGCTGGCCGTGTGGCCCAGCGCCAGCTGGATGAGCCCCGTCCCGATCACCACCACGGTCCCGCCGACTGCCGGGACGAGCGCGACGATGAAGGTCACGAAGGAGAGGAAGAAGACGTTGGGCACCCGCCCCACCAGGTAGCCGATCAGCGCGGCGACCGTCTGGATGCCGGCGGTGCCGAGCGTGGCGACGAGGACGGCCGACGCCGTCCGCCGGAACTCGCCCAGCATCGCGCGAAGCTGGCCGGGCGGGAGGGGCAGCGACTCCTCCGCCCAGGAGACGAGCCGGGTCCCGTCGACGAGCAGGAAGTAGAAGAGCGCGAGGGCGATGCCAGTCTGGAGCAGCGCACCGCCCGTCGCGGCGAGGACCCCGCCGAACGCCCGGGCGGCCTGCCCGCTGCTCTTGCCCACGAACCCTTGCAGCTCCTCCTCGGCCCTGGGCAGGACGGCGAGGAACCCTTCGGCGAGCGGCTGTAGCGCGGACGGGAGCTTCCCCAGGAGCCCCGCCACCCCCTCCGACTCCAGCGCTGCGCGAAGCCAGGCGACGCCGGCGATCGACTCCGAGACGAGGACGGTCGCCAGCGTCGCGAGCGGGGCGGCGACGGCGAGCAGGAGCCCGAGGGTGATCAGGGCCGCGGCGAGGTGACGGCGCCTGCGCATCCGGGCGGCGAGCCACTCCATCGCCGGCCTGAGGACCGCCGCCATCACCGCCGCGACGAGCACGGCTCCCCAGAACGGCCAGACGAGGAGGCCGGCGAGGAGCAGCGCCGCGAAGGTCAGCGCGAGCAGGACGCGTCGGGCGGCGGGGTCGGAGGTCACGGCCGTCAGTACTTCAGGAGCGAGTGGACCCGCTCCTGGCCCAGCCGCCGCGCGCCGTGGAGGAAGCCGAGCTCCACGAGGAAGGAGAAGGAGACGAGCTGCGCGCCCTGGCGCGCCACCAGCCGGCCGACGGCGTCGGCCGTCCCGCCGGTGGCCAGCACGTCGTCCACGACGAGCACGCGGTCACGCGGCCCGACCGCGTCGATGTGGAGCTCGAGCACGTTCTCGCCGTACTCCAGCGAGTAGGCCTCCCGGATCACCTGCCACGGTAGCTTCCCGGGCTTTCGCACGATGGTGAAGCCGGCGCCCAGCGCGTACGCGAGCGGCGCGCCGAAGATGAAGCCGCGCGACTCGATCGCGACCACCTTGTCGATCCGCTCGTCCTTCCAGCGAGCGACGAAGGCGTCGATCACCGTGCGGAAGAGCTTCGGGTCGGAGAGGACGGGGGTGATGTCCTTGAAGACGATCCCCTGCTGGGGGAAGTCCGGGACGTCGCGGATTCGGGCGCGGACGGCATCCATGGACGTGGTTTCTATCACGGGCCCTCGTCAGTTGAGATAGAGGAGCGGGTTGCGCGGCCGTGTCCCGTCACGGATCTCGAAGTGGAGGTGGGGGCCGCTCGTCCGCCCGGTCTGCCCAACCTCGCCGATCGGGTCGCCGCGCTCCACCCGCTTCCCCTCGTCCACGAGCGACCGGCGCATGTGGGCGTACAGCGTGACCAGCCCCCCGGGGTGGCGGAGGATGACTATCCGGCCGTAGCCCGACTGCTCGCCGACGTAGATCACCTCGCCGGCAGAGGCCGCTCCGACCCGCGTCCCCTCGGGCGCGGCCAGATCGATCCCGTCGTGCCGCCGGCCGCTCCGCACACCGAAGCGCCCGTAGAGGACGCCCTTGAGGGGCCACGCGAACGCCGCCGGCGGCCGCCCGATCGGGGCGGCGCGCGCGACTGGCTCGGGCTCCGGAGCCCGCTCGCGCGGGCGCTCCTCGCGCTCGGGGGCGGCGCGCTCCGGGGCGGCGCGGGCGGAGGGGGGCGGGCCCCGTTCCCGTCCGGTGCCGGGTCGGGCGGGCGCGCACCCGGCGGGCGAGCGTCCGGAGCATGCGCCGGTGCAGCCGGCCCGGGCGCCGGCGCGGGCGGCACGTCGAGGACGCGGTCCGCGCCCGGGATCCAGAGCTCCTGGCCGACCGAGAGGTCGCGCGGATCGGCGATCCCGTTGGTCTCCATGAGATCGGCGACGTCGATGGCGTAGGTCCGGGCGATCCGGTAGAGCGTCTCGCCCCGCTTGACCACGTGCGCTACGCCGGAGAGCTCCAGCTCGTCGTGGATGTGGGCGTCGGCGAAGACGACGGAGAGCGGCCTGTACGGGCGCGGCGCGGCGCAGCCGGCCAGGGACGCGAGGGCGACCGTGATCGCCGCGAGCCTCGAGAGCCCGTGAGGGCTTCGGGCAGCCCGGGCCGCCCGCCCGCTCACCGCGCGGTTCCCCCCGCGTAGCCGGGGAGCTCTAGCGTGGCGAGCCCCGCGAGGAGCCCATCGTGCGTCGAGTCGAGCCGGAGGGGCGTGACCGAGGCGAGGCCGTCCGCGAGCACCGTGTTGCAGTCCGAGCCGGGGATGTCCTGGTTCTGCGCGCCCCCTTCGCCGCCGATCCAGTAGTAGTGGCGGCCGCGCGGGTCGACCTTCTCCACGACGGCGTTGCCGTAGGTCCGCTTCCCGAGTGGCGCGACGCGGAAGCCGCGCACCGGGCCGGCCGGGACGTTCACGTTGAGCAGGAGCGTCCCGGGGGTGAGCGGGGTCGCGGCGACGCGCCGGGCCAGGGCGGCGGCGAAGCGAGCCGCCTCGGTGAAGTCGTGTGGCGGCGCCGCAGCCAGCGAGACGGCCAGGGCATTGACGCCGAGCAGCGCTCCCTCCATCGCCGCCGCGACCGTCCCCGAGTAGTGGACGTCGTTGGCGAGGTTGGGGCCGTGGTTGATCCCGGAGACGACGAGGTCCACCCGCTTGCCCTTGAGCACGTGGTGGAGCCCGATGTAGACGGCGTCGGTGGGGGTGCCGTCGACCGACCAACGTCGAGGCGAGAGCTCGTGGATCCTCAGCGGCCGGTGGAGGGAGATGGCGTGCGAGGAGGCGGACTGCTCCCGGTCCGGAGCCACCACCCAGACCTCGTCGCCCTCGAAGGCCGCCGCCAGGGCGCGGATGCCGGCGGCGTGTACCCCGTCGTCGTTGGAGAGGAGGATGCGCACTCACGGAATCTACACCAGAGGGGGCCGCGACGCCCCCGCGCTGGTAGACTCGCGCCCAATGCTGCTGAGCATCCGGTCTAAGCTCATCACGGCGCTGGTGGCGGGGCTCGTCCTGGTCGCCGTCGCCACCGCCTACCTGATGCGCTTCGTCCACGAGCGGGCGATCCAGCGCGCGAGCCTCCGCGAGATGGTGGCCGAGAGCTTCGCCTTCGAGCGGGCCCAGTCGATCGACGAGGAGCGGCTCGCCGGGTTCCTCGACGTCATCATGGCGGATGGCGAGCTCGCCCGGCGCGTAGCCGAAGGCGACAGGGAGGCGCTGCACGCCGCCGCTGCGCCGCTGTTCGAGCGGCTCCGCGACCTCAGCGGCGTGACCCACTGGACCTTCCACTCGCCGGATCCCGCGGACGGGGTCCTCCTCCGGATGCACCGGCCCGATGAGTTCGGGGATGTCGTGAGGCGCCCGTCCTTCCTGCAGGCGGTCGCCACCGGAAAGGAGGCCAGCGGGCGGGAGCTGGGTCGCACCGCCTACGCCGTCCGCGTCGTCCGCCCCTGGCGACTCGGCGCTCGGCTCATCGGGTACGTCGAGCTGGGGATCGACTTCCACACCTTCCTCAACCAGCTCCGCAGCATCCGGTTCGAGGAGTACGGCGTCCTGCTCGTGAAGAGCAGGCTGGACCGCGAGGCGTGGGGCAGGACCAAGGGGGCGCGCGGCTGGAACGACCGGGCGGAGCTCGTCGTGCTCGACAGCACCAGCCACGACGACGAGATCCTCCGGGGCTTCGCGCGCGTCGTCGAGGTGCCGACGGAGCCGCGGGTCCTGGACCGGATCGGCCGGCGCGGCGCGATCCTCGAGCGCGGCGCCTTCCCGCTCGTGGCCCGCGACGGGTCGGTGGAGGGGATGGTCCTGGTGGAGCGCGACGTGACGCCGCTCTACGAGGGTATGGACGACCTGCGGAACCGGGTCGTGGTCCTGGTGGCGCTGCTGGCGCTGGGGCTGGCTGCGTTCGTCGTCTTCATCGTGGAGACGCTGATCTTCGAGCGGATCAACCGGATGGGCGCGGTCCTGGAGGAGCTGCCGGAGCGGCTGGCCCGCGGCGACTCCCTGGAGGGCGAGATCGTCCCGCGGAACGACGACGAGATCGGCCGCTTCGAGAGGTTCCTAGCGCGGGCGCTCCAGACCATCGGATCGTTCGTCGCCGAGAGCCGGCGCGATCGTCGGGGCCCGCCGCCTGGCTTCTTCGACCGGTAGCCGCTCAGCCGGCGGGCCTGCGCTGCCGCGAGAGCGCCTCGGCGGTGTATAGCCCCAGCGAGAGCCAGATGAGACCGAAGGCGACCGCGTGCACGCGGTCGAAGCCCTCGCCGTACAGCCAGACCGCCAGCAGCAGCTGCGTCGAGGGGGTGACGTACTGGACGAAGCCGACGGTGGAGAGCTTGAGCCGGTGCACGGCGAGCCCGAACCAGACTAGCGGCAGCGCGGTGATGACGCCGCCCGCGGCGAGCAGCAGCGAGATCCGGAGGCCGGCGCCGAACGCGCCCGCGCCGCGGCTCTCCAGCCAGCAGAGCCAGCCCGCCGCGAGCGGCGCCAGGAGCAGCATCTCGACGAGCAGACCGACCGACGCGTCCACCTTCGCCCGCTTTCGGAGGAGGCCATAGATGCCGAAGGAGGCCGCGAGCGTCAGCGGGATCCACGGCAGCCCACCCACGTGGAGCGCCAGCACGAGCACCCCGGAGGCGGCGAGAGCGACCGCCCAGCGCGAGAGACGGGTGAGCCCCTCGCCCAGGAAGAGCGCGCCGAGCAGGACGTTCACGAGCGGGTTGATGAAGTACCCGAGGCTCGCGTCGACGATGCGTCCGGCGTTCACCGCCCAGACGTAGACGCCCCAGTTGAGCGCGATGAGGCTGGTGGTGACGCCGAGGATGGCCAGCGTCGCCGGCGTCCGGAGGATGCGGCTCACGTCGGGCCAGCGCCCCCTGGCGGTCACGTAGCCCGCCATGAAGAGGGCGGACCAGGGGATCCGGTGGGCGAGGATCTCCAGCGCCGGGAGGCCGCCGAGCGCCTTGAAGTAGAGGGGGAAGAAGCCCCAGGCCCCATACGCGGCGAAGGCAAATGCAAGCCCGCGGGCCCGCTCGTCGCGAGGAGGGGCCGGTGTGGGTCTTGGCGCGGCAGCCATCGGGGCGCGCATCCTATCCGGGGGCCGGCCCGCGCGCACGCCACGGGAGTATGATCCACCTGCGGGCATGACGCCCAGCGTGAAGGGGACGGCGATGGCAAGGCTCGACTGGAAGCGGATCCTCTGTCCGGTGGACTTCTCCGAGACCGCCCGCGCCGCGATGGAGACGGCGATCGAGCTCGCGGGGAAGTTCGACGCGGACCTGGTGCTGGTCCACGCGTACCCGATCCCGGGCTACACCTTCCCGGACGGGTCCGCGGTTGCCAGCTCGCGGATGTTGCAGGACCTGTCCGACGAGGCCGCGCGCCACCTCGACGAGTGGCGAAACCTGGCGGTGAAGGCTGGGGCGACGCGGGTGTCGGTCGAGACCGCGGTGGGCGATCCGGCTGGCGAGATCGTGCGCATCGCGCAGGACTCGAAGATCGATCTCGTCGTGATGGGGACGCATGGCCGCACCGGGATCGAGCACGCCCTGATGGGCTCGATCGCGGAGCGCGTCGTTCGCCGCGCGAAGTGTCCAGTCCTCACGGTTCGCAGGTGACGCAGCAGCGCTCACACTGTCAGTGGAGCGCCATACCCATGCGGGGCGATGTACCGGCGCTGGGAGTCGTTACCTCTTGGGGAGACCCGGAGGCAATGACATGGCAAATCTGAAGGGCAGCAAGACGCACGAGAACCTCAAGTATGCGTTTGCCGGCGAATCGCAGGCGAACCGTCGCTACCTCTACTTCGCCAAGGTCGCAGACGTCGAGGGGCTCACTGAGGTCGCCAACAACTTCCGCGAGACCGCCGAAGGCGAGACCGGCCACGCGCACGGTCACCTCGACTTCTTGAAGCCAGTCGGCGATCCCGCCACCGGCCTGCCCATCGGCGACAGCGTCCAGAACCTGAAGGCAGCGATCGCCGGCGAGACGCACGAGTACACGGACATGTACCCGGGCTTCGCGAAGGCGGCCCGGGACGAGGGCTTCGGCGAGGTGGCGGACTGGTTCGAGACGCTCGCGAAGGCGGAGAAGTCGCACGCAGGGCGCTTCGAGAAGATGCTGAAGACGGTGACGTAGCGCCGTGAGGGCGCCGGGGCGCTCCGGCGCTCCTGCGCCGGGGAGAGATGCGCATGCCCGGCGAAGGCAGCTTCCAGCCCACCGAGGGGCTCTCCTACGACCCGTCGGAGGAGCGGTACTGGCAGCGCGGCCTCGTCGATCTGGAGGTGACGCGCGCCTTCGGGATCTGCGCGGGCTGCAGGCTCTGCTTCAAGTACTGCGATGCGTTCCCGCGCCTCTTCTCGTTCGTCGACGAGCGCCACGCCGGAGACGTGAGGAAGGTGGACGCCGCCGAGACGCGCCAGGTGATGGACGCCTGCTTCCAGTGCAAGCTCTGCGAGGTCCAGTGCCCCTACACGCCTCGTGACAAGCACCCGTTCCAGCTCGACTTCCCCAGGCTGGTTCATCGCTGGCGCGCCGTGGACCGGCTCGGCAAGGGGAAGACCCTGCGGATGCGCGTCCTCAACGACCCGGACACCGCCGGGAGGATGGCGCGCCTCTCCCCGGGGCTGGCCAACGCGGCCAACCGCTCCCGCCCGCTCCGGGTGCTGATGGAGAAGACGGTCGGCATCCACCGCGACAAGCTGCTCCCCGACTTCGCGGCGGAGCCCTTCGACGCCTGGGCCGAGAAGCACGGCCACGTGAAGGGCGCCCCGGGGGGCGAGGTGGTGCTCTTCCAGACCTGCTTCGTGCAGCACAACGACCCCGGGCTCGGGCGCGACGTGATCGAGGTGCTCGTTCGCAACCGAGTGGACGTTCGGGTGGTGAAGGGGCTCGCCTGCTGCGGGATGCCGGCGTGGGAGCAGGGGGACCTCGCCTCGCTCCGGGCGCAGGCGCGGCGCGACCTCGACCTCTTGATCCCCTTCGTCGAGAAGGGGGCGAAGGTGCTGGTGGTGAACCCGACCTGCTCGATGATGATGCGCCGGGAGTGGCCGCACCTGCTCGACGGGCCCGACCGCGCACGCTCGGAGCTGCTGGCGCCGGCCGTGATGGACGCCGGCGAGTACGTCTGGTCGATCCGCGACGAGCCGCGCTTCAACACCGAGTTCAAGTCGGCGCCGCCGGAGGGGAAGGTCGCGTATCACGCGCCGTGCCACCTGCGAGCCCAGGGGATCGGCTTCAAGGGGCGCGATCTGCTCCGCAAGATCCCGGGCGTCACCGTGACCGCGAGCGTGCTCGAGTGCTGCGGGCACGACGGCACCTTCGCCATGACCGTGGAGGGGTTCGGGCCGTCCGCCAGGGCGGGCAGGAAGGCGTTCGACGGGATGAAGGCGGCGGAGGCGCGCGTCTGGGCGACCGACTGCCCGCTCGCCGCCATCCAGTTCCAGCAGCACGCCGGGAGGAAGCCTCTCCATCCACTCTCGATCCTGGCCAGGGCGTACCGGGGCGATTCGTTCGAGGAGGGCGCCGCAGGCGCCGGCGAGGCAATGGAGGGGGGCGGAGCGAAGGGAGGAGGGGAGCGATGAAGCCGCTGAGGCGCGAGGAGATCCTGGATCTTTCCACGTACGAGCGGGCGCGCGCCGAGATCCGGCCCGCCGTGATGGAGGCGAAGCGGCGGCGGCGCGTCCACCTGGGGAACGACCTGACGTTCCTCTTCGAGAACGCGGCGACGATGCGGTACCAGGTGCAGGAGATGATCCGCGCCGAGCGGATGGTGAAGGAGGAGGAGATCCGTCACGAGGTCGAGACCTACGGCGAGCTTCTGGGCGGCCCGGGCGAGCTCTCTGCGACGCTCCTCATCGAGATCGAGGACCCCGAGGAGCGGGACCGGCGGCTGCGGGAGTGGCTCGACCTCCCCGGCCGGATCTACCTGAAGCTCGAGGACGGAGAGCGCGTCCGCCCGCGCTTCGATCCACGCCAGGTCGGGACCGACCGGCTGTCGTCGGTCCAGTACCTGAAGTTCGACGTGAAGGGGAGGGTGCCGGTGGCGGTCGGCACCGATCTAGGCCAGCTCACCGGCGAGCAGCCGCTCACCGAGGAGCAGCGGGCCGCCCTCGCGGAGGATCTCCGCTCCTAGCAGCGAGACAATCAGGTTGCGTCACCGGAGCTCGCGCAGCCGCTTCACCCCGAGCCGCTTGCGCAGCACCAGGAAGAGCTCCGCCGTCGAGATCGCGTCGGTGAGCGCGTCGTGGCGTCCGTAGTCTGGGAGGCCGAGCGCCTTCCGCGAACGGCTGAGGTTGAGCTCGGGGTCGATGTCGGGCGCCGAGGGGTCCACCCACCTCGCGCGCTGCGCCGTCTTCATCAACATGTCGACCGTGTCGACGACCGGCGGCTTCGGCCACTCCACTCCGACGGCTGCAAACGCGCGCTTGAGGAAGGAGACGTCTATCGAGGCCTGGTGGACGAGCAGGACTCCGCCGCGGAGCCGGACGTCCACGTGCGTAAGCGCCTCGCGGAGCGTAGGGGCGTTCGCCACGTCCGCGGGGACGAGGTGGTGCGCCGTGATCGACTCCGGGGAGATGACGCTTCCGGGGCGCACGAGCGAGGTCCAGGACTCCCCGACACGGATGCTGCCGTTCCTGATCGGCACCATCCCGATGGAGAGAATGGGGTCACTCTTCGGGTCGAGCCCCCCCGTCTCGAGGTCGACGGCCCAGAAGATGTGGCTGTCCCAAGCGGGCTCGAACCAGAACATCCGCATACTTAGTACCACGTGTGCGAAAGGTGGCGAGTGGATACAAGGTGGGATACCATCCCACCAGCTACTTGAGGGAGTACCCAGGAACGTGTCCCATGGGGATGCGAATGACGGAAGCCAGCGGAGCTGAGACTCTTTCGGGCGTGCAGGGATCCCACAACAGGGTTGCCGCTGTCCGCGCCCGCGAGCTGGCCGGAACGCACGCCCCCCACCCCATCCCCGCCCTGGAGCGGATCGGGTTGGACGAGGCGCGCGGCCTGATCGACCTCGGGCGTTTCTACACCGAGTACGAGCCGCTGGTGAGCGTTCGCTCTGGACGGACGGCGGCCTACGAGGCGCTGGCGCGCTTCCGCCGGCGCGACGGGCGGCTCGCCGCACCGGATCGGGTCCTCTCGGCGCTCGACCCCGATCCGGGGCTCCGGCTCCGCGCCGAGCTCTCGCTCAAGCTCCACCAGATCGAGCACGCGCCGAGAGCCCCGCTCTTCGTGAACCTCGATCCGACCAGCTTCCTGCGGGCGGGTGACGCGAGGAGCAACCCGTTCCTGACGCTCTTCTCCTGGTCGAGGACGCGGGTGATCGTCGAGGTGCTGGAGAGCATGGCGGCGGCCGACGCGGTCCGGGCCAGCCGGATGTTCGCGGCGCTCCGGGCTCGCGGGTTGAAGGTGGCGCTCGACGACGTCGGGGCCCCCGGCGGGCTCCTGACCTTCGAGGCGCTCGCCGAGGCCCACGTCATCAAGTTCGACCGTACGCTCGTGCCCCGCATGCGCGAGCCGCGGGCGCGCGCGCTGGTGCAGGCGCTGGCGGCCATGGCGAGCGAGAACGGCGCCCGCACCGTGTTCGAGGGGATCGAGACCACCGCCGAGTTCGTGATGGCCCGCGAGCTCGGCGTCGACCTGGCGCAGGGCTTCCTCTTCCGGGACCGCGTGCGCTCGATCGAGCGGCGGTGAGCCTCAGAACGTCTCGGTCCGGTAGTGGTAGGACGCCCGGCGCTGCCAGGCCTCGATCGCGCGGAAGACGTCGCGCAGCCGGCTCCGCTCCAGCGAGGAGAGCGCGCCCAGCACGATGATGTTGGTCGGCAGGAGCCCCTCCGAGAAGTTCCGGAGCTGCTCGCGCAGGCGGAGCCGCAGCAGGAAGCGGTAGGCCTCGGAGAGCGTGTCGCAGGTGTCCTGCTCGATGTAGCCGGCGTCGAGCGCCGCGGCGAGCCGCTGGAGCGTGTTGGACGAGCGCGCCCCCACCTCGATGCCGTAGACGCGCGCGAGGAAGACGATCGACGAGATCGCGTTCAGCTTGATGTCTATGCGCGAGGACTCCCCGCGGAGCCGCAGGAACAGCCCGCCTGGCGGCTTGAAGGTGAGGGCCGACTTGGCCATCGCCGCGAGGAAGGTCCGCGCACCGCGCGCCCGGTCGATGATCCCGTCCAGCGAGTCCACGGAGAGCGCGCCGTGGACGTGCGCGACGCGGAAGTCGAAGAAGATCGAGGCCTCGAGGAGCGCCTGCGGCGTCGGGTTCTCGAGCCAGCGGACGAACCGATCCTCCCACTCGGCGAGCGGGCTGCGCCACCTGGTGGCCATGTAGCCGCCGGGGCATGGGGGAAAGCCGGCGGCCTGGAGGTCGCCGTTCACCCGCTCGGTGAGCCGGGCGAAGTACTCGCGCGCGTCCGAGCTGTCCTCCTGGAAGACGAGCGCGTTGTCCTGGTCGGTGAGGAGCAGCTGCTCCATGCGCCCCTCCGAGCCGAACGCCAGCCAGGCGTATGGGCAGGGGGGCGGCCCGAAGTCCGCCTCGGCCCACTTCAGGATCCGCGCGAGGAGCGTGTCGTTGAGCCGCGCCACGAAGCCGCCGATGGTCGTCGGCTCCAGCCCTCCCGTGAAGAGCGCCGAGACCATCTCGGTCACCATCTGCGTGTAGCCGGAGAGGACCGAGCGGTCGGGGAGCCGCTCCACCTTCTTCATCACCGCCACCGGGCCCGAGGCCGTGCTCTTGAGCAGGTCGGACGCGGAGACGACGCCCACCACCTCGCCGCCCAGGGTGACCGGGAGGTGGTGCAGCCCGGAGTCGAGCAGGATGCGCCACGCCTCGTAGATGGGGGTGTTCGACGGCAGCGTCTGGATCGGCGACGTCGCCACCTCGCTCACCGCCGTCTCCGGCCCACGCCCTGCCGCGAGGACGCGTATCCGGAAGTCACGATCCGTCACGATGGCCGGCGGGTCGGAGTCGAGGAGGAGGGAGCCGACGTTGGCGTCGGCCATGAGCTTCGCCGCCTCGCCGACGGTGATGCCGGGCGGGCTTCGGATGGCGGGGCCGCGGACCAGGCTCGAGACCGGGAGCGCGAGGTCGGGCTGGAAGTTCGCCACCTGCTGCCGCTCCAGGCTGTACTTGAGCCGCTCGGCGAGGCCGCTCGCGAAGTGGCCAGCGAAGGAGGCCTGGGCCAGGAGCCGCTGGAACTCCGCCCTGGGGATCCGGTACGCGAGGAGGTCCTCCTCCACCTGCACGTCGAGGGTCGCCCGCCCCGAGATGAGCGAGGTGAAGCCGAAGACCTCGCCCTCCTCGAGGAGCTGCAGCGTCTCTCCTTCGCGCTCGAGCCGCACCGCCCCCTTTCGGATCACGTAGAGGTGCTCGGCCGGCGCGCCCCCTGCCGTCAGCAGGCGGGTCCCGGCCGGGAAGAAGACCACCTCCAGCACCTTGGTGGCGTCGTCGAAGACCGGCTGGGGCAGCGAGTCGAAGGGCGGAGTGGCGCGAACGAATGCTACGGGATCGAGGGACGCCATCGTGGTGGGGGAGAGTACCACCGTCCTCGCCCCGCCTCGGGAGCATCTAGTCCCGGCGATCGCCCGAGAGGAGGATGCGCAGGACGCCCTCGGGGGCCGCGAGATCCTCGCCGCCGTCGGCGACGACGTCCGGCGACTCGGGCCGTTCGAAGCCGGCGCCGGCGCCTGGGAGCTCGGTGAGCGAGCCGCGGTAAGCCGCCGCGTAGAGCCCCTTCGTGTCCCGCGCGGCGCAGGCTTCGATGGGCACGTCGACGAAGACCAGCACGAAGCGTGGCGCGAGGGCGCGCGCCCGCTCCTGGAAGGCGCGCCGATGGCTCGTCGCGGCGACGATCGCCACGAGCCCCTGCCGCGCGAGCAGGGAAGCGAGCCGGGCCAGCGTTCCGTAGAACCTGGAGCGTGACTCCGGGTCGTAGCCCGGCCGTGGATCGAGCGCCGCGCGGACCTGATCGCCATCCAGGACGGCGGCCGCCAGGTCGGCGGCGCGCAGGCGCGACTGGATCCGGCGCGCGAGCGTGGACTTGCCGGACGACGGAAGGCCGGTGACCCAGACCACGGCTCCGCTCATGCCTCGCTCCTCCCCAGCGCCTCGTCCGCGTCGGCGACGTCCAGGAAGCCGCGGTCGAGCACGCGCTCCACGAGCGAGAGGAGCGTGTCCCGCGCCTCGGTGGAGAGGTTCGGGTAGAAGCGCGGAGAGGCGACGACGAGGGCGCGCCAGGCGAGGAAGGGCGGCGCGGTCTCGTGCACCTCCTCGTCTCGGACCGCAGCGAGGTAGGTCTCCAGGAAGGCGCGCCAGAGGGGACCGAGGCCGCGGCGCCAGGCGGCGCGGTGCTCGACCGCGAAGAAGACGTAGTTGATGGCCATCGCCGTCAGGTCGTCGGCGGGATCTCCGGCCCCCCCACGGCTCGCGTCCAGGAGCTTGAAGCGGAGCGGGTCGGCCGCCGCCGGGGGCGGGAAGAGGACGTTGAAGGGGTGGAAGTCGCCATGGGTGCGCGCGAGCCGGCGCCGCTTCTCGCGCAGGCGCCAGCGCCACGCGAGGCAGCGCTCCTCGATGGCACGCAGCCGCGCCGGCGGGGCCGCCGGGGTGTCGGCGGGGTAGCCGTCGACCATTCCGAAGATCCCCTCACCGTGTCCCACGAGGTCGCGCACGGCGCGGTGCCAGCGATCGACGTCGTCCCAGCGCTCGGCGTGGAGCGATGCGAGCCAGCGCGCCAGCGCCCCGGCGCGCGCCAGGTCGAGCTCCCCGGCGCTCCCGTCACGCGCGATCCGCCGGAGGTCCTCGGCGTAGGGGACGCCGTCCGCCCACTCGGTCACCAGGTAGAACTCGCCGGTCTCGCGCAGGGAGACGCAGCGCCCGTCGTCGGCGATGGCGCCGACGTCGAGGGCGCGGACGTGGTCCGGCGTCCCCTCGAACTGGTCGTATGCCAGGAGGAGCCCGTCGGCGCGATCCGCGCGCCGGTCGTGGCCGAACGGGTTGGGGGCCATCGTCCTGAAGACGAGCTCCCGCGCGGCGCCGTCGGCGAGCCGGGCGGTGATCCGGACCGGCACGCCGTAGCCCTCGACCTTGGCCGTGTCGCCGGTCCCGGCGTCCGGCCCGAGCGGGACGATCCGCTCCAGCCTGGCGCCGGGGAAGAGCGTCGAGACGAGCTTGTCCAGGCGCGCTGGGAGGACGACCACGTGGAGCCTCCGGATGGTGACCCCACGATGCTACGCCCGGCGAGCGCGCCGGCGGCAGGCCCCGACCGGGCGGGGCCCCAATGCCCGCCTACTTCCCCTTCTTCTTCGCCGGGGCGACCGCCTTGTCGAGGTCGGCCGGCACGGGCGCGATCGCCGGCGTGAGGACGATCTCGATCCTGCGGTTGCGCGTGCGGCCGCTCACCGTGCGGTTGCTGGAGATCGGCTCCCAGGGCCCGTAGGCGGCGACCACCAGGTTCTTCCCGGGGACCTTCGCCTGCTCCTCGAGGTAGCGGACGACGTTGATGGCGCGCGCCGCCGCGAGGTCCCAGTTGGTCGGGTACTTGTCCTTCAGCTTGTCCGAGATCGGGATGTCGTCGGTGTGGCCGGAGACCTGGATCTTCTTGTCCTTCACGTTGGCGAGGATCGCGCCGACGCGCGCGAGGACGCCGCCGCCGCCCATCGTGACCGCCGAGTCCCCCTGGTCGAAGAGGATCTTGTCCACCAGATCCACCTTGATCCGGCCGCCGGACTGGGAGAGGCGGATGTCGCCCTTCTTGATCTCCTCCTGCATCTTCTGCTCGAGCTCCTGGTAGGTCCCCTGGAGCTTGGTGATCTCCTCGTCCTTCGCCTGGACCTGGAGGGAGAGCTCGTTCTTCAGCGCGAGGAGGTCGGACTTCTCGGCCTCCATCTTCTCGAGCCGCTGCGCGACCTCGGCCCGCTCGGTCCGCGCCTCTCCGAGCCGCGCGTTCGCGTCGACGAGCTGCGCGGTGGCGGCGGCGGCGTCGGTGCGCGCCACGTCGAGCCGGGTGAGCAGGAAGACCGACGCCCCCGCGCCGGCCAGGAGGGCGAGGATGAAGAGGACCCAGGGCGTCTTGCTGGGCTTCGCCAGCTTGAGCGCCTCGTTCATCACGTCGTCGTAGGTGTCCATGTCGGCCATCGGGCCCTCCTGTTGCTCGGTCGAGGGGCCATTCTTTCACCCGTGGAGTTGGACGGGCAAGGATTCGCATCGCTGCGCGGACGGTTCGGGCGGTGGTAGAACGTGTGCGATGTCGGACCGGGAGCAGCGCGCGATCGTCGCGCAGCGGGCGCTGGCGAGAGGCGACGGGGAGCAGCAGCGAGACCCGGTCGCCGAGGCGGAGGCGCGGCTGGCGTCGGTCCTCGCCGAGGTCACGGCGCTGGACGGCGAGGTGGAGGCGCTCTCGGCGGCGCTCGCCGCGTTCGGCCGCCGATACGAGCAGGCGCTGGCCGGCGCCTTCGCGGCGCTCGGCGAGGCCGACCGGCTGACGCGCCGGCTGCAGCGGCTGGAGGACGAGGTCGCGCGGCTGGCGCGGCACCTCCGCGAAGGGGAGCAGGAGCCGCCGCCGGAGGAGGCCAGGCGCGCGCGCGCAGGCAGCCGTCGGAGCCATCGCAAGCGCCGCAGGGCCGGACCGGAGCCCTTCGCCTGGCACGCCTTCGAGGCGGAGCCGCTGGAGGCCGAGGCCAGGCCCGCGGAGGCGGAGGCGCAGGAGGCCGAGCCGGAGCCGGAGCTGGAGGGGGAGGCGGCCGCGCTCAAGCGCGTCTACAGGCGGCTCGCCCGCGTCCTCCACCCGGACCTGGCGCGCGATGCCGGGGAGCAGGCACGGCTCGGCGAGCTGATGGCGCGCGTCAACGCCGCCTACGCAACCGGCGACCGGACGACGCTGGAGGTTATGGCGGAGAAGGTCGGGGCGGGCGAGCCGCTGGGCGAGCTCTCCCCGGAGGAGCGGCTCGCCAACCTGGCCCGCCGCGCCGCGACGCTCGGGAACGTGGCTGCGTCGCTCGGGCGGGAGAAGGCGAGGCTCACGCGGACCGACACGTTCCGGCTTCGCGCCGAGGCGCTGGCGCGCGAGGAGACGGGCGGGGACTGGTTCGCGGAGACGGCGAGCGAGCTGCGCGAGGAAGAGGCGGCGGCGGCGGCCGACGCGGTGGCGCGGCTCGACCGGCTCACGCGCGCTGCGCGCGAGCTCGACCGCGCACGGAGGATGGCCATGGGGCTGATCGCGAAGCGGGGTCCGACGGGGACGAAGCGGGCCTTCGACCCGCTGCAGGAGAGCGCCTTGGTCCGCAAGGGGGCGGCGCTGCTGGAGAGGCAGCGTGCCACGGGACCGGCGCGCGAGCTGGCGCGACTCCTGGAGGAGGCGGCGGCGGAGCGGCCATGGGAGGTGGCGCTCGCGGTCCTGGCGCTGTTCCTGGAGGAGGCGGTCAGGCCGCCCCCCTCCATCGAGACCGGCGCCGGCTTCGCGGACAGGTGGGATCTCCTGCGCGCGGACTGGGAAGGGGCGCCCGACCTGGCTCGCGCGCTCGCGCGCCTGCCGCGTCACCTCGAGGTCGGCGTGCGGGCGGGCAGGACCGAGGTCGCGGCCGGGCTGCAGCTCGCCTCCCCGGAGCTCGCCGCCGGCGTGCGGATCGCGCTCGAGAGGCCGTCGGTCGGCGAGATCGGCCGGGCGGTCCTGTCGGCGCTGGGGCCCGCGGAGACCTGCAAGGAGTGCAAGGAGGAGGTCGTCGGAGTCCACCTCCTGCGGACGCGTGGCCTCGACGAGCTGAACGGTCTCGTCTGCCCGCGCTGCGGCGCGGTCCAGCGGAGCTACTGGCGGTACGGTGAGCCGGAGGGGCTCGAGGCGCTGGCGCCCTGGGCGCTGAGGCTGGGGCTCGTCGCCGAGCAGGGGCTCTCGCTCGCAGGAACGGTCATCGGCTTCCAGATGCTCCCGGAGGAGCACGAGGCGCTCACCGCCGCCGCGCTGCGCGATCGCTTCGCGCAGCTCTACCTCGCGCCGTACGGCGTCGAGCTGGATCCAGCGACCATGGCGATCGCGGCGGGCGCGAAGGCGCTCAGGCCGAACGCGCTCCTCGGTGACTCGAAGGTCGCGCTCGCCATCTCACCGGAGGCCGGGACCACCCCCGAGGCGCTGCTGGAGCTGCTCCGCGGGAGGGTCGCGCAGCGGTTCAAGCGCTAGCAGAAGGAGAGCACGCGGACGTGCTCCCCCGGCGCTGCCTGCAGCGGGGCGACGCCAGCCGCGGGAGCCCCGCGGCCGGCGTCCGACCCCTGACGGCGCTAGGGCGCCGACGTGTGGCAGCCGCCGCAGCCGTTCGTGTAGGCGATCGGCATCATGTTGGCCGACTTGTTCGTGATGTCCGCGCGGAGCGGGACGTCGAACAGGTGGGACGAGATGTCTCCGGACCAGTACTGCGTCCCGGCGATCGACCTCTGCCTGAGCCCCGAGCCCGACTTGGCAGTCTTGGGCATGTGGCAGTCGATGCACTTGATGTCGCCCATTGCCAGGTCGATGACCCCCTGGGCGGCCCAGTGCTGCTGCATCCGCTGGCCGACTGTCAGCCCGGCCGGCGCCGGGTAGCCGTTCAGGTACTGCTTGTGGCAGGAGAGGCAGAGTCCCTCGGTGCCGGCCGCCGCGTAGTCGGACCCGGACGCATCGAGGGTCGTCTGGACCTGGTGCGAGAGGCCGCTGTTGCCGTGCACGTCATGGCACGCCGCGCAGGTGAGCAGCTCGTAGGGGTTCCGGTACTTCTTCGACTTGATGAAGTCGGTCGCCTGCTGGTGGTGCTTCTGGGAGTGGCAGGTCGTCGCCGCCGGCCGCGATCGGTCCAGAGGCCGTCGTCGATCTTGGAGACGTGGCTCGCGAGGAACTCGGCGCGGCTGGCGCCGGGGACCGTCATGCGGTCGTTCACGTCGAGGGGGGCCTCGGTGGTGTACGCCGCGGGGGCGCCGGACTGGAGCCCGCCGTTACCCTTCACGCGGGTGTGGCACTGCGCGCAGATGTTCACCTCGCGCTCCGGCGTGAGAAGGCTGGGGCTCACGATGGAGCGGCCGTTGCCGGCGCGGTACCAGTGCTCCGAGCCCGGGCCATGGCAGGACTCGCAGGAGATGTTCATCGCCTCGGCGAGGCCGTCGCCGTCGTAGTCGTACTCGCCGTTCTCGTCCGGCACGGCGCTCGCCTTGTTGCCGTTGAGCGAGTACCCCGTGAAGTGGCAGCCGGCGCAGGCGTTGTCGAACGACTTGTCCGCGCCCGGGGTCCGGAGCGTCGGAGTTCTCCGGGGTCGTGGTGTTCTCCGTGTACCAGTTGCCGGCGTTGTACTGCACCCAGGTCCAGCGGCCGTAGGGGGTGGTCGCCTCCTCGGTGGCGGGGAGCGCCTGGGTGTTGAACTGGATCGGGAGGATGTAGCGGCTGCCGTTCGGGAGCCTGGCGGCGTAGCGCTGCTTGTAGATGCCGCCGCCGTACGAGAGCTCGACCTCGTAGGTGGCCGTCGCGCCGTCGGTCCCCTTCACGTTGGCCAGCGTGACCTTGTACTTTCCGTCGGCGGGGTCGATCGAACAGGCGAGCCGAGAAGCTGACGCCGGTGCCGGGGTTGGTCTCGGACAGCTTCCAGTCCGCCTTGGCCGCGTCATACGCGTAGTAGTAGAGCGTGGTGTCGGCCGCGAACTTCGCGAGGGGGGCGTTCCACTCGGCGTCCGGGAAGATCTTGGCGCTCTGCAGCGGACCGCGCTCCGCGACGACGCGGATGCCGTTCATGTGGAGCGTCTGGAGCTCGTGCACGACGCCGTGGCAGCGGAGGCAGACGCTCGGGCCGACGAACTGCGCCGTTGCGGAGGGCCTCGTCGAGACCTTGACGTCGAGCTGCTTGCCGACGAGGGCCGTGTCCTGCAGCGACGACCGGCAGAGGCTGCCGCCGGGGAGGTGGTCGGCGTCCGTCGCGGCAGGGACGACGGTGAGGTAGAAGCGCCCGCCGGCAGGGACCGTCGCGATCCGGTAGATGCCGTTGGCGTCGGTGACCGCCCTCGCGTAGCCCGCGCCGTTGGCGGCGATGGTGTCCTCCAGCGGCTCGTCCACGGCGCTGGCGCGGGCGGCGGTGATCGACGAGAGGTCGACCGCCGCCGTCGGGATGTCGGTGTTCGGGACGAGGTAGACGGTGGCGCCGATGACCGGCTCGCCCGCGGTGTCCCTGACGAAGCCGACGACGCCGCTCGACTCCAGCGGCAGGTAGCCGAGCCCCGGGGCACCGGGAGCACCCGGAGTGCCGGCGTCACCGGCGTCACCGGCGGGGCCGGTCTCCCCCTGACAAGCCGTGAGCACGAGAGCCCCAACTGCGACGAGTATCCAGTTCTTCATCTCTTTGTTGCCTCCGAAAGTGTGCGGTGCGGCCTGGTGGCCGCGGGGCACCCTTCAATGATCGTCCACTGGTTCGGAGGAGCCCTCGGCATGACCCTCGCTCGCGGCGCAGAGGGGAACCCGGATCCATCCCGTTCGTATGCGAACCGGGACGATCCGGGAGGGAAAAGCACCTCGTCGCTGGTGTCGAGCACGGCGAGGAACGCCTTCTGCGGGATGTCGACCTGCCGATCATTTCATCCGCTTCTTGCCTTCCTTCTGCTTTCCAGAGCTTGCGCTTGCGGGTGATGTCGCCGCCGTAGCACTTGGCGGTGACGTTCTTGCGCATCGCGGAGATCGTTTCGCGGGCGATGATCGCGGCTGCCGATGGCGGCCTGGATGGCGACCTCGAACATGTGGCGGTCGATCTCGCTGCTTGAGCTTCTTGACGACGCCGCGGCCGCGGCGGTCGGCGTCGCCGCGGTCGCAGATGATCGACAGGGCGTCGACCCGCTTGCCGTCGACCAGGATGTCGAGCCGCACCAGGTCGGCCGGCGCGGTAGCCGATCAGCTCGTAGTCCATCGTGCCGTAGCCGCGGGTGGCGCTCTTGAGCTTGTCGTGCATGTCGTAGATCACTTCGGCCAGCGGCAGGTCGTAGATGAGCATCGCCCGGGTCGGCGAGAGGTACTCGGTCCGCACGTAGATCGCCGCGGCGGTCGGTGCAGAGCTTCATGATCGGCGCCGATGTACTCGGTCGGCAGGACGAAGTTGACCCGGACGATCGGCTGGCGGAACTCCTCGATCTCGCCCGCGTCGGGCACTTCCTGCGGCTTGTGGATCTGCAGCGTCTCGCCGTTGCGTGGTGAGGATCTCGTAGGTGACGTTCGGCGCGGTCTGCACCAGGTCGAGGTCGGCTCTCCGCTCGAGCCGCTGCTGGATGATCTCCATGTGCAGCAGGCCGAGGAAGCCGCAGCGGAAGCCGAAGCCCAGGGCGTCGCTCGTCTCGGGCTCGAACTCGAAGCTGGGGTCGTTGATCGCGAGCTTGTCGAGCGCGTCGCGCAGCTCTTCGAAGTCTTGTCCGTCGGACGGGATAGAGCCCGCAGATAGACCATCCGCTTGCGGCTCTTGATAGCCCGGCAGCGCCTCGGCGGCGGCGTCGCCGGGCATCGGTGACCGTGTCGCCGATGTGGACGTCGCCGAGCGACTTGATGTTGCAGATGAGGTAGCCGACCTGGCCGGCCGCGAGCTCGTCGCACGCGACGCGTGCGGGGCGGAACTGGCCCAGCTCGAGGACCTCGTGCGTCGGTGCCGGCCTGCAGGAAGCGGATCTTCTGGCCCTTGCTGACGCGTGCCATTCATCGACGCGGACGTAGGTGATCGCGCCGCGGTAGTCGTCGTAGTGCGAGTCGAACACCATCGCCTGCAGCGGGCGCGTCGGGATCGCCCGTCGGGCGGCGGGACGCGCTCGATGATCGCCTGCGAGCAGCTCCTCGACGCCGACGCCCGTCTTGCCGCTGACGCGCGAGGACCTCGTCGGGATCGATCGCCGAGCGACGTGCTCCATCTCGTCGCATGACTTCGTCGGGCCGGGCGTGCCTGCAGGTCGATCTTGTTGAGCACCGGCACGATCGTCAGGTCGTGCTCCATCGCCGCGTAGGCGTTGGCCACGGTCTGGGCCTTCGACGCCCTGGAAGGCATCGACCAGCAGCACGGCCCCTTCGCAGCAGGCCAGGCTGCGCGAGACTTCGTAGTGAAAGTCGACGTGGCCCGGCGTGTCGATCAGGTTCAGCTCGTACGTCTGCGCCCTCGTAGCGTGTAGTTGCATCGCGACGGCGCGGGCCTTGATCGTGATGCCCCGCTCGCGCTCGAGGTCCATGTCGTCGAGCAGCTGCTCGCGGCATCTCGCGCTGGCTGACCGTGCCCGGCTGTTCAGCAGCAGCCGATCGGCCAGCGTGCTCTTGCCGTGGTCGATGTGGGCGATGATCGAGAAGTTGCGAATGAACTTCGGGTCGAACGCCATGAACGGGGGTCCAGGAATGGATTCAGGCAGGCGTGCCGCGGCCCTCGATGGCACCGGGCGGCCCATTGCGGGCGGGGCCTCTTCCGGGAGGGGGCGACGTCCTCGCGGGGGAAGTCCCTGAGTCCGAGATCGGCGGTGGGGGCATGGGTCGCTGGCACCGCGCATGGGATGGCCTTCCTCGGCGCAAACTCGGATCGGGAAGTCTGCCCAACATGTGGAAACTCGGCCGACCCGGTTCAAAATCCCATGCGGCTCCTTTTGGCGTCGACGTCGACTCGCGTGCGCGGAGCACGGGCAAGCGGATCACCACAGGCATTATAACCTCCCGATCGACGAGCGTTAAGCAGAACCTGAACGCCCGGGTGCTCCCGAGGCGGGACAGGTCGAACGCGCCGGCTCGGGCGCGAATCAGGGTCGATCGCGACGTCGCTCATGCGACCCTCTCCCCCTCGTCCGCCGCCAGGATCGGCACGACCGCGGTCTGGAGCCCGCCGGTGACGTGGACCTGCGCCGTCGGCGTCGACGAAGACGTCGACCTCGCTGCGGACGCCGAACTCGGGCAGGTAGATGCCCGGCTCGATCGAGAAGCAGGTGCGGCGGCAGGACGCAGGCGCTCGTCGTGCGTCTCGAGGTCGTCCATGTTGGCGCCGTTGCCGTGGACTTCCTGGCCGATGCTGTGGCCGGTGCGGTGGACGAAGTGCTCGCCGTAGCCGGCCTGCGTCGATCACCGTCGCGGCGCGGCGTCGTCGACCTCCCAGCCCTGCAGCGGCTGGCCGGCGGCGAAGGCCTCGCTGCACGCAGGTCGATCGCCGCGTCGCGGGCCGCGGCGACGATGTGGAAGATCTCGCTCGTACTCGTCCGGCACCGTCTCGCCGACGAAGCCGACGCGGGTCAGGTCGCTGTAGACGGCCCGCGGCTGGTCGAGCTTGGCCCACAGGTCGATCAGGACGAAGTCGCCTTCGCGGATCGGCGTGTCGGTCGCCGGCGTCGGGCTCGTAGTGCGGGTCGCCGCTGTGCGGCGCCGACGCCGACGATCGGCGGGTGATAGGTCGTCAGGCCGTTGTCGGCGAAGTGGTCCATGATCGCCGCCTGCACCTCGGTCTCGCGCGACCGGCCCGCCGTCGCGGACCCGCTCGGCGATGAAGCTCCAGGCGACGTCGTAGGCCGAGCGGCGTGTGCGTCGCGGCCTCGCAGGTGCATCGCCCACTGCTCGTCGTCCCAGGTCGCCTCGAACAGCTGGATCAGGTCGCCCGACGAGACGACCTCGACGCCGAAGCCGCGGACCAGCTCGACCGTGCCGGCGTCGACGCGCGAGACGTACGGGTTGGCGTTGCGCGGCGAGTACTCCATCGCCACCCGCTGCGCGCCGCCGACCAGCTCGCGCGACGCCGGCCTCCAGTTCCTGCCAGCGGAGGTAGACGCGTCTTCTCGCCCGGGCAGGTGGTCGAGCGCGCCGGTCTCGATGCGGTGGACGAGCTTTCGCGGCTGCGCCGCTCGGCCGGGATGAAGTAGAACCAGCCGCCGCGAGGCCATCGGCTCGGCCGGCGAGGTCGAGGATGCGCCGGGCCAGCACGTTGCTGCCGCGGAAGTCGTAGAGCAGCCAGCCGTCGAGGCCGAACTCGCGGAGGGCGGCCTGGATCGCGGCGAGGTCGAACATGATCTGCTGGCTCCTCGATCGGACCGGAGGGGCGGAGATCGACCTGAGGCCGACCCGAGGGGGATCGGGACCGCCCGATCCCCCTCTCGCGTACCGGTCTCCCACAGTTTATCGCAGCCGGACGTGGCTCGCCATTGGCTTTCCGACCGTGACAAGGCGGTGCCGTGCGGCCCGCCGGCGGGTCCCAGGGTCCTCGACTCCCGGCCGATCCGCCTGGTGCGGTTCGCGAAATTCTGGTAGGAGACCCGGGCCGCGTCCGGCCCATCGTGGAGACGGCCGAACGTGGCGGGGGACGCTGGATTGTTTCTCGTTGGGGCCCGGGGAGACTTTGACATGGCGGGGCACGTTCGCGCGATGTGGGTGGTGGTCGGAGTGTTTGTGCTGGCCGTCGCATCCGGCCCGTCGGGCCGGGCCCAGGGCCTCGGCGGACTTCTGGAGCGGGCGGCCGAGCGGGGGTTGCGTCAGTACATACGTAATGCACTTGTCAATTATGAAAGAGGAACAATCGCCGGAAATGGCCCCTACCGAATTGGCCTAAAGCTGCCAATCGGCTGGATTTACGCGGAAGGAATCACCCACTTTGAAGTGGACGAACACGATAGATTATTATTAGCCGGGCACGACTATCAAGGCAAGCTCGCAGTATGCCTTGAAATCAGTCTGACACCATTTGTATAAGGAAAGGAGTTACAATACATGGACATTAAAAACGAAAGACATGTCTTAGTGGTTTTCCCCATCCTGATGATGAAGCATTCGGTGTATCAGGTACAATGGCTGCCTATATTGAAAATGGAACTCCTGTTACTTATGCGTGCTTAACATTAGGAGAAATGGGCCGTAATTTAGGAGATCCACCGTTTGCGACAAGAGAATCCTTGCCGTTAATCCGAAAAGAAGAACTTAAAAATGCAGCCAAAGTCCTCGGTTTAGAGGATTTACGAATGCTTGGATATCGAGATAAAACAGTAGAATTTGAGGATCCAGAGAAAATTACTGCAGATATCACCTCGATAATTAATGAAGTCAACCCTTCATTAATTATTACCTTTATCCAGGCTATGCCGTGCACCCTGACCACGATGCAACTGGAGCTGCTGTGGTACAAGCAGTGGAACGAATCGCTCCAAGTGAACGTCCAACTCTTTATCTCCTGGCTTTTTCCAATGGGTGTGAACAAGAAATTGGGCAAGCAGATATTGTTCATGATGTAACTGAATTTGCACCGAAAAAAATCGCTTGTCTTCTTTCACACCAATCACAAGTACAGCTATTCTCAGGGTTGGAAGAGAAGTATGCACTTGGTGAACCTGACGTGGTAGAACGCGTTACGATAGAGCGCTTTTGGACGCATAAGTTTTAAGAGTTAAAGTGATTGAAAAAGTCGATGGTTATTATGAACCATCGACTTTTTATTTACGAAGAGCTGATTTATATTACAAACTAATGTTTAAATGTTGTTTCAGCAAATTGATTTCCTTTTTTAATGGGCGCTAATGTGATAGATGCTAGAAAAGTGACTAGCTTTTCAATCGCTAACTGATCTTGTTGTTTATCAACCAAGGTTTCAAGCGTATCCAGGATTTCAGGACTCTTCATAATTTTGCTATTTCTAACAGGCATTGATTCTAACTTAACGCGAATCGTACTTAATATATGATTGACGGTTTCAAATTCGTGTTCTTTCTTTTCCACTATGACACTTCCCCTCCCGAATCAAGTTAACCTTGATTAGCATAATCAGAAAATCAATCTTACCTATGCAGTTATCAACCAGTGAAAACTAATTAGACATTCTGCTTTCTAATAAGAATTAACAAGTTTGATATTCATTATACCTAAAAGTTATGTAAAAATTCCATTGATAAGTTTCGATTTTATTACTTTTTTGTGAATTATAGTTGGTTAAAATGGTATATTTCCAATCTCACTTCAAATACTTACTGCCCTCTCTCACACTAAGTGGTGCCAAGTTGTGAGATTGTATAAATTGGCGACCGAATTTGGATTTGTTTTGGAGTATTCACGTAACACCCATCCGATTGCCTTTTGAATAAAAAACTCCTTGCTTTCTGCATTTTGTTCGATGTATCGATACAATAGCGGCTCGTTTGTGTCCCCTTTATATTTAAGTTGGAACAAAATTGCTGACCTCCGAAGCCAAAGATGATCCCCATACGCCCATCCTTCAATGTTTTCTGAAATTACTTCAGGAGACCTTTTGGCAATGGCTCCAACCGACTTGGTTGCAAGTGTATCAACGGTATCCCACCACGACTTTGTGGTGATCAGCCATTCTAATAGCGTAATATGCGTCCCGTCTAGCTTTTTTCAACGACCTTTCTAAATAGTCAAGTGCTACAAGTTGATACTTTCGCTCCTCCTGATCCCAAAGTTTTCGTACCCAGTCGGGCTCAAAGGGTTCCTTTAACATACCTGTCTGGCTATAAAACGTTCTCAATAGCCTTGTTCTTTCAGGCTTTTTAATACCCAGGAAAGGAAACTTATTTCTCATATACTTTGCCATTGGCTCTGCTAAAACCGGATTACGATTATTTTCAAAGTGAAATTCTAACAGTGAAAAATGGTCATCCATTGTATCATATTCCTCCATTTCAGTGCTTCCTCGTACTTCTTCAAAATGGTTTTCCAAATGAATAAAAGCCACTAAGTTCGTGGCTCTTCCATGTATTCATGTATTAATTTTGTTCATCAGCAATTCTTTGGATTTCCATTTGGATTGCTTGTTTATGCCGATCCACAATCGTAAAATCCATATTTTCAATATAAATCGCCTCTAGTTGTTCACGTAATGACTTTGCCTTTGCAAGGAAACCTGTTCCTTGCTCCATTTTTCTCGATATTTGACGGTGCACTCTCTTATTGGTTCAGCAAACTTTTCATCCGTACCTGTGGCGATAATCGTTCCGTACAATTCAATGATTTCATCGCTGTCCCGTGATGGGAAGTATTCATGTGGCGCCGTACTGTCAAAGATGGCAATTCCCAGTTCACGAATAATGATCATATCCAAACTTTGAGGGTCGAAACCACAATGATAAACTTCGATATCAAAACCTCTTTTTTCTCCTTCAGTGACTATCTTTTTTAGCATAGTCGACTTTCCAGAGCCTGGTCGTCCTTTAATAAAATACCGTTTCGGAACATCCTCAGTAAGATTCGGAACAAAGTCAACCGC
>CAWJSR010000020.1:0-167064 GCA_963845515.1 uncultured delta proteobacterium
CGCATGCGCGGCGGCGCTACAATGCCGGCTATGGCGTGAAGTCGCGGGCCGACATGCAGGCGGTGCTGGCGTTCTTCGAGGAGCGGCGCGGGCGGTTTCACTCGTTCCTGTGGCGCGACGCGCTGGACTATTCCTCGAACGGCACGGCGACGCCGACGGCGCTCGACCAGGCGATCGGGACCGGCGACGGGGTGACGGCTACGTTCCAGCTTGACAAAGCGTTACGGCGCGAGCTTCGACCCCTATCTGCGGCCGATCACCAAGCCGGTGGCGGGATCGGTGCGGGTGGCGGTGGACGGGAGTCGAGGCTGCATCGCCGACTTCACCGTCGATGCGCTGACCGGGCGTGGTGACGTTCGCTGTGGCGCCGGCGGTCGGCGCGGCGGTGACGGCCGGGTTCCTGTTCGACGTGCCGGTGCGCTTCGACATCGACCGGCTCGATGTCGAGCTGACGAGCTTCGATGCGGCCGAGGCGCCGAGCATTCCACTGATCGAGGTGCGCGAATGAGGACGCTGGACGCGGGCGTTGCGGCGCATCTCGACGAGCGGCGCGACGACGCTGGCGACTTGCTGGCGGATTGCGCGCGCGCGACGGCGTGGTGCTGGGCTTCACCGACCATGACGAGGCGCTGAGCTTCGACGGCACCGACTATCGTGCCGGCGCATGGGCTCGATGGCGGCGAGGCGCCGGCGAAGCTCGGGCCGCAGATCGACACCAGCGAGGTGGTGGGGGTGCTGCGTTCGGACGGCGATCACCGAGGACGATATCCTGCTCGGGCGCTACGACGGCGCCGTGGTCGAGACCTGGCGGGTGAACTGGCGCGACGTGTCGCAGCGGCTGCTGCTGCGGCGGGCGACGCATCGGCGAGATCGTGCGCGAGGACGGGGTGTTTCGGGCCGAGCTGCGCTCGGGCCAGCAGGCGCTGAACGTGCCGAAGGGCCGGCTCTATCAGGCGCTGTGCGATGCCGAGCTGGGCGATGCGCGCTGCGGGGTGGATCTCGACGATGCCGGCGTATCGGGCCGAGGCGGTGGTGGCGGAGGTGCGCGACCGGTTTCGGCTCGCGGTCGAGGGGATCGGCGGGTTTCGACGAGGGCTGGTTCGCGCTTCGGCATGGCGGCGTGGGCCTCGGGCAAGCGCGAGGGCTTGCGCGATCGGGTGGTGACGGCGATGCGGCAGGGCGGCGGCGGATGTGCTCGGCTTCGCCGCGCCGGTGGGCGACTGGGTGGTGCGCGGGCGACACGCTGGTGCTGACGGCGGGCTGCGACCGGCGGTTTGCCACCTGCGCGCGAGCAGTTCGCCAATGCCGCGAATTTCCGCGGCTTTCCGCACATTCCGGGCAGCGACTTCGTGCTGCGCTATCCGCGGCCGGGCGACGCGCTGCGACGGGCGGAAGCTGGTCGGATGAGCCCCGACAGATCGTCGAGGCGGCGCGCGGCTGGCTGGGCACGCCCTATCGGCATCGGGCGGCGATGCGCGGGGTCGGGCTGCGATTGCCTCGGGCTGCTGCGCGGGGTGTGGCGCGAGCTCTATCGGCGACGGCGCCGGACGCTGCCGCCCTATCGCGCCGACTGGCGCGACGGGGCGCATGTCGGCGGAGCTGCGGGCGCGGCCGAGCGGTGGCTGCGTGCGCGGAGCGGCGATGCGCGCCGGGCAGCGGTGCTGCTGTTCCGGCTCGGGGCGAGCCTGGCGCCGCGGCATTGCGGCATCATGGTCGCCGGCGACCGCTTCATCCATGCGCAGGAGCGGCTCGGCGTGGTCGAGGCCAACCTGACCGACGGCTGGGCGCGGCGGGTCGGCCGGGCGTAGGGCAGCTTTCCGGACTGACGATGGTCGGCTCGCGCTGCGTTCTGCAGCAGACCCCTCACCGCCTTCGGGACCTTCCCCCGCAGGGGAGAGGCTGATGGATGCCGCAAGCTCCGTGATTCATTGGAGCATTCATGGCAACACTTGCACTTTCGCTGGCCGGCCAGGTCGTCGGCGGCGCGGTGGGCGGGCCGATTGGCGCGACCATCGGCCGGGCGCTGGGGGCGCTGGCCGGGTCGGCGATCGACGCGACGCTGTTCGGCGAGAAGCCGCGAGCCGGTGGCGCGGCCGATATCCGGCTGCAGGGCTCGAGCGAGGGCGGCGGCGATGCCGCGGCTCTATGGCTGGAGCCGGCTGACCGGCAACATCATCTGGGCGACGGAGCTCGAGGAGATCGCCGCGCGAGAGCCGGGCGGCAAGGGCACGGCGCCAGACCGAGGAGACGACGAGATCGTGCGCCAGCTTCGCCGTGGCGCTCTGCGAGGGCGAGGTGCAGCGGCTCGGGCGGATCTGGGCCGATGGGCAGGTGCTCGAGACCGAGGGGCTGACGCTGCGCTTCTATCGCGGCAGCGAGACGCAGACGGCCGGACAGCCTGATCGAGGCGAAGCAGGGCGACGGCGCCGGCCTATCGCGGGCTCTGCTACCTGGTGTTCGAGCGGCTGCCGCTGACCGCGTTCGGCAACCGCATCCCCAACATCTCGGTGGAGCTCTGCCGGGTGGTCGGCGAGCTCGAGCCGGCGATCCGCTCGGTGACGGTGATCCCCGGCGCGACCGAGTTCGGCTATGACCCGATGCCGCGCGTGCGGGTGCTGGGGCCGGGCGCGACGGCGAGCGAGAACGCGCATCAGTCGCCGCGGTGCTCGCGACTGGACGCTGTCGCTCGACGAGCTGACGGCGCTCTGCCCCAACCTCGAGCATGTGTCGCTGGTGGTGGCCTGGTTCGGCGACGATCTGCGCTGCGGCCACTGCACGATGCGGCCGAGGGTCGAGGCGGCGAGCGCGGCACGGTGCGCGGCACCGAGTGGTCGGTCGCGGGGCTGTCGCGCGGGGCGCGGAGGTGGTGTCGAGCGCACGATGGCGGGCCGGCCTATGGCGGCACGCCGTCGGACGCGGCGGTGCTGGCGGCGATTGCCGACCTCAAGGCGCGCGGGCTGGCGGTGACGCTCTATCCGATGCTGCTGATGGATATTCCCGGCAGGGCAACCCGCATGGGCCAGCCGGCCTATCCCTGGCGCGGGCGGATCAGCTGCGCCGGCGCCGGGCGGCGGGACGCCGGCACGGCGCGGCGGCGACTCAGGTGGCGGCTGTCGGCGTCGGACTGGGGCTATCGGCGCATGGTGCTGCACTACGCGCACTGGCCGGCGAGGCCGGGGCGCGATGCGCTGGTGATCGGCTCGGAGATGCGCGGGCTGACGACGGTGCGCGAGGCGGCGGCGGCTTTCCGTTCGTCGACGGCGCTGGTGACGCTGGCGGCGGAGGTGCGGGCGATCGTCGGCGCCGGACGTGGCGCTGACCTATGCGGCCGACTGGAGCGAGTATCACGGGCTGTCAGCCGGCCGATGCGCCGGGCGACAAGCTCTTCCACCTCGATCCGCTCTGGGCGTCGCGCCGATATCGACGCGGTGGGGATCGACAACTACATGCCGCTCACCGACTGGCGCGACGGCGAGGCGCATGCCGATGCGGCGGCTGGGACGGGCCGCATGACGCTCGACTATCTCGACGGCCAATATCGCCGGCGGCGAGGGCTTCGACTGGTACTATGCCTCGCGACGCCGACCGGCTGGCCGGAGTGCGGACGCCGATCACCGATGGCGCGCATGGCGAGCCCTGGGTGTGGCGGTTCAAGGACATCGCCGGGCTGGTGGAGCAATGCGCATCACGACCGGATCGGCGGCGTGCGCTCGGCGATCGCCGACGGCCTGGGTGCCGGGGATCAAGCCGATCTGGTTCACCGAACTCGGGCTGCGGGGCGGTCGACAAGGGCGCCAACCAGCCCAACGTGTTTCCGCGATGCCAAGAGCGCCGAGGGCGGGCGGCCGTATTTCTCGACCGGCGCGCCGGATGCGCTGATGCAGCGGCAGGTCCTGCGGGCGCACCTGCAGCATTGGGCGGAGCGGCAACCGATCCGCGGCATGGTCGGATGCTGGAGCGGATCTATCTGTGGACCTGGGATGCGCGGCCCTATCCGGCCTTTCCGGCGACGCGCGAGGTCTGGGCGGATGGCGCCAACCACGCGACCGGGCACTGGCTGACCGGGCGGCTGGGCGGCGCTGGCCAGCGACGAACTGGCGCGGGCGGTGGCGGCCGACTTCGGGGTGACGGCTGGTGTCGGGCGTCGCGGCGCTGCCGCTGCGTGCACGGCATGCCGGTCGAGGGCGTGGTCTCGGCGCGCGATGCGCTCGACGCCGGTGCTCGGCGGCGACCGGGCTGGCGGTGCGCGATGGCGCCGGACGGGCTGGCGACTGGTGCGGCCGCGGTGCGCGGCGGCGGTGGCGATGGACGAGGTGGTGGCGGCCGACGGGCCGATGCTGTCGCGGCGGCGGCCGGATCCGTCCGAGGCGGTGGGGCGGCTGGCGCTGAGCTATGTCGACCGCGAGCGCGACTATCTGACCGGCGACGCGTGACGGCGATGCGGCCGAGCGGCGGGGCGGTGGCCGGCGAATGCCGGGCTGGTGCTCGATCCGGCCGGGGCGCGGGTCGCGGCGGAGCGGATGCTGCTCGATCGGCGAGTGCGCGCGCGACACGCTGGAGCTGACGCTGCCGCCGTCGCTGCGCCGGCGCTCGAGGTGGGCGACGCGATCGCGGTGGCGGGGCAGGGCGAGGGGCCGTTCGAGATCACCGAGATCCGCGACGGGCTGGCGCGGAGGGTCTCGGCGCGGGCGATGCCGCCGGTGCTGCATCCGGCGGTGCTGAGCGAGCGGGTTTCGCGTGGCGGCGCAGCGCGCCGGCGCCGCCGGCCGAGCCGGTGCTGGTGGCGGCGCATCTGCCGGGCGAGGCGAGTTCGCCGGCCGAGTCGCGGCTGCTGCTGGCGGCCTGGGCCGCGCCGTGGCCGGGGAGGTGAGGTGCAACGGCAGGCGACCGGGGCAGCCTCGCCCGGCTGACGCGGCCTGCGGCGCTGGGCGAGCTGGTCGCGCCGCTGGCGGCCGGGCCGCTGCACCTGTGGGACGGGCAGGCGCTGACGCTGAAGCTCTATGCCGGGCACCTCGCCGAGGCGACGAGGGCGCGGTGCTGGCGGGCGGCAACCGCATCGCGGTCGAGACCGACGCGGGCTGGGAGGTGATCGGCTTTGCCGGGGCCGAGCTGGTGTCGCCGGGACCTATCGGCTGACGCGGCTGCTGCGCGGGCAGGGCGGCACGGCGGTGGGCACGGCCGCGGCCGGGGCGCGCGTCGTGGTGCTCGACGAGGCGGTGGCGGTGCTGCCGGTGGCGGCGCAATGGCTCGGCGAGACGCTGGCGCTGCGCGCCTATGCCGGGCGGCGCGAGCCGAGGGCACGGCGTTTGCCGCCGAGGTCGGGCTCGGGCCGGTCACGCCACTGCCGCCCGCGCATCTGCGGGCGGTGCGCGACGATACAGGTGCCGTATCGCTGAGCTGGGTGCGGCGGTCGCGGGCCGATGCCGGCAGCTGGGCGGCTCCTGCTGTGCAGCTTCAACGCCGCGCTCCTCGCGCGGATCGACGGAGTCCTGGACGCCGGCTCCACGCCCGGCGGTCAGCCGAGCACGGTGGTCAGGGTCGACGGCGAGCGGCTCACGCTGCTGAGGCAAGGGGCCGTTCCGTTCGACGCGGTCGAGCGCGCCGCGCGCCTTGCGCCCGATGGGCCCGTGAGCTAGCGTCCCGCCGCCGATGGCCGAGATCGTCCCGTTTCGCGGTGTGCGCTACGCGCTGGAAGAGGGGCGCCGCCTCGGCTCGCTCCTCGCCCCGCCGTACGACCAGATCACCCCGGAGAAGCGGGACGAGCTGCTGCGGCGCAGCCCGTACAACGTCGCCCACCTGACGCTGGGCGAGGAGCGCGCCGGCGACGGGCCGCTCTCCAACCGGTACACTCGCGCCGCCGACGCCTGGCGCGAGTGGCAGGGGAGCGGGGTCCTCCTCACCGACCCGGTGCCGTCCTTCTATCCGCTCGAGCAGGTCTTCTGGGCGCCGGACGGCCGCCAGCTCACGCGGCGGGGGTTCCTCGCCGCGGTCCGGCTCCACGAGTTCCGCGAGGGGATCATCGTCCCCCACGAGAAGACGCTCATCGCCCCCAAGGCGGACCGGCTGGAGATCCTGAAGGCGGTCAGCGCCAACCTCTCACCGCTCCTCGGCCTCTACCTCGACGAGAAGGGGGCCACCGCCCGCGCGCTCGCGCGCGCCTTCGAGAAGGAGCCGGTCCACGAAGGGGACACCGACGACGGCGTCCACCAGCGGCTCTGGCGCAGCGACGACCCGGAGGTGATCGCCGCGACGCAGGCGCTCCTGCGCGACCAGCGGATCTTCATCGCCGACGGCCACCACCGCTACGAGACCACGCTCCTGTACCAGCGGCTGCTGGACGAGGCCGAGCCGGGGTTGCCGGCCGACGGTGGCCACCGCTACGTCCTGATGTTCCTCTGCCCGATGAGCGATCCGGGGCTCCTCATCTTCCCGACGCACCGGCTCCTCTACGGCCTCCCCGACTTCAGCGTCCCGCGCCTGCTCGACGTCCTCGGGAGGCTCTTCACCATCCAGGAGCTGCCGGAGAGCCTCCACAAGGCGACCGGCAGGGCCTGGGCCGTCTCCAAGCTCGCCGAGCACGCCGGAGGCTCCTCCTCCTTCCTCATGATCACGGCGGCCGACCAGCGTGCGCGCATCCTCGTCCTGAAGGACGGCGCGGAGCGGGAGGTCAGCGAGCTGCCCGTGAACGAGACGTTGCGCGCGCTCGACGTCACGGTCCTGCACACGATCGTCCTGCAGCACGTGCTCGGCCTCTCGCCGCGCGCCCAGGAGAACCAGGAGAACCTCACCTACGTCCGTGACGCGGGGGAGGCGGTCAACCGCGTCCTCTCGGGCGAGCACCAGGTCGCCTTCCTCCTCAACCCGACGCCGATGTGGCAGGTCGAGGCGATCGGTGACGCGGGCGAGACGATGCCCCAGAAGAGCACGCTCTTCTACCCGAGGATCCCGGCTGGCCTGGTGATGCGCGGCATCGACCCCCATGCCAGGCCGTGACGGCGGGCGGGGCGGCACGCCCCGCGTCAGTGTCCGCCTTTCCCCCGCCCCGAGGACGGGGTAATTTCCACGCCATGCCATTTCCATTGGAACGCCCCCGCCGCATGCGCCGGACCGAGGCGCTTCGTTCGCTGGTACGCGAGACCACGCTCGCCCCCGACGACCTGATCTGGCCGCTCTTCGTCCTCCCTGGCGAGCGGATCCGGAACGCGGTGAAGAGCATGCCCGGCGTCTTCCAGCTCTCGGTCGACGAGCTGGTGGCCGAGGCGCAGGCGGGCTACGACGCCGGGGTCCGATCCGTGATCCTCTTCGGGATCCCCGAGCACAAGGACGCCGGCGGCACGGGTGCCTATGACGAGGACGGCATCGTCCCGCGCGCGATCCGGGCGCTGAAGTCCAGGGTGCCCGGGCTCGTCGTGATGACCGACGTCTGCATGTGCGAGTACACCGACCACGGTCACTGCGGAATCCTCGAGCACCCGAAGGCTGGGGGCCCGGGCCAGGACCTGCAGGTCGACAACGACAAGACCCTCCCACTCCTGGCGCGGGAGGCGGTCGCGCACGCAAAGGCGGGCGCCGACGTGGTCGCGCCGTCGGACATGATGGACGGCCGCGTCGCCGCGATCCGCGAGGGGCTCGACGTCGCTGGCTTCAGCGAGGTGCCGATCCTCTCGTACGCCGCGAAGTTCGCGGGGGCGTTCTACGGGCCGTTCCGCGACGCCGCCGAGAGCGCGCCGGTGGAGGGGCCGGGCATCCCGAAGGATCGCAAGGGGTACCAGATGGACCCCGGCAACTGGCGCGAGGCGCTGCGCGAGGTGGCGCTCGACGTCGCCGAGGGGGCCGACATGGTGATGGTGAAGCCTGCCGTCCCGTACCTCGACATCGTCCGGCTGATCCGCGACCGCTTCGACCTGCCGCTGGCCGCGTACCACGTGTCCGGCGAGTACGCGATGATCAAGGCGGCCGCGGAGCGCGGCTGGATCGACGGAGAGCGTGTGTTGATGGAGACGCTCCTCTGCATCCGGCGGGCGGGGGCGGACCTGATCCTGACTTACGGGGCCAAGGACGCGGCCGGTCTGCTCACGGGGCGGCGCAGGTGAGAGGGGTCGGGCGCGAGGAGTCCCCCTACCCGAAGGCGGATCTCACGCTCCGTATCCTGGCGCGGCTGGCCGACTTCGTCTTCGCGCTCGTCCTGGCGCGGCTGCACTCGCCCCTCGGCCCCCTCCTCGCCGCGACCTACCTGCTGCTCGCCGACGGGATCAGCCATGGCCAGTCCTTCGGCAAGAGGATCTTCGGCGTGCGCGCCGTCGTGATCTCCCGCCGCGCCCCCGCAGGCTTCCGAGAGTCGATCCTCCGGAACGCGCCCTTCGGGCTGGTGATGGTCTTCGTCGCGGTGCCGCTCCTGTGGCCGGTCCTGCTCGTCGCCGGGGTGCCGATCGTGGCGTTCGAGACCTGGCAGGTCTTCGACGACAAGCTCGGGATCAGGATCGGTGACTTCTTTGCCGACACGCAGGTGGTCGACGCCAAGGTATTCACGCGGGACGCGGAGGTGGCGGCGGCGCGTCGGCTCGGCATCTCCGCGCCCGCCTCGCCGCCCGCGCCGGTGTCCCACCGCGAGGGGACTCGCTCGGAGACTCGCGGCGCGGCCTGACGATCCCTCGTATCACGTGGTATAGAACCGCCCCGTCAAGGGCAATCTCCGGAGGAGTGATGGCAAATTCGAAGAGCAAGCACGTCCGTGTGAAGAATCGTCGCCGCCAGCAGTGGAAGGCGCAGAAGAAGCGCAAGGCGGCCGCCACGAAGAGCACCAAGAAGTAGCCAGGAGTCGCGCTTCCTTCTCCCTCGGCGAGGGAGAAGGGGCAGGGCGAGGGAGGGGCTCACGTCTCGCCCACTCGTCCCTCCCTCTCCCCCGGTGGGGGAGAGGGGAAGCTGTTCAACCTCAGAACATCAGCTGCAGGCCGAGCTCCGGACCGGCGAAGTGCGCCTCGGGGCTGTCGACCTGGTCGCCGTTCACGTCGATGACGCGCCAACCCGCCGAGACGGCGAACGCGCCGCCGCGGACGACGAAGGCCGCCCGCGTGTCCAGCATGGGGACGGGCAGCGGGGTGACCCGCGCGTAGCCCTCCAGCCCGAACGGTCCGACCAGGCCGATGTTGCCGGAGACGCCCAGCTGTGGCCCGAAGGTCATGGTGTTCGCGTAGCTGGCGCCAGCGTACGGGCCGGAGTCCGGAACCGAGAGCATCGAGCCGCCCAGCTCCAGCCGCATGCGGAAGGCGGCATCGCTGAGGAAGGTCCAGCTCGCGCGCGCGCCGCCGAGCGTCAGCGCCGTGTCGCCGGCGGTCGAGCCCGGCGCGCCCGCGATCGTCATGCCGGTGACGTCGGCGCTGAACCCACCAACCGGCCCCTCCATCGACATCCCGAGAGTCCCTGCCGCTGCGTTGGACGCGCCGGCGCCATAGGCCTCGAGGCGGGCGGCGATGCGGTCGGCGTCGTCCGGGCGGTAGCCTGGCTCCTCGCCGGGGTAGTACGGGCGAGGCCAGAGCGGGTAGTAGCCCCAGCCCCAGCTCCAGCCCATCCAGAATGGGACGGCGTCAACTCCGAGGACGAACGCCGAAGAGCCGTAGCCGACGCGAGACGAGGGCCGGTACGGATTGCCGCGCTCCGGCGCCTGCCTGAGCAGCGCGGAGCCGGGAGGCGCGGGCCTGGTCGCGTCCTTGGCGATGAAAGCGGCGGATGGGCGGCCCCTCTTCCTGGCCGCCTTCCTGACCACGGGGCTCCAGTCAGCCAGCGCCAGCGCTGGGACCACGACTGCGAGCGAGATGAACAGGAACTTGCGCATGGTGTGCCTCCACGGGGTAGCTTAGCAACCGCGGTGCCAGCGCGTTGGGCCGGCGCAAGCGCTCGAAAGAAGGCGAAAAGAGGGAAGGCTGGTGCGTCGAGATCGCTCGTGCGGGCTCCCCGCCTGGAGCCTCCTGGCGACAGGGTGACGAATCGGAACGGTGGAGTGGTTCACGCTTGACGCCCCTGCCGTGGCCGCGCTAAGTACCCGGTCCCTCGGCCTTCCCAAGCCGGGGAAACATCGAATACGCAGCAGGGGCCCGTGGCGCAGCTGGGAGCGCGTCTGAATGGCATTCAGAAGGTCATCGGTTCGATCCCGATCGGGTCCACAAGTGAAGCGGGCGGCCACCTCGGCCGCCCGTTTCTTTTTGGTGTGCGTGGCTGCGTGGCCGGTATGAGCACCTGGCCGTGACCACGACCACTCCTCCCGGCGAGCTGCTGCTGCTCGTCCCCTCAGCGAGCTATCGGCTCGACGACTTTCGCGCTGCCGCTGCGCGTCTCGGCGTGCCGCTGCTGATCGGCTCCGACCGGTGTCACTGCGTCGAGGAGAACTTCGGCGACCTCCCCGACGACGTGGCGCTCGACTATCGCGACCCGGAGGCGGCCGCGGAGAAGATCGCCGGCCTGGCTGGCCGTCGAAGGATCTCCGGCATCGTCCCGGCGAGCGACGGAGCGGCCGTGATCGCCGCGCTCGCGGCCGGGCGGCTCGGGCTCCCGGCCAACCCACCGGAGGCGGCCCGTCGGACGGCCGACAAGCACGCCTCCCGCATGGCGCTGGCCGCGGCCGGAGTGCCCGTGCCCACGTTCCGGCTCCACACGCTCGACGAGGACGCCGAGGCGGCGGCGCGAATCGCCGCCTACCCGTGCGTCCTCAAGCCGCTCGTCCTCTCGGGAAGCCGCGGAGTGATCAGGGCCGACGATCCCGCCGGCTTCGTCTCGGCCTGGAGGAGAATCGAGCGCATCCTGCGCGGTGCCCGCCGTGAGCGGCGGCCCGTGGAGGGGCCGGCCGGGCGCCAGCTCCTCGTGGAGTCCTTCGTGCCAGGGGCGGAGGTCGCGGTGGAGGGGCTGCTGCGGGGCGGCGAGCTCGAGCTGCTCGCCCTCTTCGACAAGCCCGACCCGCTCGATGGGCCGTACTTCGAGGAGACGATCTACGTGACCCCGTCGCGCCATCCGGCGGCGGCGCAGGCTGCGATCGCGGACGTCACGGCCCGCGCCTGCCGCGCGCTGGGGCTGGTGGAGGGACCGATCCACGCTGAGCTGCGCCTCTCGCCGGACGGCCCCATCGTCCTGGAGGTGGCCGCGCGCTCGATCGGGGGGCTCTGCTCCCGGACCCTCCGCTTCGGCGCCGGGATGACGCTCGAGGAGGTGCTCGTCGCCCACGCGATCGGCAGCCCCCTGGAGCGGATCCGGCGCGACGCCGGGGCCGCTGGGGTCATGATGATCCCCATCCCGCGCGCCGGGATCCTGCACGGGGTCTCCGGGATCGACGCGGCGCGCGCCGTCCCGGGCGTCGAGGACGTGGTGATCACCGCGCCTGCCGGACGCGAGCTGCAGCCGCTCCCCGAGGGGGACAGCTACCTGGGCTTCCTCTTCGCGCGCGGCGAGCGCCCCGAGGAGGTGGAGCGCGCGCTGCGCGCTGCGCACGCCCAGCTCCGGATAGACCTCCGCGCGCCGCTGCCGGTGGCGTGAAGCAGGCTACCGGCCGCCATCGTTCAAGAGTCCCGGGTTCAGCGGCCGTCGTCGAACCCCGGAGGGTGCGGAGGGCCTCGCGGGACGCCTCCCCGACTTGCTGACACAGTCGAGCGTGTCGCGGAGGGCAGCGCGTGTTGGCGTTCTCGTGCGCTCGCTTCAGATGGCCCTAGGCGGCGCTCGCGTCGGTGTGCCCCAGGACGAACGTGAGAAAGGCGGGGTCCGCCTCCACGAATTGGGCGAGAGCCTGCAATTCGCCCCAGCGGTCGGCGAGGAGTCGAGCCACGGCCTCCGACCAGCCCTCTGCGATGGCGCCGTCGTCGCAGTCTGCGTCCCTCGCGAACTTCGCGTACTGCGCGTGCAACTCGGCCCAGGAGCGCTGCGCGGTTCCGGCCGCGCGCTCCGCCGCTTCAGCCTCGGCCGGGGTGCATGGCCTCGGCTCGGCTCGCGCCGGCGGCGCAAGCGAGAGCGCAAAGGCGAGGTACGTGGCGCTGATGGGCTTCACCATGCGGGAGAGTGTACCGCCCCGCCGGCGGGTCGCTCATTACTCGATCACATCTCGAGCGGTCGCGCCGCTTGCACGGTGAAGCACCGCGTCGCGTCGACCTCCGCCGCACCCGCAGCCGCGCCAGAAGCGGCTCATCACGGGGAAGGAGCCCTTCGCAGGCGGCTTCGACTCCGGCGCTCGCCCTCGCTCACGGCAGTGGTCCCGCTGCGGGGGGCCTGGGCGCGGCTGGGAGCGTGGGGGAGGAGTCGGCGCGCCGGCGCGCGAGCCGGGTTCACGTACGGCGAAATGCCGCTGACGAATCCGCTTGACGCGGGTCTGGCGGAATCGCGCCTCGCCTGACGAGGTCGCTCGGAATCCCGCGCCAGGACTCACCGCGCGCCTGCAGCCGCGTCGGGAGGGTTCGCCTTCGGAGGCAGAAGCCCCCATGCCGAAACTCGCGCCAGACGGCGAACGCGCGCGTTTACGGAGGGTGCGAGATCGCATGAGAGGATTCGTGCATGGACAACGCACTCGAGCTCTCGTCCCGCCTCCTCGTCCTCCTCCGCCGCGAGCAGGGCGGGATGGCCGACTTCCTCGTCGCCCTCTCGGACTTCGACCGGCGCCGGCTCTGGGTCGGCATGGGCTACACCAGCCTCTTCTACTACCTGCGCCGGGAGCTGAAGCTCTCCTCCGGGGCCGCCTTCCTCCGGAAGACCGCGGCGGAGCTCCTCCAGCGCTTCCCGGAGGTGGAGGCGCCCCTCCGGGACGGGCGGCTATGTATCTCCAGCGTCTGCGAGCTGGCGAAGGTCATCACGGCGGAGAACCGCGCCGAGGTCCTGCCACGCTTCTTCCACGCCTCCAAGAACGAGGCGAAGGCGGTGGCGGCCGAGATCGCTCCCCGCGAGGCGGTCCCCCAGCGAGTCGTCGTGACGGCGGTGGCTGCGCTGGCGCTGCCGTCCCGGGCGGCCGCTACGGTTTCGGTGGCGCCGGCACCCGCCTCCTCGCCGACACTTGAGCTGGGTCAATCACTTCTTCCAGGCGAAACGCTCGCAGTGAACGCGGCGCCGGCGGCGGGTGGGACCGTGCCGCTGCTCGCACCGCCGCCGCCCCCGGCTGCGCAGCGCCAGCGCCCCTCGCTCCACCTCCGAGCCACTCACGGCGAGCCTCCACCGGCTCCACGCGACGGTGTCGAAGGAGTTCATGCGCAAGCTCGCGGCCGCGAAGGACGCCCTCTCCCACTCCCACCCGGGAGCCGACGAGGCGGCCATCCTCGAGGCGGGGCTCGACCTTCTCCTCGAACGGGCGGCGAAGCGGAAGGGGCTGGTGAAGCGGCCTCGCAAGGGAGGGGGCGAGGGAGCACGTTCGCCCTCGGAGCCGGAGTCGCGTTACATCCCGGCCGAAGTGAGGCGGCAGGTCTGGCTCCGGGACGGGGGGAGGTGCGTCTGGCCGACCTCCGACGGCGGCGTCTGCGGCTCGACCCATCGTCTGCAGTACGACCACATCGTGCCGGTCGCGCGCGGAGGGAGGTCGACCGTCGGTAACATCCGGATCGCGTGCGCCTTGCATAACGATCTGGCCGCGCGGCAGAGCTTCGGGGACGGCTGGATGGACCGGTACTCGCGGGGCGCCGCCCGGCCGCCTTCACGACCCCCTGCTCCGGCCTGACGGCGGAGTCGCGCGAACGCTACGGTCAGCCGGAGCCGCGGCGCGAACCACCAGCGGGCGTGCGCTCGCCGACGCCGCCCCGGGCGCAGCCTCCCCCTGATGAGCCGCTTCTGGCGCGGGAACCGAAGGGGAAGGATGTGCCGGATCATGAGGGCGGGTCGGGGGCCAAGTTGGTCCCCGTCCGTGCGCCCTCCTAACGCAGTGAACGGGAAGCGTCTTCGTCTTCTCCGCAGACCAGACCGGTCTGCCGCGCCAGAGGCTCCGCTCAACAGAACCAGTGTTCGGTGAGGCGCGGGCCCCTGCGCCCGCTGTGTGGCGTCGGCACGGTTGGGCCCAGCGCGCGCCCGGCGGCCAGGGCCGCGAGCGCCAGCGATCCGGGCCTGTGTCTCCTGCGGAGGCTCGCCTCGGCGCTCGCCCTCCGCGGCGGCGGCCGCGACCTCGCGCTGGAGGGCGTCCATCCTCGGGTCCGGGTGGCGCCAGCGCCAGGTGAGGGCCCGCTCGTCGAGCCCCTCGAGCTGGACGTCTGTTGCCCCTTCGAGGAGCGAGCCCGGGGGGATTAGGAGCCGCAGCGTCAGCTGGACCGGGTCGACGTCCGGAAGCCAGCCGCGCGCTGCGAAGGTGTCGAGCAGGTCGAGGTAGCCGTCGAGCGTCTCCCACGGCGTGAAGGGGACGAGCGTGGGCCGGACCGCGATGCCGGCGCTGGAGGCCACGGCGAAGGCAGCCTCCACGTCCGCGCGCCGGTGCCCCTTCGCGAGCCTGGCGAGGACGCGGTCGGAGAGCGACTCGACCGCCGTGGTCACGAAGAGCGCCCCGAGCCGCCCCAGCTCGGCCACCGGCCCCGGGTGGCCGACGAGGTGCTCCACCTTCGCGGTGAAGTCGAAGGTGAGGTCGGGGCAGCGGTCCTTGACCGCCCGCGCCACCCGGAGCGCGTGGCCGGGGCCGTTCAGGAAGTCGGGGTCTCCGAACGTCACGTGGCGGGCGCCAGCCGCGACCTGGCCCGCGACGTCCGCGACGACCGTCTCGACCGGGACGGCGAAGAAGCGGCCGCGGTAGAGCGCCGGGATCGGGCAGTGGCGGCACTCGTGCAGGCAGCCCCGCGTCGCCTCGGTGTAGCCGGCGACGAGGTGCGCCCCTCGCCCGTCGTCGAGCCGGGCGTACTCGGTCGAGGGCGGGGAGGCCGGTCCGGCTCGGCGCCGGGAAGTCGAGCCGCGCCAGGGTCGCTCCCTCGCCGCCGCTCCTCAGGAAGGAGGCCGTCGGCTCCCCTCGCTCCAGCGCGTCCGCGAGCGCCACGAGCTCCTCCTCGCACTCGCCCGAGAGCACCGCCGCTGCGCCCTCGCGCGCCAGGAGGCCGGCGTTGAGCGTCGCGTAGAGGCCGTGGAACGCCAGCGTGCAGCGCGGGTTCAGCGTCCGGATCCGTCGCGCGGCCTCGACGCCGAGCCGCAGCGCGGTGTGCATCGGCACCGAGAGCGCGACCAGCCGGGCGGCGCCGACGCGGACCGGATCGAGCTCCTCGACCGCGAGATCGAGCGCCGCGGGACGGTAGCCGGCGCGCTCCAGGAAGGCCTTGGGGAGGGCGATGCCGTGCGGGACGTGCCCCAGCTCGTAGGTCGAGACGAGGAGGATCTCTCCGTGCCCGCGCACGGGTCGGCCCTCAGCCCTTGCGAGGCGGCGGCCGGTAGTCGGGCGGGAGCTCGGCCTGCTCGCCGAAGAAGAACTTCTCCGCCTGCTCGAAGAGGATCTGGCTGGTCCTCGGGTCGGCGGGGGAGAGCCGGTACTCGTTCATGATCATCTTGAAGTGCTCCAGCCAGAGCTTCCAGGCGTCCTGCGAGACCTCGTCGAAGATCCGCTGCCCCAGCTCGTTGGGGAATGGCTTGAAGCTCATGCCCGGCAGCTCCTTGCCGAGCTTCCTGCACTTCACCATGCGGGCCATCGAGATCCTTTCCGGCTTTCGGGGAGGGGCCGAGACGGCGGGAAGATAAGGGAGAAAAGAAAACGGCGCCACGCCTATCGAGGCGGGCGCCGTGTCACTCGACCCCGGGGGAAGCCCGGGGGAGGGCTGGTCCCTAGCTGAGGAGGTGCGTCGGCGAGACCGAGAGGGCCTTCGCGAGCGACTCGAGCGTGTCGAGCGGCGGCGTGCGCTGGCCGCGCTCCAGCATCGAGATGTACGAGACGGAGAGGCCGGCCTTGGCGGCGAGCGCCTCCTGGGAGAGCTTGCGGCGAAGACGCTCACTCTTGAGGTTGACGGCGAACTTGTCGGCGAGAGCGGCCATGGATCGAACTCCTGGGGTTTTTGCCATCTGTGAAGCTGCGGATTCCGCAACTCAATGTTGCGGATATCGCAACGAGGTAGAAATTAGCACTTCACGCGCAGCGTTTCCACCATGGGGATGTACCTTCACCCCGGGACTTTCAGTCCGGGTTCACTGTGAGCGCCAGACGCACACGCGGTGCAGCCCGCCGGGGAGGGAGGGCGGCGATGTAGGACCTGCGGTGTGGGGCCGGCGAGACCCGGTGCCGTGTCAGCGCTTTTTTGCGCGAGGCGAGGGGAGCGGGATGTCGAAGCGCGCGAAGAGCCTGCGCAGCGAGAAGTAGGAGACCCCCAGGCGGGCGGCGAGCCCCTTCGCGTCCCCTTCGAAGAGCCGCGCCGAGGCGAGCAGGTAGCGGCGCGCCGCCTCGTGGAAGGGGAGCACGTCGTCCGGGGCTTGCGGGGGGCGAAACCCCGGGAGGGAGCGCGCCAGCTCGCCGGAGAGCTGGGTCAGGCGTGTGCGGGCGTCGGCGGCGGCGGCCTCGCTCTGCTCGACGACCCTGGTCAAGCGGCGGCGGTCGATCGCCAGCTCGAGGGCCCGCTCGAAGGACTGGTTGTCCCCCTCCGGCTGGCTCTCATGCACGAAGTCGGCCCCGGACATGACGGCGGCGATGGCCTGGGACGCCGGCCCTCCGCCAGTGAAGGCCAGGAGCGCGAGGTCCGGCCGGCTCCGGCGCAGCTCCTGGATCTGCTCCAGCGGGCTGACCCGCGGCATCGTGAGGTCGATGGCGGCGGCCGTGACCGCGGGCGTGATCCTGGCGGCGAGGTCGCCCGCCGCTTCGGCCAGGCCGATGCGGAACCGAGGGTAGCTCCCCAGCAAGTGGGCGCGGTACCTCCCCGGGATCCTCGCCAGGTGGGCGCGGATGGACTCCGCGCGCCGGGTATCCGCGGTCGCGATCACCAGGGCGACGTCGTACTCGTCCGGGCGTTCCCAGCGGGGCGCCTTCGGCGCGCGGCCGGTCATCCGCCCTCCGACGGCGGCGCTCGCAGGACGATGGCCTCGACGAGGGCGCCGCTGGGGAAGCGCGCGCGGCCCGCCGGCAGGATCGCGAGCGCGTCGACGCTGGCGGAGGACGAGAGGTTTCCCGAGACCTGCGTCGGCAGCGGGTCGACGACGAAGCCACGCCCGTCGCGCCGCAGGCGCGACCGCAGGAAGGCGGTCAGCCCTTCCGGCTTCTCCGCCCGCCCGGCGAGCCGCGCCGGGATGGACAGCCGGCCGGAGCCCTGCAAGCCGGAGAGCTTGCGTAGCGCCGGCCGCACGAAGAGCTCGAAGGTGACGAGCGCGCTCGCCGGGTTTCCGGGGAGGCCGAAGACCGCCGACCGGCCCCAGAGGCCGAACGTGAACGGCTTCCCAGGACGCATCGCCACCCGCCAGAAGTCGAGCCGCGCGCCCGCCTTCACGAGCGCGTCGCGGACGAAGTCGCGCTCCCCGACCGACACGCCTCCGACGGTCACGATCGCGTCGTGGCCGCGGACCAGCCGGAGCGCACGGGCGAGGACGCGCGGGTCGTCCGGGATCGGCGGGAGGACGTCCGGCTCGGCTCCGGCGTCCCAGACGGCGGCCGCGAGCGCGATGCCGTTGCTCTCCACGATCTGCCCTGGACCGGGCCGGTGGCCGGCCGTCACCAGCTCGTCGCCGGTGGGGAGGATGGCCACCCGCGGCCGTCGATGAAGTCTGAGCGAGGTCCGGCCGAGCGACGCCGCGAGCCCCAGGGCGCCGGCGTCGAGCGGCTCCCCGCGGCCGAGCGCCACCGCGCCGCGCGCGACGTCGCTGCCCCGGGGCCGGACGAAGCGGCCGCGCTCGGCGGCCCGCCTGAAGTGGGCCAGCTCGCCCTCCAGGGAGACCTCCTCCTGCTGCTCGACGGCATCGGCCCCACGTGGAAGCGGGGCGCCGGTGAAGATCCGGGCACACGTGCCGCGTGGGAGGGGACGGTCGGCCGGAGCGCCAGCGAAGACGGTGAGCGACACGGGGAGGCGTGTGCCGGCACGCGGAACGTCCGCGGCGCGGAGCGCGTAGCCGTCCATCGTCGCGGCGTCGAACGGTGGGAGTGGGCTCCGGGCCGCCAGCTCCTCGGCGAGGGCCCTCCCGAGCGCCTCTCCGAGCGGCGCCACCTCTGCTGCGAGCGGGGCCACGCTGGACAGCTTCGCCAGGACGCGCGCGAGCGCCGTCTCAGGGGGGATCGGGGCGGCGGACTCGACGGGGCGTCTCCTCGGCACGACGCACTCATAGCATACGAGCTCGCCGCCGCGGGCGAGGGAGCCCGCCATCGGATAGACTGCAGCCATACATGACATCCAATGACAAGCAGGACAGGCGCCGGACGGCGCTCCTCGACGAGCTGCGGCGCGCTGCTGGGAAGCCGCTCGGCGTCAACGAGCTGATGCAGCGGGCGCGCCTCCATCCGGGCGAGCGGACCGACGCGAAGCGGATGCTGCGCGACCTCGTGCAGGAGGGGCTCGCGCTCCGGGACGGGAAGCGTTACTCGCTCGCGGGCGCGAAGCCCGCACCGGCGCGCAAGGAGGAGCAGGGGGCGCCGCGGGCGGGCGGGCGCCGCGTCACCGGCGGGAAGGGGATCGTCGGCACCCTCAGCCGGCACCGCGACGGCTTCGGCTTCGTGGCGCGGCTCGATCGGGCCGGGGAGGACGTCTTCGTACCGCCGAAGGAGGCTGGCAAGGCGCTCGACGGCGATCTCGTCCGGATAGCGATAGTCCCCGGACGCGGTGGCCGCACCATGGGGGAGATCCTCGAGGTGGTCGAGCGGCGGCGGCGGATGCTCATCGGCACCTACCACTCCCGCGGCGCCGACAGCTTCGTGGTCCCGTTCGACGCTGAGCTGGGCGGCGCGGTCCCGGTCGGCGAGACCGGTGCGGCGCGCGACGGCGACGTGGTCAAGGTGGCCCTCGACCCCGAGTCGCGGGCCCTCCGCGGGGCGGTCGTGGAGTCGGTCGGGCGCCCCGGTTCGCCGCGGGCCGAGGTGCTCCGGGTCGCCTACGCGAAGGGGTTCTCGGACGTCTTCCCGGAGAGCGTCGAGGCCGAGGCGCGGGAAGTTCCCGACCGGGTCCGCGACGAGGATCGCACCGGGCGGCGCGACCTGCGCCACCTGCCGCTCGTCACCATCGACGGCGAGGACGCGCGGGACTTCGACGACGCGGTCTGGGTCGATCGGCTCCCGGCGCGGAAGGGGAAGCAGGAGTGGCGGCTCGTGGTCGCCATCGCGGACGTCTCGCACTACGTGCGTCCCGGCACCGCGCTGAACGCCGAGGCGGTTCGACGGGCCACGAGCGTCTACTTCCCGATGCAGGTCCTCCCCATGCTCCCGGAGCGGCTCTCCAACGGGATCTGCTCGCTGAATCCGGACGTGGACCGGCTCTGCATGGTCGCCGACATGGTGGTCGACTCGCGCGGGGAGACCCGGGCGACGGAGGTCTACGAGGCGGTGATGCGGAGCGCCGCCCGCTGCACCTACACCGAGGTGGCGCGCGTGCTCGACGGCGAGCACCTCCCCTCGCGCGAGCGCTTCCGGCCGAGCTTCGAGCAGATGGCGGAGCTGCAGGACGCGCTGGGGGCGATGAGGCGCCGCCGCGGCTCCATCGACTTCGACATCGCCGAGTCCCGCATCGTCCTGGACCCGGACGGGAACGTGGTCGGGATCGAGAAGCGCCCACGCAACCGCGCGCACAGGATCGTCGAGGAGTTCATGCTGGCCGCCAACGAGGCGGTCGCCCGCTTCTTCGGCAGCCGGAAGCTGCCGACGATCTACCGGGTCCACGGCGTCCCCGACGAGGAGAAGCTGGCCAACTTCCTGGCGCTCGCGCGCGTCCACGGGTTCGAGGTGCCGGAGATCCCGGTCGACCCCAGGGCGCTCAACGGCCTGCTCGAGAAGTTCAAGGGCCACGCCCAGCAGCGCGCGCTCAACCAGTTGCTGCTGCGCGCGATGATGCAGGCCATCTACAGCGACGAGAACATCGGCCACTACGGGCTCGCGGCCGAGCACTACCTGCACTTCACGTCGCCGATCCGGCGCTACCCAGACCTGGTCGTCCACCGGCTCCTCAAGGAGGAGTGGGCGAAGCGCAGCGGCGGCGGCGCGCGGAGGACGGATCCCAAGGCCCTCGCCGAGCTGGCGGCGATCTCGTCGGACCGCGAGCGCGCGTCGATGCTGGCCGAGCGCGAGATCGCGTCCTACTACGCGGCGCTCTTCATGAAGGACAAGGTCGGCGAGCGGTTCAACGGCGTGGTCGCGGCGGTGGCCGAGCCTGGCCTCTTCGTCGAGCTGCGCCCTTACGCCGTCGAGGGGCTGGTCAAGACAGAGGACCTGCCGGGCGACTTCGAGCTCGACCCGGTCCAGCACGCGATGGTCGACCGGCGGACCAGGCGCGCCTACCGCGTCGGCGACGAGATCGAGGTGGACCTGGTCGCCTCCAGCCCCGAGCGCAGGCAGATCGACCTGCGGCTGGCCGGGACCGTCGCGGCCGCCCCGGAACTGGCTGGGCCGCGAGAGCGGCTGCTGGGGACGCCCCGCCGCGCCGAGCCGGCGCGCCCTGGACGGAAGGGGAGGACGCAGCCGAAGAGCGCGACGGGTGGGGGCCGGGCCGGGACGCGGTCGGGCCAGGGCCACTCCGAGAAGAAGCGGCCCGGTGGGGGCGGTGGCGGCGGCGGTGGCGGTGGCGGGCGCCGCGGCGGGAGCGGCGGGGGTGGAGGTCGGCGCCGGGGGAGGTGATCGCCGGCGAAGAGGGGCAGCCCCATCCCTCTCCCCCACCGGCTGACCACTCATCGCATCTTGGCGCCTTGGGGATGCACCTCTCCCCCGCCCCCGCGGGGGAGAGGCTGGGTGAGGGGGCGTCGTACCCGTCGGCTATCCTCACTCTCCGTGAGCCAACTCAAGCTCGCGGTGGAGATCGATGGTGGCCAACACTACGACGACGCTGGCCGTCGCTATGACCAGTCGCGCGACGAGGCGCTGAAGGCCATGGGCATCAGGACGCTTCGCTTCTCCAACCTGGATGTGCTGAGGGAGACGGAAGGCGTGGGTGAGGCCATCTGGGGTGAGGTCCAGCGGCTCACGGATAGTGAACGGGAGGCCCCCTCACCAGACCTCTCCCCCGCCGGAGCGGGGGAGAGGGAAGTCCCAGCGAGGTCGAACATCCCCGCTGGCCAGCGCGAACCGCGCCGTCCCTTCCCGCACGACGCAGCCCAAAATGAGGCTAATGGTCAGCCCACCGGGGGAGGGGGTCAGGGTGAGGGGGCGCGGCTCACTCCGTCTTCCGCTCGCCGCCGATGACCTGCGTGAAGTGGATGAGCGCCTCCAGCGCGTTCGTCGTGGTCAGGAGCCCCTCCAGCTTCCCGTGCTCGTCGACGACGAGCACGCCGTTCAGCTTCCGGTCGTGGAGGTGCTGCGCGACGTCTGCGAGGGATGCAGACGGCCTCACCATGAACGGCTTGGGGTTCATCGCCTCGGTCACCGGCGTCTTGGACAGGACGTAGTGGAGCTCCCACTGGTCCATCGACGTGCCGCGCTGCGGGGCGTAGCCCAGCAGCATCTTCTCGGTGACGAGCCCCACCAGCGCGTCGCCGGTCATCACCGGCAGGCGCCTGATGCTCTTCTCTTTCAGGAGGTGGATCGCCTCCATGATCGTCGCTGTCGACTGGATGGTGATCGGGCTGCGGGTCATCCAGTCGCCGACTGCGAGCTTCTTAGCCATGGTCACATCCCCAGGAAGGCCTTCTTCACGTGGGCGTTGTCCAGCAGCTCCGCCCCCGTCCCCGAGAGTACCACCCGTCCGGTCGCCAGGACGTAGGCCCGATGCGAAATCCGGAGCGACTGGAAGACGTTCTGCTCGACCAGCAGGATGGTCGTCCCCTGCGCGTTGATCTCCTTGATGATCGAGAAGATGTTCTTCACGAAGAGGGGTGACAGCCCCAGCGAGGGCTCGTCGAGGAGCATGAGCCGCGGGTTGGCCATCAGGCCGCGCGCGATCGCGAGCATCTGCTGCTCGCCCCCCGACATCGTCCCACCGAGCTGATCCTTCCGCTCGGCGAGGCGCGGGAAGAGCGAGAAGGCCCGCTCCATGTTCTTCACCCGGTCCTTGCGGGTCGCCTTGACGAAGGAGCCCATCCGGAGGTTCTCGACGACCGTCATCTCGGGGAAGATGCGCCGCCCCTCCGGCACCTGGACGACTCCACGCTCGACGACCTGGTGTGAGTGGAGGTGGCCGAGGTCCTCTCCGTCGAAGCGGATCCTGCCGGCCCCGGCCTTGACCAGCCGGGAGACGTTCTTGAGGACGGTCGACTTCCCGGCGCCGTTGGCGCCGACGACCGTGACGATCTCGCCCTCCTTCACCTCGAGGTCGACGTCCCAGAGGACCCGCAGGTCGCCGTAGGCGAAGCTGAGCTTCTCGACGCTAAGCATCGGCTCCCTCCCCGAGGTAGGCGGTGACGACGTCCTTGTTGCTGACGATCTCGTGCGGCGCGCCCTCCGCGAGCTTCTCGCCGGAGTTGAGGACGACGATCCGATCCGACAGCCGCATGATCGCCTTCATGTCGTGCTCGATGACCACCTGGGTGAGCCCGCGCGCCTTGAGATCGAGGATCAGCCCGATGATCTCGTCGCTCTCGGCCGGGTTGAGGCCGCCCATCACCTCGTCCAGGAGGAGGAGCTCCGGCTTGGTGGCCATCACGCGAGCCACCTCGAGCTTCTTCCGCTCGCCGATGGGCAGGCCGCCGGCGAGGAAGTCGGCCTTCTCGTCGAGCTTGACGATCCGCAGCTGCTCGAGCGCCACCTGGCGCGCGACGCGGAGCGAGTGGGTCCGCAGGAGCGCGCCCACCATCACGTTGTCCAGGACCGTCATCTTCGCGAGCGGACGGACCTTCTGCCAGGTCCGCGCCATCCCGAGCCGGCAGACCTGGTCGGGCTGGAGCCCGTTGATCCGGACCCCCTTGAAGAGCACGTCCCCGCGGGACGGGGGGTAGTAGCCGGTGATGCAGTTGAAGAGGGTCGTCTTCCCGGCACCGTTCGGGCCGATGAGCCCGAGGATCTTCCCGTGCTCGACGTCGAACGAGACGTCCGAGTTGGCGGCGAGCCCGCCGAAGAACTTCGACACGTTCCGGATCTCGAGGATCGCGGTCATGGGTCAGCCCTCCGCCTCGGCCGTGGCCGCGTCACCGTCCCGGTGCAGCCGCTTCCTGATCCGCGCGGCGCTGCTGCGCAGGAGCCCCATGATGCCGTCGGGAGCGAAGAGGATCACGACCACCACGAGGATCCCGTAGAAGAGGACGTGGGTGTTCGAGAGCCGCTGCTGGATGAAGGCGATCACCGGCGACTCGTCCGAGAAGATCCCCGCCTGGACGAGCCACTTCGGGTTGCGCAGCGTCTCGGAGAGGAGCGTCAGGACCAGCGCGCCGATCACGGGCCCGAGGATGGTCCCGATGCCGCCGATGATGCAGATGAGGACCATCTGCACCGACACGTCGAGGCCGATGACGATGTTCGGGTCGATGAACCGGACGTAGAGGCCGAACAGCGCGCCCGCCCACGCGGTGAAGGCGGCGGAGATGGCGAGCGCGATCGACTTGTGGAGCGTGGGGCTGATCCCGAGGCTGTGCGCGGCGTCCTGATCCTCGCGGATCGCCTGGAAGTAGTAGCCGAGCTTCGTGTTCTGCACGATCCAGTTGGCGGCGACGACGATGATCGCGAGCCCGAGCGAGGCGTAGAAGAAGGGCCGCTTCCCGATGAACTCGATCGAGAAGGTCTCGGTGAGCTTCAGCGGCGGGATGCCCGACAGCAGGATCCCCTCGGCCCCCTTCGTGAAGTCCCGCCAGTGGAGGACCGCGAGCCGGAGGATCTCCGCCACCGCGATCGAGGCCAGGACGAAGTAGGGCCCCCGCAGCCTGAAGGTGATGGCGCCGATGATCACGGAGAGGATCACCGCGTTGACGATGGCCAGCCCGACCCCCCACCACGGCGCGATCTGGTGGAGCTCCAGGAGCATCATCGTCGTGTAGGCCCCGATGCCGAAGTAGGCGGCGTGCCCCACGGAGTACTGGCCGGCGTAGCCGCCGATGACGTTCCACGCGGAGCCCTGGGCCACGGCCAGGAAGACCATGATCCACATGTGGAGCAGGAGCGGCTTCTTCACGAAGAGCGGGATCGTGGCGAGCAGCACGATCGCGGCGAGCCAGGTCCCGAACGTGGACCAGGAGAAGCCGGGGAAGAGGCGGTACGGAGCGGGCTGGGCGGCCATGGACGGTTCCATCACATCCTCGACTTGCCGAGGAGCCCGGCGGGCTTGAAGACGAGGATCAGCAGGAAGAGCACGTAGACGAGCAGGTCCTTCAGGCCGCCGGCGACGTACGCGCCCCCGAGCGACTCGGTGACGCCGATCAGCACGCCGCCGAGCGTCGCGCCGACGATGCTCCCCATCCCGCCGAGGACCACCACGACGAAGGCCTTGAGCGTGAACGGGGCGCCGACGTCCGGGAAGATGTAGTAGGTCGGCGCCAGCAGCGCCCCGGCGATGGCGGCGAGGGCCGTCCCGATCCCGAAGGCCAGCATCGACGTCCGGCCCACGTTGATCCCCATGAGCTGGGCCGCCTCGCGATCCTGGGCCGTGGCGCGGATCGCCTGCCCGGTGTCGGTCCTGATGAGGAAGGCGTAGAGGGCCACGGTGATCGCGGCGGTGACGAGGAACGAGTAGAGGAGCGGCTGCGAGACGGAGAGGCCGAAGAGCTGGAAGCTCGACGACGAGTAGCTCGTCGTGAGGATCCGGTAGTCGGAGGTGAAGAGGAGCATCATCGTGTTCCGCATCACGAGCCCGAGCCCGATGGTCAGCAGGATCTGGTTCTGGGGGAGCGAGCCCAGGATCCGGTTGATGAAGGCGGTCTGGAGGAACGCGCCCCATAGGAAGAGGAGCGGGGCCGTGATCAGCAGGGAGACGTAAGGGTCCAGGCCGGTCTTGGTGAAGACGAACCAGGTCGCGTACATGCCGAGCATGAGCAGGTCGCCGTGGGCGAAGTTGATGACGCGCATCACGCCGAAGATCATCGTGAGGCCGATGCCGATGAGGGCATAGACGCCGCCGACGAGCACGCCGCTCAGCACCGACTGGAAGAAGAGCATCGGGTGGACTCCGGGAGAGGGACATCACCAACGGTAGATCCTGCCCTCTCCCCCACCGGGGGAGAGGGCAGGGTGAGGGGCCTCCTACTTCCAGCCCGGGAACGGGTAGACGGCCTTCTTGTTCGCGGCCGTCTTGGGGAAGACGGTCTCCGACCTGCCGGCCTGGTACTGGATCACCGGCATGACTAGCCGGTTCTGGTTGGTGAAGCCCTCGTAGTCCTGGAAGTCGGTCGTCCCCATGATCCCGTCCCACTTGCCGGAGATGAGGGCCTCGCGGATCTTCGCCCGGTCGCCGCCGGCCTTCGCCGCGACCTCGCCGACGACCATCATCGCCGTGTAGGCGCACGCGGCGTGGTAGGTGGGCTTCTTGCCGTACTTCGCCCTGTACCGGTCCGCGAACTCGGTCGCGGCCTTGCTCGAGTCGGGCGTCCACTGGGTGACCGAGAAGACGTTGGTGGAGATGTCCTTCTCGCTCTCGAACTGGGCGGTGTCGAAGCCGGCGCCGCCGCCGAGGAAGGCCTGGGGCTTGAGCCCGACCTCGCGCGACTGCCGCATGAGCAGGATGGCGTCGGCGACGTAGGAGACCATGAAGACCAGGTCGGGCTTCTTCTCCTTCACCTTGGTGAGCGTAGAGCGGTAGTCCGGCGCCCCCTTCTGGTAGGCCTCGTCGGCGACGACGGTGAGCCCCTTCGCGGTCGCGTAGTCCTTGCCCGCCTTCGAGACCGAGTTGCCGAAGTCGGTCGACTCGTAGATGAAGGCGACGCTCCTGGGCTTCCCGAACGACAGCGCCGCGTCGATGAGCGACTGGGCGTAGACGTGGGCCGGGGCGTTGACCCGGAAGACCCACTTGTAACCCTGCCTGGTGATCTCCTCCTTGGCGGCGGCCGGGATGACCTGGGGGACGCCATACTGCTCGGCCTGCTTGGCGACGGCGTTGGCGCACGCGGAGGTGTACGGTCCGACGACCGCCGAGACCTCGTCGCCGGTGGCGAGCTGCTCGATGGCGCTGATGGCCTTGTCGGGTTTCCCCGTGTCGTCCTGCTTGAGGACCTGCACGTCGATCCCCTTCTTCTTGAGGTCCTCGACGGCGAGGTCGGCGCCGTTGGTCAGGTTCTCGCCGATGGGCGCCTCGGCGCCGGTGATGGTGTTGATGAAGCCGATCTTGACTGCGGCGCGCCCCAGCCCCGGTACGGCGAGCGCGGCGACGGCGGCGAGCATCGGTACGAGCTTCCTGTTCGTCATTTGGCGGCCTCTCTCTCGAGACGTGGACGGTGCTGCTGCTGGCTCCAAAAGAGTAATCACCCACCTTTGGTCCCCGCCATTGTGGAGATCCGCAGCGGCCCGCTTGGAGTCGTTCGGTCGGCGGAGCCCTAGCGGGCAGCTCGGCTCGTGCGACATACTCGTGTCGCCGCGCCACCTGCCGACATGCCTGCCTTCGACAAGCCATTGAATACGCGGGGTGTCTCGGCGGCTCACGGCTGGCTCTGGTACCTGCCGCGCTTCGCCGTCGCGCTCTTCGTCCTCGCGCTCATCGGCCTCCTCTGGGTCCTCTATCAACAGGAGCTCGAGGTGCGACGCGGCGCTCTCGTCCGCGATGTCCTGTGGGTGCGGCAGAACTTCCAGTTCAGCGTCGCCACGGACCTCGAGCAGCTCGGCAGGCTCGGTGCGGACTGGGAGGGGACGGCACCAGGCGAGGTCGAGGAGCGCGCCGCCGGTCTCATCTCGCGCAGCGCGGGGCTCGTGCGGATCGCGATCCTCGACGCGAGCGGGCGCGTGCGCATGAGCGTTCCGGCGGCGATGGCGGCGCGGTCCTGGCCCGGCGCCGAGAGCGCCACCGCGCAGGAGCTGGCGCTCTCCGGAGGCAGCACGGCGTACGGAGCCCCTTACGGCGCCGGGCAGGACCGGCGGTTCGACGTCTTCGTCCCCTGGTACCGGGACGGCAAGCTCGCCGGCACCGTCGTCGGCGCCTATGGGCTGCGGGTGATGCTCTCGGGGCTGGTCCCGTGGTGGCTCGCGGAGAAGCACCTCGCCACCATCCGGAGTGCTGGCGGAGAGGTCCTCGCCGCGAAGTCCGACGTCGCGGCGAAGCGTCCTGAGCTGGGCCACGAGGTCGCGCTCGACCCGCCCGGGCACGGGCTCGTCCTGCGCCTCGACTCGTACGCCGGCGAGAAGCAGCGGCTCCGGAACGTGCTGGTGGCGGCGCTCGTCGCCCTCGCGCTGGCCGTGCTCTGGAACCTTCGGGCCCTCCGGCGCCACGTCCAGCAGCGGCTCGCGACCGAGGAGGCGCTGCGGGCCGAGCACGCCTTCAGGAAGGCGATGGAGGACTCGCTCCACACGGGCATGCGCGCGGTCGATCTCGAGGGGCGGATCGTCTACGTGAACCCGGCCTTCTGCAACATGGTCGGGTACTCGGCCGCCGCCATCCTGGGATCCAGCGGCCCGCCGCCGTGGTGGCCCCCCGAGGAGCGCGACGGTATCCAGGCGGGGCTGCGCGCGGCGCGCGAGGGAGGGATGGCCCGCACCGGGCTCGAGATGAAGCTCATGCGGCGCGGGGGCGAGCGGTTCGACGCGCTCGTCTACGAGGCGCCGCTCATCGACGCCGAGGGGCGCCAGAAGGGGTGGATGGGCTCCGTGCTGGACATCACCGAGCGCAAGCGGGCCCGGGAGCTCGTCCACCAGCAGGAGGAGAAGCTGGCCGCCACGGCGCGGCTCGTCACCATGGGCGAGATGGCGTCGACCATCGCGCACGAGCTGAACCAGCCGCTCTCGGCGATCGCGAGCTACACGACCGGGTGCCTGAACCTGCTCGAGGCGGGGGAGCCGCCGGGCGAGGAGCTGCGGGACGCGCTGCGCAAGACCGCCCAGCAGGCGCAGCGCGCGGGGCGGATCATCCGTCGGGTTCACGACTTCGTGCGCAAGAGCGAGCCGACCCGCGTGCCGGTGCGAGTCAACGCCGTGGTCGAGGAGGCGGTCGTCTTCGCGGCGGCGGAGGCGCGAAAGCGCCGGGTGGCGATCGAGACCCGCCTCGCGGCGGAGGACCCCGAGATCCTCGCGGATCCGCTCCTCCTCCAGCAGGTCGTGCTCAACCTGCTGAGGAACGCCATGGACGCGATGACGGCGACCGCGCCGGAGCGGCGCGAGATCCGGGTCGCCACGGAGCGCGGGGCCGATCAGGTCACGGTGTCGATCTCGGATCGCGGCTCCGGCATCGAGCCGGGCGTGCGCGCGCAGCTCTTCCAGCCGTTCTTCACGACGAAGGCCGAGGGGATGGGGATGGGGCTCAACATCTGCCGCTCCATCGTGGAGCTCCACCGGGGGCGCGTCTGGGCCGACGCCAACCCGGGCGGCGGGTCGGTCTTCTCCTTCTCGCTGCCGGCGGACGCGAGATGAGCGCGCAGACGGTCCACGTGGTCGACGACGACGACGCGATCCGCGACGCGCTGGCGTGGCTCCTGAAGTCCCGGGGGTTGCCGGCGCGGACCTGGCCATCCGGCGAGGACTTCCTCGCGGCCTGGTCAGTGGCCATGCGCGGCTGCGTGATCCTCGACGTCCGCATGGACGGGATGAGCGGCGTGGAGCTCTTCGAGCGGCTCCTCGCGCGCGGGAGCCGGCTCCCGGTGATCTTCCTGACCGGCCACGCGGACGTCCCGCTGGCCGTCTCGGCGCTGAAGGGCGGGGCCTTCGACTTCGTCGAGAAGCCGTTCAACGACAACGACCTCGTAGACAGGATCGTGGCCGCGCTCGGGCAGGAGGAGGCCCTGCGGCGCACGCTCGAGACCGAGGCCGACGTCGCGGGCCGGCTGGAGGCGCTCACCCAGCGGGAGCGGCAGGTGATGGAGCGGATCCTGGCCGGCGACTTCAACAAGCAGATCGCCGACGCGCTCGGCATCGCGGTGCGCACCGTGGAGGTGCACCGGGCGCGCGTCTTCGAGAAGATGGGGGTCAGGTCGGCGGTCGAGCTGGCGCAGCTCGTCGCGCCCCGAATATGAAGGCGCCCGCCACCTCGCGGTGACGGGCGCCCGGATTCCGACCTCTACGCGTCTGCTAGAAGCTGAAGCGCGAGGAGAAGGCGACCGCGCTGCCCGAGTAGTCGGTGGGCGTCGTGACCGTCGTCGAGGTGAAGTCCGCGGCCTTGGAGGTCGTGTACTCGAGGCCGAGCCGGAGGTTCTTGCCGACCGGGGCGAGGAGGCCGACGTTCATCATGCTGAAGGTGAAGTCGTTCGCGTCCTCCGCCTTCTCCTGGCCGTAGCCGGCCATGACCCAGAGGAACGGGAGGGGCTTCACGACGGCCTGGGCCCAGTAGCCGGTCGTCTTGAGCAGCTTGGCGTTCGGGAAGGTCTTGTTGGCGGGGTCGAGCGCGGTGAACGCGCCGGTCTGGCTCTCGTCCGAGCCCTTGCCCGCGAACCACTCGCCGCGGACGACCAGGTACTTGGTCGCCTCGATGTTGAGATCCACGCCGATCAGGGTCGAGGTGAGGCTCTGCTCGGTGGCCTTGTCGAGATCGTAGGTCTGCTTGTTCCGGTGGTAGCCGAGCCCCACCGTCGCCTTGATGTCGTCCATCGGCTTCACGGCCACCTGGAGGCGCGCCTCGACGTCAGGCTGGCCAGAGGTGTTGCCCGCGGAGACCGCGACGCCGGCCGCGTCGGCCGCGTTCAGGACCGCGGCCTCGACCTGCACGTCGAGCATCGGGATGATGGCGTTGCTGTAGCCGACGCGGATCTGCGGCGAGCGGCGGGTGAGGTTACCGGCCTGCATGAAGGTCGGCAGCGCGATGTAGGCGCCGAGCTCCGGGTGGAGCGGGTTCACGAGGCCGTCGGTCTGGCCGACGGTCAGCGCGACCTTGCCGGCCGCCTTGAGGTCCCAGCCGGCCGTCGCGACGGCGTAGCGGAGCCGGAGGAGGGAGGAGTCCCAGCTCCCGGGGGTGGCCTTCAGCTTCGTCGGCGTCGGCGCGTCGCCGTCGACGCCGGCGATGCCGCCCATGAAGTCGAACTCGAGCCTGCCGCCCAGCGTGGCGCCGAGGACGCCGGCGTCGGCGCCGCTGATCATGAGGCCGAACCGCGACTGGCGGGCGCTGACGGAGTTGGTCTTGACGTCCTCCGCCGAGATCTTGCTGGGGTACTCGGGGTACGCGAACGTCCCGTTGTTCTGGTTGTAGGTCAGGAGCGCGAAGCCGTAGGGCTTCACGGAGATCGCCGGTGCCGGCGCGGCGGCAGGAGCGGCGGCAGGCTCAGCCGCGGGAGCGGCCGCGGGAGCGGCCGCCTGGGCGGACGCAAAGGCGGGAAGGGTGATGCACAGGGCTGCGAGGGACAGCTTCTGTCGAACGTTCATTGCGTTGCCTCCGAAGCGGCGGCGCTGGGGGTTGGTCCGGCGTGCCACGGGTTAGTCCGGACGATGGTGACCGTTCTTACCACACGGCGCGCAAAAACGTGACGCAAATATTACCCAGATGGCTGTAAACCGTGCACCCAGATGGGTATACGCGTGTATGCAGCGGACATTGCTAGGCAAAATCTGCGGCCGAGGGACGCACTCTTAGCGGCGAAGCGAAACGAGGGTCACGGCGTCTCCCCCTTCGTGGTCCTCCCCGCGCCGGAACGAGGCGACATACGGCGACGCAGATAGGTGGTCGCGCAGAGCCTGCTTGAGCGCTCCGGTGCCGTGGCCGTGGAGGATGAGGCATTCTGCCTCACCCTCCGAGTAGAGCCGATCCAGGAACCGCTCCACTTCACGCAGTAGCTCGTCGACCCGGAGTCCGCGCACGTCCAGGCGGCCGTGGAGCGTGGGAGCGGCTGCCCCCGCCGCAGCCTCGGCGGCGGCCAGCTTCTCCGATCGTGTGCGCGCCAGCGAGGGGGCTGGGCGGGCCTTCCCTTGAAGTGCGATCAGGTCGGACACCGGCCGGCGCATCTTGAGGCCGCCTATCCGCACCAGCGCCTCCTCCCCGTCGGTCTCCAGGACCTCCCCATCCTTGCCCAGGGAGACCACGCGGACCCGCGCCCCGGGCACGACGGTGCCACCCGGCAGCGACTCCCGGACCGTCTCGGCGCGCGCCTGCGCCCCTTGCGTGCCGCGCCGCACCGTCTCGCGCCACTCCTCGAGCTGCCGCTGCGCGTCGGCCGCCTTCTTCACCGAGGGCTTCGCCTGCAGCTCCGCCAGCACGCGGGCGACCTCGCCGCGCGCAGCCTCGAGCTCGTCGATCAGCGCCTCCCCCATCCGCGCAGCAGCCTCCTTCTCCGCGCGCCGAGCCTCCACCTCTGCGCGCTTCGCGACCGCTTCGCGCTCCTCGGCCGCCCTCCGCGCAAGCTCCGCGCCCCGCCGCTCGCTCTCTGCGCGCGCCCGCTCCTCCTCGAGCGCCCGCAGCGCCTCGCCCAGCGCGCCACCGCTCCCCCGCATGGCTGCCCGCGCCCGCTCGATCACGGCGGGCGGCAGGCCGACCCGTCCCGCGACCTCGATCGCGGACGAGCTGCCGGGCGTCCCGAGGTGGAGCTGGAAGGTGGGGGCGAGCCGCTCCGCGTCGAACCCCACGCGCGCGTTCGCGTAGCGGGGGTCGGACAGCGCGATGGCCTTGAGCTCCTCCAGGTGCGTGGTCACGAGGACCGTGGCGCCCCGCTCGACCAGGGCCTCGAGGATCGCAGCCGCGAGCGCGGCCCCCTCGCGCGGGTCGGTGTCAGCGGCGATCTCGTCCACCAGCACGAGCGAGCCGGGAACCGCGCCGTGGAGCATGTCCCGGACCGCAGTGAGGTGCGCGGTGAAGGTGGACAGATCCTTGTGGAGGTCGCCCCGCTCGTCCACCGCCGCCCGCACCTCCAGGTAGAAGGGGAGGCGCGAGCCGAGCGCCGCCGCCACCGGCAGTCCGGCGCGCAGCATGAGCGCGGAGAGCCCCACCGCGGTGATGGCCACCGTCTTCCCGCCGCCGTTCGGTCCCGAGACGATCAGCGCCCGCTGGGGCGGGGAGAGCCGGACGTGGCTCGCCACCACCTTCTTGCCCTGCAGGGCGAGGAGCGGGTGGCGCAGGGAGAGCAGCTCGAACCCCCCACCCTCCTGCGCGACCTCGGGGGAGTGGGCGTCGAGGTCGGACGCGAGCCGCGCGGCCCCCTCCATGACGTCCAGCTCGGCGAGCCGGCCGAGGTCGGCGGAGAGCGCCGCGGCATCCCTGCGGAGCGCGTCGGAGAGCTCCCGCAGGATCCGGTGCCTCCTCCTCGGCCGCCGTCGCGTTGGCGATCGCCAGCTCGTTCCCGAGCTCGACCATGCCGTCGGGCTCGACGAAGAGGGTCTGGCCCGACTGGGACGCGTTGTGGACGATGCCGGGGACGGCGGAGCGGGAGGCGGCGAGGACGGGCAGGACATACCGCTCGTTCCGTATGGTGAAGTAGGTGTCGCGCAGGTGCTGCTGCATCTCCGCGTCGGCCAGGTAGCTCTCCACCTGCGTCTTGAGCGCCCGGTGGAGGCCGCGAGCCCGCTCCCGCGCGGCGGCGAGGGCCGGGCTCGCGCGATCCGAGACGGCTCCGGAGGGGTCTATGCACCGCTCGATCCGGTCGGCGAGCCTGTCGTCGTCGGAGAGCGGCTCGGCGATCGCCCACAACCTGGAGGCCTCGGACGCCCTGGCCTCCATGGCGCGGCGGGTCCGGGCGACGGCGCGGACCAGCCCTGCGCACTCGCGCAGCGCCACGGGCTCGAGGACGCCGCCCTTCGCGGCCCGCTCCAGGTGGGGCTCGACGTCGACGACCCCCCCCAGCGGCAGCGACCAGGCCGCCTCGGAGAGCTTGCGGGCCTCGTCGACGCGCGCGAGGGCCTCGCGGGCGGCGCTGGCGTCCTGCTGGAAGGGGAGGCCGTGGGCCCGGGCCCGGCCGGCTGGGAGGCGGCAGCGCTGCGCGAGCGCCTCCAGGATCTCGGGCCAGCCTAGCTCTTCCAGTGTGCGTGGGTGGGTCATCGTGGCCGTCTCGCGGCGCCATTCCGTACCCCGTCCCGCGCCCGCGCGCCACAGCATCCACCTTCCCCAGGCGCGACGCTGGACGGCGCCGGAGCGTGCGCTTCTTCGCCGCGTACCTCGCGTACGGGATCCCGAAACGTCGGCCGTCGCGCTAAGCTCGCGCGCATGATGGTCGTCCCTCCGCTCGAGTGCCCTCACTGTACGGCACGCCTCACGGCGTCAGACGTCCTCGATGCCTGCTCGGTCTCGGTGCCCGAGAGCGGGCTCATCCGCCTCCAGTGCCCTCGCTGCGGCGGGGCCGCGGCTGCACGCCTCGCGGACGGCCGGCTCGAGCTGGGCGCATCGCCGAAGGCCGGGAGCGGGGCCTTCAGGCCGACGGCCGTGCTCGCCGAGCCCGAGTTGTTCGTGCGGCGGGAGGCGAGCTGGGTCGACTGCTGGCTGCGAAAGGTCTACCGCCGCTTCCCTGTGGGAGCGTGAGCGCAGTACCCTGCGCCGCGTGAAGAACGGACCGCCGCGCGAGGGCCCCGAACCGGAGCTCGTGGCCCGTGCAGCGGCGGGCGACCACGCTGCGTTGAGAGCGCTCTACGACGCTCACCGCCCGGACGTCCACCGGGTGGCGCGCGGCTTCGCGGGGCTCGACGCCGACGACGTCGAGGACGTGGTCCAGGAGACCTTCGTCCGCGCGTTCCGCCACGTCGCCGGTCTCGAGCACCATGGCCGCTTCGTGCCGTGGCTCCTGACGATCGCCCGGAACCGGGCGCTCAGCCGGCTCGCGCGGCGGAAGTCGGAGTCGGAGACGGTGGCCGAGTTCGGGCGGGAGGCCGAGGCTCACATGGAGGTCGAGCTGGAGCCGCCCGATCTCGAGGCAGAGCTCGAGCTGGACGTCGTGCGCAAGGTCATCGCGTCGCTCCCGGACGGGGCCGAGAAGGAGACGGTCCAGCTCTTCTACGTGGAGGGGAAGCTCTCGGCGCGCGAGATCGCCGAGCGGCTGGGTGTAGGCAAGAGCGCAATCACCATGCGGCTGGAGCGCTTTCGCGCGAAGGTGAAAAAAAGGATCCTCGCAGAGGTGGCCAGATTGCGCGGCGAAGGGTCGACATGACGATGCACCTGGATTCCCAAACGATTGCGGCCCTGCTGGATGGCACGCTCCCCCCGGACGAGGCCCGTGCGCTATCCGCGCACCTCGACGGGGACTGTGAGCAATGTGAGCTTTTGCTCTCGGTGCAAACGAACGTTGACGGATTGGATGGCCTGGCCGACGCGTCGATCGCGTCGGCGCTGCCGTCGGCAGCCGGCGTTGGGAACGACCTCGAGTTCGCGCGCATCACCCGTGCCCTCCACGAGCGGCGCTCGGCGCCGCGCCGGTTCATCATCCCCTCAGCCGTCGCGGCCGCGCTCCTCATCGCGGGCGTGGCCGGGCTCGCGGCTCACCAGCTTCGCGCCCCGCGGGCCGACGTCGCCGCCTGGGACGGAGCCAAGGGCTTCGGCGCGCGCGCGATCCCAGTCAGGCTGCGCTTCCTCGCGATGGGGGAGGGCGGGCGGATCGAGAAGGGGATCTCGGGCGAGCCTGTCGACGCCGGCTCGAGCCTGCTCTTCGAGGTGGAGGCTGCCAGGGCGGCGGACCTGGCGCTCGCCCGCGTCTCTCCCGACGGGACCACGGAGGTCATCTGGCGCCGGCGCGTCGAAGGCGGCCGGACGCAGGTCGAGGTGAGGGGCCGGCCCGCCGCATACCCGCTCACCGGCCTCTCGGGGCCGCAGCGCTTCGTCCTGGTCGCGAGCGAGAGCGGGCTCGACGAGCTGCGCGCGCAGCACGCGGCGAGGGCGCTGGCCCCTCCTGGCCGGATCTCCGGCGACTCTCCAGAGCTGGAGGGCCTGTCGTTGGATGTGGTGGAAATCTCCGTTTACTGACCCTTAAGAGTGATGCATTACGGGTCCGGAACCAAGACCATCCGCCCCGCTCGCATGCGCCCCCTCCTGCGACGATCCCCGCTCCTCGCGGCAACGCTCGCCGCGCTCCTGGCATGTGGCGCGCAGCATGCAGAGAAGGGCGGCCTCGTGCCGCTCGACCTCTCCACCGTGCAGGTCGCGAAGAAGCACGCCCCGCGCCGCATCGCGCTGCTCATCGGCATCCAGAAGTTCGACGACGAGGGCTGGCGCCCGCTGCGCTTCCCGCAGGCCGACGCTTATGCGCTGGCAGGTGTGCTCGGCGCCCGTGAGACCGGCGGGTTCGACGAGGTGGAGGTCCTGGCGGCGAACGCCTCGCGAGAGGAGCTCCGCGCCGCGCTCCGGCGGCTCGCAGTGCGCGTCCGGGACGAGCGGGACACCGTGGTGCTCTACGTCTCCTCGCACGGAACGCTCGCGCGCGACGCAAAGGGGGAGCTGCGCCGCTACCTGGTGACCCGCGAGACCCGGGTCGGCGCCGTCGCCGAGACGGCCCTCTCGATGGACGAGCTGAGAGCCGAGTTCGAGGAGCTCCGCTCGCGCCGGAAGGTGCTCATCCTCGCCGCCTGCCACTCGGGGAGCGGCAAGTCCGTCCTTCCGTCGGAGCTCCGCGCCGAGCTGCGAGTGACCAAGGCAGGCTTCTTCGTCCGGCCGATAGAGGAGGTGAGCCGCGCCAGCGTGATCCTCGCCGCCAGCGACTGGGGCGAGACCGCCCGCGAGGACGAGCGGCTCGGCAACGACATCTACACGCACTTCCTGGTCGAGGCGCTCCGGCTCGGCGTCGACCGTAACGGCGACGGCGCGGTGACGGTCTCCGAGGCGCACGACTACGCCCGCCGGATGACCTACGAGTACACAGGTGGGAAGCAGCGCCCCGCGGCGGAGACCTCGGAGGTCGGGGTCGACCCGATCGTCCTCGCGGGGCGCGTGAGGCGCGCCGGGCGCCCGGAGATCTTCAGCTACTCGAAGCGGCTCGACGGCTTCACCGTCCGCGTCGACGGCAAGCCGCTCGCGGAGCTTCCCGGCGGGGTCGCGCTCGACGCGGGCGAGCACTACGTCCAGATCGCCAAGGGAGGGGCGGCGCCGCTGCTCGACACGGCGGTCGATCTGGATCCCGGCGAGCGCATGGACGTCGAGAGCCTGATGGTCCGCTCCGCCGGGCGCGTCGAGGTCGCCCCGCGCGTCGCGATGCTCGGGTTCCTCGATCGGCGCAGCCGCGACCAGATCCTGGGCACGGTCCCCGGCGCCGGCGCCGCGATGACCTTCCGCGAGTGGCCCATGGCGGGGATGGACCTGCGCTTCGACGTGATCACCGCGTCGGGCCGCTCACCGCTCGCGATCCCCGGCGGGCCGGAGAGCGTCCGGTACGACGCGCTGACGGCCGGCGTCTCGCTGCCGTGGCGGGTCCGACCGGAGTGGCTGGGGAGCGCCGAGCTGATGGCCGGTCCCCGCCTCTCCGCGCTCTGGATCCGGCGCCGCTTCGACGCGGCGTTCACAGCAGCGCCGCAGAGCTACCTGACGGTGACGCCCGGGCTGATGCTGGGTCTGGAGGTGCCGATGCTTCGCAGGCTCTCCCTGGGGGCGGAGCTGCACCTCGATTGGACGTTGGTCAGGATTGACGGCAACAATCGTTCGAGTGCCCTGGCGGAGGGCTTGCTAGGATTGGGGTGGCGGTTCTAGATGTCGTGACCGCGCGGCAGGGCCGCGGGTCCCACGTGAGAGCAGAGCAATGATCAACAGAGCGCCACATTTCCTGCTATTGCTGCCAACACTGGCGGTGATTGTGGGCGCTTGTGGTGGATTGGAGACGCCTGTAGGCGCGATCACCGGGCGGATCGTCGGCGCGGCGACCACCGGCGCCTACGTCTACCCGCTCGGGCGCCCGGACCTGAAGGTGGACGTCCAGCCGGACGGCAGCTACCGGCTCGAGGCGGTGCCCATCGAGCTGCGGGCCCTGGTCCTCTACGACGGCTTCCCGATGCCGGACGGGCGCGCTGAGTTGGTGCAGGTGCGGCTGACGGGCGGCACCGAGAACCGGATCCCGGATCGGTTCGGCGGAGCAGGCGGGCTCATGCCGATTGCGGGGACCGTCCTGGCCGCGGCCGTGCCGGACGGAGGCGCGACGCCCTGGCGGCCGACCTTCACGCTCCCTGCGACCGTCCACGCCGGCATCACCCCCGACACGGGGGGCGTCAGGGAGATCTGGCCGCTCCCCGCCGGTCAGTACGACGTCGGAGCCGTCCTCACCGGGTTCGACGCCGGCAGGATCACGGTGACCGTGTCCGCCGCGATGACCTCGGCCGCGCCTGTGCCGCTCCTGATCGATGCCGGCGCGACCGCGCCTGGCTGCGGCTCTGTCCCCGTCACTCCCGCGTGCGAGAACGGGCTCGTCTGTGAGCCTGCCGACGGGCGTTGCTACGAGTGCACGGCGAGCGATGCGAGCAACTGCTCGAGCGGGTGCGACCTGGACACCCACACCTGCAACGCGCCGGCTCCGGCGGTGTCGACCTGGTGCTCGCCCTGCACGTCGGGGAGCAACGACTGCGCGTCGGCCACGTTGCCTGGCCTGTACTGCCGGGTGTCGGAAGACTCGACCACCGGCACCGGCTACTGCACGAATGGTTGCACCTCCGACTCGGACTGTTCCGCCGCCGGCTTCAAGTGCGACGAAGGGCGCTGCAAGGCACTGGAGGGCTGCAACGGCTGGGTCCAGACGATGGGGGCCGTCTGCTACTCCGACTCTCGCTGCGCGTCCTACCTCGCCGGCGGCCGGTGCTCGGGAGACCACGACGGCCTACCCGGTACTTGCACTGCGCCCTGCGCGGTCGATGGCGACTGTGCGGTCGGCTCGGTCACGTCGTTCGTGTGCGCGCCCGTCCCCGGCGGCGAGATGCCCTTGGGGTGCGTTCCGGGATAGCGCCTGGCGACCCGAACGGGGGGCGATTGTCGCTGCGCGGTGCGCGGGAAGCGCGGTAGAACAGGGCGCCGTCCGACAGGAGGGAACCCCCGATGAAGCTCGCTGCCCCGCTCGCGCTCTGCCTCCTCGCCGCCGGCTGCTCCGGCCCCGCTGGCTCCGCCGGCGCCGCCAAGCCGGTGAAGGAAGGCTCGACGCCGCGTCCGGATCTCCTCTCCGTCGATCGGGCGATCCTCGCCATCGAGGCGGCCGAGCTGCGCGGGGGAGAGGCCACGGTCCGGCAGGGGTTCGCCGCCCAGTGGGAGGCGAAGCCCGACTCCGCCCCGGCGCGGTTCCTCGCGCTCTACGCGCGCAGTCGCGACGAGGGGACCTGGGCCGAGTTCAAGGCGATGTCGACCGAGCAGCGCGACTCGGGGCTCGGCTGGCTCGGCCAGGCGCGGATCTACGTCGGCTGGAAGGTATGGGATCAGGTCGACAAGGTGATCGACCAGGGCTTCGAGGCCGAGCCGGACAACTGGCTGCTCGTCATCCCCCGCGCCCTGGCGGCCGAGGGGCGCGGCCGGTTCGACGTCGCCGCTGCCGACTGGAAGATGGTGCTCGGGGTCGATCCGGCGAACCCGCAGGCGCTGATGGGACGCGCCCGAGCGGCGCGCCGCGCCGGGGACGGGGCGGTGGCCCGCACCGCTTGCGACTCGGCGCTCGCGTCGGCGCCCGGTCACTTCCCGGCCCTGCTCATGCTCGCCGAGCTGTCGGCCGAGGCCGGTGACAAGGAGGGGGCGGCCACGTGGTACGCGAAGGCCGTCGAGGCGAGCCCGCGCGACCGTCCGCTCCGCATCACGCTCGCGAAGCTCCTGACCGAGAAGGGGGACGCCGCCGGCGCGCGCGACCAGTGGAAGGAGGTGCTCGGGCTCAAGGTGGAGCCGGAGGCGCTCGTCTCCTACGCCGCGGCGGCCCGGGCGGCAGGCGACGTGAAGGCGGAGGAGGCGGCGATCGAGAAGCTCGCGGCCGTCGATCCCGGCGCCGCGGAGTGGAAGCGGGTCGCGGAGATCCGGCTCGCCTCCGGCGACGTCGTGGGCGCCGAGGCGGCCCTGCGCCGGACGCTCACGCGCGACCCGAAGGACCTCGCCGCCAACGCGGCGATGGGGATGATCCAGGAGGGGAAGGGGGAGCTCGAGGCTGCCATCGCGAGCTACCGCGCCGCTGGCGAGGCCGGACTGGGCGCGCGTCGCGCGCTCGAGCAGCGGCTCAACATCGAGCCGCTCACCCGCCCCAACGTCGGCGCGCTGCAGAAGGCGGCCGGGGCGCTCATCGAGAAGACCTACAAGGCGCGCGTCGCCGAGTGGCCCAACCTCGCCGGCGCGCTCAAGATCCGCGTGACGACCGACGCGACCGGAGCCGCCACCCTCGTCGAGGTGCTGGAGGACACGGTCTCCGATCCCGCGGTCCGCGCCTGCGCCTACTGGAACCTCCGCGATGCCACGTACACGCAGAAGAAGCCCGGCCGGTACACCTTCGTCTTCGCGCTCCGCACGCCGCGGTAGCCAGACCGCGCCGCGCGTCCGCACCGGGCTGGATCAGCTCGTCTCGGACCGCTTCCGCGCGCTCCGCGGACGCAGGGTGGGGCTCGTCTGCAACCCGACCTCCGTCGACGCGCGGCTCCGGCACGCGGCGGACCTCTTCGCGGCTGCGCCAGGCGTGACGCTGGGCGCCCTCTTCGGCCCCGAGCACGGCGTCCGCGGCGACGCGCAGTACATGAGAGCGGTCGGGAGCGATCGGGATCCCCTGACGGGCGTGCAGGCCTTCTCCCTGTACGGCGACACCGCCGCCAGCCTCAAGCCGACGGCGGGGCAGCTGTCAGGGCTCGATCTCCTGGTCTTCGACGTTCAGGACGTCGGCGCGCGCTACTACACCTATCAGGCGACGATGATGCTCTGCATGGAGGCGGCGGCGGCGGCCGGCATCTCCTTCACGGTGCTCGATCGGCCGAACCCCATCGGCGGAGTCGCGGTGGAGGGGCCGGCGCTGCGCGCAGGCTTCGAGAGCTTCTGCGGGCTCCACGACGTCGCGGTCCGCCACGGGATGACGGTCGGTGAGCTGGCCGCGCTCTTCCGCGCCGAGCGGCGACTCGACCTCGAGCTCGAGGTCATCCCGTGCGAGGGCTGGCGGCGCGGGATGGACTTCCGCGCGACCAGGCTCCCCTGGGTCATCCCTTCCCCCAACATGCCTACGCCGGAGACCGCGCTCGTCTATCCCGGCATGTGTCTCCTGGAGGGGACCAACCTCTCGGAGGGGAGGGGTACGACGCGCCCCTTCGAGCTCTTCGGCGCGCCCTGGCTCGACGGCCACCGGCTCGCCGAGGCGCTGGCGTCGGATCGCCTGCCGGGAGTCCGCTTCCGCCCGGCCAGCTTCGTGCCGACGTGGGACAAGCACGCTGGCGTGCGCTGCCACGGCGTCCAGCTCCACGTGACCGACCCGGCGGCGTTCCGCCCGTTCCGGACCGGCCTCGCCTGCGTCCTCCGGGCGCGGGAGCAGGATCCGGCTCGCTTCCGCTGGCGCACCGAGCCGTACGAGTTCGTCGACGGCGTGCCGGCCTTCGATCTGCTCTGCGGCTCCTCCCGCGAGCGGGTGGCGATCGAGGCTGGCGCCCTGCCCGGTGCGCTCTTCGCTCACCTGGGCGCCGAGGAGCGCTCCTTCGTCCGGCGCCGTTCGGATTACCTCGCGTACGGCCGGTGAGGTATTTTCTCCGCTCCGGGAAAAGCCACTGAATGCGGATCGGACTCGCCAGCGACTGCTACGGGAACGTGGACGATCTCGCCCGCGCCCTGGAGCATTTCCAGGCGGTCAGGGTCGACCGGATCTTCTTCCTCGGCGGGCGGATCGCGGACGTGGACGCGGCGCTGGAGCTGGCGAAGGTCCGCCCGAGCGATGCGGTCGCCGAAGCCGAGGGGGACGACGGCTTCCTGGCGGTCTTCCGCGGCGTGCTCGCGGCCCATGCCGTGGGGCCGGACGACGACCGGGAGCGGCTGAAGAAGAAGATCGTCCGGGTCGCGAGCCGGGCCTGCCCCGAGTACGCGGCCGGCACGGCGCCGAAGAAGCTCATGGAGCTGCTGGAGGGGCACGTGGCCTGCCTCGTCCACGACAAGTCCGAGTTCACGCGCGACGACATCACCAACGCGCTGCTCCTCTTCCACGGGAACAGCGCCCACGCTGCGATCGTGCAGATCGGCCCCCGCATCTTCGTCACGCCCGGCCACCTCCGCTCGCCGGCCCCCGAGGGGCGTCCCGCGTCGTGGTCGGTGGTCGAGCTGGAGCCGCGCACGCTGACCCTCATCGTCTACGACACCGCAGGGAACGAGCTGCGGCGCGAGAAGGCCGACCTGGGCGGGCGCGCCAAGATGGTGGTGCGATGACGGCCTGGAGGGAGATCGCGCTCCTGGGCGGCTCGTTCAACCCGCCCCACGTCGGCCACGCGATGGCCGCCTGGTGGGTGCTCGCGACGCAGCCGGTCGACGAGGTCTGGCTCCTTCCGTCCTTCGTTCACCCGTTCGGCAAGCCGCTCGCACCGTGGGCGGATCGGATCAGGATGTGCGAGCTCGCGGTCGCCTCCATCCGGGGGGCGCGGGTCTGCACGGCGGAGGAGGAGCTGGAGAAGGATCCGCTCGTGGGCAAGACCGTCCGGACTCTCGAGCACCTGATCGCGAAGCACCCGGGTCACCGGTTCTCGCTCGTCCTCGGCACGGACATCATCCCGGAGACCGGCAAGTGGTACCGGTTCGACAGGGTCGAGGAGCTCGCGCGGGTCATCGTGGTCGGCAGGCAGGGGTTCGAGCCGGTGGCCGGCGCGCCCTCGATGCCCGCGGTGAGCTCCACGGCCATCCGCGAGCTGATCGCGAGGGGTGGCGACGTCAGCGGGCTCGTGCCGAGGCGCGTGGCGGAGCACATCGCGGAGCGCGGGCTCTACCGGGACTAGGGATCAGGCCCGCGGCAAATCGCCGCGGTCGATGGACGTTTACCGTCGGCTTGCGGCAGAAGCACGCAGCCCGGTGCGAGCATGTCCGGTGTTATCCTCCCCGCGCTAGGGGGGCGGTCCGGGAGCCGGGCCGCGAAAGGTATCTGATGCTGCGTAGGCTGTCCGCCGACACCGCGATGATCGTCGGTTGCGCGCTCTCCTGGGGTGTCGCGCTCGGAATCGTGCTCCTGCTCGACGGTGGCTTCGGGTTGCGCGCCTTCGCGTGGAGCGAGCCGGGACTGCTGCCGGCCGGCGCCTTCGCCTGCGGGCTCGTCGCTGGCTCCGGCGGCTTCCTCGGGCTCGCGCTGTCGCGGATGCGCCCGACGCCGGTGGGTGTCGCCCTCCCTGCGCTCGCCGGTGCGTCCGTCCCGGTCTCCTTCTACTGGCTGCTCTGGTACTTCGGCCCGACCGGTGCCGCGACGGCGCCGAGCGAGACCGTCCCGCTGCTGCAGTATCTCGGCACCGCATTCACCGACCCCTCCTTCCACCCGAGCGCCGGGGCCGTCACGCTCCAGTTCCTCGGTGCGTTCCTGGGCGGCGCCGTGACGAGCGTCGTGGTCCTCTGGGTCGACGCGTGCCCCCGCTGCAGCGAGCTGATGTCCGAGGCCGGTCAGCTCGAGCGCTTCGTCGACGACGCAACCCAGCTCACGCGGATGAACGCCGCCGGGCTCGACGAGCCCGCCTACGTCTCGATGCTGGCCGCGCTCGAGAAGCGCCCGGGAGGGCTCATCCGCGTGACCGCCCTCCTGAAGATCTGCAAGCACTGCGGAATGGGGGAGATCGTGGAACGGCGGCAGCAGAAGACCGCCGGGCGCTGGGGCAGGCCGGTCGTCCGGCGCAAGTACGGGCCGAGAGCGCCCGCGCTGGTCCGCTGGTTCATGCCGGCGGTAAACACCGCCGCGCAGGCCGGGCAGGTCGGCGACGGGGCCGCCGCGAGGGTCAGCGGCAGGTCCTAGCTTCGCTCGAACCGGAGCGCGCCGTCCCGGGCCTCGACGCTCACCTCGTCACCGGCGCTGAGCTCGCCCGCGAGGATCTTCTCGGCGAGCGGCCCCTCGACCAGCCGCTGGATCGCGCCCCGCATGGGACGCGCCCCTAGCGCCGGATCCCAGCCGCCGTTGTCGATGAGCAGCTCCACGACGCCGGGGCGGGGGGTGAAGCGGATGCGCCGCTCGGCGGCGAGCCGCTCGGCGGACTGCGCGAGCAGCTTCGCTGCCACGCGGGCGACGTCGTCGCGCGTGAGCGCGGGGAAGACCAGCCGCTCGTCGAGCCGGTTCCAGAGCTCGGGCGGCACGGCGCTACGCGCCGCCTGGAGCGCGCGGTCCGCCCGGGGAGGATCGCGATCGGTGGAGCCGAAGCCCATCGAGCCGCTCGTCTTGCGCGTCGCCTCCTCGGCGCCCAGGTTCGACGTGAGGATGACGACGGCGTTCGAGAAGTCGACCTGCCGGCCGCGCCCGTCGGTCAGCCGCCCCTCCTCGAGGACCTGGAGCAGGAGCATCTGGACGTCGCGGTGCGCCTTCTCGATCTCGTCGAGGACGACGACGCAGGAGGGCCGCCGCCGGATGGCGTCGGTGAGCTGCCCGCCCTCGCCATAGCCGACGTAGCCGGGGGCGGCGCCGACCAGCTTCGCGACGCCCGTCGCCTCGACGCACTCGCTCATGTCGAGCTGGATCATGGCGTCGCGGGCGCCGAAGAGCGCCTCGGCCAGCGCGCGCGCGAGCTCGCTCTTGCCCACCCCGGTGGGGCCGAGGAAGAGGAAGGAGCCCATGGGGCGGCGCGTGGCGAAGCCGGCGAAGTTGCGCTTCACGACCCTGGCGATCTTCGAGATCGTCTCGTCGTGCCCCACGATCCGCTCGCCGAGAGCCGCCTCGAGCCCCAGGATCCGCTCGCGGTCGGAGGCGAGCAGGCGGGACTCGGGGAGCCCGGCCATCTTCGCCACCACCTTCGCGATCTCCTGCTCGCCCACCTGGTCGCGCCGTTCGCGCCGGGCGCGCGAGCCGGCGAGGTCGAGGACCGCGACGGCCTTGTCCGGAAGGAACCGATCGGTGATGAAGCGGGCGGAGAGTGACGCGGCGGCCTCCAGCGCCTCTGGCGCGTAGCGGACGGCGTGGTGCAGGGCGTAGTGGGGCGCCAGCCCCTTCAGGATCGTGACGGTGTCGGCGATCGACGGCTCGCGGACGAGGACCGGGGAGAAGCGGCGCTCGAGCGCAGGATCCTTCTCGATGTGCTGACGGTACTCGTCGTGCGTCGTGGCGCCGATGCAGGGGAACTCGCCCCTGGCGAGGGCGGCCTTCAGCTCGTTGGCCGCGTCCTGCGGCCCCTCGCCGGTGGAGCCGGCCCCCATGAGCGTGTGGATCTCGTCGATGAAGACGACGACCTTCCCCTTCGCCCTGCGGACCTCCTCCTTGATGCCGTTCAGCTTCTCCGAGAAGGAGCCGCGGAGCTGGGTCCCGGCGACGACGCTCGCCATGTCGATCTCGACGATGACCCGGTCGCGCCCGTGCGCGTCGGCGAGGAGCCGCTGGGCGATCCCCTCGACGATGGCCGTCTTGCCGACCCCCGGCTCGCCGACCAGGAGCGGGTTGTTGGTCCGTCGCTTCCCGAGGACGTCGATCGCCTCCTCGACCTCGCGCTCACGGCCGACGAGGGGGTCGAGCTTGTTGGCCGCGGCCAGCTCGGTCAGGTTCCTGCCGAGCGAGGAGAGCCAGGGGAAGTCCTTCGGATCCAGCGCGTGGGCCGAGCGGCGCGGTCTCGAGGGCTCCCGCTCGACCGCCCCGACGCCAGCGAAGCCCTCTCCCCCGCTGCCGCTGCCGCGGGCGCTGGGGGGCTGGGGCGTGGAGCGGTGGGGGGGTACTTAAAGGCTCCCGCGTCGAGGTCGCCTTCGGGCTCCGGGGGGGGAGTGAGCGCGGGGGGCGCGTCGGCCGATGGCTGTCGCGGGGCGGAGCGTGCCTGCGGGGGCAGCGCAGGCCCGACGCGGACCGGCTGGACCTCGCGGAGCCGGCGCGGCATGCGCGACGTGAAGAAGGAGAGGGCGACGTTGCCGAGCGTGGCCGGCGAGAGCTTGCAGCCGGTGAGGAGCTGGTGCGCCGCGCTCGCCCGGACCCTGCTCATGGCTATGAGCAGGTGGAGGCAGTCGATCTCCTCGGCGCCCGTGCCGGAGGCGATCTCCCTCGCCCGCTCGCGAAGCTCGCGCTCGAGCCCCTCGCGCTCCTTGGGCGTTCCGCTCATGGCCGCGAGGATCCGGTCCTCGTCGACGCCCCTCTCCTTGAGCAGGATCTCGGCGCGGTTGGGCACCGTGAAGAAGGCGAGGAGCTGGTGAGCGCTGGTCAGCTTCTGGTTGACGCTGCGCGCGATGTCCTCGGCCTCGGCGAGGACCTGCGCCAGCTCCATCGAGGGGATGGCGAGCGGCATGGTTCGAGGAAGATGCGATATCACCCGCAAGCGGTCAATTTTTCAGTCGCTTTTCTCGGATCGTGCGGGGTGGATCCCCGTTCGAGGTCCGTGCCCGCCCGGGCCCATGCTGATAGACACGTGGAGGAAGCGGGTGCGGAGGTTGCCAAGGTGCCGATGAAGCGGGTGGCAGTGCTGACGAGCGGCGGCGACGCGCCGGGGATGAACGCTGCCATCCGCGCAGTGGTGCGCACCGGCCTCGACAAGGGCTGGGACATGGTCGGCGTGCGCCGCGGCTACGCCGGCCTCCTCGACGCAGACATCAAGCCGTTCGGTGCCCGCGACGTGGGCGGGATCCTCGGGCGCGGCGGGACGATCCTCGGCAGCGCCCGCTGCCCCGAGTTCGAGGACGAGGCGCACCGGCGAAGGGCCATCGCCAACCTCGAGACGCTGGGCATCGGGGCGATGGTCGTCATCGGCGGGAACGGGTCGCAGGCTGGTGCGCACGCGATCCACCAGATGGGCTTCCCGGTGGTCGGCGTCGCGTCGACCATCGACAACGACCTGGCCTGGACCGAGATGACCATCGGCGTCGACACGGCGCTCGACATCGCGCTCGAGTCGATCGACCGGCTGCGCACGACCGCCTCCTCCCACCGGCGCGCCTTCCTCGTGGAGGTGATGGGGCGCGACTGCGGCTACCTGGCCCTGATGGCCGGGATCGCCGGCGGCGCAGAGGCGATCGTCATCCCGGAGCGGGAGCTGACCCATGACGAGATCGCCCACGCGATCCGCGCCGCCCACCTTCGCGGCAAGACGCACGGGCTCGTGGTCGTGGCGGAGGGGGCGCAGAACAGCGCGCTCCACCTCTACGAGCACTTCCAGCGCCACAAGGACGAGGTGGGCTTCGACGTCCGGATGACCACGCTCGGCCACGTCCAGCGAGGCGGCGCACCGGGCGCCTTCGACCGGCTCCTGGCCACCCGCTTCGGCGCCGCCGCGACCGACGCGCTGGAGCGGGGCGAGCGCGGCGTGATGGTGGGGATCAGCAAGGGCGAGATCGGGACGGCGCCGCTCGGCGAGATCGTCGGGCGGCAGAAGCCGCTCGACCTGTCGCTGCTCGACCTGGCGAAGGTGCTCGCGAAGTAGTGGCTCGACCCATTCGTATCGATCCTTCCGGGCCGCGTCAGCGCGCGTCCCGCACGCCACCGGCCGGCACCGCCCGCGCCCGAGCGCCTCGCAGCAGTGGAGCGACCGTCCGCGCGCGTCGACCAGGCGGAAGGCCCAGCCGCCGTCCCAGACCTCGAGCACGCCGAAGCCGGCGGCGGCGCTGGCGAAGCGCAGCCTCGCGCCGGAAGGCCAGCTCGCGGAGAAGTCTCGGCGGCGGCCGCGCGAGCTGGAGCCGGCGATGAGCACGTCGACCTCGTCGAGCGCGAGGTGCTCCAGCGCGTGCGCGTGGCCCGCCAGCACGCCCGCGAGCCGCCCATCTCCCGCCGCCACGATCTCGCGCATGCGGACGAGCCAGGGCTCGGGCCGCCGCCGCGAGCGGTCGCTCCACCGCCATGGCCGGCGGGTGGTGGGCCACGAGGAAGCAGCGCAGCGCGTCGCACGCGGGCGCTCGCCTCCTGCACGAAGCGCAGCTCCTCGGCGAGCGTGAAGCCGGCGTAGTCGGCGTCGGCGACGTTGGAGTCGACGACGATGAAGCGGACCGGCCCCTCGTCGAGCACGTAGTGGCGACCCGGCATGCGCCACCAGGGGGAGCGGCGCGCGACCGAGAGGCAGGCGCGCCTGCGCATCCACTCGTCGCGGGCCATGCGCCGCACGGTGCAGAACCAGGGCCCGCCGACGTCGTGGTTGCCGAGCGCGAGGTAGATGGGGACTGGCCCGCCGCCCCGGCCGAGGAGCCCTCGCAGGGCACCTTCGTTCCGCTCGAAGAGCGGGTCGACGGGAGCCGCGAAGCCAGGCGCCACGGCGGCCCCGTCGTCCGCGAAGCGGCAGCCCTCGGCGCCCCGGAGGAGCGGGTTCGGCCCGCAGTTGTAGACGTTGTCGCCGGGCTGCAGGACGAGATCGAAGGGGCGCCGCTCGTGCCAGCGAAGGAGTGCGCTGGCGACGCGCCGCTGGCGCCAGCCGGGGTCGCCGAAGTCACCGACCACGGCGACCCGGATCACCGGAGCCTGCCTCCGGGCCGGCTCGGGCAGCGCTCCGGGCTCGCGATAGGAGGGCATGGGGCCGGCACACGCACCCACCGCGATGGCCAGCACCCCGATGAGGGTTCGGCTCCGCATGAAGCCCATTCTCTCGCGCGCGCTGCCGGCGCGCGAGCCCCGCTCAGTCGAGCCCCCGCTCCCAGAGCTGCTCCTCGTCGAGCCCCAGGAAGTGGCCGACCTCGTGGACCAGGGTGACGCCGATCTCCTGGACCAGCTCCTCGCGCGAGCGGGCTGCGCGCTCCAGGTTGCGCTGGTACAGGACGATGCTCGACGGGAAGTGGCTCCACGGGTCCATCGAGCCCTGCTGGCCCAGCGCCGAGCCGCGGAACATCCCGAGGCTCTGTGGCGAGAGGGGCGGCGAGGTCGGCGAGGAGGTCATGGTCGGCCGGGATCTCCTCCACCGTGATGGCCACGTTCCCGAGGTACCGCCGGATCTGCTCCGGCAGCGCGGCGAGCGCGTCCTCCAGCACCTCGTCGAACTCCGCCGAAGCCAGCGTGACTGGCGGCGGGAACGCCTCGGGGTCGAGCTTGCGCGCCCTGGCGAAGCGCCGCTCCGCCTCCTCGAGGTCTCCGGACCGCTCCGCCGCCAGCCCGATCGCGTTCTGCACCCACGCGTCGCGGGGTGCCAGCCGCTCGGCGGCGCGGAGCTGTCGCTGGGCCTCTTCGAGCCTGAGCAGCTCGAAGAGGACGATGCCCCGCTCGCGCATCACGTCGGCGGAGCGGGGGAGGGCGAGCAGCGCCTCGTCCAGCCTCAGGAGCGCCTCGTCCGCGCGCCCAAGCTGGGCCAGGGCGATCCCCGCCAGGAGGGAGAAGTCGCCCGCACAGCTCCAGGTCGTCCTGCTTCCTGGCCAGCCGCTGGCCGCGAAGTGACAGGTCGAGCCCTCGCCCCAGCCACTCGATGTCGCGGTCGGCAGCCTGGGCCCGGTCCACGTAGAGCTCGGCGGCGCCGAAGAGGAGGTCGAGATCGTCGGGGTCGAGGCCGAGTGCGCGCTCATAGACCTCCGCGGCCTCGTCCAGCGCCTCCAGCTCGACCAGCGCGGCCGCCCGGTAGTGGAGCGCCGGCGCCGAGCGGGGCGCACGGGCGATGGCGGCGTCCGCGGCGCGGAGCGCTCCGGGCACGTCGCCACGCTCGAAGCAGGTCGCCGCCTCCTCGAGGAGGGCGTCCAGCGCAGGATCCGTGACGGTCTTCGCTCTCTTTCCCATCCCGTTCACGCTTGACCCTTCTGCAGGGCTGCTTATGTTAGCGCTCGCCCGCGACGACTGCCAGGCGGCCGAGAGCGTGCAACCCTTCGCAACTACGCAGGTTCAACGGACAGGGAGCCAAAAGCCATGCCGGCCAAGACCATCTCGTTCCACCAGCCCGCCCGGGAGGCCATCCTCCGCGGGGTGAAGGTCCTCGCGGAGGCGGTCGCCGTCACGCTCGGCCCCAAGGGGCGCAACGTCGTCATCGACCGCAGCTTCGGATCGCCGCTCGTGACCAAGGACGGCGTGACGGTCGCGAAGGAGATCGAGGTCGAGGACAAGGTCGAGAACATGGGGGCCCAGATGGTGAAGGAGGTCGCCTCCAGGACCTCCGACAAGGCCGGCGACGGTACCACCACCGCCACCGTCCTCGCGCTCGCCATCTACGAGGAGGGGCTCAAGCTGGTGTCCGCCGGCCACAACCCGATGGATCTCAAGCGCGGGATCGACGCCGCGGTCGGGGTGATCGTCGCGGAGCTGAAGAAGCAGTCCAAGCCGACGCAGGGCAAGAAGGACATCGCCCAGGTCGGCACGATCTCCGCGAACGGCGACGAGACGATAGGGAACATCATCGCCGAGGCGATGGAGAAGGTGGGCAAGGAGGGGGTCATCACGGTCGAGGAGGCGAAGGGGCTCGAGACCACCCTCGACGTGGTCGAGGGGATGGAGTTCGACCGTGGCTACGTCTCGCCCTACTTCGTCACGAACGCCGATCGGATGGTGGCCGAGATCGAGGACCCGTACATCCTCATCACCGAGCGGAAGATCTCCGCGATGGCGGACCTGATCCCGCTCCTCGAGCAGGTGGCCCGCTCGGGCAAGCCGCTCCTGATCATCGCCGAGGAGATCGAGGGCGAGGCGCTCGCGACGCTCGTGGTGAACCGGCTCCGAGGCACCATCAACGTCTGCGCCGTGAAGGCTCCCGGCTTCGGGGACCGGCGCAAGGAGATGCTCAAGGACGTCGCCGTCCTGACGGGCGGCCAGGTGATCTCGGAGGAGCTCGGGCTCAAGCTCGAGCAGGTCACGCTGAAGGACCTGGGCCGCGCCCGCCGCGTCGTGGTGGAGAAGGAGAGCACCACGCTCGTCGACGGCGCCGGCGCGAAGGCGGACGTCGAGGCGCGGATCAAGACGATCCGCAAGCAGATCGAGGAGACCACCTCCGACTACGACCGCGAGAAGCTCCAGGAGCGGCTCGCGAAGCTCGTCGGCGGGGTGGCGGTCATCAACGTCGGCGCCGCGACCGAGACCGAGATGAAGGAGAAGAAGGCGCGCGTCGACGACGCGCTCCACGCCACCCGGGCCGCGGTCGAGGAGGGGATCGTCCCAGGCGGCGGGGTGGCCTACCTGCGCGCCCTGCCCGCCGTCGCGGCGCTGAAGCTCCCGGATGGGGACCAGCGGTTCGGCGCCCAGATCGTCCTGAAGGCGCTCGAGCACCCGGCACGCCGGATCGCCGAGAACGCCGGCTGGGAAGGGCCGGTCGTGATCGCGCGGATCCGCGAGGGCACTGGCCCCTTCGGCTTCAACGCCCAGACCGAGATCTTCGAGGATCTGGTGGCGGCGGGCGTCATCGACCCGACCAAGGTCTCGCGCACCGCGCTCGAGAACGCAGCGTCCGTCGCCAGCCTGCTGCTCACCACCGAGGCGTCGATCAGCGAGCGGCCGAAGAAGGGCGCGGCCCCGGGCGCCGGCGCCGGCGGTGGGATGGGCGGCATGGACGACATGGACTACTAGCCACCGGTGGCCCCCGCGTACCGGGCGGGGGCCGTTCATGCCCCGTGACGCGCGGGTGACGTCGATGCGCTATCTGTCGTCCATGGCCACCGGGATCGTCACCACCAGGGAGAAGCCGCTGCTGCGAGGCGTGTTCCACGAGATCGCCGCGGCCTTCGCGTTCGCCGGAGGCGTGGCGCTCACGCAGATGGCGAGCGGGACGCGCGGCACCGTGGCCGCCGCCATCTACGGCGTCTCGCTCACCGCGCTCTTCGGGATCTCGGCGCTCTACCACCGGCCGCGGTGGGGGCCGCGCCTCTACGGCATCATGCGGCGGCTCGACCACTCGGCGATCTTCATCCTCATCGCGGGGACCTACACGCCCATCGCCCTGATGGTGCCGTCACGGATAGGCCTCGTCCTGCTCGCGGTGGTCTGGGCCGGGGCGCTCGCCGGCGTGGCCTTCTCGATCGCCTGGCCACGTGCGCCGAAGTGGCTCACGGCCTCCCTCTACGTGGCGCTCGGCTGGGCGATCGTGCCAGCCCTGCCGGAGCTGGCCCGTGCGATGGGTCCGGTCGGCCTCACGCTCCTGACCGGCGGCGGAGTCGTATACTCGATCGGCGCGCTCATCTACGCGCTGCGCCGCCCCGATCCCTTCCCCACGGTCTTCGGCTACCACGAGGTGTTCCACCTGCTGGTGATCGTCGCGGCGACCTTCCACTACGCCGCGGTGGTCAGCGTGGTCGGCGTCCTCTAGTGCCGCGACCCAGGCGTGGTGATGTGACGAGAGCGTCGAGACCGAAGCGAGGCGGGCGCCCGAGGAGGGAGCAGCGGAGGCGTAGCAGCGCTACGTCTAGCAGCGCACCGACGAGGCCGCCCGCCGCAGCGAGGGATCGGCGCTCGCAGTAGTCACTATGCCTGGGTCGCGGCACTAGGCCACGCCTCTCTCGCCGGGCGGCACCGGCGGCAGATCCTTCGACGCGATGTTCACGACGTTCCGCGTCGTCCGTTTGCCGCGGTACATCGCGCGGTCCGCCATGTCGACCAGCTCCTCCCTGCTCGACGCATGCTCCGGGTAGCAGGCCAGCCCGACCGACGCGGTCACGCGGACGCGCCCACCCTCGCGCGAGAGGAAGCGGTGGTCCTCGATCGCCCGCCGGATCCGCTCGGCCACCTTGAGGCCGCCGCCTGCGTCGAGCCCGACGAGCACCACCACGTACTCGTCGCCGCCGAAGCGGGCGATGACGTCCTCGTCGCGGACGCAGGAGCGGAGCACGCGCCCCACCTCGACCAGCAGCTGCGAGCCGGAGAGGTGGCCGTGCTCGTCGTTCACCAGCTTGAAGTGGTCGAGGTCGAGGAAGAGGACCGAGAAGGGCTTTCCGCCGCCGATCTCGCGGTCGAGCGCCAGGTCGAGGTAGCGCGTGTTGAAGAGGCGCGTCAGGTCGTCGATGTAGGCGAGGTCGCGCGCCTCCTCCAGCCTGCCCAGGTTGTGGAGCGCGAGCCCCGCGTAGCGCGCCACGAGCAGCGCGCGCGCAAGCCGCTCGGGCGGTGGGTCGGCCTCGACCGGCAGGATGGCCGCGCCGAGCACCTCCTCCTCTGCGATCGGGATCACCAGCGCCTGCGGCGCGGCCGACCCCTCGGGGAGCGGCAGGTGCTGCACCGAGGTCGTGTCGAGTCCATCGAGCAAGTCCGGCGGGCGACGTCGACGAGCGCCTTCGCGGCGTCGATCGAGAGCTCGTGCGTCCCGGAGAAGGCCCAGCCACCGCCGGCGGTACGCTCGGCCAGCGCCGCCCCGCGCGCGCCGCACTGGGCCGACATCGCCTCCAGGGCGAGCGGCACCAGCTTCGCGCGGTCGAGCGTCGAGGCGATCCGCTGGCAGGACTCGAAGAGCTGGATGTGGGCCCTCAGCGAGAGGTTCTCCGCCAGCAGCTCGCGCGTGGCCAGGCAGCGCTGGACGGCCACCTGAAGCGCCTCGGGGGTGACGGGCTTCACGAGGTAGTCGGTCGCGCCGGACCTGATCGCGCGCACGGCCGGCGCCACCTCGTCGAGCGCGGTGATGACGACCACCCCGATGTTGGGGTCGAGCTGCTTCGCCGCGTCCAGCAGCTCCAGCCCGTCCTTCGATCCCGGGAGGATGACGTCCGTGACCAGGGCGTCGAAGCGGCGATACGCGAGCAGGACCAGCGCGGCCTCGGAGGAGTCCGCGACCTCGACGTCGTGCCCCGCCGCCCTCAGATAGTCCGAGTAGAGGGTGCGAGCGAAGCGCTCGTCGTCGACCAGTAGTACCGACGGTGCCATCGCGTTCTGTGTATATCATCTCCGGGTGACCTCCCTCGCCGCAGAGCGCAAGGCGCTCCTCTTCAGCGTGGGCGGCGTCCGGCTGGCGCTCCGGCTCGCGCAGGTGCGCGAGATCCTGGAGGTCGGCCCGGGGGGAGGGGACGTGGTCGCCCGGGGTGAGTCCTACCCGGTCGCCTTCGTCTCCACCGTGCTCGGCCTCCCCGGCGGCGACGCGCCCGTTCGCGCTCCTGACGGAGTCGAGCCCCCGGGCGGCGCTGCGCGTCGATCGCGTCCACGGGATCATCGATCTCGTCGACGCGGAGGTCTTCCAGATCCCAGCGCGCACCCGCCTGCCCCAGCCAGCCCCTTTCGCCGGGGCGATCGTCGCGAGGGGCGAGCTGTCGCTGGAGCTTGCCGCCTCGGCCATCGGATGGGAGCCGCTCCCACCCGCGGTCGACGTTGGCGAGCCGCTGGCGGACGCCGGCGCGACCGGTGAGCGGGAGCTGGTCTTCCAGCGAGGCGGGTGCTCCTACGGCGTCCCGATGTCCTACCTCGTCAAGATCCTCGAGCGGCCGCGCATCTCCCCGGTTCCACTCACCGCGCCGTCGCACATCGGGCTGCTCTATCAGGGGCGCACGCTCCACCCGGTCGTCGACGTCGCCGTCCTCCACGGCGACGGTGCGAACTTGGAGGTCGCGAGGACGGTGATCCTGGACGCCGGCGGCTCGGAGGTTGCGCTCGCCGCCGACAGCATCGAGCGGGTCGGGACGATTCCCGCCGACGACGCGGTGCTCCGGCCCGTCTGGGACGCCCTCCTCGGCGGTTGAGCCGGTTCGCGCCGACCCGCCCGCCCATGTGGCGGAAGCGCTCGCAATTCTTGACATTCGTGCCCCTGCGGTGTTTGAACCAAGAATGCCCAAGACCCTCCTCGTCGCCGACGACTCCGTCACCATTCGGAAGGTCGTGACGATCACCTTCGCGAACGACGACTTCAAGGTCATCGCCGTCGACAACGGGGACGACGCCATCGCCAAGGCGCGTGAGCTGAAGCCGGACATCGTCCTCGCCGACGTCGTGATGCCGAAGAAGAGCGGCTACGACGTCTGCGACGCGATCAAGAAGGACCCGGCGCTTCAGAACACGCCGGTCGTCCTGCTCGCCGGAACGTTCGAGGCCTTCGACGAGGCCCGGGCGCGGGCGGTCAACGCGAACGGTCACCTGATGAAGCCGTTCGACAGCCAGTCCCTCATCAACAAGGTCTACGAGCTGGTCATGGGTCACGCTCCCGCGCCGACTCCAGGCGTGCCGGCGCCGCGGCCTGCGGTCGCCGCAGCGCCCCACCCGGCCGCTGCGCCGGCAGCCGCGAGGCCGATGGCCCCAGGCCCCGGCACGCCGCTCCCGGGCGCCCATCCCCCGGCTGGCGCCCCTCGTCCGTTCGGCGCGCCGCCTGCCGGTGCGATGCCGCCCGGCGCGCGTCCCCCTGGAATGGCGCCCGGCGCGATGCCGCCCGGAGCCCGTCCCCCTGGTCCCGGGATGCCGCCCCCCGGCGCGCCTCGTCCGCAGTTCGGCGCTCCGCCTGCAGGAGCGATGCCTCCCGGCGCCCGGCCCCCGGGCCCTGGGATGCCACCCGGGCGCGCGTCCGCCGGGGCCAGGCATGCCGCCGCCCGGAGCCATGCACCCGGGCGCTCGTCCCCCGGGGCCCGGGATGGCGCCCTTTGGCGCTCCTCGTCCTCCCGGAGCGCCTCCCGCTGGCGCGATGCCCCCCGGCGCTCGCCCCACTGGGCCTGGGCCTGGGATGCCGCCCGCCGGCGCCCCGCGGCCTCCTGGCGCGCCGCCCCCCGGTGCGATGCACCCAGGAGCCCGCCCCCCGGGCGGCCCCGGAATGCCGCCTCCGGCCGCGATGAGGCCGCCCGCCGCGGCGCCTGCCCCTGCGCCCAGACCCGCGCCGGTCATGGCCCAGCCTCCGCCTGCCGCGAAGGCACCGCCACCCCCCGCGGCGGCGCCGGCCCCGGCCCCAGCCGCACGCAGGGATCCGTTCGGATTCGGCGCGCCGACGCCCCCGCCCTCCATGGGCGTCGATTCGTCCCTCGAGGAGGACTGGAGCGACCTCGGTCAGCCGGCCGAGCCGCGCCCCCCTGCCGAGCCCGAGATGGGGTTCGGGGGGCTCGACTTTGCCGCGCCGCCGCCGCCCGCGCCGATCGAGCTCCCCGAGGAGACCGGCGAGGAGCCCGAGCTCGCGCCGATGCACGCCTTCGTTCCTCCGCCCGAGAAGGTCGGTCACAAGCCTGCGGCCGCGCCGCTCGCCCCATCGCCGACCGTGTCTCGCGCCGGCGACGGCGGCGAGGCGCTGCTCCGTGAAGCGCTCTCCAAGGCCTCGCTGGAGGTGATCGAGCGGATCGTGTGGGAGGTGGTCCCGCAGCTCGCCGAGACCATCATCCGGGAGAACATCGAGCGGCTCGTAAAGGAGCGCCAGAGCTAACGCCGGGCGCCGCCGCCGCACACGTCAACGACGTAACGGATGCCGCGCCCGGTCCCCCGGGTGCGGCGTCCTGCCTTTTCCCCCCGCAGTGCCGAAGGTAGAGGGACGAGATGAGCGAAGAGAGCCGGACCGAGCTCGCCAAGGGCTACGAGCACAGGGACGTCGAGGCGCGCTGGTACCGCTTCTGGACCGAGCGGGGCTGCTTCCACGGCGACGAGAACGACGGCTCGCGCCCCCACTTCTCGATCGTCCTCCCGCCGCCCAACGTCACAGGCTCGCTCCACCTCGGCCACGCCCTGACCGCGACGCTCCAGGACGTGCTCATCCGCTGGAAGAAGATGAGCGGCTTCAACACGCTCTGGCTCCCGGGGACCGACCACGCCGGCATCGCGACCCAGATGATCGTGGAGAAGGAGCTCAAGAAGACCGAGAAGAAGAGCCGCCACGATCTCGGCCGCGAGGAGTTCCTGAAGCGCGTCTGGGCGTGGAAGGAGAAGTACGGCAGCCGCATCGGCGAGCAGCACAAGGCGCTCGGCGCCTCGCTCGACTGGGAGCGCGAGCGCTTCACGATGGACGAGGGGCTCTCCCGCGCGGTGCGCGAGGTCTTCGTGCGGCTGCACGAGGAGGGGCTCATCTACCGGGAGAAGAAGCTCATCAACTGGTGCCCCGACTGCCACACCGCGCTCTCCGACCTGGAGGTCGAGCACGAGGAGGCCCACCAGGGCGAGCTCTGGTCCTTCGCGTATCCGCTCGCCGACGGCAGCGGCGAGATCGTCGTCGCGACGACGCGCCCGGAGACGATGCTGGGCGACACCGCGGTCGCGGTCCACCCCGACGACGAGCGCTACCGCGCGATGGTGGGCAAGAAGGTCCGCCACCCGCTCACCCAGCGCGAGTTCCCGATCATCGCCGACGCGATCCTCGTCGACCCCGCGTTCGGGACGGGGGCGGTCAAGGTCACCCCCGCCCACGACTTCAACGACTTCGAGACCGGCAAGCGCCACGGGCTGCCCATGATCACGGTCATCGGCCCCGACGGCAGGATGACGCTCGAGGCCGGGCCGGTCGCCACGCTCGACCGCTTCGAGGCGCGGAAGCGGGTGAAGGAGCTGGTCGCCGAGCAGGGGCTCGACAGGGGAACCAAGCCGCACCTCCTGCCGCTCGGCCGCTGCCAGCGCTCGGCGACCGTCCTCGAGCCGCTCCTCTCGGACCAGTGGTACGTGAAGATCGAGCCGCTCGCCAAGCCGGCGATCGAGGCCGTGGAGCAGGGGAGGACCCGCTTCATCCCGGAGCAGTGGACCAACACCTACATGGCGTGGATGAACAACATCCACGACTGGTGCATCAGCCGGCAGCTCTGGTGGGGTCACCAGATCCCGGCCTGGTACTGCGAGGACGGCCACGTGACCGTGGCGCGCGAGACGCCTGCCGCCTGCGGCACGTGCGGCAAGACCGCGCTGCGCCAGGACGAGGACGTCCTCGACACGTGGTTCTCGTCTGCGCTCTGGCCCTTCTCGACGATGGGCTGGCCCGACCAGACCGCGACGCTCAAGACCTTCTACCCGACCTCCGTCATGGAGACCGGGCACGACATCATCTTCTTCTGGGTCGCCCGGATGATGATGATGGGCATCCACTTCATGGGCGAGGTCCCGTTCCGCACCGTCTACCTGCACCCGATGGTGCGGGACGAGAAGGGGCAGAAGATGTCCAAGACGAAGGGGAACGTCATCGATCCCCTCGTCATCACCGAGCAGTACGGCGCCGACGCGCTCCGCTTCACGCTGGCGGCGCTCACCGCCCAGGGGCGCGACATCAAGCTGGCCAAGGAGCGGATCGACGGCTACCGCGCCTTCGCGAACAAGCTCTGGAACGCGAGCCGCTTCGCGCTCATGAACCTCGAGGGTTTCAGGGACGACGGCTCCGACGTCGCGACCCTGGCCGCGACGCCGGCGGACCGCTGGATCCTCGCCCGGCTGCAGCGCGCGGTGAACGAGACCGTGGCCGCGCTGGAGGCCTTCAAGTTCAACGAGGCGGCCGGGACCATCTACCAGTTCGTCTGGGGCGAGCTCTGCGACTGGTACATCGAGCTGGCGAAGGAGGCGCTCTCCGGAGAGGACGCCGGAAGGAAGCGGGGGGCGCAGGCGGTCCTCGTCCACTCCCTGGCGACGTCGCTGAAGCTGCTCCACCCGATCATGCCTTACATCACCGAGGAGCTCTGGGCCGTCTTCCGGGAAAGGGTCGGCAGCGCCGCGTGGCCCGACTCGGTCCTCGCCGCCGCCTACCCGAAGGTGGGGGCGATCGACGAGGGCGCCGAGCGCGGCTTCGCACCCGTCATCGGCGTGGTCGACGCCATCCGGAACGTCCGGGGCGAGATGAACGTGCCGCCGAAGGCCGAGCCGAGGGTCATCGTCGCCGTGGCTGACGCGGACGCGCAGCGCGTCGTCCGCGGCGAGGCGGCCCGGATCGCCAGGCTCGCCCACGCGAGCATCGAGGTCGTCGACGGCGCGGTGACGCCGGCCGCGCCCCAGAGCGCGGTCGCCGTCGGACCGGGGTTCGAGGTCCGCGTCCACCTGGCGGGGGTGGTCGACTTCGCCGCGGAGGCGAGCCGAATCTCCAAGGAGATCGCGAAGGTCGACGCCGACCTCACCCTCATGGAGAAGAAGCTCTCCAACCCGTCCTTCGTGGAGCGGGCGCCGGCCGAGGTGGTCGAGAAGGACCGGGCCCGGGTGGAGGAGCTGCGCGAAAAGAAGCTCAAGCTCGAGGAGCACCGTGCGATGCTTGCAGGTGAACCCGCAGGATCAGGGAGGGAGCCCGATCATGGAGACGCCCAGGAACCCGAAGGAGCCGACGGCGGGGCAGACCGTCGCCGACGTCGCCGAGAAGGTCGCTGAGAAGGCGGAGCAGGTGGCCGGCCGCGCCGCGGAGTTCGCCCGCGCCGCCGCCGACAAGGTCGAGGAGCTCGCCGAGCGCGCGAAGCCGGCGGTGCAGCGCGCACAGCAGGCGGCCGAGGACTTCGCGGAGAAGGCGAAGCCGGCCATGAAGCGGGCGCAGGAGACCGCCGAGGACTGGGCCGAGAAGGCGAAGCCGGCCGTGAAGCGCGCGCAGAAGGCTGCCGGGGCGTTCGCGGATCGCGCCCGCGGGTCGATCGAGCGAGCGGTCAAGAAGGCCACGGGCAAGATGGCCGCCAGGAAGGGCGCGCTCGAAGAAGAAGCGCGGCGAAGAAGGCTCCCGCGAAGAAGAGCGCCGCGAAGAAGGCGCCCGCGAAGAAGGGCGCAGCGAAGAAGGCTCCGGCCCGGAAGGTCGCCGCGAAGAAGAGCGCCGCGCGCAAGGCGCCGAAGGGGAAGCGGTAGCTTCCGTGCAGCTCGCGGCCAACGTCGAGCGGCTCATCGACCTGGCGCTCGAGGAGGACCTCCTCCTCGGCGACGTCACGAGCGAGGCGACCCTCTCCCCGGCTGCGAGCGGGGAGGGGACGTTCCTGGCCAAGGACGCGCTGGTCCTCGCAGGGACGGCCGTCGCCGCGCGCGTCTTCGAGCGGCTCGGGGCGGAGTGCCGCTTCAGCCGCGAGGACGGGGCGCGCGTGCTCAGTGGCGAGGTGGTCGGCACCGCGACGGGACCCGTCCGGGCGCTGCTCGCGGCGGAGCGGACCGCGCTCAACTTCCTCCAGCGGCTCTCCGGCGTGGCGACCGCGACGCGGCGGGCGGTCGACGCCCTCGCAGCCGGCGGCGGGAAGACGCGCCTGCTCGACACGCGCAAGACGACGCCTGGGCTGGCGCATGATCGAGAAGGCGGCGGTCCGCGCCGGCGGCGGCAAGAACCACCGGTTCTCCCTGGGGGACGGCATCCTCATCAAGGACAACCACGTGGCGGCCTGCGGCGGCGTCGCGGAGGCCGTGCGGCGGGCGCGCGCGAGCGCCGGGGCGATGCTGAAGATCGAGGTCGAGGTGGTCGATCTCCCGGGGCTCGACGCCGCCATCGCCGCCGGGGCCGACATCGTCCTGCTCGACAACATGGACGACGCCGCGGTCGCTGCTGCGGTGAGGCGCGCCGCCGGGCGCGTGCTGCTGGAGGCCAGCGGCAACATGACCGACGAGCGGCTGCCGCGGATCGCGGCCACCGGCGTCGACTTCGTCTCGATGGGGGCCGTCACCCACAGCGCCCGCGCCGTGGACCTCTCCTTCGAGCTGTCGTCCTGAGCGCCCGTCCATTTGACACGTAGAGCGGCGCGCCGAAGATCCGATCGGCCCGCGCCATGACAGAAGCCCAGAACGCCGGTTCCGAGGAGATGATCCTCTCCTTCCTCGCCGAGGCCGGGGACGAGTTCATCTCGGGCGAGGCCATCTCCGACAAGCTCGGCCTCTCGCGCACTGCGGTCTGGAAGCACGTCGAGGGGCTCCGCTCGCAGGGCTACCGGATCGACGCGCTCCCGGCGCGCGGGTACCGGCTCGCCGGCGTCCCCGATCGGCTCGGGCCGCTCGAGATCAGGCCGCTCCTGTCCACGGCCGACCTCGGCCAGACCGTCCACTTCTACGAGGAGATCGACTCCACCAACGACCGGGCGAAGGAGCTGGCGGAGGATGGCGCCGCCCACGGCGAGGTGGTCGTGGCGGAGCAGCAGCGCGCTGGGCGGGGGCGGCGGGGGCGGACCTGGGCCTCCCCCGCGGGGCGCAACCTCTACCTCTCCGTCATCCTGCGCCCCGAGCTGCCCCCGACGCGCGCGCCGGAGCTGACGCTCGTCGGCGCCCTGGCCGTCTGCGACGCGCTGCGGGAGGCCGGGGTGGACGCCGGGATCAAGTGGCCGAACGACGTCCTGGTCGGCGGCAGGAAGATCGCAGGCATCCTCACCGAGCTCTCCGCGGAGCCCGACCACGTCCACTGGGTCGTCCTGGGGATGGGCGTCAACCTCAACGCGCGCCGGGAGGACTTCCCGGCGGAGCTGCGCGACGAGGCCACCAGCGTCCTCATCGAGCGGGGGCAGCCGGCGCCGCGCGCGCTCTTCACGGCGGCGCTGCTCCTCTCGCTGGAGCAGTGGCTCGAGGTGCACGCCGCGAAGGGGTTCGACGCGATCCGCGACGCGTGGCGAAGCCGCTCGGTGACCCTCGGGCGCCCGGTCCGGGTCAAGATGGGCGACCGGGACATCGACGGGGTCGCCGAGGAGCTGGACGAGAGCGGGGCGCTCCTCGTCCGCACCGCTGCCGGGCGTCGAGCGGGTGATGACCGGCGACGTCGTGCTGCTCCGACCGCGTTGACCGGACAACGGCGCGCGGCTAACCTCCGCCCGTGCTTCTAGCCATCGACGTCGGCAACACCAATACCGTCCTGGGCGTGTACGAGGCAGGCAAGCTGCGCCAGCACTGGCGCATCGAGACCAGCCACACCCGCACCTACGACGAGTACGGGATCCTCCTCCGGCAGCTCTTCGCCGCCCACGGCGTGGATGTGGCGGGCGTGAAGGCGATCGCCATCTCCAGCGTCGTCCCGCCGCTCGCCTTCACGCTCGAGCAGATGGCCCAGCGCTACTTCAAGGTGAAGCCGCTCTTCATCGGGCCGGGCGTGAAGACGGGGATGCCCATCCTCTACGAGAACCCCCGCGAGGTGGGTGCCGACCGGGTCGTCAACGCGGTCGCCGCGTTCGAGCGCTGGAAGACGGGGCTCATCGTCGTGGACTTCGGCACGGCCACCACCTTCGACGCGGTCTCGCCGAAGGGCGAGTACCTCGGCGGCGCCATCTGCCCTGGCGTCACGGTCTCGATGGAGGCGCTCTTCCGGGCGGCGTCCAAGCTCCCCCGCGTGGAGTTCGCGCGGCCGCCCAGCGTGGTCGGGAAGAACACCGTCGCGTCGATCCAGAGCGGCCTCGTGTACGGCTACGTCGGCATGGTCGACGGCATCTGCGGGCGCATGAGCGACGAGCTCGGGTTCCAGCCGAAGGTCGTCGCCACCGGCGGGCTCGCGCCGCTCCTCTCGGGCATCTCGAAGTCCATCTCCGAGGTGGACGAGCACCTGACGCTCGAGGGACTCCGGATCATCTACCAGCGGAACAGCTGAGCCGAGCGACGATGACCGAGAAGTCGAACGCCGAAGGGAGCGCACAGGCGCGCCTTCGAGCAGGGCATGGCGGCCTTCCTGCGCGGCAACGCCCAGTCGGCGCACGCCGCCTTCGAGCGGGCGCACCGCCGCGAGCCGCGCGACCCGCGCTACATGTCCTGGTACGGCCTCACGCTCGTGGTCGTCGAGAAGAACAGCAACCTCGGCTTGCTGCTCTGCGACCAGGCGCTGCGCGGCGCGGGGACCGACCCCGATCTCCTCCTCAACCAGGCGCGGGTCCACCTCGCGCTCAACCAGCGCGAGCGAAGCATCCGGGCGATCCAGCGGGGGCTGGCCCTGTGGCCCATGCACCACGGCCTGCAGCGGGCCCGCGACTCGCTCGGGTGGCGCAAGAGCCCCGTCCTGCCGTTCCTGTCCCGCAACAGCCCCCTCAACCGGTTCCTCGGACGGCTGCGCCACCGCTTCTCCCGCCACGGCGGAGCGACGTCGGTGCCGAACCCGATGACCCTGGGCGTGATCCTCCCGCTGAGCTCGCCCGTCGCCAGCGCCTCGACGCCGGCGCCCACCTCGACGACGCCGGCGCCCACGCCGGTCAAGGAGTAGGGACCATGCCAGACTGCCCGCTCCCCCTCGACGTGCTCCCGCGGCAGCTCCAGAAGCACGCCGACGAGAAGGCGCCGCCGCCACTGAGGATGATGGGGGCGAAGGGGCTCGTGCCGGCGGTGGCGCCGGTCGATCTCCTCACGCTCCTCTTCTTCCTGTCCTTCGACGGTGACGCCGGCGTGCGCGAGACGGCCGTCAAGACCGCCGAGGGGCTCCCGGACAGGATCTACGGTGTCGGGCTCCGCGCCGACGGGATCGACGGGAAGGTGCTGGACTGGCTCGCCGACCGGTTCCAGGGGAAGGACTCCGCCATCGAGCTGATCCTCCTCAACGCGGTGACGCTCGACGAGACCATCGCACGGCTGGCGCCGGCCGTCCCGCAGAAGCTCGGCGAGCTCATCCGCCAGAACGAGCTCCGGCTCCTGAGGACCGACGGGATCATCCGCGGCCTCTGCGCCAACCCCAACGTCCTCGCCTCGGTCATCGACGGCGCGTGCGACTTCTGCGTCCGCAACGGCCTCACGCTGCTCGACGTCCCGCAGCTGGTGGAGGCTCACAAGCGGGTCCACGGGGTCGATCCCTCCGCAGTGGCGAAGCCCGCCTCGGCGACCGCGACCGGGCTGCTGTCCGAGTACCAGCAGGAGCTGGCAGTCGAGGCCGCGGAGGGCGCGGGGCCGCCAGCCGTCGTGACCGAGGCGGAGAGCGGCAAGAAGCTCAACATGACGCAGAAGGTGCTCACGATGAGCGTCAGCGAGAAGATCAAGCTGGCGACGCTGGGCAACAAGGAGGCGCGAACCATCCTGCTGCGCGACTCCAACAAGCTCGTCTGCATGGCCGCTGCGACCAGCCCCCGCATGACCGACGGAGAGATGCTCTCGCTCGCCAACTCGCGGACGGTGAACGCCGACGTGCTCCGGTACATCTACTCCGGGCGCGAGTTCACGAAGGTCTACGCCATCAAGACGGCGCTCGTGAAGAACCCCAAGGTCCCGCTCCCGACCGCGCTCAAGCTCATGTACACGCTCCAGGAGAAGGACATCAAGGAGCTGGCGCGCGACAGGAACGTCCCGCAGACGATCCAGGCGCAGGCGAAGTCGTGGCTCCAGAAGCGCGACGCCGCGGCCAAGAAGGACCCGACGGCGAAGCACTAGTCGGCGCGCCCAGGGGACGGATGGAAGCCGGGCGCGAGGGGGGTCGGGGCGGCGGCGGCTCCGGGGGCGAGCCGGTCCGTGTCGGGCGGGCTGCCTGGATCTCCGCAGCCACGATGGTCTCGCGCGTGCTCGGGCTGGCGCGCGACCAGCTCTTCGCCATCCTGATCGGCGCCAACCGGTTCTCCGACGCCTTCGTCGTCGCCTTCCGCATCCCGAACCTGCTCCGCGACCTCTTCGCGGAGGGGGCGCTCTCCTCGGCCTTCGTGCCGACCTTCGCCGAGCACCGGCGCAACCGTGGCCCCGAGGCGGCGGTCGCGCTGGCGAACGCCGTGGCGGGGGGCATCCTCCTCGTCGTCGGCGCGCTGACCCTCGCCGGGATGCTGTGGGCGGGGCCGCTCGTCGCCGCCATCGCCCCGGGCTACGCGCCGGAGCAGGCGCTCCTCGCCGCCCGACTCACCCGGATCATGATGCCGTTCCTCCTCCTCGTCTCGCTGGCGGCGCTGGCGATGGGGATGCTCAACGCGCAGGGACGCTTCACCGCGCCGGCGCTCGCGCCGGCCCTCTTCAACGTCGGCTCCATCGCGGTCGGGCTGGGGCTCTGGGCTGCCGGCTGGCCGCCCGAGCGGGCGGTGGTGGGCTGGTCGGTGGGCACCCTCCTGGGCGGCGCGCTGCAGCTCGCGGCGCAGCTGCCGTCGCTGCGCGCCGCCGGCTACCGGTTCAAGCTGGTGGTCGGGCGCGCGGCGCTGTCGCAGCCTGGAGTGCGTCGGATCGGGAAGCTCATGGCGGCCGCGCTCGTCGGGCTCTCGGCGACGCAGGTGAACATCCTCGTGAACACGATCTTCGCCTCGCACGAGGTGGGCGCCAACACCTGGCTCCAGATGGCCTTCCGGCTCATGCAGCTGCCGCTCGGCGTCTTCGGAGTCGCCATCGCCACGGTGGCGGGCGCCGGCGTCGCCCAGCAGGCGGCTGCGCGCGACCTGCCCGGCGTCAACCGTACCCTGGGCGCGGCGATGCGGATGGTCGCCTTCCTCAACGTCCCCTCCGCGGTCGGCCTGATGGTCCTCGCGGGCCCCATCATCTCGCTCGTCTACGAGCACGGCCGCTTCGGCGCGTCGGACACGGCGGCCACCGCCCAGGCGCTCGTCTTCTACGCCGCCGGCCTCTACGCCTACTCGGCGGTGAAGGTCTTCGCGCCGGCCTGGTACGCGCTCGACAACGCCCGCGTCCCGGTGATCGGGAGCGTGCTCGGCATGGTGGCCAACGTCGCGCTCAACGTCACGCTCTACCCGGTGCTCGGGTACAGGGGCGTGGCGCTGGGCACCTCGCTCGCCGCAGGCGCCAACTTCGCCGTGCTGGCCATCGCGTGGAGGAAGAGCCACGGCGCCCTCGCCGAGGCGGGGCTCCTGCGCCACCTCGCGCGCGTCCTGGCGGCCTCGGCCGTGCTTGCGCTCGTCGCGTGGGGCGCGGCGAAGGGGCTCGCCGCGGTCCTCCCCGACGAGGGCCTGGGTCGCCAGTTCACCCTCGCGCTGCTCCCGATCGCGGCGGGCGGCCTCGCCTACCTCGCGGTGGCGAAGGCGTTGGGGATCCCGGAGCTGGAGGAGCTGGCTGGGGTGCTGAGGAGGCGCGCGCGGCGGTGACGCCTGCAGCGCCGCCCGCGCCCGGTGCGCCCTCCGCGAGCGGTGGCGCTGCGCGCCCGTCCGGGCGGTGGGGCTGGATCGCGCTCGCCTTCCCCCTCGCGCTCGCGGCGGCAGCGTACGCCCGCACGCTCGGCGGGCCGCTGGTGTTCGACGACGTCGGAGCCATCGCGGACAACACCGCCATCAAGGATCTGGGCCGGTTCATCTCGGAGCGCCTGCTCCCCATGACCCTCGCTGGCGATCGCTCCCTGACGAACCTCACCTTCGCGGTCAACTACGCAGTCGGGCGCCTGGAGCCCTGGAACTACCACCTCACCAACGTGGCGATCCACTTCGCGGTGGTGGTGCTCGTCTTCGCGTTCACGGCCCGCACCGCCAGCCTCGCCGGCGTGGTTCGTGAGCGACCGCTCGCCCTCGCGGTCGCGGGGACGTTCGCGCTCCATCCGATCCAGACCGAGGCGGTCTCGTACGTGGTGCAGCGGGCCGAGTCGCTCGCGTCGGGGCTCTACCTCGCCGTGCTGCTGCTCCTGCTCGCCGCCGAGCGGCTGTGGGCCACGCGCCGCGGCGCCGTCGCGTGGGCGGCGGCGGTCGTTGCCTTCGCCGCTGGGCTGGCGGCGAAGACGATCGTCCTGACGGCCCCGGCGGCCCACCTGCTGGTGGCGGCCGTCGTCGCGGGGACGCCCGCCGCGAGCCGGGAGCTGGTCTCCTGGCGCCGCCGGCTGCTCCTCGTCGCGCCGCTCCTCGCGCTGGGCGCGGCGCAGGCCGCGGCCACCGTCGCCGGCCTCTCGGGGAGCACCGGCGCCGGCTTCGGGTTGCAGGGCCTGCCGCCCTCCGCCTACCTCGCCACCCAGGCACGGGTGTTGCCCGTCTACCTCCGCCTCCTCGCGTGGCCCACCGGCCAGAACGTCACCTGGGACTTCCCGGTCTCGCAGGGCCTCCGCGATCCGGGCGTCGCCTCGTCGGCGGCGCTCCTGCTCGGGCTGGGGCTGGGCGCCCTGGCGCTCGCCCGCTGGGCGCGGGCACGCGCCGACGCTGACGGCGCCGCCGCGCGCCTGGCCGCGCTGGGCGTCGCGTGGTTCTTCCTCGTGCTGTCCGTCACCTCCAGCGTCGTGCCGCTCGTGGACGTGCTGGTCGAGCACCGGCTCTACCTGGCCTCCTGGGGCGTCTTCGTGGCGGTCTGGGCCTCGGCGGGGCGGGCGTGCGCGCGCCTGGGGGACCGCGGTGGCTGGGGCGCCGCGGCAGTGGTCGCCGCGGTCTGGTGCGCCCTCGCGGTGGTGACGCATCAGCGGAACGCGGTCTGGGAGTCGAGCGAGGCTCTCTGGCGGGATGCGGTGGGGAAGTCGCCCGGCAAGGCCGTCACATACCTGTCGCTCGGTGAGGAGCTGCGCCGCCAGCGCCGCTACGCGGAGGCGATCCCGGTCCTGGTCGCCGGGGTGGAGCGCGCCGAGGGCGGCTCCGATCTCGAGCTGAGGCTGCTCAACAACCTGGGGGTCGCCTACAGCTTCGAGGGACGCATCGCAGAGGCCGCCTCGATGTTCCGGTTCGCCCTCGCGAAGGCGCCGGGCGACTCGATGCTCCTGGGCAACCTCGCCTCCGCGTTCCTCACCCTCGGCGACCTGGACGGCGCGGAGCAGCTGGCGCTCCGCGCCATCGCCGCCGACCCGTCGATCGCGAAGGCCAGGTCGACCGCCAACGCATGGGGCACCGTCGCGGCGGCGAGGCTCGGGCGCGGCGATCCCGGCGGCGCGCTGGAGGCCACCCGGCGCGCCCTCGAGATCCATCCCGACCTCGGGATCGCGTTCTACAACCGCGGGCGAGCGCTCGCTGCCCTCGGACGCGCGCAGGAGGCGTGCGCCGCGTGGCGGGAGGCCGTCTCCCTGCCGCTCAACGACTGGGCGCGCAGCCAGGCCGAAGGGCGCCTGGCCAGCCGGTGCTCCCCCGGGGATCCCGCCACCTACCAGGGCGCCGGGCGGTAGTCCTTGTAGAAGTGGCCTGCCTGGTGCTTCCCGGTCTGGAAGCCCTCGAAGATGGGGGCGACGATGCGGGCCGCGCCGTCGACCACGTCGAGCGGCGGGCTGAAGGCCTGCTCCTCGGCCTTGCGCGCCGCGATGTGGGCCGGATCCTCGTCGGTCACCCAGCCGGTGTCCACGGCGTTGAGGAAGATGCCGTCCTTCTGGAGGTCCGGCGCGCTCGTCCGGACGAGCATGTTGAGCGCCGCCTTGGCCATGTTCGTGTGCGGGTGCCGGTCGGTCTTCAGCGCCCGGTAGAACTGTCCTTCCATCGCGCTCACCAGGACCACGTGGCGGGCGGCGTCGGCGCTCGTCGCGGTTCGCGGCGGGGGCGTCGCCGAGCGGAGCATGAGGGGCTTCAGGCGGGCGGTCATGACGAAGGGGGCCGTGGCGTTGACCAGGAGGACCTCCAGGAGCTCGAGCGTCGGCACCTCGTGGAGCGGAAGGCGCCAGGAGTTGTGGGCGCGCAGGTCCACCTGCTGGAGGTCCTGGTCGAGGATCCCCTTCGGGAAGATCTCCAGCGCCCCCGGGGCTGCCCCGGCGAGGAGGAGGTCGGCCGCGGAGGGGGCCTGAGAGAGCAGGGCGGAGCTCGTCAGGCCGGCTGCGCTCCGGCGCCCGGCGTGCTCGGCACGCAGCGCCTCGTCGCTCCGGAGCAGCTGCTGGACGGCCGGCGTGAGCGCGGCCGCTGGCTGGTGCTCGTCGTCGAGGAGGTGGGCGTAGAAGCCGGGCGGGCGGCGCACGGTCTGGCAGGCGTTGTGGATCTGGAAGTCGAGGCGAGGGAGCGTCCCGTCGAGCCAATGGCAGAGGTGCTCGACGCTCGGCGTGTGGCGCAGGTCGACGCCGTGGATGAGGAGCCGGTCCCGCCAGCCCTCGAAGTCCGGCTCGCGGGCGTAGCGGGCCGCGGCGTCGCGCGGAAAGCGGGTGCAGGCGACCACCGTGCACCCGGCACGAAGGAGCAGGATGGCCGCCTGGTAGCCGATCTTCACGCGGGCGCCGGTGACCAGGGCGACGCGACCACGGAGGTCGGCGGTAGGCGCGCGCCGCGCCTCGTTCTCGTCGCCGCAAGCAGGGCAGAGCTGGTCGTAGAAGCGGTGGATGAGGCGGTACTCCCGCTTGCACACGTAGCACCGTCGGGGCGCGTTGAGCTCTGGACCAGCGGTCGCGCCCGGCGCCGCCGCGCCCTCCGCCACGGACCCGGGCAGGACGGGCCACCAGCCCGAGGCGTCGGTGCCGCGTGGCGGCATGGGCGGGAACGGCGCCAGGAATACCGGCTCCTCCCTGAGGCGACGGATCCCGCTGGAGCGGCGCAGCGCCTCGTCCCCTTCCTTCCGCGCAAGCTGGGTGTTGCGCAGCATCGTCTTCTGGAGCCGCTTGCGCGCCTTGAGGTCCGGCCGGGCGAGCTCGCCGGCGAACCGCTGGAGTGAGCTCCTGGTGGCTGCGTCCACCGTCGCCAGGAGGGCGCGGTCCCCGACGACGGCAGCGAGGATCCGCGCCGCGGCTTCGATGTCCGCGGCCGAAGGCGCCGCCGCGGGCTCTGCGGCGGCGGAGGGTTCGGCGGCAGGTGGGGAGGGATCCTTCTCGGCGTGGTCGGCGCTGTGCACGCGCCTTCCATACCCGTTGAGCGCCGCGGCGGGTAGGGGGGAGGGCGAAGGGGGGAGCGGACCTACTGACCCCGGCCGAGCGCCGCGGCGGCCGCCGAGGCCGCCGACGCGCGCGCCTTCTCGGGCTCGGACGGCGCGCCCTCCTCGAGGAGCTGGCTGGCGATCGCGAGCGCCTTCTTCGTCTTCTCGCGGACCTTCTCGTCGTTCTTGATCTTGAGGTACGCCTTGACGACGCGCTCCTCGTTCTTCGAGGCCTGCGCCTCCAGCTCCTGGACCCGCTTCTTCAGCTCGGCGGTCCGCTTCTCGACCTCGCCGCGGGCCCCCTCGGCCTCGCCGCGGGCGACGATCAGCTCGGTCTTCAGCTCGTCCACCTCGCGCTCGAGCGTCTCGACGGCGCCGAGGCGGGCCTCGGCCTCGTCCGCGCGGCGCCGCTCGTCGTCGACCGCTGCCTCCGCCTCCTCGGCACGACGCCGGGCGCGGATGGCCTCGTCGCGCGCGGTCTTGATGTCCGACTCCAGCCGCTTGGACTGGGAGAGGGTCGCGTCGAGCCGGCTCTTCGCGGCAGCGGCCTGCGACTCGGCGGCGGCGAGGCGCGACGAGGCCTCGCTCGCGCGCTTCTCCGCGGCCGCCGCGCGCTGATCGTTCTCGTCCGACCGCCGCTCGGCGTCGGACGCCCGGTCGTCGAGCTCGCGCAGCCGGGACTCGAGGTCCTCGATCTTCGAGTCCTTGCGGGCCAGCTCGCGCTCCAGGCGGGCGGAGTCGCCGCCGCCTGCGCTCGAGAGCGACTCCCCCACGGCCCTCATGCGCACCGTGTCCGCGGGGGCACGGATGGTCGGGCGGCTCGGCGGCAGCTCCGGCTCCTCCTCCGGCTCCTCCTCCGGCGCAGCGCCGAGCCCCAGGTCGGGGCCGAGCCCTCCGAGGAGGTCGCGCTCCAGGTCCGCGTCCGGCTCGAGCCCATGCTCGCCGCCGCCGAGGGATCCGAGCGCGTCGTCCGCGACCATGTCCAGCCCGCCGAGCGCGGCGCGCGCCGCAGCGTCGTCCTCTTCGGGGAGGGAGGCAGCGGCTGCGTCCACGTCCTCTGCGGAGACGGGCGACTCGTCCTCGAGGTCGAACGCGGTGGCGGCCCGGCGCGGCGCTGCCCTCGTGGGCGGCGCGGCTGCGTCCGGGTCCGAGAGCCCCTCGAACGCCTCGTCCAGCAGCCTGAGGTCGTCCTCGATCCCGGGCGAACGCGCGCCGGTGGGGCCGTCGTCGGGCAGGGAGCCCAGGTCGAGCGCAGGCAGATCATCGCCGCCCAGCGGCTCGCCGCCGAGCTGCTCGATCCCGGCCTCCTCCTCGAGCGCGACGAGCTCCTCCTCCTCCTCGTCCCCGGCGGGCTCCTCCGACTCCGGGAGCGGCTCCTCACCGCTGACGTCGGGGAGCTCGATGAAGGCGCCAAGCGAGGCCAGGAGCGCGGTCGGCGTGAAGGGCTTGAGGAGGTAGTCCTCGGCGCGCACCTTGAGCGTCCTGTGCTTCTCGAAGGTCTCCGGGGTCGCCTCTGCGCTCGTGATGACGAGCGGGATCGACTTGAGCACCTCGTCCTTCTTGAGCTTCTGGCAGATGACGTAGCCGGACATGCCGGGCAGCTCGACGCACAGGACGATCGCGTCCGGCCCCCACTCCCTCGCGAGCTCGTACCCCTCCCGCCCGTCCTCGGTCGTGCGGACCTCGAGGCCGCGCGCCTCCAGCGCGGAGGTGACCTCCTCCGCGAAGGGCGCGTCGCTCTCGATGAGGAGGATCTTCTTGGACATGCTCTGACTCTCGGTCGGGAGGGCGCGCATGGTGGAGTCCCGGCGCAAAGCCCTCTGAAAATTCATGGAAATTTTACCGGCTGGTCCGGGCGGGTGTCAAAAATGGACCCAAAGCGCTATCAGCGCGCGGCGCGCCGAGGGGCGCGGTCTACCTTCCAGCCTGGGCGGTCGCCACGAGGCCGAAGAGGTCGTCCTCGTCCAGGTCGGAGACGAGCGAGTATACGATCTCGTCCTGTCGCCAGACCGCGACGTTGTAGCCGCGGGAGTTGGCGACGCGGACCACCGAAGGGCCCACGCGCACCTCGCGGCCGGTGGGATGGAATCGCTGCTCGGGGTCGTCGACGATGAAGAGCCCCGCGTTGCCGCGCGGGAGCTGGTACCGGATGTAGGCGGCCGGCCACTCGCGTAGGTGCGAGAGGCGCGCGCCGACGACCTTCACGCCGTCCTTGCGGAAATTCGGGGGGGAGGGCCTGAAGTCGAGCTTCCCGGCGAACCAGCCGGGGATCGCGTCGGCGCCGCCCACGCCCGCGGCGGTCACCTCGAGCGGCAGGTCGCGGTTGTGCTTCCGGACCGCCTCGTCGAGGAGCATGTCCGGACCGCCGCGCGTGGCGAGCACGACGAGGACGCCTGCGGCGCATGCGGCCACCGTGGCGAGCGGCACGGGCGCCAAGACCCGGCGCCAGAGCGGACGTCGCTGACGGGCGAGCTGCTGCTCGATCCGCGCCCGGAGCGCTGCCGGGGCGCGTCCCGCCGGGGTCCCTGCCCCCATCGCATCGCGCAGCCTGGCCCGGACGGCGTCGCGAACGCTGGCGCGCGCCTCGGCGCGTCCGCGGCACGACGCGCACGCGGCGAGGTGCGCGTCGGCCTCCGCCCGGTCCGCCCGGTCGAACTCTCCGTCCAGGTACGCCTCCAGCGAGCGCTCCAGCTCGGCGCAGTCGATGGGGGAGGGTTCGTTGCGCGCGGACATGATCGTGGCTCAGTCGGCGCTGGCGCGCCGGCGCCGGTAGGAGTCGAGGTCGATCTTCTCGCCTCCGGGGGATTCGCCGAGGATGCCCGAGGCGGCAGCGTAGCTCGCGAGGGAGCGCTGGAGGTGGCGGCGCCCGCGGAAGAGTCGGCTCATGACGGTGCCGACCGGGACGTCGAGGATGTCGGCGATCTCCTTGTAGGAAAAGTCGTGTATGTCCGCGAGGATGACCACCATGCGGAAGTCGATCGGGACGGCGTCGATCGCCTCGAGTACCTCCGCGGAGACGAGCCGGTCCAGCATCGCCCGCTCGGGGTTCTCCGCCTTGTCGGCCGCGTCGGGCGAGTGGAACTGGTCGGTTACCATCTCCCGCTCTGGGCCGTCGACCAGGCTTCGCTCGCGGGTGGAGCGCCGGTACTTGTTGATGAAGGTGTTGGTCAGGATCCGGAAGAGCCACGCCTTGAGGTTGGTCCCGGGCTCGAAGCGGTCGAGGAAGCGGCAGGCGCGGAGGAACGCGTCCTGGACCAGGTCCTCGGCGTCGCGAGGATCGCGCGTGAACCGGAGCGCCGAGGCGTAGAGGGCGTCGAGGTGCTGCAGCGCCTCTGCCTCGAACTCCTCTCGGCTCAGGGTCTTTCGGCTCATCGGTCCTCTCTGGCGGTTCCGCGGCTCACGACGGTCTCGTGAGCTTCAACAGCCGCCCTCCCGCACGGATTCCCGTGGTCTCTGGGGATTGTAGCGATGCCTCGCCCTCCCCACCATGGTATGCAGCGCCCGAAGGAAGCCATGGCCCGTCTACTCTTCGCCGACGACAAGGGGGTCGTCTACGACCACCCGACCCTCCGCGCCGCCGTGCGGTCGGGCGACGATCTGCTCGAGCCGTCGGAGCGTCCGATCCGGCTCCCCGAGGGCTCGACGCTGGCCATGCTCCCGGGGCGGCGCCCCGTCGGGATCGATCCGGAGAGCGGCGAGCTCGTGGTCCTGGGCGAGGTGAGGCTCGGTCGTCGCACGATCGTCCCGCACGCGGTGGCGGCAACGCTCCCGCCCGGGTTCACGCGGACCCTGCTGCCGGCGGCGCGCCGGCCCGCGCTCGCCGTCGAAGCGATCCCGACCCTTCCCCAGTGGGCCTACACGGCTGCCGGCTTCGGCGAGGACGGCCCGGTCGCCTGGGCGCTCCACACGGATCGCCGGAGCCACTGGAGCGTCAGGAGCCACTCGACCCCCGACCTCGAGGAGCGGGTGAACGCGCTCCTCGCGGAGAGCGCAAACCCCATCTACCGGCAGCTCGCGCGCTGCGCGCTCCACTGGTGCTGCTTCACCGCCCAGAACACCTTCTACCGTCGCGACGAGGGCGCCATCCCGTCGTCGGCCTCCTGCAACGCGCGCTGCATCGGCTGCCTCTCCGAGCAGGACGAGGGGATGCCCCCCGCCTCCCACGAGCGGATCACGCGGGCGCCCTCGGCGGAGGAGATGGCCGACGTCGCGCTCCGCCACCTCACGAGCGCGTCGGGGCGGGTGATGGTGAGCTTCGGCCAGGGGTGCGAGGGGGAGCCGCTCACGCGCTGGCGCGAGATCGAGCGGGCCATCCGGCTCGTCCGCGCCGGCACCCACCGTGGCTCGCTGCACGCGAACACCAACGGCTCGCTCCCCAGGGCGCTCGCCCGGCTGCTGGACGCCGGGCTCGACTCGGTCCGCGTCTCCCTCAACAGCGCCTCTCCGGATCTGTACGCCGCGTGGTACCGGCCGCAGGGGTACCGGCTCGCCGACGTCGAGCGGTCGGTCAAGCTCGCCAGGGACCGGGGGGCGTACGTCGCGCTGAACCTCCTGACCTTCCCGGGCGTCACCGACCGGGAGGAGGAGGCCGAGCGGCTCTGCGCGCTCGTCGCGCGGACCGGGGTGGACCAGGTACAGACGCGGCCGCTCGCGGTCGATCCGGACGTCTACATGGCGGTCGCGCGAGGGCGCGGTGGGGGCGGGCCGGCGGTCGGCATCCGGCGGCTCGTGAAGGAGCTGAAGCTGGCCCGGCCCGGGCTAGTGGTGGGAAACTTCTCGCGCGCCCGGCAGGAACGAGCAGCGAAGCGGAATGGGAGAGTGCGATGAAGGCGGAGGCATCGATCCAGCTGCGGAAGGATCTCGCGCGCCACCTGCGCGCAGGCCACCCGTGGGTATTCAGGAAGGCGATCGACCGCCCGGCGAAGCTGCCTGCGGGGACGATCGTCGACGTCGAGGAGGACGGACGCTTCGTCGCGCGCGGCTACTTCGATCCGGCTTCGGTCATCGCGGTGCGCGTCCTCACGCGCGAGCCGGCAGAGGCGATCGACGCCGCGTTCTGGCGGCGGCGGGTGGCCAGGGCGGTCCAGCTCCGCAGGGAGCTGGTGCACGACACGACCGGCTACCGGCTCCTCCACGGTGAGTCGGACGGGCTGCCGGGCGTCGTGGCCGACCGGTACGACCGCACGGCGGTCCTGAAGCTCTACTCGGCGGGGCTCACCCCGTGGCGCGGCCAGATCGTCGAGGCCCTGCGCGACGAGTCCGAGGGGCTGGCCGGCGTGTACGGGCGGGACGAGATCCCGCGTGACGACGACGACGAGGGGGGCGCGCCCGCAGGCCGGGTCCTCTGGGGCGCCGAGCCGCCCGAGCGGATCGTCATCTACGAGCACGGGATGAAGCTCCTCATCGACGTCCGGCGGGGGCAGAAGACGGGGCTCTTCCTCGACCAGCGCGAGAACCGGCGGCTGGTCCGCGAGCTGGCCAGAGGCCGCGGCGACGCGCTCAACCTCTTCAGCTACACCGGCGGCTTCAGCGTGGCCGCGGCCCTCGGCGGGGCGAAGCACGTCGTCTCGGTGGACACCGACCGCGACGCCATCGCGCTCGCCCGCGACGTCTTCAGGGAGAACGGGCTCGACCCGGCCGACCACGCCTTCGCCACGGAGGATGCCTTCGAGATCCTGGCCAGCTACAAGAAGGCGGGGCGCCGCTTCGACCTCATCGTGTGTGATCCCCCGGCCTTCGCGAAGTCGCAGAAGGCGGTGGAGGGGGCGCTCTCCGGCTACGCCTCGCTGAACCGCGCTGCCCTCGCGGTGCTCGCACCGGGCGGGCTGCTCGTCACCGCGAGCTGCAGCGCGCGGGTGTCGCAGGACCAGTTCTTCGACGCAGTGAAGGAGGCGGCCTTCAAGGCGCGCGTGGATCTGCAGGTGGTCGCGGAGACCCGGCAGCCGCCGGACCACCCGATCTCGCCGCAGTTCCGCGAGGGGCGCTACCTGAAGTGCATCGTCCTCCGCCGGGTCTCCTGACGGGCAACCGGCGGCCGTCACTCAGCGCGCGCCCAGCAGGATCGCCCCCAGGCTGAGCCAGCCTGCGACGAGGGCGACGACGAGCGGTCGCGGCAGGCGCCGAAGCCGGAAGCCGCCGGAGGGATCCCCCTCGTCCCGGAGCGTGACGCGCGTCGGGAGCGGCGTCGGAGGCGACGCGGCCTTGAAGATCGCGGCGATCACCGCGATCGCGACCGCCCCGGCGGCGACGCCGACGAGGGCCATCCCGAGCGTCGGCTCCTCGCCCCCGGCGTCGTCCGGAGCGAAGAGCACGAGCGAAGCCGCGATCCCGTTGTTGGTCGCGTGCGCGATCACGGCTGGCCAGATGGAGCCGCTTCGCCACGAGAGCCAGCCGTAGAGCGCACCGAGCACGACGAGCGACGGCGCACGGATCGGGTCCAGGTGCAGCAGCGCGAACACCACGGCGCTCCCGCCGATCGCGAGGGCGGGCCGGCGGCGGGAGAGCCACGCCGAGACGAGGTAGCCCCGAAAGGCGATCTCCTCGCAGACGGGGGCGATCAGGGCGGCGGCGACGGCGAACCCGGCCTGCTCGACCGCCGAGCCCTCGAAGAGCCGCGTGAGGTCGTAGCGTTGGACGAGCGCCTCGGGGGCCACGGCGCGAACCGCGGCGAAGAGCGCGCTGCCGAGGAACCACGCCGAGGTTCCGACGAGGAGCGCCAGCCCCGCGGCGGACGGCGAGGGGGCGCGCAGCCGGAGCCACGCACGGGGCTCCAGGTTGGCCCCGGCCGTCGCGACGACCGCAGGGACCAGGAACACGAAGAGCTCGGTCCAGAGCAGCCCGGGGAGCGGGCTCGCGACCTGCGCGAAGAGGCCGGCAGGGAGCAGGAGCGCGAGGACGAGGGCGAAGCGCGTCCCGCTCTTCCCCTCATCGGGCCGCGCCGGGCTGGTGGCGAAGGGCTCCAAGGACGCGATGATACCTCTGCCTCGTTTCGGCAAGACCCCTGTATCATCGTCGGCCATGAACTTCGCAAACCGGACCGTCGTCCTCGGGGTGGGGGGCGGCATCGCCGCGTACAAGGCCGTCGAGGTGGCACGCGCCGTCGTGAAGGGGCGCGGGACGGTCCGCGTCGCCATGACCCCGGCCGCGACCCGGTTCGTCGGCCCGCTCACCTTCCAGGCGGTCTCGGGCGCTCCAGTCCTCACCGACCTCTTCGACACCTCGGTCGAGCAGACCTACGGCCACCTCGGCCTCGCGCGGGCGGCCGACATCTTCGTGGTCGCCCCGGCCACAGCCGACCTCATCGCGCGGCTGCGCGCGGGCATGGCGGACGACGCGGTCACCACCACCGCCCTCGCGGTGACCTGTCCGGTCCTGGTCGCCCCCGCGATGAACACGCGCATGTGGAAGAACGCGGCGGTGCAGGAGAACCTCGCCGCCCTGCGGGCGCGCGGCTGGCAGGTGGTCGGGCCGGGCTCCGGCTCCCTCGCTGACGGCGACTTCGGCGAGGGGCGCATGGCGGAGCCGGAGGAGATCGCGCTCGCGGCCGCGCGCCTGCTCGGGAACGTCGACCTCTCCGGCCGAAGGGTCCTCGTCACCGCCGGGCCGACGCGCGAGCCGATCGATCCGGTCCGCTTCATCTCGAACCCGTCGTCCGGGAAGATGGGCTACGCGCTCGCGGCGGTCGCCGCGCGGCGGGGCGCCGAGGTCGTCCTGGTCTCGGGGCCGGTCGCCATCCCCGAGCCGGCCGGCGTCCGCGTGATCCACGTGGAGACGGCGGAGGAGATGGCGCGCGCGGTGGAGCAGGAGGCGGGGACGATGGACCTCTTCGTCGCCGCGGCCGCAGTCTCGGACTACCGCCCACGGGTGGTCGCCGCCCAGAAGATCAAGAAGGGTCCAGGGAGCGAGACGCTGGAGCTCTCCCGCACCCCCGACATCCTCGCCGGGCTCGGCGACCGCTACGGTGGCAAGGCGGGCGGCCCCGTCCTCGTCGGCTTCGCGGCGGAGACGGAGGACGTGATCGCCAACGCACGGGAGAAGCTCAAGGCGAAGCGCTGTGATCTCGTCGTGGCGAACAAGGTGGGCGCCCCCGGGTCCGGGTTCGGCGGCGACACCAACCGCGTGGCGCTCGTGTCGCAGACCGAGCTGGCCGAGATCGAGGGGCCGAAGGAGCAGGTGGCCGAGGCGATCCTCGACTGGATCCTGCCGGTCCTGGATCACCGCCGGCCACGGCCGGAGTGACGGGCGCCCCCTCACCCTGCCCTCTCCCCGGTGGGGGAGAGGGGACCCTCGGAGGCTCACGCCGCCAGGACGGCGACGCTGGGCGGCAGCACCAGCTTCCCGTGGATCGCCCGGCGGAAGCTCTCGCGGGTCATCTGCGCGATCTCGGCCGCCTCCCTCCGCGTGAGCTGCTTGCGGCGGACCCGCTCGCCCAGCTGCTTCCGGATGAGCTTCGCCATGCGCAGGTTCCGCTCGCCGGTGGCGTCGGCGCGGGCCGCGCGGCAGTCCTCTCCGTCGGCGAGGAGCCCCAGCACCGCGCCCGTCGAGAGGATGTTGGCCTCCGCCACCAGGTCGGGCTCGAGGATGAGCCGCCGCTCGCGCGCGAGCGCCATCCGCGACACGTGCTGGAAGCGCCTGATCCGGGCGCTCGCGAGGAGTGAGCCGAAGAGCTGCCTCGAGACGGGGAAGGGGAGGAGCGACGCCGAGGTGAGCGCCCGGTGGAGCAGGTCGTCGTGCTCCCTCATCGCCCGCGTCGAGACGCGGCGGGCGAGCCGCCACATCTCGGGATCGATCTGCTGATCGTAGCGCAGCTCCCAGTAGCCATGCCCGGTGCCGATCCGGCCGAAGCTGGTCACCGTCTTGTACGGGACGTAGTAGTTGTGCGCGACGGTGTCGGCGGCGAGGTGCGCGAGGAAGCCGAGGGCGAAGGCCTTCTCGCCGCCCGCCTTGGCCTGCTTGAAGACGCCGAACCCGACCTGCCAGTTGTGGCAGTGGTGCAGGAAGCGGGCGAGGTTCTTCCCGACGACGATGTCGGCGGCGAGCGAGCCGTACAGGAAGTCGTTGCCGAAGCCCTGCAGCAGCCCCTGGACGTCGAGCCCGAGGACGGAGACGTTTCCGAGCGCCTGCGCCGAGAAGCTGAGGTGCGCGAGCGGCCCCCAGGCCTGAGCGTCGGCCGGTGCCAGCAGCGCCGCCAGGGCCGCGGCACCGAGCAGGATCCGGAAGAGGGTGCGCCGACGGTCCATTTCGATCAATTGTAATGACGGGCCTGAGCGCGCCGCAATGATACGGCGCGAGAACGATGGAGCTTGCGTTGAGCGGAGAGCGAGAAGCGGAGCTGGGGGAGCTGGTCGAGGAGACTCGGCGCCACCTCCTGTGGCTGAGGGACGCCGGCTTCCGCGATCTGCCTGCGCCGGGCGCAGCGAGGAGCGTGACGGCGCGCCGGGGTGTCCCCGCGAGCGCACCCGCAGCGGCGCCCGCTCCTGCCGGCGAGGCCCCGGCGCGCGGTCCCGCGCCGGCGGGAGAAGCGCTCCCTTACGGGCTCGGCGACAAGGGCTGTGGCAGCGGCGCGCTCCTCTCCATCAGGCGGGACCTGGGCGAGTGCACGCGCTGCAAGCTCTCGGCTGGGCGGACGCACCTCGTGTTCGGCGTCGGGAATCCCGAGGCGGAGCTGATGTTCGTCGGAGAGGGGCCGGGCGCGGACGAGGATCTGCAGGGGGAACCCTTCGTGGGCAGGGCCGGGCAGCTGCTCACGAAGATGATCGAGGCGATGGGATTCCGCCGCGAGGACGTCTACATCGCGAACGTGGTCAAGTGCCGGCCGCCCGACAACCGGAATCCGGAGCCCGACGAGATCGGCGCGTGCGAGCCGTTCCTGCGTGCCCAGATCGCGGCCATCCACCCCAGGGTGATCGTCGCGCTCGGGAAGTTCGCGGCGCAGACGCTGCTGCGCGACCCGACCCCCATCACGCGGCTGCGCGGCGGGTGGCGCGAGTACGAGGGCGTCCGGCTGATGCCGACCTTCCACCCCGCCTACCTCCTGCGCAGCCCCGCGGAGAAGGGGAAGGCCTGGGAGGACCTGAAGCTGGTGCTGAGCGAGCTGGGCAGGGCCCTGCCGGCGAGGTGAACCGTGATGGGTCGAGCGCACAGCTGGAGTCGAGCCGCCCGGGTCGCCGCGCTCCTCTGCTTCGCGCTCGGGGGCGTGCTGGCCCTGGCAGCCCCCGCGGGTGAGGCGGCGCCGGCCCCCTCCAGCGCGCCGCGCGTCCTGGCGATCGAGGTCAAGGGGGCGATCACCACGGGGACGGCGGAGTACGTCGCCGGCGCCTTCGCGCGCGCGAAGGCGGAGCGGTTCGACGCGGTGACGATCACGCTCGACACGCCGGGCGGCGCCCTCGACGCGGCGCGGGACATCGCGCGGGTCCTGCTGGGGAGCGAGGTGCCGGTGGTCGTCTGGGTCGGCCCGGCCGGCGCCCACGCGGGCTCCGCGGGGCTCTTCCTGACGCTCGCGGCGCACGTCGCGGCGATGGACCCCGCGACCAACATCGGCGCGGCCCACCCGGTGACGATCGGCGGCGGCGACATCGAGAAGGAGGCCGGGAAGGACCTCGCGAAGAAGGCGGAGAACGACACCGCCGCCTTCGCGCGGACGCTGGCCCGCACCTACGGGCGGAACGCCGAGTGGGCGGAGAAGGCGGTGCGCGACAGCGTCTCGGCCACGGCCGACGAGGCGGTCCGGCTGAAGGCGATCGACTTCACCGCGCCGTCGCTGCGGGCGGCGCTCGATCAGGCGGACGGTCGGCAGGTCCTGGTGGCGCGCGAGTGGCGGAGGCTCCACACGAAGGACGCGCAGGTCACGCGCCAGGAGGCCACGATCCGTCAGCGGCTGCTCTCGTTCCTCGCCGACCCGAACGTCGCGGCGATCCTGATGCTCATCGGGACGCTCGGGATCGCGATCGAGTTCTACCACCCTGGGCTCATCGTGCCGGGCGTCACGGGGGCGGTCGCGCTCCTCCTCGTCTTCCTGGCGATGAAGGTCATCCCGGTCAACGTCGGGGCCGTGATCCTCGTCCTCGTCGGCACGGTGCTCCTCGTCGCGGAGGCCTACGTGACGACGCACGGGCTGGCGGGGCTGGGAGGGGCGGTCTGCGTCGTGCTCGGGATGCTCTTCTTCGTGGACCGCTCGTCCCTCGACTACCGGTTCGTCCCGGGCGCCCTCGCGCTCTCCCCGTGGATCGTCTGGCCCGTCCCGATCGCGCTCGCGGCGCTGCTCGGCTTCGTCGGCTGGCGGGTGGCCGCCGTCCGGCGGCGCCCGCTCCTGCTCGGCGCGGCCGGGCTCGTCGGCGAGCGCGGGCAGGCGCTGAGCGCGCTGGGGCCCGACGCCGGGGAGGTCTTCGTCCACGGCGAGTACTGGCAGGCCCGCAGCGACGTCCCCATCGCCCCCGGCGCGGGCGTGCGCGTCACGGCCCTGAAGGGACTCGTCCTCACCGTTGAGCCCGACCCACCTGCGGAAGGATAGTGCCCCCATGCCTCCGTTCGGCCTCCTCATAGCGGCAGCGCTCGTCGTCCTCTTCTTCCTCTCCGGCTTCCGGATCATCAACGAGTACGAGCAGGGGGTGGTGCTCCGGCTGGGGCGGTTCGCGGGCGTCCGGAACGCCGGCCTCAAGTGGATCATCCCGATCGTCGACAAGATGGTCATCATCGACATGCGCGTCACCGCCGAGCAGGTGCCGCCCCAGGACGTGATCACGCGCGACAACGTCTCGGTGAAGGTGAACGCGGTGATCTACTTCCGCGTCCTGCAGGCCGACCGCGCCTTCCTCCAGGTGACGGACTTCCTCTTCGCGACGAGCCAGATGGCGCAGACGACGCTCCGCTCGGTCCTGGGCCAGGTGGAGATGGACGATCTGCTCGCGCAGCGCGACAAGATCAACCGGCAGCTCCAGGAGATCATCGACAAGCACACCGAGCCGTGGGGGGTGAAGGTCACGGCGGTCGAGGTGAAGCAGGTGGACCTGCCGGACGAGATGCGGCGCGCGATGGCGAAGCAGGCCGAGGCGGAGCGCGAGCGGCGCGCCAAGATCATCGCGGCCGAGGGCGAGCTGCAGGCGTCGGAGAAGCTGGGGCAGGCGGCAGACGTGATCGGTCGGTCGCCGGGAGCGCTCCAGCTCAGGTACCTCCAGTCGCTCGTGGAGATCTCGGCCGAGAAGAACTCCACCATCCTCTTCCCGCTGCCGATCGAGCTCGTGAAGCCATTCATGGACATGGGGAAGCCGAGGTAGGCGGACGGCCAGCGCAGGGATCCACTTGCCGTCCGTCGTCACGCTCCTCTCCGACTTCGGCGCCGACTCCGGCTACCCCGCGCAGATGAAGGGGGTGGTGCTGCGCGCGGTCCCGGACGCACGGCTCGTGGACCTCTCACACGCCATCCCGGCGTTCGACGTGCTGGCGGGGGCGCTGATGCTCGAGGCGTGCGCCCGCGCGTTCCCCGCCGACGCGGTTCACCTGGCGGTCGTCGACCCGGGCGTGGGGAGCCCCCGGCGGGCGATCTGCGTGGTCGACGGAGAGGGACGCCGGTTCGTGGGGCCGGACAACGGGATCTTCACGCCATTCCTCGACGGCGCGGCGGTCCGCCTCCTCTCCGCGCCCGGGATCGTGCCGGTCCCGGGGAGCGCGACCTTCCACGGGCGCGACCTCTTCGCGCCGGTGGCCGCGTGGCTCGCCGCGGGCGGCGATCCCGCGCGGCTCGGGCCGGAGGTGAGCGACCCGGTCCGCCTCGACTGGCCGCGCGCCGCGCGACAGGGGGAAGAGCTCCACGGGCGGACGCTCGCCGCGGACACCTTCGGCAACCTCGTGACGTCGATCCTGGAGGGGGACCTCGTCGGCCCCGTCACCGCCGCGTGGGTGGGGGATCGCCAGGCGCGCTGGGTCAGGACGTTCGCCGAGGGGGAGAAGGGGCAGCTCGTCGCGATGGTCGGCAGCGGTGGTCGCGTGGAGGTCGCGGTTCGTGAGGGGAGCGCGTCCCAGCTGCTCGGCGCGGTGCGTGGGCTGCCCGTGCGGCTGCGCGATCGGCGGTGATCGGCAGCCGATCGGGCGCCACCGCGACCGGCCGTCCTTTCCCCTTCCAGCGCCCCCTGATAGAGTCACCACCTGAAATGGCGGACACCGACAACAAGCGAATCGCTGCGCGGCTGCACCACGAGCTGCCGGTCGCCTATCGCTCGGTCGGCAGCTTCCTCAGCGACTGGGCGACGAACATCAGCCAGGGCGGCCTCTTCATCAACACGCGCAAGCCACTGGCGGTCGGGACCGAGGTGAAGATCCTGATCCAGCTGCCGGGCGCGGCGTTCCCCTACGAGCTGCACGGCAACGTCGCCCGCGTCACCGAGTTCGACAACGCGGCCAACATGGTCCCCGGCATGGGGATCCAGTTCGTCGGACTCGACGACAAGAAGAAGAGCGAGATCGACGAGTTCGTGACGCGGCTCCGGAGGGAATTCGGTGAGGGCTGACCCCTCCTCCGCCGTCGCCGTGCCCACCACTCTGGAGATCGACGACCTCGCCCCGGGCGGCGAGGGGGTTGGGCGTCTTGGCTCCCGGCCGGTCTTCGTCCCGTTCACCGCGCCAGGGGATCAGGTCGAGCTGGAGGTCGCGGAGGGCGACGGGGCGGCCCACGCAGCCCCGCTCCGGATCCTGCGCGCCGGTCCGGATCGCGTCCAGCCGCCTTGCCGCCACTTCGGACCGGGTGAGGGCGACCGGGAGTGCGGTGGCTGCGAGTGGCTCCACCTCGCGTACCAGCGCCAGCTCGCCGCGAAGGAGCGGGCCTTCGCGGAGACGCTGCGACGGATCGGCAGGCTCGACGCGGCGGCCATCGGGCTCATGCCGATCGTGCCGTCGCCGCGGCCGCTCCGATACAGGTGCCGCGCCAAGTTCCACTTCGACCGCGCGAGCGCGAGGCTCGTCTTCTTCCGGCGCCGCTCGCACCTGCCGGTCAGGCTCGAGGAGTGCCACCTGCTGGTGGCCGGGCTCGACGCCCTCCGCGCGGCCGTCGGTCCTGCCATCGCCGCCGCGCGGCTGTCACCCCGCGAGGTGGCGCTCGAGTGGTCGGAGCTCGAGGGACGGGGGGCGGCGCTCCTCGTGCTGCCGGAGGTGACCGCCGCGGTCCGGGAGCGGGCCGAGGCGCTGCTCGCCGCCCTCCCTGCGCTCGCTGGGCTGGTGCTCCAGGCGGAGGGCGCTCAGGCCGTGACGGTCGGCGACCCCGTCCTGGCGCACGAGCGGTTTCCCGGCGCCCCGGAGCGCGGCCTCCAGCGCTCGCGCCCGGACGTCTTCCAGCAGGCGAACCGTTTCTCGAACGCCCTCCTCGTCGACGCGGCGCTCGCGCTCCTCCAGCACGACGGCGAGGAGGTCCTGGAGCTCTTCTGCGGCGCGGGCAACTTCACCGGCCCTCTCCTGGAGCGAGCCGCCCACGTCTCGGCGGTGGAGGTCCAGGGGCCCGCGCTCGAGCTCGCCAGGCGTGACCTGGCCGGAGAGCGGGGGCGCTTCTTCGCGGGAAAGGCGCTCGACCTCGCGCGCGCGTTCGCCCGCGAGCGCGGCGAGACGGCCAGGCGGTTCACGCGGGTCCTGCTCGATCCGCCGCGGGACGGCGCGAGAGGGATCGGCCCGGTGCTGCGCGACCTCGCCGTGGAGCGGGCCGTGTACGTCTCGTGCGACCCGGCCACCTTCGCCCGGGACCTGAAGGAGTGCGCCGGGGTGGGGCTGCGCGTCGCTGCAGTCCAGCCGTTCGACCTCTTCCCGCAGACCCACCACGTCGAAGGGCTGGCCCTCCTGGTGCGGTGAGCGCCGCGCCGTCAGCGGTCGGAGGCCTCCAGCCGCATCGCCTCGCGCTCGCGTGACGCCTGCGTCGCCAGGCGCGCCTCCTCCCGCTCTATGGCCGCGAGCCGGTCGGCGAGCGTCGGGTGGCTGTAGTGCCACGCGCTGAACCATGGGTGCGGATCCACGTTGGAGAGGTTCGACTCGTGCAGCCGCACGAGCGAGCTGGCGAGCGCCTCCGGCTGGCCCGAGAGGGCCATCGCGAACTGGTCCGCCTCGTACTCCTGCCGGCGTGAGAGCCACGCACCGACCGGCGTCATCCAGAAGAGGAACGCGCCGCCCGCGAGCGTCACCAGGGCCGTGGCGGCGTGGAGCGACGGCGCCGCGAAGCCGAAGGCGTCGTAGAGCGGCCGCCAAGGCACGAGCAGCGACAGGATCCAGAGCATGGCCAGCGTCCCGGCGAGGGACCAGAGGAGCCGCAGCTTCACGTGGGCACGCTTGAAGTGGCCGATCTCGTGCGCGAGGACCGCCGCCGCCTCGTCAGGCGTCGTCTGCGCGAGGAAGGTGTCGAAGAGGACGATCCGCGGGCGGAAGATCCCGGCGAACCAGGCGTTGGCGTGGCCCGAGCGGCGCGAGGCGTCCATCACGAAGAGGCCGCGGTTGTGGAAGCCGGCGGCGCTCGCCAGCGCGTCGAGCCGCGCCTTCAGCTCCCCTTCGGGGAGCGGATGGAATCTATTGAAGAGAGGAGCGATGAAGGTGGGCCAGAGCCAGAGCACGAAGAGCTGGAACGCCGCCATCAGCGCGAAGAGCCAGAGCCACCAGAGCCGGCCGCTCCGGGTCACGACGCCGTAGACGGCGTAGAGGAACGGCACCCCGAAGAGCCCGACGAGCGCCATCGCCTTCGCCTTGTCGGCGATCCAGGTCGCGGGGGTCGTCCGGTTGAAGCCGAAGCGCTGCTCGATGACGAAGATCTGGAAGGCGGCGACGGGGGCGCTGGTCGCCACGTGGACCATCGTGACCAGCGCGAGGAAGACCACGAACAGGTTCGCCCCCCGCAGCCCCGCCGACGCGAGCGCGCGGTCGAGGAGCGGCAGGACGCCGGAGAAGACCAGGACCAGGATGACCGCGAGATCCCAGGTGTTCCGCGCCATGGCCAGCTGGCCGTTGGCGCGCACGTAGGCGCGGCTCTTCTCTGCAGCCCCCTCGTCGTACCAGGCCGCGATCAGCTCGGGTACGCCGGTCTGGGTGCGCGCGTGGCGGACGTTGAGCGCGAGGAGCGCCGTCTCGACGAGGTACTGGAGGAGCAGGGCGAAGGCTACGGCTCCGGCGACGATGGCTGCCATGGGATCCAATATGGCGAGCCCCGATCCGGCGCGCAGCGAAACGGGGCCGGGCGCTCCGAACAGGGGGTGTGGAGCTGCCCCCCGCAGGAGGCGCTGCGCCCTCTAGCGAGCGGCGACGCCCTCGCGCAGCAGGCCGTAGCGCACCTTCAGCTTGAGGATCCGGAGGACCGACTCGTCCAGCCGCGCGACGAGCCGCGGATCCTGGCGGACCAGCTGGAGCACGGCGGCGCGCGGGTCCACCCCCTTCTCCCAGTCGACGGGGGCCGTGGTCAGGAGGACGTCGTTCCCGGCCAGGAAGGCGCGCCGGATGAGCTCGCTCGGGTCGCCTCCCGTCGCGAGGAGCAGGCTGGGGACGGCGAGGTCGTCGGTCACCGCGAGCCAGTCCTGGAGGTGGGCTCGGGCGACGATCTCCGGCGCGAGGATGGCCGGGACGCCGCCGTACGCGGCGAAGCCCACGTTGGCCAGCATCACGCCGCCGAGCGCCTCGCCGGCCGCGACGAAGGCCGCCTGCTGGCGGGCGATCTCCTGCGGCTCGCGGTCCACGATGAGGAGCGCCTTGTCGGACGAGCCGGCCTCCGGGCCGTACCCGGGGTAGTGCTTGCCGATGGCGATCACGCCCGCGCTCGCGAGCCCCCGGGCGAACGCCTTGCCCAGCCGCGCCACGAGGACGGCGTCGGCGCCGAGCGCGCGCTTGGTCTCGTGCATGAAGCCGCGGTCTGCGAGGTCCAGGACGGGTCCCAGGCTCGTGTTGAGCCCGAGCGCCTTCATGTCGAGCCCCGCGCGCCGCCCCCACGCCTCCGCCTCCCAGGAACCCTCGGCGCCGAGGTCGCGTGCGGGTGGCAACGCGCCGAGCGTCGGGATCGACCGGAGCCGGTTCAGCTCGCCCCCCTCCAGGTCGACCGAGATCAGGAGCGGGATCCTGGACCGCCGCTGCAGCGCCTCCACTCGCGTCCGCATCGCCTCGGGATCGCGGAGGATCCTGCCGAGCAGGATCACACCACCCAGGTCGATCGGTCCGTCCCCGCCCGGCGGGTGCGCGACGACGAGCTGCCCGACCTTCTCCTCGAGGGTCATCGCCGCGAGGGTTCGCTCGGCGAGGCCAGGAGGCGTGGCGGGCCCGGCTCCGGCCGCTGCGGTCAGGGCGATCGACGTGAGGAGCGGGAGGACCATGAGCGGCTCCGAGTCTGCACGACCGGGGGGTGGAGGCAAGCCCGCGGCCGGCCCCGGGTTGACGGCGCCCCCTCCGATTCCCTACCTTCCGCGGCTCCGATGTCCGACACCGTGATCCTGGGGGCCCTGCGCTCCCGCGCCAGCGGCGAGCAGGCGCCCCACCCCCCGGGCGCCCGGAAGGTCTTCGTCCACACCTTCGGCTGCCAGATGAACGAGTCGGACTCGGCCCGGATGGTCGAGCTGCTCGGCCGCCACGCCTTCGCTCCCGCCGCCAGCGCCGAGGAGGCAGACCTCATCCTGCTGAACACCTGCGCGGTCCGCGAGAAGGCCGAGCAGAAGCTCTTCTCCGCGCTCGGTCGCTACCGCGAGGTCAAGGCGCGCCGGGGGGCCCTCATCGCGGTCGCCGGGTGCATCGCGCAGCAGGAGAAGGAGAAGCTCCTGAGGCGGGTGCCCTACGTCGACTTCGTCTTCGGCCCCGACAACATGGGGCGGCTCCCAGAGATGATCGAGCGGGCCCGGGCGCGCGAGCGGTTCGCCGAGACGAAGTGGATGGACTCGCAGGAGTACGTCTTCCCCCGCGCGGACGCGGAGGCGTCGCGCGGACAGCCGACGGCCTTCGTCACGGCCATGAAGGGCTGCGACAACGTCTGCGCCTTCTGCATCGTCCCGAAGACGCGCGGTCGCGAGGTCTCCCGGCCGCACCAGGAGATCGTCGCAGAGTGCCACGCGCTCGCCGCCGTCGGGGTGCGCGAGGTGACGCTGATCGGGCAGAACGTGAACTCCTACGCGGGCGGCTGCGACTTCGCCGAGCTGCTGGCGCGGGTCGCGGAGCTGGACGGGCTGGCGCGCGTCCGCTTCACCACCAGCCACCCTCACGACCTCTCCGACTCGCTGATCGACGCCTTCCGGGACGTCCCCAAGGTGATGCCGCACTTCCACCTGCCGGTTCAGTCCGGCTCGGACGCGGTGCTCGCCAGGATGCGGCGCGACTACGGCGTGGGGCAGTACCTCGACCGGTTCCAGCGGCTCCAGGCGGCGCGTCCCGGGATCGCGATCACCACCGACTTCATCGTGGGCTTCCCCGGCGAGACCGACGCCGACTTCGAGGCGTCCCTGGCGCTCCTCGAGCGCGCCCGCTTCGAGAACAGCTTCTCGTTCATCTTCAGCCCCCGCCCGGGGACCGTCGCCGCGCAGCGGCTGAACGGGGCGCCTGACTGGGCCGAGATCCCGCGCGCGCTGGCGGTCGAGCGGTTGGAGCGGCTGCAGGCGGTCCAGCGCCGGATCGTCGGCGAGATCCTCGCCGCCGAGGTGGGGCGCGAGGTCGAGGTGCTCGTCGAGGGCTGGAGCGACGATCCCGAGCGGCGCGCCGGCAGAACCCCGGAGAACCGGATGGTCCACTTCGCCGCCGACGAGACCGCCGCACCCACCGGCGCGCGCGTGCGGGCCGGGGTGGTGCGCGCCCACTCCAGCTCCCTGGCGGGTGAGCTGCTCTCCCCCGCGCGGAGCCAGCTTGGTTGACCGGATCCTCGCACGGGCGCTCCGCGCCTGGTGGCCGGCGCTCGCCTGGGCGACGATCATCTTCGTCGCCTCGCATCAGTCGCGGCCGCTCCCGATCGCGCCGCCGTTCGCCCACGCCGACAAGGTCGTCCACGCGGTGATCTTCGGGCTGCTCTCCGCGCTCGCCGCCAGGGCGCTGCTGGCGGCGGGGCAGGCTGGGCGGCGGGCGCTCTGGCTGGCGGTGGTCGCGACCAGCCTCTACGGCGCCGGCGACGAGTGGCACCAGTCCTTCGTGCCGGGGCGCGACAGCGATCCGGGCGACTGGGCGGCCGACACGGCCGGAGCCGTCGCGGGGGCGCTGTTGGTCGTCGGCTTGCCGCGCCGCAAGTCGCGGGCTAGCATCCGCGGCTGAAATGCCGATCATCCGGCCATTCGGCGGCAAGGCGCCGGTCCTCCGCGACGGCGTGTTCGTGGCGCCGGGTGCCGTCGTCCTCGGGGACGTGGAGATCGGCGAGCGCTCGTCCGTCTGGTTCGGCTGCGTCCTGCGCGGAGACGTGAACCACATCCGGATCGGCGCGCGCACCAACGTCCAGGACGTCACGACCATCCACGTCACGAGCAAGACGCATCCCACGATCGTCGGTGACGAGGTCACCATCGGACATCGCGTCGTGCTGCACGGCTGCACGATCAAGGACCGCTGCCTGATCGGGATCGGCTCGGTGGTGATGGACGGCGCGGTGGTCGGACCCGAGTCGGTGGTCGGGGCGGGGGCGCTCGTCCCGCCAGGGATGGTCGTGCCACCGCGCACGCTCGTGATGGGATCGCCGGCGAAGGTGAAGCGCGACCTCACCACGGGGGAGATCGAGGCCCTCCGCAAGTCCGCGGACAACTACGTCGAGTACGCGGCGCTTCACGCCGCCGAGGGGGGGGCCGAGTCGATGACGAACGTCGAGGTCCTCCAGCGCTGCGCGCTCTTCAAGGACTTCACCGAGGTCGGGCTCAGGATCTTCGCGGAGATCGCGGTCCCGAGATCGGTCCCTCCCGGCAGCCCGCTCTTCGCCGAGAACATGGTCGGCGAGGCGCTCTTCATCGTGAAGTCGGGGACCGTGCGCGTCACCCAGCGCGCCGCCGCCGGCGAGCGGGAGCTCGCGGTGCTCGGACCCGGGGAGGCGCTCGGCTCGCTCGCCGTCCTCGCGAAGGGGGTCCGGCTGGTCTCGGCAGTGGCGGTGACGCCGCTGGAGGTGCTCGAGATCGCCCACCGCGACTACTTCAAGAAGATCGCCGAGAAGCCCCAGGCCTGCCTGAAGCTCGCGCTCGCCATCGCCGCCGACCTCGCCGCCAAGGCGGCCGACAGCCGGGAGGCGCTGCGCGAGGTCCACGGGAAGAAGTCGGGCTGATGCTGGAGCGCCTCGTAGAGATGCTGGCGGGCCACGGGCTCCACGCCGGCTACGTCGCCGTGTTCACCGTGCTGCTGCTCTGCGGCTTCGGCTTCCCGCTGCCGGAGGACGTCATCCTGGCGACCGGTGGCGTGCTCGCGTGGCTGGCGCGCGGACGGCCGCTCCACTCGTTCGGCGCGATGTTCAGGGACACGGGGCTCCTGACGATGATCGTCGTCGGGCTCGCCGGGATCCTCGTCGGCGACTCGATCATCTACATGGCGGGGCGCCGCTTCGGCCACCGCGTCGCCGACTTCCGGCCGCTCCGGCGGATCATCACCCCCGCCAAGCTGGAGCGGGTGGAGAAGGAGCTTCGGCTGCGCGGGAACATCCTCGTGATGCTCGCCCGCTTCCTCCCCGGCCTGCGCGCCCCGACCTTCTTCGTCGTCGGCCACGCGCGCCTGCCGTACTGGGAGTTCCTCCTGTTCGACGGCGCGGCGGCGCTGGTCTCGGCGCCGCTCTGGGTCTGCGTGGGCTTCTGGTTCGGGTCCGACATCCAGCAGGCGGCGCGCCACGCCAGCAAGTTCTCGCACTACATCGTCGGGGCCGCGCTCGTCGTGGCGGCGATCCTCGTCTTCCGCTGGCGCAGGCAGCGCGCGCGGGAGCTCGCCGCCGCCGCGGCGAAGGTGGCCCCCGAGCAGAATCTAGTCAGCCCTCGCGCCTCCCGAAGATCCGCCCCCAGAACCCAGGCACCTTCCTCGTCGCCGGCGCGTCCGTGACGACCTGGATCTTGCCGGTCTTGAGGTTCGGCCCTGCGTCCGGCGCGCTCTCCTCCAGCCGGCGCTGGACGTCGGAGGCCTTCTCGCGCGTGTCGAGCACGGTCCGGACCTGCCGGCCGGTGTTGAGCTCGCGCGCCGTCACCGTGAGCAGGCACTCTGCGCCGAGCTCGAACGTGACCGAGATCTTCACCGTGCCGCGAGGGGCGGCCGGGAGCCCCGCCAGCTTCACGGTGCCGAGCAGCTCGCACTCGCTCGCCTTGGTGCTCTCGCCCTGGACGACCACCAGCTCGAACTCCGTCTGTCCGTCGCGGGTCGTGGCGAGGCCGTACTGCTTCCGCGCGGGGAGGGGGGTGTTGCGCTCGATGATGGTCTTCACCCGCCCGCCCGGCAGGCCTACCGCGATGCTCATCGGGAGCACGTCGATGAGCACGAGCCCCTCCGCGTTGCCCAGGGAGTGGGCCAGCAGCGCCGCGCCGATGGCCACCGCCTCGTCGGGGTGGACGGCGCGCGACGGGGAGCGGCCGAAGAAGGCCTCGACCTTCTCGCGGACCAGCGGCATGCGCGACTGGCCGCCGACCAGCAGCACCTCCGCGATGTCGGCGGGCGTCAGCCCCTTGGCCGTCAGCACCTCGCGGCAGACCTCCAGGGTCCGATCCACGAGCGGCTCCACCAGCGTCACGACGTCGTCGCGCCGCAGCGTCACCTCCAGCGTGACCGGCTTCCCGTCCTTCATCGTCAGGAACGGCAGCTGGATCGGGAACTCGGTCCGCTCGGAGAGCGCGCACTTGGCCCGCTCCGCGGCGTCGACGAGCCGCGACAGCGCCACGCGGTCTCCGTCGAAGGGGGCGCCGACCTGCTCCTGGTAGAGCTGCAGCAGCCTCTCGACGATCCGGTTGTCGAAGTCGACGCCGCCGAGGAAGGTGTCGCCGCCGGTGGAGACGACCTCGTAGACGTTGTCGTTCAGCTCCAGGATCGACGCGTCGAAGGTGCCGCCGCCGAGGTCGTAGACGAGGATTCGCTGGTTGACGTGCCGACCGTAGGCGAAGGCGAGGGCGGCGGCCGTCGGCTCGTTCAGGATCCGCTCCACCTGGAAGCCGGCGAGCCCCCCCGCCTTCCGGACGGCGGCGCGCTGCCGCTCGTTGTAGTAGGCGGGGACGGTGATGACGGCCCGGTTGACCTCCTCGCCGAGGTGGTTCTGCGCGACCTCCTTCACCTCTCGGAGGATGAGCGCGGACACCTCCTCCAGCGTCAGGGTCTCGTTCGAGAGCTTCACCGCGGCGGCCCCATCGGCGGCGGAGGTGATCTCGTACGGGAAGCGCGTCGTCAGGTCCTGGACGATCTCCGAGTCGAACACTCGCCCGACGAGCCGCTTCGAGCCGAAGACCGTGTGCCGGGGGTTGGTGAGCGCCTGCCCCTTGGCGTTGTGGCCGACCACGAGCCGGTGTCGGGTGTTCAGCGCGACGATGGAGGGGACCGTGGCGTGTCCCTCTCGCGACGGGATGACGTAGGGCTTGCCGTCCTTGACGATGGCGGCGCAGGAGTTGGTGGTGCCGAGATCGATCCCGACGACGTGGCGCGAGGGCTTCTTCACCTGCACCGGCTCGGCCGGCAGCCCCACGTCGAGCTTCGGCAGCGCCGCCTGGAGCTGCTCCACGCGGAGGGCGGAGGAGAGGTCGGCCAGCGTCGGCAGCCCCGTGGAGGAGGGGGTGCTGGCGATCACCGGGGTGAGCGTCGGCGCGGGGCGCCCCGACGGGGATGACCGGGGTCGGCGCGTGCGTCGGCGTCGGGATCCTGTCGAGCCGCGGCGCGACCACCCCCGGCTGCGCGACGCTGCGCGTCTCGCGGTGCTCCATCACCCGCTCGATGAGCGCGCGCGAGGCGTCGTCGAGGTCGGTGAACTGCACCCCCATCCCTGGCGCGACCGGCGGGTTGGAGTGCGGGTCCTCCTGGCGCGACCAGAGGACGGTGCCGAGCCCCTTCACCACCGTCTCGCCGGTCGCGAGCTTCAGCTCGAAGGCGACCAGCGTGCCCGGGGGCTTCGGGGAGCGGGTCCGGATGAAGACGCCGCCGCGGGAGAGGTTGGTCGCGAAGCGCTCGACGAACTCGTCGACTGAGCCGTAGGAGAGGCGGACGAGGAGACCCACTGGGGTCCGATCGCCGCCTCGCTTGTCACCGGGGTCGGTCACTGGGTCGGCATTATCGCTACGGGCGTCGTCATCCCGGCAAGCGCTAGAAATGCGCATTTGCACGGTGCGTCAAGGTCTTACGGCGGGTCGCTTGACCGGGGCCATGGGGGCCGACTATACGTCCGCATGCTCAACCGAGATGACCTCCGTCTCGCGCTGACCTTCGACGATGTCCTCCTCCTTCCGGGCGAGTCAGACGTCGTCCCGAAGCAGGTCGAGACCAGCACGCGGCTCACCCGAAACATCCAGCTCAACGTCCCGATCGTCTCGGCGGCGATGGACACCGTCACCGAGTCGGGCATGGCGATCGCCATGGCCCAGCACGGCGGGCTCGGCTTCATCCACAAGAACATGACCGTGGAGGAGCAGGCAGCCCAGGTGGTGCGGGTCAAGAAGTACGAGTCGGCCGTCGTCACCGACCCGGTGACCATCGATCCCGACGCCCCGCTCTACGCCGCCGTGGAGCTGATGCGGGAGAACGGCATCAGCGGCATCCCGGTGACCGAGAAGGGGAGGCTGGTCGGCATCCTCACCAACCGCGACCTCCGCTTCGAGAAGAACCTCTCGCAGAAGGTCGAGCAGGTGATGACGAGGAAGCTCGTCACCGCGCGCGAGGGGGTGAAGATCGACGAGGCCAAGGATCTCCTCCACCGCCACCGGATCGAGAAGCTGCTGGTGGTGAACGACGCGATGGAGCTCAAGGGGCTCATCACCATCAAGGACATCGAGAAGGTCCAGCGCCACCCGAACGCCGCCAAGGACAAGTTCGGCCGGCTCCTGTGCGGCGCCGCGGTCGGCGTCTCGGCCGACCGTGAGGCCCGGATCGCCGCGCTGCTCAAGGCTGGGGTCGACGTGATCACGATCGACACCGCCCACGGCCACAGCCGGAACGTCATCGACGCGGTCCGCTCCACCAAGGCCAACTTCAAGGGGATCGAGCTGGTGGCCGGCAACGTCGCCACCGCCGAGGCCGCCGACGCGCTCTGCAAGGCGGGCGTGGACGCGGTGAAGGTCGGTATCGGCCCGGGCTCCATCTGCACCACGCGCGTCATCGCCGGCGTCGGCGTCCCGCAGATCACCGCGGTCGACGACTGCTCGCGGGCGGCCGAGAAGCACGGCGTCCCGGTCATCTCCGACGGCGGCGTGAAGTACTCGGGCGACGTCGTCAAGGCGCTCGCCGCGGGGGCGTCGAGCGTGATGATCGGCTCGATGTTCGCAGGCACCGAGGAGGCGCCGGGCGAGGTGATCCTGTACCAGGGGCGCAGCTACAAGAGCTACCGCGGCATGGGGTCGATCGGCGCGATGAAGCAGGGGTCGAAGGACCGCTACTTCCAGGCCGACGTCTCCGACGCCCGACAAGCTCGTGCCCGAGGGGATCGAGGGCCGGGTCCCGTACAAGGGGCCGGTCGGGATGGTCCTCTTCCAGCTCTCCGGAGGGCTGCGCAGCGGCATGGGGTACGTCGGCTGCCGCTCGATCGCGGAGCTGCGGGCCAACGCGAAGTTCGTCCGCATCTCCAGCTCCGGCCTTCGCGAGAGCCACGTCCACGACGTGATCATCACGCAGGAAGCGCCGAACTACAGGATCGACTGACCGCACCCCCTCACCCCTTCCCTCTCCCCCGCGGGGGCGGGGGAGAGGGTCGAGCGCACGGTGAGAGGGAACAGCATGGACATCCACGGCGAGAAGATCCTCGTCCTCGACTTCGGCTCGCAGTACACGCAGCTCATCGCCCGCCGCCTGCGCGAGATGGGGGTCTACTGCGAGATCCACCCGTGCACGATGAAGCGCGACGCGATCCGCGCCTACGGCGCGCGCGGCGTGATCCTCTCCGGCGGCCCCGCCAGCGTCCTCGCGGAGGGCAGCCCGCGCGTCGACCGGCTGGTCTTCGAGCTCGGCGTGCCGGTCCTCGGCATCTGCTACGGCCTCCAGCTCCTCGCGCACGAGCTGGGCGGGCGCGTCGACAAGGCGGCGCACCGCGAGTACGGGCCCGCGACGATCGCCGTGAGGCACGGCTCGGCGCTCTTCGCCGGCCTGCCGGACGAGCTGGACGTCTGGATGAGCCACGGCGACCGGGTAGAGGTGCTTCCCCCCGGCTTCGCCCCCATCGCCTCCACGACGAGCGCCCCCTTCGCCGCCGTCGAGGACCGGGAGCGCCGCTTCTTCGGCGTCCAGTTCCACCCCGAGGTGGTCCACACGCCGCAGGGCAAGGATCTGCTCTGGAACTTCGCCCACCACGTCTGCGGCTGCACCGGGACCTGGTCGATGCGGGCCTACGTCGACGTGGCGATCGAGCAGATCCGCGCGCAGGTGAAGGACGGCCACGTCATCTGCGCCCTCTCCGGCGGCGTGGACTCGGCCGTGGCGGCCCTCCTCGTCCACCGCGCCGTGGGCGACCGGCTCCGCTGCATCTTCGTGGACAACGGGGTGCTCCGGTCGGGCGAGCGGGCGCAGGTCGAGGAGGTCTTCGGGCAGATGTTCCACCTGCCGCTCGCGACCGTCGACGCCTCGGCGCGCTTCCTCTCGAAGCTCGCCGGCGTCACTGATCCCGAGCGGAAGCGGAAGATCATCGGCCACGAGTTCATCTCCGTCTTCGAGGAGGAGGTCGAGAAGCTCGCCGCCCACGGCGAGCGGGCCGGGTTCCTCGTCCAGGGGACGCTCTACCCCGACGTGATCGAATCGGTCTCCTTCAAGGGGCCCTCGGCCACCATCAAGAGCCACCACAACGTCGGTGGCCTGCCGGAGAAGATGAAGCTCGCCCTGGTCGAGCCCCTGCGGGAGCTCTTCAAGGACGAGGTCCGCAGGCTCGGTCTCGAGCTGGGGCTCCCGCCGCAGATCGTCCAGCGCCAGCCCTTCCCCGGCCCCGGGCTCGCCATCCGCGTGCTCGGCGAGGTGACGCCGGAGCGGCTCGAGGTGCTGCGCCGCGCGGACGTCGTCGTGCAGGAGGAGGTCCGGAAGGCCGGCCTCTACGAGCAGCTCTGGCAGTCCTTCGCCGTCCTCCTCCCGGTCCGCTCGGTCGGCGTGATGGGGGACGAGCGGACGTACGAGTCGACGTGCGCCATCCGCGCCATCGAGTCCACCGATGGCATGACGGGTGACTGGGCACGCCTCCCCTACGACCTGCTGGCCCGGATGTCCACGCGCATAATCAACGAGGTGCGCGGGATAAACCGCGTCGTGTACGACATCTCCTCCAAGCCCCCTGCGACCATAGAGTGGGAGTAGGGAGCACTCGGAGGTTTGCCCCGCGGTGGAGGGGGGGTACAATCGCCGTCCACTGGAGGTTCTGCCGAATGGACCGTCGGGCATCGATCCGCGCCGCTGTCGTCGTAACGCTGCTCGCAGCAGGCGGCTGTCAGGACTACAACTTCAACCCGGTCGGCCACTGCCTGATCCAGCCGGGGACGAAGCGGTACACGCTCTCCAACCTCTCGACCGCGGACGTCCTCTTCGTCGTGGACGACTCGGGCTCGATGGCCGGCGAGCAGCAGAGCCTCAGGGACAACTTCACCACGTTCCTGGCGAGGCTGCAGGAGGCCAACCTCCAGCGGGTCGCCAGCAACCTCGATCCGATCGACTTCCACATCGCCATCACGTCGACCGCCCAGTACCGGAACCTCCCGGTGACCGGCGGCTCGACCTGCAGCAGCACCTGCAGCGGCGCGGCGGGGGCATTGGTCTGCTGCCAGGGCGGCACCCCGCAGCCGGTGAGCTGCAAGGTGAACTCGGACTGCGCGTCAGGCTTCACCTGCAGCGGAGACTGCGACACCGACTGGCCCGCCGCGAGCCCCGCCTGCTTCAGCTCCACCTGCAGCCCGCAGCGGATCCCATGTGACGTCGCCGGGCACGAGTGCGGGAACCTCAACAAGTACTACTCGTTCACCTCGTGCGACCCCTCCTACGCGACCGGCCTGTTCACGGCCAACAGCGAGTACCCCGCGGGACGGTTCATGGCCGCCCCGGCTGGCGGCAGCGATCTCGTCCTGGACTTCGACAAGTCGCTCTATGAGCCGACGGTCAATCAGGCGGCCATCGACGCCCTCTCGCTCAAGTTCCAGCAGAACATCCAGGTCGGGACCTGTGGCTCGGGGCAGGAGACGGGGCTCGACGCCGCGCGCCTGGCGCTCGAGCGCGTGCGGGGCGCCGGCGGCCTGGCGCAGACGCCGGGGTACGCCTCCGGCGGGTTCCTCCACAACAACGCCAAGCTCGTGGTCGTCTGGGTGACGGACGAGGACGACTGCTCGGCGCCGGCTACGGGCTCCGACGCCGTCGTCTTCCGGTACACCCCTCCGGCCGATCCGGACGTCTGCGAGGTAGACGCCGCCGTGGGCGGGGAGAACCGTCAGACCCCCTCGTCGGCGTACGCCGACTACTTCATGTCGCTCGGGCGCCCCTTCGGGGCGGCCTTCATCGCGTCGATGACGAACGGCTGCGCCGACCAGAACTGCACGGCGGCCAAGTGCTGCGGCGCCAACGGGGTCATCGACGCGTGCGGAGTGGGGATCTGCTCCGACAACGTCTCTTGCGGAGCCCTGAACGAGTCGACCCGCTACGCCGCCCTCGCGGGCGAGCTCCGTCAGCGCGGCGCCGACGTGGTGGTCGGCTCAGTCTGCGACGCCTTCGGCACGTCGCTCTCCCGGATCGCCGACATCGTCAAGCCTCCCACTGGGCTCGTCCTTCCCACTCAGCCGGCGGCCAGCGAGGTGACGATTCTGAGGATCGTCGGCAAGGACTCCAAGACCCGCACGACCTGCCGCGGGCCGGCCCCCGAGGCGCTCGACGCGGCCGGTGCCGCAGCCCAGGGGTATGACTGGTGGTTCACGGCCTCCAACGACCAGACCACGGCGGCGCTGCAGGATCCGTCGGCCACGTCGCAGTACGTCTACATCAACCACGGCACGGGCGCCTGTGAGGCCAACTTCGGCGAGACCTACTCGGCCGACTACATCGGCCAGATCCCAGCAGGAGGCTGCGTGTCGGAGCAGGCGTGCGCCGACGCACTGGGCGGCACGGCGGAGAACTGGGACTGCTACCATCCGGCAGGCTTTCCTGGCACCTGCGTGTGCAAGTAGGGGCCACGGGAATGCGCCGAACGCTCCTCGCTGCCATCGCTCTCCTGAACGGGTGCGCCTGCGACACCGTCCCCGAGAGCGCGCTCACGAGCTGCCATCAGGTCGTGGCGGCCACCGTCGCGACCGACATCCTCTTCGTCGTCGACGACTCCAGCTCGATGAATGACGAGCAGGATCGGCTGCGCCAGGCGCTCTCCAACTTCATCACCGTACTCGAGGCCTCGCCGATCGCCGACGACTACCGGATCGGCGTCACCAACACGTCGGTGAAGGGGTTCAAGGCTGCGGACGCCGACTACTCCCGCTACGCCTCTGGCCCATCGTGGGACCTTCCGTATCCGGCTGGCGCCCTCGTCTCGGTGGACCCGACCAACCTCACCACCGATCCAGCCACGTGGGGCGACTACTTCTGGAGCAGCGCGAGCCCGCCGGGGCCCGGCTTCCATGGCCCGCGCAACCTCGCCTACCAGTACATGGACGCGGGTGACACGAACCTCGTCGCCGACTTCCAGAACGACGTGCTGGTCGGCACCTTCGGCTCGCTCAGGGAGCAGCCCTTCGAGGCGATGCGGCTCGCCCTGACGACCCAGCTTGCCTCGCCCACGTCGGAGAACTTCGGCTTCCTGCGGCCCGGGGCGCGCCTCGCTGTCATCTTCATCTCCGACGAGGACGACTGCTCCGGTCCGACCGATCCAGCCATCACGACCACTGCCCAGTGCGAGAGCCAGCGAACGGCGAGCCCCTCGGTGCTCACGCCCGTCCAGGCGTACGTCGACTTCCTCAAGGGGCCGATCGCCGGCCAGGTCCGCGACGTCGTCGTGGGGGCCGTCGTGGGGGTCACCTGCACGGGCGGCGTCTGCACCAACACGATGTGCGCAACCGCCCAGAACGATCCGCCGGCGAACCGCTTCCTCGAGCTCCTCTCCGCCTTCGATCCCGCCCGGAACGCGCTCGCCAGCATCTGCGACCCGAACTTCGACGCGGCCCTCGCGCAGTTCGCGAGCGTCGTGTTGAGCCAGTCGCTGCCCCTCTCTGGCGACGTGGCCGATCCGAACCTGCTCGTCGTCAGCGTCGAGAAGGCCGCGGGGTCTGTGGAATGCAGCCTGGCGCCCGTTGGGACGCCGGACGCCGCGTCCGCCGATGTCGTCTACACGCCTTCGCGCGACGGGTACCCCGCGCGGCTCCTGTTCCAGAACGGTTGCACGCTCGCACCGGGCGATCGCATTTCGATCGACGTCATCTGCGCGGGCTGACCCCCGCCCCTCGAACATCTGCCGCCTTGCGTCACGGCCCCCCCCCGAGAGGGGCGGACGCGGAGGGGTGCGCGCGGGCGTCCAACGGGGCACACTTGAGGAAGGAGTGCTCTCCGGGAGGTGACAACATGCAGGCTGCATCCGAGCTCCTGAAGGGATCCCCACCAGCAAGGAGCCTCATCGCGCTCTTCGAGGCGACCGCGGCGAAGCGCGCCGACGCCCCCGCGATGCGGCACAAGAGAGGGGGCGTGTGGGTAGACGTCTCCTGGGCCGAGCTCGCCCGCAGGGCGCGCGACGTCTCCGATGGGCTCGCGTCGCTAGGCGTCGCCCCTGGCGACCGCGTGGCGATCATCGGCGAGACCCAGCTCGAGTGGATCCTCGCCGACATGGGGATCCTCGGCGCCGGGGCCGTCACGGTCACCATCTACCAGTCCAACACCGCCGACGAGTGCGCGTACATCCTGAAGGACTCGGGCGCGCGCTACGTCATGTGCGACACGGCACAGCAGGCCGCGAAGCTGCAGGCGATCCGCAGCCAGGCTGCCGGAGCTGCGCGGGATCGTCTGCGCGGCCGGCGGCGCGTCCGACGGGTTCCAGCGCTCGCTCGAGGACGTGGAGCTGGACGGCGTGGCGTGGCGCACGAAGGACCCGGGCGCGCACGCGGCCAGGGTCGCGGCGCTCGGGCTCGACGCGACGGCGAGCATCATCTACACGTCAGGCACGACGGGGAACCCGAAGGGCGTGGTGCTCACCCACTGGGCGTGGGTCTACGAGGCGCAGGCGGTCGAGCAGATCCAGCTCATCCTCTCCGAGGACGTGATCCTGCTCTTCCTCCCGATGGCCCACTCCTTCGCCAAGGTGGTGGAGGCCGTCTGGATCTCCACCGGGTCCGTGCTCGCCTTCGTGGAGTCGCTCGACAAGATCGCCGACAACGCCGGCGAGGTGAGGCCGACGGTGATGCCGGCCGTGCCCAGGATCTTCGAGAAGGCCTACAACACCATCGTGTCCAAGGGGATGGGAGAGCACGGCCTCAAGGGCGTGCTCTTCAAGCTGGCGATGGAGGGCTTCGACGCCTGGGTGAGCGCCAGGGCCCAGGGGCAGAGCGCGGGTGGCGTCGGCTACCTCGTCGCCCGCAAGCTCGTCTTCCCGAAGGTGGCCGCGACGGTGAAGGCGCGCTTCGGGGGGAAGCTCCGGCTCTGCATCTCCGGGGCCGCGCCGCTCTCGACGCGGATCGCGTGGTTCTTCGACCACGTCGGGCTCGTCATCCTCGAGGGGTACGGGCTCACCGAGACGGCCGCGGGGACGGTCGTGAACCGGCCTGGCCAGAACCGGATCGGCACGGTCGGACAGCCGATCCCCGGGACGGAGGTCCGGATCGCCGAGGACGGGGAGATCCTCATCAAGGGCGGCGGCGTCATGAAGGAGTACTTCGGGGATCCGGCGGCGACCGCCGAGGTGCTCAAGGACGGCTGGCTCTGCACCGGGGACATCGGCGAGATCGACGAGTCCGGCTGCCTCCGGATCACCGACCGCAAGAAGGACATCATCGTCACCGCAGGTGGCAAGAACGTCGCGCCGCAGAACCTGGAGAACGAGCTCAAGGGCGACCCGCTCATCTCCCAGGTGGTCGTCCACGGCGACCAGCGGAAGTTCCTCTCCGCGCTCCTGACGCTCAACCCTGAGAACCTCAAGAAGTGGGCGGACGAGAACGGGGTGACCGGCCCACCGGAGAGGCTCCACGAGGACCCCCGAGTCCTCGCCCGCGTCCAGCAGTCGATCGATGCGCTCAACACGCGCCAGGCGAGCTACTCCACGATCAAGAAGTTCGCGATCCTTCCGCGGGAGCTGACGCAGGAGGCCGGCGAGATCACTCCTACGCTCAAGGTGAAGCGGAAGGTGGTCTCGGAGCGCTACCGGGCGATCCTGGACGGTTTCTACGGGGAGTGAAACGTTCCGCTCGCGTGGGGGTCCGGGACGTGCTTTCATGTGCCCATGCCGTCAGCGTCGCTTAGGATCCTCGTCGTGGAGGACGACGACGACAACCGTGAGCTGCTCGCGGAGCTCCTCCGCCTGGAGGGACACGCCGTCGAGGAGGCCGCCGACGCCGAGCGAGCGCTGGAGCTCGCCGCGCACCAGCCCTTCGACGCGGTGATCGCGGACGTGGGGCTCCCCCGCATGGACGGCATCACGCTCGCGCGCGAGCTGCGCCTGCGGACGCCCGGATTGGCGGTCGTCGCGGTGAGCGGTTATGGCGACGGGGAGGAGCTCGCCGACGCGCTCGGGCGCGAGATAGACGCGGTCGTGGTGAAGCCGGCGGACCCCCAGCGGCTGCTCGGGGCACTCGCGGCTGCCGTGCGGTCCCGCCGCCCGCCCGGCGCGGCTTGACACCGGCCGTCCGCCCTAACTAGCTTGCCGCGCGAATTCCCAGCCACGCCGGAGGAGAGATGACCGTCGCCAACCTCAAGGAGCTCTTCGAGGAGCGCATCCCGCACAAGATCCAGGAGCACCCCGACGTGGCCTCCAGGATCAACGCGATCTACCAGTTCGACGTCGCAGGACCCGAGGGGGGCTCGTGGTTCGTGGATCTCGCCACGCCCGGCGGGAAGGTCGCCCAGGGGACGTCACCCGAGGCGCAGTGCACGATCGCGATGAAGGACTCGGATCTGCTCGCGATGGTGAACGGCAAGCTGAGCCCGTCGATGGCCTTCATGACCGGGAAGATCAAGATCAAGGGCGACTACGGGCTCGCGATGAAGCTGCAGCAGGTACTCTGAAGGCGCACTCTCCCTTGACGGGGAATCGCGCGCTCACCATGTTGGTTGTGACCTCGATGCGCGCCGTCCTCGCCACCGCCCTCTCGATGCTGCTCGCCGTGGCGGCGATCGCACCCCACGTCCACGTCGGGACGCAGGGCGCAGACGAGTGCGCCGCCTGTGTCGCCAGCGGGCGCGGCGCGGAGCCGGCGAGGTCGCAGACGCCTGACGTCGCCCCGCAGGCCGTGACCGTCGACGAGCCGGTCCTCCGGCCTGGCCTCGCCCCCGTCCTCGGCGCGCCGCTCGGCGCCATGCCCGGCCAGTCACCTCCCCGCGCGTGACGCGGGACGCATCGTTCGTTTCGGACGTTCATCAAGCGTGGCGCGCCTCGAGGCGCGCCGAGGTTCAGTCAGATGCATGGATGGTTCGTTGCGGGAGCGCTCGCGGCCGCGGCCCTGACGCCGGCGCTCGCGGCAGGGCAGCCGGCGCCCCAGGAGCAGGAGCGGAAGGCGCTGGAGGAGCAGATCGCGAAGGAGCTGGGACAGCCGGACCAGGCGGGCGGCGCCGCGCCGGCAGCCGGGCCGCCATCGGCCGCACCGACCCCGGCCGGCAGCAGTCCGTACGCCCGCCTGCTCGCACTGCCCGATCTCTCCGCGATCGGCAGCTTCGCGGCGGAGTGGGGCGGCCCCGGGGAGAGGCCGGCCTTCCTCTTCGAGGAGCTGGAGCTGGGGCTCCAGTCGGTGATCGATCCGTACGCCCGCGCCGACCTCTTCATCGCCTTCGGGCCGGACGGGACCGCCTCGATGGAGGAGGGCTACCTCACGACCCTCTCGCTGCCGGCGGGGCTCCAGGTCAAGGCGGGTCGGTTCTTCTCGCCGTGGGGGCGCATCAACACCCAACACCCGCACACCTGGGACTTCGTGGACGGGCCGCTCGCGCGCGAGCGGGTCCTGGCCGCCGAGGTGCTTGCCGGGCCGGGCGTGGACGTCTCGTGGCTCGCGCCCCTCCCGTGGTTCGCGGAGCTTCAAGTCGCCGCGCAGAGCACGGCACCGGCGGAGGGTGACGCCGAACGGCTCACCGGCGTCGTGAGGCTGGCACAGTTCTTCTCCCTCACCGACGAGACCACGCTCGGCGTCGGTCTCTCGGCCGGACGCCGCGACGAGGGTGGCGGTGCGTTCCGCGATCTGGGGGGCGCGGACATGTACCTGCGCTGGCGGCCGCCTGCCTCCCGGACGGCCGTCACGCTCCAGGGCGAGCTCTTCGGCCGCCGCTACACCGGCGGGGAGGGCGGGGAGGACTGGGGAGGCTACGCCCAGCTCTTCTGGCGCGCCGGCCCCTACTACGGCGCCGGCGTCCGCTACGACCAGGCGCCCGTCGACCCGGCCGGCGGCACGGGCGAGGAGCGGCGCGTCTCGGCGGTCGCCACCTGGTACGCCAGCGAGTTCCAGCGGCTGCGCCTCCAGCTCACGCGCGACGAGCGCGCCGGCCTCCAGGCGGGCTGGGAGGCGCTGGTCCATCTCGAGTTCGGCATCGGGGCGCACGGCGCCCACCCGTTCTAGGAGCACGAAATGCGAACGCTCATCCGCATCGCCCTGGCCTCCGTCCTTGCCGTCCTCGCCGTCCTCGCCGCACCGGCGCTGGCCCGCCCGCGCGTCGTCACCACCACCGAGGGGCTGGCGGCCCTCGCGAGGGAGGTGGTGGGCGACCGCGCCCTGGTGGAGAGCCTCTCTCGCGGCAGGCAGGACCCGCACTTCGTGGACGCCAACCCGCTCTTCGCGGTCAAGCTCCGGGACGCCGACCTGCTCGTGGACGTCGGGCTGGAGCTGGAGGTGGGCTGGCTGCCGCCGCTCGTGAACCAGTCGCGCAACGCGCGGATCCAGCCGGGCGGCCCGGGGCGGCTCACCGCCGGGTCGGCGGTGACGGTGCTCGACCTCCCCGCCGGACCGGTCGACCGGAGTGGCGGTGACATCCATCCGGCCGGAAACCCGCACTTCCTCTCCGATCCGCGCCGCGCGGTGCAGGTGGCGAACGCCATCGCCGAGCGGCTGGCGGTCCTCGACCCGGCCGGCGCGACCACCTATCGCGCACGGGCGGCCGACTTCGCGAAGCGGATCGAGCTCGCGCGCGCCCGGTGGGCGGCGCAGCTGGCGCCCGTGAAGGGGCGGGCGCTCTTCACGCATCACCGGACGCTCTCCTACTTCCTCGACTGGACGGGGCTCCGCAGCGCCGGCGAGATGGAGCCGCGCCCCGGAACGCCTCCGCCGCCCGCCCACCTCGCGGCGCTCGTCCAGCAGGCGAAGCGGGACGGCGTGAAGGCCTGCGTCGTCGAGAGCTACTACGACCCGCGCTCCGACGAGCTGGTCGCGCGCCTCTCCGGCGCGAAGCTGGTGGTCATCCCCGGCGACGTCGGGGGCGACGCGGCGGCGACCAGCTACGAGCGCTTCATCGACCTCCTCGTGACCCGCGTGACCGAGGCGCTCAAGTGAGCGGCCCCGAGCCGCTGGTGGCGCTGGAGGATGCGTCGATCGGGTACGGCCGCCGGCCGCTCCTCACCGGCGTGTCGCTCGCGGTCGCGCCGAAGGACTTCATCGCGTTCGTGGGGCCGAACGGTGGCGGCAAGACGACGCTCCTCCACACGCTGCTCGGGATGCTCGCGCCGGTCGCCGGTCGCCGCCTCTCGGCGCGTCCGGTCCGGATCGGGTACGTCCCGCAGCGCGACCTGCTCGACGCGATCTGGCCGCTGTCGGCCTTCGACGTCGCGCTGATGGGACGGGCTGCGCACCTGCCGCTCGGGCGCCGGCCGGGCGCGGAGGACCGGGAGGTCGTCCTCCACGCACTGGAGCGGGTCGGGATGCACGACGTGGCGCGGCGTCGATACGGCGATCTCTCCGGAGGTCAGCGGCAGCGGGTGCTGATCGCCAGGGCGCTGGCGGGGAACCCGGAGCTGCTGGCGCTGGACGAGCCGACCAACGGCATGGACCCGGCGGCGGAGCTCTCGACCATGGAGGTGATCGAGGCGCTCCACGGCGCGAACGGGCTCGCCGTCGTGCTCGTGTCCCACCGGCTCGAGTCGGTGGCGGCGCACGCGCGCACGCTCGCCTTCGTGGACAAGGACCGCGGCCTCTTCCGCGTGGGGCCGGTCGAGCGGATGCTCCTGCCGGACGAGCTCGCCGAGCTCTTCGGCCGGCCGGTGACGCTCGGGCCGGTCGCGGCCGCCCGGGTCGTGCAGGGCGGGCCCGTCGCAGGAGGTGCTCCGTGAGCGCGCTGGAGCTGTTCCTGGCGGCGCGCGAGATCTGGCAGGTGCCGCTGGCCGCCTCGGTGGTGGCGGGGGCGCTGCTCGGGGCGCTCGGCGTCTACGTGGTGCTCCGCCGGACGGTCTTCGTCTCCGCCGCGCTGACGCAGCTCTCGACGCTCGGCATGGTGGTGGCGCTCCTCGTGGAGGAGCGGCTGCACATCGAGACCGAGCACGCGAGCGAGCAGCTGGCGGTGGCGATCGCCTTCTCGGTCGTCGGCGCGCTGGTCCTGGGCGCGTGGCGCTCCCGCCGGCTCCCGGCCGAGGCGTCGGTCGGCGCCGGCTGGGTGGTGGCGAGCGCGCTCGTGGTCCTCGGGACGAGCCGCCTCGTCCACGCCGCGCACGATCTCTCGGGGATGGTCTTCGGCAACGCGGTCGCGGTGACCGGCGCGGAGCTCGCCGTGCTCGCGGTGGTCTTCGTCCTCGTGGCCGTGGTCCACCTGCTCTTCGAGAAGGAGCTGGTCTTCTCGTCGTTCGATCCGCAGACGGCGCGGGCGCTGGGCGTCCGCGTCGGGCTCTGGGACACCGTCCTCTTCGCGAGCGTGGGCCTCGCCATCCCGCCGGCAGCCCGGGCCCTGGGTGCCCTCCCGGTCTTCGCGCTCCTGACCCTCCCGGCGGCCGGAGCGCTGCTGGCAGGGACGCGGCTGCGCGGCTCGTTCGCCCTCGCGGGGGCGGCGGGAGTGCTCGCCGCCGGCGGCGGCTACCTGGTCTCCTGGTTCGCCGAGACCCCGACCGGCGCGACGATGGTGGTGGTCGCGGCCGTCCTCGCCGCTCCCCGGACTCGTGCTGCGAGCGCTGCGGCGCTGACCTTTCCGCGGGGGCGCAGAGAATAGGCGAAAGGGGCTTGACCGCCGGGGGCGATGCCAGTAGAAACGCCCTCCACTTCAAGCATTTCAACTTGCCGCGGGGTGGAGCAGCCAGGTAGCTCGTCGGGCTCATAACCCGAAGGTCCCAGGTTCAAATCCTGGCCCCGCAACCATCTAGTAGCGTACCGAACCGGCCGCCCTCAACCAGGGCGGCCGGTTCCATTTTGAGCGTCGTCTCCAGCATGTACACGGGGCCGTCCTCCGTCTCCTTCGGAGTGAGCGTGATCCGCCCGAGGCGAGCCGCGAGGGCGCGCTGAGCTTCTCCGGCGAGGCTCGCACCGCTGCCTCGACCTCCTCGAACAGCGCCCGGAGCCGGGCCGCCGACGGCAGGGGTACCTTCGAGGCGGCCACCGGCGTCTGCATCCCCTCCGGCGCTCCTTGAGCGCCTTGAGTCGGGCCTCGACCTCGGTGAGCCGCCTTAGCAGCGCTTCGGACTTGCCGGCGTCCACGAGGGCGTCCATCAACTTCTCGACCGCGGCGGACTCCCGCTTGATGTCGGCCTCGACCGCGGTAATCTCTGCCGGGGGCACGGCGACGGCCCGGGCCCGCTCCGAGAGCAGCCGCCGGAAGGTGGCTGCGAACCGCTGGAACGCCCCCCGGTGCTCCAACAAGCCGAGGGCGGAGGAGAGCAGGCTGGAGACGCCTCCCAGCGTCTTGCCCTCCGCGATGCCCGCGCCGTCGGCCGCGCCCCCCGGACTCCCTGCCGGTCGATGACCCGCACCAGCCAGTACTTGCCGAGCGCGTCGCGGGGCTCGCTCGACTGGACGAAGGCGCGGGCGTCCGCCGCGGCGCGCTCCGCCGTCTCCGCTGGGTTGGCGAGGGCGAGGAGGGAGGAGGGGAGGCCGACCGCCCCTCCGGGCTCATCGTCCGCCAGTCCTCGCGAGATGGCGCGGGCTGGCGCAGCCGCCGCGCGGTGAAGCTGCTTCGCGGCGCGGTGCGAGGGCGGGCGCGACCGACGAGCACGCCTTCGACGACTCCGGCCGCGACGCGGTTCAGGGAGGGCTAGCTCCGGAACGATGCTCCGGTGGGTCCCCTGGAGGGCCCGCCAGCTGCGGGTGCCGAACCGCTCCACCGCTTCGCGCTCCGCCGCCTCGACCGACCGCCACGCCATTCGCTTCGCCATCGCGCCGCCCCTCTTGCCCTCGACCGTACCGCTCCGACTTGCGAGCGCTGGGCTGTACACTCGGAGGAGAGAGGCGGAGCCATGACGCAGACGACATCGGACCCCCGGAAGAATCCAGCGTTCGCGCTGGCCGCTGGACTGTTTCACGCGAACAGGTTCGTGACGAAGTTCATTCGTGAAGACGTCCGCCGATGGATGCCCGCCGAGGACGTGAAGGATGATGCGGGCGCCGCGATGTACGGCCAGCTCCTGCGCGTGGACGCATGGCTGCGAACCCTCTCCAAGCTGGACGATCCAGCTGACTTTCAGGCGGTGGCGGCCGCTTGTCGCGGGATGCTGGAAACCACTATCGACATGGCGTTGTTGCTGCGGAAGCCGGAGGACTTTCAGAAGGTCCTCGACTGGGAAGCGTCGGCAAAGCTGAAGCACGCCCAGTGCATGGCCCGCTACTTTGACGGCGAGGGCGTTGCGCCGCCCGAGTCTCATGAGGTCCACATCGTAGGGTGGGCAAGGAGCAATGCTGCGAGAGTTGAGGCTCTAAGAATCAAGAATGGATGGGTGGAGCGGCAGAAGCGGGTCATTGAAGGTTCCCAGGACCCCCGCGCGGATTCGGCGGAGAAGGGTCGCCATCCGGACCGTTGGACGGGTCGGAACCTCGGGGAGGACGCGCGCGAAGCCGACAAGGTCGGTCTGTCCTTTGCCTTCGCGCGCTTCTACGAAACCGAATATCGGCAGCTCTGCTGGTCGGTCCATGGGTCGGCCTTCGCGATGCGCGACGTGGGCCCCGAGGGCTTCGCAGGGCTCGCCGGGCTACTCTTCCCGCGCTGCTCTGACCTCGGAATGACGGCGGCGGAGATTCTGCTCCGCTACTTCAAGCGATGGGGCGACGAGCAAGCCCATGCCTTCACTGAGGTGCGGCACCAGCGGACGGTCGTGACGGCCGTTGTTCATGCCTCGCACCTTGGCGAGACGCTGCCCTAGCCGCTCGCCGCAGCGCCCCGCCGCCTGCCCCGCGTGTCGGCCGTTCCCGAGGCTCCGGGAACCGGGGAGGGCGCACGGCCACGCGAGCACGGCACCGAGGGCCCTTCTCGGGGCAGCTCGCGGGCGCCGGAGGGCTACCCCGAACCCCGGACGCACCGCGCCCCCGGCCGCTGGGCGGCTCGGGGGCGCGGGGAGGGGCGGCGGGCGCGGTCTAGCCGATGCGGATGAGCCCCCTCCGGACATCGTTCTGGAGGTAGCCGCGATCGAGGTCGGCCGCGGCCACCCGCTCGCGCCACTCCCCTACCGTCTTGCACTTGAGGTAGAGGTCCCGGACCTTCCAGGCGACCGTGCCGGCGCGGGCGGGGTTCTCCTCGGGATTGAAGAGCGCCGTGAGCTTGGCGTCGGACGGGACGACGGAGCGGGGCGCGGCCTTCGACTCCTTCGTCGGCTTGGTCGAGGGCTTCGCGGCCGGAGACGCGGCAGGCGCAGCGGCCTCGGGGGCGACCGGGGCGGGAGGCGGGGTGGTCGGGGCCTTGAGTTTGTCGGCGGCCTCCCGTGCCAGCCCCTTGAAGTCCAACTTGCCGAGTGCTTCGGCCTGGGTCTTGCCGGTGGCGGAGCGCTTGGCGAGCGGGACGGCGGGCTTCGCGATCTTGCTCGGCTTAGGGGCGGACTTCTTGGCGGCAGTCTTGGTCGTCATGTTTGGGCGTTCACGAATCATCAACTTCGAGAAGACCCTACGGCCTGCCAGCACTGGCAGTAAAGCATCTGACAGAGGCTGTCAGTTTCGCTCCTGACATTGTGGAGCTGGGGGGGGGGGGGGTCGGCCGGGACCCGGCCGGAGGAGCGCCGTTGCGATCGCGCGGCGATCGCCCCGAGTGACCCGCGTCACTCGGCGGCCCGATTGCGCGACGATTGGCCGCGGCAGATAGGTCCAGAATTGCAGGGTATCGACCCGGCTCCGTCAGACTCTACTGCTATCCACATGGTGCGAACGCAATGAGGTACTTCGCTGCATAGGGCAGCGGGGCCGAAGGCGGAATCAAGGAACGGAGCTACATAACGAGATGAGCAAACCCAACAAGTACCTTCCCATTCTGAAGTGGAAGCAGGGCGAACAAGTCGCCCTGCGAAACCTGACCTCTGACGTGAAGTCCAACATCCTCCCGCTGCTCGAAGTTGTGGGCGTATCTGCCCGCACGAGCGGCGGCCCCACCAAGCCGGTAGCGGAGCACCTGACCCATGCGGCCATCCAGATGGAGAAGTGCTGGGGCACATCAGCGCCCCTCCTGCTCGACACGCACTTGCTTTCGCCAGAGGTCAGAATCGATGGTCGGAGCGCGCTCGTCTACACGCTCGGAGAGGCGCATGCGCGCAATATCCCGGCCGTCCCGGTGGTTTCGACGACCTGCGGCGCGGCGGAGCTTCGAGCGCTGGCGGGTTCCGCAGCCACGGTTGGAGCGGCTATCCGGGAGCCGCTCAAGAACGTCGTCAGGGCATCGTTCCCGGAGGCATTGGCAAGGACCCTGCGCGCGCTCAAGGTCTGTCCAAGCCAAGTGGACTTCGTGCTCGACGTGGGCGAGGTCAACGAAGGCAACCGGGAGGTGCAGGCGATCGCGGTAGAGCAGGCGCTCGCTCGGCTTCCATCGGGAGACTGGCGCTCGCTGACGGTGGCTTCCGCCGCGTTCCCGGTCAACCTGGCGGGGATGCGCCCCGGCCTGCACGCCCTCGCTCGGGCCGACTTCCAGCTCTGGGAAAGTGTCTCGGGGCTGCCGCAGCATCCGAGCTTCGGGGACTACGCCATCGCGCATCCGGAGATGCCGGACCTCGACATGAGCAAGGTGAAGGTGTCCGCCAGCATCCGCTACACGACGCCCGACGCCTTCGTGGTCGCGCGTGGCCGGGTCGTCACGGACGACCGACACGGCGGGTACGGACAGTTCAACACGCTGGCTGGCGACCTCGTGAACCACGCCGCGTTCGCGGGCGCGTCGTTCAGTTGGGGCGACGGCTACATCGCCACGTGCGCCGGAGGCGGGAAGACGGGGAGCCTGACGACGTGGCGTCAGGTCGGGACGAACCACCACATCACGATGGTCGTCAGGCAGCTCGCCAGTCGGTCCGGGACTTAAGCGCGTCCCGGACGCAGCGGCGAAGCTCGACAGGCGCGAGCGTCGCCACCAGCGCGCGGTAGAGTTCGCGCCGGGGCTTCGACACGAGGCCCCGCGCGCGACCTCGCGCCTGTAGGAGCGCGAGCGCCTCGTCACGCCAGAGGAGGGCCGCGACGGCTTCGAGGTCGAGGCCAGGGTTGGCGCGCTCACGGCGGGCGGGTCGGAAGTGGACTTGGCCGTTGACGGCTTCGTGCGCGACGTACACGCCCCACCAGTCGGGCACGAGCCGCTGCGCGGCGGAGGCATGGCGCGAGCCGACAACCAGCGTCACGCGGTCTAGCACCCGACCGTACCCCGTGACCTGTGCGGGGAGCCGCTCCAGAGTGTCGGCGTCGCTCTTGATCTCGTAGCCGTGGAGGCGCCCGTTGACGACGGCGATGTCCACGCGGACGACGCCACGCTCCAGCCCAAGTTCATCGATGACGAGCGTGTCGGGATCCCGTACGTGGCGGGCGAGCACGGTAGCGCGAAGCGCGGAGCGAATGTCCATGTCACGCATCGACAGGATCCTAGCCCAAGCGGAAAGCGTGTCGAATAGCTGATGCCCGACCCTTCGGGGAGCCCCGGATCATGGCATTCGCTCGGCCATCTTCCTCAGTCGATTTCGGAAGATGGTTGCCGCCGACAGACTCCCGCCCAGTCCGGAAACCGCTCCTGTGACGGTAAGGAGCACGGTCATGAAGTCGCCTCCCTTGGGCTTGTCGACCTTCTCCTTTCCGTTCAAGCCGCGTGCGCGAACGGAGACGTCGGGGCGTGAGGGCAATGGGAAGAGGACGCCAGTGGCCAAGATTGAGACGCTGAGGGAATCGCCGGGGTTCATCATTGGCATGCTGATGCGCAAGACATCTCCGTCGGCCTTGGCGTCGTATCGAAGGGAGCCAGGTGCGATGACCTTGAACCTGTCCACAGCCGAAGTGGGAACACGAATGACGGCCAGCACCTCGTCAACCTCGCGCTGACCCTCGTTTGCGATGGTCGCCTGATAGATACCCAGGACTTTGTCGGGGGCCGTGAAGGGCACCGACTCAACAACGGAGTAGACCAGGTCCGGCTCGCGAGACAGGAATCGTGTTGCCACGACCGTTCCCAGGGCCGTTACCGCGATCCCAACGAAGGCGGACACGGCGATCTTGGCCCAGCCGACCCTTCCGGCGCTTGAGTCGACGGTGACATCATCCATGGTCTTCGCCCCCTTGCCCGCCTTTGGCTCGTCACCCGCGGGCTCGGGATGTTACCAAGGGCGGCTGGAGGGGGCACCGATTCCTTTGGCTCACGGCTGCGCGGGCAGCCGCACAGCGGCCTCGACCTCCGCTGCGTGGTCGTCGGCCCAGCGAAGCGCCGCGAGCGCTCGCGTCCAGGCGAGCCGCGCCGCGTCCTCAGGCGCGACCTTTAGGGGAGCGGCAGCTAGCCCAGCGGCCACGAACCGCTCCAGCGTCGCGCGCCGGTCGCCCCCAATGTCGTTGATGGCGTCGGCTATCTGGAACAGGGCGTCTTGAAGGTCGAGGGCGGGCATGGGGTCACCTGAACTCGTCGTCTCTGAATTCGTCGTCGGGGTTGGACCGGGGGTCGGCGGACGCGGAGACGTTGGAGCGGTCGGAGGGGGTGAGCCCGAAGCGGCCGAGCAGGTTGAGCACCTGGCGGTCGGCCGCGCGGAGCAGGGCGACCTCGGGACGCGGGCGGTCATGCGGCTGCCGTTCTCGCTCACCGTCTGGTACGTGGAGCCGTCCCAAGGCCCCGCGAACCCTTGGGAGTTCGGCGCGCAGCAAGAGCACGAGGCCCGTACGCTCTAGGCGACGGATTCCGGCCCCGCAACCACTCGAGGCCCCCGATCGCGAACAGCGGTCGGGGGTTTCGTGTTTTCGGGGCCCGGCCCCCGGCCCCGTTCGGCGTATCCTCGTTCCCGTCACCAGCGGCAAGCGTGCGTGATGCCAGCCCAATGAGGGAGGCCGAGTGAGCGCGGCACGAAAGCGGAGCGAAGGCGGACTGGTGCTGGCGCTCGGCGGGGGAGGCGCGGCCGGCTTGGCGCACGTCGGCGTCCTCCAGGTCCTGGCTGAGCACGACATCCCGGTGCGGGCGATCGCCGGGACCAGCATCGGGGCCGAGATCGGGGCCTTCTACGCCCGAGGGATGACGCTGCACGACCTGGAGGCACTCTCGACGGCGATCGACTGGAAGCAGAGCCTGCAGCTCTTCCTTCCGGACCTGCCCACCGGCGGGCTGGTCTCCGGCGAGCGGATAGTCGACTTCCTCGCCCGGTGGCTGGGCAAGCGGCGCATCGAGGGGCTGCCCATCGGCTACGTGGCGGTGGCGGCGGATTTGATGCGCGGCGAGCAGGTGGTGCTCGACCGAGGTGACCTGGTGCTGGCGGTGCGCGCCAGCATCTCGTTGCCGGGAGTGCTCGCGCCGGTGAAGATCGGGAGGCGCTGGCTGGTGGACGGCGGCGTGGTCAACCCGGTTCCTTTCGACGTCGCGCGGGCGTGTTTCGGTGGTCCGGTGCTGGCGGTCGCGGTGCACGGCGGCGCCCGCCACGCCGCCCCCCGCAGCGGGGAGCTGCCGGTGCCGTCGCCGCAGTGGCCGCGCCACGTGCAGCAGCTGCTGCGACAGCCCTGGATGGCCCGCCTGCCGGCGCTGCGGGAGGCGCTGAAGGGGCAGGTGAGGAGCGCGCGCGCCCGCGAGCCGCGCTCGAAGCCCTACTGGGTGGCGCGGCGCGTCCTGGACCGCGTGCTCGACGTCGCGGAGAGCGAGATCGTGCGGCTGCGCGCCGAGCTGAGCCCGCCCGACCTGATGCTGATGCCCCGGGTCTCCGGGATCGGCGGGCTGGAGTTCTACAGGGCTCGCGAGGCGATGGATGCGGGGCGCCGGGCGGCGGAGGAGCGGATCGGGGAGATCGGCGCGCTGCTCGGGCGGGGGGGCGGCAAGCGAGCGGGTCGGGGGCAGTCCGGAGGCGGGCGGGCCCGCCCACGCGCGTCGTAGCGGGGAGGAGCCGCACCAATCGATGGGCTCGGCTCACGTGCTGGGGCGGCGGGTGGCCGGCGGCCCGGGGCGGCTGTATAAGGCTCCCCCTTCATGTCCGCCGTCCCGACCATCTACGCGATCGACTTCGGCACGAGCAACTCGCTCGTCGCCGCCGCGAACGAGGAGCGGGTGTTCGAGCCGGTGCCGCTCGATCCCGGTGCGGCCGACCCGACCATCCTGAGGAGCATCCTCTGCTTCCTCGATGCGGGCGGCGTGTTCGTGGGGAGCGAGGCGCTCCGCAAGTTCATCGAGCACGGGGCCGAAGGCCGGCTGCTGCGCTCCATCAAGCACCACCTGGGCTCGCGCTCCTTCCGCGGGACGATCATCCGGGGGCGGATGGTCTCGGCGGAGGAGCTGGTCGGTTCGCTGCTGCGCCAGATGAGGCTCCGGGCGGACGCGCACTTCGGGGCCGAGGTCCGGCGCGCCCTGCTCGGGCGCCCGGTCCACTTCGACGGCGAGGACGACGCCTTCGCCGAGGCCCGCCTCCGGGCCGCCGCGGAGCTCGCCGGCTTCGAGGAGGTCCACTTCCTTCCGGAGCCGGTCGCCGCGGCCCGCGCCTTCGGCGCGGCGTCCAGGGGCGACGAGCTGGCGCTGATCGCCGACTTCGGCGGCGGCACCTCCGACTTCACGGTGCTCCGACTCGGCGCCGCGGGAGCTCGAGCGTGGCGACGTGCTCGCGGTGGGCGGCGTCGCCGTCGCCGGCGACGCGCTCGACGCGTCCCTCATGCGCGCCCAGGTCGGCCGCCACTTCGGCGCCGAGGTCCAGTACCGGGCGCCGTTCGGGAACAACGTCCTCAGGATGCCGAAGGGGATCGTCCAGCATCTCTGCTCCCCGGCGCACCTGCCGATGCTCCAGCGGCGCGACATCGCCAGCTTCCTCGCCGACGTGCGCCGGTGGTCGCTCTCGGAGGAGGACCGCCGCAAGCTGGATCAGCTCACGATCCTCGTGGAGGACACCCAGGGGTTCCACCTGTTCGAGGCGATCGAGCGCGGCAAGCGCGAGCTCTCTTCGGCCACGAAGGCCGTGATCGGGTTCTCCCACCCCGGCATCGACGTGCGGGAGCCGGTCACGCGCGCCGGCTTCGAGGAGGCGAGCCGCCGGGAGGTCGACGCGATCCTGCGCTGCCTGGACGAGACGGTGCGGGCGGCAGGGGTGGCCCCGGGGGAGATAGGCGTCGTCTGCTGCACCGGCGGCACCGCGAAGGTCCCGCGGATCGCCGCCGAGATCCGGCGCCGGCTGCCGGCGGCGCGCATGGAGCAGTTCAAGGGGTTCCACTCGGTGGTGGAGGGGCTGGCGCAGGAGGCGCAGCGGGTGGCGCGGGGCGAGCGGACGTGACGCCGTCCGCGCGCTACAGCGTCGCGGCCACCGACGCGCCGAAGCGCTGCGCGCCGTAACGCGCCGCGGCTCCCCGCGCCTGTCCCTTGCGCAGCCAGTCCTCGGCCCACAGCCGCAGGCCGAAGCGTTGCCCGGGCACCTGCCAGGAGAGCGAGGAGCGCATGGTGCGGCGCTGATCGCGGACGTTGAAGTCGTCCACGACGCCCTCGTGGAAGTAGCCGGTGGGGCTGGTGAAGCTCTCCTGGAACCGGTCGCGCCCCTCGATCGAGTCGAACCAGTCGTAGCGCAGCTCGCAGGCGAGCCCGAAGCCGCGCCAGCGCGCCTCGAGCTGCGCCGCGCCGGTGAAGCCCCATGCGTGGGTGTAGCCCTCCTTCTCGAGGACGCTCTTGGTGGTGGGCAGGACGACCCCCTGCCGCAGCAGCTCGTCGTAGGCGAGGGCGCGCGGGTTGGCGAAGTCGAGGAAGCCCGAGAGCGCGCCGCGCAGGCTGAAGGCGCCGTGGTACCAGGTGGCGTCGGTCATCGGGCCCACGACGTGCATGATCCCGATGAAGTCGTCGAACTCCGGGAGCCGCGCGATGGACAGGTCGAAGGCCGTGGCCGCGCCGTAGAAGACGCTGTGACCGAACAGCGCTCCGTCCTGGCCGCGTAGCCGCTGGTGGTAGCGCCCCCAGAGCGACGCCTGCGTGTAGACGTGCAGCTCGGTGAGCGCCTCGGCGTCGCGCGAGAAGACCACGCGCACCCGGCTCCACTGGCCGTCGTCGAGGGTCTGCGCCAGGTCGCCGGGGCGGCCGTGGCCCGGCACCGCCACGAGCTCCGTGTCGAGGGAGAGGTACAGCTCGGGGCGCAGCGCTCCGCTCGCCCGGCTCCGGCCGGCGAGCGCACCGCCGAGGTCGAGCTCGAAGCGGTGCCAGACGTCGCGCGGAAACCCCAGGGAGTCGACGTCTGGAGTGCGCGCCGGGCGGGTGAGCCCCAGCACGTCGTCGAGGGTCTGGGCCGGCGAGAAGATCGTGGTGAGCACCCGGTTCGCGATGGTGGGGGAGCCGCGCTCGAAGAAGCGGCCCAGCTGGAAGAACGCCTCGCCGATGGCCGCGCCCCCCGCCGGCGTGACGATGGTGTCGTTGAGGCTGAAGACCTCGCGGTGCTCGACCGTCGCCTCCCACACGCTGGAGGTGGCCAGCGTGAACAGCCACGACTCGAGGACGGAGCCGCCCAGTACGCGCGCGATGTCGTAATAGAAGGAGCCGTTGTAGTAGGCGTGCCCCATGTTGAGGGCGAAGGAGTTGTCGTCGAAGCGCACGCCGTGCAGGTCGCGCCAGCGCCGCCCCTGACCGTCCCAGGTGCGGTCGAAGTCGAAGTCGAGCTTGTTCAGCTCGATCGCCGACTCGTACCAGAGGATCTCCAGGGCCAGTATTCCGCCGGTCTCCAGCGACGCCGGGAGGAGGCGCAGAGTGGACGCGCCCGGGTCCGGAGAGGCTGGGGCCAGCTCTTCCGGAGCGGCGGCGCCCTCGGTGCCGGCGGGAGCGGTGGCGTCGTCGGCGACCGCGCCGAGTGACAGCGACAGCAGGGCAATGGCCGCCACGGGCGTCATGCTGCGAGCCAATCACCCTGCGTGTCCTTAGGCAAGCTTCCCCGGGTTGCTCCTCGGGGAGCAACCCCATCGGCCCCGACTCCCCGTGAGGAGAGGGTGCTACACCCGAGCCCGCATGATCGCGGTGATCGTCCTCGCGGCCGGTGGCTCCTCGCGGATGGGCCGGAGCAAGCTCCTGCTCGATCTCGACGGTGAATCCCTGCTCCGTCGCGCCGCCCGCTGCGCCGTGGAGGCCGGGACCGGCCCCGTCGTCGTGGTGGTCGGCCCCGACGGGCCGCTCGCGAGACGGGAGCTCGCCGGCCTCGGTTGCGAAGTCGTCGAGGACGCGCTCCTCACCTCCTGCGGCATGAACGGCTCCCTCGCCGCAGGGGTGATGGCCCTGCCCGAGGACGTGGACGGCGCGGTCGTCCTCCTCGCCGACATGCCGCTCGTCACGCCCGCCGCAGTGCGCGCGCTCGCCGAGCGCCACAGCGCGACTGGCGCGCCGATCGTCGCCACCCGCTACGGCGACGCGCTCGCTCCCCCGGTGCTCTACGATCGCGCGCTGCTCCCGGCGCTCGCAACCGGAGGCGACGGGGACGGGCGCGGGCGGGAGCTCACGCGCCGCCATCGCGCCGAGGCCGAGCTGGTGGACGCACCGGCAGCGGCGCTCGTGGACGTCGACCTCCCCGCGGATCTGGAGCGGGTGCGCGCGCGCCTGCGCGCCGGGGTGGTCCCATGACGGAGCGCGAGATCCTGGTGCGCGCCGCCGAGTGGGGCGAGGCCGGTCGGCGGGTGGCGCTCGCCACCGTGATCAGCACCTGGGGCTCGTCGCCTCGTCCACCCGGGAGCCAGCTCGCCGTCAGCGAGCGCGGCGAGATGGCAGGGTCGGTCTCCGGCGGCTGCGTCGAGGCGGCGGTCGTGCAGGAGGCGCTCGACGTGCTTCGGCGCGGGACCGCGCGCACGCTGGAGTTCGGCGTCACCGCCGGGCGCGCCTGGGAGGTGGGGCTGCCGTGCGGTGGCCGCATCCGCGTCCACGTCGAGGCTGCCGACCAGGAACGGCTGGGGAGCCTCGTCGCGGCGCTGACGGCGCGGGAGCGCGTGGAGCGGGTGCTGGAGCTGGGCGACGGCGAGCGCTTCCGGGTGGTGCTGGAGCCGCCAGTGCGGCTGGTGATCGTCGGCGCGGTGCACCTCGCGCAGCCGCTCGCCCGCATGGCCCGCGTGGCCGGTTACGAGGTGACGGTGGTGGATCCGCGCTCGGCCTTCGCGACGGAGGAGCGGTTCCCGGACGTCGCGCTGGAGCGCGGGTGGCCAGCGGAGATCATGCCGCGCCTCGGCCTGGACGCCCGCACCGCCCTCGTCGCGCTCAGCCACGACCGGCGCTTCGACGACCCGGCGCTCGAGGCGGCGCTCCGCTCGGACGCCTTCTATGTCGGAGCGCTCGGCAGCCGCAAGACGCAGGCAGCGCTCAGGACGAGGCTGCGCGAAGCGGGCTTCTCGGAGCCGGAGGTGGGGCGCGTCCACGGTCCAGTGGGGCTGGACCTCGGCGCGGTCACGCCCGCGGAGATCGCGGTCGAGATCCTGGCGGAGCTCGTCGCCTCCCTCAGGGAGGCTTCGGCGGTGCGCCGCACCATCGGCAGCGGCTAGCGCGAGCCGCGGAGGGAACATGGCCAACCTGACCTTGCTCGTGAACGGACGGCGGCACGCGGTGGACGTCGAGCCGGAGATGCCGCTCCTGTGGGTGCTGCGCGACACGCTTGGGCTCACCGGCACCAAGTTCGGGTGCGGCGCGTCGCTCTGCGGCGCGTGCACCGTGCTGCTGGACGAGTCGGCGATCCGAAGCTGCCAGCTCCCGGTGAAGGAGGCGGTCGGCCACCGGATCACCACCATCGAGGGGCTCGCGGAGAAGGGCGACCACCCGGTGCTGAAGGCCTGGGTGGAGGACGAGGTGCCACAGTGCGGCTACTGCCAGCCGGGACAGATCATCGAGGCGGTGGCGCTGCTCGCCAAGCACCCGGATCCGACCGACGCGCAGATCGACCTGGCGATGGACGGGGTCCTCTGCCGCTGCGGCACCTACGGCCGGATCCGCCGCGCCATCCATCAGGCCGCGAAGGGAGGCGCGCGATGACCGCCACCGGACCGCTCGGCCGCCGTGACTTCCTCAAGCTCTCCGCCGGGGCCGGACTCTGGCTCGCGGTCTCCGGGCCGGGGAGGGTGTTCGCCGCAGACCCGTCCGCACCGCCCGCCGGCCTGTCGCCGTCTGCCTGGCTGCACATCGGCCAGGACGGCGTGGTCACCGTCCACCTCGGAAAGTCGGAGATGGGTCAGGGGTCCTTCACGGGCATGGCGGTGCTCATCGCCGAGGAGCTCGAGGCCGACTGGACGAAGGTGCGCGTCCTCCCGGCAGACGCCGACCCGCGCTTCGGGAACATGGTGACCGGCGGCTCGCGCAGCGTGCGCGGCAACTTCATCCCGCTCCGAAAAGTCGGCGCGGCGGCACGGGAGATGCTCGTCGCGGCCGGCGCCAGGCGGCTCGGCGTCAGGCCCGGCGCCTGCAGCGCGGAGGCCGGTGCCGTCGTACACGGCGCCAGCAGGCGCCGCGTCGAGTACGGCGCCCTGGTCGCCGACGCGGCAAAGCTGCCCGTGCCGGAGGATCCGCCGCTCAAGGATCCGCGGAAGTTCAAGCTCATCGGCAGGCGGGTGCCGAGGCTCGACACTCCACCCAAGGTGCGTGGGAGCGCGGTCTTCGGCCTCGACGTGCGGGTGCCGGGGATGCTCCACGCGGCCGTCGCCCGTCCTCCGACGTACGGCGGCAAGGCGAAGTGGTTCGATGCGGCCGCTGCGGGGAGGGTCCCCGGTGTGCGCAAGGTGGTGGAGGTGCCGAGCGGCGTGGCGGTGCTGGCGGACAGCACGTGGGGCGCGTTTCGCGGCCGCGACCTGTTGGCGGCCACCTTCGAGCCCGGGCCGAACGGCGCGCTGGACGCCGCTGGTATCGCGCGAACGCTCGCGGAGGCGCCGGTCGCGTCCGAGTCCATGCGCCGCGAAGGGGACGTCGAGAAGGCGCTCGCCGCTGCCGCGCGCCGCGTCGAGGCGGTCTACACGCTGCCCCTCCTGGCCCACGCGACCATGGAGCCGATGAACTGCGTCGCCGACGTGCGAGCCGACAGGGCGGAGCTCTGGGCGCCTACGCAGGCGCCGACCTGGGCGCGCAGCGAGGTCGCGCGGGCGCTCGGGATCGACGAGTCGAAGGTGACCGTGCACGTCACCTTCCTCGGAGGCGGCTTCGGCCGGCGCGCCTTCCCCGACTTCGCCGTCGAGGCCGCGCAGGTGTCGCTGGCGGCCGGCGTACCGGTCCAGGTGGCGTGGAGCCGCGAGGACGACCTCCGTCACGACTTCTACCGCCCGCCCGGCCGGAACGAGCTTCGCGCCGGCCTGGACGCGAAGGGGCGGCTCGTGGCGTGGCATCACCGCGTGCGCACCCCGTCCATCAGCCGGCAGCTGGGCCGGACCCCCGGTGGTGGCGCAGCGCCGGACGTCGGGGAGGGGGCGTCGAGCGTGCCCTACGTCATCCCGGCGATCCGGGTGGACCAGGCCGCGCCGGAGCTGGGGCTGCCGATCGGGTGGTGGCGCTCGGTCTACTCCTCGCAGAACGCGTTCGCCGAGGAGGTCTTCATCGACGAGCTCGCCCGCGCGGCGGGGAAGGATCCGCTGGCCTTCCGGCTCGCGCACCTGCCGCGCGCTCACCGGCTGCGCGGCGTGCTGAAGCTCGCGGCCGGGAAGGCTGGATGGGGTGGAGGCGTGCCGAAGGGGCACGGCCTGGGGATCGCATGCCACGCCTCCTTCGGGAGCTACGTGGCCCACGTCGCCGAGGTCTCGGTCCAGAGCGGCCGCGTCACGGTGCATCGCGTGGTCTGCGCGGTGGACTGCGGGACGGTGCTCAACCCGGACAGCGTGGAGCACCAGGCCGAGGGCTCGGTGGTCTACGGCCTCTCAGCGGCGCTCCGCGGCGAGATCACGGTGAAGGACGGGGCAGTCGTGCAGGGGAACTTCGACGGCTACGAGCCGCTGCGCATGCGCGAGATGCCGAAGGTCGAGGTGCACGTGGTCCCGAGCCGGGCCGAGCCGGGCGGCATGGGGGAGCCGGCGCTCCCGCCCATCGCGCTGAAGGGTACCCTCCAGGGCCTTCTCAGTCACAAAGGGGACTGGCCGCCTCTCCATCAATCACCGGGGAGGTGGGTGGTCATGAAGTGGCCGCGATCGAGGCGAGCATCACTGGCCGCGCTCTGTTCGGTTGCGTTGCTCGCGTCCGCTTGCGGCGACCGCTGGTCGCCCCCGCTCGAGCCTCTGCCGCCCGCCCCACCTGCCGTGCCGGCCATCTCGACATCGGTCGCGAGCCTGCGCTACTCGGTCTTCCAGGGTGGCGGCGCGGCAGTGGCACAGGCCGTCGAGATCACCAACGGCGGTGCGGGGACGCTCGCGTGGACAGCGTCGGTGGAGGGCTATCCGTGGTTGGCGGTCGGGCAGGTGAGCGGGACGGCGCCGTCGTCGCTCAGCGTGTCCGTCGACGCCGCGGGGCTCGCTCCCGGCACCCACACGGGGACGATCACGCTCTCTGCGGCCGACGCGAGCAACTCGCCGCTGCACCTTCCGGTCACGTTGCTCATCGTCCCCGAGGTCTCCTTCGCGGCCCTCGTGGCCGCCCCGGTGGGGTCGGGGCCGCACGCGACGGCCACGGCCGACTTCGACGGAGACGGCAGGCCGGATCTCGCCGTGACGAACGAGGGAAGCGGCACCGTCTCGATCCTGCTGGGTGCTGCGACCGGCGCCCTTGGCGCGGCGATCGAGGTCGGGGTCGGGATCGGCCCGAAGGCCGTTGCCGTCGGCCGCTTCGACGGCAACGCGACGCCTGACCTGGCGATAGCCAACGCCGGCGGCAACTCGGTCACGATCCTTCTCGGCAGTGGAGACGGGTCGTTTGGCGCGCCGAAGACCCAGGCGGTGGGCTCCAGGCCGGTCTCCGTCGCGGTGGCCGACTTCGACGGCGACGGCGACGAGGATCTCGCGGTCGCCAACATGGGGGACGGGACGGGGCCGAACACCGTGACAGTCCTGAAGGGGACGGGGACCGGCTCCTTCGATGCAGGCTCGTCCTACGCCGCGGGTCATGCGCCGTCGGCGGTCGTCGCGGGCGACTTCAATGGCGACACGATCATCGATCTTGCCGTCGCGGACTATGACTTCAACTTCCAGTCGACGGCGAACCTCGCGATCCTCGGGGGCGACGGCACCGGAGCCTTCGGGCCCCCCTCCTACGTGAACACCGTCTCCAGGCCCATCGCGATGGTGGGCGAGGATCTGGACGGGAACGGGAGGGTCGATCTCGTGATCGGAACGGAGAGCGGCTCTGGGGTCACCGTGCTCATGGGAGCCACCGGCGGAGGGCTCTCCGCGCCGGTGAACCATCCCGCGCCAGGAAGCGGCGTCCGCTCCATCGGCGTCCGGGACCTCGACGGTGACGGCCTGCGCGACCTCGCGCTGACGCACAACTGCACGTGCGACAGCGATGTCTCCATCCTCATGGGCATCGGCGGAGGCGCCTTCGGCGCAGCCACCGCCGTCCCCGCGGGCGGCTCCGCCGTGAGCGTCGAGGACTTCGACCAGGACGGGGCCCCCGACCTGGCGGCGGCGGGCTGGGGGGGCTTCGCCACCCTCGCGTACGGCCGCGGCGACGGCACGTTCCTGGCGCCGGCCAACATGGGCGCAGCGAAGCACTCCCCGCAGTCGGTCGCCACCGGTGACTTCGACGGCAACGGCACGCTCGACGTCGCGCTGGTCGACCGGAGCAGCTCGTGGAGCAGCTCGGCCAACGACTTCTCGCTCTGGCTGGGCGACGGCACGGGCGCCTTCGGCGTCCCGGCGACCTACGCCATCGCATCGCCCCGGTCCGTCGCGCTCGGCGACTTCGATGGCGACGGCAACCTCGATGCGGTCACCGCCAACGCGGGGACGGTCTCGGTCCTTCCCGGATCGCCCGACGGGGCGCTGGGGCCGGCGACCAACTTCGTCATCGGCGGGAGCGCCAACTTCGTCGCGGTGAGCGATCTCGACGGTGACGGCGATCTGGACCTCGTGGTCTCGGCCTGGCCCGGAGCCATCTACGTGCTTCGCGGTGACGGAGCGGGCGCGTTTGGAGCGGCCACCGCCTATGCCGGGGGCTACGAGCCGCACTCCGTCGCGATCGGCGATCTCGACGGCGATGGGATTCCGGACCTGGTCGTGGCTGACCGGGGTCGAGGCGTCTCGGTGCTGCGCGGCACGGGCGCCGCCGCCTTCGCCGAGCCGAGCGACTTCTACGCCTCGGTGCTTCGCTACGTCGAGCTCGCGGACTTCGACGACGACGGCAAGCTGGACCTCGTCAGCGCCAATCACGAACGAGCGGAGATCCGGATGGGGCGCGGGGACGGCACCTTCGCCGCGGCGAGCGTCTTCGACGTCAGCGGTGCCTCCGGTGTCACCGGCGACTTCAACGGCGACGGGACGCTGGATGTCGCGCTGGCCGAGGTCGGCGGTTCGCGCGTCTCGTTCCTGCTGGGGGGCGGGGACGGGACCTTCTTCCTGGGGCCGACGCGCTACGCGGCTGCGCAGCCCATTGCGTACACCTATGGCATCGAGTCTGCCGACATCGCCAAGGGGGACTTCAACCGGGACGGGAAGATTGATCTCGTCTGCAGCAACGGGGAGGACTGGGGCAGCGCCTACATGAGCGTCCTCCTGGGCCGGTAGCTCGGGGGGCGGCGAGCAGCCGCGCGCTGAGCCGCTCCAGCGCCCTAAGCGGAGCGGGGCGCGGGAGCCAGTGCCGGGACTATTCATCGGGGAGTGACGCCTGGGTCGTCTCACAGACCCCCCCGACTGGACACGATGGCGCTGGGATTCTCGATCGAGCACGAGCGGGATGGCCCCGAAAAGGGCCAGCTCCGCCTCCAGGGCTGTCTGAAGCTCGCCGAGGCGGCGCCGCTCTGGAAGGAGCTACGCCGCCTCGAGGCTGTCGCGGAGCGCGGCCAGCGGCTCGACTTCGAGATGTCCGGCGTGGAGCGCGTCGACGGTGGCGCCATGGCGCTGCTGGCCGCCGTGCGGGCCGATCTGCAGCGCCGCGGCGTGGCGTCGGAGTTCGTGGGGGCCGGCGAGCGCGTCCAGCGGGTCATCCACCTCTACGGCGGCGACATCGTGGTGGCGCGACTGCGTACCCGCCGCGCGCTGGGGGTCCTGGATCAGCTGGGACGCGCGGCCCTCGCAAGCTTGAGGGAGGGGCAGCTGGTCCTGGCGTTCCTCGGGCAGATGGTCGTCTCCGGCGCCGGACTCCTGCGAGCGCCTCGCTCGGCCAACTGGCGCGAGGTGCCCGCGACGATGGAGCGCACCGGCGCCGACGCCGTGCCGATCGTCGTCTTGATCAACTTCCTGGTCGGGCTGGCGATGGCGTTTCAGGCCTCGGTGCAGCTCAAGCGGTTCGGCGCCAACATCCTGGTCGCCGATCTGATCGGGATCTCGGTCTGCCGGGAGCTCGGACCATTGATGACCGCGATCGTCGTCAGCGGCCGCTCCGGCGCCGCGTTCACGGCGGAGCTGGGCGTCATGCAGGTGAACGGGGAGATCGACGCGCTGCGGACGATGGGGCTCGAGCCGATGCGCTACCTCGTGCTGCCGCGCATGATCGCGCTGGTCCTCGTGGTGCCGCTGCTCGCCATCCTGGCCGACGTGGGGGGCGTCGCGGGCGGGCTCGTGGTCGGGGTCACCAGCCTCGACCTGACGGCGCGGGGCTACCTCAACGAGACGGCGCGCGTCGTATCGCTCTGGGACGTCTCGTCCGGGATCCTCAAGGCGGTCGTCTTCGCCGTCGCCATCGCGCTGATCGCGTGCCAGCAGGGGCTCGCCACCGCCGGCGGCGCCGAGGGCGTTGGGCGCCGCACCACCTCGGGCGTGGTCCTCAACCTGTTCACGCTCATCCTCCTCGACGCGGTGATCACGGTCGTCGTCCGGGTGGCGGGCCTATGAGCGATCCCGTGGTCAAGGTCGCGGACCTCTCCTTCGGCTGGGAGGAGGCCGTCCTGCTGAGCGGCGCGACCTTCGAGGTGGAGCGAGGCTCCATCTTCGTCATCCTCGGGGGCAGCGGCAGCGGCAAGTCGACCCTGCTGCGGTACCTGGTGGGGCTCGACGAGCCGCTGAGCGGCACCGTCACCGTCGAGGGGCTCGCGCCAAGCCAGATCATCGCCGGCCGGCCCGGCTTCGGCGTGACGTTCCAGACGGGCGCCCTGATCGGGTCGCTCACCGTGGCAGAGAACGTGGCGCTGCCGCTGCTGGAGTGGACCGAGCTTCCGCTCGACGCCGTCGGCGCGATCGTCGCGGCCAAGCTGCGGCTCGTCGGCCTGCAGCGCGCCGAGGCGCAGCTGCCCAGCGAGCTGTCGGGAGGGATGCGCAAGCGCGCGGCGATCGCGCGGGCGATGGCGCTGGAGCCAGACCTGCTCTTCCTGGACGAGCCGTCGGCCGGCCTCGACCCGGTCTCCGCGGCGGAGCTGGACGACCTGATCCTGGACCTCAACGCCCAGCTCGGGCTGACCTTCGTGGTGGTCACGCACGATCTCGAGAGCATCTTCAAGATCGGCGGGTCCTGCATCATGCTCGACCACGAGAGCAAGAGCATCATCGCGCGCGGCGATCCGCGTCTCCTCCGGGATGCCAGCGAGGATCCGCGCGTCCACGCGTTCTTCAACCGGACTCGGCAGGCGGTGAAGTCATGAGCGCTCCGACCAATCGCTGGAAGCTCGGGGCCTTCGTCGTGGTGTCGGTGGTGGCCGGCCTGGCCGCGGCCGTCCTGCTCACGGCGCAGTGGCTGCAGGTCGAGACCGTGACCTACAAGTCCTACTTCGACGAGGCGGTGACCGGTCTCGACGTCGGGTCCCCGGTCAGCTTTCGCGGCGTGAAGGTCGGAAACGTCTCGGGAATCGACGTCGCGCCCGACCGTCGCCACGTCGAGATCAGCTACACCCTGGGGGTCGACGTGCTGAGGCGGCTGGGGCTCGCCGGCCAGGGCACGGGCAAGAGGACGAAGATCACGGTCCCGCCGGAGCTGCGGGTCCAGATCGCCTCGACGGGGCTCACCGGGACCAAGTACCTGCAGTTCGACTTCTTCAACACGGGCGGCACGCCTCCCCCCGTGCTGCCGTTCCCCGTGCCCGACAACTACATCCCCGCGACCCCCTCGACGATGAAGAACCTGGAGGACGCGGTGGTCCGGGCGGTCGAACAGCTCCCCGGCCTCGTGCAGGAGCTGGCCGGTGTGGTCGACAGGGTGAACGTCCTCCTCGAGGACGTGAACCAGCGGGGTGTCCCGGGGAAGGCGGTCGCGACGCTGGAGCACGCCAATCAGCTGGCCGCGGGGATCCAGGCCACCCTGGCGAAGGTGGACGGCGTGGTCGCGCGCCTCGACGGGAAGGACGGCCTCCTCGCGAGCCTGCAGCGGTCCTCCGATTCGCTGGGTGACGCGGCCGGGCCACGGCTCGGCTCCAACCTCGACTCGGGTGCGCGCGATCTGCGCGAGGCTGCGGTGGCGATCCGGCAGCTCGCCGAGGCGCTCCAGCGAGACCCCGACATGCTGATGAAGGGGAAGTCGAAGGTGGGGCCATGAGGGCCGCGCTCTGCTCGCTCGTGGTCACGGTCGCGCTCTCCGGCTGCGCGCTGCTGGGGAAGAGCGAGCCGGTCGTACCGCGATACTTCGCCGCGGAATACGACGGCGAGCCCACCGCCGCCCGCGCCCGGCCGGAGCTGCAGCTCCGGCTCGACCGGGTCGAGGGCTGGTCACACCTGCGCGAGCGGATGGTGGTCCGGAGCTCCGCTCGGGAGTTCTTCTTCTACGAGGACCGGCGCTGGCTCGAGCGGCCCGAGGTCTACCTGCGGCGCGCGCTCGCCCGCACGCTCTTCGAGGAGCGCGGCGTGGTCGAGGCGATCTCCGGCCGCGCCGTCACGCTCGAGGTCGAGCTGATCGCGTTCGAGGAGCTGGCGCAGCCCCACGAGATCCGGCTGCAGGCGCGGGTGGTGCTGATCGACGAGCGCGTGGCCCTGCTCGCCGAGACGATCACGGTGGAGCAGCCGATCGGGAGCGGGGGATCCGACCCGGTGGGGGCCGCAGTCGACGCGTACTCCCTGGGGCTGCGGACGGGAGTGAAGCTCATCGCCGATCGGGTGATCGCGAGGCTCGCCGAGCAGGCGGCGAGCGGCGCCCAGAGCGAAGCTCCCGCGCGTTGAGCCATCCGGCGGGGGGACGTGGAGCGCGGGAGGCCCGGGTCCAAGCTAGCTGGGCCGCTGCCCCGCCGCGCCAGCGGGCTCCAGGAACCACCCGCCGAACAGCGAGTAGTTCATGAGGTGGGAGTCGTCGCCGGTGAGGACGTAGATCCGGGCGACGGGAGACGCCGGGTCGAACTTCCTCCCGAGCCACTTCGCGATCCCCGCGTCCGAGGGCTCGGTGGAGCTGGCGAGCGCCTGCCTGCCCTCGGCCGTGAGCCGGAAGACCTCGCTCTCTCCGTCCCAGCCCAGGGCGCGCGCCCTCGCCCTGGCCTTCTCGCCGGGCTCGTGCAGGACCACGGCCACGTCGTCGGAGAAGCCGATCACCGCGATCGCGGGGGCGTGCATCCTCAGGCATCCGTTGACGATCCGCTGCATCACGTCGACGTCCGCCGGTGTCTTCTTCTCGGTCATGGGGATCTGACCCTAGTCGGTGCGTCGAAACGGTCAAGCTGCGATCCGCTTAGGTCGCCGTCCCGGTGCGCGAGCCGCGCACCGAGGGAAGCGATGGGAACCGCGCGCTGAGCCGCTCCAGCGCGCCGAGGAGGTCGGGCCTTGCGTCCAGCAGGGGGCGCAGCGGGTCGGCCCCCAGCCGCTGGAGGCGCGCCGGGACGGTGCGGATGGTGAAGCGCGCCGGGTCGAGCTTGCGGCTCACCTCGCTCCAGCGCAGCGGGGTCGAGACCGGCGCGCCGTCGCGCGGTCGGACGCAGTAGGCCGCCGCGATCGTCTTCCCGGCGCCGTTCTGGAAGGCGTCCAGGTAGACGCGCCCTCCGCGCCCGCCGATCGCGCGAACGGTGGTGGCGATCTCTCCGTGCACCGACTCGATGGCGCGGCAGAGGAGCGCGGCCAGCGTGCGCGCCTGGTCGTGGGTGAGCTGTCCGCCAGTCGGCACCAGGACGTGAAGTCCGCGCTGGCCGCTCGTCTTGGGGAAGGAGGGGAGCCCCAGGTCGTCGCAGAGTGCGTGGGCCGCGCGCGCCAGGGCGATCACGTGCTCGAAGGGAGCGTCCTTGGGATCCAGATCCAGCACCAGCCAGTCGGGACGATCCATCGAGCCGGCACGGCTCGCGAGGACGTGGATGGGGATCGCCCCGAGGTTCGCCACCCACGCCAGCCCCTCGACGTCGTCGAGCAGCGCCAGCTCCAGATCCCGGTCGGACTCGTCGGAGCGGACGGTCACGATCCGCATCCAGGCCGGCCGGGCCAGCGAGGTGTCCTTCTGGAAGAAGCTCTTGCCGTCGATGCCGTCCGGGAAGCGGGTGAGCACGACGGGGCGGTCCCGGAGGAGCGGGAGCATCGCCGGCGCGATGGTCCGGTAGTAGTCGACCAGCTCGCGCTTCGTGATCCGATCGCGCGGGAAGTAGATCTTGTCGGGGTGGGAGATCTCCAGTGGCCCCGTCACCCCGGTGGGGGAGAGGGGACGGAGCTCCTGGGAGTCCTCTCCCGCGTGGGAAGGGGTTGGATGCTCCGATGCGTCGATCTCCTCCAGCCGCTTGTCGTCGCGAGTCCGGACGAAGACGGGTTGGCGGAGCACGCCCTCGCGCGTCCAGTCCTTGAACCGGACCTCCACGACCAGCGTCGGCTCCACCCAGCTGTGCCCCCTGCCAGCGGGCACTGGCCCGCTGCACGGTGGAGCGCTCACCACGTGACCCGAGAGGCGCCCGTAGAGCTGGGCGAGCAGCTCCTCGTCGAAGCCCGTCCCGACCCTGCCCGCGTACTGAAGCCCGTCGGCTCCACGCGCCCCCAGGTGGAGGGCGCCGAAGCCGGTGCGGCCTGCCGCTGGCGCGGTGAAGCCCACGACGGCGAAGTCGCCGGCCCGCTCCGTCCGGACCTTCAGCCAGGTCGGTGAGCGCCCCGACCGGTAGGGCGCGTCTCCACGCTTGCCGACGATCCCCTCGAGGCCGCGGGCCTCGACCTCGCGGTAGAGCGCCTCGCCCTCCGTCTCGACGTGGTCGGCGAAGCGCACGGGGCCGAGGCGCGGCGAGAGCGCGGCCAGGACCGCCTTTCGCTGGACCAGCGGCAGCGGGCGCAGGTCCAGCCCTCCGGCGGCGAGGAGATCGAACGCGAAGAAGGTCGCAGGCCGGACGACGGAGGCGTCCGCGACGTCGATCGCCCGGCTGAGCCGTCCGCGTCCCTGGAGCGCCTGGAAGTCGGGGCGCCCCTCGCCGTCGAGCACCACCACCTCGCCGTCGATCACGGCCCGCTCGACCGGGAGCGCCGCCACGGACCGCGCGACCTCGGGGAAGAGGGCGGTCGCGTCGCCACCGCGCCGGTAACGCAGCGTCACGCTCGCCCCCTCCTTCCAGGCGAGGAGCCGGTACCCGTCGTACTTGAGCTCGAAGAGCCACCCCTCGGCCCGGAACGGCGCGTCGGTCGGCTGGGCGAGCATGGGGCCGACCTCGCCCGGGTGGAGCGCGCTGCGAGGCGCGCCGTCGGCTTCGGCGCGCGCGAGCGCGGCTGCGACGCGTGGCGTCCCGCTCGCGACCTCCTCCAGGGTGCGTCCCGACAGGATCGAGACGTCGGGGAAGGGGCGGGAGGAGCCGGGATCCGCCCAGGCGTCGCGATGCTTCAGGAGGAGCCACTCCCGCGCCGAGCGCGTCCGCACCAGGGTCCACTCCCCCCGCAGCTTGTAGCCGCCCAGCTCGAAGAGCAGCTTGCCCGCCTCGTAGCCGGCGTCCGGGTCCTCGACGGCGCGCCACCAGCCGCGGTCCCAGAGGATCACCGAGCCAGCGCCGTAGCTACCGGCAGGGATGGTCCCCTCGAAGTCGGCGTACTCGATCGGGTGATCCTCGACCTCGACCGCCATGCGCTTCTGGGCCGGGTCGGCCGAAGGGCCCTTCGGAACCGCCCACGAGCGGAGCGTGCCGTGCAGCTCTAGCCGGAAGTCCCAGTGAAGCCGCCTGGCGGCGTGCTGCTGCACGACGAAGAGGCGCGCTCCTGAGTCCGGCCGCACGGTCCCGAACGGCTCTGGCGTCCGGCCGGGGTCCCGCTTTCGGCGGTAGCTGTCGAGCCGGTCGGCCACCCTGGACTCCCACGGAGCGGTGCTCGACCGCGCCTCCTTCGTTATAGGCGCCACATGCCCGCTCGCTCGCTCGCCACAGGCACCATCTCCTTCGGCCTCGTCTCCATCCCCATCCGGCTCTTCCCGGCGGCGCAGCCCTCGGCGACCATCAGCTTCAACATGCTGCACGCCAGGGACGGCTCGCGGCTGAAGCAGCAGTACGTCTGCGCCAAGGACGGGCAGGTCGTCCCGCGCGAGGAGACGGTGAAGGGGTACGAGTTCGCGAAGGACAGGTACGTCACCTTCACGGCGGAGGAGCTGAAGGCGCTCGACGAGATCGCCTCCCAGACGATCGACATCGCCGAGTTCGTGCCGGCCGCCGACGTCGACGCGGTCTTCTTCGACAAGGCTTACTACCTCGGGCCGGACAAGGGCGGCGCGCGCGCCTACAAGCTCCTTGGGGAGGCGATGCGGCGCGCGGGCAAGGCGGCGCTCGGTCGCTACGCGGCGCGCGGCAAGCAGTACCTGGTGCTCATCCGCCCGCTCGGCGACCGGCTCGTGATGCAGCAGCTCTTCTACGCCGACGAGATCCGCCCGCCGGAGGAGATCCCCGTCGACGACGCCGAGCTGAAGGAGCCCGAGATCCAGCTCGCGCTGCAGCTCATCGCCCAGACCGCGTCGGCCGACGGCTTCCATCCCGAGCGCTACCGGGACGCCGTCAAGCAGCGGGTCGAGGAGGCGATCGAGCGGAAGGTGGCCGGGCAGGAGATCCAGGTGGCCTCACCGGAGCCGCAGGCCCAGGTGATCGACCTCATGGAGGCGCTCAAGAAGAGCATCGGAAGCCGCTCCCCGTCGACCTCCTCCCAGTCGACGCCGGCCTGGCCGGCCTCGATCGACGCGCCCGCTCACGCGAGGAAGGCGGCGGCGGGAGGCGATCGGAAGGGGGCGCACCGGGCGCCTCGCGAGCCCCCAGCCAAGGCGTCATCGCGCAAGTGAGGTCGGGCTGCGCGGCCTGTGAGCGCTCGTTCTCCCCCGCGCGCGGTGCTCCACGCGACCGTGGAAGCCGCTGCCCGACCGGTGCATTGAAGAGGCTGCCGGCAGACGGTCCGGGGGAGGGGAGACAGGACAATCCCATGAAGTTCCTCGTAGAGAGTCCGCACACGAAGGAAGAGTGCCTCCGGGAGTTGGATGGCATCGCCGCCAAGGGAAGCGACGTGCTGGGCAAGTTCAGCTGGGCGTGCATGTCCGGCGAGCACACCGGCTACGCAATCCTCGAGGCGAAGGACGAGGCGGCGGCGCGAAGCGTCGTGCCGGAGGTCGTACGCGCAAAGGCGCGCGTCCATCCCGTGAGCACCTTCACCACCAAGGACATCGAGCAGCTGCATCGCGCCTAGGAGGCATCCGCGCCCGACCGCGACGAGCGGTCGGGGATGTCACACTCTCCCGCCACCCGTCTCCATTGTGCGTAGGGCGCGCTGGAGGCGGGGTGGGGGAGGCGGCGGGGCGGGCGCAGGTGGGCCCGTCCTCGCCGCCGTCGTTCAGCGAGCCCTGCGCAGGTGCGCGAGCGTCTCCAGCGCGAAGCGCCGATGCTCGGTCAGGAGGTTCGTCAGGACCTTGTCGGGCGGCTCGTGCGCGCGCTCTGCGAGCGAGTCGAGCAGGGCGCGCAGGCGGCGCTCTGCGATCGGCATCAACGCCGGCTCGGCACCCGTCAGCAGCTCGGCGGCCCTGTCCGGGCGGAAGCCGGCGGAGGTGAGCGCCTTGAGCGACAGCCCGCGCAGCCGGTGCGAGAAGGTCCGCGACTTTCCGCTGTAACCGAGCAGCGCCTCGGCCTCGCCGACGCGGAAGCCGGTCGCGCAGAGCGCCTCGACCTCGGCGATCTCCCGCCCGCTGAAGCCGGCCAGGCGGAGCCCCTCGGCGCGCGAGGTGGCGGGCGCCGACGCCCTGGGGGCGCCTCCCGGTGCGCGCGGGACCTCGCGGTCACTTCGGGAGGGAGATCCTGGGTGTCGATCGCGAGGCGCCCGTCCAGGCGGGCGCGCTGCGCGGCGACGCGAACGGTCCGTCGCAGCTCCCGGGCGTTGCCGGGCCAGCCGTACCGGGACAGCGCGTCGGCGGCCCCAGGGGTGAGCGTCAGGTCCTCTGCGCCGTTCTCGAGCGCCGCCTCCCGCAGGAAGTGGGCCGCCAGCCTCGCGACGTCGTCCTGGCGTGCGCGCAGGGGGGGCACGTGGATGACGTTGCCTGCGAGCCGTTCGAAGAGGTCGCGCGGAAAGCACCCGGACTGCACCTCCTCGAGGAGATCCCGGTTCGTCGCGCAGACGAACTTGACGTCGACCGTCCGGGCCGGCCCGCGCCCCACCGCCGGGTGGAAGGCGCGCCGCTCCAGCGGCAGCAGCAGGAGGGCCTGTGCCTGGCGTGGCAGGTCGCCGACCTCGTCGAGGAACAGCACCCCGCCATCGGTCTCCTCCAGGATCCCCGGCTGCCCCTCCTTCGGGACGTTGGCGAGGCCGCTGCCGCTCCCGTGGCCGAAGAGCTTGCCCGTCGCTATGGCCGGGTCGCCTGCGGCGAGCTCGGCGCAGTTGATCGTGCGGAAGGGGTGGCCGAAGCGCGGCCCCAGGGCCCAGACGGCCTGGGCCACGGCCGTCTTGCCCGTGCCGGTCTCGCCGAGGATCAGCGTTGGATCGGGCGTCGCAGCCGCGATCAGGATCTCCTCGAAGATGCGCAGGAACTCGGGGGCCTCACCGACCAGCGTGCAGCTGCGCAGCTCCCTTAGCGCCGGGAACCGGACCTCCAGGCGCGCGACCTTCTCGCGGATGGCCGCGGCGTCCGGACGCGGAGGCTCGTAGTCGACGTAGCCGGCGTCGTGAACCTCGTCCTCCAGGCGGGACTGGGTCTCTCGCGCCCGGTGGAGCGCCATCGGCTCGACGCTCTCCTCCCAGTCGTGGCGCGCGGCCACCATCCGCTGCTCCAGCTCCACGACGCGCCTGCGGTGCTCCAGCCGCCCGTTCACGCGGGCCAGCAGGTCCTCGAGGTCGAAGGGCTTGGTGACGTAGTCGTCCGCGCCCACGCGAAGCCCGGCGTACTTGTCGCTCGGCTGCCCCTTGCCGGTGACGAAGAGGAAGGGCGTCAGCGCGGTCCCGGGGCGGGCGCGGACCTCGGCGCAGAACGCGAGACCGTCCATGCCCGGCATCATCACGTCCGAGACGATCAGGTCCGGGATCTCGCCCTCGAGCCGCGCGAGCGCCGCCGTGCCGCTGGAGGCGCGCAGCACCCTGTGCCCGGCGCGCTCCAGGTTGTAGGCGATCGTCTCGAGCATGTCCTCCTCGTCGTCCACGACCAGGATGTTCGACATGTGCACCTCAACCCCGGGTGAGCGGCAGGCGAAGCTCGAAGGTGGCGCCCGCGCCATGCGGGCTCGTCACGTTGACGCTGCCTCCGTGCCGGCGCGCGACCCCGGCGACGATGGCGAGCCCCAGCCCGGAGCCCCTGCCGAGCAGCTGCCCCTGGCGCCCCTGGTAGAAGCGCTCGAAGACGTGCTCGCGCTCCTCGTCGGGGATCCCTGGCCCGGTGTCGGTCACCGAGATGCTGGCCTCGCCGCCCCGGCAGCGCAAGTCCACGCTGACGCGCCCCGCCGGCGGCGTGAACTTGAGCGCGTTGTCGACGAGGTTCTGCAGGGCCCTGGAGACCTGGCTGCGGTCGACCTCGGCGAGGACCGGCCCCTCGGGAGGCTCGTAGACCAGCGAGACCTGGCGCTCCTCGAAGGCCGACCGGACCCCGTCGACGCTCTCCTCCACCAGCTCGGAGAGCTGCACCTGCTCGAAGACCGTCTCCTTGTTCTCGATGCGGGCCAGGTCGAGCAGGTCGCTCACCAGGGCTCCCAGCCGCTTGCACTGGCGCTCGGCGCGCGCGAGGAAGTCGCGCCGCACGCTCGCCGTCATCTCCGGATCGGCCAGCACGGTCTGGACGGCCGAGAGGACTATGGCGAGCGGCGAGCGGAAGTCGTGCGACACGGTGGCGACGAACTGGTCCTTGGCCTCGGCCATCGCCTTCACGTGCTGGTAGGCGTCCTCCAGCTCGCGCGTGCGGCTCGCGACCATCTCCTCGAGGTGCTCCCTGTAGCGCGAGTTGTCGCGATCGAGCGCCGCGAGCGCCTCGGTCATGGCCCGGAAGTCGTCCGCGAGCTGCGCGATCTCCGCCGAGGCGGCGCGGGGCAGGGCCACGTCCCAGCGCCCCTCTCCGACCTCGCGCGTCGCCTGGGCCAGCGCGCGGAGCGGCGACGTGAGGCGCTGCGCGACCAGGAGGGCCAGCCCGAGCGCGAGCACCGACGCCACCGCCGCGATGAGCAGCCCGCTCATCGTTATGCGGCGCTCGGCCGCCGCGCGGGCCGCCGTCGTCACGTCGAGCACCAGCCAGCCCGCCGTCGCGCCGCCCTCTCCGGCAGCCCTCGGTGGACCCTCGTAGAAGCCGGCCGGCTCGGCCGGTCCCAAGGCCGCTGCGCCCACGACCGGCGCAACCCAGCGCATCCGCCCGCGGCCGAGTGAGCAGGGGCGGCAGTCATCCGGCGCCTCGCGCCGGGCGGACGGTGGGACGCCGCTGCGGGACCGGCCTCCGATCAGGCCGCCGTCGGCGTCGTAGATCGCGACCGCGACCACGTCCGCCTGGGACATCGCGCCGTCGAGCGGGCCCGCCAGCATCTCTTCGCTCCGTGCGAGGGCGCCGAGCAGCGACGTCGCCGCCACGTGCTGGGCGAGCGCGGCGATCCGCTCCTCCGACTCCTGGTCGAGCAGGTCGTGGGTCTGGCGCTGGTAGAAGACGGTCAGCAGGATGGCGAGCCCCGCGATCGTGGCGGAGATCCCGGCGGCCAGCCGCCAACCCAGCCCGCGCGGCCCGATCACGGCAGCACCTGCTCCGCGCCCTCGAGCAGCTTGCGCGGGACCTTGAGCCCGAGCTGCGTCGCCGTGCGCTGGTTCACGTAGAGCGCGTAGTCGCAGCCGTAGACGGCGCCGGTGGGCTGCGCGCCGCCCAGCAGCTGCTTCCCGAGCTCGCCGGCGGCCTCGCCGCAGCTCTCCGGGCGCGGCACGAGTGCGAAGAGCGCGCCGCTCGCCACGTACCACCGGGAGAGGCCGATCACCGCCATCCGGCGCCAGTGCGCGAGCTCGAGCGCGTAGTAGACGGTCTCCTGGACCGTCGCGGTCCCGTCCGGGAGGAGCCAGAGGGCGTCCACGCGCACGTCGTCCTCGAAGCGGTGGAACGCTCGCACCGCCTCGCCGACAGTGCGCGCCGGGAGCGCCACGAGCTCCATCCCCGCCGCCTGCGCCGCTGCCTGCGCCTCGGCCACGAGCGCCCCGGTCCGCTCGGGGTCGTACACCGCGCCGATCCTGCGTGCCCTGGGAGCCAGCTTCCTGAGCGTCTCGAGCACGCGTCGCGGCTCGGCGTCGGGCAGGATCCCGCCCTGGCCGCTCGTCCGCGCGTTGCCGGCCATGACGTGGAGGGTGGGGGTCCGCGGCGCCAGCTCGCTCGCGGCACGCAGCGCCTCGGGCCCCACGGCGATGACGAGCCGCCCGCAGCGCGAAGCCAGCAGCTCCCGCTCCTGTGGCTCCGCCACGCTCAGGCTCAGGGACGGCACCCCCAGGGCGCGCCGGGCGGCGTTCGCGACGGCAGCGTACTCGCCGGGCGACACCGCGACGCAGACCCCCGCGTCCGCGCCGAGTGCCCGGCCCGCGGCCAGGGCCACGGTCACCGCGAGCGCGAGCATGGATCCGTGCGCCAGCATCGGCTCCTCAGCGGTAGTACGCGAGCGCCGCGGAGACGCGCCGCTCGGGCCGCTCGGCTCCGGGAAACTGCCTCGTCCTGTCGTCCAGGGCGTTCGCCACCGCGAGCGACAGGTCGAGGCCGCTGTGGAAGGCGTAGCCGGCGCGCGCGTGGGCCATGACGTAGCTCCCCAGCTTCGTCTCCCGGAAGACGGGGTCGAACGGAGGGTCTGCGAGCCGGGCGATCACCGATGGACCGACGTACTGCGCGTCGACGGCGGCGTACGCTCCCGCGGGGAAGTCGAAGCGCGCGCCTGCGCTGAGCTTGTGGCGCGGCGAGGCGCGCGGGTCGATGTCGTACGGATAGACGTTCGCCCCCGGACCGGCGAGGGCGTAGCTCGCGTAGGCCGTGCACGTCCGCCGCACCGACAGATCGAGCCCGACCTCGCCGCCCCACGCCGTGAACTGCGAGTTGTTGCCCCAGGGAACGCCGCCGGTGGCGGCGAGGTTCGCGGGGTCCAGGCTCATCCAGTCGGTGAATCGGTAGACGTACGCGTTGGCGAAGGCCCGCAGCGACGTCGTCAGCGCCCCAGCCCATCCCAGCTCGCCGTAGAGCACGTGCTCCGGCGCGAGGGCGCGGTTCCCGATCACGGGGAGCGAGGCGTAGGAGAAGTCGGCGAAGTAGTGGACGTGGTGCGGGTTGTTGTAGCCGGTGTTGAAGGCCGCGCGGAGCTGGTGTCCCTCCACCGGGGACCAGACGACCGAGACGCGCGGCGAGACGTTGACCCGGCCGAGCGTCGCGCGATCCACGCGGAGGCCGGTCGTGAGGCGCCAACGCCCCAGCAGGAGCTCGGTGCTCGCGAACCCCGCGACGTTCCAGAGGTCGCGCTCGGCAGAGGTGATGTTCGAGTCGAGCGTGTTCAGCCGCACCTCGCCGCCCCAGCGTCCCTGCAGCGGCACGCCGCCGATGGTGGTCCGGAGCTCGTGGTGGAGCTGGGCATACGGCGTCTGGAAGGTCGCCTCGAAGTCGCCGGTGCCCATCGGGAAGGTGGCCGAGCGGATGCGTCCTGTGTTCCACACCAGGTCGAGGTTCAGGTCGCCGTTGGGTGATCCCGGCCCTCCAAGCCCCATTCGCCCGCGGGCGCGGAGGTAGCCCAGCGTCGCGCCGAACCTCTCGATGACGTCACCGAGCGGGATCATGTCGACGTCGCCGCGAATGGCCCCCAGCTCCAGCGACGCCTCCCGGCTGGCGCTCGGGCTGTACGAGGCGGACAGGGTGCCGCCCCCGGCCGCCGCCGGCGAGCTCCCGGACGGCTGGTAGAGCGTCAGGCTGCGCGCGGTGCCGGTGGCCCGGAACCGCCAGGGGCCGGAGATCGCGCCGTACCGCGCCGCCACGCGGCCGTCGGCCGGGACCCCGGCGTCCACCCGCGCCTCCGCGAACGGATAGTCCGCAGCGGAGCGGGTGATGACGTTGATGGTCCCGAGCATCGCCTTGTTCCCGTAGACCGACGCGCCAGGTCCCAGGACGATCTCGATCCGTTCGATGTCGAGGAGCGAGACGGGCAGCATCTCCCAGCTCGTCCCGCCGAAGAAGTCGATGTAGGCGCTGCGCCCGTCGACGAGCACCAGCACCCGGTCGGAGACCTCGTACGCGAAGCCCCGGGGCCCGAGCTGGCCGTCTGTCGCCGAGATGAGCCTGACGTCGAGCCCCGGGACGCGGCGCAGGATCTCCGGCAGCGATGGGGCGCCGCTGCGGCGGATCTCGTCGCCGGTGACGACGAAGGTGGTCGACGGCGACTCGGAGACGCGGGAGGCCTGCCCCGTCGGGGTGACCACCAGGGGGTCCCAGAACTCGGCCGGCGGCGCGGCTGCAGGCTGGGCCGCGACGGCGCCGGCCCAGAGCGCGGTCGCTGCGACCCAGAGCGGCGACGAGAATGGACGCGGCATGATCCTCCCCCCCGGTGCAAGAATCGTGGCGCCGATTGTACGCCGTTCAAGGGCACCTTTGGCCGAGCTGGCCCCACACGCACCACACCGGGCGGTGTGGCGCCACACGGTGCCGGTGGGTGAACCGCGCCGACCCGGGTGGCGAAGGGTGCGAGTTTCCACGGGATCGAGCGGGGCACGCCCGGTGCTTTGCATGGAGGCATGAACGGAACAGGAACGAGCCTCGCGGACCTCGAGCTTCGCGTTCGCCACACGGTTTCCATGGGTCACTCGGACGCAGCGGCGACTTCGGTCATCGAGGCGCTGGGACCCGGCGTGCTCCGTTACCTCTGCACGATGCTCCCGGAGGACGACGCGTGTGACGCCTTCTCCGACTTCCAGCAGTGCATCTGGCGCGGCCTGCCCGGGTTCCGCTGGGAGTGTCCGCTCCGAGCCTGGGCGTACAGGCTGGCATGGCACTCGGCGGTCCGGTGCATGCGCGACGCCTACCGCCGGAGGCGGGAGCCGCTGTCGCCCGACCTGGCCGCGAGCCTGCCAGCTCCCGGGACCTCGGTGGCGTGGCTGGAGGGGCGGCGCGAGCAGCTCGAACGGCTGCGCGACGAGCTGCCCTGCGAGGACCGGACGCTGCTGACCCTGCGGCTCGGACGCAACCTGCCATGGGACGAGGTGGCGGCGGCCTTCGCCGCGGATGGCGAGCGGATCTCCGCCGCCGCGCTCCGCAAGCGGTTCGAGCGGTTGAAGGAGAGGCTCACGGGGCTGGCCCGTGAGCGCGGGCTCGTCGCCTGAGCGCTGCGCCAGGTGGGGCGCGGTGGCGCTACATCCCGACGAAGAGCATCCCCTTCTCGAGGATGACTGCGCCGAAGGCGATCAGGATCAGCCCGGAGACCCAGCGGACGGCGACCGGGTGGCTCGCGACCGCGCGGACGCGCTGGCGGAGCGCCTGCGAGCCGTAGCCGACGGCGAGCATCGGGACGGCGAAGCCGAGCGAGTAGACGAAGAGGAGCAGCACGCCGGCGGAGAGCGTCCCCTCGGTCGCCACCATCCCCAGGACGCTCGAGAGCATCGGTCCGACGCAGGGGATCCAGACCACCCCCAGGCTGGCGCCGAGCAGCAGGCCGGACCAGCGGCCGCCGCCCCGCACCTGGATGCCCTGGAGCCACGTGAGCCGCTTGAAGAGGTTCACGTCGGCGAGCATGAGCAGGCCGAAGACGATGACCAGCGCCCCCGTCGCCTTCTCCAGATACGGGAGGGCGGGGCCGATGGCGCCTCCGAAGAGGCTGCTCGCCACCCCCATCGCGATGAAGGCGAGGGCGATCCCGGCGACGATGAAGGCCGGGCGCGTGCGGTGCTCGTCGGGCCTCCCTGCGACGATGATCGGGAGGACGGGCAGGACGCATGGGCTCGCCACGCTGGCGAGCCCGGCGCCGAAGGAGAGCGCGAGGGTGGAGAGGGCGATCACTCGCGGCCTACGGCTGCAGGAGCTTCAGCACCTGGGGCATCGCCTGGATCCCGGGGGTGGCGCGGCGGAGCTCGCGCCCCTGCGCGTCCGTGACGATCAGCGTCGGCAGCGCGCGGATGCCGAACTCGCGGAACCTCGCGATGTCGGCCGGCTCCGTCGTCTTGTAGTAGACGACCTGGGCCCGCTCGGTCAGCTCCGCCCCCATCTCGCGGAGGATGCGATCCTGCATCTGGCAGGGCATCCCGGCCGGGTTCATGAAGAAGACGAGGCGGGGCAGGGGGGCGCGAGCCTGCTGGGAATGGCTCGGGGCGGTGGGCCGTGCGGCGGGCTCCGCCGCGTTGGCCCGCGGGCCGAGCGAGGCGGCGGCGAGCAGGAGGAGGGCTGCGGGGCGAACGAGCTTCATGCGGGGGCTCCCGACCGAGACCATCGTTGGCCCGGTGGGAGCCGGACAGCGCCGGAAGGATTCGCCTCCGGGGCTAGACGAGGTTGTGGAACACGCGCTGGACGTCCTCGTCCTGCTCCAGCGCGTCCACCAGCTCGAGGACCTCCTTCGCCTGGTCCTCCGGAAGCTCCACCGTGGTCTGGGCGACGTACTCCGACTCGGCCGAGATGAGCGGCAGCTTCCGCTGCTCGATGGCGGCCTGGAGCTGGCCGAAGCTCTCGAAGGCGCAGCGGATCACCACCTGCTTCTCGCCCTTCTCGCCGGTCCCCTCGCCCAGCTCCTCCAGCCCGTGGTCGATGAGGTCGAGCTCCAGCGCGTCCTGGTCGACGCCCTCCGGCGACAGCCGGAAGACCCCCATCTTCTTGAACTGGAAGGCGACGCTCCCGACGTTGCCCATGTTCCCGCCGTGGTTCTTGAAGGTGACCCGGACGTTGGCGACGGTGCGGACCACGTTGTCGGTCGCCGTCTCGACGATGACCGCCACGCCGTGGGGTGCGTACCCCTCGTAGAGCACGACCTCGAAGGCCTGCTGGTCCTGGCCGCTGGCGCGCTTGATCGCCCCCTCGACCTTGTCCTTCGGCATGTTCGCGCCGCGGGCGTTCTGGATCGCGCGCCGGAGGGCTGCGTTCATGTCCGGGTTCGGGCCGCCGGCCTTCACCGCGATGGCGATGTCCTTGGCGATGCGCGTGAACGTCTTCGCCATCTTGTTCCAGCGCGCGAACATCGTGGCCTTGCGGGTCTCGAAGATGCGTCCCATTGCGTTCCTCTCGCGGCGGTGAACCGGGCGTCCCGACGGGGTATTTCCCGGGACGGCCGGATATCGCACCGACCGGCCCCGCGCAAGGGTGTCGGGAGCGCGCGGTATCGGGCCGGCGCGGAGCGCAGCAGGTGATGGTCACTCACCCCGCGGACGGGCGGCCCTAAGGCGCGCCCGGCCCGTACTCCTCGGAGCCCGGCTCGTGCGGGTAGGCGACCGGCTCCTGCTTGCGCAGGAACTCCTCCGTCGCCGCCTTGAGCTGCTTGGGCGTCAGCTTCGCCTTGCGCGTCGCGACGCCCCAGGGGATGCCGAAGGGATCCACGACGCCGCCCATGCGGTCGCCCCAGAACATGTCGGCGGCGGGCATGGTGATCTTCGCCCCAGCCTCGACGGCCCGGGCCATCGCCTCGTCGCAGTCCTTCACGTAGAGGTGCAGGATGCTCGTGGCCGGCCGCTCCTCCGACGGCGCCTTGACCGGGTTCATCGGCGACTCGTCGTTCATGAAGATGACGGAGTCGCCGATCCTGAGCTCGGCGTGCCAGGTCCCCTTGCCGTCCGGGGACTGCATCCGGCTCAGCACCTTCGCGCCGAACGCCTTCTCGTAGAAGGCGATCGCCGCGGTGGAGTCCCTGAAGACCAGGTTGACGGTGAGTGTGTGGAGGTACTCCGGGATCGGCGTGACCCGCTTCGGTGCCTTCGCCCTCGCGCGCGCCTTCTGGCGGGTCGCGCTCCGCTTCGGTGCCGCCTTCTTCGTCTTCCTGGCCATGGTGAGCTCCTCCTGGATTGAGTCGAAACGGCAACACGATTGGTGACGGCTAGCCAGAGGGCTCCCCATGAGGGTATTGAAGCCCACATGTCGGATCGCCGCAGCGCCGGGGAACCGGACCGGGAGCCCGAGGTCACCGCCCCCGACATAGCCGCCGCCCTGGCGGTTCTCACGCGCGTCGCCGAGGATCGTGGGCTGCTCGCCAGCGTCGACGCGGCCACCCGGGAGGCGCTGCAGCGGGTGGCAGGCGAGGTGGCGCGGCCCGGCGAGGACCAGCGGCGCAGGCTCCGTAAGGCGCTCCTCCGGGCGGAGCGCGGGGCGCGCAAGGCGCGGGATGGCGAGCTCCGGAAGGGGACCGGGATCCAGCAAGGTAGGCAGGCGCCGGTCTTCGTCACGCCGCTGCCGGAGCTGCCGGCGCCGGGGACGGATGCGTCGGGCTGGAGGCCCATCCCTGATGCCCCCTCACCCCACCCTCTCCCCCGGTGGGGGAGAGGGGAGTGTCGGAGGGTGAACCCGAGCTCTCAGAGCCCCGCAAGTGCTACGTCTGCAAGGCGCCGTACACCCGGCTCCACCCCTTCTACGACCAGCTGTGCCCTGCCTGCGGCGACCAGAACCACGCGCGGCGGACGGCCGCCGTCGACCTGCGTGGGCGCGTGGCGCTCGTCACCGGGGCCCGGGTGAAGATCGGCTATCAGGCGGCCATCCTGCTGCTCCGCGCAGGCTGCAACGTCGTCGCCTGCACGCGCTTCCCGCGCGACGCGGCCGCCAGGTACGCGCGCGAGCCGGACTTCGCGAGCTGGAGCGACCGGCTCACGATCCACGGCATCGACCTTCGGCACACCCCGAGCGTGGAGCTGCTCTGCCAGCGGCTTGACGCCACGCTCCCCCGGCTCGACTTCCAGATCCACAACGCCTGCCAGACGGTGCGGCGCCCGCCGGGCTTCTACGCCCACCTGCTGGAGGCGGAGGCGCTTCCGCTCTCGGCGCTGCCGGACGAGCAGCGTGGGCTGCTGCGGGACTACGAGGAGCTGAGGGCAGCGCTCGACGCGCGGCGCGCCGCTGGCGTCGCGAACCCGGCGCTCCTCTCCCAGGCCGGGTCGGAGGCCGATCTGCTCCTGCCCGGGAGGAGCGCGCTCGACCTCTTCCCGAGAGGCGTGCTCGACCAGGACCTGCAGCAGGTGGATCTCCGCACGCACAACTCCTGGCGCCTCGCGCTCCACGAGGTCCCGACGCTCGAGCTGCTCGAGGTGCTGCTGGTCAACGCGACCGCGCCGTTCGTGATGACCGCGAGGCTCAAGCCGCTCATGCTCCGGGCCCGGAGCGCCCCCATCGGAACGGCGACGAGCGGCGACCCGGCGAAGCACGTGGTCCTCGTCTCTGCGATGGAGGGGCAGTTCTACAGGGAGCACAAGACCGACAAGCACCCGCACACCAACATGGCCAAGGCGGCGCTCAACATGATCGTGCGGACGAGCGCGCCGGACTACGCGCGGGACGCCATCTTCCTGAACGCGGTCGACACCGGCTGGGTCACCGACGAGGACCCGGCCCACCTGGCGGAGCGGAAGGTGGAGGAGCACGCCTTCTCGCCGCCGCTGGACATCGTGGACGGCGCGGCGCGGATCGTGGCGCCGATCATGGACGGCTTCCGGAGCGGGAAGCACCCGGCCGGTCTCTTCTTCAAGGATTACCTGCCTACCCCCTGGTGAGGTGGGGACCCCGAAGGCCGCGCCCCAGACTGGCACCCTGGGAGCAGCGTCGTTATTCGAGTCCAACGGGAGACTCGAATGAGCGCGGTGGAGGTCAACGTTGGGTTCGGCGGCGCCGCCGGCGACGGTCAGGCGGCCATGGCCGACGCCCTGGCGCTGGTGGTGGCCCGGAGCGGGCTCCACCTGTACGCCTACAACAGCTATCAGTCGGTGATCCGCGGCGGCCACGTGTGGCTGCGCATCCGGATCTCCCAGGAGGAGGTCGAGACCCACGGCGATCGGCTGGACGCCGTCGTCGCGCTCGACCAGGAGGCGGTCAAGCGACACGCCGCCGAGCTCGCCGACGGAGGTGTCGTCCTCTTCAACTCGGACCGCGTGAAGGCGGAGGGGCTGCCCCCTGGCCGGACCGCCCTCCCGTTCCCGGTGAAGGCGCTCACCGCCACCCTCGGGCCGCAGCTCGCGGTCCAGCAGAACACGGTCCTCCTCGGCGGGCTGACGCACCTGCTCGGCCTCCCGATCGAGCGGCTCGAAGAGGCGCTCGCGAAGCAGTTCGGCGGGAAGGGCGAGGGCGTCGTCAAGGCGAACGTGGCCCTCGCCCGCGCCGGGTGGGAGCACGCGCGCAAGGAGTTCGCGCCGGCGCCCGTCGCGGGGAAGTGGGCCTTCTCGGAGAAGCGCCGCGCCGTGATCACGGGGAACGAGGCGTTCGCGATGGGCGCGGTGGCCGCGGGCTGCCGCTTCTACGCCGCCTACCCGATGACGCCCGCCAGCGGGATCCTCCACTGGCTCGCCCCGCACGCCGAGGCTTGCGGCGTCGTCGTGAAGCAGGCGGAGGACGAGATCGCCGTCGCCAACATGACCATCGGCGCCGGGCACGCCGGCGCGCGCGCCATGTGCGGCACCAGCGGCGGCGGCTTCGCGCTCATGACCGAGGCGATCGGGATGGCGGGGATGATCGAGGCGCCCGCCGTGTTCGTGCTGGTGATGCGCGGCGGCCCGTCGACCGGGCTGCCCACCAAGACCGAGCAGGGCGACCTGAGCCAGGCCATCGGCGCGAGCCAGGGAGACTACCCGCGCGTCATCCTCGCGCCCGCGGACGTCCATGACTGCTTCCGCACGATGGAGGAGGCGTTCAACCTCGCTGACCGGTACCAGCTTCCGGTCATCGTCGTCTCGGACCTGCTGCTCTCGGAGCACAACGAGACCGTCGATCCCGAGCGGTTCGACTTCCGGTTCCGGATCGATCGTGGGCCGGTGGTGACCGCGCCGCCGCCCGACGGCCCGTTCCTCCGGTACCGGATCACCGCTGACGGCGTCTCGCCGCGCGCGCTCCCGGGGACGCCCGGCACCGTCTTCCACGCGCCGACCGACGAGCACGACGAGAAGGGGAACATCATCTCGGACGTGTCGACGCATCCGCCGACCCGCCGGCGCATGGTGGACAAGCGGGCGCGCAAGGTGGAGGCGCTGCTGCGCGAGCTGCCCGCGCCCACGGTCGAAGGGCCGTCGGACGCGCCGCTCACGCTGATCGGCTGGGGCTCGACGAAGGGGGTCATCCGCGAGGCGCGGGGGCTGCTCGAGGCGCGCGGCCTGAAGACCAACCACCTGCACGTGCGGTACCTGGTGCCGTTCCAGCAGCGGGAGGTGGCGCCGCTGCTCGCGGGCGCCGAGCGGACGCTGGTCATCGAGAACAGCGCCTCGGCCCAGTTCGCGCGCCACCTGCGCGCGGAGACGGGCCACTCCGCCGACGGGTTGGTGCTCAAGTACGACGGCGAGCCGTTCACGCCGCGGGAGGTGGCCGACGCGGTCGAGGCCTTCGTCAAGGCCGGCGGCCCGCCCGGCTTCCGCCACGTCTGCGAGACCCCCGACGCGTCGCCGACCGCGTTCCCGAGGCAGTGAGCAGGAGAGGTCACCATGAGCACGCTCCCGACGACGCCGCTGCGGATCGAGGACTTCAAGAGCGAGGTAGAGCCGGACTGGTGCCCGGGCTGCGGCGACTTCGGCGTGTTGCGGGCCGTGCAGCTGGCCGCGGTCGGGCTCGGCCTCCAGCCGCACGACCTGATGATCGTCTCCGGGATCGGCTGCTCGTCGAACCTGCCCGGGTTCACCCACTCCTACGGCCTCCACTCGCTGCACGGCCGGGCGATCCCCGTCGCGACCGGGATCAAGCTCGCCAACACCGACCTCACCGTCCTCGTCACCGGTGGCGACGGCGACGGGTACGGGATCGGCGCCGGCCACTTCGTCCACGCCGCGCGCCGGAACGTCGATCTCACCTACCTCGTGATGGACAACTCGATCTACGGCCTCACGACAGGGCAGGCCTCACCCACGTCGGAGCTGGGGATGAAGACGAGGTCCACGCCAGCCGGGAACGCCGAGCAGCCGCTGAATCCCCTGGTGCTGGCGCTCGCGGCCGGCGCCTCGTTCGTGGCCCGCGGCTTCTCGGGGATCCGAACCACCTGGCCGAGCTGGTGAAGCGGGCCATCCGTCACCCCGGCTTCGCCCTCGTCGACGTCTTCTCGCCGTGCGTCACCTACAACAAGGTGAACACCTTCCCGTTCTACAAGCAGCGGACCTACAAGCTCGACGAGCAGGAGCACGACGTCACGAACCTCGCGGCGGCGCTGGCGCGCGCGCAGGAGTGGGGCGAGAAGATCCCGCTCGGCGTCCTCTACGCGGTGCCGCGGCCGACCTACGAGCAGCTGGATCCGGTGCTGAGGACCGGCAACCCCATGAAGCGGCCGCTCGGGTTGACGCAGGAGCAGGGGCGGGCGCTGCTGGCGGAGCTAGGGTGACCTCGCGCCGCGGTGGCCGTCAGGGCCCGGCGAGCGAGGCCGCGGCGACCCGGTCCAGCAGCTCGCCGCGGGCGAAAGGCTTGGAGAGGAAGAGCACCCCCGGGTCGAGCATGGAGTCGTTCGCGGTCACGTTCCGCGTGTAGCCCGACATGTACACGACGCCGATGCCCGGCCGTGCGGAGCGGAGCCGGCGCGCGAGCTCGCGCCCGTTCAGGCTGGGCATGATGACGTCGCTCACCAGCGCGTGGATCGGAGCGTCGAAGCGGGCGGCGACCTCCAGGGCCTCCAGGGGATCGTTGGCGAAGAGGACGCGGTAGCCGTCGTCCTCCAGCATGCGGATGGCGATCCCCAGCACGGCCGGATCGTCCTCGACCACCAGCACGGTGCGGCCGTCGCCGCGGGTGCGGACGGTCCCGGCCGGGACTGAAGCGGGGATCCGCGCCTGGAGGGTCTGGGGAAGAAGGACCTTGAAGCAGGACCCGGCACCGGGCGAGGACTCCACCAGCACGTGGCCGCCCGCCTGCTTCACCGTCCCGAAGACGGTCGCGAGCCCAAGCCCGGTCCCGCGCCCCTCCTCCTTGGTCGTGAAGAAGGGCTCGAAGATGCGCTCGCGCACCTCGGGCGTCATCCCGGCGCCGTCGTCGCGGACCGACATGACCACGTAGCGGCCGCTCGGGAGGCCGGCGTCCCTGGAGTCCTCGGCGGAGATCTCGGTGACGCCGGTGGTGATGGTGATCACGCCGCCGCCCGGCATCGCGTCGCGGGCGTTCGTCACGAGGTTGACGATGACCTGGTGGAGCCCTGCGGGGTCGGCGAGGACCAGCGGGACGGTGTCCGCCAGGCGAATCTCGATCCGGACCTCCTCCCCGACGACCCGCCGCAGCAGCTTCCCCATCTCCACGACGGCCGCGTTCACGTCGAGCGGGGCTGGGCGGGTGACCCCCTTGCGCCCGAAGGCCAGGAGCTGCCTCGTGAGGGCCGCGGCCTTTCGGCCGGCCTTCAGGACCTCGTCCGCCTCCTCGCGGAGTGGGCTCTCCGGCGGCAGCGCCTCCCGGAGGGCGTCCGAGCCGGAGAGGATGACCACGAGCAGGTTGTTGAAGTCGTGGGCGATGCCACCGGCGAGCCTCCCGATGGCCTCCAGCTTGCTCGACTGCTCCGCCTCCGACCGGCGCCGGCACTCGCTCTCGACGAGGCTCCGCTCGGCCGCGCGCCGCTCGGTCACGTCGATGCCGGTCGGCACGACCCATCGGACGGCTCCGTCCTCGTCGCCGATGATCGTGTTGGTCCAGGCGATCTCGCGGACACCGCCGTCCCTGGTGCGCCAGCAGTTGTCGTAGTTGGTCGATTGACCCGCCCGGAGCTTCCCGAAGACCGACCTGACCCGGTCCGCGTCCTCCGGGAGGATGAAGAGATCCCACGGGTGGCGGCCGCGTACCTCCTCGAAGGCGTAGCCGGTGACGCGCTCGCACGTCCGGTTGAACATGACGATCCGGCCCTCGCGGTCCAGCACGAGCACCAGCGAAGCCACCGTGTCCAGGATCGTCTGGAGGAACGCCTCGTCCACGCTTGGAGGGTGCGCGACGCGGGGGTCCGGAAGGTCAGTCACACGCCCGGTTATCGCACGCTCCGGACCCATGAGATCCGGATACGAGCAGAGCCGGCATGTCGCATGAGGTGCGATACCCGCTAGCCCGGATCCGACCCGACCTCCTCCGTCGGATCCTCCTCCACGAGGGTCACCTCTGGCGGGAAGTCGGGGAGGCGCCGCTCCAGCAGCGCGCGGTGCTCGCGCTCCTCGTCGCGCAGCTCGAGGAAGAGCCGCTTGACCCTCGGGTCGCCGGCCTCCGCCGAGGCGCCCTGGAAGAAGTCCCAGGCCTTCTGCTCGGAGTCGATCGCGACGAGCAGCGCCTCGTTCGCCGACATCGAGTAGCGCCCGCGGGTGTGGCACGGGGCCTCGACCTCGTCGATCATGTCCCGGTCGACGCGGCGCGGCTCGTCCTTGAAGAGCGAGCGCCGAAGCTCGGCCAGCTGGGCGCGGTGCTTCTCCTCGTTGATCGCCATCCGCCGGAAGACCTCCGACGCGTCACCTGCGTAGCGGCCGCCGACCGTCGTGGTGAACTCGACGTACCTCTCCTTCGCCTCCTCCTCGATGAGGACGGCGAGGTCGAGTGCGTCGCGCAGGTCGAGTGTCCTGAAGTCGAGTCGTCCCATCACTGCTCCTCGTCTGGGTGGCGCTCCGGAGGTAACGGCTGCGTCGGGCGAGTTCCGCTCCCCAACGGGGGGGAGCGAACGCTTCGCTTCCCTTGGGGCGGCCCGCCCCTTCGGCTTCCAGACCGGCGAGCGTTCGATTACATGTGCCGTGCGGAGCGGAGGAGATGACCGATGGCCAGCCGCGTCCTCGTCGCAGACGATCTGTCCCCCGAAGCGATCGAGCACCTCCGCTCGCGAGGGCTCGAGGTGGACGTCCGCGTCGGGCTCGACCCTGCCGCGCTGGCCGCGGCGATCGGAGACGCCGATGGCCTGCTGATCCGCAGCACGACGCGAGTGACGGCGGCGCTGCTCGAGGCTGCGCCGCGCCTCCGCGTGATCGGCCGGGCCGGCGTCGGCGTCGACAACGTGGACCTCGCCGCCGCCACGCGGCGCGGCGTGCTGGTGGTGAACACCCCGGGCGGCTCCTCGGTCGCGGTGGCGGAGCTCGCGCTGGGGCTCCTGCTCGCCCTGGTCCGCCAGATCGTGACCGCCAGCGGCAGCCTCAAGGCCGGCCGATGGGAGAAGAAGAGGTTCCAGGGCAGGGAGCTGGCCGGGAAGACGCTCGGGGTCGTCGGCATCGGCAACGTCGGCTCCGCGCTCGTGACCCGCGCGCAGGCGCTGGGCATGAGGGTCGTCGCCTTCGACCCGTTCATCGCGCCCGAGGCAGCGGCGCGGCTGGGCGCGCGCCTGGTCGAGCTCGACGCGCTATGGCGCGAGGCCGACGTGGTCTCGCTGCACGTCCCGCTCACCGAGCAGACCAGGAACCTGGTCGACCGCGGCGTGCTGGCGCGGATGCGGAAGGGGGCGCTGCTGCTCAACTGCGCCCGGGGAGGGCTCGTCGACGAGCTGGCCCTCGCGGAGGCGCTCGGCTCCGGTCGGCTCGGCGGCGCGGCCTTCGACGTCTTCGCCGAGGAGCCGCCGCCGCCCGACCACCCGCTGCTGAAGCTCGACAACTTCGTCTGCACGCCGCACCTGGGTGCCTCGACCGAGGAGGCCCAGTCGGCCGTGGCCATCGCGGTCGCGTCGCAGGTGGCGTCCTTCCTGGTCGACGGCGTCGTACAGAACGCGGTCAACGCCCCCGGGCTGCCGAAGGAGGTCCTGGAGCGGCTTGGCCCGTACCTGCCGCTGGCGGAGAAGCTGGGACACCTGGCCGCGCAGCTCGCCGCCGGGGGGCTCGGCGAGGTGGAGGTGGCGGTGGCGGGAGAGCTGGCCTCGGCGCCGACGAGGCCCCTCGCGGCGCGGGCGCTGGTCGGCCTGCTGCGCGGCTTCCTGGACGTCCCGGTGAACGAGGTGAACGCGCCGGCCGTCGCGCGCGAGCGCGGCATCGCGCTCCGCGAGATCCGGTCGGAGGAGCCGCAGGACTACGCGAGCCTCGTCACGGTGACCTTGCGCGGGCAGGGGACCGAGGTCCGCGTCGCCGGGACCGTCTACGGGAAGCATGACGCCCGGGTCGTCCGGATCGGCGAGTTCCGCGTGGAGGGGGTCCCCGAGGGGCACGTGATCCTCTGCGAGAACGAGGACAGGCCGGGGGTGGTGGGCAACCTCGGGTCGGCGCTGGGCGCGGAGGGGGTGAACATCGCCCGCATCTCGCTCTCGCGCCGCGACGACCGCGGGATCGCCTTCTCCTTCCTGAACATCGACCAGCCCCCGAGCCGGGCGCTGCTGGCCACGATCCGCGGGCTGCCTCACGTCAGGTGGCTGAAGGACATCCACCTCTGAGTACTACAGCGCCTCGTCCCCGCGCTCCCCGGTCCGCACCCTGATCGCCTCGTCCGCGCCGCTCACGAAGAGCTTGCCGTCGCCGATCCGGCCGGTCTTCGCCGTCCGCTCGATCGCCTCGATCGCCTTCGCCACCAGCTCGTCCGGCACGACGATCTCGAGCTTGACCTTGGGCAGGAAGTCCACGACGTACTCCGCGCCACGGTAGACCTCGTTGTGACCCTTCTGTCGGCCGTAGCCCTTCACCTCCACGACGGTGAGGCCGGAGACGCCGATCTCGGCCAGGGCGATCTTCACCTCGTCGAGCTTGAACGGCTTGATGATGGCTTCGAGCTTCTTCAAGACCGGCCTCCGCACTGCTCGTTTCCCCGGCTGGCTGCTGACCGTGATCCGGGCAGCGGCTCGGCGGAGAGCGCGAGCGTTCACGGTGGTCCGCGCACTTGCGCAGCGGCTTCGCGTTTCGCGGAGACGCAGCGACCACCGTGACGATGACGCTGCAAGCGGCAGGCCCGGCGCTAGGCCCGGTGCTCTCCCGAGCGGATGCCGAGGTTCGCGATGGGCTGGACCTCCTCGCACTGGATCCACTCGTGCGTGTCGAGCGCGATCGCGTCCTCGTGGGTCCCCGCCGGCATCAGGAGCTTCTTCTCGCGGAGCAGCTTCTCGTCCACGAAGATCGGGAGCCCGAAGAGCGCGAGCGGCGGCTCGGCCCCCAGCTCGCAGGGCTTGAAGTGATCCATGAAGTCGGCCTCGGCCACCAGCTCTGCCGTGGACGCCGTCGCCTCCTCGAGCGTCCCGAGGGACACCCTGTCGGTGGCGGCGACGACGGCGATGGCCAGCTTGCCGTCGAGCCGGACAACGACCGGCTTCGCGACCCGGTAGCCGCTCACGTGCTCCGACGCCGCGAGCTCCTGGGCCGACATGGCGAGCGCGTGCCGGTGATGCTCGTAGACCTTGTGATGCTCCTTCAGGTGAGTCTCGATCATCGCCGGGATCATGATCGCTGCCTCCGCTCCAGAGGATGCTCCGGGCAGTAGATTGTGCGCTCGGGCCGCCGCCGGGGAGGGACCGGACCCTTCGGGAGTAGCCCGTGATACCCGCCTCGAAAGGAGCTATTCTCCCGAGACGTCGCGGGGGCGCCGGCTCGGCCTCCCTCCGCGCTCTCGGGAGGGAAGATGCTCGACCGGTTGCGTCTGTCCACACGCGTGACGCTCATCGTCGGAGCGGCGATCGCCGTCCTGGTCGTCGTCGGCGCCGTCTCCGTGTCACGCACCCTCTGGGTGGCCGGACGCGTCGAGAGCTTCACGCAGGACCAGCTTCCGGCCGCGCAGCTCCTCGCCCAGATCTCCCTCGGGCGCGCAGACGCGGAGCGGCTCCTCAACGCCGCCTACGCCATGGGGCGGCAGGATCCCGAGGCCGCCCAGGGTGCGCTGGAGGAGCTCGAGATGGGGCTCGGCTTCCTCGACGACAACCTGCTCCTGTACGGCGAGCGCCCCATGTCGCGGGAGCTCGCCGCCACGTGGCCGCAGGTCCGGGCTACCTTCGCGGCGTGGCGGGCGGAGGTCGGCCGCTGCGTCGCCGCGCTCGGCGAGCGGGGCGCCGCCGCCGACCCTGCGGCGGCGGCAGCCGTCGCGGCGGCGGACGCCGCAGCCGCCGACGCGAAGGTGCTCGCGGCCTGGAAGGCCGTGGGTGCGGCCGCGAGCGACGTCCAGAGCGCCCTGCTCGCCCACATGACGGCGTCGACGGGGGGCATAGTCGCCGCGCGGGAGGAGAGCGAGGGGGCGACGCGTCGCAGCGTGTTCATCATCACGCTGGCCCTGGGGCTCGGTGTGATCGCGGTCGTCCTCGGCGGGCTCGTGGCGCGCCGGAGCATCGTGACGGCACTCCGCTCGGTGGTGGTCGAGGCGCGGCGCATGGAGGAGGCCGTCGCGGCCGGAAGGCTGGACGAGCGGGCCGATCCGGCTGCGGCCGGGCCCGACTTCGCCCCGGTGGTGGACGGGCTCAACCGGACCATCGACGCCTTCGTCGCGCCGCTCCGGCTGCTGGCGCGGAACTTCGACCTCATCGCCCGCGGCGACCTGCCTCCGCTCATCACCGACGAGTACCGCGGAGAGTTCGACGCGATCCGGGAGAGCGTCAACCGCTGCGTCACCGCGGTGAACGCCCTCGTGGAGGACGCGCGGAGGCTGGCCGAGGCCGGGGCGGAGGGTCGACTGGGCGTCCGGGCCGAGCCGGCGCGCCACAAGGGTGACTTCCGGAAGGTCGTCGAGGGGATGAACGGGACGCTCGACTCGGTCACCGGTCCGCTCGGGGTCGCGGCGAGGGCGCTCTCGGAGATCGCCGCCGGGCGGGTGCCGCCCGCCATCGCGGACTCGTTCAAGGGCGACTTCCAGGCGCTGCGCGACGACGTCAACCGGTGCATCGCGTCGGTGAACGCCCTCGTGGCGGACGTGGCGCTCCTCGCGCGCGGCGGCGCGGAGGGGAAGCTCTCGGCGCGCGCGGACGCGTCGCGCCACCACGGCGACTTCCGCAAGGTCGTGGAAGGGATCAACCGGACGCTCGACGCGGTCATCGGGCCGCTGGACGTGGCCGCCAGGGCCGTCGCCGAGATCGCCAGGGGCAACGTGCAGGGGCAGATCGCCGAGGACTTCCCCGGGGACTTCCGCGGCCTCAAGGAGAGCGTCAACGAGTCCATCCGCGCGGTGAACCGGCTCGTCGCCGACGTCGACGCGCTCGCGCGCTCGGCCGTCGAGGGGAAGCTCCAGGTCCGCGCCGACGCCGCGCACCACCAGGGGGACTTCCGCCGGATCGTGGAGGGGGTCAACCGGACGCTGGACGCGATCTCCGCGCCGATCGACGAGGCGACGCGGGTGCTGGAGCAGCTGGCACGCCGGGACCTGCGCACGCGCATGCGCGGCGAGTACAGCGGCGATCACGTGCGGCTCAAGTCGGCCCTCAACGGGACCGCCGGCGCGCTGCACGACGCCCTCTACCAGGTGGCCGAGGCGGCCCAGCAGGTCTCCTCGGCCGCCTCCCAGATCGCCTCGTCCTCGCAGGCGGTGGCGAGCGGCGCGTCGGAGCAGGCTGCGTCGCTCCAGGACACGGTCTCGTCGCTCGACGGCGTCTCCGCGATGACCCGCCAGTCCGCCGACAACGCGCAGCAGGCCGACGTGCTCGTGAAGTCCACGCACGTGGCGGCGGCCACGGGCGTCCTCGCGGTCGAGGCGATGCAGGGCTCGATGGCCGCCATCAAGAAGAGCTCTGCCGGGACGAGCCAGATCATCAAGGACATCAACGAGATCGCGTTCCAGACCAACCTGCTCGCGCTCAACGCGGCGGTCGAGGCGGCGCGGGCGGGCGAGGCAGGGCGCGGGTTCGCGGTCGTCGCCGAGGAGGTCCGGTCGCTGGCGCTCCGGTCGAAGGACGCCGCGCAGAAGACCGAGGCGCTCATCAACGACTCGGTCCGACAGGCGATCCAGGGTGAGGAGACGAGCCACCAGGTGACCGCCAAGCTCAACGAGATCGTCGGCTCGGTCGAGAAGGTCGCGGCCATCGTGAGCGAGATCGCGGCGGCGGCTCGCGAGCAGTCGCGGTCGATCGAGTCGGTGAACGAGGCCGTGGCTGGGATGGACAAGGTGACCCAGCAGAACGCCGCGAGCGCCGAGCAGGCCTCCTCGGCGGCGAGCCAGCTCAACGGGCAGGCCGAGGAGCTGGCCTCCATGGTCGGCGAGTTCCAGCTCGAGCGGCTCGCGGCTCGGGCGGCCCGGCCGGCGCTCCACGCGGCGAAGGCGCGCGGCGCGCTCCCGGCGCCGGCCGTGGTCCGCCCGCTCCGCCCCGTCGAGCCGCCCCGCCGAGCGCCGCGCGGCGGCCCCGCCGCCGATGCCCGGGAAGGCGCAGCCACCGAAGCCTGCCGCGGCAGCGTCATACGAACCGCCCCCGCCGAAGGCACAGCCCCCTGCCGCGGCAGGGTCCTGACGATCCGTTCCCCATGGACGACGACTCGGGGCTGGCGGACTTCTAGCCCCGCTTCCGCGCCGGCAGGATCTCCTTCAGGACCTCGTGGGCGCTGCGCACCATCTCCTCGGTCGTCTCCCAGCTCACGCAGCCGTCGGTCACCGAGCAGCCGTACTTCAGCTTGGAGAGATCCTCGGGGATGGGCTGGCTGCCGGCCTCGATGAAGCTCTCGACCATGAAGCCGACCACGGAGCGGTTGCCCTCGCGGATCTGGTGGACGACGTCCTTCATGACGAGCGGCTGCATCTCCGGCTTCTTCCAGGAGTTGGCGTGCGAGCAGTCGACGACGACGTTCTTCGGCAGCTTCGCCTTGACGAGCGCCTGCTCCGCCAGCGAGATCGAGACAGTGTCGAAGTTGGGCCGCCCGCCCCCGCCGCGCAGGACGAGGTGGCCGTACGCGTTGCCGCGGGTCCGGACCACGGCCGAGCGCCCCTGGCCGTTGACGCCCAGGAAGGCGTGGGGGTGGCTCGCAGAGAGGATGGCGTTCACGGCGGTCTCGATGTCGCCGTCGGTGCCGTTCTTGAACCCGACCGGCGTCGAGAGGCCGGACGACATCTCGCGGTGCGTCTGCGACTCGGAGGTGCGCGCGCCGATCGCCGTCCAGGCGATGAGGTCGCCCAGGTACTGCGGTGCGATGGGGTCCAGCGCCTCGGTCGCGGCCGCCAGGCCGAGCTCGTTCACGTCGAGGAGGAACCGGCGCGCCCGCTCCATCCCTTCGTCGACGCGGAAGGAGTCGTCCATGTACGGATCGTTGATGAAGCCCTTCCAGCCGACCGACGTGCGTGGCTTCTCGAAGTAGACCCGCATCACCATGAAGAGCGTGCTGGAGACCTCGTCCTGCAGCTTCCTCAGCCGCCGGGCATAGTCGAGTCCGGCGACCGGGTCGTGGATCGAGCAGGGGCCGATGACGAGGAAGAGCCGGTTGTCGCGTCCGTCCAGGATCGCCTCGACGGTCCGGCGGGCGGTCACGACGGTCTCCGCCGCCTTCTCGGTGAGCGGGAGCTTCACCTTGATCTCGTCCGGCGTCGGCATCACGTCGAGGGCCACTACGTTCAGGTCTTCTGTGCGTTGCATGGGGCCGACAAACTACTCGACTGACGCGCGTCTGCGAAGGGGTGGCATCACGCCAAGGGGCTACGCAACACTTCTTAACGCGACGCGACATGGGCGGATTGCCGCGGCCATTGGGTCGTGCTACTTCGCGTCCCACCTACCCAACGGAAACCGGCCTACCACATGCGCTCCAAGCACCTGCTAGTCGTCGCAGCAGCACTCCTCATCGCCGCCTGCGGCGGGAAGAAGAAGGCCTCTCTCCCCGCCGAGACGGGTCCCACTGGCGTGGTCGGCGTCAGGACCGTGAAGCCGAAGGCCGGCGAGGCCGCCCTGACGCGCGCCACCGCCGAGCTTCGCGCCCGCCGCGAGGCGGTCCTCTCGCCCGAGGTCTCCGGCCGGATCGCGCGGACGCTCGTCGACATCGGCGACCGCGTGCAGAAGGGGCAGGCGCTCCTGGAGCTCTCCTCGTCCACCCCGGCGCTCCAGGTCGAGCAGGCGAAGGGCGCGAAGGCGATGGCGGAGGTCGGCTTGAAGGCCGCCGAGACCGAGCACGCGCGGACGCTGGAGCTGGCCAAGGGCGACGCGGCGCCGCAGGCCGTCGTCGACCGCGTGACGACGGCGCGGGATCAGGCCCGGGTCGGGCTCCAGCAGGCCACGGTCGCCGTCGCGATGGCGGAGGACCATTACGGCAAGCACTTCGTGCGGGCGCCGTTCGACGGCGTCGTCACGGCCCGCTACAAGAGCGCCGGTGAGTTCGTGACGTCGATGCCGGCCACCCCGGTCTTCGGCGTCGTCGACGTCGGCTCGGTAGAGCTGCGCGTCGCCGTGCCGGAGACGGTCGTGGACGTGCTCAAGCCGGGCGCCGAGCTGGACGGGACGCTGTCCCCGTCGGGGAAGCCCTTCAAGGCGAAGGTGCGGGTCGTCGGCACCGTGGTCGAGCCGGGGTCGCGCTCCGTCGACGTGCGGGCCGACGTGGTCGGCAAGCTCCCGCCCGAGGCGCGCCCCGGGGCCATCGCCGAGCTGACGCTCGGCGCGAAGGGCTCGGTCTCCGGGCTCTTCGTCCCGTCCGACGCGATCCACGGGGAGGGGACCGAGACCTTCGTCTTCGCGGTCGAGGGGGACAAGCTCCGTCGCCGCAAGGTCCAGGTGGAGCGGCTCAACCCCGGCCAGGTCCGGATCCTCTCCGGCATCGGCGCAGACGAGCTGATCGTCGTCGAGGGGGCCGCCGGCCTCTCCGACGGCGCCACCGTCCGCGCAACCCAGTAGCGCCCGCGCTCGCGAGGACACGCCGTGATCAAGACCTTCATCAGCCGCCCGATCTTCACGAGCATGCTGCTGCTCGCGGTGGTCGTCTTCGGACTCGTCTCCTTGCCACGGATCGGCGTCGACAACATGCCGAACGTCGACGTCCCGGTCATCACCGTCACCACCATCCTGCCCGGGGCCGATCCGGAGACGGTCGAGCGGAACGTCTCGAAGGAGCTGGAGGAGGCGCTCAACACCATCTCCGGCCTGGACGCGATCCAGTCGCAGAACTACGAGAGCGTCTCGGTCGTGATCCTCCAGTTCGACCTCGAGGTCCCGCTGGAGGCGGCGGCCAACGACGTCCGCGAGAAGGTCCAGGCGGCGGTGGCGAAGCTCCCGCGCGAGGCCGAGGCCCCGATCGTCCAGAAGGTGGACCTCGGCGCGCTCCCCATCGTGCAGCTCGCCATCTCCGGGCCGCTCCCCATCGAGGAGCTCACCCGCGTCGCGGAGGACGAGATGAAGCCGGCCCTCCAGCGCTTCCAGGGCGTCGGCTCCATCGACGTCGTCGGCGGCCGGAAGCGTGAGCTCTCCGTGGTCGTCGATCCGACCCGCCTCCGCGCGCACGGCATCGCCGCCACCGACGTCTCCCAGGCCATCGCGGTCCAGTCGATCGCCATCCCGGGCGGACGCACCACCGAGGCGGCGGTCGAGCGGGTGGTGAAGCTGGAGACCGAGGCAGCCTCGGTCGACGAGCTGCGCGACCTGGTGATCGCCGCCCCGATGGGGAAGCCGATCCGGATCCGCGACGTCGCCAACGTGGTCGACGGGCCCGCCGAGGCCCGCTCGGTCGCCAGCCTCGACGGGAAGCAGGCGGTCGCCCTCGTCGTGCGGAAGCAGTCGGGGGCCAACACCGTCGCCGTCGCGGAGCGGGTGAAGAACTCCCTCCCGGAGCTGCAGGCGCTGCTGCCGAAGGGGGCGCGCATCGAGGTCGTCTCCGACAACGCCCGCTTCATCCGCAACTCCATCAGCTCGGTGCAGGAGGACATGATCATCGGCGCGATCCTCGCCGTGCTGGTCGTCCTCGTCTTCCTCCGCGACTGGCGGTCCACCATCGTCTCGGCCGTCGCCCTGCCGACGTCGATCATCGGCACGTTCGCAGCGATGCGCGCGCTCAACTTCACGTTCAACAACGTGACGATGCTCGCGCTGACCCTCTCGATCGGCCTCCTGATCGACGACGCGATCGTCGTCATCGAGAACATCGTGCGCCGGCTGGAGAAGGGGGAGGATCCCCGGTCCGCCGCGCAGGCCGGCACGAGCCAGATCGCCCTGGCCGTGCTGGCGGTGACCCTCTCCGTCATCGCGGTCTTCGTCCCGGTGGCCTTCATGGAGGGGATGATCGGCCGCTTCTTCTTCCAGTTCGGCATCACCGTCACGGTCGCGGTCGCCATCTCCTACGCCGTCTCCATGACGCTGACGCCGATGATGTCGGCCCGGATCCTCAAGGCGCACCACCGGGCGACCGAGGGCGGCGCGGAGGGGGACTTCTCCCCGGCCGGCGCGAGGGTCCACGGGATCTTCGGTCCCGTCCGCGACGGTCTGGAGCGCTTCTTCTCCGGCCTCGAGGCGCGCTACAGCAGGATCCTGACCTGGGCGCTCGATCACCGGCGCGGGACCGTCCTCATCGCGGTGGGGACGATGGTCGTCACGATGTTCCTCGGGCGGTTCGTGAACTCCACGTTCTTCCCCCCGCAGGACATGTCCACGTTCCAGGCGAACCTCGAGATGCCCACCGGGACGCCCCTCGCCGTGGCGCAGGCGGAGGCGGAGCGGCTCTCCCTGGCGATCCGGAGGATCCCGGGCGTCCAGAACGTCTTCCTGCAGGTGGGCGGCGGCGTGGACGAGGCGGTGAACAAGGCGTCGCTGCTCGTCAACCTCGTCCCGCGCCGGGACCGCAGCTTCAGCCAGGTCGACGTGAAGAACTGGATCCGGGAGCACGTGAAGGCGGCGCCGGGCGCGAACCTCACCGTCGCGGATCCGAGCATGGGGTTCGGGTCGCGGACGCAGCCCGTCCAGTTCAGCCTCCGCAGCGACGACTGGCCGGCGCTGCTGAAGGCCGTCGACGTCGTCCACGCGAAGATGAAGTCCAACCCCGGCTTCGTCGACGTCGATCACACCTACCGCGCCGGGAAGCCGCTCCTCTCCGTCCGGCTCGATCGCGATCGCGCGGCCGCGGTCGGCGTCCCGGCCGCCATGGTCGGCAGCACGCTCCGCGCCTTCCTCGGCGGTGACAAGTTCACCTCCTACCGCGAGGGGGGCAACCAGTACGACGTCCGGCTCCGCCTCCCGGACTCGATCCGGAGCGATCCGGACGCGATCGCCTCGCTCCCGATCCGGACCCCGTCCGGCCAGATCGTTGATCTCCGCTCGGTGGCGAACATCGTCCAGACCACCGGGCCCTCGCAGATCGACCGGCAGTCGCTCAAGCGCCAGGTGGTGATGCTGGCCGATCTCAAGGACTACTCGCTCGGCGAGGCCTCGGCCTTCCTCAAGGACGCCGCGAAGGGGCTCCCCGACTCGGTCCAGACGGGCTTCGAGGGCTCGGCGAAGGAGTTCGCGAAGACCGGGCAAGAACTTCCTCTTCGCGCTCGTGCTCGGCATCATCCTCGTCTACATGGTGCTCGGCGCGCAGTTCGAGAGCCTCCTCGATCCGTTCACCATCATGCTGGCGCTGCCGCTCTCGGTGATCGGCGCCATCGTGGCGCTGCTCGTCTCGCGCGAGTACCTGTCCATGTTCGCGATGATCGGCATGATCATGCTGGCCGGCCTCGTGACCAAGAACGGCATCCTGATCGTCGAGTTCACGAACCAGCTCCGTGACGAGGGCAGGTCGGTGCGCGACGCGCTCCTCGAGGCGGGGCCGCTCCGGCTCCGTCCGATCCTCATGACCACCGTCGCCATGGTCGCCGGCATGCTCCCGGTCGCGCTCGCCCGCGGCGACGGCGCCGAGTCCCGGACCGGCATGGCGTGGGCCATCATCGGCGGCCTCACCGCCTCCACCTTCCTCACGCTCGTGATCGTGCCGGTCGTCTACTCGCTCCTCGACGGCCTGCGGCGCCAGCACGCCCACCGCGAGGTGCCGGTGCACGAGCACGTGCTCCTGGTGGACGGGAAGCCGCTGGAGCAGCGGGAGACCGGCACGTGAGGTGACGTCCCCTCCGTGGGACGTTTCCCTCTCCCCCACCGGGGGAGAGGGCAGGGTGAGGGGGCGCGCACGGGGACATGACTCCTCCCGAGGTCGTCCGCAGAAGTGGCTTGAATCCGTGCCCTCTCTGTTGGCTCAATGAGCGCATGACCCGTCGCTCGCTCCTCATCCTCGCAGCGCTCCTCCTGGCGCCGCTGGCCGCCGGCGCCCAGCAGCCCCCCGCGGCCGAGGCGGACGCCGCCCAGCTCAAGGGGTGGCTCCAGGCCGGCAAGAAGGTCGTGGTCGTCGACGCGCGCTCCGACGCGGAGTACCTGGCAGGGCACATCCCCGGCGCGCTCGGCATCCCGGCCGAGCGGACGACGGAGGAGGGCTGGCGCCTGCCGTCGGACAAGACGGTGCCGGTCGTCTTCTACTGCCGCGGCCCTGGCTGAAGCCTCTCCCGTGAGGCCGCGGTCGCGGCCTGGCAGCTGGGGCACAAGACGATCATGCTCTACCCCGGCGGCATGCCGGACTGGCAGGCGAAGGGTAACCCGGTGGCCACGGGACCTGCACCGGGAAGCCTGAAGGCGTCGGCGAAGGCGAAGTAGCCCTCCACCCAATGAAAAGCCCTCTCCCCAGGCCGGGGAGAGGGCTTTCACCAGGAGTCTCCCCTCTCCCCCGCCAGGGGAGAGGGCAGGGTGAGGGGGCGACTCGACCTACATCGGCTTCCAGACCACCCCGACCGACGGCAGGAGGACGTTGCTGTCGAACTTGCCGGGGAAGGCCTCTGCGCCGGTGCTCGTCACGACGTCGAACGGCGCCCAGAAGATCGCGGCGGCGACCGACAGCCGGTCGGAGAACTTCCAGTCGGCCCCGGCGGAGAACGCCCAGGTGCTCCCGTCCGGGAGCGACGGCGAGTAGGTGTCGGTCTTGAGCCCCGACAGGTCGCGCAGGATGCCGCCGCGGAGCGTCAGCTTCTGCGTCGTGGTCCACTCGGCGCCGAGCCGGTACGTATGCCCGTTGCCGTAGTTGCGTGGGACGCTGACGGTGAAGCCACGGTCGCCGACGAACGTGTCGTCCGTGTAGACGACGTACCAATCGAAGGTGAAGCCGAAGGTGAGCTGCACCGGCTTGACCGGCCGCCACGCCACGCCGACGTTGAGGACGTTGGGGAACGTGAGGACGTGGGTCGCGCCCTGGTCGACGTTGGCCGGGTCGCCCGGCACCGCGCCCGCCGGGATGTTGAAGTGGGCGTCCCCCTTCAGCTCCATGCGCGCCTTGTGCTTGTAGTCGACGGCGAAGCTGAGCGGGTAGCCGACGATCGGCGTCAGCTCGGCAGACACGTCGTAGGAGAGGCCGCCACCCTTCGCGGAGATCTCGGCGTAGCCGTCCGGGAAGGGCTGGATCCCCTGCTTCAGGTACTCGGTGGTGTACGCGTAGACGAGGCCGCCGCCGACGCGCACCTGCGGGAGGACCTGGACGCCCGCGGTGAGGTAGGTGCCGTACACCTTCCGGTCGACCTCGATGATCCGGCCGCGTCCCGCCCAGTCCTCGTCCCAGAAGACGTTGGCGCCGCCGAGCAGGTTCAAGCCGATGCCGACGCCCGCCTTCATGCCGAAGAGCTCCCGGCCGTAGGCGGCGAAGATGGCGACGGGAGGAGCCGGCTTGAACAGGAGGCTCTCCGGCGACTGGGACTGCAGGTCTGGCGTCGTGGCGGTCCACTCCTGTCCCAGGAAGAGGACGGAGCCGGCGAGGGAGAGCTGGAGCCCCTCGACCTTCGAGAGGGCCGCCGGGTTCTTGAACGTGGCGGCCGCGTCACCCTGCGCCGCCACGGCGGAGTCGGCGAGCGCGAGGTCGCGCGGGTTGACGTTGGGGAGCGAGTAGCCGCTCGCGAAGGCGAGGGCCGGGGCGAGGAGCGTCAGTGCGATGAGCTTGCGCATGTGTATTCTCCTCGCCGGCTACGGCAGGTTGACCTGGATCCCGGCGGTGCCGAGGTCGTCGTCGGTCGGGATCGTGAGGCTCCCGAGGAAGTCCGCGGCGTCGACCCTGACCTGGTCGCCGAGCGTTCCGGTGACGGTGTCTCCGATCACGCCGTGCGGCACGACGCCACCGGACCCCGCCGTCGTGTTCACGTAGGTGGCCCACGCCGTGGTTGGTGGAGGGGTCGTCCCCGGCAGCGCGAGCGTGTAGAGGAGGGCGTTGTAGTCGTTGGGGACGAGCGTGTCGCCGCTAGAGGCCTGCCCGAGCGTGCTGGTCGTCGCGGACGCGAGCGGCCCCAGGAGGGACGCGAGCGGCGAGGTGTACTTCGTCGCCACGCCGGCGGCGAAGTTGATCGGATCGGCGGGGTCGAGGATCCACTTCGCGACGTTGACCGTCTTGAGGTAGGCGGCCGCCATCGCGGTGTCGGTGGCGATCAGGTTCCGGTCGATCCCCAGGGAGAGGAAGAGCGCGTCGACCTCGGTCTTGAAATACGGCGCGTTGGTGAAGACGTCGACGAGCGTCCCGCCGGCGACGTTCAGGACCGCGCGGGAGACGCGCGGGTTGGTGGCCACGACGTTGGTGCCGATCATGCCGCCGAGCGAGATGCCCAGGAAGTAGACCCTGGTCGGGTCGACGGCGACGCAGCGCGCCGCGAGCGCGGACGAGATCGGGTTGGCCGCGGGCTGAGGCCAGGGCGCGGGGGGACGGGCGAGCGACAGGACCAGCCCGGACTGATCGAGCAGATCCTGCCGGATGGCGTCACGGGTCCGGAAGAAGTTGGAGGAGATGAAGTAGTTGCCGGAGGCGCCGGCTTCGTCGAGCGTGGCGGAGGAGCCGCAGGTCCCCGGGACGGCTGCGAGCGGTGCGCCGGTCACTACCGGCTGGCAGGAGCCGGCGCCGCCGCCGCAGTCGGCGTCGTCGTTACAGTAGGAGCGTGCGCCGTGGTACGGCGCGTCGATCGCCGCGACGACGAACCCCTGCTCCGCGAGCCGATCGGCGAGCGGGAGGAGCGTCGTGCGAGAGCCGTTGATGCCGTGGTGCAGGACGACCAGCGGCGACGCGACCGGCGCGCAGGGGGTGGTGAGCCCCGACTGCGGCACTGCCAGGAGCACCGGGATCTCCTGCGGCACCCAGGTCGCGCTGTCCGGCTTGAGCGCCCCGGTGACCACGTCGATGGCGAGGAGGGTGTTGGTGCTGCCTTCGATGAAGGCGGAGACGTTCGGGAACGCGGTGGCGGGGCGGCCGAAGTTGGTCAGCGGATCGATCTCCGCGGCGGCCGTCGACGTGAAGATCGCGGAGGCTGCGCCGTTCTCGGCAGAGTAGGGGGCCGCGGAGAGGTTCAGCGACGCCGCCGTGATGCTCTGCGTCTTGAACGTGTAGGCGGCGACGATGGACGAACGGGTGAGGGTCCGGTCGGTGATCAGCTCATCGATCTCGCCGCGCATCTTCTGGATGCCAGCTGCCGTCTGGGCGTCCATCCCGGCGAGGAGCGGCGTGAGGGTGGAGGGGCTCGTCCCCTGCGTCACGGGCCACGGATAGACCACCGGCGCCGTCTGCTTGAGGATCAGCTTCGAGAAGGTCGAGCGGGCGAGCGAGACCATTCCGGTGAAGTCGGTGACGCCGTCGTTCACGACGACCGCGTACTTCGTGTCCTCGGCGAGCGGGGGAAGCGCCATGGTCCCGGTCCAGACGGCTGGCTGGAGGCCGATGGCCACGGAGAAGCCGCCCTGCTGATGGCGTCGGGCTGCTTCGCGAGTGCGATGACCTCGGTCCAGGTCGCGTCGGCGTTGCGCTTGTAGAGCTTCACGTTGGCGGCGACGGTGCCGGCCGTGATCGGCCCCGAGGTCGACGCCAGGATCATGGCGGTCGTCGAGAAGCCGTCGAGCGTGACTAGCCCGGCTCCAGCGGCGCCGAAGGCGGCGTTGGGCTTCACGAGGCCGCCGTCGAGCGGCTTCGTGAGGTCCGAAGGGATCGCCTCGCGCATCAGGTCGAACGGCAGCGGCGCGACGCCGGAGCCCGAGTCGACCACGACGTACGTGCCGGGGCTCGGCGCGATCTGGAACGTCGCGATGGCGGCGACCTCCGATGCAGGGAAGGCAGCGGTGATGGCACCGAAGGCGCTCGCCGCAGGAAGGACGGGCGGGGCAGCGCAGGTTGCGCCGGGGGAGAATGGGTTCCAGCCGGTCACTGGCGCGGTCATGTTGCACCACGGGACCGCGTTCCAGAGGAGCTTTCGGAGCCCGTCCAGAGTCGCGGCGGTCACGGGGTCGAGCCCGCCAGGCGGCTGGTTCTCGGCGACCGTCATGTCCTTGTTAGGGCTGATCAGCGAGATGACCTGGTCGGCATTGACCGGGAGGCCGGTCGTCGTCTTGACGCCGCTCGGTCCGCCGCGGACTGCGACCACGTAGCGCCCTGGCGCCCACCGCCGGCCGGACACGGGGTCAGCCGCCTTCCGAATCTTGAGGTTCTTCGCGTCGAGCGTATCGGTCTCGGCGGTGACGTCGATCCGTACAGCCACCGTGCCGTCCGAGAGCTTGTAGACGGCCACGTTGCTCGTGTTGACGGTCGCAGGATCGACGATCGGCGCGGTGGCCGCCGGCGCGTAGGTGTTGGTGGCGGGGTCGAACGTCACCGCGCGGAACGGGACGCTGATGGAGACCTCCTGGTCGGAGGGGAATCCGCCCGACGCGACGAAGTCGAGGAGCAGGTCCTTCTGCGCGCCGGCCGGGAACGTGGGCTTCTGGATCGCCTGCAGCGCCAGGTCGTTCGGCGTCGGGATGACGCCCGCGGTCGAGTCGAACGTCGCGAAGACCAGGGTGTTGGTGGGCTTCTCCTGCTTGACCTCGGTGCAGCCCACGGCCAGCGCCATGAGCGCGAGCGGTGCGTATCGGCGAAGCGTCATCGGGGATCCTCCGCGTGTGCGATGCCACGAACGGTGAACGAAGTGGGCGCAGGGGGGTGACCGTTGGTGATCTGATCCCCCTCCGTGCCGAGCCCTGAATCGGTAGCACGCAAAGCAAGGACTGCGCCATAGCGCACGGGCGCACTAAGCGAGAAATTGTGGCGCGGTGCCCCAAGAAGGGCCTCCCCGGCTGACTCGATCGCGGAACGGCTCGGGCCGGCGGCGCCCGGAAACGAGACGGCGTAGGTCCTCACAACCCTTCCCGCCATGCTGCGGGAGGTCCCCGTCGTGCGGTGCGCACTCTCCACGAAGATCGCTGGCGCGCTAGAAGCGGCTCATCACGCGGGACCTCCCCCCGCGCGTCCGCTGAGTCGTTCACCGCGGCTCCGGGCTCGCCCGCTGTCGCGCATGCGCGGAGGCGCTTGCCGGTCCCTGATGGGTTTCACTCAGAGACGACTTGACACGACCCTCGCCGAATCGCGCGTTCAGTGGAGGCCGCCGTCGGAAACACACGCCAGAACGCGCCTGGAGACCGACAGGCTTCGCGGAAGGCTCGCGTGGGGAGGCAGAAGGCCCCGCCGCGGAAGACGCGCCAGCGGCTGAATGCGTGCGTTTACGGAGGGTGAGAATTCGCATGAGACACTTCATGCATGGACACCTCACGCGACTCGCCTCCCACCTCGCCTCCCACCTCGCCTCCCACCTCGCTTCCCTGCTCCGCCGCGAGCAGGGGGCGATGGCCGACTTCCTCCTCGCCCTCGCAGATTTCGATCGCCGCGGCGGCCTGTGGCTCGGGCTGGGCTATACGCAGCCTCTTCTACTTCCTCCACCGCGAGCTGAGGCTCTCCGCCGGGGCGGCGTTCCACCGCAAGAGCGCGGCCGAGCTCCTTCAGCGCTTCCCGGAGGTGGTCGAGCCGCTCAGGGACGGACGTCTATGCCTTTCGAGCGTGGTCGAGCTCTCCAGGGTGATCACGCCGGAGAACGTGGCGGAGGTCCTGCCCCGGTTTTTCCACGCGTCGAAGCAGGAAGCGAAGGCCGTGGCGGCGGAGCTTGCGCCCCGAGAACTCCTCCCGCAGCGAGTGGTGGTGACCGCGGTGGCCCAGGCGGGGGCAGCGGCGAGCCACCTAACGGAGCCAGGACCGCCGGTGCCCACTGCGGCGGCGCTCGGCAGGTCGTTTCACCTGGATGAAACGCGGGCGTTTCCCGCCTCTGCGGCCGGGTCGGCGATCCCGCCCGCCTCACCACAGTCGACCCCCTCGCTCCACCGTGAAGCCGCTGACGGCCGACCTGCGCCGGCTGCATGTCACGGTGTCGAAGAAGTTCCTCGAGAAGGTGGAGGCGGCGCGGGACGCGCTGTCACACTCACATCCAGGGGCCGACGTGGAGGCCATCCTGGAGGAGGGGGCTCGACCTCGTCATCGAACGGGCGGCCAAGCGGAGGGGGATGGTGAAGCGGCCCCGCCCTCAGCGGCGCCCCGCCGCCGTGGTCGAGCAGGGAATGGAGAATCCAAGGGGCATTCCGGCGGCCGTGAAGAGGGAGGTCTGGCTCCGTGACGGCGGGCGGTGCCAGTGGCCTACGTCTGATGGGAGCGTCTGCGGCTCGACCCACCGCGTCCAATTCGACCACGTCGTCCCGGTGGCGCACGGAGGGAGGTCCACCGTCTGGTAATCTCCGCCTCGCATGCGCGTTATGCCGCGAGCGGCATAATTGGCATTATGCCGACTCCTGGATTATGCCGCGCGGTGCTGCAGAGCCAGTCCGGTCGAGGGAGTGCCCCGCTCGCGACGCGGCATAATCACAGCCCCTCCAGGAAGGCGAGCAGCGAGTCCTTGGGCCGGAATCGTCCGGGCCTCACGCCGGGAGGCGCGGTGCGTGCGAGCGCCCGCTCCTTCATGGCCAGGTCGGCGTCGAGATAGATTCTGCGTCGTCTCGACCTGCTCGTGACCGAGCCAGAGCGCGATGACCGCGCGGTCGACGCCTGCCTCGAGGAGTTGCACGGCCGTGGTGTGGCGAAGAACGTGTGGCGTGACGTGCTTGCGGGCCAGGGATGGGCATTTGCTGGCGGCGAGGCGGACGTACTTGGCGACGAGCCGCTCGACGGCGTCGTGGCTGAGCTGGCTCCGACGAAGGCTGCGGAACACGAAGTCGGGCCCGGCAGCGCCGCACTCGGAGATCGATCCGCGAAGTACGCTCGCCGTAGCGCGCGAGAGCGGCGTGCAGCGCTCTTTGCGGCCCTTGCCGTGGCAGCGGACGTTGGCGGCGGTGCCGAGGGTGAGGTCTTCGACCCGCAGGGCGGTGAGCTCGGCCAAACGAAGTCCGGTCTGCACGGCGAGGAGAAGAAGGGCGTGGTCGCGTCGGCCGAGCCGGGCGGTCGTGTCTGGCGCTGCGAGGAGGGCGTCGACCTCGGCCGTGGTGAGGAATCCCACGAGGTCTCGGTCGAACCGCTTCTGCGGAATGGCGAGGACACGCTGGATCAGGCCGGCATGCGCTGGTTCGCGGAATGCCGCGAAGCGGAAGCACGAGTGGATTGCCGCGAGCCGCGCGTTTCGCGTTCGGATGCTGTTGCCTCGCTCCTTCTCGAGGTGATTGAGGAACGCGCCAACGAGCGGCGCGTCGATGTCCGCCAGGAACAGGTTGGACGGCGCCTTGCCAACCTGCGTCTCCATGAAAGCGAGGAGGAGCCTGAATGCGTCGCGGTAGGCGGCGACGGTGTGAGGACTCGCCCTTCGCTGCCGCTGGAGACGTTCGGAGAAGAACGCTTCGAGTAGCGGACCGAGAAGAGTCATGGCCGCATCCTCCGCGCCTTCTCGAACCGCTTGCCGGCGAGCGCAAGCAACTCCGGTGTCGCAGTGAGTGAGGTACCAGTACGTGCTGGTCGGGCTGACGTGGCCGAGATAGGTCGAGAGCGAGGCGATGCGACGCTCGGCGTCGACGCCCGACCGGTACCAGCCGCGCAGCGTCGTCATCGCGAAGGTGTGGCGGAGATCGTGGAGCCGAGGCCGGCGCCCTGGTGCCTTGTCGAGGCCGGCGAGATGAAGCAGTCGCAGGAACGTGTGGTGGAAGTTCTGGTGAAGGACGCGTGCCCCGCCGCGCGAGACGAAGAAGCCCCTGCAACGCCTTCGTGGAATCAGGCGCTCACGGCAGGCGACGTACGCGCGAAGCGCCGCGAGCGTCGACGCGTGGACCGGGACCAGCCGAGACTTCTGGAACTTGGCGTTGCGCACCGTGAGCAGCGATCTGCTCCAGTCGACGTCCGCATCGTCGAGCGCAAGCGCCTCTCCGACACGCATTCCCGTGGCCGCGAGGAGTCCAAGGAGCGTCGCGCAGGTCGCTCCCTGAAGTGGGCCTCGCAGAGCCCGCGCCTCGCGCATCAACGTGGCCACCTCGCAGTCCGTGAATAGGTGAGGCGTGAGTCGATGCGAACGGAACGGAATCAGATTCGGGCGAGGGCACCTCGGTCCGAGGATTGAACGAGCGGTGGTGCCTCGCGAAGCCGCGAACTGCACTGAGCCTCCTCGCCCAGTAGGACGGTGCGGCGCCGGCCGGCAACTGCGCCCAGCGCACTGCCAGGTCGGTCGTGATGACTTCGCTCCGGTGGGCCGCGAGGAAGGCAACGAACTGGGGCAAGAACCATGTGTGGTGGCGCAGCTTGAAGCCGAGGGCGCGCCGGAGCGCGAGGTACTCCTCGGCGGAGCGAGCGAGAGCCGTGCGTTTCACGGGTCACCTCCCGGCCACGGCTGCGCCAGGGCGCTCAGCGAGGCGAGGTCCACCTTGGCGTAGATCGCGGTGGTGTCGATGTGCCGGTGGCGAAGCAGATGCGCGATTCTCGGGCAGCGACGCGCCGCGGCGAAGAAGTTGCGTGGCGGCGGTGTGCCGAAGCAGATGCGCGCTCCCCGTGAGGCCAGTCGCAGGAGTGCTGTCTGAACGACGTGGATGATTGCGCCCGACCGCATTCCAGTGTGGGGCGCATGGCAGCGCAGGAAGAGGCTCCGCTCGCTTGCGTGGGGCCGGCCGTGGCGGACGTACGCGGCGAGCACGCGGCCAACGTCCGCAGGAAGGGGAGGCGGCTCTGGTGCCGCCCTTTGCCGTGGACCGACAACTCGCCGGCCCGCCAGTCGACGTCGTCGAGATTGAGCGCGGCCACTTCTCCGGCGCGCAGCCCGAGCCGGAGCAGTAGCCTCACGACCGCCGCGTCGCGAAGTCCGGTCTTCGACCGATCGAAGACCGACAGGAGCCGGCCTATCTCGGTCTGCTCGAGAGCCGCAGGGACACCGGCGAGACGCCACCCGGCCACCGCCGGCACGCAGGCGGACAAGTCGTGGTCGATTGCCCCGCGCACGTGCAGGAACCGCAGCAGCGACCGCAGGTGAGTCACCGTCAGCTTGGAGGTGCCGATGCTGCGCGACTCGCGGGTGCTGCGCAGGACGAAGCTCGTGACCTCCGTCGCAGTCAGCCGGCCCCAGTCCAGCCGTGGACGCTCGCTCCGCACGAACCGCGCCGCGAAGTCGGCATATCCACGGATGGTGGATGCTACGAGGCCTCGCTCCTGCCGAAGGTACGCGGCGTACTCCCTCGTGAGACGGCCGGCTGCCGAGTTGTCGACGATGGGCGTCGGCATGGGGATGACGCCAGCCTGGCGGAGATGGTTAAGCAACGGCGCGACGGCGCGGCGTGCGACGTAGTGTGTGTACCCTCGCCGACGCCGGGAGCGCAGGAACTCGGCGACGTACGTCCTCCCTGAGATTGGCAAGCGTCAGTCCCTTGGCCTGAAGCCACCGGCCGAGGTGGGCGGCCAACCTCAGCTGATTCCCGGCAGACTCCGCCGCGTAGCCTTGCCGCCGCAACTCCGCCCAAAACCCCTGCGCGTGCGCCAAGAGAGGACCTCGAATCCTCACCGAAGCCGGATTCAACATGTCTGCCTCCTCGACGGCGAAGTG
>CAWJSR010000021.1:0-6747 GCA_963845515.1 uncultured delta proteobacterium
TCTGCATCGACCCGCAGAAGGACGCTCTAGACCTTCGACTTCTCCGCCTGTCCGAAGCTCTCGCAGAAGGAGATCGCCGACCTCGCCACCTGCCGCTTCGTCGCGGCGCACGAGAACGTGTTCTTCGTCGGACCCTCCGGCGTCGGCAAGAGCCACCTCGCGCAGGCCCTCGGCCACGAGGCCTGCCGGCGTGGGTACGAGGTCGTGTCATGACGGCAGCGCGCGCCCTCGCCCACATCGCGGCTGGGCGGGCCGACGGCACCTACGAGCGGCGCCTCGCGAGCTTCCCCCGCCCGGACCTGATCATCCTCGACGACTTTGGCCTGAAGCCCTCCGCGCACCGGCGCCCGAAGACCTCTACGAGATCATGTCCGAGCGGTACGAGAAGGGCTCGATGATCATCACCTCGAACCGCGCCTTCCCCGAGTGGCCCGAGGTGTTCGGCGAGCCGCTACTCGCGAGCGCGGCCCTCGACCGCCTCGCCAACGACGCCCACCAGATCGCGATCACCGGCGACAGCTACCGCACCCGCCCCACCCGTCGCCGCGCCGCCGACAAGAAGAGCGGCAACGAGGGCGCGCGCCGAAGGGCGATCGGCCTCGGGTGGATCACCATGCCCGCCCCTGGGTGGATCAGTTCGGTGTCTCATTGAAGGAGATGGACTCATTTGGCGCGAGTTTGGCCGCGGTTTGCCAAGTCCGAGCGCCCCCCGTATAGTAGGCGCCGATGAAGTGGCCGGGTGATCCGGCGGCAGCACCTACTGACCGAAGCGAAGCACTGACGCTCCCCTGACTCGCCCTGACGGGCCCGCTGCACCGCAAGGAATCTCTACATGGCTAAGACCACCAAACCCACGGCGCTGGCCGAGGCGTTGTCGCGCGCCCGTGCGCTCTCAGCCGAGATGAACTCGGCAACCGATCAGCTGAATAGGGCGCTGTACGAAGCCGAGAAGGCCATCGCAGACCTCAAGCTCGGCGTGACCGCCAGCGTTAATGTCGTCAGCGACCCCGAGTCCGCTTGGTACGAGGTCCTGTCCTTCGGGAAGGTCAACCAGACTTGGCGCCTTATGTGGGAGACGGGTTACGCCGACTCCGAGGACTCTCCTGAGGTGACGCCGCTGGTCAACGCCAGCAGGGCTACGCGCCTAAGCGCAGTGGACTCCCTCCCTGCGCTGGTCGAGGCCCTAATCCGGACGGCCAGCGAGGAAGTGGAGACAGTGCGTGCCAAGGCCAAGGCCGCTCAGGAACTGACAGCGCAGCTCAAGCTCCCCCGCTGACGCGGACGACATCCCGTTCTAATGGCCCGCCCGAACCTGACGCCCTACTGGGCCGCTGCGGCCGTCCTCGGGACCGTCGTTGTCGTGATCGTGCTCATCGCCGCTCTCAGCGGCTCCACCTTGAAGCTCCGCAGCGGGCTCATCGACGTGGAGATGCGCCCCGCGACGGCGCAGCGCGAGGCGGCGCGCTCCCCGTAGCCGCGAGGCTGCTGCGCCCCCGAGACCCACTGTGGTCAGAGGGGCGCAGCGTCAAGATTCACGCCCGCGCCTCCGCGTCGCGGCGATGAACGGGCGTCAGAGGGGAGGTGTACTCATCGGCAATGCCGACATTCCGGATCGAGAACCACCTGATCATTCCCTTTGGGTGCCCGAAGTGGGCGATTGAGAAGATTCGGGTGAGCGGCGTCTCGACCGGGGCGACCTACTTCCAGAGCGAATCGCCCATCGCCTACATCAACCGCGGCGAGACGAAGCCGCTGCGCCTCTGGGACGTTCCAGATCTACTTGCCGACAAGCTGCCGACGGTCAATGGGCGAGATGAGGCGTTCAACACCCTGCGCGACCACCTGCGCGGGTTCGCGGAGATTGGGACGGACTTCGAGCGCCGCTTTCTGGATCTCTACTTCGAGGAGGTCCAGTCGCAGGTGGACTTGATGAAGAATGACCATCACAAGTACGGGGCTCCGTGGAACAACCCGCTCTGGGTGTTCGGTGCCCTCGCGCCCCTTCCGCAAGCGCACCTCTATATGCAGGACCCGCTGAGCGACACCTACTCCTTCGAGCCGCAGCGCATGGTTCGCGTGGACTTCGCCTTCTGGACGGGGAAGCAGTTGGTGGCAGTCGAAATCGACGGGGCGAGCCATGTCGGCAGCCCCGATCACGTGAAGCGCGACCGGATGCTCCAGCGGGCCGGGGTGCACGTCATCCACATCCTCAACGAGGAGCTTCTTGAGCACGGCGCGAAGGCCATCAACCGGCTCATGCCCGCGCCAGTCCGAGCGTTCTGGAAGTTGGAGGGGACGCCTCCCGAACCGCGCAACCCGTTGACGGACGACATTCCCTTCTAAGCCCGCCCCGGGGCGCTCCGGGCGGGTTTCGCGCGGCGACCGGCCCTACGCCGTGCCATCACTGGCGGTAAACCAGCCGACATGGGTTGTCAGATTCGGCCCTGACGCTGTGGAGTTAGGGGCTGGGGATCCCGTCCGTGGTAGCCTTACCGGGCGTGACGAGCGAGGGTTCGCCGCCTCGCAGCGAGCCTGGGGGACGCGATGAGTTCAATCGAGCCGCCTCGTGACGACAGCGCGAAGGAGGCGCTGCGCGCACGCGTGGAGCAGGTGATTGACAGCCTAGACATCAACGTCTTGGAAGAGGTTGCCCGGCGCCAGCTGTATTATGGGAAGCGCGCGGCCGTGAATCGGCTTCGGCGAGCCGCACCGTTTATCGTGCCCGGTTCCGTAGCCGTCGCGATTACTGGGTTCAGCATCTGCGTTCTGCACTACCACCGGCGCGGCGTGCCTATCGGTGCGTTGTCCTACACGCAGTTTCTCGCGGCTGGCGTTCTGTACGCACTGTTGAACGGGCTCGCCTTCTGCGCCGGCTTCCTGCTTTCCGGTAAGTCGTGGAAGCAGCAAGTCGTCCTTTGGATCTCTTGGACCGCCGCCATAGGCGCCGCGGTAGGCGCCGTCAACCTGCGCGGCGCCCTGAGTGCGGCTGGCTACTTCGGAGGACTCTCAGCCGGAGTCGCGATGGCTCTGGGTTACGGCAACCGCCGCGGAATCAAGCACGTCGTTCGCAGAGTCCTTGAACAACACCTTGCAGAGCGAGACACGCCCACTGAGGATGATGTATTCGCGGAGGCATCAAGGCGAATCACCGCGGTAACGAGGGCGCCAGCCGGAGGACTAGGCCGAGAGCTTCTACTGATTTGGGTGGGCACCGCCCTCGCCTTTGCCACCATCGTATTCCCGGTAGTTCCCGCTCACCTAGGTGGCGGCGCGTCTCGTCGCGTACGGGTGGTGTGGGATCCCGCGATGAGCGCGGAGGAGCGAGAAGCCATCGGCTTGGTGCAGCGGTGTCTCTTCGAGGTGCACGCGGACTCAGAGTTCATGTACTTGCTCAGCGCGCCGCAGAAGCCTGACGAGAGTTGCCCGCGCCCCGTTGCCTTCGGGGACGCGGCGGTCAAGGAGCTTAGATTCACCGCAATTCCGCGTTCCCGGGTGCGGGCCGCGACCTACCTCCTTGGACGGGAGGAATGATTGGCCATCCCCGACCGTCTTGCACTTGAGGTAAGCCCCGGACCTTCTAGGCGGTAGTGCCGGGGCGGGCCGGATTCTCCTCGGCTTGAAGAGGGCGGTGAGCCTCGTTTCGGCCGGGATGACGGCGCGGGGAGCGGATTTCGACTTCGCCGCGGGCGCCGCCTCGGCTTCGGCCACAGCAGGGGCCGGGGCAGCGACCGGCGCGGGCTTCGAAGCGACGGGGCCTGGGGCCGACGTACAGCTCGCGGTCGCGGCAGCGGGCTTCGAGGACTTCGACAGCTTGGCGGCGGGCTTCTTGGTCTTGGTCGTCATCTTGGTATCCCTCTCGTGAGTTCACGTGGCGTCAACAACGAGAGAGCCCTAAGCCGTGCCAACACTGGCAGTAAAGCCTCCGACAAAAGAGCGTCAGATTCGGACCTGACATAGCGGGGGTAGTGGAGGCGGGTTGGCCTTAGCGGCCAACCTCTCACAGGCTAAGTACCGGGGATCGACTCTTGCGCCGGTTCCTTGGCGTCCGGCGGTCGCCTTGATTCCCTCCAGAGCGCGAAGGACTTCTCTAGCGAATGGTGCAGCAAAGCGACCGATAGAATCACCACGTAGACACGCCAGTGGCCGGGAGGCGCACCAACATCGAGAATCGCCTCAACGATCATCCAGGAGGCCGCTACCGCGCCGCCGACGTTTAGGCCGAACGCGCCCGTGTCCCATGGTGTCTTCCTGCCGCCGTGCCACCGCAAACACCTCGTCATGAATAGGAGGGTCGGCGGCGTAATCATGAGACTCGCGAACGTAATGGCTGACTGCCTATTGGACGCGAGTCCAGCCATCCATGCGCCGACCGAGGAGATCATGAGTGCCCCCCGCCAGTGTTGGCCTTGCTTGCGATGATCAGGCCGACGAGCCCACCGATCAGGGCGCCGGGAAGTCCGCCAAGCATCGCTCCAAGAGCCGCGCCGGCCACCCCACCTGCCGCCGTCGAGTCCTCTGTGCTCCCGGTAGGCGGTGACTGGACTCGTACAAAGTCACTCCTCCGGCAAGAGGGGCAAACGTAGGTGTGGGGCAGGCCACCGGGATCGCTGTAGACAGTGCCGCAGGAGTTGCACCGGAGAACTGAGGGCACTTCAACCTCCGATCGCGGAGAGTCAGCGGACTTCACTAGGCGAGAAGCCGCGCTGGCTCGGGGTGGCCGGTTACCACTTCCACTGCTGGCTCTGGATGAACTCCAGAACGTTCATGTGTCTGACGCCTTCGGCCCGACAAACGGTCGGAATCTTCGGCGAGACCATGTTGCCGTTGGGCTTCTCTTCGGTGACTACGGTAGCGCCTCGGTCAAGGGCGAGCGCGACAACCCACGGGTCAGCGCCGTTCTTACCCGGCTTCTGGTCGAGCATCCGGGGATAGCGGTTGATGATCTCCACGCCCTTCTTAAGGAACGAGCCATCAGTCTTGATGAACATCCCCGGACGGGCCTTGGCCCACGCGTGGAGGTCGTCATCTTGTCGACTGAGTTCACGCAGTACCTCGTCTGGCGAGACTATTCGCTGCTTGTCGACCAGAGCGTCGATGTTGTCCCAGAGAGACGGGAACGTGTCCCGCGGGTACAGGTCGTTCCAGGTCTGGATCAACCCGCTCGTGTCGAAGCAGTAGATCACAGGTCCGGATGCTCCTCATCAGACGTGCCGCCACCGAAGTACACGCGCTCGCGAATGCGCGGAACCCACTTGACCTTCACGTCGAGGTAGTCCGAGACGTCGCTGAGCGTAATGCTTCTCTGATGCAGGGCTTCAAGTACGCTCCGAATGAACGGAGCGCCGTGGGTCCAGACCGCCACCACGTCGCGAGGGGGGCCCCCCGAGGACTTCCCCTTCCTCTTCGGCGGATGTTCAAGGTCCCGAAGGTGCTCGCGGGCGCCCTTGTAGGCTGCTTCCGAAAGCGTGCCGAGAGTCACGAGCCTTCTAAGCACGACCTCCTGACTGACTTTGAACAGGGCCGCGACGCGCTTGGTTTCCTTCCAGTCGGGTTCGCCTGCGGGTCCCCTTCCCGTGCGACGAAATTCAGACGTGATGGCGTCGCTCGGCACAAGAAGGTTTGCAGCGAAGGCATTGCACCAAACCTCCGTGCCTTTTCCCGTCCAACCCGACTCGCTCTGCCCATCGCAGAGGTGAACCTCGTGGTGCAGTAGGTGGCCCAGTTCGTGAAACAGCGAGAACGTACGCCCCGGGAAGCAGTCGGCACCATTGATGAGGATTACTGGGAGTGGCTTCTGGAATGCGGACAACCCCCGCATCTCCTCGATCTTCACTCGCGTGACCTGAAACACGAGAGCGCCGATTCCCTCCACAGCGGCTCTCCACGCCTTGAACGCATTCCGCTCGTTCGACCAGCCCACCTGCTCGTCGAACGAGACGCCTAGAGCCTGTCGGACGCGCGCGGCCACGGCGGCCGGGCTCGAATGCAGATCAGCGCTCAGGTCGAATGTAGGAGTGGTCTCTCCGGTCGTCGTCCGGAGGTGAAGCGTCACGTCCCGCCGGATTAGGGCCGCGCGGGTCTGCGCGGCCAACTGCGGCGAGAGTTTCGTCTCGTCGCTGTCGGGCAGGCGCCGAAAGTTCTTCATGACCGAGAAGTCCCGAGGGACCTCATCGAGAAAAAAGACGGCTAGCGGACGCTTGTACAGGTCAGCGAGATTGCGAAGTTGGGCGATGGACGGTTTCTGCGCCCCCGTCTCCCACTCGTGAAGGCGCGCTAGCGGAACATTCGCCTTCTTCGCAGCGTGAGCCTCGGGTACACCAATGCTGTGCCGAGCCCAGACCAGGATGGACGGGTTGACCGGGGCTTCGGCGGAGAGGGCCATCGAGGGCGCCAGTATAGCCTCCCGGTCTGATCCTGCGAGTGGCCGGACGCGCTTCGCGACTGGCGTCACCCCTGTCGAACCGCCCCCTCGACCTCCTCGGCATGCTTGTCGGCCCAGCGGAGCGCCGCGAGCGCTCGCGTCCAGGCGAGCCGCGGCCGCTGCGTGGTGGCGCTGCAGGTCGCCCGGATCCTGCCGGGCGCGTTGGTCTCGGCCGCCACGACCTCCTCGTAACCCATCGAGACGGCGAGGGCGGCGGGGGGGCCGCGAGGCGCGGTGATCGCGGCTCCAAGCGACCTGTAGTCGGGGCGACGGTACCGCGCCGATGGGGCCCGCAGCCTCTTGAGGCACCCCAGATCGCGAACCGC
>CAWJSR010000022.1:0-77899 GCA_963845515.1 uncultured delta proteobacterium
GTCGTGGTGCTCGACACGACCTACCCAGGCCGGCAGCCTGGTAGACCGCTGATACCGGCACCAACAACGTCCAGGTACGTCCCCGCCGCGCAGCGCGAGCTGGCCACGAAACGACCTCGCCGCGATCGTTGCTGAACGATCGGCTCTGTCTACACGATGATGAAGGCACCGGAACCACGGACTCTGCATGGCCGGTCGGATTCCATGAATGCCGCGGAGCTTCGCGGATCTTCGAGGCGGCTCCACTAGGGGTCATAGCGGTCATCAGCGGCCACTCGACATCGATGGCTCGGACGACAGTCGAGGGAGTCCGCGACTCCGCGGTCAACTCGATCTCGTATCCAGCGGGCGATGTTGACCAGCACGACCAGGGCAACCATGCGCGGCTGGAGATCGACAACACACGGAGCAGGACGCTGCGATGGTCGAGATGGCCGACAGCTCCGTGACGGTTACCGCGAGGCGGGCTGATTGTCGAAGCTTCTGACGACCCCAGCCTCTCCTCAGAGGTCATTCGTGATGTATCGCATCCTCGTCCGTCGTGATTCGTCGTCTCCCCGGCTGCCGCGTACGCTGGCTCCAGGGGCGCTCGAACGCTTCCGGGGAAAGCCGGCGGCGCCGACCGCGGTACCTGGGAGCTTGGGATTACCGCGACCGGCTCGACCTCGCCACGGTCTTCAGGATCCGCTTCGCCGACGTCGTGAACGTCAGGGACTTCGGCGCGGTCGGGGACGGCGCAACCTCCGACATGGAGCGATTCAGGCCGCGATAGACGATCAGCGCCCGCGGCGGCGGGGAAGAGGCGCGCATCCCCCAGGGGATTCGCGCTGCAACGTGAAGGTCGGAGCAAGGAGCGCTTCAGGCGCGGGCCGCTACGGTCCTGAAAGGCGGTGGCCGGATCGACGTAGTGGTCGTCGAGGGGAGGCACTTCGCGGCCCTGACCGGAAGCTCTTCGAACTGACGGACATCTACGCCGGCGACAACTACGTGCAGCTGACCAACTGCGTCATCGACGGCGACAAAGCGGCCCAGAGCACCGGCTGGGTGTACGCCTCGCGGGCCGCTCGGCACGTGGCGGAACGTCGTCGTGCAGACCGGCAGGTCCGGCGGCATCCTGCACCAGGTCGATTACCTATCCCGGCTCCACCCCGGAGGACCTCCTCGAGAGCTTCTTCGACAACATCAAGGTCGCCAACGGCGGCAACGGCTGGACGTACCGCGGTCCGCACGACGGCGGTCAATGGTCTCATCGCCGCGAAGAACTACGGCTACGGGTTCCAGAACGAGGGGCGGGCGGGCGGATACAACGGCGGAGTCTCCGGCACCAACTGGAACGCCTGGTCGAGCGCAAAGGGCGCGTACAAGCTCGATTGGACGGTCTCGTCGCTGGTCAACTTCATCGCGGGCAGGCGAAGGGGACGATTGGGCTGGACGCGTACGCTGGCCTACGGCATGTCCCAGTTCGTCGGAGCGCACCTCTTCTCGTTGTCGCGCCGTCCTTCGCGTTGGTAGGTCCTGACTGGGAGCATCTCGCACAACACCACGGCGGGGGTGAGGCTGGAGGGCGCCAGCCTGACTGCGATCGACATCACCCGGTACTGCCGCCGAGGGCGTAGCGTTCGACGTCGTGCTCTGGAAGGCGGCGCGAACAGCATTCGGAGCGACGGTGTCCACGAACGGGACCGGAAGACTCTGTGGTGGGAACCTTCCGGGCAGGGACGTGCTGTCGATCGACGGGTTCGACGGCAGAGGAGTCTTCCAACTGTCCTGCGCGTTCCCAACCTCACGAGAACCTCTCCTTGAAGGCGATTCCGTTCGCCGGACCATTACGACGGCGCACCCCATGCCGTCCCCAACCCCTCGCATCACAGACCGGCGAGCGGATTACGGTTCGGGTCCGGAACGCATCGGGCGGGCCCCGGCAAGAACGACGTGGGCCTCGGCTACAGGCTCGGCCATGGTCCACCCGGCGCCCGGCTACAGCCGATCAGTCGACTTCCAGTACGACGGCGCGCTCTGGATCGAGGTCTCCCGGCACTGCGGTCGACGTCCCAACTGAAGGCGCTGACGGCGCCGAGAGTCGGTGGCTACGTCCTCCAGACCACCCGGTTCACGTAGTCCGTGTAGCTCAGGATGATGCGCAGGACCTTCTCGCTGACGTTCGGCGCCATGTAGTCCGCCACCGTCCTGAGCATCCGATCGTCGCCGCGGGGTTGCCGCTCCAGGACGCTCAGCGCGACCTGAATCGTCGGCCACTCGAGGCCGGTCATCATCACCGCGCCCTCCTCCATCCCCTCGGGCCGCTCGTGCGCGTTCCGGATGTTGAGGGCCGGGAAGTTCAGGATGCTGCTCTCCTCGGTGATGGTCCCGCTGTCGGAGAGCACCGCCTTCGCGGCGAGCTGCAGCCGAACGTAGTCGCTGAAGCCGAGCGGCTTCAGCAGCTCGACGAGCGGATCCAGCGTGACCTTCTCCGCCTCGATCCGCTTCCGCGTCCGCGGGTGGGTGGAGACGATCACGCGGTGGCCGTACGTCTTCGCGAGCTGGTTCAGCACCTCGCACGAGCTTCGTGAACTGCTCCGGCGCGTCGATGTTCTCCTCGCGGTGGGCGCTGATCACGAAGTACTTGCCCGGCTCCAGCTTCAGGCGGTCGAGAACGTTCGACGCGTCGATCTTCGGCCGGTAGTGCGTGAGCACCTCGAACATCGGGCTGCCCGTCTTGATGACCCGATCTGGCGCAAGCCCCTCGGCGAGGAGGCACTCCCGGCTGATGGCGCTGTACGGCATGTTCACGTCGCTGATGTGGTCGACGATCTTGCGGTTGATCTCCTCGGGGACACGCTGGTCGAAGCTCCGGTTGCCGGCCTCCATGTGGAAGATGGGGATCTTCCGTCGCTTCGCGGGATAGCTCGCGAGCGAGCTATTGGTGTCGCCGAGCAGGAGTAGGGCGTCGGGCCGCAGCGAAGCGAGCAGCTCGTCCACCTTCGCGATCACGAGGCCGACCGTCTCGGCGGCCGTCTTGCCCGCGGCACCGAGGAAGTGGTCGGGCTTCCGGATCTCCAGATCCTCGAAGAAGACCTGGTTCAGCTCATAGTCGTAGTTCTGGCCCGTGTGGACGAGCGCGTGCTCGACGTGCCGATCGAGGACCGGAATCACGCGGGAGAGGCGGATGATCTCGGACGCGTGTGCCGACGACCGTCATGACTCTCATTGCGAAGCCCTCCAATCCCTTCCTGCTGCGCGGGTCGCAGAGACGAGCCACTCGTGGCGGCGCTAGCCTCATGCGTCCGCCGCTGGCGACCTTGTCCAGCATCGACCTCGACTGCGGATCGCCCCCTCGACGTCGGCAAACGCGCCACCCGCTTCTACGGCACCCGTGCGAAAAGCCAGATGCTCCGCCTCGCCCATGTCCACGCATCGCTGCAGCGTCTGGGTCCAGAGCTGCATGTCGGAGAGGGGGACATCGAACCCGGCGCGCTTCGACTCAAGCCCGCGCCAGGAGGTCGTGTCGCTCAGCACGACCGGACAGGCGGCGGTGCAGCGCCTCCACGATCACATGGCCGAAGTTCTCGAAGCAGGTCGGAAGGACGAGGAAGTCGTAGTCGGCAAGGGTCGTTCCCACGCGCTCGTGCGGGAGCTCCCCGCAGTACTGGAGCTTCACGTTCGAAGGGAGGCGGCGACTCGCGCGCAGACAAGCCCTCCAGTACTCCTGATCCTCGACAGGCCCAAACACGTCCAGGGTGACCGCTCCGCTGACGGGCACCAGGGCGTCGATGGCGTGAGCGAGGTTCTTGTTGGGCACGATGCGGGAAAGGAACACCAGCCGCGCCTCTCCCTTCACCTTCGCCCGCGACCTCGTCGCGCCCGCCAGCGCCTTTCCGACGAGGTCCCGCGCGACGAAGACGTCGTCGGTCCTCGTGCCACGAAGCGGCCCGGCGAACGCCTTCAGCAGCTCGTCACGCTCGAGGGCGGTGGACGCCTGCCACGACGCACCGTCAACCAACCCGGACAGGGCTGCGAGCCGGAGGAACGGCCACTTCTTGTAACGCTTCCGGCCGAGCGCGCTCGGGGAGAGCTCTCCACGGGGTGCGATGAGGAGCGGATGGCGCGGCACCTGTCCCAGTCGCCGCGCAAGCAGGTAGCTGCGGGTCAGCCCTGAGAAGAGGCTGTTGGCATAGACCACGTCCGGCCTGGCTTCCCTCAGCGCGCGTGCGACGCCGGCGCGGCTCTGCTGTTCGGGGCTCATGTAGCGGACGTGCGCGCCGTCTCGCTCGATCCATCGATCGCGCTCGACGCCGGGATAGGGGGCGGCGTCGCCCAGATCCCGGTCGCGGGTGAGCACCCAGAACTCGTAGTCGCCCGGCATGCGCTCGACCATGCCGGCGATGGTGCGTAGCGGGCCGCCGAACCTGAACCCGGGAAGGAAGGCCCCGATGAGCGTGAGGATCTTCATGCAGCGGGGTCGGGGGAGCCACGGGCGCCTGCCGGGCGCTCCGCGATCTCCGCCGCCAACTCGTCGAGCATCGCGTCCCAGGACGGCGCGCGATACGCGACGCGCTTCATGAGCGCGCTGGAGTCGAGGCTGCGGTCGCACACGAACTGGTCGTCGGGACGAATCTCGACCCCCTCCAGCTTGACGCGCGCCTGGAGCCTCGTGAGCAGGTCGAACTTGTCTATCGGGTCCGAGGAGAGGTGCCACAGGCCGCCGACTTCCGGCGCCGACACCAGCATGTGCTCGATCGCGCGTGCCATCTCGGCGGTCGTCAGCCCGGAGTAGATCGCCTTCCTGAACCCCTTGATCGGGCCGCGCTGGGCGAGGAACCACTCCACGAGGCTCTTCTTGCGGGAGAGCTCCAGGCCGATGATCGAGGTCCTGAGCGTCAGGCAGTGCGGCTCGTGAAGCTCGCCGAGGAGCTTGGACCTGCCGTAGAGGTCGATGGCGTCGGCAGGGTCCTGCTCCGTGTAGCTCCCCTTCGTGCCCGAGAAGACGCAGTCGGTGCTGAGGTGGACGAGCCGGGCGCCCGCCGCCTTGCACACCTCGGAGAGCCGGTGCGGGAAGAGCGCGTTGATCTCCAGGCTGGGGATGCTCTCCTTGGCAGTGGGGCGTTGCTTGACGATGCCGATGGCGTTCACGACCGCGTCCGGCCTCGCCTGCGCGACCGCGCCGACTACGTCCTGGAGGTTCCTCGCGTCCACGCCGTACAGCGCCGTGATCACCGGAGGACGCCGTCCCGTAGGCCGCCTCGTCCTGCCTGAAGGTGACGAAGACCTCATGCCGCTCGCGCCACGCCTTCACGAGCGCATGGCCCAGCATCCCGTCGCCGCCAAAGATCAGGATCCTCACGCAGCTCCACCCTTCCCTCGCGCGCGGTCTCCGGCACCACGCAGCAGTCGCTCCATGGACTCCAGGCACGCCGCCCGCGAGAAGTGCACCTGGTAGAACGCTCTCCCGCGGTCGCCCATCCGTGCGCGGTCCTCGGGCTGCAGCGCCATCATCCGCCGAACGTTCTCTGCCAGGGCTCCAGCGTCCTCGGACGCTCCCACGAAGCCCGCACCGGAGTCTGCCACGACCCGAGCCCCAGCGCCGTCGAGCGACGCCAGGATCGGCGCCCCCGCCGCGAGGTAGCTCTGGACCTTGCTCGGGATGGTCATGGAGAGCACCGGGTCGCGGTTGAGGGAGACCAGCATCGCGTCGGCCGTGGCGAACCACTGCGGCATCTCCGCGAGCGGCCGCCGGTCGACGAGGTGGACGGCGCGCGCGAGCCCTCGACGTCCGACCTCCTCCGCCAGCCACTCTCGCCGTGACCCGTCACCGACGAAGACCCAGTTGATGCGAGCGTCGTCGCGCAGCAGCGTCGCCGCCTCGAGGATCGTCTCGAGCGCCTGGACCCGGCCCAGGTTGCCCGCGAACATGACGGAGAAGCCATCCTGCCAGGGATGGCGCTCTCGGTGGCGGAACCCGCGGCTGGTCGAACACCGCGTCGGCCCAGTTCGGGAGGTAGCTGATCCGGTCCCGGTGAACCCCTGCCGCCTGGAGGGGCGCGAAGAAGTCCTGACTCTGGACGGCCACCGCGTCGCACCGGCGATAGAGGCTCCCGGCAAGCCAGCCCGCCGCCTTCAGCAGCGCTGGAGACCTGACGAGCCCGGTGGACGCGAGGGTCTCGGGCCACAGGTCCTGGACCCACGCGACCACTGGAATACCGCGGAGCCGCAGCGCGAGCGCTGGCAGGATGGTGGTCACCGGCGTGAGCTGGAACACCAGGACCGCGTCCCACTCGCGCCCCACTCCAGCGAGCGCGAACGGCGCGGCGAGGAGGAAGGAGCCATAGTTCGCCGCCAGGCAGAGCGCCCCGCCGCGCCCGCGGGGAACGACGGGCAGTCTCCGGATCGGAATCCCGTTCCATCGCTCCCGGAAGGGCCCGAGGAGCCCGTACCCGTCGAAGAACCGCCCCTGGGGATAGTTCGGGAGCGCGGTCACGACCTCGACGGAGTGCCCCCTGTCGCGAAGTCCTAGCGCCAGGTCGTTCACCTGGAACGACTCCGGCCAGAAGTGCTCCGTGACGATGAGGATGCGCATCACCGTGGACCGATCACGACCCGCGTGCTCACGTCTCGACGGGCTCGCCCTTCATCGCCTTCTGCACGCACTCGAGCTTCCCGAGCAGGGCGCACATGCCGTCGACGTCGAGGCGCGTCGTGTTGTGCGAGTTGAAGTCCTCGCGGAGCGAGATCTCCTTCTTGCCCTCGCTGAAGTAGAGCGAGTAGTTGAGGTCGCGGTTGTCCGCGGGGACGCGGTAGTAGTTCCCCTTGTCCTCGGCCACGGCCATCTCCTCGCGGGTCAGCAGCGTCTCGTAGAGCTTCTCGCCGTGCCGGGTTCCGATCACCGTCACCGGGGCCTGCGACTCGAGGAGCTTCTTCAGCGCCAGGGTCAGCGTCTCGATCGTGCAGGCCGGCGCCTTCTGCACGAAGGTGTCCCCGGGCTTCCCGTGCTGGAAGGCGTAGAGCACGAGATCGACCGCGTCCTCGATCGTCATCATGAACCGGGTCATCGCCGGGTCGGTGACCGTCATCGGCTTGCCGTGCTGCATGGCGTTGATGAAGAGCGGGATCACTGACCCCCGGCTGGCCATCACGTTCCCGTAGCGGGTCACGCAGATGGTCGGGGCGGTGCCCGCGACGCGCGACTTCGCGACCGCCACCTTCTCCATCATCGCCTTGGAGATCCCCATGGCGTTGATGGGGTAGACGGCCTTGTCGGTGCTCAGGACGATCACTCGCTGGACGCCGGCGGCGATAGCCGCGTTCAGGACGTTCTCGGTCCCGAGCGCGTTGGTCCGCAGCGCCTCCACCGGGAAGAACTCGCACGACGGGACCTGCTTCAGCGCCGCGGCCTGGAACACGAAGTCGACGCCGGTCATCGCGTCGCGCAGCGAGCCGGGGTCGCGCACATCGCCGATGTGGAAGCGGAGCTTCGGATTGGCGAACGCCTTCCGCATGTCGTCCTGCTTCTTCTCGTCGCGGCTGAAGACGCGGATCTCGCGGATCTCGGTCTCGAGGAAGCGCTTCAGGACGGCGTTGCCGAAGGTGCCGGTGCCGCCGGTGATGAGAAGGGTCTTGTTCTTGAACATCGCTGATTCCTGTCAGATGTGACCGGTGCGTCCCGTGCGAGGCCGAATCGGGCCGTCGCGGTGGGTTGAGCACGTACGGCGGCCTCGACCGTTCTAGCCGGACTGCTCCTCCCGCGACAGCAAATCGCCCTCAGGCCCGAGGTGGGAGCCGCCATCGCCACGAACCTTCTTCCGCAACCAGCCCGCCAGCTGGGCCGGCCACTTCGGGTCCATGCAGGGACGTTCGACGAAGATGAAGAACAGGAACGTGGTCGCCAGGACCGCGGGAAGCGCGAAGGCAGCCTCCACTGCGAACCGAGCCATGAACGTGGAGCCCAGCGGTATTCGATGAGCAGCCCTCGGCCCCACGTGCGCGATGACGGCGACGTGCAGAAGGTACATGGAGTAGCACATGCCGCCTATCGTCGTGAGCCACCGAAGGCGGACTACTCGATTGGACACCGCTCCCCGAAAGGCCCCCACATAGGCCATCAGCACGCATGGCGGCAGCAAGGCCTCGAAGCGGCCCAGGAGCATCAGTGTCGCGACCGCGGACCACCCCACCAGCGAGGCGAGATCCCACCTCAAGGAGACGGACGGCCTCTGCTCCCAATCGACGAGGAAGAGGTCCGCCAACAAGAAACCAGCGGCGAAGAACTCGATCTGCCCCAACACGGTGAGCGTGAGCAGCGCCTGGGTCTGGGTAGGGACCACGCCGCGCATGGCCGGAGCCGCCAGGATCAGGGCGAGCACCGCCGCGCGGCGGACCCATGCGTCCTTGACCGAGAAGACCACGGCGAGGAACGGCGCGAGCACGTAGAACTGGACCTCGACCTCCAACGTCCATGCGACGTCGTTTACGACGCTGGCCATCCCGTAGATGAGATTGTGTTGATACACGAGGCTCGCGAGCAGGTTGGGCCATCTCGAGAACCCTGCCGTCCCCAACAAACGGATTCCGCCGATGAACAACAGGAGCATTGCGGCAATATAGGGAGGCTCGAGTCGGCTCAGGCGGCGCAGATAGTATGTCTTCAGGGATGGCTTCGAGCCGACCCCGAGCCTCCATTTGGCAAAAGGCAGAGCCAGCAGGAAGCCGCTGAGCACGAAGAACAGCTGGACGCCCCAGTGTCCAATGCTCAGCAAGCGGGGCAACCAGGCTTCCCCAGGCTGAACGCGTGCGCCCGCCATGTTCGTGAGCGCGGTATATCCGCCGAGGTGAAAGAGAACCACCGCAGCGATCGCCACGAACCGAAGTCCGTCCACCTCGGGGATGAAGCGGCGTCCCTCGGACATGACGCGAGTGAATCGGTTGGTCAACCTCATCTGCGCTCGCTCCTCGCTCACGCGCCCACCCGTGGTTCACCGAGCTCCGGGGCGACCTTGCGCAGCAATTCGCACGTGAAGGACTCGGATCTCGACGCCGGGCGACTCACGGAGTCGGTCGCAGCACGCGTCAGCAGTCGATCGAGCTCCCTGGAGAGGTCCTCGACGGTCTCGAGGATCGGAAGGCCCGTCACGCTGCGGGGATCCACGATGAACCCCCGGGTGCGCTCGTAGGCAGCCCAATCCTCCATGAACAACACCGTCGGCCTGTCGAGCGCCATCCATTCAACGACGACCGAGGAGACGTCCGACACGAGCACGTCCGAAGCTGCAAGCAGTTCGTACACGCTCGCACTCGCCGCAGCCAGATCCTTGTTGGTGACAAGTCGAATCCGCCGATAGCGACTCAACGCGTCCGGCGTCACCTGCGCCATCGGATGTGGCTTCACGACACACACCGCATCGTGTCGCTCCAGTACCCGCTCGACTGCATCGAGCGCAACGCCGTCGTTCACGACGTCGCAGCGCGGGTCGCCATCCACCGTCGTGCGCACGGACGCCGCGCGGAAGGTGGGCAGCCACGCCACCAGAAGGCGCGGACTTCCCAGGACTTCGCGCAGATGAGCAGACGGCTCCGCCAGCCTATCCAGCCTGGGATGCGGGGTCAGAATGACGTCGCTTTCGGCCAGGCCGAACGCCTGCGCGACAATGGGCCTCCAGCTTTCGCCCGATGCAATCGTCTTGTGGCTCCGCGGCACCAGCGCTCTCGGGTTGGCCGGATCGAGGTATGCGATTCTCTTGAACGGCATTCCATGCCACAGGTTGATGATGACTTGGCGAGCCGACAGGCACGGGAAGGAATAGCATCCGTGGGTGAAGAAGACGTACCGCGACGTCAAGTATGCCCAAATCCCCTGCGCGCTCTTCCGCGTCAGAATGCGAACGTGCTCGCGGTCAGCCCACAGGGGACGAACGCAGTCGGGCTCCGTCAGCACGACCAGGTCTGCCGCAGTGCCGCTCAAGGCGTCGACGAACGCGCGCGTCGTGTCGTCGAAGTCGGGATAGGTGCACAGCGTCACTTGCGTGCGGTATTTCGGAGTCACCGCCTTCGCCAACCAGAACAGGGCACCGGCCAGCCAGCGGATCACATTGGTACGGGTCTTCGTCACGCCAATCCTTGCTCGACGGTTCCTGGCTGTCAGGCCACGCGGCCATCGGGAATGACCTTGATGCTCTCTACTGCGCTCCTCCAAGGCGTCCTCTCGATGCCGGCTCGCCTCCTGAGCCATCTTTCCACCGCGGGAAGCGCAACAGCACGCGTCAGAAGCCTCAGGTCGCGCATCTGAACCCCTCGCCCGCGCGCTTCCCGTACCTCCTGGATCCACGACTCCTGCGCGGCGATGCGGTCGATCACGGGTTCGAGCCACGTCGCAAAGCGCTGCCACGCTGCCTCGGGAGCGTCTCCTAGATCGTCGGCTCCCAGGGTCTGTCTCAGGTAGCAGATCCGGGCTGCGAGACCCGCCCGCAGCTGGCGCCGCCCACCCTCCAAGAGAGAGACGTTTGATCCGTGCTTGCGCAAGGAGAGGACGACTTCTCCGAGCGAGCGAATCGTTCCCAGCCGTGAGAGCCGCAGCCACAGGTCAACATCTTCCGCGTGCCGGAATCGCTCACGATACCCGCCCGCCCGCTCCAGGGCTTCCTTCCGGATGATGACAGTCGGGTGAGCAATGGTGCTTGTGCCGCCCAGAATCCTGCGCGCGGTATCGACGCCGTCGGTTGGAAACCTTCGAACGCCTAAGGAGGCTCCCGTCTCGTCGATCACCTCACAGGCACCGCCCAGCACCACGACGCTGGGGTCCGCGCGAATGGCTGCGTATTGGCGACTAAGTCTGCTCGGATGCGAGACGTCGTCCGCGTCCATTCTCGCGACGAACTCGCCTTCGGCCTCGGCCACCCCGCGATTCAGCGCACTCACGATTCCGCCGTTCGGCTGCGTCACGACGCGGAGCCGTCGATCCTTTTCGGCGAAACGTCGGAGGATGTCCGGCGTCCGGTCGCTAGAACCGTCATCCACGATGATCAGCTCGAAGTCGTCGAAGGACTGGCGCAGGACACTTTCCACCGCCTCGTCCAGGAAGCGCTCGCCGTTGAAGACGGGCATGACGACGCTGATCGGCCGCCTCATCGATCACTCCTCTTCACCTTGGGCACGCCTCTTGTCAGCACCATCGTGGGCTTCTCCTCGACCTTCACGCCGCTGGGTCCGGCGTTGCGAGGTCCCAGGCCTTGGCACCGAGCCGCGCGAAACGCCTCGACCACTTGAGCGCGACCAGCGCCATGACGGCCGCGTATCCGAGGTACGCCGCAGCATTGACCCGCGCGAAGGCCAGCGCGTGCGCCTCCGACGGCCGGTAGACGAAAAGGACCGCCGCGTACACGCCAAGCGCGGCACCATGTGCCACGTTCGGCCCCAGCGAGTCGCGTGCCGCAAAGGGGTACATCGCAAGCGCCTGGCCCAGGGCGAAGGCACAAGCGCCGACCGCGGTCCACGGAAGGACGCTCGAGATTCCGGCGAACTGCTTCCCGAATAGAAGCGCCGCTGCAAAGGGCGCCAGGAGGTAGGCGACGCCCGCCCCAGCGACCATGAGCGCTGCGCTTGCGACCGTTAGCCTACGCAGGTGCCTTTCCACGCTCACGACGTCCATCTTGCTAGCGGCCTCCGTGATGAGCGGCTGGAAATACGAGAGCAGCGGTGACGAGATCGCGTTGGCGCCCGCTGTGGAAAGCCCTACGCTCAGCACGAACAAGGCGGTCGAGGAAGGGTTGTCCAGGCGGGCCAGGCCCCACCTCTCCGCGGTACCGCACACCTGCATTAGCACCGACGAGACCACGTACGGACCGGAGAACCTGAGTATCTCGCGAGCGGCGCCCTGCCCAAGCACCGTCCGGATCGCCGCTCGGTGGCTCCAGTCGACGGATGCCGCAAAGATGCGCCACGCACAGGCTGCAACGAGCGCTGAGTACCCTGCCTGGACCCAGATCATCTCGCTGCCCGCCCGAAGCCCGAAGAGCCCGATGCCCCCCGCGAGCACGAAGTGCCTGAGCGGAGTCGATGCAAACCCCATGAGCCCCACGACTGCCCGCTTCCGCTCGGCGGCAGGCACCGGCGCGACGGCTTGCCCGGAAGCCATCGCGACGCCCGTAAGCCAGGTGGCGAGCAATACCGCCGTGGAGGTGACTCTGCCGCTCACGGACAGGACCGCGACCGCCAGCCCCATGAGCACCAGCTCGGCGGCCACGCCCGTAGCGAGCAGCCGAAAGAAGCTGGCCGATGCGCCCTGGTACTTCGCGGAGAGCCAATACCGAAAGACAAGGTGGTACGCCCCCATGCCCGGGATCGCCATCCACTGCGCAACGTTCATGTACATGTAGAACGTGCCCAGGTCGTTCGGTGCTGCCAACTCGGTGAGCAACCTGTTCCCCACGAGAGCCAACACCAGGTTGCCTAGCGAGAAGGCGACGACCACGCGTGCCTCGCCGCTACGCCACACCCGACCGATGATTGTGGGCGCCAAGCTCATCGCGTTGACGGAGGAGCCATCGCCTTCAGCGACCGCACCGAGGAGTGCTTCGCGCGGACGCCTGCACGGACCATCTTCACACCGACCGTGACGACCACCGCCACGAATCCCACTCGTATTACGCTCTGTATGCAAACGTCCACGGACGGCACCAGCGTGAGAAACGCTGGAGCCCCGAGCATGAAGAACCCCAACACGCGACGGGACAACAGCGTCGACAGGAGCATCGAGTTCACGAAGACGAGGTACGCCGCGTTCACCAGCACAAGCAGCGGGATCCCCCAGTACCCGATCTCCCAGATCGTCACCGCCGCCGCGCTCACCTGCACGTTGCCGGCTGCTTCATCGTGACCGAGTAGCACCGCTGCGATCCTCGTAGGGTGCCCGGCGTAGGTACCGTCGGCGCTCCCGGGGACCGGCTTATCGGGCAGGATGAATCTCGGGACGAAGGACAGAACAGAGCCAACGAAAGGAGCCAGGCCGGCCGCTTCGGGTCCTTCCTTCGCCAGGAGCAGAGTGCCGCCGAGGGGGTTGTTGAACTTCTCGGTAACCTCGCCGGTCAACGCAACCCAGAAACGGGACGAGTTCGTCGTCATGGACTCGGCACTACTCTCCAAGACCCCTGATAGCGAGAACGTGCCCCCGGCTCGAGCACCCGAGATGAAGATCGACGCGGAGCCGCCGGCCACGATGGTGAGCGCGGAGATGATGAGCCACTTCACGGCTCTCGCGAGCGACCACTGCGACCGCACGGCCGCGAATGCGACCAGAACGAGCGGCATGAGCATGGCGATTCGTGCCCCTCGCAACGGTACGACCACGCAGATGTACGCGAGCCAGGCCCAGGCCGCTACGGTCGGCAACCTCCTCTTCCCGCCCTGGGTCGCGGCATCGCCAGTTAGGTAGGCAAGCGTGACGCTCGTCACGAGGGCAGAGGAGAAGGCAATCGTACCTGCCGCCGCAAAAGCGCCGGAGTCCTGCTGCGTCGTCTGGAACGCGTTCCTCTCCAAGTAGGTCTCGCCGAACAGGGTCGAGGTCCATAGCTCCAAGGCGAATCCCGCCGTCACGAACAGCAGTACCGCCCACTCCATGTCGGCAACAGAAGGAGGCCGCTTGCCCGGTGACGCAAGCAGGCTAAAGAACGGGCGGCGCACGAGCAATACCGACACGGCTCCGAGGAAGGCCCCGTTACCAATCACGAGGAGAGTTAGGTAGTCATGCGCCAGACCCCCGGACAACCGACGATGCTCGTCTGCAAACGGCGCAACGAGGAAGGTCGGCACCGCGTACCAGAGCAGGAGCACGAACCAGAGCGAGACGACGAGGTAGGGCGAGACGACGTCGCTGCGCCGCGCGTTCCGCAGAACCCAACCGGAAAGGACGAGCGTGGCACCCGCGACGATCAACAGCGTGAGATCCAACGGTTCTCCTGGCTGTGCGCGTGATGCGCGATGGCCGATTGCCCCGGCGGCTGCAGGGCTGGTCTGCCTGGGGTGCCCGCCGCTCTCCCTTCGTCAGGAAGCCTTGGCCTCTTCCTTGGGCGATCCGTAGTACCCGTACCGGTAGTACTGGTAGTACTGCCCGTACCGCTGATCCTGAAGGTCGAGGTCGTTCAGCACCGCGCCGAAGATCTTCCCCTTCACGTCCAGGATCGACCGCACCGCCCGCACCGCGGCATCCCGCGACGTCTGGCCCGCCTTCAGCACGACCAGCGTCCCGTCCACCTGCGTCGAGATGACGACGGCATCCGCCACCACCCCCGCCGGCGGCGAGTCGATGATGATGCGGTCGAAGCGCTGCGCCATCGCCTGGAGCAGCTTGCTGAACCCCTCGGTGTGGAGCAGCTCGGCCGGATTGGGCGGGATCGGGCCGCACGTCAGGACGCTCGAGGTTCGGGATCTGCGTCGGCCGGATCACCTGGTCGAGCTGCCCGTCTCCCACGATGAGCGACGAGAGGCCGACGTCGTTGGGGAACTCGAAGACCTTGTGAAGCTGCGGCCGGCGCATGTCGGCGTCCACGATCAGCACGCGGGTCCCACCGTCGGCCATCACCTCGGCCAGCGCCGTCGCCGTCGTCGTCTTCCCCTCGCCCGGGCTCGCCGAGGTGACGACGATCGTCTTGAGCGGCTTCTCGGGCGACATGAACAGCAGATTCGTCCGGATCGACCGGAGGCACTCGGCGGCGGCTGACCGGGGATTGGCGTGGACGAAGAGGTCGCGCTCCTTGTCTCCCTTCGTCTGCTCGATCGACGGGATGATCCCCAGGAAGGCGAGCCCCAGCCGCTCCTCCACCTGCTCGCGCGTGGTGATGGTCGTGTCGAGCATCTCCAGCAGGAAGGCGAGCCCGATGCCGCCGGCGAGCCCCAGCAGCATGGCCAGCGCCAGGTTGCGCGCTGGGCGTGGGTAGGCGGGGCGCTCCGGCGGCTCGGCGCGGTCCAGGATCCGGACGTTCGACATCTGCATCATGCCGGTGACGCTCGCGTCCTTGAGCCGCCCGAGCACCTGGTCGTAGAGCCGCTGGTTGTTGTCGTGCGCCCGCTTCAGCTCCAGGTAGGCCTGCTCGTACTGGTTGAGGCCGAAGGCGTCCGACTTGGTCTCGTTCAGCAGCGCCAGCAGCTTCTTCTCGGTCTGGACCACCTCGTCGTAGGAGCGTCGGGCCCCCTGGAGGATGGTCTTCACCTCGCGGTGCAGCGCGCCGCGGGCCGTCGCGAGCCTCGCCTCGCAGGACTCCAGCTTGGGGTAGTCGGCCAGGTACTTCGCCCGCATGTCGGCGCACTCCACCTGCGCCCGCGCGTAGCCGACCTTCAGCTCCTGCACCGTCCGCGACTCGGCGACGATGGCGAAGGCCTCCGAGGCCGCCTCCCCCTTCTCCAGCGCCTCGCCCAGCGCCGCGATTTGCTCGCTCCGCGCCTCGAGCTGGGCCTTCTGGACGCGGGCGCTCGTGAGCGCCGCGTTGATGGCCACCAGCCGCTGCGTCACCATCCCCTGCCGGTCCTCCCAGGTGGTGGCGACGATGTCCTTCGACTTCTTGAACTCGAAGAGCTCCTTGCTGCTCTTCCCCAGCTTCTGCTCGAGGTCGCCTAGCTGCTGCTCCAGCCAGTCGGACGCTCCCTGCGTCGTGTTGGTCTTCACCGAGAGGTTCTCGGTGATGTAGGCCTCGGCCAGGCCGTTGGCGAGCGTCGCGGCCCACTTCGGGTCGCGGTCCTCCACCTGGATCCGCGCGACGCGCGAGTCCTTCACCGGCAGGACCTTCACCCGCTCCTGCAGGACCGTGATCGGGTCGAGCTTCGAGATGGCCGCCTCGATCTTCCCCTGGTCCTTGAGGTGGTCGAGCCCGAGGAAGCGCGGGTCGCGCGCGAGCTGGAACTTCTCGATGACGCGCTGCGCGACGGCGCGGCTCTGGATCACCTTGTACTGGGTCTCGTAGTACTCCTTCGAGTACCAGTAGCCGCCGGTGCCCGAGTCCACGACCTCCTTCACGTCCTCCTTGTCGAGGACGCGCGGGGCGTTCAGGTCGATGATGAGCGTCGCCGCCGCCGCGTAGATCTTCTGCTGGCGCAGCGTGAAGAGGAGCGTCAGCACCACCGCCGCCGCGAAGACCGCGCCGATGATCCAGCGCCGCCGGACGACGATGCGCCAGTACTCGCGCAGATCGATCTCGTCCCCGTCCGCGGCCGGTCGTGCCGTCGCTTCGCTCTCCTGGTTGGCTGGCATCGAGTCCTTGCGGTGACGGCGCGGGGTTGCCCCCGCTGCCCCCGAAACCGCCCGAGTCTAGGCGGATCCCGGACGTGAGTCGAGAACGTGGGGTCCTGCGAAAGGGGGGGGCTACTGTCGCTCGCCGCGCCCCACGTCGAGCCGTCCACCTGCCGATGGACTCGCTGACGGAGCCCGGCTGCCCCGACTCCTGATCGATCAGGGCCAGGAACGCGCGCGGCGTCACGATACGGATCCGCTCGAACTGGCCGAGGGAGAGGAGGTCATCGTCGCCGGTGACGACGAAGTCCGCGCGCCCCTCCACGGCGGTGGAGAGGATCGCGTCGTCGTCGGGGTCTCGAACCGCGCCGGAGACGGCGCCCGTCACGTCCACCGGGGAAGAGACCGTGTCGATCATGGCGATCCGAAGGTCCAGCTCGTCGTCGCTCCCCTTGATGCGCTTGCGGACGGACGGATACCTCACGACCCGGCGCAGCTCCTCCAGGATCGGGGCCGACAGCACCAGCTCGAAGGCCTCGTCCTTCACGAGCCGGGTGAGGAGCAGGCCCGGCACGCTCGCGGGCTTCATGAGCGCGCTGACCAGGACGTTGGTGTCGACGACGACCCGGAGCACCGCCTACTTCCTGCGCCGCGAACGGCGAGCCTGGGCACGCGCCCAGCGCTGGGCTTCGAGCGCCAGCTCCATCGCCCCGTCGTCGGTCAGGTCGCTCTCCACCGGCGTCGTGAGGAACTCCAGCAGCCCCTTGCGGGCGACGCGGCGGAGCTGCTCGAGGCGCTCCACGGAGACCAGCGCTGCCATCGGCTTGCCCTTGCGCTCGATGACGAACTCGTCTCCACGGAGCGCGACCCGGTTCAGCAGGTCTCCGATCCGGAGGCGAACGTCGGCGGTCGAGATCTTCGTGGCCATGGTGGCATCTCCAGCAACTACTATAGTTGCATGAGATGCACGGGGCAAGGTCACTTCAGGGCGTGGCTCGCCCTCGCGCGCCGCGCTCTCGCCCGCGCCGTGCGCGGCTCAGGACCTCGCCGCATCGCCCCGCGCGCGGGCGAGGAGGTCGCCGAGCGCGAGCCGGCCGGCCCACCCGTCCAGATACGAGGCGTCCAGCACCGTCCGCGACTGCCGAAGCACCTGGACCACGTCGCGCCACTGTCTATCCGAGACCTCGCCGCCGGCGCGGTACCACAGCAGCTTTCGCAGGACCGAGTCCTCGGGGCTCTTGATGAACAGGCTCTCCCCTGCGCGCACGTCGATGCGCCTCCGCCGGGCGAACTCCGCCTGATCGAAGGGGGCCTCCCTCAGGATGAACAGGTCGATCTTCGTGACCGCGGGCGCGTAGATGATGTTCCACGAGGTGCGATCGAGCGCCGCGCGCCGAAGCGCCTCCTCGTCCACGTCGAAGTCGGGCCCCAGCGCGGCGATGAATGGGCCGACCTGCTCCGGCGCCAGGTCCACCACCAGGTCGACGTCGTTCGTGGACCTCGGCTCGCCCTGGAAGGAGCTGGCGAGGGACCCGCCCAGGAAGTACGCGACGCCCGCGCTCTCCAGCGCCCGGGTCACGAGGAGCGTGACTTCGACCACGTCCACGTCGACCTCTCAGGGCACGTCGTCGGGCACGCTGCCGAAGAGCCGCGCGGCCGCCGCGCGGCCATAGAGCAGGGCGGCGAGCCGGCAACGGATCTCCCCGTCGTCAGCGCCGGGATGGCGGCTCCGAAGGCCGGCCTCCGCCATCGCGCGGGTGCCCTGCGTGAGCTGGGCGGCGATCTCGAGCTTTCGGGCGCCCGAGAGCGCGCCGAGCATCGCGTCGTACCTGGCTGCCACCGCGGGGGCCGTGTCGCGCTCCATGGGCGTCAGGATAGACGCCGCAGGGAGCAGGAACAACCGGTGGCGCAGGGGGCGGCGACCGGATCACTTCACGACGTAGCTCGCCCCGCGCGTATTTCCGCGCTTCACGAGGAAGGGGGCGTCGCGCAGGTCGCGCTGCGCCTGGCGGCGCGAGACGGTGCCGCGGAGCGCCTCGAGGTACTCGGCGAGGCTGACGCTCCCCCTCCGCTCCGCGAGCCGGCGCAGGAGGTTGCGCCGCTCGTTCCGCTCCAGGGTCCCCCGCGCCGGGCTGCCCAGCTCCTTCGCGAAGGGCGCCTCGCGCGCGAGGTAACCCCACCGCTTGTACTCCGAGAGCGACTCCTCCGCGTCGCGGCGCGCCAGGGCCCCACCGAAAGCTCGCGTCCCCATGAAGAAGCGCTCGCCCCGCGCCGGGACGATGGCCGCGGTCACGAAGCGCGAGTAGTCGTCCAGCTCCGCCGACGGCGCCGCCTGCCGGGCGAACTCCAGCGCCACGGCAAGCGCCGCCGGCCAGCGCGCGCGCAGGGCGGCACGGCGCAGGGAGAGCGGGTTGAAGCGCTCGTAGGACCGGGCGAGCAGCTCGACCACGACCCAGAGGAGCCGGGGATCGTGGCGGGCCGCCTGCGCCGCCAGGACCACCAGCTCCTCGGGCGACGGGGAGCCGTGGCGCCAGGGGTACCGGCGCCCCTCGGCTCGCGCGCCCGCCCGGGCGAGCTCGTGGTAGAGCCTGGCCAGCTCACGCTCGTCGCGAGGGACGTCGTCGAGGCGGGCTGTCATTCGGAGCCCTGGATGTCATCGAAGAAGTCGAGCGCGTCCTGCGCCCCGCGGATCCCCCTCTCCGCCAGCTCCTGGATCCTCCGCTCGACGAGCCCGAGGTCCGGGGCGCGCTTCAGGAGCGCGCGCGCGTGCCCCACGTCCTTCTCCCGCCCGGCGAAGCACTTCATCACCAGCAGGTCCTCGACCCCCAGCGCCATGACCCTGAGCCGCTCCCCCTCGTGGATGGGGCGCAGCCGCGTGCCGTAGTCGGGCGGGAGGACGAAGGCGAAGGTCTCGAAGTGGGGATTGATCCAGTCGGGGGCGAGCCCGTGCTCGCGGGCGACCGCGCGGATGGCCGGCTGGATCTCCTCCAGCCTGGCCTCCCGGGGGTAGGCGTCCACGTCGGTCGTCCGGACCGGGAGCCTGTAGGCCAGGAGCATGGCCGTGCCGCCCCCCACGATCAGGGTGATCGGGCGATCGAGGGCGCGGTCGAGCGCGGCGAAGGCCAGACGGAGCTGGCCGACCTCGAGGGGGGGGTATCCGGTGGTCATTGCGCCTTTATAATGCCATGGGCTTCATATGGCGCAATAGCTCGTCTCCCGGCTATCCCCTGCTCGCCATCTCCTCGAAGAACCGGTCCAGGGCGGCCTCGAGCGGAAGCGGGGCGTGCTTCAGCAGCCGCGTCGCGCGCTCCACCCTCAACCCGCCCTTCAGGGGGCGCGGCGCGAGGAGCTTCACGTCGGACGTCCTCACCGGGACGATCTCGCCAACCAGCCCGAACCGGCCCGCAACCCGCCGGGCGAACTCCACCCGGTCGAGGACCGTCGCGTCGCTCGTGTGCAGCACGCCCCGGTAGTCCTGCTCCAGCAGCAGCTCGAGGCACATGGCCGCGCCGTTCGCGGCGAGCGTGGTGGAGACGAGCTGATCGCTGAACGCCCTCACGGGCTCGCCGCGCGAGAGCTTCTCGACCACCTGCGTCGCGAACGTGCTCCGCGCCCCCGCCCGGCCGCCGTAGACGACGGCGACCCGCGCGACGGCGCAGTCGTCAGCGAGGAGCAGCGCCGCCTCCTCGCCGCAGCGCTTCGTCCGGGCATAGACACCCTGCGGGTTCGGCAGGTCCTCCTCGGCGTACGGGCCATCCCTCCCGTCGAAGACGTAGTCGGTCGAGACCGCCACGAGCCGGGCACCGAGCGCGGCGCACGCGCGCGCGACCTGCTCCGTCCCGCCGACGTTGACGCGCCAGGCGAGGGACGCGGCGCGCTCGCAGCCATCCACGTCGGTGAGGGCGCCGGCGTGCAGCACGGCCTCCGCCCGGAACTCCAGCAGCGCCGCCTCGACCGAGCGGCCGTCGCCCAGATCCGCGTCCACCCACCGATACGGGCCCGGCGGCAGCCGGCAAGGGCCGCGGCCGAGCGCGAGGAGCTCGTGGCGGCCGGCGAGCTGCGCCACCGCCTCTCCCCCCAGGAGGCCATTGGCCCCGGTGACCGCGACCCGCATCACCGCGCCCCGTACTGCCGCTCGTAGTACTTCAGGTACTCGCCGGAGATGATCCGCTCCCACCACGCCCTGCGCTCGAGGTACCAGCGCACCGTCGCGGCCAGCGCGTCCTCGAACTGGTGCCGTGGCCTCCAGCCCAGCTCCGCGGCCGCCTTCGTCGCGTCGATCGCGTAGCGGCGGTCGTGGCCGGGGCGGTCCTTCACGTACTGGACGAGCTCCTCGGTCTTCCCCACCAGCCGCAGCACCTGCTTGACGATGTCGATGTTGCGCCGCTCGCTGGACGCGCCGAGGTTGTAGACCTGCCCCGCCTGGCCATGCTCCAGCGCCGCGAGCAGCCCGCGGCCGTGATCCTCGACGTGGATCCAGTCGCGGACGTTCATGCCGTCGCCGTAGACCGGCAGCGGGAGGTCGCGGACGGCGTTCGCGATCATCAGCGGGATGAGCTTCTCCGGGAACTGGTACGGCCCGTAGTTGTTCGAGCAGCGCGTCACCACCACCGGGAGCCCGAACGTGTGGTGGTACGCGAGCGCCAGGAGATCGCTCGCGGCCTTCGAGGCCGAGTACGGCGACGACGGCTCCAGCGGCGTCCTCTCGGTGAAGAGCCCGGTCGGACCCAGCGACCCGTAGACCTCGTCGGTCGAGACCTGCAGGAACCTCTTCGCGCCGAACTCGCGCGCCGCCTCCAGCAGGACCTGCGTCCCGCGCACGTTGGTCTCGATGAAGATCGACGGCGCCAGGATCGACCGGTCGACGTGGCTCTCCGCCGCGAGGTGCATCACCGCGTCGATCTCCTCGCCGCGGAAGAGCTCCGCGACGAGCCCCCCGTCGCAGATGTCGCCGCGGACGAAGCGGTAGCGCGGGCTCCCCTCCAGGTCGGCGAGGTTCTCCGCGTTCCCGGCGTAGGTGAGCTTGTCGAGGTTGACGATGCGCCAGTCGGGCCGCTCCGCCAGCAGGAGCCGCACGAGGTTCGAGCCGATGAAGCCGGCGCCGCCGGTCACGAGGACGTTCATCTCGGGAGCCCGGTGCGCTCGAACACCTGCGCCTCGTGGAGCGCGCAGCCCCTCGCGTCCTTGTCCGAGACGATCGGCGGCAGCCCGCGCGCCGGCCAGGCGATCGCGAGCGCAGGGTCGTCCCAGCGGATGCAGCGCTCGTGCTCGGGGTGGTAGTAGTCGGTCGCCTTGTAGAGGAACTCCGCCTCGGCGGAGAGCACGAGGAAGCCGTGGGCGAACCCCTCCGGGAGCCAGAGCTGCCGCTTGTTCTCGGCGGACAGCGTCTCTCCGACCCAGCGACCGAACGTGGGGGAGCCGCGCCGGAGGTCCACCGCCACGTCGAAGACCTCGCCGCGGACCACCCGCACGAGCTTCCCCTGCGGGCTCGGCAGCTGGTAGTGCAGGCCGCGCAGCACGCCCTTCGCGGAGAGGCTGTGGTTGTCCTGCACGAACTGGACTGACCGCCCCGCCGCGGCCTCGAAGTGGCGCTGGTTGAAGCTCTCGAAGAAGAAGCCGCGCGCGTCGCCGAAGACCCTCGGCTCGACGACGACGACGTCGGGGATGGCGGTGGGCCGGGTCTTCATCAGTAGACCCGGCTCCGCAGCAGGCCGCTCACGAAGTCGCCGTAGGTCGACTTCCCGAGGGCCGCGGCGCAGCGCTCGAGCTGGGCGTCGTCGATCCAGCCCTGCCGCCAGGCCACCTCCTCGGGGCACGCGATCTTGAGCCCCTGTCGCTTCTCGATCGTGGAGATGAACTGGCCAGCGTCGAGGAGCGAGTCGTGCGTGCCGGTGTCGAGCCAGGCGTAGCCGCGCCCCATGATCTCGACGCTGAGCCGGTTCTTCTCGAGGTAGAGCCGGTTCAGGTCGGTGATCTCCAGCTCGCCCCTCGCCGACGGCCGCACCGACCGCGCCAGCTCCACGACCTCCTCGTCGTAGAAGTAGAGCCCCGTCACGGCGTACCGCGACTTCGGCTTCGCCGGCTTCTCCTCCAGGCTCACCGCCCGCCGCTCCCCGTCGAACTCCACCACGCCGTAGCGCTCGGGGTCGTTCACCGCGTAGGCGAAGACCGTGGCGCCGCTCGTTCGCGCGCTGGCGTCACGCAGGAGCTCCTGGAAGTCGTGGCCGTAGAAGATGTTGTCGCCCAGGACGAGGGAGGAGGGGCCGCCCTTCACGAAGTCGGCCCCGAGGATGAAGGCCTGCGCGAGCCCGTCCGGGCTCGGCTGCACCCTGTACTCGAAGCGCATGCCCCACGGCTTCCCATCCCCGAGGAGCTGCTCGAAGCGGGGGGTGTCCTGCGGCGTCGAGATGATCAGGACCTCCCGGATCCCGGCGAGCATCAGCACCGAGAGCGGGTAGTAGATCATCGGCTTGTCATAGACGGGGAGCAGCTGCTTCGACACCGACAGCGTGGCGGGGTAGAGCCGCGTCCCCGCGCCGCCGGCCAGGATGATGCCTCTTCGAGCGTTCGCCATGGCTGTGCCACCGAACGTACCTCCGATCGGTCCGGACCGGAGACTGGCCACCTGGCCGGGCCCCATCCGGTGCTAGCATCGCCCCGTGCCACCCGGCTCCCGCTCGCGCCGCAAGACCGCCGCCGCGTCGCTCCTGGCCGTCGCCGTCGCAGTCGGCGCGCTCAGGTTCGGCGGCGTGGAGCCGCTGGTCGCGGCGGGCGTGACGCTCGCCGCGCTCGTCGCCCTCGCCCTCTCGTGGCCGCGGGGACGCCGCGCCGCCTTCCCCGGCGCGACGCCGGTGCCGGTCGAGACGCCCGGGCTGCCGCTCCTTCCAGTCGGCCTCGCCGCTGGGGCGCTCGTCGTCGCGCTCCAGCTCGTCCCCCTGCCGCCGGCGCTCCTGCGGCTCCTCTCCCCCAACGCGGCGGCGCTCTTCGAGGAGACGCTCGCTCCGGTCGGGCGGTGGCCGGCGTGGCGCCCGCTCTCGCTCGCCCCCGGGGAGACCGCGATGCTGCTGGTGGTCGCGGTGGCCGTCGCCGCAGCGGCGGCCGCGGCGGCCTGGCTGGGCGAGAAGCGTGAGCGCGGGGAGACGCTGCTGCGGGCCATCGCGTACACCGGCCTCGCCGCGTCGGTCCTCGGGATGGTGGCGGCCCTCTTCGGCTTCGGCCCCCTGCTCGTCCCGAAGGTCACCTTCGTCAACCCCAACCACCTCGCCGGCTTCCTCCAGCTCGCGGCGTGGCCCGCCTTCGGCTTCGCGCTCCGCGCGCGCGGGAAGGAGCGGGCCGGGTGGCTGGCGGTCTTCGCCTTCACCGTCGTCGGGATCTTCCTGTCGCTGTCGCGCGGGGGGATCACCGCGTTCTTCGTGGCTGCCGCGGTGTCGTCGGCGCTGGCGGTGCTGCACGGGCACACGCCGCTGTCGATCACGCTCTTCGGGTGGGAGCGGCGGGCGAAGGGTCGCCCCCTCATTCCTGGCACCCCCTCACCCAACGTCCTCGCGAGATCCCTCGCCCTCCCGGTCGGCGTCGCCTCCGCGCTCGCCATCGCGGCCTGGCTTGCGCTGGAGCCGGTCCTGATCGAGCTGGAGACGCTCTCCGGTGCCGCCGCCGAGGTGAAGCCCTCGCTCTGGCCCGACGGGCTGCGGCTCGTGCGGCAGTTCCCGGTCGCCGGCATCGGACGCGGCGCCTTCGCCACCGTCTACCCGTCGCTCAAGACCGAGTCGGCGCAGGTCACCTTCACGCACCTCGAGAACACCTGGCTCCAGCTCCCGGTGGACGTCGGCGTCCTCCCGGGACTCGCCCTCCTCGTCCTCTTCGGCTGGGCGTGGCTCGCCGCCGCGCGGCAGCGCGAGCTGTCGCGCCCGATGATCGGGGCGCTCGCAGGCGCGGCCGGCGTCGCGGCCCACAACCTGGTCGACTTCTCGTTCGAGCTGGTCGGCGTCGCGCTCCCGTTCGCCATCGTCCTCGGCCTCGCCTCGCGTGCGATGCCGCGCGTCCGCGTCCCGCGCGTGGCCGGGCTGGCCGGGATCGCCGCCCTCTCCGCCTTCGCGGCGGCCGGCTACCGGATCCACGCGCGCGCGGTCGGCGACGACGTCGCCGAGCGGATCTCCAGGGCCGGGAGCGTCCAGGAGACGACGGCGCTCGCAGGGAAGGCGCTCGGGTGGCGCCCGGCCGACTGGCTCCCTCCCGCCGCCGCGGGCGTCCGGATCGTGGCCGCCGGGAAGTGCGCGGAGGGGCTGCCGTGGCTCGTCCGCGCGATGGCGCGCAACCCGACCGCGCCCGAGCCGCACCGGTACGCCGCCCGCTGCCTCGCCGCCTCGCCAGGCGTCGCTCGCGAAGCGCGAGTACCGGCTCGCCTTCCTGTACGGCGACCGCGAGGCGCTGGCGGAGGCGCTGCGGCGCTTCCCCGAGCCTGGTCAGCTCCTCGAGGTCGCACCGGAGACGATTGACGGGCTCATCACCGCGGCCGTCCTCCTCGCGAAGCGGCCGCCGGAGGCGCGCGAGGCGTGGAAGCGCGCGTGGGAGGGGTTCCTCGATCCCCGCGCGCTCGCCGGGCTCGCCCGCGTCACCCTGGAGCTGGACGACGCCGCGGAGGCGCTGAAGCTCGCCCGCGAGCTGGAGCGGCTCGCGCCCGAGAACCCGTCCGGCTGGCTCGTCGCCGCGCAGGCGCTGGAGAAGCTGGGGGACGCGCAGGCCGGGATCGCCGAGCTGGAGAAGGGGGCTGGGCGGCTGCCGGGCAAGGGGGCCATCCTCGTCCCGCTCGGTCTCCGCCACCTCGCGGCGAAGCGACCGTCGCAGGCGCGCGCCGTCTTCGAGCAGATCGTCGCGCAGGAGGGGCCGGCGCTCGCCCAGAAGAAGCTCCTCGTCGCGCGGAGCTACTCCGACCAGGGGCGGCTGGCGGAGGCGCTCGCCACGGCGCAGGACGCGGCGGCGACCGACCGCGAGAGCGTCGGGCCGCTGGAGGCGGTCTCGCGGTTCGCGGCCGACGTCGAACGCTTCGACCTGGCGATCGACGCGCTGGAGCGCGCGGCGCGCCTGCCGAGCGCCAAGCCAGGGGCGTACGACGAGCGGCTCGCGAAGCTGAAGGCGGCGGCGCTGGAGCGCGCGCTGAACCACTGACCCGCGGCTCGGCCGCTCCGTGCACCTGGGGGCTGACTCTCGACCGCCGCCGGTCCTACAACCGACCGTAATCACACGTCCCCGGCAGGTCCCGTCTCTGCAGAAGGGCGCTACAGGAGCATCTTGATGCCTGTCCCCCACCCGGCCCTTGTAACCTCCTACGCCGTTCCTTACGCTGATGTAAGGAATGATACTGGAGGTAAGGCGATGGCGACCGCGACGCTGACTTCGAAAGGACAGGTGACGATCCCAAAGGAGATCCGGGAGAAGCTACGGCTCAAGACTGGGGACCGAATCCACTTCTGGGTAGACGCCGACGGCGGTGTGCACCTCCGCGCCCAGAACCGGAGCCTGCTCGACATGGTCGGCTTCATGAAACACCTCGTGAAGCGGACGACGCCGGTGACGGTGGAGGAGATGGACGAGGCGATTCAGCGCGCGGTCGTGGACCGGTTCCTCGGCAAGCGGGAGCCCGAGGAGTGATCGCGCTCGACACCAACGTCCTGGTCCGCATAGCGGTTGCGGATGACCCCGGGCAGACGGAGCAGGCGGTCCGGCTCCTGGAGCGCGCGCGCGCATCCGGCGAGCGGCTCTTCGTGCCGGACATCGTGCTCTGCGAGTTCGCCTGGGTCCTCCGGGCCTCCTACGGCCTCGACCGCGCCGGAGTCGTCACCGCCATCGCGGCGCTCACGGAGGTGGACGAGCTGATCTTTCGCGATCCCGACGCCGTCGGCGACGCGATCGCCGCGCAGGCGCGCGGCGATGGAGGCTTCGCCGACCACCTCATCGCGGCGACCGCTCGCGCCGCCGGCTGCGAAGCCGTCGCCACCTTCGACGAGGCGCTGCAGAAGCTGCCCGGGTTCGTGGCGGTCTGACGACTGGCGTGGGCCCTTCGGACCGGGTAATTTCCGCCGGCCATGCCCATCCACTGGCCAACAGAGCGGATAGTCGTCACCGGCGGCGCCGGGTTCCTCGGCTCCTTCCTCCTCGACGAGCTGAGGCAGCGCGGCGCGAAGGAGATCTTCGTCCCGCGCTCCAGCGAGTACGACCTGGTCGAGATGGAGGCCGTGCGGAGGCTCTACCGCGACGCGAAGCCGACGCTCGTCATCCACCTCGCCGCCAAGGTGGGCGGCATCGGCGCCAACCGGGACAACCCCGGCAAGTTCTTCTACGACAACCTCATGATGGGCGTTCAGCTCATCGAGGTCGGGCGGCAGGTCGGGCTGAAGAAGCTGGTCGCGCTCGGCACCATCTGCGCCTACCCCAAGTTCTGCCCGGTCCCCTTCAAGGAGGCCGACCTCTGGAACGGCTACCCGGAGGAGACCAACGCCCCGTACGGCATCGCGAAGAAGGCGCTCCTCGTCCAGAGCGAGGCCTACCGGCAGCAGTACGGCTTCGACTCGGTCGTCCTCTTCCCCGTCAACCTCTACGGCCCGCGCGACAACTTCGACCTCCACACCTCGCACGTCATCCCGGCGCTGGTCCGGAAGTGCGTCGAGGCGCGGGAGCGGGGGGACGAGGAGGTCGTGGTCTGGGGGACCGGCGCGGCCTCGCGCGAGTTCCTCCACGCCCGCGACTGCGCCGCCGGCATCTGCGACGCGACCGAGCGGTACGACAAGAGCGAGGCGGTCAACCTCGGGGCAGGGTTCGAGATCCTGATCAAGGACCTCGTCCCGCTGGTGGCGAAGGCCTGCCGGTTCCAGGGCGAGATCGTCTGGGACAGGACCAAGCCGGACGGCCAGCCGCGGCGGATGCTCGACACCTCGAAGGCGCTCCGCGAGTTCGGCTGGAAGGCCCGGATCGGGTTCGAGGAAGGGTTGAAGGAGACGGTGGAGTGGTTCGAGAAGAACAGAGGGGGCATCAAGTGAAGAAGGCGCTCATCACCGGCATCACCGGGCAGGACGGCAGCTACCTCGCGGAGCTGCTGCTCGAGAAGGGGTACGAGGTCCACGGCATCATCCGCCGCTCCTCCTCCTTCAACACGGAGCGGATCGATCACATCTACCAGGACCCGCACACGCCGGACTGCCGGCTGTTCCTGCACTACGGCGACCTGAACGACGCCTCCTCGCTCAACTACCTGCTCAAGAAGCTCCGCCCGGACGAGATCTACAACCTCGGCGCGCAGAGCCACGTGAAGGTCTCCTTCGACGTGCCCGAGTACACCGGCGAGGTCACCGGCCTCGGCGCGACCCGCCTGCTCGAGGCGGCGCGCGAGCTGGACCTCACGGACACCCGCATCTACCAGGCGTCGTCGTCCGAGATGTTCGGCGCTTCGCCGCCGCCGCAGAGCGAGGCGACGCCGTTCTACCCGCGCAGCCCCTACGGCGCCGCGAAGGTCTACGCCTACTGGATCGGCGTGAACTACCGCGAGGCGTACGGGATGCACGTCTCGAACGGGATCCTCTTCAACCACGAGTCCCCGCGCCGCGGCGAGACCTTCGTCACCCGCAAGGTCACGCGCGCCGCGAGCCGCATCAAGCTCGGGCTGCAGAAGAAGCTCTACCTCGGCAACCTCGAGGCGAAGCGCGACTGGGGCTACGCCAAGGACTACGTCGAGGCGATGTGGCTCATGCTCCAGCAGCCGAAGGCCGACGACTACGTCATCGCCACCGGCGAGGCCCACTCGGTCCGCGAGCTCTGCGAGGCGGCCTTCGGCCACGTCGGGCTCGACTACCAGGACTTCGTCGAGGTCGACCCGCGCTACTTCCGCCCCACCGAGGTGGACTACCTGCTCGGCGATCCCTCCAAGGCCGTGAAGCAGCTCGGCTGGAAGATCCGGACCGGCTTCAAGGAGCTGGTGAAGATCATGATGGACGCCGACGTGGAGCTGGCCGCCCGCGAGCAGCGGGCCGGCGCGGGGCCGGCCGTCAGCCGGCACGGGTGACGGTCGGCTCCAGTCGCCGGGAAGGACGAGACACGTGACGCACCCGATCCGTTCCCTCCGGCGCCTCCGCGACCACCTCAGGTTCCTGGGGGACTACCGGGCGTTCCGGGACCAGCAGCTTCGGGCCGGCGCCGCTGCCATGCCGCCGCTTCGCTGGAAGGAGCGGTATCCCGTCCTCGGCGAGTGGACGACCGAGACGAGCTTCGAGCCGCACTACACGTACCATCCCGCGTGGGCCGCTCGCGTCCTCGCGCAGACCCGTCCACTCGAGCACGTCGACATCTCGTCTTCAGTGGCCTTCGCGGCCATGGTCTCGGCGTTCGTACCGCTCCGCTTCTACGACTACCGCCCCGCCAACCTGAAGCTCTCGGGGCTGACCTGCGACCGGGCCGACCTGCTCGCCCTTCCCTTCGCGGACGGGAGCATCCCCTCGCTCTCCTGCATGCACGTCGTCGAGCACGTCGGCCTCGGGCGCTACGGGGATCCGGTCGACGCCGAGGGCGATCGCAAGGCGATGCGGGAGCTGGCCCGCGTGGTCGCGCCGGGTGGCGATCTCCTCTTCGTGGTGCCTGTGGGTCGCGAGCGGGTCGCGTTCAACGCACACCGGGTCTACTCCTGCGAACGCGTGCTCCGGGCCTTCGCCGGGTTCGACCTGGTCCGGCTCGATCTCATCCCGGACGACGCCCGGGCCGCCGGCATGATCGAGGACGCGACGCCGGCCCAGGTGAACGCCCAGCGGCTCGGCTGCGGCTGCTTCTGGTTCAAGCGGCGGGCGCCCGGGACATGATCGCGGTCCGACTCGACGGGCGCCTGGGCAACCAGCTCTTCCAGTACGCGTTCGGGGTCGCCGCGAGCAGGCGGCTCGGGACGGGGCTCCTGATCGACGACTCCGCCGCGGGCTTCCGGCTCCCGCCTACTTCCGGCTGACCCCGGCGGACCACCTGGGCCAGCTCGTGCGCGGGAAGCTCGGCAAGACGGTGCGGCGGGGCTACCGCCGGCTCGTCGCCGGCGCGCAGGGGTTCTCCGTCGTTCAGCAGGACGACTGGGCCCCTCCCTCGGAGCAGCCGCCGCTCTCCGACAAGCAGCTCCACGTCGGCTTCTACCAGTCGGCCCGCTACTTCGAGGGGCAGGAGCAGGCGCTCCGCGAGCTCTTCACCGTGCGCGGGCTCCACCGCGACCGCTTCAGGGCGCACTACGGCGACTTCTTCGACCGCCAGCGCACCGTCGTCCTCCACGTCCGCCGCGGCGACTACCTGCGGTGGAACGTGCCGCGGCTCGGCGGCGCCGACCTGACGCTGCCGTGGAGCTACTACGAACGCTGCCTCGGCCTCGTACCGGACCTCGCGGCGCACCAGATCGTCGCGGTGACCGACGACCCCCAGTGGGTCCGCGAGCGGCTCGCCCCGTATCCCGGAGCGAGGATTGAGTCGGCCTCCGAGATCGTCGACTTCCAGGCGCTGGCGGCGGCCGACGTGGCCATCCTGTCGCCGAGCAGCTTCAGCTGGTGGGCGGCCTGGCTCAACCCGAAGCCGCACAAGCGCGTCCTCGCGCCGGCCCGTTGGCTCGGCTTCAAGGGCGAGGAGGAGTACCCGGCCGGCGTCCTCTGCCCGGGGTGGCGCACGGTCGAGGTCGACGGGTAGCGACGCCCTCAGGCGCGCCGTCGGGGCGAGGCGAGCAGCTCGGCGATCCCCTCGTCCAGCCCCACCGCGGCGCGGTGGAGGGCGTGGCTGCGCCTGACGTCCATGACGAGCCGGTGCGGCTCGTTCAGCCGGTACGGGCGCGCGCCGGCCCTGACGAGCGCGGGGGCGGCGCCGGCCAGCTCGAAGACCCGCTCCACGACGTCGCGCAGCCGCAGCCCCTCGCCGGTCCCCACGTTCAGCAGTCGCCCGCTGGCCGTCGCGGGGTTGGCGAGGCAGGCGACGACGGTCGCCGCGGCGTCCCGCACGTGCAGCCACTCCCGCACCTGCTCGCCCCCCGTCATCTCGAACGGCTCGCGCGCGAGCGCCGCCCGGACGGCGCTCGGCATGAACTTGGCGTCGTCGTCCCCGGGCCCCAGCAGCTGCGCGAACCGGAGGTAGGTGAGCGGGACGCCCAGCTCGCGGGCGAGGGCGCGGAGGATTGTCCCGCCGCCGGCCTTCGTCGCGCCGTAGGCGTCGGTCTTCTCGGTCGGGGCGCCCTCGTCCTGCAGCCGGAGCGGCCCCGTGGCCAGCGCGTCCGGGAGCACCCCCTCGCCCGTGTACTCGAAGTAGGAGCCCGCCGCGACCACCGCCCCCACGCGGTGCTGCGCCGCCTTTCGAAGCAGCGCGACCGGGTCCTGCACATTGGACTTGATCAGGATGTCCCAGGAGCGGTCGCGTCCCTGGACCCCGTAGGCCGCGAGGTGGATCAGCGCGTCCGCGCCGGCGAGCAGGCGGTCGAGCGTCGCCGCGTCGTCGAGCGGCCCCTCCACCTCTTCGAGCCCCGGGGCCGGCGCCGCGCGGCGCCCGCCCGGGCGCGCGAGGACCCGGGGCCGGTGCCCCCCGGCCAGCAGCAGCGGGAGGAGGCTGCGGCCGACGAAGCCCGTCCCGCCCGTCACCGCGACGATCACGTTCGCGCTCCCTTCGCCCGCAGCGTCGCCTGCACGCGCTCCGCCGCCCTCCAGCCGCTCTGGATCGCGTCGTCGGACCAGAGGTAGCCCCACTCGCCGAACCGCCCGCAGCACTCGATCCCCGCCGCGGCCAGGTGCGCCTGCACCGTGGCGAGGCTCCCGGCCCGCTCGAGGTCGAAGAGGACGTTCGCGTACGGCACCCGCCGCTCGTCGGCGGCGAGGATCCGGTCGTCCGGGCGGAGCAGCCCGGTGCGGCGAAGGTCCTCGACGCAGCGATCGAGGAGCGGGCCCGGCGGGAGCGGCCGGTACGGCGAGTGGTAGACCTCCACCTGGATCGAGCCGCAGCCCGCCGGCGCGTTGGCCGCGGCGAGCCGGTGCGGGAAGTGGGCGCGGGCGAAGGCGACGTCCTCGTCGTAGAAGTACATCCAGTCGGCGTCCGGGAAGCCGTCCGCCCGCGCCACGCCGACGCTGACGAGGGCCGCCGACGTGCAGCGCAGGCGCCCCGCCGCCGCGACCACGTCGTGCGGCGCCCCCGCCAGCCGCCCGACCAGCTCGGGGAGCGGCAGCGAGGAGACGAGCCGCTCGTAGCGGAGGACCGCGCCGCTCGCGAGCCGCACCTCGCGCGCCGCGGCGTCGACCGCCGCGACCTCCTCGCCGAGCGCGATCGGCTGGGCGCCGCGCACGCTCGCCACGTACGGCTCGAAGCCGCCGGAGAGCGGGTACCGGAACCGGGTGAGGTAGTGCTCGACCGCCGGCGTCGGCCCGAGCGCGCCGCGCACCACCTCCTCGAGCGGCGGCGCGTGCACGCGCTCGCCGATCCAGTCGGTGCCCAGCTGCGCCGCCTCCGCGGTCCAGAACTTCCGCGTGTACGCGAAGCTGAACTCCTCGCTGAAGGTCCGCCCGAGGTGCGCTACGCACCAGTCGGCGTAGGTGCGCGGCGTGCCCGCGGGCAGCTGCCGCGCCTCGACGAAGTCGACGAGGCACCTCGCGACCAGGTCCACCGGGAGCCCGTGGAGGTGCGACTGGGCCGGGTGCGGCAGCGCGATCCCCTTCCAGCGGTTGAGCAGGGCCGCCCGCGCCTCCCGGTATCGCCCGTTCACCGCGGCCGCGAAGAGCCGCTGGATCTCCTCCTGCTTCGTGAAGGAGACGTGCGGCCCCTGGTCGAACGTGAAGCCGTCGACCGCCCAGGAGCGCGCGAGCCCGCCGGCGCGCTCCTCTCGCTCGACCACCAGCACGTCGACGCCGGCGCGGTGGAGCCGCTCCGAGGCCGCGAGCCCCGAGAGCCCCGCGCCGAGGACGACGACCTCGTGGTGGCCGGCGGTGAGCATCGCGGCGGGCCCCTACCCGTGCTTCAGCGCCCAGTCGTACGGGATGGTCTTCGAGAGCGGGTCGAGCCGGACGATCTCGTCCTTCCGGTGGCCGATGGTGGCGCAGTTCGCCACCAGCGCCGGCACCGTGCCGATCCCCTTGAAGCCGTTCCAGACGCGCGGGGGCACGTGGATGAGCTTGTAGTCGTCGGGGCCGGTGAAGAGCTCCATCAGCTCGCCGCGCGTCCGCGATCCGTCGCGGTCGTCGTAGAGCACCATCTTGATGTTGCCGGCCGGCACCGCGTAGTTGAGCGCCATCTCTTCGTGCAGGTGCCACGCCTTGATGGCGCCCGGGTAGACGACCGAGAAGTAGATCTCGCCGAACTCGTCGAAGTCCGGGTCGTCGGCGCGGAGCATGTGCATCACCTTGCCCCGCTCGTCCGCGATCTGGCGCAGCGGCCTCACGATCACGCCGTCGATCATGGCTTGCAGATCCCCCGCACGGTCTCGACCACGTGGGACTTCATCGCGTCGGTCAGGCCGGGATAGACGCCGAACCAGAGCGAGCGGTTCATGATGGCGTCGGTGTGGGCGAGCTCGCCGACGACGCGGTACGGCGCGGCGCGCCCGGCCTCCACCGCCGCCCTCGCCAGCTCCGTCATCGCGGGCTGCCGGACCAGGTTGCCGGCGAATAGCATCCGGGTCTGGACCTTCTTCGCCTCCAGCTGGCGCACCAGCTGGTCGCGGTTGAAGGGCGCCCCCTCGCGCACGGTGAGCAGGAAGCCGAACCAGGAGGGCTCGGAGCCCTCGGTCGGCTCCGGCAGGACCAGCACGTCGGCGAGGTCGGCGAGCGCCTCGCGGAAGAACGCCCAGTTCTTCCGGCGCGCGGCGACGAAGCCGTCGAGCCGCGCGAGCTGCGCGACGCCGACCGCCGCCTGCATGTCGGTGACCTTCAGGTTGAAGCCGAGGTGGCTGTAGACGTACTTGTGGTCGTACCCCTTCGGCAGGTCGCCCAGCTGCCACTCGAAGCGGCGCTTGCAGGTGTTGTCGACGCCGGAGGGACACCAGCAGTCGCGCCCCCAGTCGCGCAGGCTGGTCGATCGCCCGCTCCAGCGTCGCGTCGCTCGTGAGGACCGCGCCGCCCTCGCCCATCGTCATGTGGTGCGGCGGGTAGAAGCTGAGCGTAGCGAGGTCGCCGAACGTCCCCGTCTTCCGCCCGCGGTAGAGCGTGCCGGCGGCGTCGCAGTTGTCCTCGACGAGCCAGAGCCCGTGGCGATCGCAGAAGGCGCGGACGGCGCCGAGGTCGAAGGGGTTGCCGAGGGTGTGGGCGATCATCACCGCCTTCGTCCGCGGCGACCGGGCCTCCTCGAGCCTCGCGACGTCGACGTTGTACGTGGGCAGCGTGACGTCCACGAAGACCGGGACCATCCCCAGCTGGATGACCGGCGCCACCGTCGTCGGGAAGCCGGCCGCGACGGTGATCACCTCGTCGCCGGCCCGCAGCCGCCGGTCGCCCAGCAGGTGGCTCGTCAGCGTCGCCACGGCGAGCAGGTTCGCGGACGAGCCGGAGTTGACGAGCCGCGCCGTCGACACGCCGTACCAGGCCGCCAGCTCCTCCTCCAGCCGCGCGTGCCAGCGCCCGCCGGTCAGCCAGAACTCCAGGCTGCTCTCGACGAGGTTGACCATCTCCTCCTCGCCGTAGACGCGCCCCGCGTATCGCACCGGGCTCTGCCCCGGGACGAACGCGGCCCCGTCCTCCGCGTCGCGCCGCAGCGCCGCGATCTTCCGCACCCGCTCGAGGATCTCCCCGGCGAGCGCCAGCTCCTCTGCTCTCGGGATCCATCACGACTCCATGTACTCGCGGATCTGCCCCACCGTGAGCGCGCGCAGCGCGTCGCCCCGGGTGCCGCCGTGCCAGGCGCGGTACCAGCTCACGGTCCGCGCGAAGGTCTCGTCGAAGCGCCAGCGGGGCAGCCAGCCGAGCCGCGCCTGCGCCTTCTCGATGCTCAGCCGGAGGAGCCCCGCCTCGTGGGGCGCAGCCGGGTCGTGCCGGTCCTCCCAGACCCCGCTCCCCCACTCCCGGATCACCGCCTCGACCACCTCGCGCACGTTGCGCGCGTCGTCCAGGTGCGGGCCGAAGTTCCAGGGCTCGCAGTGGCTCGCCCGGTCGTACGCCCCCGTCCGCCATGAGGCGCGCGCCGAGGAGGAGGTAGCCGGAGAGCGGCTCCAGCACGTGCTGCCAGGGGCGGACGCCCTTCGGGTTGCGGACGACGATCGGCCGTCCCTCGCCGAGCGCCGCGACGCAGTCCGGGACGATCCGGTCCCTGGCCCAGTCGCCGCCGCCGACCACGTTGCCGGCCCGGGCGGTCGCGACCGCCACGCCGTGCGCCGCGAGCTGCGCCGGGTGGAAGAAGCTCCGGCGCCAGCTGGCGGCGACCAGCTCGGCCGCCCCCTTCGACATCGAGTAGACGTCGTGGCCGCCCATCGCCTCGTCCTCGCGGTAGCCGTAGAGCCACTCGCGGTTCTCGTAGCACTTGTCGCTCGTGACGACGACCACGCGCGCAGGGCCGGCCGACGCGCCGGACCGCCTCGAGCAGGTGGGCCGTCCCCACGACGTTGGTCGTCAGCGTCTCGAGCGGCTGCTCGTAGGAGAGCCGGACCAGCGGCTGCGCCGCCAGATGGAAGACGACGTCGGCCTTCGCGCCGCGCAGCTCCGCCTCCAGCCGCGGCAGGTCGCGCAGGTCCGCGAGGACGGAGCTGGCGCACGCGCCACCGACGCCGGCCGCGTCGAAGAGGGTCGGCCTCGGCTCCGGCGCGAGCGCGTAGCCGAAGACCTCCGCCCCCAGCTCCTTCAGCCAGAGCGCGAGCCAGCCGCCCTTGAAGCCGGTGTGGCCGGTGAGGAAGACGCGCCTCCCGGCGTACGCGCGGCGCAGCTCGTCGGCCGTGGGGGTGGACATCACCAGGTCTTCCAGGGCGCCTTGCCGCTCGCCCAGAGCTCGTTGAGCGTGCCGTACTCGCGCGCCGTGTCCATGGGCTGCCAGAAGCCGGTGTGCGGGAAGGCGACCAGCTCGCCGGTCGCGGGCGAGGGCACGGAGCGGCTCCCCTCGAGGACCGTGCGAGGGCTTGTCCCCGAGGTAGGGCCAGATCCGCCGCCCGTCGAGGACGAAGAAGCCGCCGTTGATGAACCCCTCGGTCGCCTGCGGCTTCTCGTTGAACTCCGTCACCTTGCCGCCGTCGATCATCATCTCGCCGAAGCGCCCGGGCGGGCGGACGGCGGTGACGGTCGCGACCCGGCCGTGGCTCCGGTGCGTGGCGAGGGTGGCGCCGACGTCCACGTCGGAGACGCCGTCGCCGTACGTGAGCAGGAAGGGCTCGTCCCCCTCGACGTACTTGCGCACGGCGGCCACGCGCCCGCCGGTCATCGTCGCGTCGCCGGTCTCGGCGAGCGTGACGCGCCAGTCCTCCTCGTCGTGCCGCCCGAGCACCTCGACCGCCCCGTGCTGGCCGAGCGTCACGGTCAGGTCGGTCGTCATCGCCTTGTAGTTGAGGAAGAACTCCTTGATGAGCCAGCCCTTGTAGCCGAGGCAGAGGACGAAGTCCTTCACGCCGTAGCGGGCGTAGGTCTTCATGATGTGCCAGATGATCGGCTTGCCGCCGATGGGGAGCATCGGCTTCGGCAGCAGCTCGTTGGCGTCGCGGATGCGGGTGCCCTGCCCGCCGCAGAGGATGACGGCCTTCATGGTGTGAGCCTCGTGCCCCGGTGTGGCTCGCGGGAGCGGGCTCCCGCGGGAATCGGGCGGAGTCTAGCGGATCTTGGGCGGGAGTCGAGCGACCCCGACCGCCTCGCGGACGATGGCCGCGTAGGTCTCGGCGAAGGCGCGGCGGCGGGACGGGAGACGGCCCGCCGCCGCCTCGGCCGCAGCGCGCTCCGCCGCCGGATCGAAGCGCTCCCACGCGCTCGAGATCAGCTCCGCCAGCGCCTCGGCGCTGTCCGGATCGAAGAAGGTGCCCCGCTCGGGGGCCTGCTCGCGGTGGACGTCGATGTCCGACAGGAGGATCGCCTTCCCGAGCGACTTCGCCTCCTCCACCGAGGTGCTCCACCCCTCGAAGCGCGACGGGTTGATCATCGCCACGGCGCCGCGCTCCAGACTGGCCAGGTCGGCGTAGGGGACGACCCCGAGGCACTGGAACTGGTCCTCGACCCCGAGCCTCGTCGCGCAGCTTCATCAGCTCGCCGAAGAAGCCGGGCTGCCGGTAGTCCCCGGGGTTGCCGGTCGCGAGGACCCGCACCTTGCGCCCGCGCCCCGCGAGGATCTTCAGGGCCCGCAGGATCACCGCGTGGTTCTTGTGCGCCCAGAACTGGTTGGGGACCAGCAGGTAGCGCCCGTGGAAGCCGTACCGGGCGGCCAGCGCCTCCGCGTCGACCGTCGCCGCCTCGGCGGCCGACGCATCGACGAAGCGCAGGACCCGCACCTTCCCGGCTGAGGACGGGAAGAACGCCTCCAGGTCGCGCCTCGCGCACTCGCTGCTCGCCACGATCAGCGTGGAGTTGCGGCAGGAGCGCTCGAAGGTGCGGTCGCGGTTGGCGATGGAGGACGCGTCGAAGAGCTGGGGCAGCCGGCGGTGCTGCACGTCGGCGAGCCAGGAGACGACCGGCACGTGGAGCGGGCCGCGCAGCGGCTCCGAGTGGGAGAGCGCGTCGATCCCGTGCTTCCGCAGCAGCCGCTCGAGGAGCACGTCCCGGCCCGCCACCTCGCGCACGGCGCGCCGGACCCGCCCCGGCACCGAGGAGCGGTCGAAGATCCCCGAGGCGATCCGCTCGGTCCCCGGCGCCTCCAGCAACCCCGCGCGCCCGCGCGGGTCGAGGACCACCGGCTCGATGCCGACCCGTTCCCGGACGACCGTCGCGATCAGGTTCCGGACGTAGTTGAGCCCGCCAAGCCAGCTCGACCAGGACGCCGGGACGGCGAAGCCGACCCGGATCATCCCGCCAGCTCGCCCGCGAAGAGCTTCTCCGACGAGGTGCTCGCGCCCCGTCGTCACGTCCACGAGCGGGAGGTCGCGCAGCAGCGCCAGCTTCTCGGCGCGGCCGCGCAGGAACGAGAGCGAGCCGTCCGCGCTGCGCGACTCGCAGAACCGGCTCGCGACGAAGGCCGCGGCCGCGGCCAGCGGCTGCAGCGGCCCGAGCAGGTCGGCGCGCACGAAGAAGGCGTTGTTCCCGGCGCTGTTGCAGCCGACCAGCCGGTACCCCTTGCGCTCGGCGAGGGCGGTGAGGGCCGGCAGCGACGCGCCATAGTAGAGGTTGGAGAAGTGGGCCGCGCTCCTGGTGAAGTCGGCCTTGTAGGGGACCGACAGCGCCTTCTCGGCCCCGAAGAGCGCGTTGTACTCGACGATCAGGATGGCCGGGCTCACCGCCTGGATCGCCTCTAGCACCCAGTAGTCGTTCCCGTCGATGTCCACCGACAGGAGGCCGATGTCGCCGCGGGCCCCCGACGCCGTGAGCAGCCCGTCGATGTTCTCCCGCGTGATGAAGGCCTGGACGGTCCGCAGATCGTGCCGCCAGGTGAGCCCCATCCGGGCGGTGAACTCGTGGTGGGCGGCCCCGCCGTCGATGATGATCCCGCGCCAGTTGTCGTTGACGAGCAGGAAGCGGGTGTTCGCCTCCGCGTAGCTCTCGACGCCGAACTCGACGAAGAGCTCGTTCGCGACGGGCACCTTCCCGAGGAGGTACTGGATGATCCCATCCTCGCCCCACTGCGAGAAGACCTTGAACTCGGCGGCGCGCAGCGGGCCGGGCGGGAGGGCCCGGGCGCGGTGCGCGTGGAGCCGTCCGACCTCGGCGCGCAGCTGCTCGAAAGCCTTGGAGTCCACGCCGTGGTCGCGGCGTCGCGTCTTGAGGAAGCTCATGATCTCGGTCTCCCGGCGTCGCGCCGCAGGGCGCTCACGGTGAGGCGCTTGAGGAAGCGGGGAAGCGCCTTCAGGTACTCGGCGTCCGCGGCGTAGCTGCTCGCCGCCGCGAGGGTGCTCCAATACCCGATCCGCGGGAGGTAGAGCGACTCGAGGCGACCGAGGTACTGCCGCGCGAGCATCCGGCGGACGCCGCGGAGCAGCTCCCCGCGCGGCGCGGGCGCGAGCGTGGCGAGCGCCCTCCGCGCGACCGGATCGCCTTCGAGGTGGCGCCGGAACTCCGCGGCGGAGAGCGCGAGCCGCTCCGGCGCGAGGCTCATCCCGTAGCTGGTGGCGTAGACGCGGTAGCGGAAGAGCGCCTCGCGGCCGAAGGCGACGCTCCCGGCCGTCGCGGCGACGATGAGCGGCGCGTTCTCCGCGTTGGCGCCGTCGGCGAACTCGGCGAAGCCGCCGGCGGCCCGCAGCGAGGCCGTGCGCCAGAAGCCGGAGATGAAGCTCGGGGACCAGGCCGGGGTCCGGCGCCAGAGCCAGTCGAGGACGAACCGGACCCCCTCGCACTCCTCCCACTCCGGCACCGGGAGCGAGCCGGTCGTCGTGCCTCGCTCGTCCATCGTCTCCGCGCGGGGGAGCGCCATCACCGCCGAAGGGTGGCGCTCCATCGCGGTGGCGAGCACCTCTGCGAAGTCGGGCGAGATCAGGTCGTCGTCGGAGACGACGACGAAGTAGTCGCCGCGCGCCTCGGCCAGGCACTGGTTGAAGTGGACGGCCATCGGTACGGTGGCGGCGTTCCGGCGGTACCGGAGCCGCGGATCCCGCAGCGCGTCCACGACCCGCACCGTCTCCGGGTCGGACCCGTTGTCGGAGAGGATCACCTCCAGCGACGGCCACCCCTGCGCGAGGACGCTCGCGAGCGTCTCGCGGAGCATCTTCGGGCGGGAGACGGTCGGGACGACCACGGTGACGAGGGCGCTCACGGCTCGCCTCGCTGCGAGCGCTCGAGGAACCACCCGCAGTACTCGGCGATCCCGTCGGCCCAGCGGACCTGCGGGCTCCAGCCCCACGCGCGCGCGCGCGCGGGATCGGCCACCAACCGCTCCGGGTCGCCGGCGCGGACCTGGCCGTTGAAGACGGGCGCGGCGGCGCCGAGCCTCCGGGCGATGAGCCCGACCACCTCGTCGACCGTCGCCGCCTCCCCCGTGCCGCCGTTGACCACAGGGCAGTCGGTCGCGGCGTGCGCCGCTGCGACCTCGAGCAGGGCCGCGGCGTCGCGCACGTGGACCCAGTCCCGCGCCTCGCGCCCCGTGCCGCCGAACCCCGTCTCGCCGCGCGACAGCTTGTTGCACCCGTCCCAGAGCAGCTGCTTCCGCAGCAGGGGCCCGTAGACGGAGAAGAGCCGCACGATGGCGCAGCGGAGGCCGAAGCTCCTCGCCTGGAGGCGGCAGAGCTCCTCCGCCATCAGCTTGTGCGTGGCGTAGATCGACTCCGGCTGCGCGGCCCGCTCCTCGCGGACGGGCCGGGGGCCGGTGTCCCCGTAGACGCCCGCGCTCGAGACCAGGACGACCGACGGGGCGTGGCGCGCGGACCGGGCCCACTCGAGCAGGGCGGCCGTCGACGACACCGAGCGCTCGAAAGTCCTCGTGCGGGCTCTCGAGGGCGAAGCGGACCGACGCCCCGCCGGCGCAGTGGAAGACCGTGTCAGGCTCGCCGGCGGTGACGAGCGAGCCCAGGTCGACGCGACCGGGGATCCAGCGAGAGAGCCCCCACGCCTCCCACTCTTCTCGGGGCCAGTCGCCGTACCCGACCCCGGTCACGGCCCAGCCGCCGGAGGCCAGCCGGCGCGAGAGGTGCCGGCCGATGAAGCCATGGGCCCCCGTCACCAGGGCACGACGCTGGGTCACCGCAGGCTCCACGAGTGGGGCCTTTCTAGCGGGCTCCGTGAAACGGGGTCAAGCGGCTCACCTCTTCAGCCCGACTGCGCGACGGAAAGCGTCCCAGCGCCGCTTGAACCGCCGGCTGAGCCGCTGCTCCTTCTGGTACCAGCTTCGCACGCGCTCGAGGCCGCTGCCGTTGTCGAACTGGATCCTGTCTCCCTCGGCGTCCCAGGCGACGGAGCGGGGATGCCGGAGGAGTCCGATGTCCTCGGTCGGAAGGTTGGCCCGGCCCAAGGGGTCCTGGCGGGTATGGGTCGCCTCCGCCCCGAAGCCGATGTTGGAGACCAGGTTCACGCCGGGGATCGCGGTGAGCCCGCCGCCCGCCATGCAGGCGTACATCCACTGATAGTCCCAGATGCTGAGCGTCCCCTCCACACGCAGCTTCTCGAAGATGGCTCGGAAGTACGCGGCGACCGCCGGGTCCGGGAAGAGCCGCTCGAGCCCGCCGTCGTCGCGGAACGCGGGCCAGGTGGTCATCTCCCCGTCGTACTGCCTCCAGGCACGGCGCCAGCTCGCCCATCCCCAGGTCGTCGCGAAGCGCGAGAAGTAGTAGGACGCGTCCCCCTTCCAGGCTCCGCGTAGGAAGCTCGCGCCGGCGATCATCCAGACGTCGGGTGTGTCGCGGTAGCGCGCGAGCAGGTCGTCGCAGTACCGGAAGAAGGACGGGTGGGGCAGGCAGTCGTCCTCGAGGATGATCGCCTCCTCCACCTGCCCGAACGCCCAGTCGATCCCGCTCACCGGGCGCCGCCGGCAGCCCAGGTTGACGTCGGAGAAGTTGCGCAGGACCTCGCAAGGCCAGTCGACGCGGTCGACGATGGCACGCGTCCGCTCGCAGGCCTCGCGCTCGGCCTCGTCGCGCGCACCATCCGCCACGAGGAGCAGCTTCGGAGGGCGGGCGGCGCGGATCTGCTCGAAGACCCTCGCCGTCGTGTCGGCCCGCTTGAAGAGGATCAGGACGACCGGCGACTTGCAGCGGTAGGGCGCTTCGGTGCTCATGGCCGGCGGAAGATCGCATGTCCCATCCGCGTCATCAAGGTCGCCAGCTCCCGCGGATGGCCGCCTCGTCTGTGCTACTTTTCCGCCCGCCATATGACCTCCCTCACCGTCCTCGTCCCCGTCTACAACGAGCAGCACCTCGTCGCGACCTCGCTCGCCCGCCTGGAGGTGCTGGAGACCAGCCCCCATCTGGAGCGGATCCAGGTGATCGTCGTCGACGACTCGTCGAAGGACCGCAGCCCCCAGGTCCTGGCCGCCTTCGCGGCCGAGCGCGGCATCGCCCTCGCGCCCCCTTCGCCCCACGCGCCGCGCGGGTCCTCCGCCGAGCTGCCCCCGGCCGTCGAGCGGGGACGCGGCCGGAAGGGGAAGATCGACTGGCTCTTCCTGCGCCACGCGCGGAACGGCGGCAAGGGGGCGGCGATCCGGACCGGCCTCGCGCGCGCCGACGCCGCCATCACCATCTTCCACGACGCGGATCTCGAGTATCACCCGAAGGACATCGCGAGGATCGTCGCGGTCTTCGTGGAGGACGAGGCGGACGCGGTCTTCGGCTCGCGCTTCGCCGGCGGCGCCGCCCGGCGCGCGCTCCTCTTCCGCCACGAGCTTGGAAACAGGCTCCTCACGTTCCTCACGAACCTCGTGACCAACGTGAACCTCACGGACATGGAGACCTGCTACAAGGCCGTCCGCACGGACCTCCTCAAGTCGCTCCCGATCGTCTCCAACGACTTCCGGCTCGAGCCCGAGCTGACGATCAAGCTCGCGAAGCGCGAGGCGCGGATCTTCGAGGTCCCCATCAGCTACTCGGGGCGGACCTACCAGGAGGGGAAGAAGATCGGCCTCAAGGACGGCTTCCTCGCGCTGGGCGCCATCGTCCGCTTCTGGCTCTCCGACCAGCTCTTCACGAAGGACGAGTACGGCTCCGAGATCCTCGGCCGGCTCGCGCGCGCGCCCCGCTTCAACGCGTGGATGGCGGACGTCATCCGGCCGCTCTGCGGCCAGCGGGTCCTGGAGATCGGCAGCGGCACCGGCAACCTGACCCGGCAGCTCGTGCCGCGCGACCGCTACGTCGCCTCGGACATCAACCCGCTCTACGTGGCCTCGCTCGCCAGCCTCACGTCGGACCGTCCCTACCTCGACGTCCAGTTCACCGACGTGACCCGCAAGGAGACCTTCCCGAGGACCGGGGCCGACTTCGACACCGTCATCTGCCTGAACGTCCTCGAGCACGTCGAGGACGACCAGGGCTCGCTGGAGAACATCCGCGCGGTCCTGCGGCCCGGCGGCCACGCCCTCATCCTCGTCCCGCGCGGCCCCGGCCTCCTCGGCACGCTCGACGAGGTGCTCGGCCACCGCCGGCGCTACACCCCGGAGTCGCTGAGGGCGGTCGCTGCGGCGGCCGGCTTCGACGTGAAGGAGATCCACACCTTCAACCGGATCGGGACGCCAGCCTGGTGGCTCAACGGCAAGATGCTGCGCCGGCGCAGCTTCGGCCTCTTCCAGATCTGGATGCTCAACCTGCTCACGCCGCTCTTCCGCCGCGTCGACCGGTTCCTCCCGTTCCCGCCGCTGTCGCTGATCGCGGTCCTCGAGCCGCGGCGCCAGCCGTGATTTCGCAGTCACCCGTCAGGGTGAGGAGGCCAGGATGAAGATCGCAGTCATCGGCACCGGCTACGTCGGCCTCGTCACCGGCACCTGCTTCGCGGAGTCCGGCCACCGCGTCACCTGCGTCGACCTCGACCCGAAGAAGATCGAGCTGCTCCGCGGCGGCGGCATCCCCATCTACGAGCCGGGGCTGGAGGAGCTGGTCCGGCGGAACGCGAAGGAGGGGCGGCTCGCCTTCACCACCTCCACCGCCGAGGCGATGAAGGGGACCGAGGTCGCGTTCATCGCGGTGGGCACGCCGCCGGGCGAGCACGGCGACGCGGATCTCACCTACGTCCTCGCCGCCGCCGAGCAGATCGCCCGCGCCATCGAGCCGGGGCGCTACACCGTGGTGGTCAACAAGAGCACCGTGCCGGTCGGGAGCGCCGAGCAGGTCGCCGCGGCGGTCGAGCAGGCCAACCCCGCCGCCACCTTCGACGTCGTCTCCAACCCCGAGTTCCTCAAGGAGGGGGCGGCGATCGACGACTTCATGCGGCCCGACCGCGTCGTCGTCGGCTGCGCCTCCGACCGCGCGCAGGCGGTGATGACCGAGCTCTACGCGCCCTTCGTCCGGGCCGAGCAGCCGGTCCTCTTCATGGACCTGCGCTCCGCCGAGCTGACGAAGTACGCGGCCAACGCGATGCTCGCGACCCGCATCTCCTTCATGAACGAGGTCGCGGCCCTCTGCGACAAGCTCGGCGCGGACGTCGACAACGTCCGGCGCGGCGTCGGCTCCGACAAGCGGATCGGCCAGCCGTTCCTCTTCCCAGGCATCGGCTTCGGTGGGAGCTGTTTTCCCAAGGATGTTCGGGCACTCATGACCACCGCCCGCCACCTCGGGCTCGACTTCGACCTGCTCCGCGCCGTCGAGCGCGTGAACGAGCGGCAGAAGCGGTCGCTGGTCGAGAAGGCGATGAAGCGGTTCGGCTCGCTCTCGGGCAAGACCTTCGGCGTCTGGGGGCTCGCGTTCAAGCCCCGCACCGACGACATGCGCGAGGCCCCGGCCCTCGCGGTCATCGAGGGGCTCGTCGGGAACGGCGCGAAGGTCCGCGCCTTCGACCCGGTCGCGCGCGAGGTGGCCTCTGGGATCTTCAGGGGGCGGGTGGAGCTGGTGGAGGAGCCCTACGAGGCCGCCGCCGGGACCGACGCGCTCTTCCTCGTCACCGAGTGGAGCGAGTTCAGGCAGCCCGACTTCGAGAAGCTGGCCGCGCGGATGAAGGGGCGCGTCCTCTTCGACGGCCGGAACATCTGGGACGCGAAGAAGGCCAGGGCGGCCGGCTTCGAGTACTTCGGCATCGGCCGGCGCTAAGTGCGGCCGGTCGAGCTGGCCTAGGCGTCCGGCGTCCGCCCGCGCGAGAGCACGAGCAGCACCGAGGCGACCTCGGACTTCACGATCTCCAGCCGCTTCGCGACGTCGACCGCCTCGAGGATCCGCTGGCGCCCCGAGGGGTCGCCGACTGCCGCGGCCGCGACGATGTCGGCGACCGCGCCCGGCAGCTTGAGGTGGGCGACCGCGTGGGCGAGCTGGCCGACCCCGGACTCCTCCGGCAGGACGCCGACCAGATCCAGGATCAGCTGTCCGAGCGCCTCGACCTCGTCCGAGAGCACGCCCGGGCCGCCGGGCGGGTAGACGTCGTCCAGGACCTCGGACTGGAACTCACGGTAGGGCTTCGCGTGCTCCAGCTCCTTCACGAGCCGGACGCGGGCGATGCCGCGAACCAGGATGTCGTAGCGACCGTCCGGGTAGGCCTGCTCCGCCTCGATCCGGACCGCGCCAGCGATCGGGTGGACCTCGGCACGCTCCTGCTGCGCCGCCTCCTCGGAGACGAGCATCGGGATGGCGAGGATCCGGTCGGTCGCGAGCGCCTCGCCGATGAGCGCGCGGTAGCGCGGCTCGTAGATGCGGAGCGGGAGCGGCGCGCCCGGGAAGAGGGTCACGCCGGGGAGCGGCAAGATCTTGAGGGCGGCGCTCGCGCTCGCAAGCGCCGCCCCAGGATCCAGTGTCGGAGCCCTGCGCTCCGCCATCCTCGGTTATCCCTTCACGCCAGACTCGATGCGCATGCCGTAGAAGGAACGGTAGACGAAGACGAGCGCGATGGCGAGGAAGGCGGCCGCGAGGCCGGTGCGCCACCCAAATGGCATCGTGATCGCGAGCTCGACGGCGAGGAGGCCGAAGAGGGTCGTGAACTTGATGATCGGGTTCATGGCCACCGAGGAGGTGTCCTTGAAGGGGTCGCCGACGGTGTCGCCGACCACGCAGGCGTCGTGGAGCGGGGTGCCCTTCATCTTCAGCTCGACCTCGACCACCTTCTTCGCGTTGTCCCAGGCGCCGCCGGCGTTGGCCATGAAGATCGCCTGGAAGAGGCCGAAGATCGCGATGCCGATCAGGTAGCCGATGAAGAAGAACTCGTTGGCGAAGGAGAAGGAGAGGGTGGCGAAGAAGACCACCATGAAGATGTTCCACATCCCCTTCTGCGCGTACTGCGTGCAGATCTCGACGACCTTCTTCGAGTCCTCGACCGAGGCCTTCTCGACCCCCTCGAGCTTGATGTTCTTCTTGATGAACTCGACCGCGCGGTAGGCGCCGGTGGCGACCGCCTGCGTGGAGGCGCCGGAGAACCAGTAGATGACGCCGCCGCCCATGATGAGGCCGAGCAGGAAGAGCGGGTTGAGGATCGAGAGCTTGTCGATGTTGCTGGTCAGGCCGGTGGTCAGCATGAAGATGATCGAGAAGATCATCGTGGTCGCGCCGACGACGGCCGTGCCGATGAGCACCGGCTTGGCGGTCGCCTTGAAGGTGTTGCCGGCGCCGTCGTTCTCCTCGAGGAACTGCTTGCCCTTCTCGAAGTCGACGTCGAAGCCGAAGTCCTTCTTCAGCTCGGCCTTGATGTTGGGGACGTTCTCGATGAGCGAGAGCTCGTAGACCGACTGGGCGTTGTCGGTCACCGGGCCGTAGGAGTCGACCGCGATGGTGACCGGGCCCATGCCGAGGAAGCCGAAGGCGATGAGGCCGAAGGCGAAGACCGACGGGGCCAGCATGAGGGCGTTCATGCCGAAGGGCACGCCGCCCTCGACGCCGGAGCCGATCAGCGTGACGCCGTAGCCGGCGCCCATCAGCGCGATGATGACGAGCCCCATCCAGAAGGCGGAGAAGTTCCCGGCGGTGAGGCCGGCGAGGACGTTCAGCGACGGGCCGCCCTCCTTCGACGCCGTGACGATCTCCTGGACGTGGCGGGAGTTGGTGGAGGTGAAGACCTTGATCATCTCCGGGATGATCGCGCCGGCGAGCGTGCCGCAGGTGATGATGGTGGAGAGCTTCCACCACATCGAGCCGTCGCCGAGCTCGGGGATCATCAGGTAGCTGATGAGGTAGGTGGCGACGACCGAGACGAACGAGGTGAGCCAGACGAGCGAGGTGAGCGGGTGCTCGAAGTTCATCTTGTCGGCGTTCTTGTACTTGGCCGACGCGAACGCCTCGTTGACCCAGTAGGAGACGACCGACGCGATGACCATCATGATGCGCATCGCGAAGATCCAGACGAGCAGCTTCACCTGGACGCTCGGCTCCTTCACCGCGAGCAGGATGAAGGTGATGAGCGCCACGCCGGTGACGCCGTAGGTCTCGAAGCCGTCGGCCGAGGGGCCGACCGAGTCGCCCGCGTTGTCGCCCGTGCAGTCGGCGATCACGCCCGGGTTGCGCGCGTCGTCCTCCTTGATCTTGAAGACGATCTTCATGAGATCCGAGCCGATGTCGGCGATCTTCGTGAAGATGCCGCCCGCGATGCGGAGGGCGGAGGCGCCGAGCGACTCGCCGATGGCGAAGCCGATGAAGCAGGGGCCGGCGAGGTCGTTCGGGATGAAGAGGAGGATGAAGAGCATGATGAGCAGCTCGACGCTGATGAGCATCGTGCCGATCGACATGCCCGCCTTGAGCGGGATCGCGTAGGTCGGGAAGGGCTTGCCGGCGAGCGACGCGAAGGCCGAGCGGCTGTTCGCGTAGGTGTTCACGCGGATGCCGAACCAGGCGACGCCGGAGGAGCCGGCGATCCCGATGAGCGAGAAGAGGAGGATGACCAGCACGCGGCCGGCGCCCATCCCGTGGCCGCCGTCAGGCCCCTCGGTGAGGAAGCCGAAGTACGCGACGATCACGACCGCCATGAAGGCCCAGAGGATCCCGATGAACCTGAACTGGGTCTTCAGGTAGGTCCCGGCCGTCGCGTAGATCAGCTCGGAGATCTCGAGCATCGAGCGGTGGACCGGCAGCGCCTTGAGCTGCCTGGCGACCACGAGGCCGAAGATGAGGCCGGCGACGCAGACGGCGATCCCGGCGAGGAGCAGGTCGTGCCCCGTCATGCCGAGGAAGGTCTCGGAGGCGAGATCGGGGAGGATCAGGTTCGCCTCGCCGGACGTCGGCAGCAGCGAGGTGAGGAGCGAGGCAACGTTCATGACGTGGACACTTCCCTTCGCAGCGAGTGCGAAGCGCTATTAGAAAGACGAGGCGCGGCGCAGAGTTGCGCCGCGCCGACGGTCAAAGGGCGGGCGCATACTACAGATCCGAAAAGGGATTTGGCAAGTACGCATTCCTCTGCCCCTCCCTCTCCCCAACCAGGGGGAGAGGGTCAGGGTGAGGGGGCGGAGAAGCTACCCGCCTTCCTTCGTACCCGGTCCCGACGTGGCCGCGAGGCCGCCGGCGTCGAGCGCAGCGAAGTTCAGGTTGAAGTAGCCCGCCACGCCGCAGCTGTACATCACGCGCTTGACGATCCGGAACGGCACCTTGGTGTCGGCCTGGATGTTCACGATCCCGTCCCACTTCTGGCTCGAGTCGGACTGGTGGATGAACTCCCACCGCTTCTTCTCGTCGCGCAGCCGCTCCTCGAGCGCCGGGATGTTCAGGTAGCCGGAGTCGCGGTCGAGGTCGGCGACGTCGGCCACCTTCTGGCCGGTCACCACGATCTGGTTCGCGCTCACCGCCACCACCGGCGCCAGCTCGATCATCTGGCCGTGCGACGCGTTCGGCAGCTTGATGTCCTTCTGCATGTAGAGGACTTCGCCGGTGGACGAGAACTGGTTGAGCAGGAAGATGACGAGCATCGTCATCATGTCGACCATCGGCACGACGTTCAGCTCGGCGTTCGTGGCCTTGTGGCCGCCGCCCATCTTGCCGCCGAGGATCTTCGACTTCTCGAACCGCTTGGCGGGGCGCTTCCCGGGCTGGACGATTGCCATTGTTCCTCCCCGCCTAGACGCCGCTCACGGCGACCGACACGAGCCCCACGGCGAGGCACGCGTCGATGACCGACACCAGGTCGCCGTACGCGACGGTGTCCTCGGCCTGCACGGTGATGGCCGACTGGTCGGGATAGTCGTTCTTGAGCTGCTTGAGCCGGTCGCCCAGCCCCTTGAGGTCGAACTGGGTCGACCCCTCGGACGTCCGGCCGAGCGATGGAACCTCGAAGGTCGTCCCCGCGGAGGTGGAGAGGTTGAAGCCCCTCTCCCCCATGGCGAGCGTCACGATCAGCGCCTTCTGCTCCAGCTGCGTCGGTTCGGGGGCTCCGGACCCGAGCTGCTGGACCTGGAGCCGCGAGATCTGGGTCCAGACCGCCGCGTAGAGGAGGAAGGTGATCAGACAGGAGAGGAGGTCGATCGCCGGGACGACGTTGATGGTCGCGTCGAGCGATTTCTTCTTCTTCTTCCCGCCGCCGCCCTGCTCGGGCATTGCGCCGCCGCCCATCAGCTACCTCCTTCCCGTCGAGGTGAAGAATCGCCCCCTGACTCGACCCGCTCCCAGGCCCCCGCGGGGGAGGAGGGAGGGGTGAGGGGGGATCGGAGGATCAGACCTCCACGTCCTCGGGCTCGGTCGACACGGCGGCCGGGACCTTCATCTTCTCCCGGTTGGCCACGATCAGGTTGAGGACCGAGACGGTGGTCTCGTTGATGTCCTCGATCATGTGCTGCGTGCGCCCCTGCAGGAGCGAGTACGCCACCAGCGCCGGGATCGCCGTGAGGAGACCGAACGCGGTGCAGTTCATCGCTTCCGAGATGGAGCTCGCGAGGATGGTCGCCTTGTCGGCCGGGTTCGCGTTGGCGACCGCGCCGAACGCGCTGATGAGGCCGACGATGGTGCCGAGGAGGCCGAGGAGGGTCGCGACGTTGCCGATCATCGCGAGGTAGCCGGTGCGCGCCTCGAGCTTGGGCGACTCGCGCAGCGTCGCCTCGTCCATGGCGGCCTGGACGTCGGACTCGCCCTTCGGCACGTTGATGAGCCCGGCCTTCACCACGGAGACGAGCGGCGTCTTCTTCTGGCTCGCGCAGAAGCTGATGGCCTTGTCGAGGTCACCCGCGAAGATGTGCTTCTTGAGGCCGCGGACGAACGCCTCCTTGTCGAGCGCAGCCTTGAAATACAGGACGATCACGCGGTCGATGACCAGCGCGAGCGCGACGACGAGAGAGACGAGGATCGGGTGCATCATGAACCCGCCCTCGTGATAGTGCTTCGCAAGCGTCCCGAACATCGATTCGCCCATGGCCTGGTGACCTCCGGAGAGCCCCGCAGTGCGCCCTGGTAGTCAGGCTGCGCACTTCCATGAAAACACTGCCGAAGCGATCCCGTACCACGGGGTTTCCGCGCGCGTCAACGAAGCGCTCGCCGCGGATCAGCCTGCGGCGGGCAGGCGCACGGTGAAAATACTTCCTTTCCCCCGCTCACTCGTGAACGTGAGCGTCCCCCCGTGACGCGCCACGATGCCTGCGGCGATCGGCAGGCCGAGCCCGGTCCCCTTCCCGCCGGGCTGCGTCGTGAAGAACGGCTCCATGCAGCGCGCCGCGACCTCGGGCGCCATGCCGGCGCCCGTGTCCTCGACCCGGATCACCGCGACGCCCGCGTCGTCGCCGACGCTGATGTCGATGGTGCCGCCACCGCGGATCGCCTCCGCCGCGTTCGTGATGAGGTTGACCAGCACCTGCTCGAGCGACGCCCTGTTCCCGGCGACGGGTGGCGGGTTCTCCACCCGGTTCACCAGCGAGGCGTCCGCCTCCTTGAGCGCGGGCTTGCAGAGCCGCGCCGCCTTCTCCACCAGCTCGCGCAGATCGATCGGCTCCCGCCGATCCGCGCCTGGGCGCGCGTACGAGGTGAGGTCGCGCATGAAGCGCTGCACGCGGACCGCCGCGTCGGCGATCGCCTTGAGCTTGTCCACCTCGGCGGCGAGCGGGCCGCCGAGCCGCGCCTCGTCGAGCATCATCTCCGTGTACATGGTGACCACGGTGAGCGGGTTGTTGAGCTCGTGGACCACTCCGGCCGCGAGCCGTCCCAGCCCCGCGAAGCGCTGCACCCGCTCCTCGAAGGCCGCGACGTCGACCGCCAGCCTCGCCAGCGCTCCGGCCAGCTCCGCGTCCCCGCGGGCCTGCGCGCACACCCGGGCCGCCTCGATGGTCCGCCAGATGTCGTCATCCGCCTTCATCGTCCCCCCCCTCGCGTTCTTCACTGCGGAGCCAGGTCGAGGTGCGCGAGCAGCTTCGCGATCCGCTCCGGCTCCGGCATCACCAGGATCAGCCCCTCGAGCGCGGCCCCCGCCTCGCCGCACGTGAAGCGGGTCGCCAGCGCCACCGAGCCGGCGTGATCAACCAGCCGCTCGACGCACGCCTTTCCGCTGCCCTGCGCGAAGGTCGGGACGGAGAGCAGGAGCTTCTCGCCCACCATCGTCCCGACCGCCGACACGAAGGCGCTCCCGACGATGTTGCCCGACTCCATCAGGGCGCTCTCCGCCATCCCCTCCCACCTGCCGGCGGTCGGGAACCCGAGCATCGCGGCGAGCTTCTCCGCGTCCGGCTCGGGGAGCGCCAGCACCAGGTTTCCGGTCAGGGCCCCCTCCAGCCGCACGCCGACCGCCACGAGGTCCTGCCCCATCGAGCCCAGGAAGTTGGCGATCGCCCCCTCGTCGGCGCCGAACCAGGCCTCCGGCACGTCCATGTCGATGCGGCGGCCGGCGAGCTTGCCGAGGGCGCTGATGGCCTGGCCGCACCCGACGCTCGCCAGCTCCTGGAGCGCGTCCACCTCCTGGCGGCTGAACTCGGTGGCGTTCATGCTACGAGCAGCCTCGAGACATCCAGGATGAAGACCGGCCGCCCGTTGCCGAGGACGGTCACCGCGGAGAGGCCGTGGACGGCGTCCAGCGGCGAGGAGAGCGGCTTGAGCACCGCCTCCTGCTGGCCGAGGAGCCCGTCGACGGCGAGCCCGACGCGGCCGACGTCGCCTCCCTCCGCGATCACCACGGCCCGCTCGTCACGGCCCGGATCCGACTCGAACCCCAGGAGGCGGCCGAGATCGCGCACGGGGATCAGCTCGCCCGCCCAGGAGAAGACCGGCTCGCCCTGCGTCCGGTCGAGCCGCGAGAGCTCCACCTGCGCCGCCCCGTGCACCTTGGCGATGGGGAGGCCGAGCACCTCGTCGGCGACGCGGACGAGCAGGACCTGCTGCACCGCCACCGTGAGCGGAAGGCGGAAGGTGAAGCGGCTCCCGGCGCCGGGGATGCTGTCTATCTCGAGCGTCCCGCCGAGCGACTCCACCACACGCTTCACCACGTCGAGCCCGACCCCTCGCCCGGACACGTCGGTCACCGTCTCCGCGGTCGACAGGCCTGGCAGGCAGGCGAGCTGGAGCGCCTCGCGGTCCGTCAGGGCCGCCGCCTGCGCCTCGGAGAGGGCGCCGCGCGCCATCGCGGCCTGCCGGAGCTTGAGCGGCTCCATCCCGCGGCCGTCGTCGGAGATCTCGAGGATGACGCGGTCGCGCTCGCGCTTCGCGTGCACCGCCACCAACCCGGCGGGCGGCTTGCCGGCGAGCTGCCGGAGGTGCGACGGCTCGATCCCGTGGTCGACCGCGTTCCGGATCAGGTGGGTCAGCGGATCGCCCAGCTCCTCGAGGATCGCGCGGTCGATCTCGATCTCCGCGCCGGTCACCACCACCTCGACGAGCTTGCCGACCTTGCGCGCTATGTCCCGCGCCGAGCGCGGGAGCCGCTCGGTGACCGTCGCGAGCGGCGTCATGCGGACCGTCATCACCTTGTCGTGCAGGTCCTTCACGACGGCGTGGAGCCGGTCGACGCCGTCCTCCAGCGCTGGGCGCACCTGCGCAGGCAGCGTGCGGCCGACCTCGCGGATGCGCGCGGTGGCGAGGATCAGCTCGCCGACCGTGTCCAGGAAGTAGTCGAGGAGGTCCGTCTTGACGCGGACGGTCCGCGACCCCTCGGCGGCCGGGGGCGCGTCCCTCGGGGCCGGCGGCGCGGCCGGCAGCGGGGCGACGCGCTCGGCCTCCCCCTCCGTCACGCTGACCGCGGCCAGGTCGGAGATCTGCGCGAGGGCCCGCTGGATCGCCGGCAGCGGCTCGGCGGTCTGCAGCGTCACCACGAGCCGCTTGCCGGGGATGCGGCCGGCCTTCAGCTCGTCGACCGACGGGGCGGCCCGCTCCACCGCGCCGAGCGCGGCCAGCTTCTTCACCACCAGGAAGCCACGGACCGCCGGGACCGGGCAACGCCGGGACGATCTCGACCTCGACGCGGACCGGGCGCGCGACCCGCCCGGCCGGCGCGGCCGGCGGCATGACGTGGGACGGCGCCGGCGCGGCGGCAGCGGCGGGGCGAACGGGCTCCGGCGACTCCGCCGCCGCTGGCTGGACGTCGGCGCCCCGGGTCCCGGTGGGATCGCTGGCGCGCCGGGCGGCGTCGGCGAGCCGCGCCTCGAGCTCCGGGCGTGGGGCCGGCTTCGCCCCGGACGCCGACTCGGCCACCATGTCCTGCAGCTCGTCGCAGGCGTCGAAGAGGACGTCGAGCACCCAGGGCTCGAACCGCTTGCCCCCCCTGCGGAAGACGTCGACGAGGTCCTCCGCCCTGTGCGCGAGCGCTGCGGTCGCCTCGAGCGCCATCGACGCGCTCATTCCCTTCACGCTGTGGGCGTGGCGGAAGAGGCTGTCGACCACCGAGCGGGAGTCCCCCTCGCCGGAGTTCGCCTTCTCCAGCTTCACGAGGTCGGACGAGAACGCGGCGAGGTGCTCGGCGGCCTCGGCGAGGTAGAGGGTCAGGTACTTCTGGAGATCTAGCGCCACGGCGACGATCCGGGCGCGGGGGTCAGACTTCGCCCAGCACCTTCTTCACGACGGAGAGCACGTCCTCGGCCTTGAACGGCTTCACGATGAAGTCGCTCGCACCGGCCTCGATCGCCTCCATCACGAGCGACTCCTGCCCCAGCGCGCTGCACATCACGATCACGGCCTTGCCATCGCTCTTGATGATCTCGCGAGTGGCCTCGATGCCGCTCTTGAAGGGCATCACGATGTCCATCGTCGTGAGGTCGGGCTTCAGCTCCCTGTACTTCTCGACGGCCTCGAGGCCGTTCGCCGCCTCTCCCACCACCGTGAAGCCGGAGCCGGAGAAGATGTCCTTGATCATGTTCCGCATGAAGATCGCGTCGTCCACGATGAGGACTCGCTTCGCCATATTGCCTCGGCTCCCTCCCGGCGGTGCGCGACCTCTGCGCCGCCGACGAACGTGAAAAGTACCACCCCTATCGGCGAACGGACAAGGAACCGGACCGGCTGCCTCAGCCGCCGCTCCCGAACAGCCCGTCCGCCACCTCCGCGAGGCCGTCGGGGGCGAGGATCGAGACCGCGACCCCCTTGACCACCACGACCCCGCGCACGACGCGGTCGTCGCCCGGTGGGGGCACGATGACCGGCTCGACCCCGATCACCTGCCCGATCAGGAAGCCCAGGCTGCGCTTCTCGCGCTCCAGCACCAGCACCTGTCCCTGCCCACCGGCGAGCGCCTGTGGCGGGAGCCCCACGAGCGGCGCCAGATCGACGACCGGCAGGACGCGGCCGCGCAGGTTCATGACGCCGCGGACCGCCTCGGACACGCGGGGCACCCGCGCGAACGGCGGCTGCGGCACCACGACCTCGCGCACCGTCCCCAGCGGCAGCGCGTACCGCTCGCCCGCCACGCGGAAGACGACGTACCGGACTGGGTCCGCGCCGGCCGCGGCCGCGGGCTCGGCCATCACCCCTGGCCGAGGCGGAAGCGGGAGACGACGGTCTGCAGCTCGACCGACAGGTTGGTGAGCTCCTGCGCCGCGCTCGCCATCTGCGCGACCGCGGCGGTCTGCTCGGCGGTGACCTTGCGGACCTGCTCGGTGGAGGTCGCGTTGGAGGTGGCGACGTCCGAGATGTGATCCATCGCCGAGACCATGTCGGCCGAGCCCTTGAGCTGCTCCCGGGCGGCCTGCGAGATCACCCGCACCTTGGCGGCGCCGGTGGCGGCGATCTGGGCGATGTCGGCGAGGGCCCGGATGATGGCGTTCAGGTCCTCGCGCCCCTCCCCCAGCTCGGCCACCGACTCCTTCATCGTCTCGACGACGGTGGCGGCGCGGCTCGAGATGTCGGCGGCGAGGCCGCTGATCTGCTCCGCGGACCGGCCCGAGCTCTCGGCGAGCTTGCGCACCTCCTCTGCGACGACGGCGAAGCCGCGGCCGTACTCGCCGGCGCGGGCTGCCTCGATGGTCGCGTTGAGCGCGAGGAGGTTGGTCTGGTTCGCCACGCGGGTGATCGCCTCGACGATCTTGGAGATCTCCTTGGTCCGCTCGCCGAAGGCGAAGATCTGCTCGCTCGCGGCCTCGATGCGCGCGAAGACCTTCTTCACCTTCTCGCCGGTGAGGCGCGCCGCCTCGCCGCCGCTCGCGGCGGACGAGGAGGTCTCGGTGGAGGCCCGGGCGGCCTCCTCCGCAGAGGAGGCCGTCCGCTCGATCGAGGCGGCGATGTCCCCGATGACCTTGGAGGTGCGCTCGACGAGCTCCGACTGCTGGCCGGCGCCCACGGCGATCTTCTCCATCGAGCGCGCCACCTCGTCGGTGGAGGAGTTCACCTCCTCGGCCGAGGCCTGCAGGTCGTTCGCGCTCTCGGAGACGGAGGACGCGGTCCGCTGGATCCGGGAGACCAGGTCGCGCAGGTTCTCCTGCATCGTCCGGATCGCCTCGGTCAGGTCGTCGATCTCGTCGTGGAAGCCGCGCTGCTCCTCGGAGTGGACGCTCTTGGAGAGGTCGCCGGCGCTGATCTCCGCGGCGCTCTCCTTCAGCCGTGCGAGGCGCGAGACGCGGGCCAGCGAGATGGTGAGCAGCCACCCGATCCCGAGGGTGCAGAAGAAGAGGACGACCCCCTCGGCCCACGCGTTGTCGAGCCGCCCCTTCACGAAGGGGATGAGCGCGAGGAGCGCGCCGCCGAGGATCAGGTAGGAGCCGAGGATCTTGGTCTGGAGCGAGATGTTGAACGTCCGCCGCCACGGCGCCGGCGGCCGGATCCCCTCGGAGACCGCGCGCCCCCGCATCGCCACGAGGTGGGGCGCGTCCTGCCATCGCGCGGACGGCCGGGTGGACGTCAGGCGGTCGTCTCGAGACACGTTGTGAGGCTCCCTTCGTCTGCGCCCTCGAAGCTCAGGGCAGGATGGATCCTGATGAGCGCCCGCTGGTTTGTCAAAACGCCGGGCCGGCCGCGGGCGAGGTGGTCGTGCCCTGGGCGGTACGGATGGAGCTTCCCGGAGCACTCGACCACCTGCACGCCGGCGCCCGGCAGGATCGACCCGATCAGCGCCAGCGGGGTCGCCGCACCGGCGGCGGCCCGGAGCGCCGCCGCGACCTTCCGGACCGGGACGGTCACGCAGAGCTCGTAGTCCTCGCCGCCCGAGAGCGCGGCCGCCCAGGGGTCGGCGGCGCGCCGCGTGGCGCGGCGGTAGGCGGGCGAGAGCGGCAGCTCCTCCAGCCTCACGCTCGCGGCCACCCCAGAGGCGGCGCACAGGTGGCCCAGATCCTGGACGAGCCCGTCCGAGACGTCGATCGCGGCGCTCGCGATGCCGCGCAGCGCGCGGCCGAGGTCCAGCCGCGGCGAGGGACGTCGCTGGCGCCGCGCGAGCGCAGCCGGCGCGCCCCTCCGCAGCCCCAGCGCCGCGTCGCCGACCGTGCCGGAGAGCAGGATCGCGTCGCCGACCCGCGCGCCGTCGCGCCGCAGCGGCGCGGCCGTGCTCCCGACCACCGTGACGGTGAGGGAGAGCTGCCGCGCGCGCGTGACGTTGCCGCCGACCACCGCCAGGCCGTGGCGGCGCGCGCAGGACCCGAGCCCGCGCGCGATCCCGGCCACCCGCGCCGGGCTGGTGCCGCGCGGGAGGGCGAGCGCCACGAGGGCCCAGAGCGGCCGCGCACCCATCGCGGCGAGGTCGGACAGGTTGACCGCGAGCGCCTTCCACCCGACGTCGGCCGCCGAGAAGCGCCGGTCGAAGTGGACGCCCTCGAAGACGGCGTCGGCCGTCGCGACGAGCTGCTCGCCACGCGGCGGCGCCAGGATCGCGGCGTCGTCGCCGACGCCGAGGATCACCCCCTCGCCACGCAGCGGCAGCGCGCGCGTGAAGAGCTCGATGAGCTCGAATTCTCCGGGCGTCTTCACGGTCAGCCGCGCGAGCTCGCGACGGGCGGCAGGCCGGGCGCCGGGGTGACGGCGGGCACCAGCACCGGGCGGAGCGGCAGGGTGAGCGTGAAGATCGACCCGCCGCCGGCGCGCTCGGCGACCGAGACCTGGCCGCCGTGCGCCTCGATGAAGCTCTTGACGATGGCGAGCCCCAGCCCGGCCCCCCCGTACTCGCGGGTCGACGAGCCGTCCACCTGGTAGAAGACGTCGAAGACCCGCTCGCGGTGCTCGGGCAGGATCCCGATCCCGGTGTCCTGGACGTGGAGGGCGAGCTGGCCGCCCGGCGCCGGGGTGGCGTTGACCGTGATGGTCCCCCCGGCCGGCGTGAACTTCACCGCGTTCTGGCAGAGGTTCACCAGGCACTGGCGGAGCTTCTCGCGGTCGCACTGGAGCCGGGGGAGGTCGCCCGGCTCGCACGACACGCGGATCCCCTTCTTGCGCGCGAGCGGCAGGACCGTCGCGACCGCGTCACGCATCAGCTGCGCGGGGTCGGCCTCGGCGATGATGAGCCGCACGCGCCCCGCCTCGATCTTGGAGATGTCGAGGATGGAGGTGATGAGCTGGAGGAGGTTCTCCCCCTTCTCCATGATGATGCCCAGGTACTCCTTCTGCTCGCCGGTGAGCGGCCCCCCGAGCCCCTCCAGCATCATCTCCGAGTAGCCGATGACGCTCGTGAGCGGCGTCCGCAGCTCGTGGCTCATCGTCGCGAGGAAGTTGGACTTCAGCCTGTCCAGCTCCTTGAGCCGCGCGAAGCTGTCCTCGAGCTGGTGGTTCTTCTCCTGGAGGGAGCGGTAGTCCTCCTGGACCGCCTCGATGTGGAGCCGCGCGGTGATGAGCGCCTTGTGGCCGGTGAAGACCATCACCTCGACGAGGTCGCCGAAGTGCTTGACGATCTTCTCGGCGGTGGCGCGCGAGGCGCGCCGGATCTTCTGCGCGTACCCCTCCGCCAGCTTCACGTCGAAGTCGGGGGAGATGGCCGCCAGCTCCCGGGGCATCGCCTTCAGCTCCTCGGGGAGGAACGGGCCGAAGACGATCCGGCCGATCGAGTCCCCCTCGTACAGGACGGGCTGGGCCAGGTAGCGGCAGCCGGAGAAGCAGTCGATCACCTGCTGGACGTGCTCCTCGGGGAGCGGATCGTTCTTCACGCGGCCGACCGTGGCCATGCACTGCTCGCGGCCGGCGCTCTTCGTCCAGATGTAGCCGCAGAAGTCCGCGTTGCCGACCTTCACGTCGACGAGCTTGTTCCCGTCGGCGTCGAAGACCTTCAGCCCGACCCGGTAGAGCTCCACGAACGACTGGCACACCTCGGCGAAGGCCCGCAGGTCGAGCAGATCCCCCAGGGGGATCTTCGCCTGGAGCACCGAGGAGGGGAGGCTCACGCGGCTGGCCCCTGGGAGGGCGTGGTGGGGAGCCTGGTGCCGCGGACGTCGACGCTCGAGAAGACCTTGCCGAGGAACTCGCGCTCGGAGATGCCCCACTTCTGGTGGAGCCCTATCGACCGGTCCACGCTCCTGAAGGCGAGCTGGAGCAGCGCGTAGAGCGTCTCGACCACGCCCTCGGCGCGGATGGCGACCGCTGGGACCACCGGCGGGCGGACGAGCGTCCTGAGGTCGCCGAGCTCCCCCTCTCCGCGCGCGTCCGGGAGGTCCATCTTGTTGAGCTGGATGACGATGGGCAGGGTTCGCCAGTCGAGCCCGTTCGCCTCCATGTTCTGGAGCATGTTGTTCCAGTAGGCGAGCGTCGCCTCCGCCTCGGAGCGGCGGCAGTCGGCGACGAAGACCACGGCGTCGGTCCCCTGCAGCACGATCCGCCGGGTCGACTCGTGCATCACCTGGCCCGGCACGGTGAAGAGCTTCAGCTTCACCTTGACGCCCGACTGCGTCTTGAAGAACACGGGCATCATGTCGAAGAAGAGCGTCCGGTCGTCCTTGGTGTCGAGCGACATGAGCCGCCCACGCACCGCGGGATCGATCTTCTGGAACAGCGCCTGGAGGTTGGTCGTCTTCCCCGACAGCGCAGGGCCGTAGTACACGACCTTGATCGTGATTTCGCGCGATTCCGGGTTGAATTGGACCATGCTTGGGGTTCCCGACGAAGTCTATGCATGCCCCGATGAGTTGATCCAGCACGCGGGCGTGGGACACCCGGTCGTTCCGGCCGTCCGGTTGGAGGTCTGGCCACCTTCGTCTACACTCCCCTCCGGGGGAAGGAGCGGAAACCGTCGATGAATACGACGGTCCCCAGGCGGACCGAGCAGCCGGCAGAGGCAGAGATCGTCGAGCGGCTCCAGTGGCTGCTCCGCCTGCGCTGGCTGATCGTGCCGGTCTTCGTCGCGGTCGACCTGGCCAGCGACCTGCTCAACGCCCGGCGCGCGCCGTGGATCGCGCTCGTCGTCGGCGGGCTGCTCCTCGGGGCCAACGGCATCTACGGGTGGCTGCTCGGCCGGAGGTATCGGCTCTCGACGCTCCTCGTCTGGGCCCGCTTCGAGGCCGCGGCGGTCGTCGCCGTCCCGATCGTCGTCGTCCTGATCCACGGCGAGCCGGCGAGCCCCCTCCGGTACGGGGTCCTGGTGGGCGTGGTGGGCGCTGCCGCCATCCTCCCGACCACGACGGAGGTGACCCTCATCGGCGCGTGGGCGGTCGCCGCCCTCATCACCGCGGACGCGTGGCTCCTCGGGTTCGACTCCGGCCTGATCGACCAGGCGGTCGTCGCGCGGTGGACCATCGAGGCGGGGGTCACCATGACCGTCGCGATCCTGGCCGGATACCTCCACTCGACGCGGGACTGGGCGTCCGTGCGGTTGCGCTCGGCGCAGGAGCAGCTCGACCGGGCGCGGGCCGAGTGGGAGGCGACGTTCGACGACCTCCACGAGATGATCTTCATCGTCGACGCGGAGCAGCGCGTCGTCCGGGCCAATCGGGCCTTCGCGAGGATCCTCGGCGCCCGCCCCCACGAGCTGGCGGGGCGGCGGCTGCCCGAGCTGCTCGCGGGGCACCCGGAGCGCTGGTGGCTCTCGACCGGCGAGGGCTTCGCCGAGATCGAGGACCCCATCTTCGACACGTCCTTCGAGCTGAGCACCTCGCGCCGGGGGGACCGGTCGATCTGCGTCGCGCGCGACGTCGGCGAGCAGCGCCGCCTCTTCGCGCGGCTGGTCCAGGCCGACAAGCTGGCCGGCGTGGGCGTCCTGGCCTCCGGCGTCGCCCACGAGATCAACAACCCGACCGCCGTCGTGACCTCCAACCTCAGCGAGCTGAAGCGCTACGTGGAGACCTGGGAGGCGACGATCGACGACCTCGCCGCCATCGCCGGCGGCGAGGGGGACGACGGCCGGGCGGCGGCGGCGCTCGCGCGGCCGGAGTTCGTCTTTGCCCGCCGTGAGGCCAGGGGCACGGTCGAGGAGAGCCTCACCGCCATGGAGCGCATCTCGCTCATCGTCGGCAACCTCCGCTCGGTGGTGCGGCGCGAGCCCGTCGGCGAGTCGGCCACGGCGGTCGACCTCGCCGAGGTCGTGCAGGCCGTCGCGCGCACGGCGGCGGCGGACCTGCGGCGCACCGGCGCCGACGTCAAGGTCGAGCCGAACGTCTGGGTGCTCGGCCACCGCGGAGAGCTGGTCGACGTGGTCCTCAACCTCGTGGTGAACGCCATCCAGGCGGCCGCCGAGGGGCGGGCCAACCTGATCACCATCGAGTGCCGCCGCGAGGGCCCGACCGCCCTCGTCCGCGTCCGGGACACCGGCAAGGGGATCCCGCCGGGCTTCATGCGCCGGCTCTTCGAGCCCTTCATCACCGCGCGCGCCGCCACCGAGGGGCCCGGCATCGGCCTTCCGCTGGCGCGCAAGATCGTCCTCGCCCACGCAGGCACGATCGACATCGCGAGCGACGAGGGGGCCGGGTCGACCTTCACCGTGCGCCTGCCGATCCTCGAGACCGACGCGGTCCAGCGCTCGGGCCGCTCGCCGCGGGCCCCGCCGAAGTCCTCCCCGCTCCCCCACTGAGGGAGCGGGCTCCCGCTAGCTCTCCCACCAGGCGCGCGCCTCCGCCACCGTCCGGCAGAGCGGGGCCGGGGGGAGCGTCGCGAGGAAGGCGCGGCCGTAGCTCTTCGTGACCAGCCGCCGGTCGAGCACCGCGACGATCCCGCGGTCGGCGCGTGTCCGGATCAGCCGGCCGAACCCCTGCTTCAGCGCGAGCGCCGCGGCCGGGACCTGGAGCTCACCGAAGCCGCTCCTCCCCTCCTCCTCCAGCGCCCTCACCCGCGCCGCCATGACCGGATCGTTGGGCGGCGCGAACGGCAGGCGGTCGATGATGACGAGCGAGAGCGGATCCCCGGGGACGTCGACCCCTTCCCAGAAGCTCTGGGTCGCGAAGAGGACCGAGGGCTCCTCCTGGAACGCCTGCAGCAGCTTCCCCTTCGGGCGCTCCCCCTGGATCAGGATCTGGTACGGGAGCCCGCGCGAGGCCGCGTACAGCGCCTGCATGTTCCGGATGGAGGTGCAGAGGACGAACGCCCGCCCACCGGTGATGGCGGTCAGCTCGCGGATCGCCTCGGCGGCGGCGGGGATGAAGCCGGGTGCGTTCGGCTCCGGCAGCCCCTCCGGCGCGACCAGCGCCGCCTGCCGGGAGTAGTCGAACGGCCCGTCGTAGCGCGCCTCCTCCACCTCGAAGAGGTCCGGCGAGAGCCCCATCTGGCGCCGGAAGAAGTCGAACTTCCCCTGCGCGGCGAGGGTCGCGCTGGTGAAGATCACCGTGTCCGTGCGCCGGTAGAGCCGCTCCACCAGCTCCTCCGCGACGTCGATGGGGGCCGCGCGCAGGAAGACGCCCCGCCCACGGACCTCCGCGAAGTAGACGCGCGAGGGCTCCTTCATCGCCGTCACCGCGAGCAGCTCCACGCGCAGCTCGCCGGCGCGGCGCGCGATCTGCGCGAGGGCCGGGCTCTCCGCCTCGGTGAGCGCGTCGCGCAGCGTCCCGAGCGCGTCGTCGAGCCGGGCCTGCTCCGGCGCGAGCGGGTCGACGACGTCGGGGCCGATGGTCGCGCGCAGCCCCTCCTCCTCGTCCGGCGTCCGCCGCTGGCCGTGCGCGCGCCGCTGCTGCAGCCGCTCCGCCGACGGCCGCCCGCGGAGCCCGTCGGCCAGCGCGCCGAAGAAGCGCTCGCCGGCGCGGCGCAGCTCGCCCGTCTGCTCGCGCAGCATCGACGCGAGGTCCGGCCGGTCGGCCACCGCGCGCAGCGCGTCGCGCACCAGCTCCTCCACGCGGAAGGAGGAGACCTGGAGGCCGAAGTAGTCGGTGGCCACGTCCTCGAGCGCGTGGGCCTCGTCGAAGACGACCGCGTCGTACTCGGGGAGGACCTCCACCCCGGCGCGCGACGTCCGCATCGCCAGGTCGGCGAAGAAGAGGTGGTGGTTGACGAGGAGGACGTCGGCCGACGCCGCGCGGGCGCGCGCCTTCGTGACGAAGCACTCGTCCCAGAACGGGCACTCGCGCCCGAGGCAGGTGTCGGCGGTCGCCGAGAGGTCGCGCCAGGTGGCGAACTGGTCGGGGAGGTCGATCTCGCTCCGGTCCCCCGTCTCGGTGGAGCCGAGCCACGCCTGGATCCGCGGCCAGAGTTGGGCCTCCTCGCGGATCGCGAAGGTCGGCGCCCGGGCGAACGCCTCGCCCCGCTCGAGGCAGAAGTAGTTGGCCCGGCCCTTCAGGTAGGCGGCGTCGAACTCCAGGCCGGCCTTCCCGCGCAGCAGCGGGAGATCCTTGAACCAGATCTGCTCCTGGAGCGTCTTGGTGGCGGTCGAGACGACGACGCGGCGCCCCGAGAGCGCGGCCGGGACGAGGTAGGCGAGGGTCTTCCCCGTGCCCGTCCCCGCCTCGGCCACGAGGTACCCGTGCGACGACAGGGCGCGCTCCACGGCGTGCGCCATGGAGAGCTGGTCCGCGCGGTGCTCGTACCCGGGTAGCGCCTGCGCGAGCCGCCCACCGGCCCCCAGGATCTCCTCGATGTCCGCCACCCGGGCCTACCCCCCCGGCTTCGCGCCCGCGGCCAGCTCGGCCGCGGTCATCTCGCGGAGCCCGTTGGCGTCGACGGTCAGGAAGAAGAGCTCCTTCTCGGGCATCCGGCGCGCGTCGAAGGTGATGTCCCCGGTGGCGCCCTTGAAGCCGCGGACGCTGGCGAGCCCGTCGCGGACAGCCTGCCGGCTCTTGGTGCGCGCCTGGTCGATGACGCCGCGCGCCATCCTGGCGGCGTCGTAGGCGCTCGCCTCGAGGATGGTCGGGGCGGAGTTCTGGCCGTACCTCCGCCGATAGGCGTCGACGAAGCGCTTGGTCTCTGCGCGCGCGGAGCCCGCGTAGAACCCGTCGACGTAGATGGCGCAGCGGACGTGACGGCCGACCGCACCCGGGGACTGGTCGAAGAGCGTCTCGTCGACTCCCCACGCGTTGCCGCCGAAGAGCTGCACCGCCTTGAGGCCGGGGCGCCCCGTCGTCTTGGCGATCCTCGCGACCTCCTCCTTGTCGCAGGTCTGCGAGACCACGTCCTCGACCGCGAGCGCAGGGGCGATCAGCTTCACGCTCTTCGCCTGGTCCGGGATGAAGACCGCGTCGAAGTCGGTGACCGGCGCGAGCTTCGCGAGCAGCTTCTCGACCGCCTTCCTGCGGCGGAACGCGTCCCGCTCGTTCTTCCCCGCCTCGCGCGCCGCCGCCTGGAAGTCGGACCGCTCCTCGAGGTAGAGCTTCCCGACCATGCTCTTCACGAGCGGCGTGAAGGTGGTCCTGTCCGACGAGTAGGTCTCGGCCGCGCGGATCTCGCCGCCGCGCGCCTCGACCTCGTCCCAGAAGGCGTTGGCGAGCTCCACCCCGTACGGGATCGACGGGTAGAACAGCGCGAAGCTGTGCATCCCGCGCTTCTCCATCGCGAACCGGGCCAGCGCCTTCGCCTGGGCGCTCGCCGTGAGCATGTTCTGGAAGACGAAGGGGCCCGCGTCGGTGACGCCGTCCTGCTTGGAGAGGGACAGGAACGGGATCTGGAGCTCCTCCGCGGTCGCGGCCGACCGCTCCGCCTCCGCGTTGGTGACGCCGCCCACGACGACGATCGCCCCCTCCTCCAGCGCCAGCGCCTCTATGGCGGCGGCCGCCCCGTCGGGCTCGCCCCGCGTGTCCCGGGAGACCACGCGCAGGGGGCTCCCCTCGCCGAGCGCGAGCGCGATCCCCTGCAGGATCGCCTCGCCCCAGCGCTTGTAGTTTCCGGAGAGCGGCACGGCGACGCCGATGACGTCCGGGCGCGAGAAGGTGAGGCGGCCGACCCGCTCGACGAGCGCCTTCGCGTCGGCGGCCCACGGCGAGTCCGACCAGCGCAGGTACACCTCGCGGGCTGACGCCTCGGCGCTCGCGAAGTCGCGCAGGTGGAGCTGGATCCTGGCCAGCTTCATCACCACCGCCGGCATCACCGGTGAGTCGGCTGGGAGCTCCTCCTTCAGCCGCGCGACGTCGATGAAGGCGAGCCGGCCGTCTATCACCTCCGCCGCACGCCCCACCGCGGCGGCGCGCGCCTCGCCTGTGGTGACGGCGGCCGCCTCGACCAGCCAGCGCAGCTCCGCCTGCCAGTCGCGCAGCGACGCCGCGGCGGTGGCGGCCGACAGCGCCGCCTCGGCGCGCTGCCCGCCCTGCAGCCGCGGCCAGAGCGACGCGAGCGTGGCGAGCCCGTCCGCGGCCCGTCCGGCGGCGACGTTGGCGAGGGCCAGGTCGAACCTGGCGTCCTCCGCCCCCGAGTAGAGGGGATACTCGGTGACCACCCGCTGGAGCGCGACTGCGGCGCGCTCCGGCTGGCCGGCGGCGCGCCAGCGGCGCGCGGCCTCGTGGAGCGCCTCCGCCCCTGCGGGGACGCCCGGGTGACGCGCGGCGAAGCTCTCCAGCCGCTGCGCGGCGTCAGCGTCGGGCCGCTGCGCGACGTCGGCGCGGAGCGCCGTCAGCTCGTCGGGAGTCCCCTCCTCCGGCTCGGCGGCGGGCGGCTCGAACCCGCCGACGGCGCCGACGGCGCCGGTGGTGCCGCTGGGGCAGCCGGTGAGGAAGGCCGCGAAGGCGAGGAGGGCGACGGCGCGTGCTCCGGTCGTGCGCATGGCCCTCCCGTTTATCACTTCTGGTCGTCGCGCAGGAGGCCCGCGACCTTCTCCCAGAAGGTGCGCGACTGCGGCAGCGAATCCTTGCCCGAGATCTCGGCGAAGCGCTCGAGCAGCTCACGCTGCTCCTTGTTGAGCTGCGCCGGTACCTCCACGTAGACGCGGACGTGCTGATCGCCGCGGCCGCCGCCCTGCAGCGACGGGATCCCCTTCCCCTTCAGGCGGAAGACCTTCCCGCTCTGCGTGCCGGCGGGGATCTTGAGCTTCGACGTGCCGTCGAGCGTCGGGACGTCGAGCGTCGCCCCGAGCGCCGCCTGCGAGAAGGTGATGGGGACGTCGCAGACCACCTCGGTGTCCTCGCGGCGGAAGATGGCGTGCTCGCGCACCGAGAGGACGACGAAGAGGTCTCCGGGGAGGCCGCCCGGGGTCGGCGCCGGCTCCCCCTCGCCCGAGAGCTTCATGCGGGTGCCGGTGTCGACGCCGGCCGGGATCTTCACCTCGACCGACGCCACCTCGCGCTTCGACCCGGCGCCGCCGCAGGTGGCGCACTTGTCGGTGATCACGCGCCCCGACCCGCCGCAGTGGTGGCACGTCCTGGCGATCGAGAAGAAGCCCTGCGTCAGCCGGACCTGGCCGGAGCCGCCGCAGGTCGCGCACGTCTTCGGGCTCGTCCCCGGCTTCGCGCCCGAGCCCTGGCAGGTCTCGCACCGCCTCGGCCGCGGGATCTCGAGCCGCGCGGTGGTGCCGAAGGCCGCGGCCTCGAACGAGATCTCCAGGTCGTAGCGGAGGTCCGAGCCGCGGGCGCGCGCGCTGCGCCCTCGCCCGCGCTGCGCGCCGAACATCTCGCCGAAGATGTCCCCGAAGATGTCGTTGATGGAGGAGGCGCCGCCGAAGCCGAAGCCCTCCTCGAAGGGCACGCCCCCCGCGCCGTGGCCGAACCGGTCGTAGCGCGCCCGCTTCTCCTTGTCGGACAGGACCGCGTAGGCCTCGGTCAGCTCCTTGAACTTCTCCTCGGCCGCCTTGTCCCCGGAGTTCTTGTCGGGGTGGTACTGGTGGGCGAGCTTCCGGTAGGCGCTCTTGAGCGCCGCCTCGTCAGAGTCGCGCCCGACACCCAGGATCTCGTAGTAGTCGCGCTTTTCCAAGTAATCCCGGGGTCTTGTGTGTGAGGGAGCCGCTCGCCCGTGCGGAATATAACGCACGGACGGCTCCTGACAAACGCCGCGGGGGCGATCACCGCCGATCGTTTCCCCTCTCCCTCATCGAGGGAGAGGGACGGGGTGAGGGAGAGGGGATGACGCCTAGCTCGCCCCGCCGCTCTGCTGCGAGTAGATGGCGTCGGCGATCCGGTAGGCGCTCCCCTCCAGGCGGGTGAGCGCGTCCTTGATGGCCGCCGCGTCCTCGACGGAGAGGAGCGCCTTGAGCGCCTCGAGGTCGGCGCGGATCTCGTCGACGTCCTCCGGCTTCAGCGCGCTCCCGTACTCCTCGAGGCTCTTCTCCGTGGTGTAGATGAGCCCCTCGGCGTTGTTCCTGACGTCGACCAGCTCCTTCTTCAGCTTGTCGACGTCCTTGTGCGCCTCGGCGTCCCTCACCATCCGCTGGATCTCGTCCTCGCTGAGCCCCGACGAGGCGGTGATCCGGATCTGCTGCTGCTTGCCGGTGCCGAGGTCCTTGGCGCTGACGTGCACGATGCCGTTGGCGTCGATGTCGAAGGTGACCTCGATCTGCGGCACGCCGCGGGGCGCGGGCGGGATGCCGACGAGCTCGAAGCGGCCCAGCGTCTTGTTGTCGACCGCCATGTGGCGCTCGCCCTGGAGCACGTGGATCGAGACGAGCGGCTGGTTGTCGACGGCGGTCGAGAAGACCTGCGACTTCTTGCAGGGGACGGTGGTGTTCTTGTCGATGATCTTGGTGAAGACGCCGCCGGCGGTCTCGACGCCGAGCGAGAGCGGCGTGACGTCGAGCAGGAGGACGTCCTTCACCTCGCCCTTCAGCACGCCGCCCTGGATGGCCGCGCCGACGGCGACGACCTCGTCGGGGTTGACGCCCTTGTGCGGCTCCTTGCCGAAGAAGCGCTTCACGACCTCCTGCACCTTCGGCATGCGGGTCATGCCGCCGACCAGGATGACCTTGTCGACCTGCTGCGCGGTGAGGCCGGCGTCCTTGAGGGCGACCTTGCAGGGCTCGACGCTCCGCTCGATCAGGTCGCCGCAGAGCTTCTCGAGGGTCGCGCGGTCGATCGTCTCGGCGAGGTGCTTGGGACCGGTCGCGTCGGCGGTGATGAACGGCAGGTTCACCTCCGTCTCGCCGGCGCTCGACAGCTCGTGCTTGGCGCGCTCCGCCGCCTCCTTGAGCCGCTGCAGCGCCATCCGGTCCTGCTTGAGATCGATCCCGTGCTGCTCGGCGAAGCGCTTCGCGAGGTGGTCGATGATCCGCTGGTCGAAGTCCTCGCCGCCGAGGAAGGTGTCGCCGTTGGTCGCCTTGACCTCGAAGACCCCCGAGTTGAGCTCCAGGATCGTGATGTCGAACGTGCCGCCGCCGAGGTCGTAGACGGCGACCTTCTCGGCCTTCCCCGACTTCTGCTTGTCGATGCCGTAGGCGAGCGCGGCGGCGGTCGGCTCGTTGATGATCCGCAGGACGTTCAGGCCGGCGATGCGCCCGGCGTCCTTGGTCGCCTGGCGCTGCGCGTCGTTGAAGTACGCCGGGCAGGTGACGATCGCCTCCGTCACCGGCTCGCCGAGGTAGTCCTCCGCCGTCTGCTTCATCTTGGCGAGGACCATCGCCGAGACCTCGGACGGGCTGAAGCTCTTCCCCTGGACGTCGACCCAGGCGTCACCGTTGGTCGCCGGGACGATCCTGTACGGCACCAGCCCCGCAGAGCGCTTCACCTCGGCGTCGTCGAACTTCCGGCCGATGAGCCGCTTCACCGAGTAGACCGTCGACTCGGGGTTGGTGATGGCCTGCCGCTTGGCGATCTGCCCGACCAGCCGCTCGCCGCCCTCCGTGAAGGCGACGATCGAGGGCGTGGTGCGCGACCCCTCGCTGTTCGGGATCACCGTCGGCTCGCCCCCCTCCATGACGGAGACGCAGCTGTTGGTGGTCCCCAGATCGATGCCGATGACCTTGCCCATTCGTTCCGCTCCCCGTCGCGCCGTCGACCCCGCTACCGCCCCGGCGTCACATCGTTCATTCGTTCGACCCGCTGCCCGCGTCCGTGGGTGGCGCGACGGCCACTCCGACGAGCGCGGGGCGGACGAGTCGGTCGTTCAGCGTGAAGCCCCGCGCGTGCTCCACGACCACCGTCCCCGGCGGCGCGTCGGCGGTCGGCACCTGCATGAGCGCCTCGTGCAGCGCGGGGTCGAACGGCTGCCCCAGCGCGCTGAAGCCCTTGACGCCGTATCGGCCGAGCACCTGCTCGAAGGTCGACCGGACGAGGTTCACGCCGGTCGCCAGCGGATCGCCGGCAGGCACGACGGACAGCGCGCGATCCAGGTTGTCGAGCACCGGCAGCAGATCCTTGAGGAGCCGCTCGTTGCCGAACTTCTGGAGCTCCTCCTTCTCGCGCTGCGCGCGCTTCTTGTAGTTCTCGAGGTCCGCCGCGGCGCGCAGCATCCGCTCGTGCGCCTCCTTGAGCCGCTCCATGGTCTCGCGGGACTTCTCCTGCGAGAGCTCGAGCTGCGCGCGGAGCCCCTCGGCGTCGGCCGGCCCACCCTCTCCGGACGTGATCTCGACGGGGACCTCCGTCTCCTCGGAAGGCGGCGGCGCGTTGCGCTCGACCGAGCGCACGGCGTCGTCCATGACCTCGGACGGGATCTCGGTCTTGAAGCTTCCCTTGGGGCGCTTGTCAGCCATTCCGCTCGTCGCGTTGGAGGGGGGTGCGTGCCTGCGAGTGACCGGTGATTTTGTCACACGGGTCGGGGACGGGACAAGCACCCGGTGGACGAGGACCGCTGGCGGTCAGCCGTCGCCGATAGAGGAGAGCGCACGCGAGATCTCCCGCGCGGTCGCCTCGACGAGCGGGATCACCCGCGCGTAGTCCATGCGCGTCGGCCCGACGACGGCCAGCGTCCCGAGCACACTCGCGCCCCGAACGTAGGGGGCGGCCACGACCGACACGTCCGCGAGCCCGGCGAACTCGCTCTCTGCGCCGATGAAGATCTGGACCTCCTGCGCGCGCAGCACGCGGTCGAGCACGCGCAGGATGCGGTCCTTCTCGGCGAAGGTCCTGAGGAGCGTCCGCGCCTTCTGGACCTCCCCGAACTCCGGAGCGTCCAGGAAGCTCGACTCCCCCTCGACGAAGACCCGCTCCTCCGCCTGGGCACCGGCGAAGGTCTGCTCGGCGAGCGCGAGCGCCTTGGCGAGCAGCCCCTGGAGCGCCGAGTGGTCGGCGCGCATGTCCTCCAGGATCCGGTCGCGCACCGACGAGAGCGACCCGACCACCTCCGCGGCGGCCCGCAGCTTCTCGTTCAGGTAGTTGGCCGCCTGCTCCAGCTCGGCGGGATCCAGGGGAAAGTCGAGCTGGACCAGCTTGTTCGTGACGATCCCGGCGCCCGAGACGAAGACCGCGAGCACCCGGTTCTCGCGCAGCCGGACGAACTCGACGCGACGGACCGGGTCGGCGCTCGGGGCGGGCGTCGTGACGACGCCGGCGTGATGTGACAGCGAGTGCAGGAGGTCGGCCGTCCCCTCGAGCAGCGTCGTCACGTCGGACGCGTCGTGGGCGAGCTTCTCGATCCGCTCACGGTCCGCGGCCGGCGGCGGCCGGACGCGCAGGAGCGTCTCGACGTAGAGCCTGTAGCCGCTCGCGGTCGGGACGCGCCCCGACGAGGCGTGCGGCTTCTCGAGGAAGCCCAGCGCCTCGAGATCGGCCATGACGCTCCGGATCGTCGCTGGCGAGCACTCGAGCTCGTGGCGCGCGAGGAGGGACTGGCTCGCAACCGGCTCACCCGAGCGGATGTGATCCTGGACGAGCGCGCGGAGGATGTCGCGCTCCCGCTTGTCCAGCTCGCCTCCCGGACCGGCCATCGCGTCCCCCGCGCCGCTACTGCTCGGCCAGGTGGCGCGCCGCGGCCGTCGCGAGTGACGGGAAGCGGCCCTGCGAGAGCTCGCGGAAGAGGGGCTCGGCGCGCGCGCGGTCACCCGCGCTCGACGCGAGGAGCGCGGCGAGGTGCACCTTCTCCTCGCTCTGGACCATGACGAGCGAGTCGCGCACGGCGCCGTCGGGGTCGAGGCGGACGGCCTCGCGCAGCGCGTCGCGCGCGCCGTCGAAGTCCCCGCGGCCATCGGCCAGGAGCGCGAGCGCGTAGTGTGGCGCGGCCCGCGACGGATCGATGGAGCGCGCCGTCTCGAGGTGGGCGACCGCGGCAGTGAGGTAGCCCTCGATCGCGTAGAGCTCGCCGAGGTTCACGAGGGCCGCCTGCTGCACGCGCCCGTCCCCCTCGGCGATCGCCGCGTCGAGCAGCTGCCTGGCCGCGTCGAAGTGGCCGTCGATCGCGTAGGCCACCGCGAGGTCGATCAGCGGGTCGAGCCGATCCGGGTCGGCGGAGAGGTCGGCCTCGAGGGCGTTGCGGGCGCCGTTCAGGTCGCCCGACTGAAGGCGTGAGGCGGTCCCCGCGGACGACGCGACGGCCAGTACGGGGGTCGCGTCGGCCCGATCCGTGAGGCGCGGGTCGGCCGAGCCGCCGCACGCGGCCAGCGCGAGCGTGGCGAGCGCGGCAAACTTCCCGAGTGGTGACGCAGCCTTGGACAAGGACCCTTCCCCGGGCGCCACCCGCTGGGGCGCGCCACCAGTGGAGTCTAATGGCGGGTGCCCCCGTGATCAAGGAAGCGCCGGCCAGCCTATCGGGTCGCCGAAGGCTGCGAACGGTCGACAGGGGCCGGCCCGTGCCGTAAATACCGCGCGGCCGCCTCGCCTTCATCGATGGATCACGCCCACCAGAGCCAGAGCAGCGCCGACCCCCTCGGACGGGTCCGCGCGGCGCTCGCCGCAGCCAGCGCGGCCGATGTCACCGGCGTCGTCGGGGCGGCGCGCGGCCTGATCATCCAGGAGCTGCTGGCCCCGGGTCCGGGGCGCGCCCGCGCGGTCCTGTGCGTGGCCGGCGACGAGGAGGAGGCCGATCGGCTCGCCAAGGACGTCGCCTTCTTCGTGGGGGCGGGGGCCGTGCTGCGCATCCCGGCCGACGCGGTCCTCCCCTACGACGACCTCTCGCCGGATCGCGGCGTGGAGATGGAGCGGCTCGCTGCGCTCGCCAGGCTCCACCTGTCGCCGGAGACGGTGAAGGCGATCGTGGTGTCGGCGCGCGGGCTCGCGCGGCGCGCCGTCCCGCGCGCCGTCTTCCAGCGCGGGACCGACCTGCTCGGGAAGGGGCTGACGATCGATCGCGAGGCGCTCGCCCGCAGGCTCGTCGAGCTCGGGTACGCGCGCCTGCCGCTCGTCGAGGACCCGGGGACCTTCGCGGTCCGCGGCGGGATCGTCGACCTCTGGAGCCCAGGGGAGCCGCTCCCCGGCCGGCTGGAGTTCTTCGGCGACGAGGTCGAGAGCTGCCGCCGCTTCGACCCGCAGTCGCAGCGCAGCGAGGCCGAGGACGCCGAGATCGTCGTCTGCCCCGCGCGCGAGGCGCTCTTCGGCGAGGCGGCGCGGGCCGCCGCCAGGGAGACGATCCTCTCGCTCGCAGAGCAGGTGAACCGGCCCACCTCGCGGGTCCGCGAGCTGCTCGACGCGATCGACTCGGGGAGCCCCTTCTTCGGCCTCGAGGCGCTCCTGCCCGCCTTCCACGCGGGCGGCCTCACGCCGCTGTTCGACCACCTCCCGCCGGAGACGGCCGTCTACCTCGACGACGCCGAGGTGGTGGACGACGCGCTCGAGACGCTGGACGCGGAGCTGGCGCGCGAGCACGCGGCGGCCATGCAGCGCGAGGAGCTCGCGCTGCCGCCGGAGGCCCACTACCTGGCCCCGGACGACGTGCGGGCGCGGCTCGCCGCGCTCCGCGTGGTCCGGCGCCACGGGGTCTGGCTCGGCACCGGCGAGCCGATCCGCCTCTCGCTCGCCGACGCCGCCGAGCTGCGCGGCGAGATCGAGGCGGCGCATGGCGACGAGGGGGCGCTCGCGCCGCTCACGAAGCGGCTCGAGGACTGGCGCAAGCGCGGCCTGACCGCCGTCGTGGCCTGCGGGACCCCCTCCACCGCCGACCGGCTGCGCCGGCTGCTGGAGGACCGGCGCCAGGCTGCGCGCGCGCACCCCGGCCCGCTCGGCGACCCGCGGGCGCTCTACGACGCCGCGATCCACGTCCACCTCGTCCCGGGCGAGATCTCAGGCGGCTTCGTCGACGGCGAGCGGCGGCTCGCGCTCCTCTCGGACGAGGAGATCTTCGGGCGCCGCGTGCGGAAGCGGGCGAGGCAGCGCAAGGAGGAGAACGCCTTCGCCGCCGCCTTCAGGGAGCTCGAGGAGGGGGACCTCGTCGTCCACGTAGAGCACGGCATCGCGAAGTACCTCGGCCTCACCAAGATGCAGATCCGCGGGGTCGAGGGGGACTTCCTCGTCCTCGCCTACGAGGGGGCCGACCGGCTCTACCTCCCGGTCGCCAAGCTCCGGCAGGTCCAGAAGTTCACCGGCGCCTCCCCGGAGACGATCCGGCTCGACCGGCTCGGGGGGCAGTCGTTCGCGCTGCGCAAGGCGAGGGTCAAGGAGCAGCTGCTCAAGATGGCGGCGGAGCTCCTCGACATCTACGCGGCCCGCGCCGCCCACCCGGGCCACGCCTTCGCCGAGCCTGACGAGCTCTTCAGGGAGTTCGAGGCGGAGTTCCCGTGGGACGAGACGCCCGACCAGGCGAAGGCGATCGACGACGTCCTCTCGGACATGCGCAAGGCGTCCGGGACCGGCCGCCCGCCGATGGACCGGCTCGTCTGCGGCGACGTCGGCTACGGCAAGACCGAGGTCGCGATGCGCGCCGCGATGCTGGCGGTCATCTCGAAGCGGCAGGTGGCGGTCCTGGTCCCGACCACCGTGCTGGCGGCGCAGCACGAGCGGACCTTCCGCGAGCGCTTCAAGGGCTACCCGGTGCGGATCGAGGCGATCTCGCGCATGAAGACGGCGGAGGAGGTCCGCGGGATCCTGAGGGACCTGGCCGCCGGCCGGGTCGACATCGTCATCGGCACCCACAGGCTCCTCGGGAGCGACGTCTCCTTCAAGGAGCTCGGGCTCGTGGTGGTCGACGAGGAGCAGCGCTTCGGCGTCGCCCACAAGGAGCGGCTCAAGAAGCTCCGCAAGCTCGTCGACGTCCTGACGCTGACCGCGACCCCCATCCCGCGCACGCTCCACATGTCGATGTCCGGCGTGCGCGACCTCTCGATCATCGCGACCCCGCCGGAGGACCGGCGCGCGATCAGGACCTTCGTCTCCAAGTTCGACCCCGGCCAGGTGAAGGAGGCGATCGAGACCGAGGTGAAGCGCGGCGGGCAGGTCTTCTTCGTCCACAACCGCGTCCGGTCGATCGGCGCGATGGCGAAGTTCCTCGGCGAGCTCGTCCCGGGCGTGCGCTTCGGCGTGGCCCACGGCCAGATGGGCGAGGGGCAGCTCGAGGAGGTGATGACCCGGTTCGTCCGGCGCGAGCTGGACGTCCTCATCGCCACCGCGATCATCGAGAGCGGCATCGACATCCCGAGCGCCAACACCATCATCGTGAACCGCGCCGATCACTTCGGGCTGTCGCAGCTCTACCAGATCCGCGGCCGCGTCGGCCGGAGCCGCGAGCGCGCCTACGCCTACCTTCTCGTCCCGGCCCGCCGCCCGGTGACGAAGGACGCCCGCAAGCGGCTCGAGGTCCTGCAGCGCTTCAGCGAGCTCGGCGCCGGCTTCCGGATCGCGAGCCACGACCTCGAGCTGCGCGGCGCCGGGAACCTGCTCGGCAAGGACCAGTCCGGCCAGATCGAGGCGGTGGGCTTCGACCTCTACACGCAGCTGCTCGACGAGGCGGTCCGAGAGCTCAAGGGCGAGGCGCCGAAGGAGGAGATCGACCCGGACGTCACGCTGCCGCTCCCGGCCTTCATCCCCGACACGTACATGCCGGACGTCCACCAGCGGCTCTACTTCTACAAGCGCTTCGCGCAGGCCTCCAACGACGAGGATCTGGAGTCGATCCGGGGCGAGATCGTCGATCGCTGCGGCGATCCGCCGGAGGAGGTCGACCACCTCTGCGACCTCATGGGCGTGAAGGTCCGGCTGCGGGCGCTGGGGATCCGCGCCCTCGAGGCGGGGCCGGGGCGGCTGGTCTTCACCCTCGGGCCCGACGCGGCGCTCGATCCCTTCCGGCTCGCGAAGCACGTCCAGGGCTCACAGGGACGGCTCCGGCTCACCCCGGACATGAAGCTGGTGGCGCAGCTGGTGGCGCCGAGGCCCGCCGAGCCGAAGCGCCCCCCCTTGAAGGGTGCGCGGCTTGGCCCGCGACAGGCGACGCCGAGGCCGCCCCCGCCGCCGCCGCTGCCTGTCGCGCCCTCCGCCGCGATGGAGGCGGCAGCCGGGCGCGCGCTGCTGGAGCACGCGCGCGAGGTGCTCCGCGGGCTCGTGGGGTGCGCCCGCGAGGGCTGAGGCCGGGCCCCCTCCGATCCTTGATCCGGGCGTGCATCCGTGCTCTTTTTCGACCGCTCACGCCCGCGGAAATTCCTTGGAAGAACGCTCCGGTCCCGCGCGTTCAAGCGACAGTCTTCCACACGTCTCCCCTCAAAGGAGCCTCGCCCATGGTTCGTCGCATCTTCCCGCTCGTGCTCGCCGTCGTGGCCCTCGCCGCCTGCGGCCAGCGCGGCCCCAAGAAGTCCGGGCCCGCCGTCGCCCGCGGTGACGGCGTGGTGATCACCGTCGATGAGTTCAAGGCCCGCCTGAAGGAGCAGTCTCCGGTCATCCGCTCCCGCTTCACGACCGTCGAGCGCAAGAAGGAGTTCCTCGACGGCCTCATCCGCTTCGAGGTGCTCGCAGCCGAGGCGGAGCGGCAGGGGCTGAACGAGGATCCCGACGTCCAGAACGCCGTCCGCAAGCTGATGGTCCAGAAGCTGGTCCAGCGCTACTTCCAGGACGGCGCCGGCGCGAAGGACATCCCCGAGGCCGAGCTGCGCGCGTACTACGACAAGAACCAGGCCGAGTACCTCCGGCCCGCCCGCGTCCGCGTCGCGGCAGTCAGCTTCCTCGGCGCCCCGGGAACGCCCGAGCGCACCGCCAAGGGCGCCGCCGCGCGCAAGGCCGCCGCCGAGATCAAGGCCCAGGTCGCGAAGAACCCGCTCGCCTTCGGCCAGCTCGCGCAGAAGTACTCGGAAGATCAGGCGACCCGCTCGATCGGCGGCGACCTCGGCTTCAAGTCGCGTGAGGACCTCGTCAAGGCCTACGGCGAGCCGTTCGCCGATGCCGTCTTCGCCCAGAAGGACGGCACGGTCTCCGGCGTCGTCGAGTCCACGCAGGGGTTCCACGTGGTCCGCGTCGCGGGCCGCCAGGAGGAGCTGAACCGCCCGTTCGAGCAGGTGAAGGACCAGCTCGGCGCCCGGCTCTTCCGCGAGCGCAAGCAGAAGGACCTCGAGTCCTGGGTGAAGGGGCTGAAGGAGAAGGCCAAGGTCAGGGTCGACGAGCCCGCGCTCGAGAAGATCACCGTCGACGTGGAGCCCGGCGGCCCGGGCGTCCCCGGGATGATGGGCGGCATGCCCGGCGCCATGCCCGGCGGGATGCCGGGCGGGATGCCCCCGATGATGCCGGGCGCGCGTCCCCCGCCGCCCCGCCAGCCCGGCGGTCCCGTCCCCGTGCCTCCGCCGGCGCCGGCCGCCCCCGCGAAGCCTTGAGCGTCCGCGGCCTCGCCCTCCTCGCCACCGTACTGGCCGCCGGCTGCGGCCGGTGCGGTGGCTCCTCGTCCGGCTCCGGCGATCCCGGCGCCGTGACGGTCGCCCTGGTGCACGGCGAGCCCATCACCGGCGAGGCAGTCCGCCGGGAGCTGGCGCAGTCGTTCGGCGGGAGCGCCACCCTGGAGGGTGACCCGGCGGTCGCCCGCCGCCGCGTCCTGGACGACCTGATCGACCGCGCGCTCCTCATGCAGGAGGCCCGCGCCCGGTCGATCGTGGTCGGCGAGGATCAGGTCGAGCGCGCGCTTCCTCCGCGTTCGCAGCGAGTACCCGGGCTCCCACTTCGACGACCTCCTCGCGAAGGAGCGGCTCTCGCAGTCGGAGCTTCGCGCCCGGCTCAAGGAGCAGCTCACGATCGAGAAGCTCTTCCACGACGAGGTCTTCCCGCAGATCCGGGTGACCGACTCGGAGGTCGAGCGCCACTACACCGAGCACGTCGCCGAGTTCCAGGCCGCCGAGACGGTCCGCGTCTCGCAGATCGTGATCGCGACGCGCGAGGAGGCCGCACAGCTCCGCGACCGGCTCCGCCGCGAGCCGCAGAACTTCGCCGACATCGCGCGCCGGCTCTCGATCGCGCCCGAAGGGAAGAACGGCGGCGACCTCGGCTACATCGTCCGCGGCGGCGGCTTCCCCGAGGTCTTCGACCTCTGCTTCTCCCTTCCGAAGAACGTCGTCTCGGACGTCACGCCTTCGCCCTACGGCTTCCACCTCTTCAAGGTCACCGACCGGAAGCCCGCCCAGCGCCTGACGCTGGAGCAGGTGCGCGGCCAGGTCCTCGAGCGGCTCGGGCGCGAGAAGCGCGCCCGGGCGCAGACCGAGTACCTCGCCACGCTGCGCAAGCGCGCTCACGATCGAGATCGACGAGAAGGCGCTCGCCAAGGTGAACCCTTGAGCCCCATCCTCGCCCTGGCCGTCCCCATCGCCGCTGCGCTCCTCGCGCAGCGCGGCGCAGTCATCGATCGCGTCGCCGCCACCGTCGACGGCGACGTGATCACGCTCGGGGAGCTCGTCGAGCGCTCCGGCGAGGAGTACTCCCAGGCGGAGGCGCTGCCCGCCGGCCCGGCGCGGGAGGCAGCCAGGCGCAAGGCCCTGCGGAGGGCCTTCGACGACGCCGTCGCCGAGAAGCTGCTGGCGACTCAGGCGGCCGAGCTCGGGCTCGAGGCGACGGAGGCGCAGGTGGACGCCGCCATCGAGGACATCAAGAAGCGCAACGGGCTCGACGAGGCACGCCTCGACGAGGCGCTCGTCCAGCAGGGGCTCGACAGGGCCGCCTTCCGGCGCCAGGTGAAGGGCAACCTCCAGACCTACAACGTGCTCGGCTACAAGGTCCGAAATCGGGTGAAGGTGACCGACGACGATCTCCGGAACCACTACCAGCGCCATGCCTCGGAGTTCGCTGGCGAGGAGGAGGTCCACGTCCGACACGTCTTCCTGCCGCTCGCCGAGGGCGCCTCCGCCGCCGAGGAGGCGAAGGTCCGCGCCCTGGGCCAGAAGGTCCTCCAGCGGCTCGCCGCCGGCGAGGACTTCGCCGCGGTCGCCAAGGAGGTCTCGAAGGGGCCGGGGCGCAGGACGGCGGCGATCTCGGCTGGCTGCGTCGCGGCGTCGTGCAGAAGGCGCTCGAGGACGCGGCCTTCGCGCTCAAGCCGGGCCAGGTCTCGGCGCTCGTGCGCGCGGGGCCGGGCATCCACGTCTTGAAGCTCGAGGAGCGTCGGATGGGCGGCGCGAAGAGCTTCGACGAGGCCAAGGAGGAGCTGCGCGAGCGACTCACCAACGAGCAGCTCGACGGCTACAAGCAACAGTACCTGGACGAGCTCCGCCGCGACGCGCTCGTGGACGTGAAGCTCCCAGAGCTCAAGGACTGAGCCTCGGCACCATGGCCAAGGAGCTCCCTCGCATCGCCATCTCGCTCGGCGACCCCTCCGGCATCGGACCGGAGGTGACCGCCGCGGCCGTGCGCGCGCTGCAGGGAGAGCTCTCGCCGCTGATCTTCGGCGACCCCATCCTCTTCGACCGTCACTTCCGCGGCACGAGGCTGCCGGTGGTCGGCGCCGGCGAGCCGCTCCCGGCGGGGGGCGCGCTCGTCGCGGTCACGCACCTGCCGGCGTTTGCCGCCCGCCCCGGAAGGCCCGCGCCGGTCGCCGGCGCGGCGCAGCTCGCCTTCCTGGAGGACGCCTTCGCCGCAGTGGTCCGCGGCGACGCGGCGGCGCTCTGCACCGCGCCGGTGTCGAAGGCGCAGGTCGCGCGCTTCAGCGAGGGCTTCGCCGGCCACACCGAGTGGCTCGAGGAGCGCACCGGTGCGCCGCGCTCCGTCATGATGTTCGACGGCGCGCGGGTCCGCGTCGCGCTCGTCACGACGCACGTCCCCTTCGCGGAGCTGACGCGGCTGCTCACCCCGGCCCTCGTCGCAGAGACGATCCGGATCGTCCACCGCGCCATGCGCGACGACTTCGGGATCGCGAGGCCGCGCGTCGCGCTCGCCGCGCTCAACCCGCACTCGGGCGAGGCCGGGCTCATCGGTGACGAGGAGGCTCGCCTGCTCCTCCCGGCGCTGAAGCTCGCGGCCCGCGCCGGCGCGCCCGCGGCGGGCCCGTTCCCCGCCGACTCGGTCTTCAACCGCGCGGCGCTCGGACAGTTCGACGTGGTGGTCGCGCTCTACCACGACCAGGGGATGATCCCGGTGAAGCTGCTCGACACCGTCGGGCTCCAGGCCGCGGTCAACGTGACGCTCGGCCTGCCGATCGTCCGCACGAGCCCCGACCACGGCGTCGCCTACGACATCGCAGGGAAGGGCAAGGCGAAGTCCGAGAGCATGATC
>CAWJSR010000023.1:0-248725 GCA_963845515.1 uncultured delta proteobacterium
AGTACATCACCAATTGCTGCTCAACCTGAAGGCTGTTCCAAGGCCGTGGCGCGGCCCAACTTTGGCGGTGTGCGTTCACATCGGCGGCTGGGCGGGACAGACGAAGAAGCTGGCAGGCGGACCGCGATGTGGCGCCCTGGGTGGTGCAGAGCGCACTTTGGGTTCGACACCTGCACCAATCCGGAGCTTCTGAAGGAGAAGGTCACTAACCTTTGAACGCCGGGCTACAAGCACTACTGTAGCGCCGAGGTGTCGGCGGCGAAACGTGAGCTCATGGTGGCCGGAGTTCAAGTGTCGCTGCTACGCGACATGCTCGATCGCGCTCGCCGCGGCGTGGCCTGACATCTCGCCTGAGCTAGCAGACTGCGACGGGCGAGCTCGTTGCATCTCGGGCGACGCAGGAGCCCATCGGGCCACAGCCTGATTGGAGACGACTGCCCCGCTCGATATGGATGAGGAGCCCGTCGTGATTGTTCAGCAGAAGACCGTCGGCGGAACGCCGACGGTCTTCTGCTGAACCGCTGTACTCTTGCGTTGGGCAGCCGCCACTCGGCGCAGGGCGCCGAGCTGGCGGGCTGATAACCAACGTTGGCTACCTCCAGCGCCTGTGCGACGTCGACCTCGAACGGCCGACGGTGACCATGGCGATAAGCTGGCGACTGATCGGCGGGAGGTTGCTCATGGGAGGTAATGATGGGCGTGATCGGTGAGCGGTCGTCCATATTGAGCACGGCCCTGCTTGCCTGCGGGATCCTTGCCGCGCTGGTTTTCGATTTTCGGAGACCGCTTGCTGGGTGCGCACGCGCCGGGCTACGCTTTCTGGGTGCAATCCATCAGTGTGTTGGGCGGCCGCGGCGCGCCCACCCGAGGGGCGATGCTGGCATTCAACCTCGTCTACGGCCTGCTGCTGGCCTTCGACCATCGGCGTGGGCGGGCGGCGGTGGGTGGCTGAGTTACGCGCCGCGTCGTACGCCTACGGCGCGCTCCTACGTCATGTTCGCCGTCATCGGCGCGCTGCCCTCCACGCGCGCGGCGGTTGCGCTCAACGGCCCCACCATCGGCCTGCAGGAGCGTAGCATGGTCTACAGCTTCCTGATGTGGGTCATCGCCTTGGCGGGGGTGGTAATGGGGAGATAGGGGATGGGCGCCGCCGCTGCTCGATGCTCTCGGCCTGCTAGCGCGATAGGCCGGGTTGGTGCGGCCGTAATCGCCCATGCGTGCCCAATCCTCATGGTGGCGGAGGCGCCTGCTTCCCCCTTGCCCTCCCACCCCTATCGTGCCATACTGCCCCAAATCCTTCAGCTCGACAGGACCCATGGCTGACTTTCCCTCCTGCCTCGCGCCTTCGAATCCGTCTCCGTCGACGCCCGCGGTGCGATCGTCGCCCGGCGGGCAGGCACGGCCCTGGTCTACAGCGACGACCTGGGCGGCGGCTTAATTCTGGAGACGGTGGTTGTCCCGCGCGGGCGGTTCCTCATGGGCTCGCCAGAGGGCGAGGGATACGACGACGAGCGGCCGCAACACAGCGTGGCCGTCGCGCCCTTCCTGCTGGGGCGGGCTCCCGTCACTCAGGCGCAGTGGGCGCCGTGATGGGCCGTCGCCGCGCTGCGCTTCCGAGGCGACCGGCTGCCGGTCGACCGCGTCTCCTGGCGCGATGCCGCGCGCTTCTGCCGGCGGCTGGCGCGGCGCACGGGGCACCCTACCGCCTGCCGAGCGAGGCCGAGTGGGAGTACGCCTGCCGCGCGGGCACGACTCGACGCCCTTCTGCTTCGGCGACACGCATCACGACCGACCTGGCCAACTAAACGGGCGAGCACGTCTACGGCTGCGAGCCGCCGGGAGTCTACCGCCACACGTCGACCGAGGTCGGCGCTCTTCCCGCCCAACGCCCTCGGGTCTGTACGACATGCACGGCAACGTCTGGGAGTGGTGCGCCGACGTCTGGCACGACTCGTATGACGGCGCACCGGCGGATGGACGCGCCTGGCAGGACCCGCCTGGGCCAGCGCGCCTGCTGGGACGCCGACCCCGGGCGCTGCGCGGCGGCCTCCGCGTTCTACGCGGCGGATGCTGGCACGACCCGCCGAACCTCTGCCGCAGCGCCGCCCGCCTCAAGCAGGCCCCGCGCGAGGCCGAGGACTATGTCGGGTTTCGCGTAGCGATGAGCTCGCCCGGAGTAGCGCGCGGCGCGGCCGCTTTGCCCTCCCTTCCCTCCCCCGTGTATCCTCCCCCATCATCCATACCCAGGAGGTCCCATGACCCCATCGAAATCCGAGACGCCCACCCTGAGCGGAGTCATCGCTGCCGCCGACCTGGTCGCCGTTCAGCCCGGCGCGGTGGTGAGCCGCACCATCGCCGATTCGCCGCAGGGCACAGTCACCGCCTTTGCCTTTGACGCTGGCCAGGGGCTGAGCGAGCACTCGGCGCCCTACGACGCCCTGGTGCTGGACCTGGAGGGCGAGGTGGAGATCACCATCTCCGGCGCGCCGCACCGCCTGCGCGCCGGCGACCTGCTGAATATGCCGGCCAACAAGCCCCACGGTCTCGTCGCGCTCACGCCGTTCAAAATGCTGCTGGTGATGATCCGGGCCTAAGCCCGCGCTGCACATCTGCGCTAGCACGCTGGACAGGTTGGACGGAATCGTGAGTCAGGATGCGAACGCTCGCACTTGGAGTCGTGGGTTGACGCCGGGGCGGCGGGGAGTCGTGCAGGTGACAGGATCTTGTTGATGGGCAATGTGAATGACCCCGAGGTCCTTCTGCTGGGCACCTCAGAGCAGGTCGCGGCCCAGGCTTGCGATGCGCGGGATGCACGGTCAAGCTTGTGGGACCGGAGTGCGCCGTGCCGTTGTGCGCGCCGACGGAGATCGCCAGGGGATGTGCTATCATCTGGCCATGTTCGCTGACGGCGGGGCCACGACGGAGCGAGCCTGCGCAGGTGGCGTCGCGGACTGCCATCGAGCTATGAGGGCAGTATGCCGGACGCCGATATTCGGGCACCTGCCGGACTCGCATTCACCCTGAGCCGGGCGGCAAGCATCAGGGCATGCGCGAGCGATGCAGCGCGAGTTGGTCACCACTGTCACAGCGCTGACCGGATCCCTGCCGAGACTGCAAGGACCGGCCAGAGGTGTGAGGCTCATTTGCTGTTTAGCGCGGGCTCACGCACACAACCGTACACCGGATCCGCCGCGCCGACGCATCACTGATCACTGAAAGGGGCACACCATGGCACGTTCGTTTCACAACAAGATCCTGCGCGTGAACCTGACCACGGGCACGATCACGCGTCGACGAGCCCGGAGTGGCCTATTTCCGGCGCTACATGGGCGGCTGGAACATCATCGCCGACGTGTTGCTCAAGGAGGTGCCCAAGGGCGCCGATCCGCTGGGGCCGCAGAACAAGCTCATCTTTGCGCCCGGCGTGGTCACCGGGCTGGCCCTCTCGGGGGCGTCGCGCAGCGCCGTGGGCGCCAAGTCGCCCCTGACCGGCGGCTTTGGCGCCGCCGAGGTGGGCGGCACTTTGGGCGCCGAGCTCAAGCGCGCCGGCTTCGACGCCATCATCGTCGAGGGCGTCTCGCCCAAGCCGGTCTACCTGTGGATCAAGGACGGCGAGGCCGAGCTGCGCGACGCCACGCACCTGTGGGGCAAGACCACCAAGGAGACCTGAGGCCTGGTGCGCGCACGAGGTGGGCGACCAGCGCGCCGAGCTGGCCATGATCGGCCCCGGCGGCGAGAACATGGTCAAGTACGCCTGCGTGATGAACGACCTCAAGGACGCCGCCGGCCGCACCGGCATGGGCGCCGTGATGGGCTCCAAGAAGCTCAAGGCCGTGGCCGCGCGGGGCACGCTGAAGCCTGGACGGCGCCGATCCCGACAGCGATCCACGAGATGGCGCGCCGGGCGGCCCAAGGAGGTGCGCGACGGCACGCGCGCCGCGGGGCTGCACCAGCGCGGGCACCGGCGGCGAGCGACTCGGAGGGCGGCATCCTGCAGGGCAACCTGCCCATCCGCAACTTCCGCGACGGCGAGTTCCCCGAGATCGAGCGGCCTCGAGCTTCATCATGAAAAAGATCGGCGTCGGGATGGAGGGCTGCTGGGCCTGCGCCGTGCGCTGCAAGAAGGTGGTCAAGGCCGAGCGCGAGGCCTACAGCGTGGATCCCGACTATGGCGGACCCGAGTACGAGACGCATCGGCTCGCTGGGCTCCACCTGCGGCGTGAGCGACATCGTGGCCGTGTCTCAGGCCAACGAGCTCTGCAACGCCTACTCGCTGGACACCATCGGCGCCGGCGTGACCATCGCCTTTGCCATGGAGTGCTTTGAGAAGGGCCTGCTCACGCTAGGAGGACACCGGCGGCATCGACCTGCGCTTTGGCAACGGCGACGCCATGATCGCCATGATCGAGAAAGATCGCCCATCGCGAGGGGCTCGGCGACCTCCTGGCCGAGGACCTGGCGACCGCCGCCAAGCGGATCGGCGACGACGCCGAGATGTTCGCCGTGCACACCAAGGGCCAGGCCTACCCCATGCACGAGCCGCGGCTCAAGCGCGGGCTGGCCATCGGCTATGCCGTCTCGCCCACCGGCGCCGACCACTGCCACTCGCTGCACGACACGGGCCTGGCCACGCCGACCGAGGAGGGCTTCAACCCCAACGGCGGCCTGCGCGGCATGGGCGTGCTCGAGCCGGTGCCCCTGGAGGACCTGGGCCCGCACAAGGTGCGCGCCACCATGTACTCACCAGATCGCGCACGGTGACGCTCAACTGCCTCAGCATGTGCATCGTTCCCCGGCTGGAGCCTGGAGGAGGTCACGCAGATCGTGCGCGCGGCCACCGGCTGGGACGTGACCGACGTACGAGCTGATCGCGTCGGCGAGCGCGCCCTGAACCTGGCGCGCGTGTTCAACATGCGCGAGGGCTTGACCGTCGAGGACGATCGCCTGGCCGAGCGCAGCTATGGCCCCACCAGCGGCGGCGCGCTGGCCGACGGCGGCATCGACCGCGAGGAGCTGCGCGAGGCCGTGCACACCTACTATGGCATGATGGGCTGGGACAAGGAGACCGGCGCGCCCACGGTGCGACAAGCTGGAGGAGCTGGGCGTCGGCTGGGCAGCGGCGCACCTGGGCCGCTCCGCGAGATAGCGTCCAGCGTCCACGAGCTCGCACCCTCGATGCGTCGCGCGCTCGTCGCTGGTCGCCGGCCCGGGTCCTGCCATCGAGGGTGCGTGCTATTGATCGTCGATCGCTTGGTGCCAGGCTGGGCCACGTCGGGCCACGCCACTGAGCAGATCTGGGTGCCGCTGCCAGCAGATGAGCTACGGCGGCCGAGAAGGCGTTTGTGGTAACGCCCTCGCCGAGCGAATACGGCGACGCCCGATTCACCCGGTGGCGATGATGCAGCATACGGCGACGGGCCAGACCAGGTAATCGCATAGCGAGGGTAGGCGCATCGGAGCTGTGCGTTCGCCGCACGGACTGGATGCCGGGCGAGGGCACGCCAGCCACCAGGGAATTGTTCTTAAGCGGGCCCTTCGCTTGACAGCGCGGCCAATCTGGACCATGCTATGCCTGCCTGCTGGAAACGGTCACAGCAGTGCAGAGATCAGGCTGCGGACATGAGCGCCGTCCCGTCGCTGATCCGCGACAGGGAGCGACAGGCCGCGACACCTACTTGCGGCCCCGGCTTACAGGGCGGCTCCGGTCTTTCGTTTGCGCGGTGCGAATCCGCCGCGCGCCCCACGAGATGCACCTCTCCCCCGCCCCCGCGGGGGAGAGGCTGGGTGAGGGGGCGGCACTGTTACCCCTCATCCCGGCTGTACACTGGCGTCGGTGACCCTCTCACGGCGGTGCTCGCTCCGCCGCGGCCCGGACCGGCTTCGACGCGGCGGCGTCCTCGCGCGCCCGCGCCCCGCTGGGGGTTCGACGCGGCGACGAACTCGGCGCTGGCGCTGGCTTCGACGTGGGTTCGCACGACCGTCGAGGCCCGCGGTCCGATCCGGCGACGGTGCCGCAGGAGCGGACTCCGCTCCGCTCCGGCGCGAGAGGGTCCCCTCCGGGAATGGGCTTCAGAGGAGGACTCACGCTCCGCGCGATGACTCCGCAATCTCAGGGGTCTGCGGGAGCGTTCGCGCCCTCGCCGCTCGCAGGGCGTTGAACGCCAGCAGCAAGGCTACAGCCAGCGCGCCGACGATCTTCCCGTACGCAGTCGCGTAGTCCATCGCCGTCGGATCGTCTGGTGCGAAGTCCTTCACGATGGACCGTCTCGGCGATGCCTCGGCCGGGTCTTGCCGGGAGTGCCGCACGTGGTTATACATAAGTAATAACGGAGGCCCACCATGCGGAAGAAGCTCACGGCCATCGGCAACAGCCTGGGGATCGTCATCGAGAAGCCCATCCTCGAGCTACTCGACATCGACCGGGACACCGAGCTCGACATGAAGACCGACGGCGACAGGCTCGTCCTCGTGCCGATTCGGAAGGGGAAGAAGCAGCGGCTGAGGGAGGCCATGGACGACGTCATGGCTCGCCACGCCGACACGTTCCGGAAGCTCGCGAAGTGACCGAGCCGGAGTTCCTGGAGGTCGCCGAGGTGGTCGCGCTCCACGATCGCCAGCTCGCTGCGTTCGGCGGCTCGCCTGGAATTCGCGACCGTGGGCTCCTCGAGTCGGCCGTGGCGCAGCCGAGGGCGACCTTCGGTGGCGAGTTCGTTCACGCAGACCTCTTCGCGATGGCGGCGGCCTACGCATTTCACATCGCGGGGAGGGTCGACAAGGAAGGGCTCGCAGGGCTCCTTCGGAAGTGGTCGAAGCCGCTCCCGTAGCTTCTGCCCATTCTCTGCCCAACTTCTGTCCCATCATGTCGCTCACCCGCGACAGGGAGCGCGCTGCCTTCGATTTTGGCTAGCACGACCGTGGAAGTCCGCGGTCCCCGGCTCCTGCCCATCCCTGCGACACGGCAACCGCCATAGCCGTCGGTCAGACGACCATCCTCCGGAGCACCTCCAGCAGGCACCCCAGCCTCCGCCCCGCCCGCCCCTCTCCCGAGCCGGGCGGCAGCTCCCCCCGCCCCAGCAGCCGCACCGCCTGCTCGACGCCGCCCGGCCGTCGTCCGAGCGATCGCGCGCACGCCAGCCTCAGGTCGGCGAAGTCGCGCAGCGGCGCCTCCGCGGCGCGCAGGAGGCGGATGGCGTAGGGCCCCCAGCCGCAGAGCAGGTCGCCCGGCCGCAGGAAGGCCTCGAAGCGCGCGAGCGCCTCGGCGAGCGGCTCGCCCTCCAGGAACCGCGCCTCGGGGAGCTCGAGCAGCAGGGCTTCGCTCGGCCTCCAGCGGCCGTCGGGGAGCCACCACCGCCTCGAACCGCTCGCCGGTCGATGGCCGGAGCGCCACAAGCTGGAGGAGCTCGCACTCGCGCTGGGGGCCGGCACTGGCGGGCCAGCCGCTCGACTCGGCGTAGACCGCCACCACGTCCCCCGGCCGCGCGCGCAGCGTGGCCATGGTCGTGTCGGTCCGCGGCGGCTTCTGCCCCTTGCGCCGGAGCCGCCGTGGCGGGCCGGTGCGCCGGTCGCGCTCGGCGATCTGCAGGTCCACCATCCTGTCGAAGGCCTCCAGGATCGGGGTGAACCGCTCGGGCGCCCCCTCCAGCGCGCCGAGCAGGAGGACCGCCGCCTCGATGGTGGAGACGCACTCGCGCGAGGGCTCGGTCCGGATGCGGTAGTTGCTGGGGCGCTCCGGGGAGAGGCCGATGCGCGGCAGGGCCAGCAGGAACGGGTTCTCCTTGAGCAGCTTGCGCGCCTGCTGCCAGGTGCCGTCCACCACGATCACCGTCTTCGGAGGCCGGCCGCGCAGCGCCGCGGGGTCGATGGCCCCTTCGCCCGGAAAGAGCAGCGCCGTCCCTTCCTCGGCCGCGAGCGCCCGCACCCGCGGGTGCTCGCGAAACGAGACGCCCAGGTGCAGCTCGGAGTTGGGCAGCGAGAGGTGGGCCATGCGGGCGGTGCCGATGGCCGTCTTCCGCTCGCGGACGTGCTGGAGGATGCAGGCCCGCGTGGCGCTCTCCACCGGCCGGAGGTGCGGGCACCAGCAGGCACGGCGCGGCCGCAGGCAGCGCAGGCAGAGCTCGCGGTGGGCGGCGTCGGTGGGGGCGGGGCGGTGCTGGGACATCGGTCGCGCTCCCTTAGCATGGGGCGCTGCCGCCGGCCCCCCCTGATGGGTACATCGTGACACACGCGCGTGCTCGAATACTCTGCCCCCCATGTCGTTCACCCACCATCACATCAGGAGGACTCAGATGAAGACGATCCTGCTCGGCGTCGCGCTCTCCATGCTGGCCTTCGCGCTGCCGGCCCAGGCCGCCTGGGAGCCGAAGGACGTCCAGAAGCTCCTCGAGAAGATCAAGGCGGGGAAGGGGTTCTCGGAGAGCCTCGTCTACCCCGACGAGCAGGTGCAGATCGTGGCGCTCCACGTCTCCGCGAGCCTCGCCTACCAGATCGACCTCAAGGCGCACCTCTGCTTCGTGCGCCCTGGCATGGGGGTGGGCGTCACCCCGATCCCCTGCAAGAACATCAAGGACGCCTACCCGATCATCGCGCCGCTCATCACCTGGGAGCCGTAGTCTTCTCCGGCGCAGGCGCCAGGCGCCGATGACCGCGGCTACGCCTTCCCGTGACCGTTCGTGACGATCTCGGCGGTGTCCATCGCGATCTGGAGCTCTTCGTTGGTCTGGATGACCGCGGCCATCGGCTTCGTCGAGGTCGTGATGCTCCCCTCCGTCGCGCCGCCGTTGCGCTCGTTCGTCTCGGGGTCGACCTTCAGCCCCAGGAAGGCCAACGCCTCGATGATCTTCGCGCGGACCGGCGCGCTGTTCTCGCCGATGCCGCCCGTGAAGACGAGCGCGTCGAGGCGGCCGAGCGCCACCGTCATGGACATGGTGGCCTTCGCCACGGAGTAGCAGAACTTGTCGATGGCGAGCGCGGCGCGCTGGTGCCCGCCGGCTGCGGCGGTCTGGAGCGTCAGCATGTCGTGAGAGAGGCCAGAGAGGCCGAGCAGGCCGGAGCGGGTCCAGAGGGCGTCCATCACCGCGTCGGAGGTGGTGTTCAGCGCGCCCTTCATGTGCTCGATGATCGACGGGTCGATGGTGCCGCTCCGCGTGCCCATCGGCACGCCGTCGAGCGGCGTCAGCCCCATCGTCGTGTCGAGGCTCTGGCCGTTCTTGATGGCGGTCAGCGAGCAGCCGTAGCCCAGGTGGGCCGTGACGATGCAGTGGTCGGCCGGGTCGAGCGCGAGCCGCTCCACGGCGCGGCGCGAGACCCAGCGGTGGCTCGTGCCGTGGAACCCGTAGCGCCTGACCTCGTGCTGCTCGTACCACTCGTACGGGACCGCGTAGAGGTACGCCTGCGGCGGCATCGTCTGGTGGAAGGCCGTGTCGAAGACCGCCACCTGCGGCAGGCCGGGGAAGAGCTCCTGCGCGACCTCGATGCCGGTCAGGTTCACCGGGTTGTGGAGAGGGCTGAGCGGGACGACCTCGCGGATCTTCGCGACGATCTCGGGGGTGATGAGCATCGGCCCCGCGAACTTCATGCCGCCGTGCGCCACCCGGTGGCCGATCCCGGCCATCCGCTCGTGGAGCCCGATCCTGCGCAGGACCTTGCCGAGCGCCCGGAGCGACGACGCGTGGTCGGCGTTGGGGAGGAGCAGGTTCTCCGCGCGCCCCTCGTGCTCGAACTCCAGCGCGGCGTGGCGCGTGCCGAGGTAGCGGGCCGTCCCGGAGACGTGCTCGTGCCCGTCCGAGGCGTGGACGACGGCGAAGTTGATCGAGGAGGCGCGGCAGTTCAGGACCAGGACGTTCATTGTCTTCCCACTCCCACCATTCTTTCGAAGACGTCTTCCAGCGCCTTCGCCGGGTCATCGCAGAGGCCGGTGTGGACCGGCGAGACCTGGACGATGGTGCTGCGCGGTGCCACGAGCCAGTGGAAGCGCTCGCGTCGCGTGAGCTTCCCGATGGGACCGGCGGAGGGCCCACCTTCGCAGATACGCGGTACGGCCGCCAGATGCTCTTCGATGAGCTGGAGGTCCGCGCCGGGGAAGAGCGCGCGGAGTCGATCGTGGTCGAGCGCGACCCGTGCGCCGAGGAAGTCGCGCTCCAGGCAGAAGAGGATCACGCCCGCGTTGACGAACTCCTCGCGCTCGACCCGCGGGACGACCCGCAGGACCGCGTAGTCATAGGAGCCGCGCGCGGGCACGTTCCGCCTCCTCGACGAAGAGGTGCGCCGCGGCGAGGCGCCGCTCCAGATGGCCGGCGTACGCGGCGCGAGCCTCCGCCGGCGACGCGAACCGCTGGTCGTCCGAGAGCCAGGCGTCCGGCACCTTCGCCACGGCCTCCGCGATGGCTCCGCCCGCGAGCCCTTGGCCGAGCCGAGTGGAGGCGTCGGCCAGCCGGGTCGCCCAAGGCAGGAGGACGTGGTCCTTGACGAGTGGGAAGGGGAGCCGCGACTTGTCCTCGCGACCGTCCCACGCATGCTGGAAGTAGAGCGCCGCGCCGTGGTCGATGAGCCAGAGCTGGCGGTGCCAGGTCAGGAGATTCGGGTTCCGCGGCGTGCGATCGACGTTGGTCACGAACGCGTCGAACCATACCACCGCGGACGCCTCGTCCGCCGACGGCGCCGGGCCGCACGCAGGGTCGAAGGTGATGCTGCCGGGGAGGTAGTCGAGGCCGAGGTTCAGCCCGGCGCTCCCCTTGAGCAGGTCGCGGATCTCCGCGTCAGGCTCGTTCCTGCCGAGCGCTGGGTCCACGTGGATGGCGACGATCTCCGGCACGCGCAGCCCGGCGGCCCGCGCCAGCTCGGCGGAGATCACCTCGGCGACCAGGGCCTTCACCCCCTGCCCGGCGGCGCGGAACTTCACGACGTAGAGCCCCTGATCGTCCGCCTCGAAGATGGCGGGCATGGACCCGCCCTCGCGGAGGGGGGTGACGTAGCGGGTGGCGGTGGTTCTTCTCATCTGCGTCGCGTCCGTCGCGTGGTCGAGGCGGGGAGAGTCTCCCGACCGGCGGGGTGAAGTCCACGGTAGAGCACGGCGCTGGCGCGCCGGTAGAGCTCCTCGATCGCTCCGCGATCGGACGGGAGGATCGCTCCGAGGTGCCCCTCGATCACCAGCGCGGCGAGCCCGTGAGTCATGGCGGCGGTGGTGAGCCCCAGCTCCAGCGGATCCCCGTCGCGGATGGCGCCGGCCTGCTGGCACGCCACCAGGCTCTCGAGCAGCAAGGCGTTCACGCGCCCCCACGCCTCGGCGAGCCCCGGGTAGCGATCCTTCTGGGCGGTCGCCCGCCCGAACATCACGCGGAAGCGTGCCGGGTCGGCGACGTAGAACTCGAAGCAGGCGAGCCCCTGCGCCCGCAGCCGCAGGCGGGGGTCGGGATCCCCGGCCGCCGGCAGCCGCTCCAGGCGGCCCTGCAGGGCGGCGAAGCCCTCCTCGGCGACGGCGGCGAGGAGCGCCTCCCGCGTCTGGAAGTGGCGGTAGGGCGCGGTCTGGCTGACGCCGACCCGGCGAGCCGCCTCCCGCAGCGTGAACCCATCGGCGCCGCGCTCGCGCACGAGCGCCAGCGCAGCCTCGACGAGCGCGCGCCGTAGATCGCCGTGGTGGTAAGGGGCCGGGCGCTTCGGACGTCGGGGTGGCGTGGAAGTTGACATCGTCAACTCTCATACGGTAGCCATGTTAGCGCTGTCAACATTGCCGCGCCACCCGGAGACGCCATGCAGGCACCGCTCACCCTCCCGCTCACCCCCGTGCTCGCCGCTGGCGCGATCGATCCGCCGCCCGCCGTCGTCGCGACGAGGCGCGGCCCCGTCGAGTACGTCTCGGTCGGGGAGGGGCCCGCCGTGCTCGCGCTGCACGGGGCGATGGGCGGTCACGACCAGGCCCTGCTGCTCGCGCGGACGCTGGGCGAGGCCGGCTACCGCTACGTCGCGCTCTCACGTCCGGGCTACCTCGGCACGCCGCTCACGGCCGGGCGAAGCCCCGAGGAGCAGGCCGACCTGTACGCGGAGGTGCTGGACGCGCTCGGCATCGAGGTCGCGGCGGTCATGGCGGTCTCGGGAGGTGGTCCGTCGGCGATCCACTTCGCGCTCCGCCACCCGGCGCGCTGCCGGGCGCTGGTCCTCGCGTCGACCACGGGGGCGCGGGTCGAGGACCGCCCCCCGCTCGCCTTCTACCTGCTCCCGTTGCTGGTGCGCTGGCCGGGCTTCGAGCGGCGCGCGCGGTCCGCGACGGAGCGGGACCCGGTCGCGGCCGCCCGCCGGTCGGTGACCGACCCGGGGCTCCTCCGCCGGCTCACCGCTGACGCGGAGGCGTGGGGGCTCTTCCAGAGGCTGACGCTCAGCACGAGCGACCGGATGGCCCAGCGGCTGGCAGGCACCTTCAACGACGTCGCCGTGTCCCGCGCGCGGGAGTACCCACTCGAGCGGATCGCGGTCCCGACCCTGGTGCTCCACGGTACGAGGGATCCGCTCGTTCCCTTCGAGCGGCACGGCAAGGCGTTGGCCACGAGGATTCCCGGCGCGAGGCTGCTCCCGCTCGAGGGAGGCGAGCACCCCGCCATCTTCACGCACCGGGACGAGGCACGGGGGACCGTGACGGCGTTCCTGAGGGCGCACGCGCGCCCCGCCTCCGGGTAGACTCCGGGGATGACGAACCGCCCCCCAGCCACCTTCGACGAGGTCGCCTCCCGCTACGAGCGAAACGCCGTCGCACAGCGGGAGGCCGGCGAGCGGCTGATCGCGATGCTCGAGCTGGGCGGGAGCGAGGACGTGCTCGACGTCGGCTGCGGGACCGGCCACATGGCTGCGATCCTGCGCGAGCGCACCACCGGCGCCATCCTCGGCCTGGATCCGTCGCCCGAGATGATCGCCGTCGCGCGGGCGCGCGCGCTCCCGAACGCCCGGTTCGAGGTGAAGGCGGCCGAGGAGGTGGACTCGGTCGCGGCCTTCGACGCCGTGACGTGCAACTCCGCCCTGCAGTGGTTCCGGGATCCCGAGGGGGCGCTGCGCCGGATGGCGTGGGCGCTCCGGCCGGGCGGCCGGCTCGCGCTCCAGGCGCCGGCGACGGCGCGCTACGTCCCTGCCTTCGTCGACGCGATGGCAGAGGTCGCGCGCCACCCGGACACCGCCGCGGCCTTCGCCGGGTGGCGCTCCCCGTGGATCTTCCTCGGCACCGCCGAGGAGTACGGCGAGCTGGTCGAGCGGGCCGGCTTCCGGGTGCGCCACGCGCAGATCGAGCCGCAGATCATCCGCACGGACGCCGCCGGGATCATGACGGTCTTCGAGTCGGCCGCGTCGGCCGGGTACTTCGGTCCGGCACATCACCCGGCGCCGCTCGAGCCGACCTTCGTCGCGCGCGCGAAGGAGATCGTCGGCGCCCACTTCGAGAAGCTGGCGGCGGGGCGGCGCGACTTCGAGCTCGTCACCCACCGCGTCTGGATCCTCGCCGATCTCTCCGCCGCGCCGCCGCCTTGAGCGGCCGATCTGCGGATGCCTTGCGGCCAGCCCATTCGCGCCTACTCTCTGACCTGGAACCCTGGAGCATCCGATGAGAGCAGTCCTGCTGAGCGGCTTCGGTGGCATCGACGTCCTGAAGATCGGCGAGGCGCCTTGCCCGAAGCCGGCCGAGGGGCAGGTGCTGGTGAAGGTGGTCGCGACCTCCATCAACCGGCCGGATCTCGTGCAGCGCGAGGGGAAGTACCCGCCGCCACCCGGCGACTCCGACATCCTCGGCCTGGAGGTCGCGGGGACCATCGAGGAGCTGGGGCCGGGCGTCACCGGCTGGAAGGCGGGCGACCGCGTCCTCTCCCTCGTCGGCGGCGGCGCGTACGCCGAGTACGCCGTCGCGTACGCGAGCCACCTGATGGCGATCCCGGCCTCCATGAGCTTCGAGGAGGCGGCCTGCGTCTGTGAGTCGTCCATCACCGCGTTCCTCAACGTCTTCATGATCGGCGGCCTGAAGGACGGGAACACGGCCATCCTCCACGGCGGCGGCGGCGGGGTGAACACCGCGGCGATCCAGCTCTGCAAGGCGCTGGCGCCGAGGACGAAGCTCATCGTCACCGCGAGCCCCGCGAAGGGCGAGCGGGTGAAGCAGCTCGGGGCCGACCTCGTCATCGACTACACGACGACCCCCGACTTCTCGGAGCTCGTGAAGGAGTTCACGGCCAAGAAGGGGGTCGACGTCATCCTCGATCACGTCGGCGCGAAGTACCTCGCCCCCAACATGAGCTCGCTCGGCTACGCGGGTCGGCTCGTCGTCATCGGCGTCGTCTCCGGCATCAAGGCGGAGCTGAACCTGGCGCTCATGATGGTGAAGCGGCAGCAGATCATCGGCTCGGTGCTCCGCTCGCGACCCGTGAAGGACAAGGCCGAGATCGTCGCCGAGTTCACGAGGACGGCGCTGCCGAAGTTCGCCGACCGGACCATCGTCCCGATCATCGAGAAGGTCTTCCCGCTCGACCAGGTCGTGGAGGCCCACCGGATGATGGAGGAGGACCGCCACTTCGGGAAGATCGTGCTGAAGATCGCGTAGCAGCAGGCCGTCCGGCTCTACGTCCCGGTGACGGGCGGGTCGATGATGCTGTAGCCGCCCGTGCCTCGTTCGGGCCGTTGCAGCGTGCCCCCAGCGCGCATAGGTCAGGTCCATGTTCGTCGGCCACTTCGGCGTAGCCCTCGCGGCGAAGCGCGTCGCGCCACGCACCTCGCTCGGCACGCTCATCGCCGCCAGCTCCTTCATCGACCTCCTCTGGCCGATCTTCCTGCTCACGGGGGTCGAGCGGGTGCGGATCGATCCCGGGGGCGGGCCGTTCACGCGGCTCGCCTTCGAGTCCTACCCGATCTCCCACAGCGCGCTCCTCGTCGCATGGTGGGCGGCGGCCTTCGGCGCCCTCTATCTCTGGCGGACCGGCTACCGGGCGGGCGCGCTCGTCACCGGGGCGCTCGTCGCGAGCCACTGGCTCGTCGATCTCGCCGCGCACCTGCCGGACCTGCCGCTCTGGCCGGGAGGGCCGAAGGTCGGGCTCGGGCTCTGGAGCCTCACGGGCGTCGCGGTCGCCGTGGAGCTCGCGATCTTCGCCGCGGGGATCGCGCTCTACGTGACCGGGACGCGCACCAGGACCCGGGCCGGGAGCTGGGGCTTCGCCGGCTTCGTCGCGATGCTGCTCTTCACCTACGTCGCGAGCATCGTCGCGCCTGCCCCGCCGAGCGTCACCGCGATCGGCGTCTCCGCCTTGATCGGCAGCGCGCTCACGATCGCATGGGCCGCCTGGGCCGATCGCGGGCGCGCCGTCAGGGTCGGCTGAGCTTCACGCCAGCTCCAGGAGCAGCCCGGTCTTCAGCCTCTCCGGCGGCGTGCGCCGCGGGTCCGTCAGGTAGATCTCCAGGTGGGCGTCGCCGCCAGCTCGGCCGGCCTCTGCGAGCACGGCGCGGAGCTTCTCGAAGCTCGCCGGCTCGTCGGCGTAGTGGCCCACGTGGAGCACGCGCCCCATCGTGGCGGCCGGCACGCGCTCGAGCGCGACGCGGCGCGCGTCGGCGCTCCCCTCGAGCTTGCCTCCCTTCTTCATCGTGGCCGCCTGGATGACGTCCGCGACCTCGTGCTCCGTCACGTCGACCGGGACGGCGATCCGGAGCCGCCAGCGCCACGTCTCACGCGGGGGCACGCCCTCCGTGCTGGCGGCGTGGACCCCCTCCGCCCACCAGCGCCCCTCGAGCGGCCCGATCTTGAAGTCTCCCCCAGCGGGCTTGCGGGCGAACTTGAGCGTGTAGGCGACGCCGTAGAGCGCGCCGACGCTCCGCTTGAACGGCTCCAGCTCCGGCCCGCCGGCGCCTTCGATCGACAGGACGGTCCGGGCTGGGACGTCCACGACGTCGGGCAGCCTCCTGGCGGTGAGGAGCGCCGGGGGCATCGGGAGCGAGGCGGCGCTCGCCTTGCGCGCCGGCGCCGGCTTCGCGCGCGCCGGCTTCTCACGCTTCGGCCTGGCACTGGCCGGCCTGTCACGCTTCGCCCTCGTGCTCGTCTTCTTCGCCTTGGACCCCGCACGCCTCTTGGCAGCCGCCATCGTCGCCTCCGGGTGATGTCTGCGCGCCATCATGGCATCGCCGTGGCCGGCGCTGGCCGTCCCCGGTGGGGGTTGCTCCCCGCTCGCTGCCGCCATTTCCCGGAGGGTGGCCGCCGCGTAGAATGTGCGGCCATTTCCCCCGCGGGAGCCGAGGAGCAAACATGAAGAACCTCTGGAGCGACGTCGACGCCGCGCAGTTCACCGGCGACCTCGGGCTGCGCATCTACACGTCGCGCCTGCTCGGGCGGGAGCCCTCGCTGGTCCTCCACGGCGGCGGGAACACCTCGGTGAAGATCGCCGAGACGGAACCTGGTCGGCCGTGAGGAGACGATCCTCTACGTGAAGGGGAGCGGCGGCGACCTCGCGAAGATCGAGGCGTCGGGCTTCTCGCCGGTCCGGATGGACCACCTGCTCGCGCTCGCGAAGCTCCCCGCGCTCTCCGACCCGCAGATGGTCAACGAGCTCCGCACCCACATGACGCGGGCCAGCGCGCCGACGCCGTCCGTCGAGGCGATCCTCCACGCCCTCCTCCCCTTCAAGTTCGTCGACCACACGCACGCCGACGCCATCGTCACCCTCACCAACTCGCCGGGTGGCGCCGACCGGATCCGGGAGGTCTTCGGCGACACCGTCGTCGTGATCCCGTACGTGATGCCCGGGTTCGACCTGGCCCGCGCGTGCGCCGAGCGCTACGCGGCCGCGCCGCAGACCGTCGGCATGGTCCTGATGAACCACGGGATCTTCTCCTTCGGCGAGACGGCGCGCGAGTCCTACGACCGGATGATCGCGCTCGTCACGCGCGCGGAGGAGCACCTCGCCGCGCAAGCGCGCCTGGAGCCTGCCGCCGTCGCCGTCCGCGGCGCGCGCGCCCGTTCGCCCGGCGCGAGGTGGCGTCGCTGCGCGCCGCCATCTCGCGCGCCGCCGGGTTCCCCGCGCTGCTCGCGGTGCACGACGACGACCGGAGCCTCGCCTTCGCGCGGCGCGGTGACGTGGCGGCGCTCTCGCAGCGGGGGCCGGCGACGCCCGACCACGTCATCCGCACCAAGCGGGTGCCGCTGCTCGGCCGCGACGTGGAGGGGTACGTGGCGGCCTACCGCGCGCTACTTCGAGGAGCACGCGCCGAAGGCGCGCGAGCCGAAGACGATGCTCGATCCTGCGCCGCGCGTCGTGCTCGACGCGGAGCTGGGGGTCGGCGCCGTCGGCCGCTCGGCGAAGGAGGCGGCCATCGTCTTCGACGTCTACGGCCACACGATGGACATCATCGAGCGGGCCACCCTGCTCGGCGGCTGGCAGGCGCTCCCGGCGAAGGAGCTCTTCGACGTCGAGTACTGGGACCTGGAGCAGGCGAAGCTCCGCGCGGCGGGTGCGCCGCTCCCGCTCGCCGGTGAGGTCGCGCTCGTGACGGGCGCCGCCTCCGGGATCGGCAAGGCCGTCGTGGACTCGCTCCTGGCGCGCGGCGCCGCCGTGGTGGGGCTCGACCTGAACCCCGCCATCGAGAAGCTCCACGCCCGCCCCGACTTCGTGGGGGTGGCGTGCGACGTGACGAGCGCCGAGCAGCTCTCGCACGCCCTCGACGCGACCGTCCGGGCCTTCGGCGGGCTCGACATGCTGGTGCTGAACGCCGGGATCTTCCCTGGCGGCCGTCGCATCGAGGAGCTGGGGGACGAGGAGTGGAGGCGGGTGCTCCACGTGAACCTGGATGCAAACCTCGCGCTCATGCGCGAGACGCAGCCGCTGCTCGCGCTCGCGCCGCGGGGCGGCAGGGTCGTGGTGGTGGGGTCGAAGAACGTCCCGGCCCCGGGGCCGGGCGCGGCCGCCTACTCGGCGTCGAAGGCCGCCCTCACTCAGCTCGCCCGCGTCGCCGCGCTGGAGTGGGGGGCGAGCGGCATCCGCGTCAACACGCTCCACCCCGACGCGGTCTTCGACACCGGGATCTGGACGCCCGAGGTGCTCGCCGCCCGCGCGAAGAGCTACGGGATGACGGTCGAGCAGTACAAGACCAAGAACGTGCTCCGGACCGAGGTCCGGTCTGTCGACGTGGCCGAGCTGGCGGCCGAGCTGTGCGGGTCGCTCTTCGCGAAGACGACCGGCGCGCAGATCCCGGTCGACGGCGGGAACGACCGGGTGATCTGAACGCAGGACGGCCCGCGGGAGCTCTCCCGCGGGCCGTGGAATTCCAGGCCTTCCCCCTCACCAGCCCCTCCCCCAACGGGTTGGGGGAGAGGTGAGCTCAGGGGTGAGGCAGGGGCGACTACATCATCCCGCCCATGCCGCCCATCCCGCCCATTCCGCCGCCCATGCCGCCGCCGGAGTCCTTCTCGTCCTTCGGCTTGTCGGCGATCATCGCCATGGTGGTGAGCATCAGCGAGGCGACCGACGCGGCGTTCTGGAGCGCCGAGCGGGTGACCTTGGCCGGGTCGATGACGCCCGCCTTGACGAGGTCCTCGTACTCACCGGTCGCGGCGTTGAAGCCGAAGGAGACCTCCTTCGACTCCTTCACCTTGTTGACGACGATCGAGCCCTCGTAGCCGCCGTTGGCCACGATCTGGCGCATCGGCTCCTCGATGGCGCGGCGGACGGTGTCGAGGCCGAACTTCTCGCCCTCGGTCACCTTCACGGCCTGGAGCGCGGAGAGGCAGCGGAGGTACGTGACGCCGCCACCGGCGACGACGCCCTCCTCGACCGCGGCGCGGGTCGCGTGGAGCGCGTCCTCGACCCGGGCCTTCTTCTCCTTCATCTCGGTCTCGGTGGCCGCGCCGACGTTGATGACGGCGACGCCGCCGACGAGCTTGGCGAGCCGCTCCTGGAGCTTCTCGCGGTCGTAGTCGGAGGTGGTGTCCTCGACCTGCTTCCGGATCGTCTTCACCCGGGCCTCGATCTCCGCCTTCTCGCCGTGGCCGTCGACGATCGTGGTGTTCTCCTTGTCGATCGTGATCCGCTTGGCGCGGCCGAGGTCCTTCAGCGTGACCTGCTCGAGCTTGAGCCCGAGCTCCTCGGCGATCAGCTTGCCGCCGGTGAGGACCGCGATGTCCTCCATCATGGACTTGCGGCGGTCGCCGAAGCCCGGCGCCTTGACGGCGCTGACGTGCAGCGTGCCGCGGAGCTTGTTGACGACCAGCGTCGCCAGCGCCTCGCCCTCGACGTCCTCGGCGAGGATGAGCAGGGGCTTGCCGGACCGGGCGATCTGCTCGAGCAGCGGGAGCAGATCCTTCATGTTCGAGATCTTCTTCTCGTTGATGAGGATGTAGGCGTCCTCGAGGACGGCCTCCATGCGGTCTGCGTCGGTGACGAAGTACGGCGAGAGGTAGCCGCGGTCGAACTGCATGCCCTCGACGATGTCGAGGGTCGTCTCGAGCCCCTTGGCCTCCTCGACGGTGATCACGCCCTCCTTGCCGACCTTCTCCATGGCGTCGGCGATGATGTTGCCGATCGTCTCGTCGCCGTTGGCGGAGATGGTGCCGACCTGGGCGATGTCCTTCTTGCCCTGCGTGGGCTTCGCGAGCTTCTTCAGCTCGGCGACGACGGACTCGACGGCCTTGTCGATGCCGCGCTTGATGTCCATCGGGTTGTGGCCGGCCGCGACGAGGCGGGCGCCCTCCCGGTAGATCGCCTGGGCGAGGACGGTGGCGGTGGTGGTGCCGTCGCCGGCGACGTCGGAGGTCTTCGACGCGACCTCCTTCACCATCTGCGCGCCCATGTTCTCGAACTTGTTCTCGAGCTCGATCTCCTTGGCGACGGTGACGCCGTCCTTGGTGATGAGCGGGGAGCCGAAGCTCTTCTCGATGACGACGTTGCGCCCCTTCGGGCCGAGCGTGACCTTCACCGCGTCGGCGAGGGTGTTCACGCCCTTGAGGATCAGCTCGCGAGCGCGCTGGTCGAAGACGATTTCCTTGGCTGCCATGTCTTGGTTATCCTTGGTGATTGAGAGGTGTGGTTGGGAGAGGTCAGCCCTCGACCACGCCGAGGACGTCTTCCTCGCGCATGATCAGGACCTCGTCACCGTCGAGCTTGATCTCGGTGCCGGCGTACTTGGAGAAGAGGACGCGGTCACCGGCCTTGATGTCGAGCGGGCGGACCTTGCCGTCCTCGAGCACCTTGCCGTTGCCGGCCGCGATCACCTTGCCCTCGATCGGCTTCTCCTTCGCCGAGTCCGGGATGATGATTCCGCCCTTGGTCTTCTCCTCCTCCTGCACCCGCTTGACGATGATGCGGTCCTGCAGCGGACGAATCTTCATGAGTTGGCTCCTTACTCGTGGGTTTGCCCGCCCGCTGGGCGGGGTGGTGAAAAGAGGTCGTGTGAACTCCGTTGGCAGACGACCGGGCCGACTGCCAGCGGCGAGCGAACAATAATCACGCTTGAGGGGCTGTCAAGCGACGGCAGCGATTTAGCAAGCTACCGGGATGGCTAGCGTTTATCTGGCTTCGCTGGCAGTCGATGTGTTGGACTGCTCGCCGCCCGGTCGCGGCAGCGCCGGTTCTCGCAGGCGAGCCCCCGCTCGCAGTTCGCCTCGCCCGCACAGGACTCCCCGTCCCGGCTAAGCCGAAGGGTGGGGGGCTCGGCGAGGAAGGCCGCGAGCAGGGCGACCTCGTCGGCCTCGACGGTGTCGAGATCGGCCGGGGCGCGAGGAGCATCCCAGAAGCGGAGGGAGGGGTCGAAGAGCTGCCGGGAGAGCACGGCGACGGCGTGCCCCCCTTCCAGCTTCAGGATGAGCGTGTCGCGGCCGAGGCACTCGCCGATGCCGCAGGCGACCTGCCCCTCCCGCGTGCGCGTCAGGATGAGGCCGCGCGGCGCGTCGTAGAACGCCAGCTCGAAGCCGCGCTCCTTGACCGCCTGCAGCGCGCGCTCCGTGGTCGCCTTCGCGGTGAGCTGATCGAAGGCGCCGTGAGCGGGGCGCGGCGTGACGCGCGGCGCTGCGCACGAGGCCGCGAGGCAGCCGAGGAGCGCCAGTGGCGCGGCTCTGGAGAGTAGGGACGGCGCGCGCATGGCCGGGAAAAGGCGAGGGGGGCCACCCGGTGAGGCGCCCCCCGTCGGCTGACCGGACTCCTGGTGCTACCGGAGCGTCCGGGTCTGGCCGGCCGAGACGGTCACCTTCTCGGAGTCGAACTTGCCGGCGAGCGCGTCGCGCACGCTCCGGTCGAAGCGGACCTTGCCCGTCGCGATCTCGCGGAGCGAGAGGACGTTCGGCTTGTTCTTGGAGGTCGGGATGAGGGGGCGGGCGCCGGCCATCAGCTGCCGCGTGCGCTTCGTCGCGAGGAGGACGAGCGAGAAGCGGTTCTCGACCATGGGGAGGCAGTCTTCGACGGTTACGCGGGCCATGCGGGACCTTCCTTTGATGTTCAGCGAGCGCGATACATAGACGACCGGGGGGGCAAGATCAACCCGGCGCCTACCTGCCGCTCCAGAACGAGCCCGAGCCGGCACGGTCCTTGCGGAGGTCCATTCCCGGGTCGAGCTTCACGAACGTGCACATCTCGTTGAGCCTCGAGAAGATCCGGTCGCCCACGCGCTGCGCGAGCGTCATCGACTCGGCCTCGCGCTGGAAGTCGGGGGAGCGGGTGTTCTTGTAGCCCCCCGGCTGCTCCGGCACGACGCGCGGCTCCAGGAAGTAGTTGGTGGCGAAGAGCGTCGCCTGCCCGGAGTTGAAGCGGCGGCTGATCAGCTCGTCCAGCATCGACCGCTCCCACTCGGTCCCGCGCTCCTTGCCCAGCTCGTCTATGGCGAGGACGGGGACCGCGAGGAGCGGCCGCAGGATCTCCATGTGGCTGCGGCCGCCGTCGAACCCGGCCTTGATGTCCGAGAGGAGGAGCATGAACTCGACGTAGCGCCCGCCGATCCCCTTCTCCAGCGCAAGGTACCGGAGGGTCGCGACCAGCAGGTGCGTCTTGCCGGCGCCGGGCCTGCCGTAGAGGAGGAACCCCTTGGTGGGCTGGTCCCTGCGGAACTTGCGCGCGAAGTCCTCCGTCACCGTCTTGGCCTGCACCGCCTGGGGGGACCAGGCGCCAAAGGTCTCGTAGGACGCGTTCGCGACCGCCGCGGGGATCCCGACCTTGTTGAAGAGGGCGATCCGCTCGTCGAGGTGGCGGCAGGAGCAGGTCTGCGCCACGTTGGACGCACCGGAGGCGATGAGCACGAAGCCCGTCTCGTGGCAGCGCGGGCACTCGGACTGGCAGGTGCAGCGGCGGGCGCGGGCGGCTGAGCCGAGGATCTGCTCGACGAGGTAGCCTGACCCGCGGCAGGTGGGGCAGGCCGAGCTTTCGGTGGGACCCGGCATCGGGCGCGGGAGTCTACACCGATCCGCGCAGGCAGGTGAGCCCAGCCCCGCGCGCGAGGTCGACCGAGGTGGGCTCGCAGCGTGTCGCGAAAGGCGCGGGGGCTCACGGCGCGCGGGCGTGGACCGACGAGGAGCCGCAGCCGCGGGCCGAGCGCGGCCCGCTCCGGGGGCGGGAGGTTCCTGAGCCAGGACGAGAGGATCCGCGCGTCGGCCGCGGCGATGGCCGCCTCGACGCGCGCGAGCGGGTCGCCGGGCCCCTTCCCGCCGTCCGCCAGCGCGCGCCACGCATCGCGGTACCCGTCACGGTGCGGTTCCGGCGCCGTGCGCCCCGCCTCCTCCAGCAGCGCGCGCGCCGCATCGAGCCGGGCGGCGGCCGCGGCCTCGGCGGCCGGCGGAGGAGGGGAGTCGCCGACCCGGTCCTGGCGGTAGGCGTGCCATTCGTCCTCGACGGCGAACCTCAGGGCCCGGATGGATCGCGGGAGCGGGGCGCCGGGCGGGTTGCGGTCGGCCAGCGACTCGAGGCCGCGCCTCAGCCCGCGGCAGACGACCGCCACGGGGAGGCCGCGCCGTTCCCATTCGGCCACCAGCTCCTGGTCGAGCGGCGAGATCATCAGCCCCGCGCCGCGCAGGCCGAGGAAGTACTCGGCCACGACGGCCTGGTAGGAGAGGGCGCCGGAGGGGAGGTCGGACATCTACGTGGGAGTGTAAGGCCTCCCCCCGACGAACACGCCCCTTTCGGGACTCCGGCCAGGTGCTACAATCCGCCGCCATGAGCCGCGTGAAGAGCCTGACGCACAAGGGGGTTCCAGTCATCCACGTCGACCTCGAGCAACCTGAAGCCCGGGGAGTTCGCGCCGGTGTTCGCGGAGGCGATGAAGCTGCTGGGCCCCGCGCCGCTCAAGTCTGCCCGCGTCGTCACCGACGTCAATGGGGCGCGGTTCGACCCCACGACGATCTCCGAGTTCGAGCGGTTCGTCCGCGAGGCGACGCCTCACTGCGCCGCCAACGCCGTGCTCGGCGTGAGCGGAATGCAGCGCGTCGCGTGGGTCGGGCTCAAGCAGTTCTTCAGGTGCCCCGCGGAGCTGCACGACACGCTCGCCGCCGGCAAGGACTGGGTCGCTACCTACAAGTAGCGCCTCCCGGCGCAGCGAGCGGATCGGCGCTCGCTCCTAGGCGACGGCGATGACCCTGGCGCGGGTGAGCGCCCACTCCTCCAGCGCATCGACCGGCATCGGCCGTGCCAGGTGGAACCCCTGCGCGAGCCCGCAGCGGAGCGCCTGCGACGCGCTCGGCCTGCGCCTCGTCCTCGACCCCCTCGGCGACGACGTCGAAGCCCAGGCTCTCCGCGATGGAGACGATCGCCTTGATCACCTCCTCGCTCTCGGCGTGAGCGGGCAGTCTGCAGACGAACGACCGATCGATCTTCACCGCGGTGATCGGGAAGCGGTGGAGGTAGCTGAGCGACGAGTAGCCCGTGCCGAAGTCGTCGACGTGGATCTGGATGCCCAGGTCGCGCAGCTGTGCCAGCGTCGCGGCCGACGCGGCGACGTCGTCCATGATCACGCTCTCCGTGATCTCGACGGCGAGCTGCCGCGGGTCGATCGCCTCCTGCCGCACGATGCGCTGGATGGTGTCGACCAGCTCGGGCTGACGGAACTGGCGCCCCGAGACGTCGACGCTCATCGTGACCTGCCCCAGCACGGCGGCGCGGCCTCGCCACGCCTGCAGCTGGGCGCAGGCCGTCCGGAGCGCCCAGTCGCCGAGCGGCACGATGGTCCCGCTCTCCTCGGCCAGCGAGACGAACTGCGCGGCCTCGAGCAGGCCGCGCCGCGGGTGGCGCCAGCGGAGGAGCGCCTCCAGCCCGACGAGCCGCCGGCTCGGGAGCGCGAAGATGGGCTGGTAGTGGAGGAGGAACTCGTCGCAGCGCTCGACCGCCTTGCGGAGGTCGGCCTCCAGCTCCAGCCGGTCGACCACGTCGCCGTGCATGGCGGCGTCGAAGACCACTGCGCAGGCCTTCCCCTTCTGCTTCGCCTGGTACATCGCGATGTCGGCGTCGCGCAGGAGCTGCTCGGGCCGCTCGTGCTCGGGGCGCCCCAGCGCGACGCCGATGGAGGTCGTCACGAAGACCTCGTGACCATCGATGGAGAGGCTGTGCCCCAGCGAGGCCAGGATGCGGTCGGCCACGAGGAGGACGTCGTCCGGATCGGTGATCTCGTCGAGGATGACGCCGAACTCGTCGCCGCCCAGCCGGGCGACGGTGTCGCCGGGACGGAGGCACGTCTCGATCACCCTGCCCACTGCGACCAGGAGGTGGTCGCCGATGAGGTGACCGAGGGTGTCGTTGATGACCTTGAACCGATCCAGGTCGAGGAAGAGGACGGCGAAGCGCTGCCCGGGGTGGCGGCGCGCCCCGTCGATCACGTGCTGCAGGCGATCGAGGAGGAGCGCGCGGTTGGGCAGCCCGGTGAGGGCGTCGTGGAACGCGTCGTGGAGGAGGCGCGCCTCGGCGTTCCTGCGCTCCTCGATCTCCCCCTGCAGCGCGGCATAGCCCGCGCGGAGCCCCGCGCTCATCTGGTTGAAGTGCTCGGCCAGCTCGCCGAACTCGTTCCGTTCCCTCACCGGGATCGAGAAGCCCAGCTCGCCGGCCGCGATGGCGCGCGTGGCGCGCACCAGCTCCTCGATGGGGCGGGTGATGGAGTTGGTGAGCCGTACGGCGATGGCGAGCGCCGCCACCAACGTGACGAGGATGCTGATCGTGAGGATCATCCGCGCCTGGTCGAAGCGGTGCATGGCCGCCGCCGTGATCTCGTCGACCCGCCTGGTGGCCTCGAACGCCATCTCCTCCGTGGTCCTCAGGAGCTCGTCGCCGAGGGTCGAGGCGTCCGCCTCCAGCGTGGCGATCCGCGCCAGGTTGGCCGAGGCGGTGATGTAGAAGCTGAGCGCGACCTGGTAGTCGCCGATCAGGTGCTGGATCCGCTCGATCCTCCGGGAGATCTCCGGGGTGTGGTGGCAGCCGGAGCAGCGCGCGGCCGCCTCCTCCACGTCGGCGACGTTGTCGGTGATGACGTCCGCGCCCTTCGCCAGCGGGGTGCGCGCGGTGTAGAGGTTCGACCGCGCCGCCTGGATGGTGACGACCAGGTGCTTGCGCATCTCCTCGATGCGGTGGAGGGCGGTGAGGTGCGTCACCTCCCCGATGGTCGACGAGATGTAATACACGGCCAGCGCCGCGCCGGTGGTGGAGAGCGCGAACAGCACCAGGAGGGAGAGGAGGATCTTCCTGCGCACGGTCCGTTCGCCCCCTCCTACTGGTTCCGGTAGTCGTACGCCTTCAGGTCGAGCCCGGCCTCGCGCGCCAGGTCGATGACCGGCAGGTAGTCCTCGGCGGTGGTCTCGATGAACCGGAGGGCGCCGAACTGCGCGAGCACCTCGGCGCCGCCCTCTTCGTTCTCGAGCTCGATCAGCGCCTTCTTGAGCGAGGCCTGGAGCACCAGGTTCATGTCGCGCCGGACGCAGAGGCCGTTGGACGGGACCGGCGGCGACTCGGCGATGATCAGCAGCTCGCGGTCGACGGCCGGGTTCTCCTTGCGGATCCGGTCGTAGACGCTGTGCTTCGCCGCACCGGCGTCCGCCTTGCCCTCGAGCACGGCGGCGATGGCTGCGTCGTGGCTGCCGGTGAAGTAGTACTCGCCGAAGAAGCCGTCGGGCGACCTGATGCCGGCCTTGCGCAGGACCGCCAGCGGGAAGACGTACCCGGCGGTGGTGGCCCGGTCGACGAACGCCATGCGCTTGCCGCGCAGCTGCTTCACGTTCCGGATCTGCGAGTCGGCGCGGACGAAGAGGTGACCGTGGTACGTCGACGAGCCGTCGAGGTTGACCGGCCGCGCCAGGGGGATCACGCCGAGCTTCTCGAGGGCGAGCGCGCCGGTGAAGGAGCCGAAGAAGGCGCCGTCCATCCGCTCCGTCTGGAAGCTCTCGATGATGTTCCCGTAGCGGGAGAGGATCGTGAACTCGACGGGGACGCCGACCTTGCGCGAGAGGTACTCGCCGAGCAGCTGAAAGCGCGCCTTCTGCTTGAAGATGTTCAGCTCCGGGATCAGGCCGATCAGGATCCGCGGCCTCGGGGAGGGCTGCTGCGCGAGTGCGGTCAGGGGGAGCCCTAGGAGGAGCCCGAGGGCGAGGGCCAGCACCATCCGACGAGACATGCGCATCCCTTCACTCGAGAGGCGCCCATGATACGCGATGGGGTGCCGCCCAGGAATAGAGCGGGGAGTCAGGCGCGCGCGCGGGCGCCGCTCACGCTCAGCTCAGTGAGAGCGCCGCGAGGACTTCCTCGGCCGAGCGAAACCGCCGCGCCGGCTCCTTCTCGAGCAGCCGGTCGACTATCCGGGCCAGCCCCGGCTCGGCGTCGGGATTCACCGCGGCCAGCGGAGGGGCGCGCTCGCTGAGGATCTCCCTCCAGAGCTCGGCGGGGTCCTGAGCCATGAAGGGCGGTCGGGCGGCCAGCAGCTCGTAGAGGATGACGCCCAGGCTGTAGAGGTCGCTCCGCTCGTCGACGAGCTTCCCCTGGACCTGCTCGGGCGACATGTAGCGGTACGTGCCGACGATCTTCCCGGTCCCGGTGAGCGTCGCCTCGCTCGAGTCGAGCGGCTTCACCAGGCCGAAGTCCATGATCCGCGCGCGCCGCTGGTCGTCGACCATGATGTTGGTCGGCTTGAGGTCGCGGTGCACGAGCCCGCGGCGGTGGACGTAGCCCAGCGCCGCGAGGACCTGCGAGAAGGCCGCGGTGAGCCGCCGGATGCGCGCGGGCCGGTTCAGGACCGCCGACGCCTCGGGAGGGAGCGGGAGCCGGCCGCACGGAGGGCCGCCGCTCTTGTGGAGGGACGGCGCGTGGAAGTCGCGCTCCGGCTGCGTGTCCGGCTCGTCGAGCATCTGCGCCAGCGCCCGCAGCGCTTCGGGACCCGGGACCGCCGAGGACGCGCTGGAGGCGCTGGGGCTGGCCGACGCAGTGACGCTGGGACCGGAGGCCGACGGCGCGTCACGCTCGATCTCGCAGTCGAGCCGGACGAGCGGCTCGTCGTCGTCGAGCGTGGGGGAGAGCCAGGTGCGCAGATCCAGCCCCTCGACCAGCTCCATCGCAAGCCACGACCACCCCTCGTGTACGCCGGTGTCGTAGACGCGGACGACGTTCGGGTGATCGAGCCCCCGAAGCACCTCGAACTCTCGCGCCAGCCGCCGCGCCGAGTTGCCATCCGTCACTGGCGCAGGCCCCAGCACCTTCACGGCGGCAGCCCGGCCGCTCTTGCGGTGCCTGGCGCGGTAGACGGTTCCCACCCCTCCCCGGCCGAGGACGGACTGGATCATCCACGGACCTATGGCTCGCGGGGGCATCGTCGCTCCCAGCTTAGGGCCGCTGGAAAAGGCCCGTCAAACGGCGCCCCTCCCATGGGGTAGGTCCTTGCCCCGGGAGGTGGCCCCACCGTGCTATAAGCCGCGCGTGACCGACTCCGCCGACATCACGGCGCTCCGCGAGCGCGTGCGCGCCCGGCAGATGCCGCGCCACGTCGCGATCATCATGGACGGAAACGGGCGCTGGGCCGAGGCCCGCGGGCTTCCACGCGTCGAGGGGCACCGGGCCGGTGCAGCGGCCGTCCGCGTCGTCACCGAGGAGGCGCGTCGCGTCGGCCTCGCTGCGCTGACCCTCTACGCCTTCTCGATGCAGAACTGGCAGCGCCCTCGGGAAGAGGTCGACGCGCTGATGCTCCTGCTCGGCGAGTTCCTGGAGGCCGAGCGCGAGACGATGCTCCGCAACGGGATCCGGTTCAACGTCATCGGGGAGACCTCCCTCCTCCCGGAGCCGCTGCAGGCCCGCATCGCGGCGGTGATGGCCGCCACCGCGGGAGGGGACCGGATGACGCTCACGCTCGCCCTCTCCTACGGCGGGCGCGAGGAGCTGGTCAACGCCGCGCGCGTGGCGGCGGCGCGAAAGGGTGGAGCGCTCGCGGCGGAGGATCTCGAGGCGGCGCTCTGGACCGCTGGGCTCCCGGAGCTCGACCTGCTCGTTCGCACGAGCGGCGAGCACCGGATCTCCAACTTCCTCCTCTGGCAGAGCGCCTACTCGGAGATCCTGTTCACCGAAACCCACTGGCCCGACTTCGGCGAGCGCGAGCTGCTCTCCGCGATCGAGGACTACCAGGGACGCGAGCGCCGCTTCGGCCTCACGAGCGCCCAGCTGGCCGATCCCGGCCAGTCGGCGTGAACCCACCGAGGAGCCAGGCGATGGACGCCCAGCGTTGGAAGAGCTTGCAGGAGCGCGTGGCGTCGGCCGCGATCCTGGTGCCCATCGTCCTCGCGATGACGTGGCTGGGCGGGTGGCCGTTCGCGGCCCTGGTGGCGGTGGGCGCGGGCGTCGCGGCGAGCGAGCTCGTGCTCATGTTCGCGTCGCTCGGCGTCGCGGAGCTCCTGGGCGTCGCGGTGGCGGCCGCGATCCCGCTCGCCGCGCAGGCCGCGAGTGGCGGGGAGCTGCTCCCCGGGTGGGCGCCGCTCGCGCTCGGCGGCGCCGCCATCGCGCTGCTCTCGGCGCTCCTCTTCCGGCGGAAGGAGCTCGAGTACCTGCCGCGCAGCGCGGGGGCGGTGGTGCTCTCCTGGCTCTGGGTGGGGCTCCTCGCGGCCGCGGTGGTCAGGTTGCGCGCGCTCGACGGCGGTGGCCGTGCTGGCGTCGGCTGGGTCGTCATGGCGTTCGCGGTGACGTGGGGCAACGACACCTTCGCCTACTTCTCCGGGCTCGCGTTCGGGAAGCACCGGCTCTACGAGCGGATCTCCCCGAAGAAGAGCTGGGAGGGGGCCGTGGGCGGCGTCGCCGGCGCCCTCGTCGGAGCCTTCCTCGTCCGGACGCTCCTCCTCCCGGATCTCGGCGTCGCGACCACGCTGGCCGCTGGCGCTCGGTGGCTCGGTCCTCGGCCCGCTCGGCGACCTCTCCGAGTCGATGGTGAAGCGCGCCGCTGGCGTGAAGGACTCCGGGAAGCTCATCCCCGGCCACGGCGGCGTGCTCGACCGGATCGACGCGCTCCTCTTCGTCGCGCCGTGGGTCTACGCGTGCGCGCTCTTCCTGCGGTGAGCCGGCGGCTGCACTGACATGGCGCGCGGCAAGGGCAGGAGCGGGAAGACCACCGATCGGGGCGCCGGCGTACGGGGCACGGGCGGCCCCGCCCGGCTCGGCCCCGGCGACGTCGTCGACGACCGCTACCGGATAGAGGGGCTCCTCGGCGAAGGCGGCATGGGCTCCGTCTTCGTCGCGCGCCACGTCCACATCGGGCGGAAGGTGGCGATCAAGGTCCTGCACGCCGAGCACTACAGCGCGGACGACCGGGAGCGGTTCCGGCGGGAGGCCGCCGTCGCGGTCCAGCTCAGGTCGCCACACGTGGTCGAGGTGCTCGACTTCGGCGAGGACCCGCGCGGCCACGCGTACTACGCGATGGAGCTGCTGGAGGGGGAGTCGCTGCGGTCGCTCCTGGAGCGGGAGCGGCGCCTGTCCCCGGAGCGGGCGGTCCGGCTCCTGCGCCAGCTCCTCACCGGCCTCGTGGCGGCCCACCACGCCGGCGTCGTCCACCGCGACCTGAAGCCGGAGAACCTCTGGCTGGTCGGCGAGCGGGGCGGAGCAGCGGCTCAAGATCCTCGACTTCGGCATCGCCAAGTTCCTGCAGCCGGGCGCCAACCTGGACCAGACCATGGTCGGGCACGGTGGTCGGCACGCCCGAGTACCTCGCGCCGGAGCAGGCGGTCGGCGGATCGGTCGACGCGCGCGCCGACCTCTACGCGGCCGGGATCCTCGCCTTCGTCCTGCTCACCGGCCGCCACCCGTTCGACACCACCGACGTCCGGACGCTCACGCGCGCCCACGCGTTCCAGAAGGTGCCGAGCCCGACCACCGTGTCCCCCGAGCTGGCCGCGTGGCCGAAGCTCCTCGACTTCGTCGCGCTCGCGACGCAGAAGGATCGCGACGAGCGCGCCCAGAGCGCGGAGGAGCTGCTCGAGCTGCTCGATGGCGCCGAGCACGCCGAGCACCTCGCCACCGCCGTGGACGCCGCGGCCACCCGGAAGAGCATCACCGGCGGCGCGGTCCTGGTCGGGAAGCGGCCCGGCGTCCAACCTCACCCTCGTGCTCGCACGGATCGACGGCTGGGAGGATCTCGCCGCCAGCGACGCCGAGCGGGCGAGGGTCCTGGCCGATCACGACGCGGTGGCGCTCCCGGCCATCGGCGTCTTCCAGGGGCGGAGGCTCCGGTCGGCCGACGACGCGCTCCTGCTCGCGTTCACGTCGCCGACCGACGCCGTCCACTGCGCGGCAGCGCTGCACGACCGGTTCGCGAAGACGCCCGTGGCGTGCGGCGGCCACCCGATGGAGCTCCGGATCGGGATCCACCAGGCGGAGGTCCGCTTCGAGGGGAACGAGCTGAACGGTCCGCAGCTGGAGGCGCTGCGCTCGGTCCAGGAGTCCGCGGCGCCGGGCGAGGTCTGGCTCTCCCGCACCGTCTTCCTCACCATGAGCCGGAGCGAGGTGGCGCTCGAGCAGATGGGCGCCTGGCCACTCGAGGGGCTCCCCGAGCTGGCGCCGCTCTACCGGGTCGTCCGCCTGCCTGGCGACCTGCCGTACGGCGGGCACCACCTCGCCCGGGTGGAGCGCGGGAGCCGCTTGTCGCGCGGCCTCTTCGCGCCGTTCGCCTCGGCGCTCGCCAGCATCGAGACGGCCGGGTCCAACGAGGGGCGCGGCCGTGCCGCGCTGCGCGTGACGGTCGCGGGGCTCTCCATCGCGCTGATCGGCGCCGTCTGGGCCCTCGCCTGGATCGCGGAGGTGCTCGTCGCGCTCGTCTCCTGGCTCGGCTGGGCGAAGCGGCCTGTCCCGCGCCCGCTGGTGCGCACGCGCGAGTGGCTCGCGTGGTCCCGCGCGCGGCTCGGCGAGCGGATGACGCTCCGCCAGCTCGCGATGCACCGTCCCGGGAGGATCGGCAAGGGCGTCACGGGACTGACCGGGCCGGTGCAGAAGGCGGTGCGGGAGGAGGAGCACGAGGTCGAGGAGATCGACGTGGAGGACGTGGACGATGACGTCGACCAGGACCCGAAGGGCTGACCGTGCGAAGCGCCGCCGGGCGGGTGATAGACTACATGTCATGGTGCGTCCGCTCGGAGCAGTGATCGTCCTTGCAGCCCTCGCGGGTTGTGCCACCCCCACCGGCTACCAGCGCCTGGGCGTCGACGGCGGCTACGAGGACTTCCCCAGGGACGCCACCACCTACGTCGTCTCGTACAGGGGGAACGCGGCCACGACGCGTGAGCGTGTCGCGATGTACCTCCATTACCGCTGTGCCGAGCTTACGGTCGCGAGCGGCCAGGAGTTCTTCACGGTCCTGGCGACCGAGAGCCAGGATCGCACCGAGCAGTGGAGCACGCCGGGGTACGCGACCAGCTCGACGACCGGCACCCCCTACGGCGGCAGGTACCCGTACGGTGGCAGCCGTGAGCGGACCACGACCTACACGCCGCCCCAGACCATGACGTCCGTGAGGCCGGGGCTGACGGCGACGATCCGCATGTCCTCCGGCACGAAGCCGGAGGGCGCCTTCGACGCCCGCGAGGTGATGCGGCTGCTGGGGCCACGCATCGGCGTGGCGCCGCCGGCACAGCCGGCGCCTACGACGCTCCCTCACCCTGTCCCTCTCCCTCAGTGAGGTAGAGGGGAGGGTTTCCTTGGGCTACTTCTCCAGCCGCTCCAGCGTCCTGCGCGCGACGTCCCCCGCCGTGCAGTAGCCGTCGGCGCCCAGCGCCCGCTTGAACCTGCCGAGCGCGGTCGGCGGCTCGGGGGCGGGCGGGTCCTTCTCGGAGATCAACTTCAGCGCAGGGATCCCCTTCTTCGTCTCCGCGACCGCCAGCGCGCGGGCGGCGAAGAGGCGCCGCTCGCAGGTGGTCGAGCCCCCCTGCTCGGCGAGGAGCTCCAGGGCGCCGGAGTGGTCGCTCGCGGCGGCGCGCGCCAGCAGGTCGAAGCCGCGGACCAGGTTCACGGGGCGCCCGGCGTCGGCGCGGGCGATCTCCAGCATCCCGCGCAGCCATGCGACGCGGGGGTCGTCCTCGGGGAGCTCGCGCGCCTCCGCGTCGATCGCCGCCGCCGCCTCCTCGAAGCGCTCGCGGGCGATCAGCCGCTCGGGCGAACGGGAGAAGAGCCAGAGCGCCGCCCACACCGCCGCCGCGAGGACGGCGACGATGACGATCGCGCGGACGAGGAACGAGTCCTGGAAGCGCCCCATCCTGACGGCGAGCCTCTCCAGACCGCCCTCCGGCGAGTCGAGGCGCGCGAGCGACAGCGGATCCACCGGCTTGAGGCCGCGGACGCGCGTGAGCGCCGCGTTCCCGTAAGGGGGCTCGGCGACCTTGTCGATCGGGACCCCCGGCGGCGTGTCCAGCGCGGCGGGGGTGATGCGGAACATCCGCACCGGCTCGGCGATCCCGCGGAGCGTGCGCGAGCCGATCTCCTCGACGGGGACCTCGTCCCGGTCGGCGGTGAGCCAGGCCGCCTCGGAGAGCCAGATCTCGCCCGCGGTCGCCTCGCGCTCGATGCGCGCGGCCAGGTTCACCGCCTCGCCGTAGACGTCCTGCGCACCCATGGCGCGGACCAGCGTCACCTCTCCGAGCGTCACCGCGATCCGGACCTCTATCCGGCGGTCCTGCTCGACGCGCCGGTTGTAGTCCCAGAGCCGATCCTGGATCGCCATCCCGCAGAGGAGCGCGCGCGTCGAGGAGGAGAAGAGGACCAGGTAGGCGTCGCCGATGCTCTTCACGCGGTGGCCGCGGAAGACGCGCAGCACGGGGGCGAGCAGCGCGTCGTGCAGCGCGACCATGCGCGCGTTCTCGTCGCGGGTCTGGCGCGCGGTCGCGGCGGTGAAGCCCTGCATGTCGGTCAGCATGACCGCGAGGTTCTCTGAGCGCATCCGCCGCCGAGGATGCACGCGCTGGCGGGCCGGTCAAGCTGGCAGTGGCGCCGGGGGTCGGGTTCCCGCGTGTGTGCTCGCGTGTGTGCTATGGATCGCCCCCGTGAAGAGGGTAGCCATTCTCGGTTCCACCGGCTCGATCGGCGTCCAGGCGCTGGACGTCGTCTCGCGCTTCCCCGACCGCTTCCAGGTGGTGGGGCTCGCCGCGTGCAGGAACGGCGAGCGGCTCGCCGAGCAGGTCGCACGCTTCCGTCCGCGCGTCGTCTCGGTCGCCGACCCGGCCGCCGCGAGCGCCCTGCGCGGCAGGATCCCTGCTTCGGTGGAGCTGCTCTCGGGGGAGGACGGGGCGGTCGAGATCGCGAGGCGGCCGGACGTCGACTTCGTCCTGGCGGCCATCGCCGGCGGCGCTGGGCTGCGCTCGACCGCGGCCGCCGTGGAGGCGGGGAAGCCCGTCGGCCTCGCCAACAAGGAGTCGCTGGTCCTCGCCGGTGAGCTGCTCATGGCGCGGGCGGCGGCGAAGGGGGTCGCGATCCTCCCGGTGGACAGCGAGCACTCCGCCATCCACCAGTCGCTCGCGGGCCACAACCGCTCGGAGGTCCGTCGGCTCATCCTCACCGCCTCGGGCGGGCCGCTCCGGGCGGTGCCGGCCGGCGAGCTGCGCGACGTGACGCCGGCGCGGGCGCTCAAGCACCCCAACTGGTCCATGGGGGACAAGATCACCATCGACTCGGCCACCTTGATGAACAAGGGGCTGGAGGTGATCGAGGCCCGCTGGCTCTTCGACGTGGAGCCCAGCCGGATCGACATCCTCGTCCACCCCGACTCGGTCGTGCACTCGATGGTCGAGTACGTCGACGGGTCGGTGGTCGCGCAGCTCGGCACCCCGGACATGCGCGGCCCCATCAGCTACGCGATGGGTCACCCGGAGCGGCTCCCGCTCGACCTGCCGCCGCTCGACCTCGCCCGGCTGGGGCGGCTCTCCTTCGAGCAGCCCGACGCCGAGCGCTTCCCCGCCTTCACGCTGGCCTACCGCGCGCTGGAGCGCGGCGGGACGGCGCCGGCGGTCCTCTCCGGCGCCGACGAGGCGGCGGTGGCCGCCTTCCTGGCGGGGCGCTGCCGCTTCACCGAGATCGCGTCCATCTGCGCCGACGTGCTGGCCTCCCACCGTCCCGAGCCGGTCGGCTCCGTCGAGCAGGCGCTGGCAGCGAGCGAGTGGGGGCGGGCCGAGGCGGAGCGCCGGGTGGCCGCACCTTGATTCACTCCTTCGAAGGGCGGAAGCGATCCGCCCGCCGATCGGTTAGGTAGGGGACATGGACCTCCTGGGCATCGGCTCCTTCATCCTCGTCGTCGGCGGGCTCGTGTTCGTCCACGAGTTCGGCCACTTCCTCTTCGCGAAGTGGCTGGGCGTCAAGGTGCTGCGCTTCTCGATCGGCTTCGGTCCCCGCCTCCTCTGGTGGACCGTGGGAGAGACCGAGTACCGGATCTCGGCCCTGCCGCTGGGTGGCTACGTGAAGATGGCCGGGGACGTCCCCGGTGAGGAGACCGCCGAAGAGGACCGCGGCCGCGGCTTCTACGAGCAGCAGCCGTGGAAGCGGATCGTCATCGGCGTCGCCGGCCCCGCGTCCAACTTCCTCTTCCCCGTCCTGCTCTTCTTCGCGCTGGGGCTGGCCCAGAACGGCGACCTGACCCCCGCCGCGGCGGTCGGGACCGTCGCGCCAGGCTCGGCCGCCGAGCGCGCCGGGCTGCAGCCGGGCGATCGGATCCTCATCGATCGCCCCCGAGGGCAGGGTCGCCGTCGACATGCGCTGGTGGGCGGATCTCGTCGACGCCGTCTCGAGCCACCCCGGCGAGCGGCTCGTGCTCACCCTCGACCGCGGTGGCCAGCGGCAGCAGCTAGCGGTGGTCCCCGAGACGGAGGAGCGCTTCAACGGCGTCGAGCACGAGCGCCGGGGCGTCCTGGGGATCATGGCCACCTGGCCGCCCGCGGTCGTCGCCCCGAGCGCGCCTGGCGCAGCGGGGCCGCTCGCGCCCTTCGACGAGGTGACGAAGGTCGCCGGCGCACCGGTCGCACACTTCGGCGAGCTCTCGAGGGCCTTCGCCGCAGCGGGCTGCGCGCCCGTCGACGTCGAGGTCGTGCGGGGACCTGCCGACGCGCGCGTCACCATGAAGCTCGCAGGGGTCCAGACGTGCGCCGCCGGAGGCTCCAGCATCGTGGCGGTGGATCCCGTCGTCTCGGCGGTCGTCGCGCGCGTGGAGGAGGGGAGTCCGGCCGCGCAGGCTGGGCTCGTCCGCGGCGACGTGATCACCGCCGTCGACGGCAGGCCCGTCCGCTCGTTCCGCGACCTCGCCGGGCTGGAGCAGGGGCTGAAGGCCGGCGTCCCGCTGGAGCTCGCGCTCGCCGGCGGCAGGGTGGCGCGGGTGGTCCCGCGCGAGGAGCTGCGCAGGGATCCGGTCACCGGGGACAAGGTCCCCCGGCTCGTCCTCGGCCTCTTCGGAGAGCGCGCGGTCTCCGCCAGCGCGGCTTCGCTCGAGGTCGACAGGGTCCGCTACGCCCGCGGCGTCGGCGAGCTCGCGGCGGAGGCGGTCCACGAGACGTGGCGGATCACGCGGGTCACCGCGCTGGGCATCGCCGGGATCGCGACCGGGAAGCTCAGCCACCGCTCGGTCGGCGGGATCATCACGCTCTTCGACCAGTCGCGCGACGCGGCCGCAGCGGGGTGGGGGACGCTCTTCTTCTGGATGGCCCTCGTCAGCGTCAACCTCGGGATCATGAACCTGCTGCCGATCCCGGTGCTCGACGGCGGCCACGTCGTCGCCGCGCTGGTGGAGCAGGTGACGCGCCGCCCGCTCTCGATGCGGGTGCGCGAGGTGGCCACCTACGTCGGCCTGGTGCTGCTGGGGCTGCTCATGATCCTGGCGTTCCGCAACGACATCGCGCGGCTGATGGGCTAGGCGATGCTCATCGCGGCAGTCGACTCCGCCACGCTCACGCTCTCGTGCGCCCTCGTGGAGGTGGCGCCGGGCCTGGCGCCGCGCGTCCTCGCCTCCTCCGACGAGCGGGCCCCTGCCACCGGCGCTCAGGGCGGCCACAGCGCGCGCCTCCCCAACGCGCTGCTCGAGCTGCTCGCGGCGCACGGACGGACCCTCGCCGACGTCGATGGCTGGGCCGTCGGCATCGGCCCCGGCTCGTTCACCGGCCTTCGCATCGGCCTCGCCACGCTCAAGGGGCTCGCCTATGCGGGGCGGCGGCCGATCGTCGGCGCGTCCAGCCTCGCCGCCATGGCGCTGGCCGCGGCCCCGGGTGCGCCGGAGGGGGCCGTCCTCGTCCCGCTCCTCGACGCGAAGAAGGCCGAGGTCTACGCCGGCTTCTACCGGGTGATCCCGGGAGGCGTGGAGGGGCTGCAGCCGGACGCCGCCCTGTCCCCCGAGGCGCTCGCCGAGCGCACCCGCGCGCTCCTGGCCGCGAACGGCGCGGCGCCGCTCCTCTTCGGCGAGGGGCTCGACGCGTACGCTGGCAAGCTCTCTGGCCAGGGCTCCCGGCTCGAGGCCGCGGTGGGCACTCCGAGCGCTGCCGCCGTCGCGCTCCTCGCCGCGCCTGGGCTCCTGGGCGCTCCCTTCGACCCCCAGTCCCTCTTCGCCCTCGAGCCCCACTACGTCCGCGCGAGCGAGGCGGAGATGAAGTACCCGCACGGCTACGGGCCGGGCGCAGATCGCCCGGCCCCAGCGGGGTGAGTGTCGCTCCCGCTGGCCGGTTAGATACGAGCCATGCACGTCTTCGTCACAGGGGCCACGGGGCTCATCGGCCGGGCGCTCTGCGCGGCGCTGCTGGACGCGGGGCACGCCGTCGTCGCGCTCACCCGCTCTGATGGGGGCGCGGGCCGGCTCCCCGGCGGCGTGCGCGTCGTGCGAGGCGAGCCCGCCCGCGCCGGGCCGTGGCTGGAGGAGCTCGCGCGCTGCGATGCCTGCGTCCACCTGGCCGGGGAGGCGGTCGCCGGGAAGCGCTGGAACCCCGAGCGGAAGCGCGCCATCGAGTCCTCGCGGGTCGAGTCGGCCGCCGTCGTGGCCGGGCTCATCGCGGCGCGCGGCCCCGGGATCCTGATCCAGGGGAGCGCCGTGGGCTACTACGGCTCGCGCGGAGAGGAGTTGCTCGACGAGAGCTCGCAGCCGGGCGAGGGATTCCTCGCCGGGGTGACCCAGCGCTGGGAGGCGGCCGCGGCGCCGGCGCGCAAGCGGGCGCGCGTCGTCCTCGTGCGCACCGGCATGGTCCTCTCGCCGCGCGGCGGCGCGCTGGCCGAGCTGGTGGGGCCGTTCAGGTTCTTCGCCGGAGGGCCGGTGGGGAGCCCCTCCGCCTGGAAGCCCTGGATCCACCTCGCTGACGAGGTGGGGCTCATCCTCTGGGCGCTCGAGGAGCAGCGCGTCGAAGGGGCGCTGAACGCCTGCGCACCGGCCCCGGCGCGCAATCGCGACCTCGCCGCGGCCATCGGCGCGGCCCTCTCGCGTCCGAGCCTCCTCCCGGTGCCGGACTTCGCGATCAAGGCGCTCTTCGGCGAGCTGGCGGAGGTCATCCTCGCCAGCCAGCGGGTGCTTCCGAAGAAGGCGCTCGCGCTCGGCTACCGCTTCCGCTTCCCCGAGCTGGGGCCGGCGCTGAAGGACCTGCTTCACGGATAGTCCTCCCTCTCCCCCGCCGGGGGAGGGGCAGGGTGAGGGGGCGACCGCCCGTCGCCACACGGCCACGCTTCTGCTACACAGCGCCACCATGCCCACTCGCCCGCTACGCATCGCCATCGCCGGGGCCACCGGCGCCGTCGGCCGCGCCGTCCTGCAGGTCCTCGAGGACCTCGAGGTCGAGGTGGCCGAGCTTCGGCTGCTCGCCTCGTCGCGGTCCGTGGGGCAGGAGCTGGAGTTCGCCGGCGAGTCGCAGCGGGTCGTGGAGGCGAGGGCAGGTGCGTTCAAGGGGTGCGACGTCGCGCTGCTCGCGACCCCGCGCGAGGTCTCGTTCCGGCTGGCCGCGCTGGCGCGCGAGGAGGGCTGCTTCGTCGTCGACGACTCAGACGCCTTCCGCGCCGCGCCGGACGTGCCGCTCGTGGTCGCGGGCGTGAACTCCGGCGCCCTCGACGCCCCGCCGCCGCGCGGGATCGTCGCGAACCCCGGCTCGATCGCCATCCTGCTCGCGCAGCTCCTCGCGCCGCTGCGGGCGGCGGCCGGGCTCGCCCGCGTCCACGTGACCAGCCTCCACTCGGTGAGCGGCTCGGGGCACCGGGGCGTCGCGCAGCTCGAGGGGGAGATCGCCGCGCTGATGAACGGTCGCGAGCCGGACGCCCCCGTCGCCTTCCCGCATCGGATCGCCTTCAACGTCGTGCCCCAGGTCGGCGCCGTTCGACGGCGACGGCGACGGCGCGAGCGCCGGCGAGCAGGAGATCGTCCGCGAGACGCGCGGGATCCTCGGCGCGGCCGCCCTGCCCATCCAGGCGCTGGCGATCCGCGTCCCGGTCTTCTACGGCCACTCGCTGGCGGTGAACCTCAGGACCGAGCGGCCGCTCTCCGTCGCGGCCGCGCGCGAGGCGCTGCGTGGCGCCGCGGGGGTCAAGGTCCTCGACGACCCCGCGCAGAAGGTCTACCCGATGCCGATGCTCGCGGTGAACGACGACGCCGTCCACGTCGGACGGATCCGCGTGGACCCGACGCAGGAGAACGGGCTCGATCTCTTCGCGGTCGGCGACAACCTCCGGACCGGCGGCGCGACCAACCTCGTCCGGGTGGGGCTCCTGCTGGCGGAGCGCCACGCGCGCCGCTGACAGTTTGTCAGCGCTTCGCGCGCCGCGCCGCGCCCGGTTGCCAAAGTGTCCCGCCCGGCCCATTGGAGCCCCCGCAGGGTGGGGATTCCGCCGTGCGTCCGGGTGGTTGCAGCCTTGCTTCACCGGCAGGGCGCTTGCACAATACCGGAGGCCATGCGCCGCCTCCTCACAGCCCTCGTCGCAGCGACGCCGCTCATCGCGTCTGCCCAGACCGCCGGCCAGATCCTCTTCGACTCCAAGACCATCAATCGGACCCAGTGCCAGGGGACGGACGAGATCAGGCTGGATTTCGCGCTCCTGGAGCAGGCGACCGGGAGCTTCGTGGCCGGCACGGGCGAGGTGACCCTCTACTCGGCCAGCGCCGACAAGACTGACTCGGTGTTCCCGCCGTGTCACTACGAGGGCGACGGCTCGACCGGCGTCACGGTGGGGCCGCTCCTCGCCCAACCCATCTCCAACCCCGCTGGCACGACGGGCTGGGCGATCGGGCCGATGGCCACCATGGTCTCCCAGGCCGGGTTCGACTGCACGACGGCCGACAAGACCATCTACGTCTGCGCGATCTGGAAGAACTCCGCCAGTGAAGTGAAGGCCTACGCCAAGGGTTCGGTGAGCCTGAAGGTCGCGCTCCCCCCCGCGCCCGTGATCGACATCGACTCGATCGGGATCGGCGACACCCGGCTCAGCGTGAAGATCAAGCCGCCGACCGGGACGCCGCTGGCCACCGACTTCCGGGCCAGGGCGGTCGCCTGGGACGCTGCGAACGCGGCGCTCGACCCCGGGGACCACTTCTCGTCGCTGGAGCCGGCGACCGGGGAGGCGACGATCGAGAAGCTCGTCAACGGGGTCTCGTACAGGATCACCGCCTTCGCCTATACGGTCGAGGGGAACGTGAGCGGGGAGTCGAGCGCAGTCGGGCCGTACATGCCGAGGCCCATCCAGGACGCCTGGGAGCACTACGTGGCGCTCGGTGGCACCGACTCGGGCGGCTGCCAGGCTGGAGGCGGCCGGGCTCGCCGCACTCCTCGGCGCGGCGGCCCTCCTCCGGCTCCGGAGGCGCGCGTGAGCCGCCTCTGTCTGCTCGCGGCGCTCGCCTCGCTGGCGGCGGCGCTCCCGTCGACGGCGGCGGCCGAGTCGCCCAGGTGGGGCACCTTCGAGTTCCGCCTCTCCAACTTCCGGCCGAACGTCGACGCCAGCGTCCCCTCCGGCGCGACGCCCTACGCCGACATCTTCAAGACGAAGCGCGGCTGGTTCCCCAGGGTCCTGGCCTCCTACACGCTCTTCGACCGGTTCGTGCAGGTGGACGCCGGGCTCGGGACCGGGTGGTTTCGCGCGAAGGGGAAGGGGCAGTACGAGGATCCCGTCGGCTCGGGCAACTACGTGGCCTCCGGCGAGAACACCACCTTCAGCATCGTCCCGGCGACGCTGGCGGTGACGGTGCGCGTGGACGGCGTGGCCGAGCGCTGGCCCATCCCGATCGACGTCTACGGGCGCGCCGCGCTGGAGCGGTACCACTGGATCGTCACGGACGGCACGGGCGGCCTGTCGAAGAAGGGGGCCACCAACGGCTGGAGCGTGGCCGGCGGCGTCGGCTTCATGCTCGACTTCATCGACCCCGTCCTCTCGCGCGAGCTCGACGCGGACTCCGGCGTCAACCGGACCTGGCTCTACTTCGAGGTCGAGAAGAGCCGGGTGGACGACTTCGGCGCGAAGGACAGCTGGGATCTCTCCGACGAGGAGCTCACGCTCTCGGGCGGATTGAGGATGGTCTTCTAGAGCGCTCCCCTCACCCTTGCCCTTGCCCGGTGGGGGAGAGGGATCCCCCGCGCTCAGCCCAGCTTCCGGTGCCCCAGCGCCGGGATCTCCCGGCGGCAGCGCTCCAGACGGTCACGCGCTGAACGGCGCCACGCAGACCCCCTCGCCGTCCGCGCAGCGGGCGAGCACCACCCCCCACGGGTCGACGATCATCGCGTTGCCGAAGGTCTGGCGCGACGAGGAGTGGCGCCCGACCTGCGCCGGGGCCATCACGTAGGCCAGGTTCTCGATGGCTCGCGCCCGCACCAGCACCTCCCAGTGGTCCTTGCCGGTGAAGAGCGTGAACGCCGACGGGATGGTGAAGAGCTCGGCGCCGAGCGAAGCCAGCTTCCGGTAGAGCTCGGGGAAGCGGAGGTCGTAGCAGATGGTGAGGCCGATCCGCCCGAGCGGCGTCGGGGCGAGGATCGCCTCGTCGCCCGGCAACACCACCTCCGACTCCGCGTAGCGGGCGCCGTCCGGGATGTTCACGTCGAAGAGGTGGATCTTGCGGTATGCGGCCACGATCGAGCCGTCGTCGGCGATGAGCGCGCTGGTGTTGGCCGTCTTGCCCGGCACGTCGACCCTCTCGGCGATCGAGCCGGCGGCCACGTAGATGCCGCGCCGGCGCGCGACCTCGCGGACCGCAGCGAGGGTCTCGCCCTCCAGCGTCTCCGCGGTGGCCTGACGCTGCTCCTCGGGCCCCATGAAGATGAAGTTCTCCGGGAGCCCGACGAGCTTCGCGCCGAGGTCTGCGGCCTCGTTGACGAGCCGTAGGGCGGTGTCGAGGTTCTTCGCGCGGTCGGCGGTGGAGGTCATCTGGACCGCGCCGACGAGGTAGGCGTGGAGGGGCATGGATTTCCATTAGCACGGCTCGCCGTTAGACTTCCCGGGAGATGACGCTGGCCGTCCTCCTCGCCGCGACGCTCTGCGTCGCCCCCGCCCCGGCGGCGCGGGTCGCCTCCTCCCGGGCGATCGCGCACTACCTGGCGGCACGCCTCCTCGAGCTGCGAGGCGATCGCGACGGCGTGGTCGCCGCGCTCAGGCTGGCGGCCGCCCACGATCCGCAGAGCCCCGAGATCCGGGTGGCGCTCGCCGAGGCGCTCTCCCGCGCAGGGAGCGGGGTGGAGGCCGAGGAGCGGGCCCGCGAGGCCATCGCGCTGGGCCCCGGGACCAGCGCCGCCGCGGAGGGCTTCTCGGTGATCGGCCGGATCCGGGCCGCGCGCGGAGACTCCCTCGAGGCGACCGCCGCGCTGGAGGCCGCGCTCGGGGTCCAGCGGACGCTCGCGGTGCGGGGCGTCCCGGTCGATCCGCGGCCCTGGCGCCTCCTCGGCGAGCTCCGGCTGGCCACGGGAGACGAGCCGGCGGCGCTGGCGATCTTCGAGGAGCTCTCCGGCAGGATGCCGGGCGAGGGCGACGGCTTCCGCCTGGTCGGCATGCTCCACGAGGATCGGGGCGACCGCTCCGGCGCCGAGCGCTGGCTGCTGCGGGCGCTCGAGGCCGATCCGACCGACGCCGACGCGCGGCGCCGCCTGGCGCGCGTCCACGAGGCGCTGCGGCGCTACCCCGAGGCGCGCGACGACCTCGTCGCGCTGCTCCGCTTCGACCCCGACGACGAGGAGGCGCTCCTCGCGCTGGGCCGGCTCGCGCTGCGGTCCGACGACGTCGCGGCGGCGCGCGAGTGGTTCTCGCGGCTCCGGCGCACGGCCGCCGACCCCGCCGACGCCGCCCTGCGGATGGCGCTCGCGTGGCTCGACGCCGGCTTCGCCGAGGAGGGGCTGGCGGCGGCGAAGGCCGCGGAGGCAGAGGTGGGCCCCCGCCCGCGCATCCGCTTCGCCGAGGGGATCGCGCTGCAGGAGCTCCACCGCTTCCGCGAGGCCGCAGCCGTGCTCCGCCACGTTCCGCCCGACGCCGGTGAGCTCTACCTGCTGGCGCGCGATGCGCTCGCGCACTCGCTCTCCCGGGACGGCGGCCACGCCGAGGCGGAGCGTGCGCTCGAGCCGGCGCTCCAGGCGCACCCCTCCGACACGCGGCTCCTGGCGCGCCGCGCGTGGGTCCTCCAGCGGGCGGGGCGGGCCCCGGACGCGGTGACGCTCCTCCGGCGGGCGCTCGCCGAGCGCGACGCCTTGCCGTCGGATCCGACGGCCGACGCCGGGGAGCGGGAGAGCGCCGAGAGCGAGCTCCTCCAGGCGCTCGGCGAGGCGCTGGAGTGGGCGGGGCGGCCGGCCGAGGCGGTGGAGGCCCTCTCTCTCGCCGCGCAGAAGCGGCCGCGCGACGTCGACCTGCTCTATGCGCTCGGCTCGGCCTTCGATCGGGACGGGAAGCCGGAGGCGGCGCTGGCCCAGATGCGCGCCATCCTCGCCATGGATCCCGAGAACGCCGGCGCGATGAACTTCATCGGCTACTCGCTCGCGGAGCGGGGCGAGAAGCTCGACGAGGCCGAGGCGCTCGTGCGGCGTGCGCTGGAGCAGCGGCCGCGCTCCGCGGGCTTCCTGGACTCGCTCGGCTGGATCGCGTTCAGGCGCGGCGAGCACGGCCGCGCGGCGGAGCTGCTGGAGCGGGCGGCCCGGATCGCCGGGCCGGACGCGGTGATCCTGGACCACCTGGCGGACGTCTACCGTGCGCTCCGCCGGGGCCCGGAGGCCGAGGGGGCCTGGCGCCGCGCCCTCCGGTGCGTCGCCGATCAGAACCCCGCGGAGGCGACCCGCCTCCGCGCCGCGATCGAGCGGAAGCTGCGCGGCGCGGACGCCGCGATCGCCCCTGCGGCGCCTTGACTAGGATGGCCACCGGGCCTAGCGTCCCGCGCGGATGAGCATCCCGACCTTCCCGGCGCCGGATCGCGCGGAGCACCAGGAGGGCTTCATCTACGCGAGCGATCACATCCGGCTCTTCTGGCAGCGCTACGTCCCACGGACGCCGCGCGCCACGGTGATCGTCCTCCATGGCGGCGGCGACCACTCCGGGCGGTACCCGGCGATCGTCACGGCGCTGGTCCGGGAGGGGTTCGAGGCGGCCCTCGTCGACCTGCGTGGGCACGGCCAGTCCGACGGCCGCCGCTGGTACGTCGACTCCTTCGGCGACTACGTGTCGGACTTCGACGCCTTCCACGAGAAGCTGAAGCGCGAGCACCCGGACCGGCCGCGCTTCGTCGTCGCGCACAGCCAGGGGGCGCTCGTGGCGGCGCTATGGGCGATGGGGCGGGAGCACGGCGTGGGTGGGTTCGTCCTCTCCTCGCCGTTCTTCGGGTTCGCCATCCGCCCGCCGTTGCTCAAGGAGTTGGGAGCGAGGCTCGTCGGCAAGGTCGTGCCGTGGCTGCCGATCGCGACCGGGATCGACTTCGGCTCGCTGACCTCCGACGAGGAGCTGCAGGGGTGGACCGCCCGCGACCACCTCTACAGCCGCACGACCACGCCGCGCTGGTTCACCGAGTCGAAGCGGGCGCACGCCGAGGCCCTCGGCCGGGCCGGCGAGTTCAGGGCGCCGCTGCTCGTCCTGGCGGCAGGGGCGGACCCCATCGCCGACCTCTCGGCGACGCGGCGGTTCGTCGACGCCGCCGGGTCGGCAGACAAGCGACTGGCCGTGTACGATGGATTCCGACACGAGATCTTCAATGAGCGGGAGCGCGCGCGCCCGATCGGCGACGCCGTAGAATGGCTGTCCCAGCGCGCATCCGCGGCGACCGGTGAAATGCGTTGACGTTCGCAGGAGCGGGCTTCTATCCTGCCCATCGCCTCATTGAGGAAGGAAAAAATGGCTGATACCAGCGGCATCATCGGGCGCGGCACGGTGGTCAAAGGAAACCTGTCGGGCTCCGGCGACGTCGTCGTGGAGGGCCAGATCGAAGGCACCGTCGCGCTCAGGGACAAGCTCACCATCGAGCAGGGTGGGAGGGTACTCGCCGACGTCGAGCTGACGGACCTCGTGGTCCACGGCCAGATGAACGGCGACATCGTCGCGGGGGATTGCGTCACCATCTCCTCGTCCGCGGCGGTGGTTGGAGACATCAAGGCCCCCCGCGTCGTCATCGAGGACGGCGCGCGGTTCAAGGGCTACATCGAGATGGAAGTTAAGCTTCCGGAGGACTTCTAGATGGCAGCGATCGAAAAGGTTTCAGCGTCCCGTGGCGGCGCGCAGACGGTGATCGGCAGCTCGATCGTCATCGACGGAGAGATCTCCGGTGACGAGGACCTGGTGATCCAGGGAACGGTGAAGGGCAAGATCAGCCTGAAGGAGAGCCTCTTCGTCGAGAGCTCCGGGGTGATCGAGGCCGACATCGAGACGGCGAACGTCGAGGTCTCCGGTCAGGTGACCGGGAACATCGGCGCGAGCGACAAGGTCGAGCTGAAGACGGACTGCAAGGTCGTCGGCGACATCCGCGCGCCGCGCATCCTCATCGCCGACGGCGCCATCTTCAAGGGCAACGTCGACATGGACGTCAAGGAAAGCAGGGGTAAGTAGCCGTGGCGACCCTCGACGGTAGCACCATCATCGGCGAATCGATCCTCATCAACGGGAGCCTCTCGGGCGACGAGGACCTGACGGTCCGCGGCCGCGTCGAGGGGACCGTGACGCTCACCAAGACGCTCGTCGTCGAGCCGACCGGCATCGTCAAGGCCGAGGTCCAGGTCCGCAACTGCGTGATCTCGGGCGTCGTCGTCGGCAACGTCACGGCCACCGAGAGCGTCGAGATCACCCGCGAAGGGCGGATGATCGGCGACATCAACGCTCCCCGCGTCATCATCGTCGACGGCGCCAGCTTCCGCGGCCGCGTCGACATGGGCGAGGTGGACGTCGGTGGCGAGCGCCCCGCGCGCCCGGCGGCCATCGCCCGCACCGTCCCCACGGCGCGTCCTGTGCTCTCCCGCCCCTCGGTCCCGATGGCGCGTCCCGCCGCGAAGATCGAGAAGAGGGAGGAGAAGGGCGCATCCGCTCCCCCGAAGCCTCCGGCGCCTCCCGCGCCGGTCGCCATGGGCGCGGTCAAGAAGAAGGTCGTCGTGAAGCGCAAGTAGCGCTTCACGGCTGCCAGTCGTGGAGCTCGAGCCTCGCACCACGGCGCCTCGTCACGCGACGGGCGCCGTGGAGTACGTCCCGCTCGACGACATCGCCGAGGACGTCACCTTCCGCCTCCGGGAGGAAGGTGAGGTCTCGGCGCTCGCCGCATCGCTGGGGCGCCTCGGCCAGCTGGTGCCAGTAGAGTTGCGCCCACTGCCGGGCGCGGCCTCCGACGGCCCGCGCTACCAGCTCGTGGCGGGCTTCCGCCGCGTCGAGGCGCTCCGCTGCCTGCTGCGCGACCGCGTGCTGGCGCGCGTCCATCCCGAGCTGTCCGACGAGGACGCGTGGGCCATCGCGCTCTGCGAGGCGCTGCTCCGCGAGCCGCTCGACGGCGCGGCGCTGGACGCGCTCCGCGCGCGGCTGGCCGAAGTCCGCTCCGCCTCATGGGCCGACGAGCTGATCGACGAGGCGCGCGTCCGGGCGCCGGTCGCGGCGGAGCAGCGGGAGGCCTTCTTCGCCTGGCTGAGCGGCGAGCCGCCTCCCGAGGCGCCCGGCGAGCCGGCCGAGGAGGGGGCGACCATAGAGGTCACGCCCGAGCAGCTGGCTGCGGAGCTCTCCTCGAGCATGTACGAGGTGAACGCGGACCTCGCCCTCGCCTTCGAGTCCTGGGAGCACTTGCCTCCCGAGGGGCGCCGCGCCATCGTCGAGCAGGCGCGCTACGTTGCGGCCCTCCTGCCGCACCTGAAAGTCGACGAGGAGTGATGGAATGAGCCTGGAAGCCGATCGGAGCCGACTCCTGGAGATCCTGCGGACGCTCTCCTTCGAGCGGCGCAAGGTGATCCTCGCCTCGGGGCGCGAGAGCGACTTCTACATCGACTGCAAGAGGACGGCGCTCACCGCGGAGGGGCACGTCCTCGTCGGCCGCCTCCTCTTCGACCGGGTGAAGCAGCTCCGGCCGCTCGTCCGCGGCGTGGGCGGGCTGACGCTCGGCGCCGATCCCATCGCGAGCGCCATCGCCCTGACCAGCTTCCTCGAGTACGAGCGCATGCGAACGCAGGGGCAGCCGGCGGAGGCTGCCCCGGAGGGAGCGGGGGGTCCGGGGGGGCTGTATCCCCCCGGTACGGTGGACGCGTTCATCGTCAGGAAGGAACCGAAGGGTCACGGCACCGGCCAGTGGATCGAGGGGCGCAAGACCATCCCGGACGGCAGCCGCGTCGTCGTGCTGGAGGACGTGGTCACCACGGGAGGCAGCGCGCTCAAGGCGATCGAGCGCTGCCGCGCCGAGCAGCTCGTCCCGGTCGCGTGCCTCGCGCTGGTCGATCGCGCGGAGGGCGGCCGGGAGGCGATCGAGGCGCAGGGCGTCCCCCTGCAGGCGCTCTTCGAGCGCAAGGACTTCATCGCATGATCGCGCGCCCGCAAGCCCTGGGGCTCGCCCTCCTCCTCGCGGGCTGCGGGATGCTGCCGCACGCGCCGGTCCCGCAGGTCCAGGAGGGGACGTGGCCCGAGGAGCGCGACGCGGCCACCCGCCACACCGATCTCTACGACGGCTTCGAGCACCGCGCCGACCTCTGGACGATCAGGCTCACGCCGGCGGTGCGCGAAGAGCGTGCCCGGCGGCTCGCAGCCTGGCTCCACTGGACCTCGGCCGAGCTGGAGGCGAAGCTGGCGGAGGAGCTCGACACGGGGGCGAAGTGGGACGAGTTCGTCGTCTTCCTCTACACGGCCGACCGGAAGTGGAACGACCTCGACGCCCCGGAGAGCATCTGGCGGATCGAGTTCGACCTGGGTGGTGGTGAGGCGGTCATCGGCCGGGCGAAGTCCCTGGAGCGGAACGCGACCTTCGAGGCGCTGTTCCCCATGGGAGGGGCGTTCGACACCGCCTACCTGCTGAGCTTCCCGCGCGGTGACACGGAGCAGCTCGCTCCGACCGGCGTGCTCCGCTTCGCCAGCGCCCTGGGCGAGATGCGGCTCCCGTACACGCCCGGCGCGAAGCCTGTGCCGGCCCCGCGCCCCGCGGACTAGGTTTCGAGGTCTCCCTCACCCTTTCCCTCTCCCTCAATGAGGGAGAGGGGATCGCGCGAGGAGTGCTACTCGACGTCGCCGTTGGACACGACCGTGTCCTTGAGCCACCTGTCGTCGGGCTTCGGGTAGTCGAGCAGGTAGTGGAGCCCGCGCGACTCCTTGCGGCGGAGCGCGCACTCGACGACCAGCATGCCCACGTCGGCCAGGTTGCGCAGCTCCACGAGGTCCGGCGTGAGCTTGTACTGCCAGTAGTACTCACGGATCTCGTTGCGGAGCATCCGGATCCGCGCGCGGGCCCGCTCGAGCCGCTTCTCGGTCCGGACGATCCCCACGTAGTTCCACATGACGCGCCGGAGCTCGTCCCAGTTGTGCGCGACAACGACCCCCTCCTCGGGGTCGAGCGCGTCGCCGACGTTCCAGTCGGGGATCTGCGCGGAGGACTCCGGGACGGAGCCCAGCTGCTCGACGGCGTGCAGCGCCGCCCGGCGGCCGAAGACGAGGGCCTCGAGGAGCGAGTTGGAGGCGAGCCGGTTTGCCCCGTGCAGGCCCGTGCAGGAGGTCTCGCCCGCTGCGTAGAGGCGGGGGATCGAGGTGCGCCCGGTGAGGTCCGTCAGGACGCCGCCGCACATGTAGTGGGCCGCCGGCACCACGGGGATCGGCTGGACCGCCATGTCGATCCCGAACTCCTTGCACGTGGCGTAGATGTTCGGGAAGTGCTCGAGCAGGAACGCCTTCGGAAGGTGGCTCATGTCGAGGTAGGCGCAGTCGTCGCCGCGCCGCTTGGTCTCTGCGTCGATGGAGCGGGCCACGATGTCGCGTGGCGCCAGCTCCTTGCGCGGGTCGTAGCGGGCCATGAAGGCCTCGCCCCCCGCGTTGCGCAGGATCCCGCCCTCGCCCCGGAGCGCCTCGGAGATGAGGAAGCTCTTCGCCTGCGGGTGAAAGAGGCAGGTGGGGTGGAACTGGAAGAACTCCATGTTGGCGATGGCGGCTCCGGCCCGGTAGGCCATCGCGACGCCGTCGCCCGTCGCCACGTCGGGGTTCGACGTGAACAGGTAGACCTTCCCGCCGCCTCCAGTCGCGAGGAGCGTGACGCGAGCCTCCACGGTCGAGATGTTCCCGGTCTCCCGGTCGAGGACGTACGCGCCGAGCGCCGCGTTGGGCCCCGCCAGGCCGACCTTGCCGGCGGTGATGACGTCGATCGCGACGGCGTCCTCGACGATCCGGATGCCGCGCGCCTCGCAGGCGGCGAGCAGGGTCCGCTCCACCTCGCGTCCGGAGGTGTCCTTCGCGTGCGCGACCCGCCTCCTTGAGTGCCCCCCCTCACGGGTGAGGTGAAGCCGCTCAGGCCCCTCCCGGTCCAGCTCGATACCGAGCGACTGGAGCCAGCGGATCCGGTCCGGCCCCTCCCTCACCGTCACCTCGACTGCGTCGCGCCTGCAGAGCCCCGCGCCCGCTACGAGCGTGTCCTGTATGTGGAGGTCGAAGTCGTCGTCCGGGCCCAGGACTGCGGCTACGCCCCCCTGTGCGTAGTGGGTCGAGCCCTCGAAGCGCTGGCGCTTGGTGAGGACCATGACCGAGCCGCGGTCGGCGGCGTGCAGGGCGAACGAGAGACCGGCGGCGCCGCCGCCAAGGACAAGGAAGTCGACCTTCTCGCGACTCTGGAGCGCGGACATGCGACTTGATGTAGCACACGGTGCGAAGGAAAGTTGTCGTCAACCCGCCGCCCCTGCTAGCTTTCCCTGAACATGTCCCGGTGGTCGAAGCTCCGGCTAGCAGCCGCGGCGCTTGCGGTCGTCCCCCTGCTCGCGCAGGCGGGAGACCTCTACTCGTACGTGGACGCGGACGGGGTGCTCCATTTCTCCAACGCGCCGAGCGACGGCAAGTTCCGCAAGGTGACGCGGGCCAACGACGTCGCCGGCGTCTACAGGGCCCCGCCGGCAGCCCGGAGCCGACAGGTCCGCAGCGGCTCGGCGCAGTCGGCGTGGACCGGGGTGGTGCGTGACGCGGCCACCACCCACAACCTCCCCGAGGCGCTCATCCTCGCGGTCATCGCCGTCGAGTCCAACTTCGATCCGCGGGCCGTCTCCGAGAAGGGCGCGGCCGGGCTCATGCAGCTCATGCCCGGCACCGCGCGGGAGATGTACGTCGCCGACGTCTTCGATCCCGAGCAGAACATCCACGGCGGCACGCGCTACCTCCGCCTGCTCGCGAACCAGTACGGGGGGGACATGGTCCGCATGCTGGCGGCCTACAACGCCGGGCCCGACGCCGTGCGCCGCGCCGGCGGGGCCGTCCCGAACATCCCGGAGACGCGCGAGTACGTCCGCAAGGTCGTCGCGCTCTACCGCGCCTACAAGGCGGGGCGGTGAGCCGGTGATTCGGGCTGGGGGGGACGACGAGGTAGAAGGGCTCGACGAGGAGTTCCTCTTCCACCTGAGGCGAGGGTCGGACCTCCTCGGGCGCGGCGACGCGGAGGGGGCGCGGGCGTCCCTCGAGCGCGCGCGCGAGTTCCGGCCCAAGGACGGCAAGGTGCTGGGCCTGCTCGGGCAGGCGTACCACAAGCTCAACCGCTTCGACGAAGCGGCCGACGTCTGGCACCGCGTGGTGGACGACAACCCGGTGGAGCCGGCCGCGCGCGTCAACTTCGGCCTCTCCTGCCTCAAGGCCCGGCGGTACCCCGAGGCGATCAAGCAGCTCGAGATCGCGGTGGACCTCAACCCGGACCACCGCAAGGCGATGGGGTATCTCGGGCTCGCGTACATGGAGGCCGGCTATCCCGCCGAGGCACGGGGCTGGTTCGTCAAGGCGGGGAGCGGCCACATGGCGGCCCGCTGTGACGAGATGATCGCCAAGGGCGAGGTGAGCAGGCCCGAGCCGCCAGCGCAGCGCAAGCCGGCAGCGTCGGCGCCGGCGCCGGCGAGGAAGGCGGAGCGGACGGCCGAGCCGCCCTACGCCAGCGCGGCGATCCCCACGGCGGTGGCGCCCGGCAGCGGCCTCGGCGCGTGGGTCGACTCGCACCTCGTCCGCCCGACCGGCGACGAGACCTTCGCGGTGCAGGGGGACACGCTGGTGGTGACGGTCAAGGGCACGACGCGCTGCCGGCTCGACGGGCTCTTCGCGCAGAAGGGGGCGCTGCAGCTCGCGCCCGAGATGAAGCGCTTCCGCGGGAAGGCCACCGAGAAGACGTTCGGCCAGGGCGCGAGCCAGATGCGCCGCGTCTCCGGCGACGGCCTGCTGCTCGTGCGCGCCAGGGGGCGGTGCTTCACCGCGCTCGACCTCGGCGGCGAGTCGGGGTACTTCCGCGAGGAGGCGGTCTTCGGCCTCGAGGAGGGGATCGGCTTCGAGAACGGCCGCGTGCCCTCCCGCCTCCAGGCCGAGCTCAACCTGGTCCACCTGAAGGGGCGCGGCCGGTTCCTCGTGGTCAGCCGCGGCGAGCCGGTCACGGTCGACGTCGGCGCGGACCAGCCCGTGAGCGTCCCGCTCGCCGCGCTCGTGGGCTGGACCGGGAACCTGACGCCGCGGCTCGCGAACCTCTCCGACGGCGGCGACGGCGACGGCGACGGCCAGATCGCGGTAGAGCTCTCCGGCGAAGGCCGGGCGATCACCGATCCCGGCGCAACCGAGGAGCAAGCTTGAGCAGAACCCTGCGCGAGGAGGCGCTCAACCTCCCCAACGCGATCACGCTCGCCCGGACCGCGCTGATCCCGGTCTTCCTCTGGTTCACGTACCACGAGTCGCGCGTCGACAGCTTCATCGCGGCGCTCCTCTTCACGCTCGCCGGGGCGACCGACTTCCTCGACGGCTGGGTGGCGCGCCGCTACAACCTCGTCACCGTCATCGGGAAGTTCCTGGACCCGCTCGCCGACAAGCTGATCGTGATGGCGGCGCTCGTGATGCTCGTCTACCTCGGACGGATCGAGGCGTGGGTCGTGATCGTGGTGATGGCCCGCGAGTTCATCATCACCGGCCTGCGGTCCATCGCCATGAGCGAAGGGATCGTGATCGCGGCGGGGCAGGAGGGGAAGTACAAGACGTCGCTCCAGATCGCGGCGATCGCCTTCCTCCTGCTCGGCTACACCTACCCGATCGACTTCATCTGGTTCACGTTCAGCCTCGACACCAACCGGACCGGCACGTGGCTCCTCTACGTGTCGCTCTTCTTCTCGGTCTGGTCGGCGTGGAACTACTTCTCTGGCTTCATCCGCGCGGTCTACACGAGTCCTCCCCTCTCCCCCACCGGGGGCGAGGGGAAGGGTGAGGGGGCGCCCTAGGCGCTGAGCGCAAGCAGCCGGTCGCACGCCGCGAGCACCAGGGCGTGGTCGGTCGGCGCGCGCACCTCCGCGGCTGCGAACGTCGGCGCGCGGTGCGCCCAGCGGGCGGAGTCGCCCGAGAAGAAGACGCCCACGGTGGGGGCGCCGACCGCGGCGGCGAGGTGCATCGGCCCCGAGTTGTTGGTGACGACGAGCCGCGCGGTGCGCATGAGTCCGGCCAGGAGCGCGAGGTCGGTCGCCGGGGCGAGCGTCGTCCCGGAGAGCCGGGCGATCTCGGCCGCGATCGGCTCCTCCTCGGGCCCCCAGACGACGAGCACGTCGAGCCCCCGGCCGGCGAGGCCGCGGGCCACCTCGGCGTACGGCTCCGGCGGCCAGCGCCGGTCGGCGAGCCGGGCCCCGGGGTTGAGGACTGCGAGCGGGCGGCCTCCGAGCCCTGCCGCGGCGAGGAGCGCGCGCGCGGGCAAGGGGTCGAGCCCGAGCCCGGTCTCCGGCGCCAGGCCGCGGGGCGCGAGGCCGAGCGGCGCCAGGAGCTCCAGCTTGGCGGGGATCTCGCTGCAGGTGGCCGGATCGTGGCGCACCGGGTGCGAGAGGAAGCGCGCGCTCTCGCCGCGATCATGGCCGACCGTGGCGCGCCCGCCGGCGAGCCGCGCGAGCAGGACCGCGGTGAGCGAGAAGGCCGACCAGTGGCTGGCCTCCACCACGACGTCGAACCGCTCGCCCCGCAAGGCCCGGAGCTGCGCGAGGAGCCTGAGCGGCGCCAGGAAGGCGTCCCGCTTGCGCCAGAGCCAGAGCCGGTCGACGTGCGGCGGCGCGATGGCCGCCGCCTGGCGCGGCGCGAGGAGGTGCAGCTCGGCCCCCGGGAGCCCGGCCTTCAGCGCCCGGAGCAGCGGCGTCGTGAGGAGCTGGTTCCCGACCCGCTCGTCGGTCCGGACCACCAGGATCTTGCGGATGGCGTCGCGCGGCGGCATCTTCGCGCGCGGCCTCGGGAAGAGGACCGACGCGAGCCCCACTACGACGCCGCGGCCGGCGTCACGGGCGATGGTCCCCAGCCTGCCACGTCGCGTGCCGCGGTCGAGCGCTGCCTGGAGCCGTTCGCGGTGGGCTCGGGCCTCGGAGGAGGGCGCCATGGGGCGCGCACAATACCATCGGCGAGCCCCGGCGGCACCCGCCTGAAAAGCGGCCTGTAGCGTTCATTTGCCCTGCTGGAGTCATTGCGCGAAAGCGAAGGCTTTGGAAAAGTGGCTGATTCGCGGGCGCCCGCAGCAGGCGCGACCGCCCGACTAGGAGAGATGATGAAGAACGGTTCTGCCCTGGGCATCGACATCGGCTCCACGAGCGTCAAGGCGTGCCTGGTCACCGGCACCGACGAGGCGTGGTCCGAGGTCCGCGCGCACGACGGCGACGTCGCCGGCGCCGTGCGTGCAGTCCTCACGGGGCGGAAGGTCGGCGCCGGCGTGCGCGCGCTCGTGACTGGCGGAGAGGGGCGCCGCAAGTTCCAGATCGCGAGCGCGATCGCCACCGAGGCGCTGGAGCGCGCGCTCCAGGCGCTCGAGCTCGACGTCTCCGCGGTCGTGTCGGTCGGCGGCGAGGACCTCGGTGGTCTACCGCGTGGACGGCGGGCGCATCGTCGGCACGTACGCAGGAAACAAGTGCGCGAGCGGCACGGGCGAGTTCTTCGCCCAGCAGCTGCGCCGCATGGACCTGCCGCTCGAGGCGGTCCACCTCCCCGCGGTCGGCACGGGGACGGTCCACCGGCTCTCGTCGCGCTGCTCGGTCTTCATGAAGAGCGACTGCACCCACAAGCTGAACAAGGGCGAGGCGGACAAGCACGACATCGTGCTCAGCCTCTCCCACGTGATGGCGCACAAGGTGCTCGAGTTCCTCGCCAAGGCGCGCATCACCTCGGGGCGCGTGGTGCTGGCCGGCGGCGGCACCCGGAACCCGCACCTGGTCGAGGCGGTCCGGCAGGGGCTGCCCGAGGTGGAGCTGATCGTCCCCCGCGAGGCCGCGTACATCGAGGCCTACGGCGCGGCGCTGCTCGCCGCGGAGCGCGGCGTGCCGTTGCCGGAGGAGGGGGTGCTCGTCGCCGACGCCGACCTCGGCTACGCGCGCGGCCGTCCCCTCTCGGAGGCGAAGGAGCACGTCACCTTCCTCCCGCCGCGGCGCGGCCGGGCGAAGGCGGGGCGGGCGTACGTCCTCGGCATCGACGGCGGCTCCACCACCACCAAGGTCGCCGTCGTCGACGCGGAGACCCGCGAGATCGTCGCCAGCCACTACGGCCGCACGCTCGGCGACCCCGTCGTCGCGCTCCGGAAGTGCCTCGACGTGGTCCGGGCGCAGCTCGAGGAGCAGGTGGGCACCGAGGACGCGGTGGAGATCCGGCTCGCCGCGACGACCGGCTCGTCCCGTGAGCTCCTCGGCGTCTACTGCGGCACGCCGGCCGTCTACAACGAGATCATGGCCCACACGGCGGGCGTGACCGCGCTCGATCCCGCCATCGACACGATCTTCGAGATCGGCGGCCAGGACGCGAAGTACGTCCACCTGCGCAACCTCGTCCCGGTCGACTACGCCATGAACGAGGCGTGCAGCGCGGGGACCGGCTCCTTCCTGGAGGAGTCGGCGGCCGGGGACCTCGACATCCACAGCGCCGAGGAGATCGGGCCGATCGCGCTCGAGGCCGACGGCGCCGCTCCGGTTCGGCGAGCACTGCTCGGCCTTCATCAACTCGGACATCCGCAAGGCCATCCAGGGCGGGGCGAGCCGGCCGGACATCGTCGCGGGCCTGACGCTCTCCATCGTCGCGAACTACCTCAACCGCGTCGTCGGCAACCGGCGGGTCGGGCAGCCGGATCGTCCTGCAGGGCGGCGTGGCGAAGAACCCCGCGGTGCCGCTCGCGTTCGCGCAGCTCCTCGGGAAGCACGTGGTGGTCCCGCCGGACCCGGAGCTGATGGGGGCCTACGGCGTCGCGCTGATGGCGCTCGCGCAGGCTCGGCGAGGGGCGGCTCGCGCCCGCGCGCGTGCGGCTGGCCGAGCTCTCCGCCCGGACGATCCACTCCGAGAAGGAGTACCGCTGCAAGGCCTGCGAGAACCTCTGCCCCATCCGGATCATGGCGGTCGGCGAGGCGCGCTACCACTTCGGCGGCCGCTGCAACAAGTTCGCGAACCTCCGCCGGAAGCCGGCGCGGCCGCAGGAGGAGGTCAAGGACTGGGTCGAGGTCCGGCGCCAGCTCTACTTCGACACCTACGCCGCCCCCGCCGAGGAGCTGCCGCGCGCCAACGTGCGCGTCGGGGTCCCCGAGGCGCTCTCGGTCCACTCCTTCTGGCCGCTCTACTCCAACTTCTTCCACGCCCTCGGCGTCCGCGCTGTCCTCGCCTCGGACGTGTCCGAGAAGGGGGCCGCCCGCTGCGAGTCGTCCTTCTGCTACCCGGGCGAGCTCGCCCACGGGCAGATGGGGAGCATGCTCGAGGCCGACCCGCCGGCCGACTTCTGGTTCGTCCCGCACCTCAAGGCGCTCCCCTCGTACGAGAAGCAGGTCCACGCCTGCGTCTGCCCGATCACGCAGGGGCTGCCCTACGCGCTCCGGACGGCGTTCGAGCTGGACGACGCGCGGCTCCTGCGGCCGGTGCTCGACCTCACCCGCGGCTTCGCCGACGGGGCCGACGCCGATGATGGACGTCGCCGAGCGGCTCGGCCGCACGCGCGAGGAGGGGCGGAAGGCCTGGGCGCTCGCGGTGGAGCGGCAGAAGGCCTGCTACCGCGAGGGGCTGCGGCTGGGCCGGCAGGCGGTGGAGGAGGCGGAGCGTGGGACGTGGCCCGCCGATCGTCCTCTTCGGCCGCCCGTACAACGCGTTCGCGCCCGGCGCGAACATGGGCATCCCGCGCAAGTTCGTGACGCGCGGCTACTCGGTCATACCGTTCGACTTCCTGCAGGTCGGGGAGGAGGCGATCCTCCCCAACATGTACTGGTACTACGGCCAGCAGGACCTGAAGGGCGCGGTGATGGTGAAGGGGCGCAAGAACCTCTTCGCCTGCTTCGTCACCAACTTCTCCTGCGCGCCGGACTCCTTCATCCTCCACTTCAACCGGTGGATCTACGGCTCGAAGCCGTTCCTCACGCTGGAGCTCGACAGCCACACCGCCGACGCCGGCGTGGACACGCGCGTCGAGGCGTTCCTCGACGTGGTCGAGGCGTGGCGGCGCTCGCCGCCGGTGGAGGCGACGATCCTCCCCGAGAAGGAGTGGGACGTCGTCATCGAGGGCGGCGACGCCTGGGTGGTGAACCGCCGGACCGGCGAGCGGCGCTCGATGAAGGACCCGCGCGTCACGCTGGTCTGGCCGTCGATGGGGCAGGAGACGTCCCAGCTCGTCGCGCGCATCTCGCGCTCGCACGGCATCGACTCCGTGGCGCTGCCGACCGCCGACATCGAGACTGCGCCGCGCGCGCGCGCGGTGGCGAGCGGCAAGGAGTGCATCCCGGCGCTGCTCGTCCTCGGCGCGGTCCTCGACTACCTCGCGAAGGCGCCGCAGGATCCGGACCGGGTCCACCTCGTCTTCATGCCGATCACGACCGGGCCGTGCAGGACCGGCCAGTACGCCATCTTCTACCAGGCGCTCTTCCAGGAGCTCGGCCTCAAGAACGTGGTGATGCTGTCGCTCAACTCCGACAACTCGTACTCGGAGCTCGGGAACAACTTCAACCGCGACCTGTGGCAGATGATCTGCGTCGGCGACTACTTCCGCGACGTGGTCGGGTCGCTGCGCGCGCTCGCGGCGGATCGCGACGCCGCCCTGGCGGAGACGGACGCGGTGCTGGAGGAGCTGCTCGCAGCCGCGGGAGGCGGGGTCAAGCCGGTGCTCGCCGGGCTGGCCGGCTGGGGCCGCAGGCTCGCGGCGATCCCGCTGAGGGCCCCGCTCGCCGACCGCGAAGAAGGCGCTCGTCGTCGGCGAGATCTTCGTCCGGCGCGACGACTTCTCGGTCGACACGCTCGTCGGGAAGCTCGCCGACTCGGGGGTCGTGGCCAAGATCACCGGCCTCACCGAGTGGGTCCACTACCTCGACTGGGACCAGTCGCGCCGCCTCCGCAAGGCGCTCGGCAGGATGCCGCTCTTCCAGCGGCTCAAGTCGAAGGAGCTGCGGACGCTGCTCTGGCTCAAGATCGAGATGATCTGGAAGGCGCGCGTGGAGCACGCCATCAAGCGCGACCTCGCCCTGAGCGGCCTCGTGCCCGAGTCTCCGCACGGGATGGACCGGATCATGGCGCGGTCCGACGAGTTCTCGTCCTTCGAGCTGGAGAGCGAGGCGACCCTGTCGCCGGCCTCGGCGGCGGTGGCGATGGAGGAGGGGTACGACGGCGTCGCCATCATCTCGCCGTTCGCCTGCCTCCCCGGCCGCCTCATCGAGGCGACGTACGCGCCGTGGGCGCGCGCCCGGGGCCTGCCGGTCGTCGCGGTGGAGAGCGACGGCAACGCCTACCCGCCCAGCGTGGTGAGCCGGATCGAGGCCTTCGCCCACGACGTCAGCCGCGGCGCGCGCAAGCAGGCCCCGCAGCTGAAGGTCGTGCAGTCGCGCTACGCCGACGTGGCCGGCCTCGACCTGCTCTCGTGCGGCTCCGGCGGCTGCGGGGGCGGCTGCCCCGCGCCGGCGGCGCCGTCGGGGGCCAGGGTCGAGCTGAACGGCCCGAAGGCGCAGAAGCCCACCGGCTCCTGACCGACGCAGGAGGGGGAGGGGCGGCCATGTGGGAGGAGCTGAAGCGGCACGAGCGGTTCGTCCGGGGGATCCTCGCCCAGCGGGACCCGTCGGGCCTGGCCGCCGTTCGCGCCCACCACGACCGGCGCGTCCACGACTTCCAGCACGAGCGGCTGATCCACCTGCTCGTGACCCTCTTCGTGGCGCTCTTCGCGCTCCTGGCGGTGGGGCTGCTGGCCCTCCTGCAGACGCCCGCCACGGCCGCCCTGGCGGTCCTCCTGCTCGCCCTGACGGTCGCCTACATCCTCCACTACTTCCGGCTGGAGAACGGCGTGCAGCGGCTCTACGCCCTCTCGCTGCAGCTGGATGAGCGCCTCGCCGGGCGGCCGCTCTCCGAGCCGGACGGCAAAGGCGGCACGGAGCCGGTTCGAGGCGCTTGACAGCCCCCGGGCCCCCCTCTATAAATCGCGGCCTTCGAACGTTCTTTGCGGGAATAGCTCAGTGGTAGAGCATCGCCTTGCCAAGGCGAGGGTCGAGGGTTCAAATCCCTTTTCCCGCTCCAATTAGCCCCCGGTAACCGTCAACGGTTACCGGGGGTTTCTTCATGGGGGAAGTTAAACAAACCTCTCCCACGCTCCAGCGGGGGAGAGTCTGGTGAGGGGGACGGGTCTCGGGCTCTCCGTTGTCCACCTCCGTGGTCGGCTATTCTGGTGGCCGACCATGATCGCCTCCATCCGCTCGACCGCCTCCCGTCGCGCCCTCGCCGCGTGCGCCCTCGCGCTCCTCGTCGCCGGTGGTAGCGCTCGGGCGGGCCCCGTCCCACCGAAGCCCGATCGCTACGTCACGGACCAGGCCGGGGTCCTGCCGCTCGCTGAGCGGGACGCGCTCGAGGCCCGCCTGGCCGCGTTCGATCGCGAGACGTCCAACCAGGTCCTGGTCTGCATCGCCCCCCACGTGCCCGAGGGGACCACGCCCGAGGAGCTGGGCGCAGACGCGATCCGGGCGTGGGGAGTTGGGCAGGCGGGCAGGGACAACGGGATCGTCTTCTTCGTCTTCACCGAGGACCGGAAGACGCGGATCGCGACGGGGTACGGCCTCGAGGGGGCCGTTCCGGACGCCGTCGCCAAGCGGATCCTGGCGGAGACGGTGCGGCCGCACCTCGCCCGCGGGGACTTCGCGAGCGGAATCCGCGCTGGGGTCGACGCGCTCCTGGCGGCGACGCGCGGCGAGGTGTTCGCATCACGCAGCGCGTCCGTCGCCGGCGATCCGGCCGAGCCGCACGTGCAGTGGCTCGTCGTCGTCGGGCTCGTCGTCGCCATCGCCATCGGCCGGTGGCGCCGGTTTCCCGTGGGCGTGCAGGTCCTCATCGGCGTCACTGGCCTGCTCGTCAACGTGGCGTGCTACTTCGCGCCCTTCTTCCCCGGCTGGTTCTTCCTCCCCTTCTACTTCTTCGGGATCCTCGGGTACGGGGTCGTCCGGTACACGAGCGACCGGTCCTGGTGGTCGGGCCACGGCACCTGGAGCTCATCGACCGGCTCGAGCTCGGACGGCGGGGGGTGGCGCTCGTCGTCTTCCAGCTCCAGCGGCTCGTCGCGCAGCTCCGGTTCTTCCAGCTCCTCTGGCTTCTCCGGAGGCGGCGGGGACAGCGGCGGCGGCGGCGCGAGCGACAGGTTCTGATCCCGCGGGGGCGACTTCTGAACCTCGGACGCGCGCCGCGGCCGGCCGTCACGCCGTCGTGTCGTCCAGCCTCCGATCAGGCACGTGCCCGAAGCGGCGGCAGGCCGCGGAGATCCCCAGCGAGAAGAGGCCTGCCCCGACCCCCAGCGCCGCGTTGGCGAACGGAGGGGCCGTCAGGCCGAGCCTGAGGAGGATGCCGGCGACCGCCAGCCCCGAGTTCCGGAAGACGACTGCGTAGCTCGCGGATCCTGGCGCGGTGGAGGCAAGTGGTCTGCGAGGCTGCCCCGTCACCGGGTTGACTCGGAGGCGCGGCGCGCCCGCACGGTCGGGGAGGCCTCGCCCGCACGGTCGGGGAGGCCTACCGCTACGCGGCGCGCTACTTCCCCCTGTTCGGCGCTGCCCCGGCCCTTCACCTCAAAGCTGCGAGCGCATGATCCCGAAGTTGCCGACTGCCCAGACGTCGGTAGGGCTGCCCCACATCCCCCGCACCCCGTACCAGTAGACGCTCATGGGGTTGGGTGTTATCGACCAGGCGCTGCCGTCCCAGTGCATCATGTCGCCAAAGTAACCAGTGGCCAGGTCGACCGCCGACAAGCCGAAGGCCCAGACGTCATCCGCGGACGTTCCCCAGACTCCTTGCAGGACGGCGCGCGAGCCAGTCAGCGGACTGGCAACGTTGGACCAACCGCTTCCATCCCAGTGGAGGATGGTGCCAATCGTGCCCGTTGCCCAGACGTTGCTCGGGCCGGTGCCCCAGACTCCATAGAGATAATCGCCGCACCCGCTCACCACGTTGTTCCAGCTACTCCCGTCCCAGCGCAGGATGATGCCACCGTCGCCCACGGCCCAGACGTCGTTCGGGCCGGTCCCCCAGACGTCGTAGAGGTTGTTTCCCGACGTGGTTCCCGTCAGCGGGTTGGGTACGCTCACCCATGAGGTGCCGTCCCAGTGCACGATCGCGGCCTCGCTGCCGACGGCCCACACGTCGTTCGAGGCGCTGCCCCAGACGCCCCAGAGGGTCAGCGGGTACCCGGTGGTCACGCTCTCCCACGCAGCCCCGTCCCAGTGCAGGAACGTGCCGTAGGTGCCCACGGCCCACACGTCGTCCGAGGCGCTGCCCCACAGCGCGGTGAGAACGACGTTGGGCTCGACCGACAAGCCGATCATCAGGCCGGTCACCGGGTTCGTCACGCTCGACCAGGAGGTGCCGTCCCAGTGCACGGTCGTGCCGGCGGTGCCCGCGGCCCACGCGTCGTCGGGACCGCTCCCCCAGACCGCGTAAAGCGCTTCCGTCGTGGGGCTCCACGGCCCCAAGCTGGTGCCGAGGCTCCACGTGCCCGCGGGCACGGACGCAAAGTCCTGCCCCGACGCGTCCGCCGTGGTCACCTCGATCAAGCGGTACGTTGGCGAGAAGGTGAGGCCGGTGAGGGTCGGAGTGATCCGGTAGCTGCCCGACGGGAGGCCTGCGATGGCGTAGTTGCCGTTCGCGTCCGTCGTGGCCGAAACCGTCGGTCCGATCACGATCGGTTGTGGATCGAGCGGGTCCGGCAGCGGCGCGATCGACACCGTCACACCCGCCATCGCGGCCCCGTCGGAAGTCCGGACGGTCCCGGAAACGGAGTGGGTCGTCGCGGGCGGCGGTGGCGGCGGCGCGTCGTCGGCGAGCACGACCTCGATCGGGAACGTGTCGATGAGGCCGCCGCTCGTGACCCTCGCCTCCAGGATGCAGACGCCGGCGCCGGCCGGTGCGGTCCACCCGAACGCGGCGCCCGTCGCGCCGATTGAGGAAGCGACCAGCGGATCGGGCACCGCTGAGCCCCCGCAGTTGTCGGTGAGGGTCGCGCTCGCCCCCTGATCGCCGTTCTGGAAGGTGAACGCGACCGTCCAGACGCTGGCTGGTGGAAGGGTTCCCGGGCAGGTCGCCGACGCGTCGTCGCGGAGGACCGAGCAGACCTCGTTCACAGGAGCCGCGACCGTCTGCAACCAGATGTGATCGATCACGGGCTGCGGGACGAAGTCGACCGTCACGTCCACCCCCCCGCCGATCGCCGCCACCGCGACCGTCGCCGTCCTCGCGTCGAACAGACCGGAGGGGGAGGTGGCCGTGACCGTGATCTGGCACGTCGTCGCGGAGCCCGGCGCCGTCCAGGTGGTGCTCGCCGCGGGGGCCGTTCCGAACGTCCCCGCCTCCGCGCTGCACGACTGGGACCACGCGTACGCCAGCGTGTCGCCCTGAGGGTCCACCGCGGTAGCGGCGAAGGTCGCCTCGGCGGCCGCGTCCACCGTCGCGGGGACGACGAGCGAGGTGATGTACGGCCGGTTGGGCGGCACGGGGGGCGGACCGCTCCCGTCGAGCACCGTGATCGCGACGTTCATCGTCTGGCCGGCGACGATCGTCGCGCTGGCGCTGCCCGTCCCGACGAGCGTGGACCCAGCGTAGACGCTCACCGTGAAGGTCTGGGCGCCCGAGGGGATGTTCAGGGTGCCGGTGAACTTGCCGGTCGCCGCGTCGTACACGAGCGAGGCGCTCACGTCCGCCGGCTGGACCTCGACCGAGACGCTCGTGATGTTCGCACCCGAGATCAGCGCGTCCACTGCAAACCTGGCGCTGCCCATCGGCTGCGGGGTCGGTTGCGTGCAAGCGATCGCGAAAAGGGCGAGCGCTGCCGCCTTCACGTTCCTCATCATGACGGTCCCCTCCGTTGACGTTCCGTCACAGGTAGCACGCGGCTCGGCGGCTTGAGTAGTGATTACTCCGCGGTACGAAGGCGCGGGTGTCGCGACTCCCCCAGAAGGGGCACCATGAGCCGACGATGCCAGCGTGGGCGAAGGAGCGCGAGAAGCCGAGCGATCGGAAGCCGCTCTCCGACCTGGTGCGCGAGGGCCGCTTCGAGTTCTGAACCTCGGACGCGCGCCGCGGCCGGCCGTCACGCGAGCCGGAGCGGTTCCCCGAGTGATCCTGGCGCGGTGGAGGCAAGTGGTCTGCGACGCTGCCCCGTCACCGGGTTGACTCGGAGGCGCGGCTCGGGCCCGCGGCGACTGGCGTAGGGTTGTAGCCTGATGTGGCCCCATGGCGGCACAGTGCTCACGGTATCCAGCCGCGCGCTCATCCAGGCGTGCGAACGACTTGGAATCGACACGGAGGCGATGCTGCTCACGGCCGGGATCAGCCGGGAGACGCTCGAGAATCCGGACGCGCGCCTGAGGAACAGCGACGTGGGCGCACTCTGGGCCAAGGCCTACCAGCTCTCCGGCGACCCGGTGCTGTCGCTGCACGTCGCCGAGGCGTGCCCGCTCGGCGCATACAAGGTCATCGACTACCTGGCCTCGTGCGCCCGCACGGTCGGGGAGGCCTACCGCTACGCGGCGCGCTACTTCCCCCTGATCAACACCGCCGTGCGGCTGGCCATCGACGAGTCCGGCGATCCCGTGACCTTCGACGTGGTGGGCGAGGGCGACGGGACCGCCGTCACGCGTCCGTACGCCGAGTACTGCCTCGCGGCGTTCGTGCTCCACGTGCGCGAGGGGACAGGCGCCCCCACGGGCCCGCAGTGCGTGACGTTCGCACACCCCCCTCCGGTCGACGTCCGCGAGCACGAGCGGGTCTTCGGCTGCCCCGTGCGCTTCGGGGCGGACCACAACCGCCTCGTCCTCGACCGCGCCGCGTGGGACACGCCCGCGAGCCGCGCGCAATCCGGCGTCCTCGGCGTGCTCATGGAGCACGCTGACCTCCTCCTGTCGCGCCTCCCCCGTGGCCCCGACCTCGTCGAGCGCACGCGCCGCGCGATCGCCGGGCGCCTGCGCGGCGGCGATCCCTCCCTGGAAGGCGTGGCGCGGGAGCTCGGCATCGGCGCGCGAAGCCTGCAGCGTCGCCTTAGCGAGCTCGGCTACACGTTCAACGCCCTGGCCGACGAGGTGCGCGCGGCGACCGCACGGCTGTACCTGGAGCAGCCCGACATCGCGCTCGCCGAGGTCGGGTACCTGCTCGGGTTCGCAGACCAGAGCACCTTCAACCGCGCATTCAAGCGCTGGACCGGCGTCACGCCGAAGCAGGCTCGCATCCGGGCGACGGGCGCGACGCCCGCGCGGGCGCTCCACTCGCCCCCGCGCTCAGAACACGGCCGACACCTGCGCCTGGAAGGTGACGAGCGCTGACGCCTGGACCTCGGCGCCGACGGCGACGTGCCAGAAGCGAGCCTCGAGGCCGGCCGTCGCATGCGGCACGAGGAGGGCTTCGGTCTTCAGGGCCACGGCGTCGCTGGTCTCTCGCGCGAGCACGGCATCGCCACCGAGCGCCAGGTACGGCGTGAGGACGTGCCAGAAGGTCCGGCCGACCGAGACGTCGGCGGTGACCGCGTGCATGTCCATGTCGGCGACGTAGAGCGTCTTCGTGTACGCGCCGCGCACCGAGAGCGCGACCGGCGCGCCCTCGCGCTGCTTCAGGATGCCGTACTTGGCCTCGATCCCGAGCCAGCCGTAGTTCGCTTCCGGGCTCTTCGTGAAGTACGCGCCGACGTCGAGGTCGTCGGTCACGCCGACGCGGAGCCGCAGCTTGGGGAACTTCTTGTCCGCGCCGAGCCAGTGGTCAGGGGCGGGGTGGGTGAAAGTGTCGTTCCAGGCGGCGGACTCCTCGTCGACCGTGAAGTAGATCTGCTCGACGTCGACGGCGACGCCCCGTTGGCCCAGCGTCGCCGGAGGGCCCCCCTGCTTGAAGGCGGACACCGAGCCGAACTCGCGCGCGAAGCGCTCGAACGCCGGCTGCGTGAGCTCGGGGGCGAAGTGCACCTCGCAGTCGTCGAGCGACGAGTCGACGTGCAGCACGGGTTGGGCCAACGCGGTCGAGGACGTCAGCAGGCCGAGGGCAACTGGGATCATCAGGGCTCTTTCCATGAGGACCTTCCTCCGTGTTCGGTTGTGCGACGAAGGAATCGTGCGCCCTCCCGCCGGCGAGGTCTGGGCTGGCGGCGCCAATCTCTTTGCCTCGCGCGCCATGCGTGCCCGTCAACGGCTGCTTCGCCACGGGGTAGGGCCGCGGCGAGGGGAAGAAGATGACCGGAGAGGGCCACGTCGTGGTCGTGCGTCCGCCGTGCACTTCTCCCGGCCATGGGTTCCGGGGGAGACTCGGGCATGTTCGCTGCCCTGCTGCTGGCGCTCGTGGGAGGCGTCGCGCTCTTCCTCTGGGGTCGCCCCCCGGCGAAGGAGCGGGCGGAGGAGCAGCTCGTGCGCCGGCTGATCGACCTCGCCGTCCAGGATCAGGCCGGGGCCATGCGGCTGCTGCGGGAACATCCCCAGCTGCTCGGCGCCCGCTACCTCCACGATGAGACGCTCCTGCACTTCTGCGCCGCCGAGGGGCTGGTGCCGGGAGTCCGCTTCTTCGCGGGCGCCGGGGTGCCGATCGACGCCGTGAACGAGTTCGGCGAGACGGCGCTCATGGACGCCGCCGCCCTCGGGAACCTCGAGGTCGTGAAGGTGCTGCTCCGGCATGGCGCCGATCCGAACGCCTCGTCTCGCACCAGCGACCGCGCCCTGCACGCGGCCGTGGCTCACGGGCACGTGGAGCTGGTGGCGGCGCTGCTCGATGCCGGGGCGCGGGCCGACTACGTGTCGGTCCTGGGCGAGTCCGTGTGGGATGCCGTCGGGAGGGCGGCGTCGAGGCGAGAGGAGGTCGCGCGGGTCCTCGAGCGCCACGGAGTCAGGCGGTGAGCCTGGCTGAGGTGTCCGCGGCACTTAGCGCCCCATCACGAGGTCGATCCCGACGAACACGAGCGAGAGCTGCCTGGCCGAGACGCGTCCGGCGCGCTCCGTCAGGGCGCCGCGATCGAGCGTGACGAGCTGGGAGACGTTCGCGACGGAGTCCTTCCCGAGCCCCGTGCTTCGCGCCGGCAGCAGGACGTTCCCGGGGGCGCCGGCCCACTTCAGGTTGCTCGTGAGGGGGACGCAGACGATCGTTGCGACCCGGCTTCGGTTGAAGGCGTTTCCCTGGACCACGAGCACCGGCCGGCGAAACCCCGGGCCGGAGCCGGCCGGCTCCGGCAGGTCGGCCCAGCAGACGTCTCCCTGGGCGATCACCACTCGGAGCGCCGGAGGATGCGCCGCGCGGCCGCGGCGGCGGGCGCGTCGAGGCGGGTGTCCAGCTCGCCTGCGACCCGGTTCAGCTCCTCGGTGATCCCCTCGGGCTCGTGGCGGGCGACGTACTCGGCCACCGCCTCGGCGAAGAGGGCGCTCCGGCTCTTCTTCAGGCGCCGCGCGAGCTGCTCGGCGTCCTCGAAGACGTCGTCGGGGATGGAGATGGCCGTCTTCATACCGGAAGTATAACCAGGGGCCCGGGCCGCGTCCAACGTCTACGGTCTCGCGAGCGCCCTCACGAGGGACGCGGAGCGCCGCGCCTCCTACCACCGTTCGCGGGCTGACCGTTGACGCGGACGCCTCCACCTGACCACGTGATGGGCATGCGCTCGCTCGGGGCTCTCCTCCTGCTGCTCGCGGCACGCCCCGCCTCGCCGTGCGACGCCTTCCTGTTGGACACGGCCTCGGGCCCAGTGGTCGCCAAGGGCTACGACTGGAGCGACGAGCGCGGTCAGGTCGTGGTCAACAAGCGTGGCGTCGAGAAGCGCGCACTAGTCCTCGCCCCCTCCGACGCCCCGGCCGCCTGGAGGAGCCGTTTCGCGAGCCTCACGTTCAACCAGTACGGGCGCGAGCTGCCGAACGGCGGCATGAACGGGGCTGGGCTCGTGGTCGAGGTGCTCATGCTCCCGGCCAGTGCCTTCTCCGCGCCGGACGGGCGGCCGGTCGTCACCGAGTTGGGGCTCGTGCAGTACCTGCTGGACCAGGCGGCGAGCACGAGCGAGGCCATCGCGCTCGCCCGAAAGGTCCGCGTCGCGCCCGTGTACGCCAAGGTCCACTACTTCGTCTGCGACGCCGTTCCTGCGTGCGCGGTGCTCGAGCTGCTACGCGGCGAGCTCGTCGTGGCAACGGGCGCGACGATGCCGGCGCGGGTCCTCACGAACAGCCCGTACGCCACCGCTGCGGCGGCCTTCGCGCGCTCGGGGCGCGGGAGGGCCAGCTCCTCTACCTGGCAGGGCTCGATCGAGCGCTTCATCCGCCTGGCGAGCCGCACCGCCGCGCCGTCGTCCGCCGCCAGCCCGGTCGCTGACGCGCTCTCGATCCTCGACACCGTGCGCTTTGCAGACTCCACGCAGTGGCAGATCGTCTACGAGCCCCGGAGCCGCCGCGTCCACTTCCGCTCGCGCTCCCGCCCGTCGGTGAAGACCGTCGCCCTGGACGCCTTCCCGCCAGGGTGCGCGGAGCCGGCCATGACCCTCGATCTGCAGACCCGCGCCGCGGGTGAGGTGTCAGGAGCGTTCGTCCCATACGACGACGCGACGAACCGGGCGCTCCTGCGGGCCACGACGGCTCCGCTCCGCGCGCGGCTGCCGCCGGGCATCGCCGAGCGCGCTGCTGCGCTTCCGCGAGGGCTCACGTGCGTGAGGGGGGGCCGATGAGACGTCTCGCTGCACGGTCCCCGGTCGCAGGCTAAGTGATAGCTGCGTGCACGCCGCGGCCCTCGTCACCCTCCTGTCCCTTGTCGTTGCGGCGCCCGGATGCGTGCCGAAGGGAGCCGTGAACGTGATGCCATCCTCCCCGGTGCTCCACCTGAGCGTGTCCATCGAGCGTCCCCCGGCAGACGTCTACGCCTTCGTCGTCGATCCCCGGAACCTCCCGCGGTGGGCCTCGGGACTGGGCGGGTCCATCGAGGAGGTCGGCGGCGAGTGGATCGCCGCCTCGCCGTTGGGGAAGGTGAAGGTCCGGTTCACCGAGCGGAATGAGCTCGGCGTCCTGGATCACTACGTGACGCTCGAGTCGGGGCAGACGGTCTTCGTTCCGATGAGGGTCCTCCCCAGAGGTGCGGGCAGCGAGCTCGTCTTCACGCTCTTTCGCCTGCCCGGGACGAGCGACGAGGCCTTCTCGGCGGATGCCAGGACGGTCGAGCGGGATCTGGCGGCCTTGAAGCGCCTGCTGGAAGCACCCTGACGAATCGCCACATCCAGGCCGTCCCAGATGAGGGCGCTCTTCGAGCAGGAGCGCACCGGGTGCTATGCCCAATGGGGCACGCGCCACCTGGGGCCGCACGGCGTCCACGACCTCCAACCGGGAGCAGACCATGACCTCCGCAGCCAGGCGCTTCACGGGCAAGACAGTCATCGTCACGGGTGCAGGGGCAGGCATCGGCAGGGCGACCGCGAAGCGGCTCGCTGACGAGGGCGCCCGGGTAATCGCGACCGACGTGGTAGCCGATCGGCTCGCCGCGCTGAAGGCCGAGCTGCCCGACGCCGACCTCACGATCATCGTCGGCGACGTCTCGAAGGAGGCGAGCGTGCAGGAGATCGTCGCCGCCGCGAACGGCAAGGTCGACGGGCTGGCCAACGTCGCCGGGATCATGGACCGCTTCCAGCCGTTGCACGAGGTCGACGACGCCATCTGGGACCGGGTGATGAACGTCAACGTCACCTCGATCATGAGGCTCAGCCGCGCCGTCCTCCCGTTGATGCTCGAGGCGGGCAAGGGCGCCATCGTCAACGTCACCTCCGAGGCCGGCTTGCGCGGCTCGGCCGCGGGCGTCGCCTACACGACCTCGAAGCACGCGGTGATCGGCATCACCAGGAACTGCTCGGTGATGTACGCGCCGAAGGGGATCCGCGTGAACGCCGTGGCGCCCGGCGGCGTGAAGACGAGCATCGAGGCGCAGATGGGGTCGCAGTTCGCGGCCGAGCGCATCGGCCCGCTGATGCAGCACGTGCTGCCCCCGATGGCCCAGCCCGAGGAGCTCGCGGCGGCCATCACCTGGCTGCTCAGCGACGACTCCGCAAACGTCTCGGGCATCGTGCTCGCCTCCGACGGCGGCTGGTCGGCGATCTGAGGGGCCCCCCCCGGTAACCGTCCTCGGCTAACGGGGGTCCGTCGGCGGCGCCGCGGTCGAACGTTTCGCCTCGAAGGCGGCCCGGCGCTCGTCCACCTCGCGCTGGAGCCGCTCGACGATCGGGAGCAGCTCCGGCGCCCGCTCGGCTGCGCCACTCATCGCGATGATCGCGTCCTCGATCAGCTCCACCTGCCGGACGTCGCGCTCCCGCACCTGCTCTATCGCGGCGGCCACCGTCACGAAGAGCTCCGACAGCTCATCCGACTTGCGCAGCAGGCGCACCAGCGGGTACCGGCCGACGGCGACGGAGGTGAGGTAGCGCCGCATCATCATCGCCGGGCCGGCCACCCGGTGGGTCATGCGGACGCCCAGCCAGCCGAACCCCACCGCCGCCAGGGCGGCCACGCCGGCGAAGGCCACGAAGAGCAGGCGGTAGCTCGACTCCATGGCTCGCTGCCCGATGTAGTCGAGGCCGGCCACGGCGAGGGCGTACTGGTGGGACTGCTGCAGCCACAGCCCAAGGGACACTGCGACGATACCCACCGCAGCGGCCATCAGGAGTGCGTACTTGAGCTGGAAGCCGCGGTCGACGAGGTAGTTCCTGCGCTTCCAGCTTCCGAGCGCTGCCACGTTTCCGAATGCGGGGGCCATGGGCGATGCCTCCTTCTCCTTCGAGGCTGGCACGCCCGGGAGGTGGCCGTGCGCTCCCGACCCGGGGGAAGTGAGGTTCCCTTCGAGGGGTGAGGCCCCGCACGGCCTAAGGGAACAGGATCCCCCGCACCCCGATCTGCAGCCACGTGTGGCGCGCCCGGGTCTCGATCGGAACGATGTCGCCGTTTCCGCGGTCGACGTCCGGGTAGCGCGACGTGGAGCCCGTGACGAAGGCCCCCAGGCCGATCGCCCGGCTCAGCCGGAGGTCCCATCCGGCCGAGAGGCGCAGCAGCTCACCGCCGCCGTAGGAGGGCGTCTGGTCGGTGGCGTCGGAGAGGGCCATCACTACGTCGTAGGCGAGGCCAGCGCCGATCCACGGCGTGCTCGACGCCGCGGGCGTGAAGGCGTAGCGCGCCATCAGCCCCATCTTCACGTCGGACGTGTCGCAGCTGAAGCCACCACCTGCGCACCACGCGTCCAGATCGGGGCCGGCCTGGCCGAACGCCACGTCCAGGAAGCCGCCCACCAGGAACCTGGGGGTGAGCCGCAGCCCCGCCTCCAGGCCGAACCCCGTCATCGGGGTCGTGAAGCCCTTCATCGTCAGGCCGGCCTCCAGATCCCCCCCCGGGATGAGCCGGAACAGGCTCGCCGCCAGCATGATCTGCGCGGGTGGCCCGGGGGCCGTTGGCGCGACCGTGGGCCCGGCGGTCGGATCGGCGACCGGCGGCAGCGGCTCGACAGGCATGACCTGGTAGCTCTCGGGCACCGGCTGCACGGACGATGGGGGCGGGGCCGAAGGCTGGGGCTCGGTGCCGGCCGCCGCTGGCGGCGAAGGAGCGACCTCGGCCGGCGGTGGAAGGTCCCCATACGTCTTCACCGTTCCGTCGCCGTACCGGATTCGATAGACGTCGGAGGGCTTGAGGTTGCGCTGCTCGCCCCCCGGGAGCCGGATGGAGACGCCGCGGCCGGGATCCTCCTCCACGACGGTGCCGAGCACCCTCCCTCCGTTCTTCAGGAAGACCGTGTCGAGATCGACCGCGGTGGCGGCAAGGAGCGCCGCGACGACCACGCTGACGAATGGCGCCATGTGGTGAACCCCCCTCCTCCCGATGGTCGGCAATTCCGGGCGAGCGGTCAATGATCCAGGTGAGCCTGGGGCGCCGCGCCGCGAGAGAGGCAGAGGGTGGAGCCGTGCTCTCCGGTGACGCTCAGCTCTTCCCCAGCGCCGCGGCGACGGCGTCGGCGAGCGGAGTCGTAGGCCGTCCGATCAGCCGCCTCAGATCGCCCGTGGAGTCGTCGAGCTCCCCGTGCGCGATGCCGACGTCGGAGTCCGCGTAGAGCTCGGCGACCGGCTCCGGCAGTCCAGCGCCGGTGAGCACCGCCTTGTACTGCTCCTTCGGCAGGTCGTTGTAGACGACCGTCCTGCCGGCGCGCTTCGAGACCTCCGACGGCCAGCTCGGCCATCGTGAACGGGAAGTCGCCGGCCAGCTCGTAGATCTTCTTCTCGTTCCCCGTGGCGGTCAGGACGGCGACCGCGGCGGCGGCGTAGTCGGCGCGGGCCGCTGCCGCGACGCGCCCCTTGCCGGCGCTCCCCGGTATCGCGCCGTGCTCCAGCGCGGGCCCGAGGTGCTCGGTGTAGTTCTCGAGGTACCAGCCGTTTCGCAGGAAGACGTAGGGCAGCCCCGAGACCCGGATCCGCTCCTCGGTAGCCTTGTGCTCCGCGGCGAGCCCCAGCTTCGACGTGTCGGCCCGCAGGCAGCTCGTGTAGGCGATCAGCCCGACGCCGGCGCGCTTGGCCGCGTCGATGACCGCGGCGTGCTGCTGCGCCCGCTTCCCGACCTCGCTGGAGGAGATCAGCAGCAGCCTGTCGGCACCGGCGAGGGCCGCTGCGAGCGTCTCGGGCTTCGAGTAGTCGGCCTCGCGCACCTGCACGCCGCTGGCGGCGAGGTCGGCCGCCTTCTCGGGGCTGCGCACCGCGGCCACGATCTCCCTCGCGGGGACCTTCTTCAGCAACCCATGGACGACCAGCCGGCCGAGGTGGCCCGTGGCGCCGGTGACTACGATCATGGTGCGCGTCCTCTCAGGATCGGTTCGGGTCCGTGGTGCTTGATGAAGGTCCCGTCGTGCAGCTCCTGCAGCGCCTGCCGGACCTCGTCCCTGGTGTTCATGACGAACGGGCCGTAGCGGACGTAGGGCTCGTTGAGCGGCTGCGCGGAGAGGAGCAGGAAGCGCGCGGGCGTGGCGCCGGCGTGCACGCGGACGACCTCCCCGTCCTTCAGGATGACCAGCTTCACCGCGCCGACGGTCTTGCCGTGGGACTTCTCCCCGCCACCGACGGTCACCTCGCCCTGGAAGACGTACAGGAGCGCGGTGTGGCCGGCCGGGACCGGCTGCTCGAACGTGCCGCCCGCCGGCAGCGCGACGTCCAGGTAGCTTGGGCCGGCGAAGATGTCGCGGACGGCGCCCTGGACGTCGTCCACCTCGCCCGCCACCACGCGGATCCGCGAGCCGTCAGGGCGCACGACCTCGGGGAGCTTCGCCGCGGGGACGTCCTGGTAGCGCGGCGTCGTCATCTTCAGCTTCGCCGGGAGGTTCACCCAGACCTGGAAGCCGTCGAGCCGGCGAGGGCCGACCCTGGGCATCTCCTCGTGCATGATGCCGCTCCCCGCCGTCATCCACTGCACGTCGCCGGGGCCGATGACGCCGGAGTTGCCGATGCTGTCGCGGTGCGCGACGCTGCCGTCGAGCATGTAGGTGATCGTCTCGATCCCGCGGTGCGGGTGCATGGGGAAGCCCGCGATGTAGTCCTCGCGGTTCTCGGAGCCGAAGTGGTCGAAGAGGAAGAACGGATCGAGGTGGTCCAGCCGCTCGGTGGCGATGGAGCGCTCCAGCTTCACGCCTGCGCCGTCGCTGGTGGGGGTGGGGGTGACGACGTCCTGGATCAATCGCTCCTTCATCGCGGCCTCCTGAGTGCCATAGATGGATAAGCACCGCGGGGCGGCGCGCAACGCGGAGCCGCGCAACTCACTGTCCCGGCAATCGAACGATGACCTGGGCGGAGGGCGGCTGGTGGGGCGACGATCCAGTCGTTGCCACCCCGCGCCGCGGCGCGGTAAGCCTCTCGCGTGGGCCACTTCCTCCTCGTCTGCCTTGGCGGCGCCTTAGGGAGCGGGCTGCGCTTCCTCGCGGCCACGGGGGCGGTGATGCTCTTCGGCGCGGACTTCCCGCGCGGCACCATGTTCGTGAACCTGCTCGGCTCCTTCCTGCTGGCGCTGGTGATGGGGTTCTCGACGAGCTCGACCATGATGTCGCTGGAGCTGAGGCTCTTCCTCGGCGCCGGCGTCATGGGCGGCTTCACCACCTACTCGTCCTTCAACTACGAGACGATCTCGCTCGCGGTGCAGGGGAGCTGGGGGGCCGCCGTCTTCAACGTGGTCGCCACGCTCGCCGGCTGCCTGCTCTTCGGCATCGCCGGGCTGGTGGTGGGGCGCGCGCTCGCCGCGTAGGCACCTCCCTCCCGAAACCACCGTGAATCTGACCGGTTGCAGGGCAGTCTGTCTCCCTGCGGCAATGGGTCGCAGACCCCCTGCGGGTTGACGGCGACCCTGTGGGGGGCGTGGCCCGCCTCGGCACCCGCGCGCCGCGAAGGCCCGGAAGGCGCCCCCGGATTTCGCGGGGATCCACACCGTATTTCACGACGGGAGCACCCGCCCGCGCCGCTGGCACGGCTCTGGAATTGTGCGCCGCGCGGCCGCGCCGGCCGCCCTCCTCAGGAGCAGCGCATGCGAAACCTCCCCATCGGACTCCGGCTCTTCCTCGCGTTCGCGCTCGTGACCGCAGCGCTCACGGGCGTCGGCGTCTTCGCGCTCGACCAGCTGAGCGCGGTGAAGGCAGGGCTCGACGACGTGGGAGTCAACGAGTGGAGGTCGGCCCAGATCGGCCTCCAGGGCGTGGTCCTCGCGGCGCAGCAGGGGATCCACGTCGGCAAGGCAGCGGTGGAGGAGGATCCGACCCGGCTCGCCACGATCCTCGACGACATCGCCGCGATCCGTCGCAGGGCGGCCGAGGTGGTGAAGGCGGGCGAGGCGGCCGCCGACAGCGCGGACGTGCGCGCGCTCTACGGTGACCTCGCGGACCTGCGCGTCGCCTACGCCGACGCGATCGACCGCGCCGTGGGCTCCTTCCGCGCCGGCGACGCCGCCGGGGCGCGTCGCATCGTTGGGCACGACCTCCTGCCGGCGCTGGCCCGGGTGACCGAGGGCTGGGAGCTGGTGGCGGCGGGCGAGGGGCGCCAGGTGGATCAGGCGGTGGCCAACGGGAACGCGATCTACGGTCGCGCCCGCTCGATCGTGATGACGCTGCTGGCCGCCGTGGCGATCGCTGCGGTGCTCTTCGCGCTCTGGATCACGCGCAGCATCACCACCCCGCTGCTCACGGCCGTGAAGGCGGCCGACGAGATCGCGAGCGGCGACCTGCGCGCGCGCATCACGGTCGACGGGCGCGACGAGGTGGGGCGGCTCCAGGCGGCGATGGCGTCGATGATCGAAAGGATCTCGCAGGTGATCGGCGAGGTCAGGGCCGGCGCCGACGCGCTCTCCTCGGCCTCGAACCAGGTCTCGATCACGTCGCAGTCGCTCTCGCAGGGGACGGGCGAGCAGGCCGCGAGCGTCGAGGAGACCACCTCGTCCCTGGAGGAGATGAGCGCCTCGATCACGCAGAACGCCGAGAACGCCCGCCAGACCGAGACGATGGCGGCCGAGCAGGCCGGCCACGCGGCGGAGGGCGGCAAGGCGGTCGACGAGACCGTGGCCGCCATGCGGACCATCGCCGAGCGGACGACCATCATCGAGGACATCGCCTACCAGACCAACCTCCTGGCGCTCAACGCCGCCATCGAGGCCGCCCGCGCCGGCGAGCACGGCCGCGGCTTCGCGGTGGTCGCGGCCGAGGTGCGGAAGCTCGCCGAGCGGTCGCAGAGGGCCGCCAAGGAGATCGGCGAGACGGCCGACGGCTCCGTGGCGATCGCCGAGCGGAGCGGCAAGCTCATCGGCGGCCTCGTGCCGGCCATCCGCAAGACCGCCGACCTCGTGGCCGAGGTCTCCGCCGCGTCGCAGGAGCAGAGCTCGGGCGTCGGGCAGGTCTCGAAGGCGATGGCGGTGGTCGACCAGGTGACGCAGCGCAACGCGTCGGCGGCCGAGGAGCTCTCCTCCACCGCGGAGGAGATGGCCTCCCAGGCCGAGTCGCTGCAGCAGCTCGTCGCCTTCTTCCAGGTCGGCGACGGCGCGCACGTTCGCGTCGCCAACCAGCCGTTCCGCGCGCCGGAGGTCTCCACCAACCCCCGCCGCGTCATCGCGGTCGACCTGCCGCGGCTCCCCACCCCCGCCCAGCACGGCGCGCAGCCGCACCAGGCGCTGCACCACCCCGCCGCGGCGCGCCCGCACTTCGCGGCGGCGAGGCACGAAGTTCCTGCCGCGCAGGCGGCGAGCGACACGGGCTTCAAGCGCTTCTAGGAGGAACCCCATGGACGACGGCGTTCGACACGATCAGCAGCTCGTCTTCACCGTGGCCGGCGGCGACTACGGCATGCCGGTGCTCAAGGTGAAGGAGATCCTCCAGTGGGAGGAGGTCACGCCGGTCCCCGGCACTCCGCCTGCCATCGCCGGTGTCACCAACGTGCGCGGCACGCCCACGCCGGTGATCGACCTCGCCCGGAAGTTCGGGCTCGGCTCGCGCCCACCCGGCCGCCTGACCTGCATCCTCGTCGTCGAGGCGCTCCTGGGAGGCGCGGTGACGGTGGTGGGGCTCAAGGTGGAGGCGGTGCAGGAGGTGCTCGACATCACCCCCGGCCACGTGGCGCCGCCCCCCTCCTTCGGCGCCGACGCGAGGGTCGACTTCCTCCAGGGCATCGCCCGGCACGGGAAGCGGTTCCTCCTCCTCCTCGACATCGATCGGGTCCTCGCCGCAGCCGACGCGGAGATCTGCGCCGCCATCGCCAGCGTGAACGACGCGGCGAACGAGGAGGCCGCGTGACGCCCCCTGCCGGTCCCGCGCTGCGGGCGATCGCCACCCCCGAGGCTCCCCCCGGCGCGCCCCGGCTGCAGGCGCCGGTGCTCCTGGCCTGCGGCCCCGTCAGGCCGGCTCGGCGTCCCCGCTGGGCGGCGCGCCAGGCTCCAGACCGAGCCGCGCCGCCTCCTCGGGAGTGTTGACGTTCTCGAAGGAGCGCCCGTCGGGATCGATCGTCCGCCACTCCTCCTCCTCGACGATCCGCGCGCCGACCGCGGCGGCGATCTCCCGGAAGGAGGGATCGCCGGCGCGGAGGAGCCGCTCGACCTCGGGGAGGCAGCCGCGCGACCAGAAGGCGTGGAGTGGCTCGAGCCTGCCCTGCCAGCGTGGGATGAGCGCCGGCGCTCCCTGCCGCCTGGAGGCCAGCCAGGCGATCGGTCCGGCCGCGAGGAAGGGCATGTCGCAGCCGGCGGTGAAGACCCACTCGGACCGTGCGTGGAGCAGGGCCGCGTGGAGGCCGCCGGGCGCCCCCTTGCCGGCGATGGCGTCCGCGACCGTGGGGGCGCCGAGGGAGGCGTACGGCACTGGATCGTTGGCGACGACCATCACGTGGGCGAAGGCCCCGCGGAAGAGCCTCAGCGTCCGCGCCGCGATGGGCTCGCCGTCGACGCGCAGCAGCCCTTTGGGCGTGCCGCCCATCCTGACTGCGCGGCCGCCGGCGATCAGGACGCCGGTCGTGTCGGCGAGTGTGTGCGGGGTGGCGTCGGTGGCTGTGGGCACGCCCGAGGATACCGCGCAGACGGCCCGGGGGTTGGCGCTCTGACCGCGCCTGGGACGGGGCGCCATCGAGACTTGGAGCGGACGAGTCGTTCATGTAGAACGTGCGCTCCATGACCCCGGAGCAGAGGCTCACGGCCTTCCGAGAATTCGTCGAGAAGCGCCCCGGCGATCCATTCGCCCGCTATTCGCTCGCCATGCAGCTGCGATCGATGGGGCGGACGGCAGACGCCGCCACCGAGCTCCGCCAGGTCGCGCAGCGCAGCCCGGACTACGTCCCGGCCTACATCATCCTCGGCAAGGTGCTAGAGGGACTCGGCGATCCTGCCGAGGCGGAGCGCGTTTACGAGGCCGGCATCGCCGTGGCGAGCCGAGCCGGAAACAATCACGCACGGAGCGAGCTGGGCAGCGCCCTCGACTCGCTCCGCGCGCGCGGAGAGGCAACGAGATGAGTAACGGAGAGACGATCCCCTCGCTTGGCGGCCTGTTCAAGGGGAAGCGCGCCATCATCACCGGCGTCGCCAATGACCGCTCCATCGCGTGGGCGGTGGCCCAGGCCCTCCACAAGGAGGGGGCGGAGCTGATCTTCACCTACCCCGGCGAGGACATGGAGAAGCGCGTCCGGCCGCTCGCCGAGACGCTCGACCCGAAGGCGATCATCGACTGCGACGTCGGCAAGGACGAGGACATCCAGAGGATGGTCGAGGAGGTCCGGAAGGTGTGGGACCGGGTCGACATCCTGCTCCACTCGATCGGCTTCGCCCCGCGCGGCGCGCTCGACGGCCGCTTCGCCGACGTCACCTCCCGCGACGTCTGGCGCATCACGATGGACGTCTCGGCCTACTCCCTCATCGCGCTCACCCGCGCCTTCAAGCCGCTGATGGTCTCCGGCTCCAGCGTCCTCTCGCTCAGCTACTACGGCGCCGAGAAGGTGGTCCGGAACTACAACGTCATGGGGGTCGCGAAGGCGGCGCTCGAGTGCTCCACCCGGTACCTCGCCGACGACCTCGGCCAGGACGGGATCCGGGTCAACTGCGTCAGCGCCGGCCCGCTCAAGACGCTGGCCGCCGCCGGCATCAAGGGGATGCGCTCGATGCTCGGCGAGAACGCCGACAAGACGCCGATGCGCCGGAACATCGAGCAGGAGGACGTCGCCCGCGCGGCGCTCTACCTCTGCTCCGACCTCGCCCGGAACGTGACCGGCGAGATCCTCCACGTCGACGCCGGCCAGAACATCGTCGGCGTCGTGTCGATGGGGTGAGGAGCAGCTCAGCGCCTGGCGTTCTCCCCCACGAACGGGTTGTTCCGCCGCTCCTCGCCGAGGAGCCCGGACGGCCCGTGGCCCGAGAAGAACCGGACGTCGTCGCCCAGCGTGAAGAGCTTCCGACGGATCGAGTCGCTGATCGCCTCGAAGCTGCCGCCGGGCAGGTCGGTCCTGCCGACGGATCCGACGAAGAGCGTGTCCCCGGTGAAGAGGATCTTCGCCGCCGGGAAGAAGACGCAGGCCGAGCCGGGGCTGTGGCCGGGGGTGTGGATGACTCGCGCCTCCTGGGAGCCAAGCAGGAACGTCTCGCCGTCCTGAGGCTGGTGGTCGACCGCGGGCACCTCCACCGGGTCGAACCCGAACAGCTCGGCCTGCACCGGCAGGGTGGGCAGCTTCGCCACGTCCGCCCCGTGCAGCCAGAGCGGCGCGCCGAAGGTGCGGCGCGCCACGGCCCCACCGGAGACGTGGTCGATGTGACCGTGGGTGCAGAAGATCCGCGTCACGCGGAGCCCCTCCGGCGCGCACAGCGCCGCGATCTCCGGTGAGTCCTCGCCGGGATCGACCAGGAGGGCCTCGCCGCTCTCCCGCTCCCCGACCAGGAAGCAGTTCGAGGCGAACGGCGTGAGGACCGCGTTCCGGACGATCAGCATGCGGGTGCTCCAATGAAGAGCGGGGCTGGAGGGTCGGCCCCGCCAGCCCCGCGAGAGTCCGGAGCCTGGCTCGTCAGTAGGAGAAGGACTGGCCGCAGCCGCAGGTCTGCTTCGCGTTCGGGTTCTCGAACTTGAAGCCGGCGCCCTGGAGCCCCTGCACGTAGTCGATCGTGACGCCCTGCAGGTACATCGAGCTCATGACGTCGACGAAGAACTTGATCCCCTCCTGCTCGAAGGTGAGGTCGCCGTCGGCCCCCTGCTTCTCGAAGTCCATGGAGTACTGGAACCCGGAGCAGCCGCCGCCCACGACGCCGACGCGGATGCCGTGCCCCTGCAGCCCCTCCTGCTCCATGGCGCTCTTCACCATCTCGACCGCCTTCGGGGTCAGGAGGATGGGGTTCGTCTCCATCCCGAGGTGGGAGGGGGTGACCTGCGGCTGGACGGTAGTGGCTTCCATCGTTTCCTCGTTCGCGGGGGGTGCGCTCCGGAATCTAACAGCGGGGCGGCCGAGCTTCAACGCAGCCCGTGCGGAGCCGGCTACGAGGCGCGAAAGCGGTCACTTCCCCCCGCCAGCCGGTCGTAGAGCAGCCCCCAGCGCACCCCGCGGTCCGAGACCGTGAGCCGCTCGAAGCCGGTGAGCCGCATCGCCTCCGCCACGATCATCCCGCCGGCGACGATCACGTCGGCCCGCTTCGGCTCCATCCCGGGCAGCCGCTGCCGCTCGGCGACCGTCATGGCGGCCAGCCGCACGAGGAGCGCGTCCACCTCGTCCAGCGTCATCGACGCGCCGTGGACCTTCTTCGCGTCGTAGACGGGGAGCTCCTGCTGCACCGAGCAGAGGGTGGTCACGGTGCCGGCGACGCCGACGAGCCGCGCGCCGGTGACGTCGCCGATCCCGTCGAGCTTCGCCAGCGGCGAGAGCGCCTCGCGCGCCGCCTCCCGGAGCACGAGCTGCTGGGAGAGCGGCATCGGGTCGGCGCGGACGTGACGCTCGGTGAGCCGGACCGCGCCCAGCTGGAGGCTGGCGCGGCCGCGGGGCGCCGGCCCGTCCCCGAAGATGAACTCGGTGGAGCCCCCCCCGACGTCGAGGACCGCGAGCGGCGCGCCGGGCGGGAACGGCGAGGGGCCGCCCGGCGTGAGCCCGAAGTCGCGCCAGGCGCTGCCGTAGACGAGCCGCGCCTCCTCCTCGCCGCTGATCACCTCCGGCGTGAGCCCTGCGGCGGCCCGCGTCGCGGCGAAGAACTCTGCGCCGTTGCGGGCGTCGCGCGCCGCGCTGGTGGCGACGCAGACGATCTGGCTGGCCCCGAGCGCCCGCGCCTCGGCGGCGAAGCGCCCCAGGGTGTCGACGGTCTCCCGTATCGCCTCCGGTGAGAGCTGGCCGCTCGCGTCGACGCCGCGCCCGAGCCGCGTGATCTCGGCCCGCTCGACCACCGGCTCCAGCCGGCCGTCGCGCTCCTCGGCGACGACCAGCAGGACGGTGTTGGTGCCGACGTCGATCGCGGCGAGGCGGAGTGAAGACATCCCGCGGTTCTACGCGGGACGCGGGCGGGAGATCAATGCGTCTTCGTGCGGGGCCGTGGCCCCCGGGGCCCCGGCCGGCGCCGCCCCGGGGGGCGGGCCGGCGGGGCGGGCAGCTCACTGCTGGCAGTAGCGGCCCGGTGCAGAGCGCGCGGCGCGGGACCGCGGCGCCGTACCGGTCGGGCAGGAAGCCGGGGGCCGCGGTGTTCGCGGCGCACTCGTCGACGATGTACGTGGCGAGCGCCTGGTAGTCCTTCACGTGGCTGCCGTCGCCGCCGCGTCAGGATCGCGGTGTTGAGATCGGCGATGGGGACGCCGCGTCTGGTCCCTGGGCGTCACGCCGGCGAACTTCGCGAACTCGCCGACGTAGAGCGTGGTCACCAGCGAGATGAGCGTCGTGAACGGATCGACGAGCCACCCGCCGGTGGCCGTGACGGTCTCGTCGTAGATGGGCGTGGTCACGGTGCCCGCCCCGTCCACGAGATCGATCTTCTTGATCCACGAGCCGACCGGGGTCAGCGGGCGCGAGGAGTCGTACTCGTACTTCAGGCCGCTCGGGACGATGAAGAAGTCCCCGTCCTCCACGGCCTTCTTGGCGGTCGTGTCGAGCGCGCCGAAGATCTCGCCGGCGCAGGAGGTAGCCGCGGATGAGCGGGTAGCCCGGGGAGCTCTTCGACCGGATCGCCGCCGTTGGGGACCATCCGGTAGACGTCCGCGAAGCCGAGGTCGCCGGTCGCGCCCACCACGAGATCGCCGCGGATCGCGCCGCGGTTCTGGAGCGCGATCTGGGTCGTGGCCACCGCGTTGGCGGCCGCCAGCATCGCGTCGGTGTCGAGATCGCTTCCGTTGGTCTCGCCGGACCCGATCCCGACGACGTCGTAGGCCGTCTTGCCGAGGACGTAGTGGTACAGGTCGCCGAGGATCGCCGGGTCGTCGGTCACCAGGCCACCCGTGACGGTGGAGAGGTTCAGCTCCAGGAAGGACATCCCCACGACCGGGAGATCGACGCTCTCGAGCCCCCCCACCACCGTGGCCATCACGTAGAGGAGGGTGGGATCCTGCGACGGCAGGATCCTGTCGTCGACCGCGATGAAGCGGGTGCGGGTGGCCGTGGTGTCCAGCGTGGGGCGCTCAGCCGCGTGGATGACCAGCTCCGCGCGCCCGACCTCCGAGCCGTAGGGCGCCGGCTGCATGATCGGGACCTGCCGGGCGTCGAGGTCCGCGACGTAACGGACCAGGTCCGGGGTCTCGTGGCTGTGGCCGCTGACGACGAGGTCCACGCCGCGGAGCTTCGCGGCGAGCCGCTCGTCGTCGCCGGAGACGGCGGCGGTCGCGCCGATGCCGCCGTGGCCGAGAAGGACGACGGCGTCCACCGCTTCGACGTCACGGAGCGAGGTGATCACCGGCTGGAGCTGGGCGGCGATCGCGTCGAGCGCCTGGCCCGCCAGGGCGGGGTCGAGCGGATCCACGCCGCTCGTGAAGCTGAGCGGCGCGGCGAGCGCCGAGCTGGACGCGGCGCCGCGGCCGAGCGCCGCGACCACGCCGACCTTGAGGCCGCCCGCGGTCGTGACGATCCGCGCACGCGTGATCGCCTTTCCGCTGCCCAGCTCGCCGTAGAGCGCCTCGATCCCGTCGTCGGCGGTGGAGGTCGCGTCGAAGGCCACGTTGGTGAGGACGAGCGGGGCCGCCGCGGCCGGGAGCGGGGGAATCGGCGCCGGCGGTGCGGGCGGGGCGGCGCCGATGGCGGCCACCAGCGCGTTCAGCCCCAGCTCGAACTCGTGGTTCCCGATGGCGATCGCGTCGTAGCCGAGGACCCTGGCGATGGAGAGGTCGGGGTTGGTCTGGGTGAAGAGGACGGCTGCCAGCGTCCCCTGGCTGAAGTCGCCGGCGGAGACGGTGATGGTCTCGACGCCGCGCACCGCACCCGCCGCCCGCTCGTTGGCGAACACCGTGGCGCGCCGCGCGACGCCCCCCTTCACCGACCCCGAGCCAGCGGTCGTCGGCAGCGGGAAGTCATCCAGCTCAGGGGCGGCCCCGAAGACGTGCGAGTGCTCGTCGGTCGTGAAGAGGACGGCGAGCCGCGCGTCGACGGCGATGCTCAGGCTCGCCCTGGTGCTCCCGCCGTCGTTCTTCGCCGTGACGGTGTAGGTCGTCGCGGAGGAGACGGCGGAGGGCGTCCCGGAGATCACGCCGCTGGAGCGGTCGATGGCGAGCCCCGCCGGGAGGGCGGGCGAGACCGAGAAGGAGTCGGGCGAGCCACCGCTCCAGGTCGGCGCGTTGGCCGCGATGGCGAGCCCCCTGGTGTAGACCGCCGGGTTGGCTGAGTAGGTGAGAGCGCTCGGCTCGTCGGGCTTGTTGCAGCCCGCGCTGAGCGCGAGTGAGATCGCAGCGATGGCCAGCGTGTGGACAGCGGCGGAGCCGCTCCGGTGGACGTGCATTTGGGCCTCCCCTTTTGGGAAAAGGAGACCCCCCGCGAGCGGATGTGACAACAGACCACGTGGGGCGTGTGTCAGCGCCCAGCCGTCCCGAAGAGCGGACGCACCGCGTCGAAGGCTCAGTCGGCCTTCGGCCCCCAGGCGGGCGTCGCGACGACCGTCCTGCCGTCGGTCACGACGACCTGCCGGTCACCGTCGGGCGAGGAGACGACCAGCTGCGGCGCCCCCTTCCGGTCCGACGTGAAGGCGAGCAGCCGCCCGTTGGGTGCCCAGGTGGGCTCCTCGTTGGTCGCCCCCTGGTTCTGCGTCACGCGGGCGATCTTTCCCGAGTCGGGCGAGACGACGAAGACGTCGAAGACCTTCCGCTCGTCGCGCGCGGTGAAGGCGATCAGGTCCCCGCGCGGGCTCCACTTCGGCGTCTGGTTGTAGTTCCCCTGGAACGTGAGCCGCCGCTGGCCGCTCCCGTCCGCGTTCATCACGTAGATCTGCGGCGAGCCGGCGCGGTTGGAGACGAAGGCGATCCGCGTCCCGTCAGGCGACCAGGTGGGCGAGAGGTCCTCGGAGGACTCGCGCGTGAGCCGCCGCGCGTCGGTGCCGTCCGCGTTGGCCACCCAGACGTCGGTCGCGCCGCCGCTCTGCGCGGCGGTGAAGGCGATCCTCGAGCCGTCGGGCGACCAGGTGCCACCCATCGTGATGGAGCCGACCGAGAGGAGCTTGCGGAAGCTCCGGTCGGCGAGCCGGTAGACCCAGAGCTCCGGCCGGCCGTTCCGGTAGCTGGTGACCAGCAGCTCCTTCCCGTTCGGGCGCCACGCCGGCATGAGGATCAGGAGCTTCTCGGCGAGCAGGACCTGCGGCCGCTTCCCGTCGACGTCGTAGAGGATCAGCTCGCGCCCCTCCTTCGTCTTCCGGATGGCGGCGATGCGCGTGTCGAAGACCCCGGGCTCGCGCGTGTAGTAGCGGAGCACCGCGTCGGCGATCCGGTGGCCGAGGGTGCGCGCCCCGCCGGACTCCCCGCCAGTCGTCAGCTCACGCCCGGCCCTCACGTCGTAGAGGTGGTACTCGGCGTTCGCCTGACCGGCATCGCCCTTACCGAACGTCGCCTTGACCAGCCCGTCGGCGCCGACGTCGCCCCAGCGCTGGAACTTGATCGACGCCGCCGCGAGCCCCTCGGTCGGATCGGCCAGGAACCCCTTGGGGTCCAGGACCTTGAAGAGACCGGAGAGGTTCAGGTCGCTCCGCACGGTCTCCCATGCCTCGCGCGCCACGGGGTCGCCGTCCGGCGCGAAGGGGGCGATGGCGATGGGGAGCGGCTCGAAGTTGGGGGCGCCGACCTCGATGACCGGGCGATCCTGCGCTGCGGCGGGGAGCGCGAGGGCAGCGGCGAGCGCGGCGAGCAGGCGAAGGTTCATGGCGGTGTGGGCTCCGGGGGTCAGGGCGTGTACTCGACGAGGATGCCGTCGCGGCGGTAGCGATCCTTGAACTCTGCTGGCGGCGGAGGCAAGCGGGTTGCGCGTGCCGAGCGCTCCACCGAGGCGTCGAAGACGTCGTTCCCGGAGCGCTTCGCGATCCGGACGTCGCGGATGGCGCCGTTCGGCTCGACCAGTATGAGCACGGTGGCGCGCAGGTGGAGCCGCTCCTTCACCGGGATCGTGGCGGGCGCCGCGTAGCTGGCCTTGAGCGCCCGCTGCGCCAGGGCGAGGTAGCGATCCCCTTCACCGGCCTCCGAGGCGTCACCCTCCGGGTCGCCGGTCGGGTCGCCCCAGCGCGGCTCCTCGGCCGACTTGTCCCGCTCCATCCTGGACATGACCCGCGCCAGCGGATCGCCGCCTGCCTTCCCCTCCGCCTTCGGCGCGGCCGCGGCGGGCTTCGCCTTCGTCGCGGCCAGGACCGGCGCGGCGGCCCTGGCGTCCGGCGTGAGGACCGGCGCGGCGGCGCTCTTCGGCGCTGGCGCTGGGGGCGGCGGCTCTGCCTCCTTGCGCGGCAGGAGGGTCTCGGGGCGCTTCTCCCCGAGCCGCACGAGCTTCGCGACGATCGGCTTCTGCCCGACGTCGATCTCCGGCCCGGCGCGGTGGGTGAGCGCCCAGCCGGCCAGCACGACGTGGACGAGCGCGGACGCCGCCACCGCCGGCCAGACCCGGTCCCGTCGCCCGAGCGCGCTGGCCGCCAGCGAGGTCACTTATCGCTTCCGTCCCGCGTCGATGAGCCCTCTCCCCCACCGGGGAGAGCCCGCCCTTTCCGGAGACCCCCTCTCCCCCACCGGTGGAGAGCCCGCCCTTTCCGGAGACCCCCTCTCCCCCACCGGGGGAGAGGGCAGGGTGAGGGGGCGGTCCGGAGGGGTTGGTGATCATCCCGACGTTGGTGATCCCCGCGCGCTGGACGGTCGCCATCACGTCCACGACGAAGCCGTACGGGAGTCCCCGGTCGGCCATCAGGAAGAGCGTCCGGTCCTTCTCGGCGCGCGCGTTGGCGCGGAGCCGCTCCTCCAGCGCCGCGTACGGGACGCGCGCCGGGTCGCCGGTGGTGCCGAGCCAGAGCGACCTGTCCGCCTTGACGGAGAGGACCAGCTTCTGCTCCTCGGCGTCGATCGCCCGCGCGCGCGCCTCCGGCAGGTTCACCTCCACGCCCTGCTGGATGAGCGGGGCGGTCACCATGAAGATGATGAGGAGGACGAGCATCACGTCGACCAGCGGCGTGACGTTGATCTCGGTCAGCGTCTGGCGCCCCATGCCTCCACCGAAGGCCACGGCTACCCCCGCGACGGGCCGAAGAAGTGGCGCCGGACGATGTTCAGGAAGTCGTTGGAGAAGTTGGTCATCTCGCTGTCGAGCACCCGGATCTTCGAGATGAAGTAGTTGTAGGCCACGACGGCGGGGATGGCCGCGAAGAGGCCGACCGCGGTGGCGATGAGGGCCTCGCTGATCGGGCGCGCCACGGTGGCGAGGTTGGCGTTCCCCATTTTGTAGATGTCGTGGAAGGCGTTCATGATCCCCCAGACGGTGCCGAAGAGGCCGACGAAGGGGGCAGCGCTCGCGGTCGTGCCGAGGAAGGGGACCTGCGCCTCGAGCGCGGTCACCTCCGCGGAGCAGGCGCGCTTGAGGGCCCGCTCGACGTTCTCGATGCCCCCCAGCTCGGTGCTCATCCCCTCCGGCTCGCCGTCCTTGCGCGGGGCGGTCACCTTCGACAGCTCCACGTAGGCGGTGCGGAAGACGGCGCTGATCGGCGAGGCCGAGAGGTTCTCGGCCGCCTGGTAGATGGCGTCGAGCCGCTTGGACTGCCAGAAGATCTCCAGGAACCGGAGCGACTGGCGCTGCGCCTTCCGGATCTGGAGCCACTTCTTGAGGATGATCGCCCAGGAGAAGACGGAGGCCGCGAGGAGGAGCAGGAGCACGGCGGTCACGACCGGCCCCGAGTGGGTGATGATCTCGAGGTAGTCGATCCCTTCCGCCGCCTGCGGGGCGGCGGCCTGGGCGAGGGCGACGGGGAGTGCGGTGTCGGCTGGGTTCATGGGTGGGTCAAGTCTCCGGAAGTCACGGGCTTTCTAGCACGGAGCCGGGTGGGGGTTGCCCCCATCCCGCCGGCCGGTGAGGTGACTCCGGTCACCAGGGTGTGAAGGCGCACCACGACCGTGCGGAACCCGCTACTGGCTAAACGCCGCGCCCACCGAAAACGGTCAGAATATTCGTGTGGCATGCACGTTGCGTAAGCGTCAAGCTGAGTCCACAAACGTCGCTGCCTGCCCCGAACGGCGGTGCGGCAACCACCAAGGAGCCGCCATGAAGCGCATCGCCCTCTTGCTCGCAGCCGTCGGTCTCGGCTCGGGCTGCGTAGTCGACACCTGCGACAACCAGACGCTCACCGTGGACTGGGCCTTCGTCGCGGCAGACGGCACGTACTACGCCGACTGCACCGAAGCCGGCGTGGACTGGGTCGACGTCTGGGTCGACAACCTCGCCTACCGCGCGGACTGCTTCGATGGCGGGGTCACCCTCTTCGACGTCCCGTCGGGCGTGCACGACGTCGTGGTCGAGGGGATCTATGGCGGCCTCATCAGCGGTGGCGGCCTCATAGTCAACCGCGACTGGCAGACCAACATGGGCATCGCGAGCTGCGGCGACACCTACTTCCCTGCCGCCCCCGGCGAGGGCGACCTCGTGATCGATTACGCCTTCTCCCCCGCCGGCTGCGGCGCCAGCACGTACATGTGGTACTCGCTCGCCGACGAGTTCTTGAACGCGACGGCCCACGACACGGTCACGGGCGCGGCGACGCTGGTCAGCTCGGGGACGAGCTTGCCCTGCACCACCTCGACCATCGCCTTCACCCTTCCGTACGGCCAGTACACGCTCGACTGGATTCAGGAGGTCACGGCCGACGGGACCGTCCAGGCCCAGAGCTGCGGCCCGGTGTCCGCGTACGTTCCGAACCCGACACTCGGGACGACGGTCCACCTTCCCGTGACGCTCGCGGTCGACCCACTTACTTGCCCTTGACCTGAGGGATGGGGGACGATTCGGCGCCATGCGGTTCACCGCGCTGCGCCGACTCGTCCTCCCCCTCGCCGTAGCGCTCGGGTCGGGCTGCATCCCCCAGAACACCGACACCGGCCGCGTCGACATCTACTGGGCCTTCTGGTCCCAGTCGCTCGACGACATCGGCGCCTTCACCGACCCGGCGACCTCCATCTGCACGAGGGCGGCGGTCGACGACGTCCGGATCAGGCTCACCACGCCCGGCGACGTAGTCCTCCCGCCCTCCGACCAGCCCCTGCATCAACCCCGACGACGTTCCGGCAGCCGCGTTCGACGCCCTCGAGGCTGGAACGTGGAAGTACGAGCTCGCGGCGCGGCGCGGCGGCGTGACGGTGTTCGAGAAGAGCGGCACGTTCGAGGCCGTGGACGGGAAGCGGGCGGTCGTGGAGGCGAGGGCGACGCCGCCTTCCGGCAACTGGGACGTCATCGCCAGCTTCGCAACGCCCGTCACCCCCTCCTGCGCCGCCGGCGACCGGCTCGACTTCGAGCTCATCTCGACGAGCGGCGACCGCGTGACGGCCTTCTCCACGCACGATCCGCTGGTCAACCCGCCGGTTGGCATCCCGTGCGGCCCCGGATCGTTCACCATTCCGTCGGTGCCCCCCGGCCCCTACGAGTTCTCGGACTGGGTCCACGTGGACGCGTCCGGCGCCACGGAGTACGCGTACTCCACCTGTCGGGCGGCGTGGCTGCAGGGGAGCATCGGCAGCTCGACGATCACCGTGGCCGAGGTGACGGCCGCGGCGCCTTCGCCGGAGGGGAACCCGGGGGTCTGCCCGTAGACCCCCTCTGGCGCCCCGGACGCGGGCGCGTATGATGCGCGCGCTCATGGCCCGCATCGGCATCTTCGACTCCGGCGTCGGCGGCCTCACGGTGCAGCGCGCGATCCTGGACGCGCTCCCCGGCGCCGACACCCTCTACCTGGGCGACACCGCCCGCGTCCCGTACGGCACCAAGTCGGCCGAGACGGTGACGCAGTACTCGCTGCGCAACGCGCGCTTCCTGGCCTCGCAGGGGATCGACCTGCTGGTGGTCGCGTGCAACACCGCCTCGGCGGTCGCGCTCCCCGCCGTCCGCGAGGAGCTGAAGATCCCGGTGCTCGGCGTCGTCGAGCCGGGCGCGCGCGCCGCGGCGCGGGTCTCGCACACCGGCCGGATCGGCGTCATCGGGACGCAGGGGACCATCCTGAGCGGCGCCTACCAGGAGGCCATCCGACGGCTCAGGCCGAACGCCGAGGTGATCGCGGTGGCCTGCCCCCTCTTCGTCCCGCTGGCGGAGGAGGGGTGGACCGACCCGGACGACGAGATCGTCCGCGGGATCGTCGGGCGCTACCTCGCGCCGCTGGCCGGCGCCGGGATCGACGCGCTCGTGCTGGGCTGCACCCACTACCCGCTGCTCAAGGCCGCCATCGCGCAGGAGCTGCCTGGCATCGCGCTCGTCGACAGCGCCGAGGCGATCGTCCAGGAGGTGCGCGAGAGCCTGGGGCCCGTCCCCGGGGGCGGGGGGATGCACCGCTTCTTCGTGACCGACCTCCCCGAGCGCTTCACGCCCATCGCGGGGCGGTTCCTCGGCCGGCCGGTGGAGCTGGCCGAGCACGTGGACGTGTAGGCGCGAGGAGCTTTGGCACCGGCGCGCCCCGCGGCAGCGGACGGCGTTTCGACTGGACCGGTTTCTGGAGTAGACTGCCGCTCTGCGAGGTCAAACGGCGTGGCAAAGCTCGTAACCGGCTTCAACCACAACATAAAGCACAAGGGGAAGCAGTATCACATCCAGACCGAGGACTCGGGCCTGGAGAATCCCCACATCATCACCCACCTGTTCGTGGGCGGTAACATCCTCGCGAGCAAGAAGACCTCCTACGCGGACATCGTAGGCGCCGAGAACCTCCAGCAGGTCGTCCGCGAGCTGATGGAGGAGCAGCACAAGGAGATGCTGCGCAACCTCGTCAACGGCGTCTACGACGACATCGACGAGAGCTACGCCCAGCAGGCTGGCCACTACGCGCCCGGGCAGATCGACACCGGCGGCAAGATGGTCCAGATGCACGCCGGCCAGACCATCCAGGCGCCGACCCCGCTGTCGAAGTCGCTCCCCCCGGAGGTGCTCGCCGCGCGGCAGTCGCCGGCGCCGGAGCTCCGCAACGACGGGGCCGAGACGCTCTTCGGCGAGGATCTCATCAGCGAGAAGAGCCTCGACGAGGTGATCCTCTCGTACCTCGCCGAGGACCTGGGCGAGCGCAAGTAGATCCGGCCTGACCGGATGATCCAGCTCTTCCACGTCCACAAGGAGTACCCGGGCGACGGCCCGGCGCTCTCGGACGTGACGCTCGAGATAGACAAGGGCGAGTTCGTCTTCCTCACCGGCCCGTCCGGCGCCGGCAAGTCCACGCTCCTGAAGATCGTCTTCTGCGCCGAGCCCGCGACGAGCGGGCAGGTGCTCCTCTTCGGCAAGAACGTCGCGAAGGTCTCGGGGGCGGGGGTCAACGTCGTCCGGCGCAACATCGGCGTCGTCTTCCAGGACTTCAAGCTGCTGCCGTACCGGACTGTCGCCGAGAACGTGGCGCTCCCGCTGGAGGTGCTGGGGCTGCCGGAGCGGGAGGTCCGCAAGCGGGTCCGGCTCCTGCTGCGCTCGGTCGGGCTCGAGTACCGGTACGACAAGTTCCCGCCGTCGCTCTCCGGCGGGGAGCAGCAGCGCGTCGCGGTGGTCCGTGCGCTCGCCCACTCCCCCGCGCTCCTGCTCGCCGACGAGCCCACCGGCAACCTGGACGCCGAGCGGACGCTGGAGGTGATGGAGCTCCTCAACAACGCCAACGCGCGGGGCACGACCGTGATCGTGGCGACCCACGATCGCTCGATCCTCGCGCGCTACAAGAAGCGGGTGGTGACGCTCGACGGCGGCCGGGTGGTCTCCGACGGCCTGCGGGTCGTGTCACCCACCGCCTGACGGATACACATGGCCCTCCGCCCGCTCTACTTCGTCCGGCGCGCGCTCGACGCCATGAGGCGCGGCCCCTACGTGGCGATCGTCGGGACCGCCACCATCTTCGTCGCGGTCTACTCGATCGGCCTCTTCGCTGCGACGCTCGGGGGCGCGCAGCGGCTCCTCGGCGTCTGGGCGGGCGAGGTGCGGATCGCGGTGTACCTCAAGCCGGGGGCCGACCTGGTGCTCGCGCGCGAGGAGGCGCTCCGGATCGCCGAGGGGCGCCGCGTCGACGCCGTCCCATCCTCTGCGGCGCTCGCGCGGCTCGCCGAGAGCCTCGGCGACCAGGCGCACGTGCTCGAGGGCGTCGGCCCCGACGCGCTCCCCGACGCGGTCGAGGTGGCGGCCCCGGGGATCTCGCTGGCGGGGGCGAAGGCGCTCGCCGAGCGGCTCCGCGCCGTGACGGGGGCGGACGAGGTCGACTACGGCAACGCGTGGCTCGAGAAGCTGGAGCGGTTCGTCGAGCGGACGCGCTTCGCGTCCATCTTCATGCTCGCGGCCCTCTCGCTCGCCACCGCGGTGCTGGTGGCGAACACGCTCCGGCTGGCGGTCTTCGCGCGCCGCGAGGAGATCGAGATCATGAAGCTGGTCGGCGCCACCGACGCGTTCGTCGGGGCGCCGTTCCTCATCGAGGGGCTCCTGCAGGGGCTCGTCGGCGGGGGGCTCGCGGCGGTGGCGCTCCTCGCGACGCACGCGGCGGCAGCGCCGAGGCTGCGGGCGGCGGTCGCGATCGCCGAGGTCATCACGCTGCGCGACACGCTGCCCTTGCCGCTCCTGGCCGCGCTGGTCGGCGGCGGCGCGGCCATCGGGCTGCTCGCCAGCACGCTCGCCGTCGTCCGCTACCTGAGGGCGGTGTCGGGGCCGTGACGCCGCTGCTGCTCGCCCTGGCGCTCACCGCCGACCCGCGCCTCCAGCTCGAGCTGATGGAGGCGCGGCGCGCGGCCGAGGCGGCGGCGGCGAGGCTCCTCGCCGCGCAGGAGCGCTCCGTCCTCGACACGCTCGGTGACGCGGAGCGGGCCCTCGAGGACGCGCGCGCCGAGGTGAGGCGGACCGACGCGGACCGCGCCGCGGCGGAGGTGATCCTGCGGCGGGCGCTGGAGGAGGAGGGGCGCGCGAAGGGGCTCTACCGCGCGCGGCTCGACGACCTGCGACCGCGGCTGGAGGCGCGCCACCGGATGGGGCGGGCGGGCGAGCTGGCAGTCCTGCTGTCGGCGCCGACCCTGGCCGACCTCGTCAGCCGCAAGTACCTCTTCGACCGGATCCTCGGGCGGGACCTCGCGATCTTCGGCGAGGCCAGGGCGGCGCTGGAGTCGCAGCGGCGCGCCCGCGCCGAGGTGGAGGGGCAGACGAAGCAGATCGCGGCGCTGGCGGAGAGGGCGGCGGAGCAGCGGGCGAGCGCCGCGGCCCGGCGGGAGGAGCGCGAGACGCTGCTGGGCGCCCTCAGGACCGCGCGCAGGTTCCACGAGCGGGCGGCGGCCGAGGCGGCGGAGCAGACGAAGCGGCTCGCCGAGTTCGTCACGACGCTGCCGCCGAAGTCCGCCGGCGACCCGCTCAGGGGCGCCTTCGAGCGGCTGAAGGGGAGGCTGCGCCCGCCCGCGGCGGGGCACGTGACGGTCGGCTTCGGCCGCGTGGTGAACCCGAGGTTCAACACCGTGACCGTGCAGAACGGCATCGACATCCGCGCGCCCGCCGGCGCGCCGGTCCGCGCCGTCGCGCCGGGGCACGTGGTCCACGCTGGCTGGTTCAAGGGGTACGGGAACATCATCATCGTGGACCACGGCGACGGCTACCACACGCTCGTGGCGCACCTCGCGTCGATGCGGACGGCGATCGGCGAGTCGGTGAGCCCCGGCGACGTGATCGGCACCGTCGGCGACTCCGGCTCGCTCAAGGGGACGTACCTGTACTTCGAGATCCGCCAGAAGGGCCGGCCGGTGGATCCCAAGGGGTGGCTGGGCACGTGAAGGCTGCTCGTTCCGCTGGCGCGTCGGGTCGCGATCGAGGTGGAGAGCTGGGGACCGCGGCGCTCGTCGCGATCGCGGCGGCCCTCCTCGTCGCCGGCGCGGCCGTCCTGGCGCTGGCCAGCTCTCCCCTCCGGTTCGCGTTCGCTGCCCCGCTCCTCCTCACCGGGGCGCTCTGCGGTCTCGCGGTCGCCCGGCCTCCTCCCACCCGTGTGACGACCGATGCGCGTGGGATCGAAGTCGTCGGGATCGAGGGGCGGCGCCCGCGGCGGCTGGGGCTGGAGGAGATCCGCGGGATCCGCACGCTCAAACACCGGGGGGCAGCGTGACCGTCGTCCTCGAGCCGCGTGACGCCGCGAAGAGGCCGCTCGAGCTACCCGCCCTGCTCCTCGATGCGAACTTCTGGGGGTGGGCCCGCACGCTCCCGGACCTCGACGCGTTGGACGCCGCCCGGGTCGAGGCCGGGCTCCTGGCGTCACCGGCGCTCGGCGCGACCCCGGCCGCGCGGAGGGCGGCCCTCGGGCGCGCTCGCTCGGTCGCCCGGGGGCTCGGGTGGAGCTCCATCGTCGCCGGCGGCTGGGCCCTCGCCGAGCCGTCGTCGCCATGGGCCGTCGCGGCGGCGTTCCTCTTTCCGGCGACGGCGCTGGTCGTCGCCCTGCTGGGCGGCGGCGCCTTCCAGCACTTTCGGGCGCGCAACGATCCGCGCCCGACGCTCTGGATGGCGCTCATCGTCCCCGTGGGCATGGCCTCGATCCGGGTGTTCGAGTACCAGCTGGTGATGCCCGGCGCGCTCCTGCCGCCGGCGCTGGCCGGCGGCGCGGCGCTGGCGGCGCTGGCCGCCGCGGGAGACCGGTCCCTGCTCCGGCGCCCGTTGCAGCTGGCGGGACTCTTCGCGCTGATGACGGGGCTGTCGGCCTCCGGTCTGACGTTCGCGAACGGCGTGCGAGACGGCTCGGCGCTCGTCGAGTTCGAGGCGACGCTGCTGTCGAAGTACAGGACCCGTCGCACTCCCACGCTGGCGCTGGGGCCGTGGGAGCGGCGACCGGGCCGCACGGTCGTGTTCGTGCCGCGCCCTCTCTACGACTCGGTCGAGCAGGGGACGCCCGTGCGCATCTGCCTGCGCGCGGGGCGACTCGGCCTCCCGTGGTTCTGGTTGAGCCCCGGAGTCGCCTGCCCGGACTCCCGGCCGCCCACCATGTGACCCGACGCGGGCTTCGCGGCTCGCCGTCAGTACGACCTGCCGCCCTCCCCCTCGAGCTCGCCGCGGGTCTTCATCCGCGCATCGTACCGTGTCGAGCGGGGGAGGCGATCGGCCTCCCCCACCCCGGGATCACCTCGAGGGTTCAGGCGGCCGTCACCGCAGCGACTGCCTGCGCCGACGCGTCGGCGCGGAGAAGTCGACGGACGGCTCCGCGACGACCGGGCCTGGTCCGGCCTTCGGCCCGTGGGTGCCCCGCAGCTCCCTCAGGAAGGCCACCGGATCGACGACCTGCGCCCCGCGGTAGTGCTTGAGCGCGAGGAGGTGCGCGTCCTTGCTGACCAGGTGCGACGCGCCGCCGACCCAGGCCGTCCAGACGTAGGGATTGTCCTTCGGATCCGACGTGAACGGCGGCCCCTCGGTCTCCTCCACCACGTCGGCACAGGCGGTCTCGACCAGCTCCAGCCACTCGACGGGATCGAAGCCGGGCCTGAATCGCCCCGAGACCCCCGGCCGGCCGCACACGTCGAGCACCTCGGCGCGGACGTAGGCGGAGGTGACGAGGCGGAGCCGGCCGGACAGCGCCGCCTCGACGATGGCGCGAGGCGCGCCCTTCGGGTTGAGCGCCGCGCTCACCCAGACCTGCGCGTCGAGCACCGCGCGAAGCGCGGTCACTTACGGCCCTTGCGGCCTCGCTCGGCCCGGACCGCACCAGCAGCCCGCTCGATGGCCTTTTCGGTCTCGCCGGCGTCGAGCCCCGCCGCATCCTGGAGCGACATCAGCTCTCGGGCGCGCCGCCGCGCGAACTCCTCGACGCGGCGCATCCGCTCCGCGGGCACCAGCGCCGCCACCTCCTTGCCCTTGCGCTCGATGACGTAGGCGGCCGATCGCAGCCGCACGCGGTCGAGCAGCTCTCCGAGGTGGGCGCGCAGGTCCATGGTGCTGATGCGGGTCGCATCGTGCCGGGTCGCCATGCGAGGGACTATAGCAACTCTCATAGTGGCCGCGCACCCGGCCGGCGTGGCCGGTGCCGCGCTCGCCCGGACCTGGGCGGTGCCGGGCGAGGCGCGGTCACCTGCTACTGCTTGCGGTAGGGCAGCTGGGCCACGAGCGAGACGGGCCGGTTGGCCGGCGTCGTCCCGTCGCGGGCTCCCGAGCTGTCGCCGATGTACAGGACGTCCGGGGTCGAGGCGGCGTCGACGTACAGGAGCGTGTAGAGCGTCACGGACGCGGGGTACGAGGCGACGAGATTGGTGGCGTGGGCGGTCACGGTGTTCACGCCGAGCTGCGCCGGCACCGCGCCGCCCACCGTGAACGACCCGCCGAACGAGAACGTGTCTACGACGGACCCTGAGCAGCTGCCGTCGTAGCTCGAGTGCAAGGTGTCGAGCCCGCTCCAGCTCTCGCCGCTGAAGGAGAGCCTCTCCTTCACGTCGCCGTAGTAGCTCCCCTGGCAGGAGGCCCAGGAGCCCTGGATGACGTCGGCGAAGCTCGGCTCGGGGAGCCCGCCCAGGTACCTCGGCTTCCAGGCCTCGAGGACGGCAGGGCGCCTGTCGGGCGTGCTGCCGTCGAGCGCCGGATCGATCGCCTGGTCGCCGGTGTAGAGCACGTCCGGATTGGGCCCGACGTCGACATAGACGATCGAGTAGAACGTGACGCCGCCGCCGTCGGTGACGTCGATGGCGCGCGCCGTCACCACGCCCCCTGCGGCTCCGACTCGCGCCTCGACCGGGCCGCCGATCGTGAAGGTGCCGGCGAAGGTTCCGGCGACCGTCCCCGTCCCGCTGCAGGTCGCGTCCGTGCTCGCGTGCGTCGTCTGGACGCTGACCACGGTGTCGCCGTCGATGGTGAGCGCCTCCGCCTGGTCGGACGCGCCGGACCCTTCGTTCACGCAGGAGATCCAGGTGCCCTGCAGGGTCGCGGGGAACGGGACCGGAGCAGGCGGGTCGTTCCCGCCGTCGGGGTCGCAGCCCGCCGAGAGCCCCGCAAGCAGCAGCGCGAGAGAGAACCTCATCAGTGTCGTCGTCATGGCTTCCTCCCGGAACGTAGAGGCGCCGGGGAGGCGTGCGTGACCTGCGAAGCGCCTCCCCCCCTCGGGAAGGGCCGCTCCAAAGGGCGGCGGGCGGGCCACGTCGGGGCTGGCCCGGGGCCGTCGTGCGCGCTCTCGCCGCGGTCGCGGGCGACGCACTACAATGGCCGGATGCACCTCCGCCGCCTCGCGGTCCCCCTCGCCGTCGTCGTCGCTTTCGTCGCCGGGCTCTCGCTGAGCCACGTCGCCGCCGCCCCGAAGAGGGCGCCTTCTCCGCCCTACAAGCCGCTCGACGTCTTCGCCGAGGTGCTCGCCTCGGTGGAGAACAACTACGTCGAGCCGGTCGCCGAGCAGGAGCTGGTCTATGGCGCCATCGACGGCATGGTGGCGAAGCTGGACCCCCACTCGGTCTTCATGCGCCCCGACGTCTACAAGGCGATGCACGACGAGGCGATCGGCGAGTTCGACGGCCTCGGGCTGGAGGTGAGCATCGAGGGGGACGTGCTGGTGATCGTGACGCCGGTGGCCGACTCGCCCGCCGAGCGGGCCGGGCTCCACCCGGGCGACCGGATCGTCTCGATCGACGGCGAGGCGACGCGTGACATGACCCTCGGCGAGGCGCTCCAGCGGATGCGCGGCGCGCCGGGGACCCGGGTGGTGCTCGAGATCATGCGGGAGGGGTTCCAGGCGCCGCTCAAGCTGACGCTGGTGCGCGACCGGGTCCGGATGCAGAGCGTCGAGTGGCGCCCCCTCGACACCGCCAAGCGGCACGCCTACGTGCGGGTGAAGGCGTTCCAGGATCGGACCGACCGGGCCATCCGAAAGGCGCTCGACGACGCCCGCGCCGCCTTCAAGGGCGAGATCCAGGGGCTGGTGCTCGACCTCCGCAACAACCCCGGTGGCCTGCTGCAGCAGGCGGTGCGCGTCTCTGACATCTGGCTGTCGCAGGGCGTCATCGTCTCCGTCGAGGGGCGCAGCAAGGCGAACGTCGAGGTCGAGAAGGCCCGCGAGAAGGACACCGAGCCCGGCTACCCGATCGTCATCCTCGTCAACAAGGGGACGGCCAGCGCCAGCGAGATCGTCGCCGGGGCGCTCCAGGATCAGGGTCGCGCCGCGCTCCTCGGCCAGACCACCTTCGGCAAGGGCTCGGTCCAGTCGATCATCGAGCTGGAGGACGGCTCAGGGCTCAAGCTGACGGTGGCCCGCTACTTCACCCCGAAGCACCGCTCGATCCACGGCCAGGGCATCGCGCCGGACGTGGTCGTGGAGGTGCCGCCGCCGGCCCCCCCGGCCGCGCGCGACGGCAAGGCTCCTCAGGCTGGCCCCGATACGCAGTTGGAGCGAGCCCGGCAGTGGCTCGAGGATCCCGCCCGAGGCAGGTCTGCCGGCCGGTGATGGTCGGTTTTCAGCGCACACCTCGGGTGCGACGTCAGCGCGCAATTCCCCAGTATCGACGCTGGTTTCCAGCTGTTGACTTCCCCGCCTGGAGGGTTATAGTCGCGCGAATTTTCGTGGGAACCCCCCAGACATGAGCATGAGCCCAATCGAGCTGTCGGTCGTCGTTGCCTACGCGCTGCTGCTCGGCGTGCTCTCCGTGTACGGGGGCCACCGGTACTACATGGTGTACCTGTACTACCGGCACCAGTACCACCGGCCGACGGCGCCGCGCCGCTTCGAAGAGGGCGAGCTCCCGCGCGTCACCGTCCAGCTCCCCATCTTCAACGAGATGTACGTGATCGAGCGGCTCGTCGGCGCGGTCGCGAGCATCCGCTACCCCCGCCACCTGCTCGACGTCCAGATCCTCGACGACTCGACCGACGAGACGGTCGCCATCGCGCGCGCCTGCGCCGAGCGGTTTCGCGCCGACGGCCTCGACATCGTCCACATCCACCGCACCGACCGGACCGGCTTCAAGGCGGGGGCGCTGGAGAACGGCCTCCGGACCGCCAAGGGGGAGCTGGTGGCGGTGTTCGACGCCGACTTCGTACCGGGCCCCGACTTCCTCGACCGGACGGTCCACCAGTTCACCGACGCAGGCGTCGGCATGGTCCAGACCCGCTGGGAGCACATCAACGGCGACTACTCCCAGCTGACCCGGGTCCAGGCGATCCTGCTCGACGGCCACTTCGTCGTCGAGCACACCGCGCGCAACCGCGCCGGCCGCTTCTTCAACTTCAACGGCACCGCGGGTATCTGGCGGCGCCAGGCGATCGACGACGCGGGGGGCTGGGAGCATGACACCCTCACGGAGGACTCCGACCTCTCCTACCGGTCGCAGGCGGCTGGCTGGCGCTTCGTCTACCTGAAGGACGTCGTGGTGCCTGCCGAGCTGCCGGTCGAGATGACCGCGTTCAAGGCGCAGCAGCACCGGTGGGCGAAGGGGCTCATCCAGGTCGCGATGAAGCTCCTCCCCCGGCTCCTCCGCTCCGACCTGCCGAGGGAGATCAAGAAGGAGGCCTTCTTCCACCTGACCTCCAACGTCGCCTTCCTGCTGATGATCCCGCTCGCCATCCTGCTGCCGGTGACGGTCGTCGTCCGGGTCTCGCACGGCGCGATGGAGGTGCTCCTCCTCGACCTCCCGTTCTTCGCCGCCGCCACCTTCAGCGTCGTCTTCTTCTACGCGGTCAGCCAGCGCGAGCTGGGGCGCCGCTGGTGGGAGTGGCTGCCGCGGATCCCGTTCGTCCTCGCGGTGGGGATCGGCCTCTCGATCAACAACGCGCGCGCCGTGGTCGAGGCGCTGATGGGGTACCAGACCGCGTTCGTCCGCACCCCCAAGTTCGGCGTTAAGGCGCCCGGCGAGTCCGTCGGGCGCAAGCGCTACAAGGCGATGGTCAGCCTGCAGCCGCTCGTCGAGCTGGCGATGGCCTGCTACATGACGTACGGCGTCGTGTACCTGATCGAGCGCGAGGTCTACTACTCGCTGCCGTTCCTGCTCCTCTTCCAGTTCGGCTTCGGCTACGTCGCGCTCCTCTCCATCTGGGAGCACGCCCGAGGCATGTTCGGCAGCAGGGTCAGGGTGGTGCCGCAGCCGGCGCCGACGGTCGAGTAGAGCCCTCTGCCGGTGAGGGAGCGGCGTTCGACGCCCTACTTCACGCCCTCGTCCTCGTCGTCCGGGAAGTACTTCCTGGCGCAGTCCGGGCAGATGCCGTGCGTGAACTGGGCCTCCGAGCGCTCCCGGATGAACGTCTCGATCCGGTTCCAGTAGCCCCGATCGTCGCGGATCTTCTTGCAGTGGGCGCAGATGGGGAGCAGCCCCCTGAGCGTCTTCACGTCGGCGAGGGCCGCCTTCAGCTCGCCTATCAGCCGCTCGCGCTCCACCTCTGACTGCTTGCGCTCCGTGATGTCCTGGATGAAGCCGATGACGGCGGGGCCATCTGCGAGCTCGACCTTCGCGTCGGTCACCGCCGCCAGGAACGAGGTGCCGTCCGGGCGCAGCAGCGTGACCTCCATGGTCGCCTCCACGGCCTCGCCGCGCATCCGCCGCTCGATCCGCTCGGCGGTCCGGTCCGCGTCCGCGGGTGGCACGCTGTCGACGATCGAGCGTCCGGCCGCCACGGCGGCGCTCGGGAGGCCGAACGCCTTCACGAACGCGGGGTTCACGTAGACGACCTCGGTGCCGCGCGTCGCAGCGACCGCGATCGGCGCTCCCTCCACGAGCGCCCGGAAGCTCTGCTCGCTCTCGCGCCTCCACGACCGGAGCAGGTACCATGTGGCGGCGAGGGTCAGCAGGACGAAGAGACCGGAGGCTGCCCCCGTCCGCACGGCCTCCGCGCGCCAGGGCGCCAGGAACTCCTCCGAGCCGGCGGCGACCAGGAGGTTGAACGTCCCGCCAGCGACGGCACGGAAGCTGGTGACCCTCTCGGTCTGGTCGACCGGACTCATCCCGACGAAGGTGGCCTCGGTCTTCCCGGAGGCGATGACCTCCCTGAGGTTCCCGGTGACCTGCCGCTTCCCGATGGCGCTCGCCACGTCGCCTCGCTCGGGGAAGCGAGCGACGAGCGCGAGGTCCCTGTCCCGCAGCGCGACCACGACGTCGCTGCCCATGTCCACCGACGAGAGGGTCTTGGTGAACCGGTCCAGCCCGATGACCGCGTAGACCAGCCCGTCGAAGGTGCCGTCTGGAAGCTCCAGCCGCCGCCCCACGGCGATCGACCGCTTGCCGGTGATCCGGGAGACGAGCGGCGTCGAGACGATCATGCCGGCGCCGCGGTGCTCCTTCGCCGCGATGAAGTAGTCCCGGTCGGCGATCTCGACGGTCGGGTCGGCTGGGACCCCGGGGCCCTCCTCCACGCGGCCGTTGCCGTCGGCGGTGCGGATCCCGTCGAGGAGCGGGATCTCGGACTGGAACCTGGTGAGGATGGCCGCCACCTGCGAGGAGGTGTGCGCGCCACGCGAGCGCCCGTCCTCGATCTCGGCGGTGACCGCGACCAGCCCGAGGTCGATGAGCCGGATCGTCCCCTCCAGGTTCTCGGCGAGCACGCGCGCGAGGCTCTGAGTGGTCCGCTTCGCGAGCGCGTAAGCGGCGCTGCGCGACTCGACCACCGACCGCCACGCCGCGGCTACCACGACGAGGTCGATCACCAGGATCGCGAAGGCGACGCCGCGCGCCGTGCGGGAGCGGAAGCGGGGTCGCTTGAGGTCGCCAGTCAATGGGGGTCCACGCCGAAGGGTGACCAGCTGACTACACTACGAAACCGGCCCGGAATCGAGAGCCCACGTCCGCTGCGTCAGGGTGTCACTTCGGGGGGTCGAGCCGCTTCTCGAGCAGCGTCACGCCGCGGTCCACGCGCGCGGCGGTCTCGTAGCCCATCCGCTCCCAGAAGTCGCGGGCCTCGGGGTGCTCGTCGCAGACGGCGAGGGTGACGATCGCCAGCCCCCGCTCGCGCAGCCGCTCCTCGGTGGCGCGCACGAGCTCGGATCCCAGCCCCATCCCCTGCAGCCCTTCACGGAGGAGCAGGAGCACGACGTGGGCCGTGTCGGGGCCGCCACGCGCGAGGTCGAGGTCGAGGAGCCCCACGGCCCTGCCGCCCGCGCGAAGCCGAAGCAGCAGCACCCGCCGCGTCGCGTCGGCCTCCGCCTCCTCCAGCAGCCGCTCCGCCGTGTCCGGTTCGGCGCCGCAGCCCTGGAGCCGCTCGAAGTAGTCGGGAGCGCCGTCCAGGCAGGCCTGCAGAGCGCCCATGTCGTCGCGCCCTGCCGGGTGGGCGACGAGCCGCGCGGTCTCGATCCGGAGGTCCAGGGGGCTCACGCTCCCATCAGCAGCGGCAGCGCCTCTGGCGAGGCGAGCGAGGTGACGATCCACTCGGCGCCCGCGTCGCGGAGCTCCTGGACGGAGAAGCGGCCGGTGGCGACGCCGAGGACGGGGCAGCCGTGGAGGTGGGCGGCGTAGACGTCGCGAGGGGTGTCGCCCACTATGAGCGCCTCGCCCGCCGCCACCGGGCGGCCGAGCCTGGCCGAGGCCCTGCGCAGGGCGGCGGCCACGACGTCCTCGCGCGCCTCGCCGTCGGCCGCGAAGCCGGCGATGGCCAGCGCGTCCCACTCGAAGTACCGGTCGAGCCCCGCGTGGGTGAGCTTCACCCGCGCGCCGTCCGCCACGTTCCCGGTGCAGAGGCCGAACGGGCGCCCCGCGTCGCGCAGCGCCGCGAGCGTCTCCCCGGCTGCGGGAAGGACCTTGAACCCCGGGCCGTGGATCTCCCCCGGAGGTGCTCGACGTAGCGCCCGAGGAGGTCGTCGCAGAGCGCGTCGGTGTGCGGCTTCCCGAGGATCGTCAGCGCTTCGCGGACGATGAGCCGGTCGGTCATGCCGTCGAGCCGCATGTCCCGCAGGGCGCCGTCGAAGGGGCCGACGAAGTCGGCCACCGCGCGCTCGAAGGCGCGCCGGCCGGCGCCACCCGCGCTCACCAGGGTCCCGTCGATGTCCCAGAGGACGACCTGGATCCGCCGCGCCGTCACGCGAAGAGCGCCTCCACGAAGGCGTCCGGGTCGAAGGGCTTCAGGTCGCCGACCGCCTCCCCGATGCCGACGTAGCGGACGGGGATCTGGAGCTCGTCGCAGATGCCGATGACGACCCCTCCCTTGGCGGTGCCGTCGAGCTTGGTGAGGACGAGCCCCGTGACGCCGAGCGCCTCGTGGAACTGGCGCGCCTGCGCGATCCCGTTCTGGCCGGTCGTGGAGTCGAGGACGAGGAGCGTCTCGTGAGGCGCGCCGGGAGCCGCCTTGGCCACGACCCGCTTCACCTTCCTCAGCTCCTCCATGAGCGGGGCCTTGGTGTGCAGCCGGCCGGCGGTGTCGCAGAGGACGACGTCCACCTTCTCGGCGGCGCCGCGCTGGACCGCCTCGAAGCAGACGCTGGCGGGATCGCCCCCCTCCTTGCCGCGGACGATGGGGGCCGAGACGCGCTCCGCCCAGATCTCGAGCTGCTCTCCGGCGGCGGCGCGGAACGTGTCGCCCGCGCCGAGGAGGACCGAGTGGCCCGCCCCCTTCAGCTTGGCGGCCAGCTTGCCGATGGTGGTCGTCTTCCCCGAGCCGTTCACGCCGACCACGAGCACCACCCACGGGCGGGCGTCGCCCACCGTGAGGGGCTGCTCGCCGGTCAGCTTCCCGTCCAGCGAAAGGATCCGGCGGATCTCCGTCCTCAGCGCGGCGCGCACCTTGTCCGCGTCGTGCAGCTCCTTCGAGCGGACGCGCTCGCGCACCGACTCCAGGAGCCGGCTGGCCGTCTTGACGCCGATGTCGGCCGTGAAGAGGACCTCCTCCAGGTCGGCCAGGATCGACTCGTCGACCGGCTTTCCGCCGCCCAGCAGGGCGGAGAGGCGGGCGACGAAGCCCCCGCGGGTCTTCTCGAGCCCGGCGGCGAGCGTCTTTCCCGCCTCGGCGGCGACCTTCTTGCGGTCCTCCTCCTCGGCGCGGCGGCGGGCCTCCTCCGCCTCGCGCGCGGCGCGGGCGGCCGCCTCGCGAGCGAGCCGCTCCGCCTCCTCGCGCTCCCGGGCCCTGCGCTCCTTCTCGAGCCGCTCGGCCTCCTTCTTCGCCGCGTACTCGGCCTTCCTGCGCGCCTCGACCTGCTCGGCGGTCTCGCCGGACGGGGGAGGGGGCGCGACGACCTTCGGGCGCGGGGATGCGGCGGGGGCGGCTGGCGCGGCGGCTTCCTGGTGGCGTGGCACGGCCCCCTGCCTCGGGGCAGGTGCCACGCTCCCCGGCGCACGCTTCTTCCGTGCGAGCCGGACCGCGGCCGCGATCACCAGGAGGCCGATTGCGGCCAGGACACCGACGCCGACGGCGTCGTTGGCGGAGAGGTCGAGCAGGGACATCGGTTGGGGAAACCTCCGGCCGGGAAGTCGCTGGGTATAGGTCTCCCAGCCGGGGGTGTCAACGCAGCCCTACCGGCGCCACTGGACCCAGACGCGCCTGTGGCAGCCGTGGCACCGGCCGTGCGGCGCGAGGCGGGGGACGGCGACGGAGGCGCCGCAGGCCGGGCAGTCGAGCCGGGTTCGGGTGACCGCGCGCCAGAGGATGACGAGCCCGGTGAGCGCGACCATCCCGAGCAGGAAGAGGTTCCGGCCGGCGTTCGGATCGACGCAGGCGCCGGGCGGCAGGACTGCGCAGGCGACCACGCTCGCCGCGCCGTCGATGGCCAGGAAGATGGAAGGCGGGACGGTGGCGACGCCGAGGACCACCACCGCGACCTCGCTGAAGGTGAAGGGCTTTCGACGTGCGAGGTAGACCACTCCTCCGGCGATCGCGCCCCAGCCCTCGAGCGCCGGGATCGGGGAGAGTGGCGAGGAGGCGGCCTCGCGCAGCGAGCCGACGTCGAGGCCGGGCACCGGCGCCTGGGGAGGGACCAGGGCGCGGATCCGATCGGCTGCGGCGCGCGCCTCGGAGTCCGAGAGGACCGACGGGTCGAGCTTGTGGAGCACGGACTCGCGCGCAAGGTACCAGGCGGCCACCGCGCGGCTGGCGATCTCCTCCCAGGCCCTGTTGGCCCTGCTCGCCGCCTCCTTCAGGTCCGCCGCCTCCCCCGCTTGCCTGCCGAAGCCGAGCGGCCGCAGCAGGAGGCGGGCGGGCACGAGCGCGAAGTAGAGCGACGCGAACGCCAGGAACATCACGAGCAGGAACGGGCTCGGACCGGCCCTGGCGATGACGGCCGCCATGGCAGCGAGCATCACGGCCGCGACCCCGAGCCCGGTCACCGAGACGGGTCTCACGGCGCCGGGGACCTCGCCGGGCCGCTCTACGAGGAGGCCGCGGACGGCGTCGTCCCACGCGGTCATCCACGCGAGGTGGCGAGACGCTTGCGTTCCAGATCCTGCGACGTTCCGTGACACCAGCGTTCCTCGCGACGAGTGTGCGCCAGGAGCCTAGGCGGCCGAGGCTTCGCGCGCCCGCTCGGAGAGGCGCACGCTCACCAGCTTGGAGACGCCCGGCTCTTCCATGGTCACCCCGTAGAGCGTGTCGACCATCTCCATGGTCCGCTTGTTGTGGGTGATCAGGATGAACTGGGAGGTAGAGGACATCTCCCTGACGATCTCGTTGTACCTGCCCACGTTCGCGTCGTCGAGGGGCGCGTCGACCTCGTCCAGGAGGCAGAACGGGGTGGGCTTGATGAGGAAGATCGCGAAGATGAGCGCGACTGCCGTGAGCGCCTTCTCGCCGCCGGACAACAGATTCACGCTCTGCAGCTTCTTGCCGGGGGGCTGCGAGAAGATCTCGACGCCCCCCTCGCCGTCGCCGCCGTCGTCCTGGGTGAGGACGAGCCCGGCGCGTCCCCCGTTGAACAGGCGCGGGAAGACCTGCTGGAACTTCTCGTTGACCCGGTCGAAGGTCTCGCGGAACCGGTCGCGGCTGGCGCGGTTGATCTTGACGATCGCCTGCTTGAGGTCGGCGAGCGACGCCTCCAGGTCCTTCTTCTGGTCTCCGAGGAAGGCGTGGCGGCGCGCGAGGTCGTCGTACTCCTCGATGGCGGTCAGGTTGATGGCCCCCATCCTGTCCGCCTGCCCCTTCAGCTCGTCGAGCCGGTCGCGCTCGGCGTCGCCTGGCGGGCGCTCGAGGTGGAAGCGGGCGACCTCCAGCTTGAGCTCGACCTGGCAGCGCTCGCGCGTCTGCTCCTCCAGGTGGGCCAGCGCCAGCGCCTGCTCGCGCCCCGTGAGCGCGGCCTCGGAGGCGTCGTGGTTCGCCTCCTCGGCGCGCCGGCGGATGTCGCGGATCTCGGCGTCGCGAGCGCGCGTGGAGACCGACACCTGCTCGTGTGCGGCGCGCGCGGCGGCGAGCGCCTCGCGGACCTGGGCGAGGTCCGACTCCAGGCGGTCCAGATCGAGCCGGCTCCCCTCGACGCGGCCCCGCAGCTCACCGGCACGGCCGTTCTGCTCCGTGAGGGTGGCGAAGAGCCTGGCGCGCCGCTCGTCGACCTCGCGCCGGGACTCGTCGACGCGCCTGAGCGAGTTCCCGATCGCCTCGCGCCGCTCGGCGTCCGCGGCCACCTTCACCTTCAGGTTGAGCTGCTCGGCGGTGAGCCCCTCGCTCCGCTGCTTGAGGGCGTCGATCCGCTCGTTCAGCTCGCGGGTCCGCTCCTCGACGCGGGACTGCTCGGCCTCGGCGGTGGCGGCGCCGAGCCGGTGCTCCTCCTCCTCGCGTGCGAGGCCGGTGAGCCCCTCGTCCAGCTGGGCGCGCTCGGCCTCGAGCTGGCCGATCCGCTCGGCGACGCGCTCGAGCTCCTCGCCGAGCCGCGCCAGGTCCTTCTCCTGGTCGCGCAGCGCGAGGTCCTTCTCGTGGCCGTCCTTGTCGAGCGACTTGAGCGCCGACTCGAGCTGGAGGAGCCGCGCCTGCAGCGTGCGGTGACGCTCCTGGGCGAGGGCGAACTCGGCCTCGAAGGCGCGGACGATCTCCTCCAGCTCTGCCACCTCGCGGCGGCGCTGCAGCGCGCCGTGCCCCTCGCCCTCGAGCGGCCCGCCGGTGACGACGCCCCACGGGTCGAGCACCTCGCCGTCGAGCGTGACGAGCGTCCGCTTCTGCGCGGACGACTGCCAGATCTCCAGCGCGCTCGGCAGGTCGCGGACGATCACGGCGTCGGAGAGGAGGAACCGGGCGACCTTGTCGTAGGACGGGTCGAAGGTGACGACGTCGAGGCAGGCCGCGACGAAGCCGGGGTGGTTCCGGTCGATCTCGGGCGGGGCCTCCGTGGAGTCGACGAGCCGCGCCATCGGGATGAGCGAGGCGCGCCCCTCCGCGGCGGTCTTCAGGTAGTCGATCGCCTCGACCCCCTGCGAGTGGCTCTCGACGATGACGTACTGGAGCCGCTCGCCCAGCACGGCCTCGACGGCGGTCTCGTACTCGGGCGGCGCGCCGACGACGTCGGCCACCAGCCCGAAGATGCCGCGGTCGCGTCCCTCGGCCTGGCCCGCGCGGGTCATCAGGCTCCGTACCCCGCGGCCGTAGCCCTCGTAGTTGCGGACGATCTCGAGGAGGCTGTGGAGGCGCGAGCGCTTCTCGGCCAGCTCCTCACGGAGGGTGATGAGCTTGGCCTCGTTCTGGATGAACTCGGAGCGGGTCCTGTCGAGCAGCTCCTCCTGCGCCCCGCGCTGCTCCTCGAGCCGAAGCTTGAGCTGCCGGGTCTGGCCCAGCTTCTCGACGTGCTGCGTGCGCGAGCCGTCGAGGTTGGTGGCGCGGTGCGCCAGGTCGTCGACCTCTGCCCGGTTCTTCTGGTGGCGGGACCGGAGGTCCAGGCGCTGCCGCTCGATCTGGGCCAGCTGCGTCTTGGCGGAGGCGGCGCGGGAGAGGGCGCCGGAGCCCTCGCCGCGGATCCGGTCGAGCTCCGCCTGTGCCTGGCCCTGCTCGATGGCGAGCGACCGCAGCGCCGCCTCCGCCTCCGCGAGCCGGCCGTCGTCGGCGCCGGCGAGCCCCTGGAGCTCGTCGCGCTGCTGCTCGAGTGCCTCGCGCTCCTGCGAGAGGGCCTCGGCCTGCGCCTTGAGCGCCTCGACCTCGTCGGCCTGGGCGCGGGACCGGTCCGCGATCTGCTCGAGCTCGCGGGCGGCGGCCTCCACCGAGACCTCGTTGACCCTGGCGGCGCTCTCGAGCTCGTGCTCCTGCGCCGTCAGCTCCTGGAGGCGCGCCTCGCCCTCGGCGAGCCGGCCGCGGTCGGCCTCGGTGGCGGCCTCCAGCTCGACGATCCGGGCCGCCAGCTCGGCGGCCTCGCGGGCGAGCCCGGCGTGGCGCTCCTCGGCGGCGCGGCGCGTCGCGGTCAGCTCGAGGAAGCGCGCCGCTGCGGCGCGGAGCTCGAGCTCGCGGATCTCCGCCTTGATCGCCTTGTACTTCTCGGCGCGGCGGGCCTGGCGGTTGAGGCTCTCCAGCTGCTTCCCCAGCTCCTGGACGATGTCTGCGACGCGCGTCAGGTTCTGGTGCGTCGCCTCCATCTTCCGCTCGGCCGCCTCGCGGCGCTTCTTGTACTTCGTGATGCCGGCCGCCTCCTCGATGATGGCGCGCCGATCCTCGGGGCGGGCGGACACGATCTGGCCGATGCGCCCCTGCTCGATGATCGAGTAGGCGGTGCGCCCGACGCCGGAGCCGAAGAAGATCTCGTTCACGTCCAGCAGCCGCGCCGGGACGCCGTTGACGATGTACTCCGACTCGCCCGTGCGGAAGAGGCGGCGCCCGACGGTGATCTCGCCGAAGCCCTGGAACGCCGCGGGGAGCTCGCTCGGCCGGTCGTTGACGAAGGTGAGCATCACCTCGGCCATCGACAGCGGCGGCTTGGTCTCCGAGCCGTTGAAGATCACGTCCTCCATCGAGCGGCCGCGAAGCTGGCGCGCCGACTGCTCCCCGAGGACCCAGCGGATGGAGTCGGCCACGTTCGACTTTCCGCAGCCGTTCGGCCCGACGACGCCCGTCACCCCATCGTCGAAGACGACGGTGGTCCGGTCCATGAATGACTTGAACCCGACGACATCGAGCCGCTTGATCCGCATGGCCGGAGGGGTAGCACACCCCATGGGCCGTTTCAATCCAAGCCTATGATCACACGGGGTTTTATGCTCGGTCACCCCCCTGTTTGGATGGCCCCCAGAAGAATTCGCCCATCAATACGCGGCGTTGCGTGACGTGCGATGTATCGTCACCAGAGCGGCTGCCGGACCCTTTTTTCCTGACCCCGTCCCAATCATCTAGACTCGACGCGCGATGGCTCTTCTCCTGCGGCTCCTGCGTGACATCGGCCTCGCGTTCCTCGGCTCCGCCCTCCTCGGCTGGTACGTCACCCGCGGCGTGAACCCGCTCGGCAGCGAGCAGGTCTCCTCGCTCCGCTCCGCGTTCACCTGGGTGGCCGCCCTCGAGTACGCGGTGGCGGCAGGCGCGGCCTTGCTCTACACGCGCGCCTTCCGGCGGGCGCTCGCCCGCGCCGCCGCCCTCACCCGCGAGGAGGCGGTGTACGCGGCCATCTCGGCGCATCGCCTGCCGATCCGGATGGGGCTGACCGTGCTCTTCGTGGCGACCGCGGGGATCCTCCTCGTGTCGTCGCCCGCGCTGCAGACCGGTGACGCGCCGGATCTGGCGTGGGCCGGGGTCGCGGTCGGCGTCGCCACGGCGCTCCTCGCAGGGATGCTCTCCTACTCGGCGTCGGCGTCGCTGATCGCAGGCGAGATAGAGGGGCTCGGCCCAGGCGCCGAGACGGGCCTTCGCGGCAGCGTCCGCGCCAAGATCCTGGTCGCCTGCCTCGGCGTCTTCTTCATCGCGCTGCTGCTGGTCGGCGCCACGGGCTACACGCGCTACCGCGCCGACATGGATCGCGACCTCGTCGACGCAGCGCTCGGCGCGCAGCAGGGGGCCCTGGCGGCCGGGGAGGGTGATCCGTCGACGGAGCTCTCCCCCGGCGCGCAGGCGCTCGCGGTCTTCAACGTGAGCCACTTCCCGACCGCGGTCCTGGGGCCGCGCGGCGAGATCCTCGCGCGCGCCGACTCCCGCGCCGGGCGGATGACGGTCCCGTTCGCGGGCGCCTTCGGCGGCGGGACGATCAAGCGCGTGACGGGCGGCTGGTTCGTCTCCACGCGCACGCCCGGCGGCCGCACCCTCGTCTCGATGCTCGACGAGGCGCTGCTCGTGCGGCGCAGGCGCGAGTTCGTGGTCGGCATGGCGGGGATCGGCCTCGCGGTCTTCCTGGCCGCCGGGCTCCTGGCCTGGTACGCCGCCCGCGCGATCACCAACCCGTTCCGCACGCTCGGGCGCGCAGCCGACCGGATCGCGTCCGGCGACCTCACCGCGAGCCCGCCCAGCCTGACGCGCGACGAGATGGGGATGCTCGCCACCGACTTCCGGCGCATGGCGAGCGGGCTGCGCGCCCTCCTACGGGACGTCCGCGCCGCGAACGAGGAGGTGGCGCTGGGCGCCCGCGCGACCGCGGGCATCGCGGAGCGGGTGCGCGCGGGCGCGCTCGAGCAGCACGCCACCGTCGTCGCGGTGGACGGCGCGGTGGAGGCCATGGAGGGCTCGATGGGGCTCGTCACGCGTGGCATCGACTCGCTCCAGTCCTTCGTCGAGTTGACCACGACCCTGGTGAGCGAGACGGCCTCCGCCTTCGAGGAGGTCCGCCGGAAGGGGACCGACCTGGAGCGAGCGGTCGAGACGACGCTCTCCGACGTAGGACGGCTCGCCAGCGCGGGGCACGACGCGGAGCTGCAGCTCCAGGAGCTGGAGTCGCTCGCGACCGACGCCGGGAACAGCCTGTCCGCCGTCCGGACGTCGGCGACCACGGTGGAGAAGACCGCCGGCGAGGGGGAGTCGAACGCCGAGGCGGTCGCGCAGATGTCGGAGCGCGCCGGCGGCGTGGTCCTGGAGACCGTCCACGGCATCGAGACCCTGCGAGCCGCCGTCGGCGACGCCCACCGGCGCATCAGCGTGCTCGGCCGCCGCTCGGACGACATCGAGCAGGTGGTCGACTTCATCGCCGAGGTCGCCGGCCGCACCAACCTGCTCTCGCTCAACGCCTCGATCATAGCCTCGCAGGCGGGGGAGCACGGCAAGGCGTTCGCCGTGGTCGCCGACCAGATCCGCGAGCTCGCCGCGCAGATCTCGCGCTCGACCAAGTCGATCGGCGACATCGTCCACTCGGTGCGCGAGGAGGTGGAGGCTACGACCGCCCTCATCGACCGCGGCGACGCGCTGGCGGGCGAGGGGGTCCAGCTCGCGCGCAACTCCTACGAGGCCCTCACGCTCATCCAGCGCTCGACGGCCACCGGCCGGGAGGCCGCCGGCGGGATGCGCCGCGCGGCCGAGTCGCACGCCAGCGCCACGCGGGACGTTGCCCGGCTGGTCCAGTCGATCGCGGACGGGTCGCGCTCCGTCACGGTGGCGGTCCAGATGGTCGGGCGCAGCGTCGGGGGCGTCGAGGCGGTGGCGCGTAACGTCGGCGCGATGGCCGACGAGCTCACCCGGGCGCTGGACGGGAACGTCGGCGGCGCAGGGCGGCAACTCGAGAACGTGGGGAGGCTGGAGGCGCTCATCGCAGACACCACGCGCGCCGCGAAGGAGCACGCCGCCGCCAACCGCCGCGTACGCGACTCGATGAGGGCGCTCTCGTCCCGCGCAGCGGAGCACGAGGGGGCCGTGGAGGATCTCTTCGCCGTGGCGGAGCAGCTGGGCCAGGAGGCCCGCGCCCTGCAGGAGCAGATCGCCCGCTTCAGGCTGGGGTGATCAGTCCTCGGGCGTCTGCTGCTGCCGCCTCATCCTCGGCGGCCGGCCGGCCGGGAAGAGCGGGTCTGGCGCCCGCCTGGCGGGCCGGACCTCTCGAACGCCCTGGGGCCGGGCGGCGCGGACGCGTCGGGCTCGGGCCGGGAGGCCCCCCTGGCACGTTGGGCGGCTGCGGAGCGGTGGGTCCCGGGAACGCGGGCATCCGCTGCATGCCGGGTCCCACGCCGCCGCCGGCCGCGATCGGGCGCGCCTGCGGGCTCCCGAGGCTGCCGTAGAGCTGGAGCGCGTAGAAGCCGTCCTTTCCGCGCGCGCCCTTCAGGGCGAGGTCGAGCAGCGCCTTGAACGAGGCGTTGCCCGGGCGATCGAGGAAGGCGTCGGAGATCCTGACGCCGATCTTCCCGTAGATCGGAGAGGTCGCGAGCCGTCCCTGCGGCACGAAGTAGAGCCCGTCCGAGTTGAGCTCGGCCTCCCCGTTGCGCGCCTCGAGCTTGTCGAAGGTCCCCTTCCCGCCGGCGAGCACGACGTCGGCGGCCAGCCCGCCGAGGCCGACGCGCGGGATGTTGAGCGGGGTGCTCATGCCCGGGAGCGGGAGCTGTCCGCCGTTCACGCCGGCCTCCGCCACGGCGAGCTCGACGCGTCCGCTCGGCTTGGCGTTGGGCTCTCCGGGGAGCGTCACGTCGACGCTGCCGGAGAGGAGTCCGAGCAGCTCCAGCCGGAGCGCCTGGCGCAGCGGCGCGGCGCGAGCGAGGTCGAGCCCCGCGATCGCCGCGACGATCCGTCGATCGCCGGCCCCGACGTCCGCCGTCCCCTCGATCGTGCCGTCCCAGACCTTCACGTCGAACGACACGCTCTTGCGGCCGACGAGGAGCGGCAGCAGCCGGAAGGAGACCGAGACCTCCTCGAGCGACACGCGCAGCCCGCCGCGATCCTCCAGGACCACGTCGGTGGCGCGCATCCCGACGATCCCTGCTGGCCCCACCTCGGCCGAGTCCACCTGCCAGCCGCGGGCGCTCGCCTCGAGGATGAGCCGCTCCTTCAGCGCCTCCACGGGGAACGTCTGGCGGAAGGCGAGCACGAACGCCAGGGCGAAGAAGGCGGCGTACGCGAGCCGCGGCCTCCAGACCTTCCAGTCGATCTGCCGGAGACGAGAGAGGGAGAGTTTCACGTTCAGCCCTTGAGCTGGAAGTTGGAGACGACGACCGTCGCGTCGACCACCTTGGGGTCGTCGGACCGCGTGGCGAGCCTGACGCGGCGGACGCGGACCACCCCCTGGCCGCCCTCGAGCGCCTGGAGGAAGCGGCCGAGCTTCGCGGGATCTATGCGCGGGAGGCTGACCTCCACGCTCTCGGCCACGATCCCGTCCGTCTCCTCGGGGGCGCCGGACGGGCGGAGGTCGCCCACCTCTATGCCGAGCGTCTGCCCCGTCTGGGAGACGTGCGTCATGATCGGGATCGGCGGCGCCTTCAGCCGCGCCTCCAGGGCGTGGCGCTCCGCCTGGGCGCGGCGGTAGCCCTCTGCGAGCTGCGCCACCTGGGAGAGGACCCGCGTCTTCTCCTCGATGCGGCGCTGGCTCGCGGTGGTGGCCATCGAGATGCGCGTCACGACCATGAGGATGACGAAGGCGATCACCGCCGCGGTCGCGCCGGAGACCAGGATGCGCTCACGTGGCGAGAGCCGGTTGAACCACGCCTCGAGCTGGGCGCGGAGCCTGCCGAGCCAGGCGCCTGCGTCGGCGCGGAGCTTTCGGAGCGTCTCCATCACGGCTTCCTCCCGGGCTCCACGGCCCCCTCGACGCAGGTGAGCGAGGCGTCGGCAGAGAACTCGAACTTCGCCTCGGTGCCGCGCCGGCGGGCGCCGCCCGACCTGGCGTCGCCGAAGCAGCGGGAGCCGCGCAGCGCGCCGACCAGCTTGTCCACGTTCTCCGCCGCCTCGGTGGTGCCCTGCACGTGCAGCTTGTCGCGCGTGATCTCCACGCGGTCGAACCGCATCGGCACGCCGTCCGGCAGCCTGGCCGTCAGCTCCGCCAGCACCTCGACGGCGGTGACCTTCGGGATCGCGGCGGTGGGCGTGCCGCGGCCACGGAGCGTCTGGACCGCGATCTCGTAGTTGTCGATGCACTTGCCGAGGATCTTCTGCTCCGCCTCGCAGAGCGCCTTGTCGAGCGCGTCCTCCTGGCGGGTGAGCGCCCAGGCCTGCACGCCCGCGCCGACGATCGCCAGGATCACCACCAGCAGCGCCTGGACCCCGAGCCGCACCAGGCGGCCCTTGAGGTGCTCGAAGTCGCGCGTGTAGGCGAGGTCGCCGCGACGCAGGTTGAGCCGCGGCGAGCGGCCGCCGAGCCGCAGGGCGAGCGAGAGCGCCAGCGCGAAGGCCGGGCACCTCCCGCGCCGGGATCCCCTCCGCAGTGGGGCCGGTGAGGGCGAGGGGCGAGATGGGCCCCTCGACCTCGGGACCGAGCAGCTCCGGGAGGCCGGGGAGGCGCCCCAGGCCACCGGCGAGCAGGAGCGCCGCGACCGGGCGCGCCGGCCCGCGGGCGCGCCAGGCGCGGAGCGTGGCCCGCAGCTCGCGAACCAGCGGCGCCAGCGCCCGCCGCAGCGCCTCCGCGGCGCGCGGCTCGGTCGAGAGGGAGAGGAGGGGCTCCGGGGGCGCGACGCCGTCCAGCTCGGACGCGAGCAGCAGCGCAGCGTCCGGCTCCGGGATCGCCAGGTCGCGGGCGAGCGACCGGACCACGTGCGCGCTGCCGAACGCGAAGCTGCGGGCGGCCTCGCAGGTGCCGTCCGCGACGACGCAGACGTTCGTCCGCTCCTGTCCGACGTCCAGGATCGCGGTCGCCGGGACGGGGACCGCGAGGGTCGGGGCTGGCTCTGCGGCCAGCAGGTCGTGGCCCAGGAGGGAGGCGTACGCTGGCGCCGCCGGGATGACGACGCGCGGGTCGATCCCCGCCGACGCGAGGGAGGCGAGCAGCCCCGAGAGCTCCTCCTTGCGGACCACGCCGACGTAGAGCTCCGACTTCCCGTCGCGCGCGGTCATCGGCTGCCAGTCCCAGGCGACCTCGGTCAGCTCGAACGGGATCTGCCCCTCGATCTCGAACGCGATGGTCTGCTCGATCCGGCGCGGATCGGTGAAGGGGAGGGTGACGACGTGGGAGGCGGCGGCGGCCCCGGGGACGGCGGCCGCCACTGTGTCCGGCGTCCAGCCTCTCGCGGCCAGCAGGTCGCGGACCGCGGCGGCCTGCCGGTCGCGCAGCGAGCGCTCCTGGCCCTCGAGCGTGGGCGGGACGGGGACGCTGGCGGCGCCGGTGACGGTCCACCCGCGAAGCGTGCTCTCGACGAGCACCGCCTTGACGGAGTGGGAGCCGAGGTCGAGGCCTAGGATCGTCTGGGCCATTCTGTCATTCCTCGCGCCAGTGGAGCAGGAGCCCGCCGTCTGGCGCGGGCTGCCCCCTGTTCTGGCTCGAATCGAAGGAGACCACCGCGTCGACACGCCGCTCGGTCGCGCCTGCAGCGCCGGTCGCGCGGATCCGGTAGACGAGCGAGCGGTCGGTGAAGGGGCTGTCGGCGCCACTCAGCGCGGCAGCTCCCACGGTGACGCCGAGCGGCGGGAGCAGCTCCGCGAAGTCCTTTGGGGCGATCGTGACGATCCCGCCGAGCCGCCTCTCGACCACCGCCTTCCTCAGCTTCCCCGGGAAGGCGAGGTCCGTGAGCGCCGGCTGCCCCGGGGGGTCCGCCATCACGCGGGCGATCAGGAGCAGCTCCTTCTCGTCGAGCGTGTTGACGTTGATGCGGCCGGACAGGTGCGTGTAGACGGTGAGGTGGCCGCCGAAGGCGGCCATGAAGGCGTCGTCGATCCCGGCCACGAGGTAGAGCTCGTCGAGCGAGTCGAAGCGCGCGTTCTTCGGCTCGTACCGGTCTTCGCCCCGCGAGTACGGTTGGCTCTCGTCGCCGAAGCCGTCGGCGAACGGCGGGTTGAGCGCGGCGGAGAAGGCCGAGCCAGTGGCGTTGTCGTCGGTCCAGTCGCGCAGGTAGACGGCGAGGTCGGTGCGGGTGACCTTGAGGCCGTTCGCGTCCTCGCGATCGAAGAGCGCGTCCCAGCGTTGGTCGCCGACGAGCTCGAGCAGCGCCTTCACCTCCGCGCCCAGGAGGTTGCCGCCCGCGAAGGCCTGGTCGAACTGGACGTTCACCTTGGTCCCCTCGTCCTCGATCCTGGCCTCGAACGTCGCGGGCGACCCGCCGCCGTCTTCGCCGGCGCCGAAGATGCCGGTGGTGAGGGCGCTCGTGACCGGTACGAGGCTCCAGACCTGGACCTTCAGCCCGCCGGCGGGCGCGTCGTCCAGCTGCTTCTGGAACTGCAGGACGAGGCGCGCGAGCTGCGTCGCGCCGCGCGCGAGGTACTCGGCCCTCAGCTCGTCGCGCGAGTTGGCCGCCGTGAGGAGCGACACGCGCGTGTTGTAGGCGAGATCCACCGCGATGGCCGTGAGGATGGCGATCGAGACGATGACGACCAGCAGCGCTGCGCCGGGATCGCGGCGGCGGGAGGCGTGGCGCGTGCATGCGAGCGGGGTGGCCACGATCAGAACTCCAGGGGGCGGGTGATGGCGATCCGGGCAGCCGAGGAGAGCCGCTCGAGCCGCCCGTCGGCGAGCGAGAGCTCCATCTCGGCGCGGACCAGGGTGGGGAGCTCGTTGGCGCGCTCCACGCGGGAGGTGTCCCACTCCCGCACCCACTCCTTCTTCTTCGCGTCCCAGTACGAGAGCGTGAGCCGCTTCACGCCGCGGGCCACGACGTCCCGCCGGCCGTCGCGGTCCGGGTCGCCGTCGATCCCGAGCTTCTCGCGCCGGAAGAGCGCCTCGCCGTCGCGGCTCTCGGGATCGTCGTCGACCGAGTACTCGACGACCGCCTGGTCCGACTCCTTCGCGCCCCGGAAGAGCCGGACGTGGGCCATGGTGGTGAAGAGGACGCCGTCCTCGCGCCCGCGGAAGAGGGTCGGGCGCCCGTCGGCGAAGCGGCCCCGGTAGTAGTGGTCGCTGACGAAGGCCGTCGCGAGCTCGCTGGAGAGCCGGGTGAGCGCACGGCGCGCCTCGCCGTAACGCTCGTCCTGTGCCCGCGTCACCTCGGAGGCGTGGTCGACCTGGGTGATCGCGCCGGCGACCATCGCCCCCATGACGGCCGTGATGGCCATGGCGATCATCACCTCGATGAGCGTGAGCCCGCGCGCCGTCACTGCGTGACCCCCGTGCCGGTGGGCTTGATGACGACGAGGTGGGTGGTGACCGTGAAGGACTCGTCGCGCGCCCCCTCCTTCCACGAGACCGTGAGTCGCAGCTCACGGACACCCTGCTTCACGGACTGCGCCAGGACGTTGAGCTGCTGCTCGACGATCGCCGCCATGCCCTCGGCCAGCGGGTTCACCTGCTGGCGCCCGTCCGCGTCGGCCTTGGGCGCGAGGAAGTCCTGGATGCTGCCGCCGCCGAGCAGGATCCCGGCGAGCGCCTTCCCGTCGAGCGTCCCCTGGGGCTCGATCGCCTTCGCGCGCCACTTGAACTCGGGGTGCCCCTCGTCCTCGAAGGTGCCGTCCTCCTCGTCGCCGCCGAGGGAGAACCCCTCCCGCTCGTACTTCTCGGTCAGCTCGGCCATCTTGCCGCGCGCGAGCAGCGTCGCGACCTCGAGGTCGCGGGCCAGCACCTGGCTGCGGAGAGACCCCGAGACGATGTCGCTCACCGAGAGGAGCGCGAACGCGAGGATGGCGATCGCCACCATCACCTCGAGCAGCGTGAAGGCGGGGCTGCGACGCGCCTCCGAGGGCGTCGCCCGAGGCGCGGGACGCGAGCCGAGCGCAGCGAGAGCGAAGAGCCGGCTCATTCGTCGCGCCCCTCGGGCTCGCCCGCGCTCACTCGCGCCCGGCCGGTGAAGGGCTCGAGCCGCACGGTGAAGACGTGGTCGCCGTCGGCGAGCGTCACGCGCGCCGCCTGCGCGCGGCCGCCCGGGAAGAAGTGGACGTAGGCCGGCGCCCCTTCGAGCGGCGCGTCGCGGCCGTCGATCCGGATCGCCTTGAAGATCGTGTCGCCGGGCAGCTCGCGCTTGCGGACGATCGGATCCTCGAAGGCGGCGAAGCCGTTGGCCCCCGCGCCCGTCGCGGACGCATCCGGCTCGTCCGGGGCCTTCGCCTTCTCCGGGTCGCGCTCGATCGTCGTGCGGCCCGGCGTGCACTCCGCCCAGAAGCTCCGCTCCGCAGGCGAGAGGACCAGCCGGCAGGTGGCGTGCCGGACCGAGGCGCTGTCGAAGAGCCAGCGCATCGACCCCGAGACCTCACCCGCCGCCTTGCGCGCGTCTGCGCCGGTGATCCCGCCCAGCGCCGGGCCGGCCGCGGCGGCCAGCAGGCCGATGATCGTCATCACGATCATCAGCTCGATGAGCGTGAAGCCGGCGCGGTGCTGGAGGGGACGGGCCATCGGGAGCCTAGTAGTTGACGACGTCGGCGTTCTCGCCCTCGCCGCCGGGCGCGCCGTCGGCGCCGTAGGACTTCACGTCGAAGGCGTCGGGGTGGTCCTGGCCGGGGTAGAGGTAGACGTAGGGCTTGCCCCAGGGATCCTCGATCTTCCCGCTCTTCGAGTTGGCCTTGAGGAACTTCTCCTTGACCAGCATGTCGAGCCCCTCGTCGGAGGTCGGGAAGCGGCCGCGCATCACCTTGAAGGCCTCCACCCCCTCGCTGGCGATCCGCTGCACGTCCGCCTTGGCGCGGTCCCCGCGCGCCTTCTCGCCGGCCCCCACGACGTTGACGGCCACGGCCGTGGCGATGAGGCCGATGATGACGAGCACGACGAGGATCTCGATGAGGGTCATGCCGCGAGGCGCGGCGCGAAGCGTATGGACTTTCAAGGTCAGCCTCCTGCGAGGGTGTTGAGCTGAAGGATCGGCATCAGGACCGAGACGACGATGAAGGCGACGACTGCGCCCATGCAGATGATCATGATCGGCTCGAGGAGCGAGGTGAGGGCGCCGATCGTCGTCTCGACCTGGTCCTCGTAGGCCTTGGCGACGTTGCCGAGCATCTCCTCGAGCGAGCCGGAGCGCTCGCCGACCGCGACCATGTGGTGGACCAGTGGCGGGAACTCGCCCGAGCGCTTGAGGGGGGCCGCGATCGACTCGCCCTCCCGGATGGCGTCGCGCGCCTGCTCGATCACCTCGGCGAGCCGCGTGTTGCCGACGATGTTCCGGACGATGTCCATCGCGGTGAGGAGCCCCACGCCGCTCTTGAGGAGCGTGGAGAGCGTGCGCGCGAAGCGGCCGATGGCGATGATCCGGATGAGCTTGCCGAAGATCGGGATGCGGAGGACGAAGCGGTCCCAGCGCGCCCGCCCCTCCTTCGTCCCGCGCCAGCGGAAGAAGCCCCAGACGGCCGCGATCATCGCGAGGACGATGGCCCACCACCAGTTCGAGACGAAGCTGGAGATGGAGATGAGGATCCGCGTGTACCAGGGGAGCGCCACGCGGCTGTCGTCGAAGATCTTCACGATCTTGGGGATGACCACGGCGAAGAGGACGCCGAGGATGACCGTGCCGATCATCATCATGAAGGCCGGGTAGGCCATGGTCCCCATGACCTTGGAGCGGAGCCGCGCCTGGCTCTCGGTGAAGTCGGCGAGCCGGATCAGGACGACGTCCAGCGCGCCCGAGGACTCGCCCGCGCGGACCATGTTCACGTAGAGGGTCGCGAAGACCTTCGGGTGCGCGGCGAGCGCGTCTGCGAGCGCCGTGCCCTCGTTGACCCGCTGCTTCACGTCGGAGATGACCCGCTTCAGCCGCTCGTGATCGAGCTGCTCGACCAGCGCGCCGAGCGCCTCCACGAGCGGGATGCCCGCGCCGATGAGGACGGCGAACTGCCGGGTCATGATGGCGAGGTCGGTCGCGCTCACCCGCCCCAGCAGCACGCGGCGCACCGAGACGTCGCGCGCCGCCTGCGCCTTCTGCTCCTGGGCACCCAGCACCTCGGTGAGGAAGACGCCGTCCCGCTTGAGCGCGACGCGCAGCGTCTTCGGGCTGTCGGCCTCCATGAGCCCCTGGACCGTCTTGCCCGCGGCGTCGAGCGCCTTGTACTGGAAGACTGGCATGGGCTCCTAGATGTCCTCGGCGGTGACCGAGAGGACCTCGGCGGCGGTGGTGATCCCGAGCGCCACCTTGTAGGCACCGTGCTGGAGCAGCGTCAGCATGCCGTGATCGACGGCCGCCTTCTTGATGGTGTTGGAGTCGACGTTCTTGAGGATGAGCTGCCTGACGTCGTCGTCGATCAGCATCAGCTCGTAGATCCCGGTGCGCCCCTGGTAGCCGGTCCCCTGGCAGGCAGGGCAGCCTACGGCGCGGTAGAGGTGGGTGGGGCTCCCCGCCTGCTCGAGGATCTTGTCGGTGATGTAAGCCAGGTCGCGCTCCTCCTTCGTCGGCACGTAGGGCTGGCGGCACTCGCTGCAGAGGACGCGGACGAGCCGCTGGGCGAGGACGCCGCAGAGCGACGAGGCGACGAGGAAGGGCTGCACCCCCATCTCCACGAGGCGGGTCACGGCGCCGGCGGCGTCGTTCGTGTGGACCGTGGAGAGGACCAGGTGGCCGGTGAGCGAGGCCTGGATCGCGATCTCCGCCGTCTCGAGGTCGCGGATCTCGCCGACCATGATGACGTCGGGGTCCTGGCGGAGGAAGGACCTGAGGCCGTTCGCGAAGGTGAGCTCGATCTTGGGGTTCACCTGGACCTGGCCGACGCCCTTGAGCGGGATCTCGACCGGGTCCTCGATCGTCAGGATGTTGAGGTCCGGCGAGTTGATCTGGGAGAGGGCGCCGTAGAGGGTCGTCGTCTTGCCGGACCCGGTGGGGCCCGTGACCAGCACGATCCCGTGGGCCCGCGTCACGAGCCCGTCCATGATCTTCCGCTGCCACGGCTCGAAGCCGAGCTTCCCGAGGTCGAGCACGACGCTCGACTTGTCGAGGAGGCGCATCACGATCCGCTCGCCGTTGGCGGTGGGGACCGTCGAGAGCCGGATGTCGACGTCCTTGCCGGCGATCTTGATCCTGATGCGCCCGTCCTGCGGGAGCCGCTTCTCTGCGATGTTGAGGCCGCCCATGATCTTGATGCGGCTGGCGATCGACGCCTGGAAGCGCTTCGGGGGGCGGATGACCTCGCGGAGCACGCCGTCGATCCGGTAGCGGACCGAGATGTCCTTCTCCTCGGGGTTGATGTGGATGTCGCTCGCCCGCTCCTTCACGGCGCGGAACATGAGCGAGTTGACGAGCCGGATGATCGGCGCCTCGTCGTCGGCCTCGAGCAGGTCGGCGGGCTCCTCCAGCTCGTGCGCGACGCTCTCGAGGTCCTCGGTCTCGAGGTCCTCCATGAGCTTCTCGTGCTCGTCGGAGGCACGGTCGTAGACCTTGTTGATCGCGTCGACGACGGTCTGGGGCGCCGCGACCTCCGCGGCCACCGGTGCGCCCAGGAGCTGCCCCAGGCTCTCCTGGGCAGAGGTGTCGAGCGGGTCGGCCACGGCGACCCGCACGGCGGCGTCGGTGCCCAGGCCGAGCGGCAGCACGCGGGCCTGCTTCGCGAAGTTGATCGGGATCCGCTTCAGCAGGTCGCCGGGGATCGCGTCGGTGTCGATCTTGTCGAGGAAGGGGAGGTCGAGCTGGAGCGCCAGCGCCCGGAGCACCTCGTCCTCGGTGGCGGCCTTCAGACGGACCAGGATCTCGCCGATGCGCGTCCCTGCCAGCTCGCCACGCTGGGACGCAAGCGCCTCGTCCAGCCGCTCGCGAGGAAGCTTCGCCGTCTCGACGAGGATCTCGCCGAGGAGGCGGCCGCAGAGCCACGCCGGCCCATGCGAGATGACGGCCGTCCGCTCGGTCAGGTCCGCCTGCGGCGGCTCGCCGCCGGGCGGGAGGGTCTCCGTCAGCGCTTCACCCGACATCGTCACTGCCCCTGGGCCGGGGCCGGCGCAGGCTGGGTGGCCCCGTTCGGCGGCGGCGCTTGCGGCGGCGGCTGGGCGGCTCCACCTGGCGGCGGCGCCGACGGGCCCGGAGGTAGCGTCTCGGTCTCCGGCAGGTCGCCGGCGTCCTCGTCGGTCACGCGGGGCACCGGCTCGTCGGCGGCGTCGTAGTAATCCTTGCCCGCGCCCGTACCGGGCCCCGGCCCCGGCGTGGGGGCCGCGCCGGGCTGGGTCATGCCCTCGCCCGGGAGCCCAGGCCCGCCGTTCTCGAGCCGCTGGGACTCCTCGTTCACCGCGCGGTGGATGCGGGAGAAGGGGCCGGCCTTGCGGTCCCACTCGATGGCCACGTCGTACTTGGACTTGGTGCCGTAGAAGGCCTCGATGAACTCCTGCTGCTCCTTCCGCTTCCGCTCGAAGATGCGCCGGTAGTCGCTCTCGTCCCTGATGATGTACGGGGTGAGGAAGAGCAGCAGGTTCGTCTTCTGCTTGCTCGTGACGGTGTCGCGGAAGAGCCAGCCGATGATCGGCAGGCTGCCGAGGAGCGGGACCTTCTTCACGGTCTTGGTGTTCCGGTCCTGGATGAGCCCGCCGATGACGATGGTGCTCTGGTCGCGGGCGACGATCTGGGTCTTCACGCTCCGCTTGGAGGTGGTGGGTCCGAGGAGCTGGTCGACGCTCGCGATCTCCTCGGTCTGCTCCTCGATGGTGAGCTTGACGTTGTCGCCCTCGTTGATCTGCGGCTTGATCTTGAGCTTCAGCTCCACGTTCTGGCGCTGGATCGGCGCGATGTACGACGAGAGGCCGGCGAGCGCCGTGGTGGCCGTCCCCGAGGTCCCGCTGAGGAGCGAGCTGAGGCCGGGCGGCGCGTAGCCGGACTGGAACGGGACGTTCTGGCCGACCGAGATCTCGGACTCCTCGTTGTCGGCGGCGAGCAGGTGCGGGGTCGAGAGGACGTTGACGTCCGAGTTGGACTGGAGCGCGTGGATCACGAGGCCGATCGACGGGAACTCGAGGCCGGTGAGCGCCTTGAACTCGCCGGAGATCGGGGCCGGCGAGGCCGGTGAGGAAGCCGCCCAGCTTCACGAGACTCGTTCAGCCCCGTCGGCCGTGTTGAGGCCGAGGGAGGAGAGCGCCTCCGGGCGCCGAGACGAGGGGGAGGACGCTCGTCTCGCCGTTGATGCTCACCGGGACGAGGTCGTGCGCCCCCACGCCGAGCTGCATGGACGTCGTTCAGGTTCACCTCCATGATCACGGCCTCGACGAAGACCTGCCGGCGCGGGCGGTCGAGCTTCTCGATGATCCGTGGAGATGGCCTGGAAGTCGCTGCCGCCCGCCTGGATGACGAGCGCGTTCTGGCTCTTGTCGGCGGTGACCTTCACCTCGCCCGAGAGGATCTCGGCGGTGGCGGCTCCGGCCGCAGCCGCGGCGCGCGGCGCTGGCGGCTCGGCCGGCTGGGCGGGCCGGGTCGGGGCGCGCCGCCGCCGGCCGCGCTGCGAGCTCGACTTCCCCTGGGAGAGCGCCGAGAGGGTGGCGGCGATGTCCTCGGCGCTGGCGTTCTTGAGGAAGACGACGTGGATCCCCCCCTCGCCGGCGGTGGGGACGTCGAGCTGCGCCACCAGCTCCTGGATCTTGGCGAAGCTCTTCTCGTCGGCGATGACGATGAGCTTGTTGCTGCGCTCCTCCGGCATGATCTTGGTGACGGACACCTCGCCGCCGCTCGAGGCCGCGGGTGCGCCGGCGGCGCCTGGCGCCGCGCTGATGCCCGGCCGCTTGCCGCGCGCCGGGCCGCCCCCCGACTGCTGGAAGATCTGGTTGAGCTTCTCCGCGATCTCCTTGGCCGGCGCCCACCGCAGCTGGATGAAGCGGACCTGGTCGCCGAGCCCCGGCCGGTCGATCGCCTCCATCATCTTCTCGAGCCGGCGGATGTTGAGGCCGATGTCGGTGATGATCAGGACGTCGGGCGGGATGGCCTGGATGTCGGCCCCCTGCGGCGACAGGAAGCCGCTGAGGATCCCCTTCATCTGGTCAGCGTCGACGCTGGTGAGCCGGATGAGCTTGGTGATCGGCTGCTCTAGGGCCGGTGTCGGGGACCTGTCACCCACGTAGGTGGGGATCGGGACCTTCTTGGCGTCGCCGATCCGGACCAGCTTGTAGTAGCGGCCGGTCGGGTAGATGGCGATGTTGTTCGCCGAGAGCGTGGCGAGGAACGCGGCGTAGGCCTCGTCGGCGTTGACGGCCGTCTTGGACAGCAGCGTGATCTTCCCGCGCGCGATCTCGTCCGTGTAGATGAAGTTGCGGCAGGTCCAGCGGCTCGCCTGCTCGAGGACGTCCACCAGCTCGGCCTTGTTGAAGGTGAGCATGAACCGTCCCTGGAGCGGCTGGCAGCGCCCCTCGCCGCGGCCGGTGGCGGGGGCGGCGGCCGGCCTGGCGGCTGCGGGCGGGACCGTCCCGGGGACGGCAGCCGGGGCGGCCGTCGGAAGGGCGGGCGGTGTCGGGCGGACGGGCTGCGTGAAGCCGGGGCGCGGCGGCGGCACGGGGCGCGGGGCGGTGGGCTGGGGAGCCTGCGCCGCCGCGAGGGCCGGGAGGAGGAGCGTGAGCGTGAGGAGCGTTCGCATGACGTGGCCCTGGTCCCGGTCACGGACCGGTGATGTTGTATTCCTTGCGCAGCGCGTGCCCGCCGCGCTCCGCCTCGATCACGACGTTGCTCGACTCCTTGAGCTTGGTGAGGAGCTCCAGCGCGCGGTCGGGTGAGTTGATCTCGTAGCCGTTGATGCGCTGGATCACGTCGCCGTTCTCGATGCCCATCGACGCGTAGAGCGAGCCGGGCTGGATCGAGAAGAGCTTGAACCCGTTGGCGACGCCGTTCTTGAACGACGGGACGATCCGGGCCTGCGTGGAGATGGTGCTCAGGTTGGAGAGCTGCTGGTCGATGACGCCGCGAGAGACCTCGTACTTGTTGTCGCCGACGGACCGGATCCCCTGCATCGGCGGCCCCGCGGCCTTCCCTCCGAACCGGGGTGGCGGCAGCGGCGCGACGCCGACGTTCTGCGCGCCCTCCACGCCGGCGGCGCCCTCGTCGAGGTCCACGAACTCCTTCGTCCCGCCGTTGCACAGGACCGCGACCACCTTGAAGCCGTTCCCGGTGGCGTCGCGCTCCTCGCGCATTCGCTGGAGGCCGACCACCGTAGCCCCCTGCACGGAGTCTCCGACGCCATAGATGCGCGCCTCGCGCGTCCCGAGATCGAGCAGCGTGGCGAGCGACCACCTGGGCTGGTCGGAGAGGACCGACGCGACTAGCGCCAGCCGCAGGTCGGAGCGGACGGGGGCGGCGGTGGCGTCGTCGCAGGTCTGCGGTCGGACGCTGGCCGCGGCCAGGAGCGCCTCCTGCACGGCCGGTGGCTCGATCCCGATGAGCCGGTAGAGCCGCTGCGGATCGAGCGCCACCTGGGCTGCCTGCCGGGGCGCGGAGCCGGAGGAGGAGAGCGACAGGTCGACGTGCGGCGTCGGGCGGATCGCCACGGCGATGAAGGTGTTGACGATCTTCGCGGTCAACCACGCCGCGAGGAAGAGCAGCAGCAGGTTGGCCGCCCAAACGTATTTTTTGAGGAAGCGCTCGAGCATAGGTGTGCCCTGGACCGTAGAGCAACCCATGTGCCGCGGCGTGGCCGGGGGAGGCCAGTGCAACTAGCCGTATCCCGGCGGCTTTTCCGGGAGCCCGCGGCCGGGTACGGCAGGGTCGAGGCCGCGAGGTGACAACTTGGCAATGCGGGGCCAGGCCGGACCCACCCGGTGCCAATTAGGCAGGGCGGTGAGGGGGCTCCGGGTCCTCGTCCTCGGGGGGGGCCGAGGGGTCGAGGAGCCGCCCCTCTGCGTCGCGGTCGAGCTTCCGGTATATGGTCCGCGCGGCGATCCCCAGGATCTGCGCCGCGAGGTTCTTGTCGCCTCGCGTCTGCTCCAGCGTCCGCTTGATCACGATCCGCTCGACCTCGTCCATCGGCGTCCCGAAGGGGAGGACGAGCGGCGACGGAGTCCCGCCCACGCCGGCGTCGACGCCAGCGCGAACCGTCTCCGGGAGGTCACCTGCGTCGATCACGTCGCCGCGGCAGAGGATGACCGCCCGCTCCACCGCGTGGTGGAGCTCGCGCACGTTGCCTGGCCACCCGTAGCGCTCGAGGGCCGACGCCGCGCCCGGCGTGAAGCCGGTGACCCGCTTCGGGAGGCTGGCAGCGGTGCGCTCGAGGAAGGCGCCGGCGAGGAGCAGCACGTCCTCGCGCCGCTCGCGGAGCGGCGGGAGCCTGACCGAGACGACGTCGAGCCGGTAGAGGAGGTCCTCGCGGAACTTCCCTTCCTTGGCGAGCTGCGAGAGATCGCGGTGCGTGGCGGCGACGACGCGCGCGTCGATGCGGAGCTGCTCGTTCCCGCCGACGCGCTCGATGACGCCGTCCTGGAGGAACCGCAGGAGCTTCACCTGCGCGGCGGGCGGCATCTCGCCGACCTCGTCGAGGAAGAGCGTCCCGCCCTTCGCCCGCTCCAGCCGGCCCTCCTTGCGCGCCACGGCGCCGGTGAAGGCCCCCTTCTCGTGGCCGAAGAGCTCCGACTCGAGGAGCGTCTCGGGGATGGCGGCGCAGTGGATGGGGACGAACGGCGCGGCGGCGCGCGGCGAGAGGTCGTGGACGAGCCTCGCGGCCAGCTCCTTGCCGGTGCCGCTCTCGCCGGTGATCAGCACCGACGCCGGCGTCGGCGCCACCTGTCGGATCGTGTCGAGGACCGCGCGGAAGGCCGGCGCGTCGCCGAGCAGCCCCCCGGCACCGGGCGCGAGCGCGGCGAGCCGCGCCCGCAGCGCCCTGTTCTCGGCGACGAGCGAGGCCTTCTCCAGCGCCTGCCGGATGCTCTTCACCACCGCCGCCTTCTTGAACGGCTTGGTGATGAAGTCGTACGCCCCCTCCTTCATCGCGGCGACGGCGGTCTCCACCGTGCCGTGGGCGGTCATCATCACCACCTCGATCTCGGGCGCGAGCGCCTTCACCGCGCGGAGCAGCTCCTCCCCGCTCATCCCCGGCATCATGAGATCGGTGATGACCACGGCGGGCCTGTCGCGGCGGACGATCTCCAGCGCGGCGGCGCCGGACTCGGCGGCCGCGACGCGCCACGCCTCGCGCTCGAAGATGCGTGCGAGCGACTCGAGGTTGGAGCGCTCGTCGTCGACGATCAGGACGAGCGGGCTCATTGCGGCGGTCGGGTGGGGGTGGGGCCGAGCGCGGCGCGGATCTCGTCGCCGAAGATGGCGAGCGCCCCGGCGATCACGAGCGCCACGAAGGCGACGACTATCAGGTACTCGACCATCCCCTGGCGGGAGGCTGGGCGCCTGGCCGGCTCGGCGGGCGGGTTCACGGAGGGGACTGTAGCGCAAGAAGGGGAGGGGCCCCAGCAAAGCTGGGGAGGGATCTCCCCTCGTCGCGGGGCGCGAGCCGAGCGAAGCGAGAGCGAGCGGGGCCCCGCGCAGCAGGGGGAAGGTTCCGCGGGCTCGGCCCGCGGAAGGGGGCGGCACGCCCCCTGGAAATGACAGCAGCGCCCCCGTTTCCGGAGGCGCTGCGTGTGCTCCGCGGCTGCGGGGCTGCGCTACTCGGGCTTCGGCTCGGCGGCCGGCGCGTCGGCGGCGGGCGCCTCGGCGGCGGCCTCCACCTTCTTGGGCGGCTTGCCGGCGTTGGCCTTCGCGCGCTTGGCGGCGCGGTTCTCCGACGCGGCGGCGGCCTTCTTCGGCGCGGCGGCGGGCGCGGCGGCCGCGACCTTGGCGACCGGCTTCTCCTGCGCGGGGGTGGCCGCGTAGCGGGTCTTGAACTTCTCGATGCGGCCGGCCGTGTCCATGATCTTCTGCTTGCCGGTGAAGAACGGGTGGCAACCGGCGCAGATCTCGACGTGGAAGTCGCCGCGCGTGGAGCGGGTGTCGATGATGTTCCCGCAGGCGCAGACGACGTGGGCGGGCTTGTACGCCGGGTGGATGGCTTCCTTCATGGTGTCCTCTTCGGCCGCTTGCATCCCCCGGGAGCGGGCGATGGTCCGGGCCTGTCTTGTGGAAGGGCGGGATCTAATGGATCCGGGTGGTTGCGTCAAGCCGATCCCCGCTCCACGGGAAGCGGGTGAGGGGCTGGGGTGGGGCTCGCTACTTCCCGCCCCCGACCATCATCTTGAAGAACTCGTCGTGGTTCTCCACCTGGCGGAACTTGTCGACGATGAACTTCATCGCCTCGACGTTGTCGAGGCCGTTCAGGATGGTCTGGCGCAGGATGTAGATCTTCGAGAGCCAGTCGGCCGGCAGGAGCAGCTCCTCCTTGCGCGTGCCGCTCTTGCCGATGTCCATGCAGGGGAAGATCCGCTTCTCCATCAGCTTCCGGTCGAGCACGATCTCGGAGTTGCCGGTCCCCTTGAACTCCTCGAAGATCACCTCGTCCATGCGGCTGCCGGTGTCGACCAGCGCCGTGCCGATGATGGTGAGCGAGCCACCCTCCTCGATGTTGCGGGCCGCGCCGAAGAACCGCTTCGGCTTGTGGAGGGCGTTGGAGTCGACGCCGCCCGAGAGGATCTTGCCGGAGGGCGGCACGGTGGAGTTGTAGGCGCGCGCGAGCCGGGTGATCGAGTCGAGCAGGATCACCACGTCCTTCTTGTGCTCGACGAGGCGGCGCGCCTTCTCGATCACCATCTCGGCGACCTGGACGTGGCGCGTCGCCGGCTCGTCGAAGGTCGAGGCGACCACCTCGCCCTTCACGGTCCGCTCCATGTCGGTCACCTCCTCGGGCCGCTCGTCGATGAGCAGGACGATGAGCGTGACCTCGGGGTGGTTGGCCGTGATCGCGTGGGCCATGTTCTGGAGCATGACCGTCTTGCCGGCGCGGGGCGGCGAGACGATCAGGCACCGCTGCCCCTTGCCGATGGGCGAGAAGAGGTCCACGACCCGCGTCGTCATCTCGTTCGGGTCGTGCTCCAGGCAGAGCCGCTCGGTCGGGTAGAGCGGCGTCAGGTTGTCGAAGAGGACCTTGTTCAGGCTCGCCTCGGGCGGCTCCCCGTTGATCGAGTCGACCTTCAGGAGCGCGAAGTAGCGCTCGCCCTCCTTGGGCTGGCGCACCGTCCCGCGGAGCGTGTCGCCGGTGCGCAGGTTGAAGCGGCGCACCTGCGACGGCGAGACGTAGATGTCGTCGGGACCGGGGAGGTAGCTGAAGTCGGGGCTCCGCAGGAAGCCGAAGCCGTCCGGCAGCACCTCGAGCGTCCCCTCTCCGGCGACCTCCATCTCCTCCTTCTTCTCCTCGGCCGCCTTCGACTGCGCCTGGAGGATCGCGAAGATGAGGTCCTGCTTCTTGAGGACCGAGGCCCCCTCGACGCCCAGCTCGATCGCGAGCTTCGCCAGCTCGGCGACCTTCCTGTGCTTCAGCTCGGCGATGCTCGGGGTTGCGGTTGTCGTCGCTTCGGACGCCATAGGGTCGATCCTGGGGAACGGCGAAATGTAGGGGGGGGCGGGTGTGGCAGTGGTGTGCGCCGGGCGGCGCGCCCCGGGAACCCGGGGCCAGGAATCCAAAAATTAGGCCCCTCGGCAGGCGGTGTCAACGCCGCCCACGCAGCCGTCGCCCCCGGTCGTGAGCGGGCCGGCGCCGCGTCTGCTTAAATGGGGTTGCGATGACGTCGGCCTGGCCAGGCAACACTCCCGATCTCGAGCTCGCCGAGCGCGCGCTCCTGGCCGAGCTGACCGGCGCGGTGCCACCCGTCCCGGCCATCGCCGGCGTCGCCGCGCAGGTCGCCGGCGCCCTCTCGGACCTCGAGAAGGTCTCGCTCGCCCGGACGCCGGTGGAGCTCGACGCCGCCGCGGTTCGCCGGGCGGCCGCCATGCGCGTCCGGGTCGGCGTCGCGCTCGCGACCGCGCCGCCCGTCGGCGCGAGCGCGGATCAGGCCGCCGTGGCGGCGCTGCTCGCCGAGATCGACGAGCTCCTGTTCGAGATCAACGGTCTCGCGGCCGAGGCGCAGCCGCTCCTCGCCGCGGCCCTGGGCAGGTGCAGGAGCGTCCTGGTCAAGGAGGCGATCGACTTCTCCGAGGCGGCGCAGCGCTACGCGCGGCTCGAACCGGAGCCCGATCCGGCGCCGGCTGCGCACCGCCAACGGCAGGCTCCAGCCGGCTCCTCGCCGGTGGGGCCGGCCGGGTCCGGGATGAGCTGGCCCCAGCGGGCGCTCCTCGTCGGCGCCGCAGTCGCCGCAGCCGCCGCGCTCGCCTTCGCGCGGCGCTGAGACCGGGTCGAGCCATCAGTTGCCGCCGGGCGGCGGCTGGGCGACAGTCGCCGCATGCCGTCGCAAACCGCCCTACGTGCAGCGGAGCTGCGCCAGCGTATCCTGGCCGCCGACCACGCCTACTACGACCGCGACGCGCCGATCCTCTCCGACGCCGAGTACGACCGGCTGATGACGGAGCTGCAGGCGCTCGAGGCGGAGCACCCGGCGCTGGCGACGCCCGACTCCCCCACGCAGCGGGTCGGCGGGCGGGCGAGCGAGAAGTTCGAGAAGGTGGCCCACCGCGAGCCGATGCTCTCGCTCGCGAACGCCTACACCGACGCGGAGCTGGACGAGTTCGACGCCCGGGTGCGCAAGCTCCTCGCGCTGCCGGAGGGCGGGAAGGTCCGCTACGTCGTGGAGCCGAAGCTCGATGGGCTCGCGGTCGAGCTCGTCTACGAGGGCGGGAGGTTCCAGCACGGCGCGACGCGCGGCGACGGCGTGCAGGGGGAGGACGTCACCGCCAACCTCCTCACGATCCGGCGGCGCGGCGCCCACCGCGGCGTGCCGCGCGCGCTCGAGGGGAGTGCGCCGGCGCGCCTGGAGGTGCGCGGCGAGGTGCTCATGATGAAGGAGCACTTCGAGGAGATGAACCGGCGGATCCTGGAGGAGGGGGGCGAGCCCTTCGCCAACCCGCGCAACGCCGCCGCCGGTTCGCTCCGGCAGCTGGACGCGGCGGTCACCCGCGAGCGGCCGCTGTCGTTCGTCGGCTACGAGGCGCTGACGCCCGAAGGGACGCCCTGGCGGACCCACTGGGAGAAGCTGGAGGCGATCCGGGGCTGGGGCTTCGACACCGGCGCCGGCAGCCGGCCCTGCGAAGGCATCGAGGAGGTGAAGCGGTTCCGCGACCAGATGGCCGAAGGGCGGTTCGCGCTCCCCTACGACACCGACGGGATCGTGGTGAAGGTGGACGACCTCGACTGGCGCCAGCGGCTGGGCGCCGCGTCCAAGACGCCCCGCTGGGCCGTCGCGTTCAAGTACCCGCCGCAGGAGGAGGCCACGAGGGTCGTGAGCATCCATGCGCAGGTCGGCCGGACCGGCGTCCTGACGCCGGTGGCGGTGGTGGAGCCGGTGCGGCTCTCGGGCGCCACGGTCACCAACGCGACGCTCCACAACGAGGACGAGCTGCGCCGCAAGGACGTCCGGGTCGGCGACTGGGTGCTGATGCGCCGCGCGGGAGAGGTGATCCCGGAGGTCGTGAAGGTCCTCAAGGAGCGGCGGACCGGCGGGCGAGGTGGAGTTCGCCTTCCCCACCGCCTGCCCGGTCTGCGGCGGCGCGCGTGGTCCGTGAGGAGGGGGAGAAGGTCAACCGCTGCACCGGCGCCGCCTGCCCGGCGCAGCTCACGGCCCGCCTCTTCCACTTCGCGCAGCGCAGGGCGATGGACGTCGAGGGGCTGGGGGAGAAGCTCTGCGCGCTGCTGGTCGAGCGGAAGCTGGTGAAGGACTTCGCGGATCTCTACGCCGTGCCGTTCGAGGAGTGGCAGCGGGCCTTCAGCCGGCCGAAGAAGCTGGCGGAGGACGAGCCCAGGGCGCTCCCCGAGAAGGCGGCGCAGAACCTCCTGGACGCGCTCGAGCGCTCGAAGTCGACGACGCTGCGCCGCCTCCTCTTCGGGCTCGGGATCCCCCAGGTCGGCGAGGCGACGGCGGCGGCGCTCGCGCGCCACTTCGGCGACCTCGGAGAGGCTGCTCGCCGCGACCGAGGAGGAGCTGCAGGCGGTCAAGGACGTCGGGCCGGAGGTGGCGCGCGGAGATCCGTGCCTGGACGAGCGAGCCGCAGAACGTCCGGGTCGTACACCGGCTCGTCGAGGCTGGCGTCCGGCCGGCGGTCGAGCAGATCGACGCGCGCGGGCCGTTCGCCGGCAAGACGGTGGTCCTCACCGGGGGCGCTGACGTCGATGAGCCGCGACGACGCCAAGGCGGAGATTGAGCGGCGCGGCGGCAAGGTCTCGGGGAGCGTCTCGAAGAAGACCGACCTGGTGGTCGCCGGGGAGGACGCCGGGTCGAAGCTGGAGAAGGCCCGGTCGCTCGGGGTGAAGGTGATCGGCGAGGAGGAGTTCCGGGAGCTGCTGAAGTAACGCCGACGCGGCGCAGTGCCACCTTGACGCGCCGTCCCAACGGGAAGAATCGGTCGCGATGCCCGACCAGCTCGCCCGCGTCCACCTCCTCGTCACCGGCCTCGTCCAGGGGGTCGCGTTCCGCCAGTCAGCGGTCTTCGAGGCGGAGCGGCTCGGGATCGACGGCTGGGTGAAGAACCTTCCCGACGGCCGCGTCGAGGCCGAGGCGGAGGGGGACCGCAGCAAGGTCGAGGTCTTCGCGCGCTGGTGCGAGCACGGGCCGCCGGGCGCAGCCGTCGAGTGGGTGGACACGACGTGGGGGCCGGCGTCGGGCGTGGCGACGGGGTTCCGGATCGTCAGGTGACGTCCGAGCGGTCGCCGGCGCCCGGTCCGGTCAGCCCGCGATCACCTTGCCGACCCCCTTCGCCTCCAGCCACTTGCGGACCCGCTCCCGCTGGTCCCCCTGCACGACGATCGCGTCGCCCTCCACCGCGCCGCCGCAGCCGAGCGTGCGCTTCAGCGCGTCGCTCCACGCGGCCAGCTCCTTCGGCGGCAGCGACAGCTTCTCGATCACCGTCGCCTCCTTGCCGCCGCGCCCCTTCCGCTCGAGCCGGACGACCGCGCGGGCGGGCGGCGGCCTCGGGGGCTTCGCCGCGGGCGCGGGGGGCGGCCGTGGGCGCCGGCGCGGACGGACGGCGGGCAGCCGCTCCGCGAGCTTCGCGAACGGGGAGTTGAACGGCGGCCGCGGGTGCGGCGGGCGGGGGAGGGGTGTCGCGCTTGCCCATGGGCGGGCGATCCTACACGCGCCCCCGCCTGCGCGGCCAAAGGATCCCGGTGGGGGGCCGGCGGCAAACCGTTGCTACGTGCGGCGTCCCGACGAAGCGCGGCTTATCTCTCCGTCCGAGGAGGAGTCATGCACTACGTCGACGGTTTCGTCATGCCGGTGCCGAAGCGGTTCGTCCCGCAGTACCTCAAGATCGCGAAGAAGGCCGCGCGCATCTTCAAGGAGAACGGCGCGCTCGAGGACCACGAGTGCGTGGCGGACGATCTGAAGGTCCCGCCGGGCATGGCGTCGCCCTTCCCGAAGCTCACGAAGGCGAAGCGCGGCGAGACGGTGATCTTCTCGTGGATCACCTTCAAGTCCCGCCAGCACCGGGATCGGGTGAACGCCAAGGTGATGAAGGATCCGCGAATGCTCAAGATGATGAAGGAGCCCATGCCGATGGATCCGAAGCGGATGGCCTACGGCGGCTTCAAGGTGAAGGTGGAGGCCTGAGCCGGGGCGGCGGTCCGATCCCGGACTCCGCGCCGCCCCCCGGTGGAAGGGGGGATGATCAGCGGTGGCTGCCTTGCGGCGGTTCGCGCAACCGTGCTACACGCCAGCCCTTTCCGCGGCTCTGCTCTCCTGCCGCGGGTCACGCAGCAAGGGCACTCGGCGGTTCGAACCCGCCGCCCGGCGAAATGATGCGCGAAACTCCCGCGACCATCCCCGCGATCGACGAGCTCATCCTGTGCGCGCAGAAGCCCACCCGCTACGTCGGCGGTGAGTTCGGCAGCGTGCAGAAGGACCTGGCCTCGGCGCGCGTCCGCTTCGCCCTCGGCTTCCCCGACGTCTACGAAGTCGGGATGTCGAACCTCGGCTTCCGGCTCCTCTACCACGCGCTCAACGACCGGCCGGAGATCGCCTGCGAGCGGGTCTTCCTCCCATGGCCCGACCTCGAAGGGCTGCTGCGCGAGCGCGGCGTGCCGCTCTTCACCCTCGAGTCGCGCGCCGACGTGGGCGCGTTCGACATCCTGGGCATCTCGCTCCAGTTCGAGCTCTGCTACCCGAGCGCGCTCGCGCTCATCGACCTCGCCGGCATCCCGGTCCTCGCCAGGGATCGCGACGACCGGCACCCGCTCGTCATCGGCGGCGGTCCCTGCGCCTTCAACCCCGAGCCGGTCGCCGACTTCTTCGACTGCTTCGCCATCGGCGAGGGCGAGGAGCTCGCGCTCGAGATCGCCGACGCGGTGGCCCAGAGCGGCTTCCGGAACGGCGGCGCGTCGCGCGGGGAGCTGCTGGAGCGGCTCGCGCGGATCCCGGGCGTATACGTCCCGAGCTTCTTCCGCCCCCGCTACGACCCCGCCACGCGGGCGCTCGCCGCGATGGAGCCGCTCCTGCCGGGCTACGAGAAGGCGACGCGCCGGCTCATCGCCGACATCGACCGGCTCCCGACCTCCGCCTACGACCGGCCGATCGTCCCGTTCATGTCGACGATCCACGATCGGCTCCCGGTCGAGATCCAGCGCGGCTGCACGCGCGGCTGCCGCTTCTGCCAGGTGGGGATGATCTCGCGCCCCACGCGGCAGCGGTCCCCGGCCCACGTGCTGCGGCTCGCCGAGTCCGGGCTCTCGCGCTCCGGCTGGGAGGAGGTCGGCTTCCTCTCGCTCTCCTCCGGCGACTACGCCTGCCTCAACCCGCTCATCGACGACTTCCTGGCGCGCTGGGAGGACGAGCGGGTGGCGCTCTCGCTCCCGTCGCTCCGGACCGAGACGATGAGCGCGTCGCTCGCGGAGCGGATCGCCCGCGTCAGGAAGACCGGCTTCACGCTGGCGCCCGAGGCGGCGACCGACCGCCTGCGCGCGGTGATCAACAAGGGGAACGACGAGGAGGATCTCCTCGCGCGCGATCGAGTCGGTCTTCGCGAACGGCTGGTCGCTGCTGAAGCTCTACTTCATGATCGGGCTGCCGCACGAGACCGACGAGGACGTGGCGGCCATCGCGTCGCTCGCCCGCCGCAGCCTGGAGCGGGCGCGCCGGACCGCTGCGGGCGGCAAGGGCTCGGTCTCCATCAACCTCGCCGCGAGCACCTTCGTCCCGAAGCCGCACACGCCCTTCCAGTGGGATCCGATGATCCTGCCCGAGGAGACGCGGCGGAGGCAGTCGATCGTGACTGCCGCGCTCGGCGGGAAGCACGGCGCCATCCACTGGAAGCCGCACGACTCGCGCCAGTCGGCCATCGAGGGGGCGCTCGCCACCGGCGATCGGCGCGCGGGGACTGCCGTGCTCGAGGCCTTCCGGCGCGGCCAGCGGCTCGACGGCTGGACCGAGTGGTTCCGCGAGCACGTCTGGCTCGATGCCTTCCAGGCGTGCGAGGCGGAGCACGGCGTCGGGATCGAGTTCTTCGCCCACCGCCGCCGGCCCTTCGACGAGGTCCTGCCCTGGGATCGGATCGACGTGGGGACGACGAAGGGCTTCCTCGTGAAGGAGCGGGAGCGGGCGAGCGAGCAGGCCGTGACTCCGGACTGCGTCCTCGACGCCTGCTCGGCCTGTGGCGTCTGCGACTTCAAGGAGGTGCAGAACCGGATCCAGACGCCGGAGGGGTACGTGCCGGCGCCCAGGCCGGTGCGTCGCGCGCCGACGCCGATACGCGAGCGCGTCCGGATCAGGTACGCGAAGCGCGGATCCCTCGTGGCCCTCTCGCACCTGGAGACCATGCACGCCATGCTCCGCGCCCTCCGGCGCGCCGGGCTGCCGCTCGCCTGGTCCCAGGGCTTCCATCCGAAGCCGAAGGTCTCCCTCGGGCCGGCCCTGCCGGTGGGGGTCCGGAGCGAGTGCGAGATGATCGACGTCGAGCTCTGCGGCGCCGCGGACGCGGCGGACGTGTGCGCGGCGGCTCGGACCGGAGCTGCCGGCTGGGCTGCCCCTCCTGGACGTCCAGCTGCTTCCGGCAGGCGCCGAGTCGATGCCGGCGGCGACCCGCGCCGTGCACTATCTAGCCGAGTTTACTGGGGAACACTGGACTGATGGGCGCGCTGGCGGAGCGCGTCGCCGCCTTCGCGGACAGCCCGAGAGTGGTGGTATCGCGCGAGAGCCCTGCAGGGGCGAAGACCCCCGGGGGGGCCAGAAGATCGCGGCGGCCAGGAAAAGAGAGATAGACTTGAAGGAAATCGTGACCCACCTCGCCGTCGAAGGGCCGGGTAAGGTCGCGTTCAGTTTGAGGGCGGACCCGTCCGGAAGCGCGAGACCCAGCGAGGTGCTCGCGGCCGTTTTCGGTGACGGGGCAGGGGCGCCCGAGGGAGTGACGATCTTGAAGGAAGGCGTCAGCATCGCGAGGACGAACGCGGCCCATGGCAACGGCCAGCCGCGCGCGCCCCGCTACACCGACGCTTGAGAGTTCAACGCGCCCGGGCTGCGGCCGCCAACGACGCGGCCGCCCGGCGCAGGGGTTGAGAAGCTTGAGCAGTCGCTCGACAGGCGTTCGTCCGAGCCCGGCACCGCCGGGAACCGGTCGATCGCGGCCTGCCACATGGGCCCTTCCTCCCCGTGCGCCGAGCCGGCGCCGCCCCGACGACGGGCGGGCTGGCGGTCTGGGGAACGGGAGTCCCACATGGCGGGCAACAATATCCTGGTGATCAACGCGAGCGGCGCGGAGACGCGCGTCGCGCTGGTCGAGAACGGCACGATCCACGAGTACTACCTCGAGCGAAAGCGCGAGAAGGGGATCGTCGGCAACATCTACAAGGGGCGCGTGGTCCGGGTCCTCCCGGGCATGCAGGCCGCGTTCGTCGACATCGGCCTCGAGAAGGCCGCGTTCCTCTACGTCGGCGACGTCTACGGCGACCCGGACTTCTCGGAGGAGTTCGAGCTCACCGAGGGCGAGCACGCCGCCGAGACGCCAGACGTCCCGGACGAGCACGAGGCGGAGGAGGCCGAGGCGCGAGCCGCGCAGGCCGCCGCGCAGCCGGCGATCACGCCTGCGCACGGCATCGACCTCGCGCTGACGCCGGTCCCGACGTCGGACGCCGGCGCTCCCGCCGCCGAAGGGTCCCTCTCCCCCTCGGGGGGAGAAGGTCAGGGCGAGGGGACGACTGCGCCTGAAGCCGCGGCCGCCGTCGAGCCCGCCGCAGCGCTGGCGGTCGAGCCGGCCGCAGCTCAGGCCGAGGAGCTTCCTCCTCCACGCCTCACGCCCATCCCGCTCACCAACGCCATCGGGAACCTGCCGGTCGGGGGCGTTCCTACCCTGATGGTGCCCGAGCTTCCGCCGATCGATGTGGATGCCGAAGGGGCGGCCGAGCCACAGGCCGAGGCGGCGCAGGACGCCGTCGCCGCTCAGCCGGGCGCCGAGCCGTCGACGGCGCCGGGCGACTCCGAGGCGGCCAAGGTGACGGTCAAGGCGCCGGAGGCGGCGCGCGAAGTCCGCGGCGACCGCGGCGACCGCGGCAAGCGCGACGGGCGGCACGGCAAGGAAGGGCGCGAGGGTCGCGACCGGGATCGTGGCGGCCGCAATGGGCACCGCGAGGAGCGCAAGCCCCGCGAGCCCAAGAACATCCAGGACCTGCTCAAGGAAGGGCAGGAGGTCATCGTCCAGGTCGCGAAGGATCCGATCGGGACCAAGGGCGCCCGCATCACGAGCCACATCTCGCTCCCGGGCCGTCACCTGGTCTTCATGCCGACGGTGGACCACATCGGCATCTCCCGGCGCATCGACAAGGACGGCGAGCGGCGCCGGCTCCGCGAGATCGTGGACCGGATGCGCCCGGAGGGGACGGGCTTCATCGTCCGCACCGTCGCCGACGGCGTCGAGTCGCAGAAGCTCGAGGCGGACATCCGCTTCCTGATCAACGTCTGGAACGAGATCATCCGGACCAAGGACAAGGTGGGGGCGCCCGCGCTGCTCCACGGCGACCTCGACCTGATCCTCCGCGCGACGCGCGACCTCTTCACGGCCGACATCCACAAGATGGTGATCGACGACCGTGACGAGTTCGAGCGGATCCTCAAGTTCGTCAAGGACCAGGCGCCGCACCTCGAGAGCCAGATCGAGTTCTACCGCGGCGACGAGCCGATCTTCGACGCGTTCGGGATCGAGCAGGAGCTGCGGCGCGCGAGCCAGCGCAAGGTGTGGCTCAAGTCCGGCGGCTACATCATCATGGACCAGGCGGAGGCGCTCACCGCCATCGACGTCAACTCGGGACGCTACGTCGGGAAGAAGAACCTCGAGGAGACGATCACCAAGATCAACGTCGAGGCCGCCAAGGAGATCGTCTACCAGCTCCGGCTGCGCAACATCGGCGGCATCATCATCATCGACTTCATCGACATGGACAAACCCCAGAACCGGGAGAAGGTCTTCAAGTCCTTGCAGGAGGCGCTGGGGAGGGACAAGGCCAAGACCAACGTCCTCAAGATCTCCGAGCTGGGGCTCGTCGAGATGACGCGCAAGCGCGTGCGCGAGTCGGTGACCCGGATGCTCGCCGAGCCGTGCAGCTACTGCGAGGGCAAGGGGCACACCAAGTCGAAGATCACCGTCGCCTACGAGATCTTCCGCGAGATCCGGCGCGACTCACCGCACTACCCAGAGCCGGTGCTCGTCGTCAACTGCCACCCGGAGGTCGCGCACATCCTCCAGGGCCCCGAGCGGGAGGAGCTGCGCTACCTGATGGATCGGTTCAACAAGACGATCCAGGTGAAGCCGCAGCAGAACTACCACCAGGAGCAGTTCGACATCTACGGACGCCAGGAGCGCGGCGAGCAGGGCAAGGAGCCGGAGGCGGCCGAGCAGGGTCGCGGTGAGCAGGGTCGCAGCGAGCCGGCTCGCGAGCGGGACCAGGGGCGCGGGCGAGGTGGCCGCCAGCAGCGCGGCGGACGCGGCGGCGGCGGCGGAAGAGGCGGCGGCGAGCGCGGCGGACGCGGCGGGGATCAGTCCCGCGAGCACAAGGAAGGCCCGAAGGACGAGCCCAAGGGCGCCGGCAAGGAAGGCGCCAAGGACGAGCCGAAGGGCGCCGCGAACGAGTGACGGGACGGGAGGGGGCCATGCCCGAGGTCGAGGGGCGCACACCCGGTGAGCGGCTCGAGCGGACGGTGCAGCTCGGGCGGGCCGGGGTCGCCTCCGCGCTGCGCATGCTGGAGGGGGAGAGCGTCCGCTTGCGGGCGATGGCGCTCACCTACACGACGCTCTTCGCGCTCGTCCCGGCGCTGGTCGTCGCCTTCTCCGTCGTGCAGGCCTTCGCCGGGCAGGAGGGCGGGATCAGCGAGCGGATCCACGAGTTCCTGATCGACAACCTCGCGGTGGGCGCACGCTCGACGCTCGAGCCCTACCTCGACCAGTTCATCGCCAACGCCCACCTCGCCAGCGCCGGGCTCGTGGGCGGCGCGCTGCTCGTCTACTCCGGCATCAGCCTCATGTCCGACGTCGAGCGGGCGATAAACGACATCTGGTCGATCCGCCGTCGCCGCGCGATCCGCCAGCAGGTGATCATCTACTGGGTCGGCCTGACGCTGGGGCCGCTGCTCCTCGCGGCGTCCGTGATGGCGAGCCACACCGCGAGGACCTGGCTCGCTGGGAGCGGGGTGCGCTTCCTCGGGGGCGCGGCGGGCGTGCTCCTCACCTGCGCCTTCTTCACGGTCATCTACTTCATCGTGCCGGCGACCAAGGTGCAGCTCAAGGCCGCCGCCATCGGCGGCCTCGTCGCCGGCGCCACGTGGGAGGTCGCGAAGTGGGGCTACGCGATCTTCGTCGGCCGGAGCGTCCGGTACCACGCGATCTACGGCTCGGTCGCCGCGATCCCCATCTTCCTGCTCTGGCTGTACGTCTCCTGGACGCTCATGCTCTTCGGCGCCAAGGTGGCCTTCATCGTCCAGCACGCGTCGGCGCTCCTGCGCAAGCGGCCGGACGCGTCGGCGCACCGCAGCCGCGAGGTGCTGGCTGGCGAGGCGATGCTCCGGATCGCGCGCGCCTTCGATCGGGGCGAGCCGCCCCCCGCCGAGGACGAGATCGCCTCCGACGCGCAGGCGCTGGCGGAGGAGGTCGGGGAGGCGCTCGCGACGCTCCGCCAGGCGGGGCTCGTGACGTCGACTGACGCGGGGCTCGTCCCATCCCGCTCGCTCGACCGGATCACGCTGTTCGACGTCCGGACGGCCGTCACCGGCCCGGGACCTGAGGCTCCGGACGACGCACGCGTCGGAAGGATCCTCAAGGAAGTCGAGGGCGAAGCGGCACGGCGCCTCTCCCAGGTCACCTTCAGGGAGTTGGCGGCGAGCGCGGGGGACCCGGACCGTGCCGGCGAAACGCGCCGGGGGCCGTAATAAGCGCTTCCAGGCGGGCCAGCGACCGACAGAACCGAGGCGTCCTTCGCCTGCCCGTCTGGGGTCGAGCTAGAACCCTTGCTGATATCAAGGGGTTGGGCTAGGCTTTTCGCACTTCCCGGAGCGACCTGATGCTGAAGTCAGACCTCATCAACATCCTCGTGGTCAAACGCGGGGTGACCCAGAAGCAGGCCGAGGCGACCGTCGAGACGATCTTCGACGCCATGAAGGACGCCCTCTGTCGCGGGGAGAACATCGAAATCCGCGGGCTTGGCGCATTCCACGTCAAGCACTACGACGGCTACCAGGGTCGTAACCCGAAGACCGGAGAGGTGATTCCGGTGAAGCCGAAGCGCGGCATCCTGTTCAGGACCGGCAAGGAGCTGCGCGACCGGGTGAACCGCCCGGAGCTCATCGGCACGGCCCTCCCCGACGATGACGACGACGATGACGATGACACCGACGACGTCGAGTAGGAACACGGCGCGCGATCTCGGTTACGCGCCTCTAGCTGGTCCAGATCCCCACGATCCAGGTTCTCAGGCTGCCAGGCCGAGGCGCCCGACTGGCCTGATGTTCAGATCCGGCGGCAGCTCGTCGTAGGCCAGCACGACCACGTCGGGAGCGTGCGGCGCGAGCAGGTTTCGCAGCGCCCTCCGCAGGTCGGTCGCGGCGAGCACCACGGGACGGCGCCCGGCTCTCGCGGTGTCGAGCGCGCTCGCCAGCATCGCCACGACCTCCGGGTGGACGGCAGCGTGCTCGCCGTCGAGCGCCTCCCGCACGAGCGCCTCGGCGGCCGGATCCACGAGGAGCGCTTCGAGCGTCCCTCCCGAGGCCACGCGCTGGCCGATGTGGCGCCGCAGGGCCCGGCGGCAGGCCTCGGTGAGCGCCGGCGCGCCGCGCGCGGCACCGCCGGACTCCAGGATCGCCTCGATGATCGTCCTGAGCGGCCTGACGCTCACCCCCTCCTCGAGCAACCGGCGCAGGACCTCAGCCAGCACGTGCGGTGGGATCTGGCGCGTCGCCTCGCGGACGAGGGCGGGAGCTGCCGCCTCCAGCCCATCGAGGAGCACCTGCGTCTCCTGGATTCCGACGAGCAGGTGGGCCGCGGCGCGGAGCCCCCTGGCGGCCCCGACGAGCGCGCGCTGGATCGGATCGAACACCGGCCCGAGCGCGGCGGCCCGCTGCGCGTCGTCGGCTGACACCGAGCACCCTTCGTCCTCCTGCTCCGCGCGGATCCCGACCAGCGCGAGGTCGGACGGCGCCGCGAACGAGAGCACCTCCCATCGTGGCGCCCGCCCCGAAGCGACGGGGAGGTCGTCGACGAGGAGCGACCAGCCGCTGGCGGGAAGCGCCCCCTGCTGGAGAGCCACGGCGGCGAGAGGCAGGCCGATCTCCCGCTCGAACTCCTCCCGCAGCGCGGCGAGTGGCGCGCGCACGGCCGCGCCGCGGTCCTCGCGGGCGAGCGCGAGCAGGTCCACTCCGAGCTCGAGCGCCACGCGCGTCGGGACAGCAGGCTCCTCCAGCAGGGGAGTCGGCTCCGAGGAGGCGCGACCGGTGTCCACCCTCCGCGCTGCGCCGTGCGCGATCCTGTTGGCGCCGAAGGCTGCGCCCGCGGCCAGGCCGAGGAACGGAAGCGCCGGCATCCCCGGCGCCAGCGCAAGCCCCGTGAGCAGGACGGCCACCGCCGCCAGCGCCCGCGGATCCCCGGTGAGCTGCCCGAAGATCTCTCCGCCCAGCCCCGGGCCGTCCTCGTCGCCAGCCACGCGGGTCACCGCCACGGCCGCGCTCACGGCCACGAGGAGGGCCGGGACCTGGGAGACGAGGCCGTCGCCGATGGCGAGCAGCGCGTAGCGCCTGGCCGCGTCGGCGATCGGCATCCCGCGCAGCGCGCCGGTGATCAGCCCTCCCAGGACGTTGACGAGGACGATCGCGATTCCGGCCAGTGCGTCCCCCTTCACGAACTTGAGCGCACCGTCCATGGCCCCGTAGAGCTGGCTCTCGCGCTCCAGCGCGCGCCTCCGCCTGCGCGCCTCCACCGCGTCGAGGAAGCCCGCTCGCAGGTCCGCGTCGATCGCCATCTGCTTGCCCGGGAGGGCGTCTAGCGTGAAGCGCGCCGCCACCTCGGCCACGCGCTCCGCCCCCTTGGCCACCACGAGGAGCTGGACGAGGGTCAGGATCGCGAAGACAACCGCGCCCACCACGTAGTTGCCCTGGACCACCACGCGACCGAAGGCCTCTATGACGCGCCCCGCCTCGCCGCGCCCCAGGACGAGCCGGGTGGAGCTGACGTTGAGCGCAAGCCGGAAGAGGGTGGTGAGGAGCAGGAGAGTCGGGAAGCTCGCGAACCGGAGCGCCTCCCGTGAGAACAGGGTGACGACGAGGATGGTCGCCGAGAGCGCCAGGTTGAGCGCCAGCCCAGCGTCGAGCAGCGCCGGGCCGAGCGGCATCACGAGGATCCCGACGATCGATAGGACGGCGAGCGCGAACCAGAGCTCGCCAGCGGAGCGAAACCGGGCCGCGAGCGCGTCGAGGGCCGTCACGACCGCGCCTCGTCGAGCCCGTAGACGTGCACCAGCACGGCGGCCGCCGCGTCGAAGAGCTCCACCGGGATCTCCTCCCCGACCTCCGCGAGCCTGAAGAGCGCCCGGGCGAGCTGGATGTCGCGGACGATGGGTACGCCGGCTCGCCGCGCCGCCGAGCGGATCCTGGCCGCGCTCGTCCCCGTCCCCTTGGCGAGGACTCTCGGCGCCTCGTCGCGCCCGCGGCTGTGGGCGAGCGCGACCGCGACGTGAGTGGGGTTCACGACCACCACCGTGGCCCGCGAAACCGGACCCGCGTCGAGGACGGCGCGCTGAAGGCGACGGCGCTCGGCCCGCAGCTGCGGATCACCTTCGTCCTCCCGCGCCTCGCGGCGCACCTCGTCTCGGGTCATCATGAGCGCGCGCCGGTGTCGGCGGCGCGCGAGCGCCAGGTCGAGCGCGCCGAAGGCGAGCGCAGCCAGGGCGAGCCTGACGCAGAGTGGACCGAGCTGCGTCGACCGCCAGAGCGCCACGGCGCCGAGCCGTGGCAGCCCGCCGAGAGTCCGGCCGTGCCCCGCGAGCCACCCCACGAAGAGGCCGACCGCCACCGCAGCCTTCGCGAGCCCGAGGACGACGCGCACCAGCGCGGCCGGCGACGCGAGACGGCGGAGCCCCTTGAAGGGATCCAGCCGCTCGGCGCGAGGCTGAAGCGGCGCCAGCGACACGAGCAGGCCGGACTGGAGCGAGGCCACGCAGCCCGCCGCGAGGGCGGGGACCAGGAGGAATGGGGCGGCGACGTGCGCCAGCAGGAGCGCCGCGCCGCTCGCGGCGGAAGCGGGCGCCGGCGCGGTGCCGGCCGCCATGAGGGAGGCTTGGAGTGCGCGGCCGAGCTGCGCGACGCACCAGGGGCCGAGCGCGAAGAGCACGGCAAGCCCAGAGGCGAGCGCAGCGGCAGCAGGGAGCTCGCGGCCGAGCGCGATCTCTCCTCTCCGGCGGGCTTCACGAAGCCGCCGCGGCGTAGGCTGCTCGGTGCGTGCGTCGCTCATGGAGCCGCCCCCGGCGCGAAGAGGGTTGGAGCTCGGCCCGCGAAGGCCACGAGCGAGACCAGACGGCCGGCGACCGCCGAGGCGGCGAGCGCGAGCGCAGCGAGCCCCAGCGCGGCACGGGCCGGCTGCGCGGCGCTCCCGGCGCCCACCCCCGGCGAGAAGCGCTCGACGGTGGCGATGGCGAGGTCGGCGGCCAGGATCCCGGCGGCCGCCGGTGCCGCGATGGCGAGCGCACAGGAGAGCAGCTCGGCGGCGAGCCGAAGTCCGCCCTCGCCGAGAAGACGGGCGTCGACGGGAGCACCCGGCGCGAGGCGCGCGAAGGTGCCGAGCAGGCCGTGGAGGAGGAGCCGATCCCCGCCGGTCCACGCCGCGAGGACCACGCACCACTGCGCGAGCAGGTCGCCGGTCGCCGACTCGCGCTGCCGGATCGGGGCGACGTGAAGCTCCGAGAGGGTCGCGCCGCGCAGCGTGTCGGTGAGCCGGCCCGCAGCGCGCGCCGCTTCCACGGGGAGCATCCCTGCCAGCGCCAGGGCGGTGCCCAGCGCGAGCTCGCGCACCGCTGCCGCGACGAGGGCGGCTCCGTCAGCGGCGGAGGCAAATGCCGCCCCTGCCCCCTGCGCGCCGGCCCAGCCGAGCGCCAACGCCAGCCCGATCCGGACCGGCGGCGGGACGAGCGGCCCGCCGAGGAAGGGCGACAGGAGCGCAGTAGGAAGGAGCCTGAGGGCGGCGAGCAGGATACCCGCGAGCACCCCGGCGTCGGCGATGGAGCCGTTCATGGCGCGATCCGGGCGACGAGCGCGAGACAGTCCCCGGCGAAGCGAACCAGCCGCGCGCCGATCCAGGGACCGGCGACCAGCAGGGCGCCGAGCACCGCAGCCAGGCGCGGCACGACGCCGATCGAGGGCTCCTGGACCTGCGTCGCCGCCTGGGCGATCCCCGTCACCAGCCCGACCAGGAGCGCGGCGCCGAGCGGAGGGGCGGAGACGAGGAGCGCCAGGACGAGCGCCTCGCGGGCAAGGTGCAGGAGGGTGGGGTCGAAGGACACGGCTAACCCCCGTAGGAGAGGACGAGGCTGCGCGCGAGGAGCCGCCAGCCATCCACGCCGACGAAGAGGAGGAGCTTGAAGGGGAGCGCGACGGTCGTCGGCGAAAGCTGCGTGAGCCCCAGGGCGAGGAGCACGTTGGCGACGAGCAGGTCGACGACCAGGAAGGGCACGAAGACGAGAAAGCCGATCGTGAAGGCGCGGCGGAGCTCGGACACTACGAAGGCGGGGGCGAGGACCGTGAAGTCGTCGGCTGAAGGAGCGGCGCGAAGCTCCCCACCCGTCCGGCGTGCGACGTCCGCGAAGGTCTCCCGGTCCTCCGGGCGGGCGTGGCGCCGGAGGAAGGCGCGCAGCGGCTCTGCGCCACGCCGGACCTGGGCGAGGCTCGCCGCGAGCCCGTGCCCCGCCGAGGGCGCCCCGGCCGCGGCGAGGGACGCATCGGCAACCGGTGCCATCACCGCAAAGGTGAGGAGGAGGGCGAGCCCGGTGATCACCGTGTTGGGAGGGATCTGGGGGGCGCCAAGGGCGTGGCGCAGGACGGAGAGGACGACCGAGATCTTCAGGAAGGCCGTGAGCGTGACGAGCGCGACCGGAGCGAGCGAGACGGCGGCGATCAGCAGGATCAGCTCCGCCGGCCGCTCGCCGATCGGACCGGCAGCGGGGAGGATCGCGGCGGCGATCATGGTGCCTCCCGCTGCGGCCGCCCCGAGCCGAGATCGGCGAGCAGGCGGACGCCGTCGCCTCCGCAGCCGACGACGAGCGTGCGCCCATCCACGCGCAGGAGCGCCACCGAGGCATCGCGGGAGAGCGGCCTGAGTTCAGCCACCTCGATCAGCCGGGCGGGCGGCGCGGCGGACCCGCGCCCGCGCAGGGCAAAGGCGAGGGCGCCGAGCGCGAGCACGGCGAGCGCCGCGCGCCCGGCGGTCGAGAGGAGCGGATCGTCGGCGAGGGCGAGCAGGAGCGCCGCGGACCCCACCCCGGCCACGAGGAGGGCGCGGGTGCGGGGTGGGGCCGCGGCAAGGCGCGAGCGAAGCGAAGACGCTGGCATCACGGTCGCTCCACGAGGGAGTCGATCCGGACGCCGACGCTCCCCTCGACATCGACGAGCTGGCCGCGAGCGATGGCGCGGTCGCCCAACCTGAGCGAGACCAGCCCACGGCGGTCGATCGGGAGCGGCAGGATCGCCCCAGGCTCCAGCCGCGCCAGGTCGCCCAGGGTGATGGGCACGCGAGCCAGCTCGACCTCGACGTTGATGGGCCACTCGGAGCGCGCGGTGTCGGGCATCTGGATCTCCTCGACGAGCAGGCCGTCTTCGGACTCCCCGCCGACGACGCGGAGCCCGCCCGGGGCGACGGCGGTGAGCCGCCCGGGGGGCGACGGATCGAGCAGGACGACGTCGCCGACGGCGAGCGCTGCGACCTCCTCGGGGCTGAGCGGTGCTGAGCCCCCGCGAAGGGACAGCTCCAGCTCGATGACGCTCGAGGGTTGGCCTCGCGCACACTCGTCGCCGAGAGCCTTCACGGCTGCCGCGGGGAGTACGACGCGGGCGTGGCCGGAGCCTGCGCCGAGCGAGACGGTGAGGTCGATGGCAAGTCCCCCGGTCGGCTCACCGGCCCAGCGAGCCAGCCGGGGAGCGAGCCGCGCCTCCACCTCCGGGAGCGCGGAGAGCGCCGCGAGCGCAGAGAGCGTCGCCAGCTCGACGGCCGCGCCCTCGAGCGGAGTGAGCGAGGTGGCCGGTGCCGGCGCGCCCTCGCCGCCGCAAAGCCGATCGAGCAGCGTGACGGCAAGCGGCGCATCTACCTCCACGACTGCGGTGCCGGGGAGCGCCGCAAGCTCTACGCGAAGACGGCCGACCCCGGCGCCCGGTGCGGGGACGACCGGGAGCGGCCGCCCCGTCACGGTCACGGCGCCACCGGTCAGAACAGCCAGGGCATTGGCGACCTCCGCGGCGGCGCGGAGTCCCAGCTCCGCCATCCCAGGCGTGAGCATGGCGAAGCCGCGGGAGACGGTTGGGAGGTCGAACGGGAGCGCCATGAGAGGCGTGGAATTCACGGTGCGTGCCAGGGAAGGATGGCTGCAAGATCGCGGTCCGTGGGCCGTGGCTGGGGTCGCCCCGCGGCCGCCGAGGTCGCGGATTCGGTCCTTGAACCCCTTCGAGCCGCTCCACGAGGATGCGGCGCAGGGCGGACCGGGCATCACGCGGGGCGTCGTGGCCTTCCCCGTCGAGAAGCGCCCGCAGGGCCGTCGCGGTCCTCGGGCGCTCCGCCGCCGCCTGCGCCGCGATCACCTCGTGGCGGACCGTCGCGTCCTCCGCGCCTCCGAGCGCGGTGGCCAGCGCTGCCAACCTTCCCGCGCGAGGCGCTGCGGCAGCCAGCTTCGCTGCCTCGACGAGCGCGGCGGTGTCCGGCGCCGCCATGCGTGCCGCGAGCTCGCCGGCGCGCAGGGGCGCGAAGACAGCCATGAGGGCCAGGAGCCGGCCGTCCTCCGTGACGGGCGCCGTCACGGGGTGGTGGGCCGGAAGATGGGCCAGCGCAGGCGTCGGCGCAGCGCGAGCAGCGCGAGCAGCAGCGCGACAGCCGCGAGGGAGGCCGCTGCGGCGCCCCTCCAGCCCGGGCGCGCGCGGGCGGCCGGCGCGGGGGGCGGGGCCGCGCTCGCCTCCGTCACGAGGACCGAGACCGCGTCGGTCGAGAGTCCGTCCGCGGCACCAGCGACGAGCGCGCGAATGCCGGGCTCCAGCGCCCGCACGGCGCCGCAGGCCGCAGGGCGGCAGCGGACGAGCACAGCGGCACGCGGCGGTCGTCGATCGCCCGGGCGGAGCGGATCGTCCTGCGGGAGGCCGAGGTGAACCCGTGCCTCCACCACGCCGTCGAGCGTCCCGACGCTGCGGGAGAGCTCTCCGGACAGGGCGTGCAGGTAGCGCGCGTGCTCCTCGACGGGGGTGGGGACCATCCCTCCCCCAGCGAAGAGCTCGGCGAAGCCCTGCGCGCGCGCCCGGGGCAGCTCGCGGTCCGAGAGGATCCTGCGGGCCCTCGCCGTGTCGCCGGAGGGGACCGTCACGGTCCAGCCCCCGTCGCTACCGTCCGCGCGCCGCTTCTCGCCCGGTACTCCCTCCTCCTCCAGGGCCACCAGCACGTCGTTGGCCTGCGGCTCGTCGAGGCCGTGGAGGAGCTCCTCGCCGGCGCAGCCTGCGAGGAGGAGGAGCACAGAAGCGAGCGCGCGAGCGGGGGGCATCGGCCGACTCCTCTCAAACCTGCGCGTGCAGCGCCTGCTTCACGGCCTGCGCTCCCTGCTCGACGAGCTTCGCGGAGAGCTCCACCGTCTGGGAGTACCGGTACGCCTCGCCCTGGAGTGACATCAGCTCCTGGGCGGTGAAGGTCCGGCCCGACCGGGCCATGGCGAGCAGGCCGTCGAGCCGGGCCTGCGCACGCTCGATCCCATGCAAGGCGCTGGAGGCCGCGGCGGCGACCCGGCTCCCTGAGGCCTGCGATGGCGGCGGGGCGACGTGCGACGAGCGCGCCTCCATGAAGGCCCCGAAGCTCGGACCGCAGGGGGGGCCGCCGGCTGCCGGTGAGACTGGGGTCGTCGAGGCGACGGCGCCGACGGGGGCGAGCGGCATGGGCGGTCTCCTCGTCCGCTGGTCAGTGGATGTTGCCGATGGCCGCGCGAGCCGTGTCGTGCTTGATCTTCATCACGTTCGAGAGGGCGGTGAACTCGCGGTTCTCGCGCTGCATCGCCTCCTGCAGCTGGAGGTACTGAGCGTTGAAGGCCTGCGACTCCGCCTGGAGCGACCGGGCCGCAGAGAGCGCCTCCGTGTCGCTAGTCGTGCCCGCACCGGTCCCAGGTGTGGCTGCGCCGCCGGACGTGAGCGACGAGGCGCCGGCGAAGGTCGACGGGCCCAGCGCGGCGGTGCCTCCTCCGAGGAAGGGCGCCGCGCCCGCCACAGGAGCCGCGCCGGGCGCGGGCTGCGTCGCGGCGCGCACGGCGCCCAGCAGGAAGGTGCCGCCGGGGATCCGCGGGGCGGCCAGCTCGAGCCCGCCGGCGACGGTCCGGGCCAGGTGGTTGGCGACGTTCTGGAGTGCGACGTCGAAGCGACCGGGCATCGACTGGCGCGGGGTGGTGGGGACGACGTGGATCGAGTCGATTCGGTTCATGTGGTTCTCCTCGCCGGTCATGAAGAGCAACGTCCGTGCCGTCGCGGGCCGAGCGCAGATCCGCGCCGCCACGAGGAGGCGGGTCGACGGGCGGTCGCTGCGCGGACGGGGGGGACGCGGCGCGGACCGTGGTAACTTCGTCCCGATGCCGAAGGAGTACCTCCGCCGGATCTCCGACCAGATCGTCGCCGCGCAGCGGCCGATCAAGGTGCTGCGGGCCATCAACTGGGGGCCCGACGTCCACGCCCGCTTCTTCAAGCACAACGCGCGGGAGCTGCCGCGGCCCGAGTACCCGGCGCTCGGCTTCGAGCCCGAGGAGAAGATCAAGGAGCTGCGCGCCGTCCGCCGCCAGATCCGCGGTCGGAACCCGGTGGAGGAGCTCCTCCGCAAGCGGTGCGACGAGTTCATCCTCATCGTCCAGATGCTGGCTGGGCGGGGCACGAAGCGCTTCTACGAGATCTCGCGGCGCGTCTACGGCGATCCGCGGGACCGCTTCCCGGATCACGACGTCGACAACCTGGCCATCGCGAGGCTCTGGGCCTCCCGCCCGCGGGCCCGCGACGAGGAGCAGAGCTTCACGGCGGAGAAGGCGGCCACGCTCATCACGCAGATCTGCAACCCTCTCCTGGGCGGGCACGTGAAGGTCACCGTCCGGCGCCGGCTGACCGCCAACGCCGCCGCGGGGGCGACGCGGGTGACGCTGCGGAAGGGCGCGCGCTTCTCGGAGCGGCAGGTGCTGGCGCTCGCGCAGCACGAGGCCCTCTGGCACGTCCTCACCTCGATGAACGGCTTCAGGCAGCCGATCCTGCCGGTGCTGGGGGTTGGCCTCCCGCGCAGCTACGAGAGCCAGGAGGGGGGCGGGATCGTGGCGGAGTACATCACCGGCCACATCACCGACGAGCGGTTCATCGAGCTGGGGGAGCGGACGATCGCCATCGACATGGCGGCGCGCGGCGCCGACTTCCTCGAGGTCTACCGGTACCTGCTCGCGCGCTTCCCGCCGGAGAAGGCGGCGCTCATGAGCGAGCGGGTCTTCCGCGGCGGCGTGGTCGAGGGGGGCGCGCCGTTCACCAAGGACGCCGCGTACCAGCGCGGCTACTGCCGCACCTTCAACTTCCTGCGCGCGGCGCTGGAGCAGCGCGACATCGATCTCGTGCGGGCGTTCCTATGCGGGAAGATGAGCGTCGACGATGCCGAGCTGATCCGCGACCTGGTCGAGGAGGGGCTCTGCGTCGGGCCCGTCTACCTGCCGGAGTGGTTCATCGACATCGATCGCCTCAACGCGATCATCACCCACAGCGTCACGATGAACCGGTTCAGCCTGCCGAGCGTCACCCGCTACTACGCCAAGCGGCGCAAGCGGAAGGAGACGCAGGGCGAGCTGGTCTGGCGCCACCGCGACGTCTCCGACTCGGAGGAGCCGCCAGACGTCGCGGGGGCGGACGAGGGGGACATGGGGGAGTAGGGGTCAGGCCAGGCGCGTCCCGCTCGAGCCGTGACGCCGCAGGTGGACCAGCCCCGCGTAGCGCGGATCGTCGGGGTTGGACTCGATCGCCGCCCGCTCTTCGGCGTAGCCCTTGGTCGCGTAGCCCCCGAAGAGCGCGCGGTCGGCGCCGATCGGGCAGACCTTCACGCAGACGCCGCAGGGGAAGTGCTTCTCCGCGCGGAGCGTGACGTGGTGGCGCGTGCAGGCCTCCTTGTCCATGTCGCCGACGACGCGATCGTCGCGGTGCTTCAGCGCGCCGACCGGGCAGAGCCGCTCGCAGACGCGGCAGCCGTCGCACTGCTCGGCCGCGAGCAGCGGGCTCCCCGGCAGCGCGGCCGCCGTGAAGACCGAGCCGAAGCGGACGCGAGGGCCATACTGGGGCGTGACGAGGTTGTGGGAGAGGCCGATCGTACCGAGCCCCGCGTACTTCGCCGACATGACGTGGCTGAAGGCGGCGAAGGGTCTCTGGAGGAGCACCTCCAGGCTCCCGTAGCCGTCGCGCGGGAGGAAGAACGAGCCGTGGCCGCGGTCGTTGAGCCAGACCGAGAGCCGGTAGCCGAGATCGTCGAGCTGACGGTTCGCGGTGTTGTACTGCTCCTGGTAGTTGATCGACGGCGTCGAGTCGATGATCGGCAGGAGGATCGGGACGGCGAAGGTGATCACCGAGCGGGCCTGCGGCCAGATCCGGTCCGGCCGGTAGGGCTCCGGCACGATGCCGTCCTCGGCCCAGCGCCCGACCGGCGCGACGCCGACGAGGCTCGCGCCGAGGGTCCTGGCCTGGCCCAGGATCCGCTGCTGGAGGATGGCGCCGGGGTGGCGCGCGGTCGACCGCGCCACGCGGGCTGGTGGCGCGGGCTTGCGTCGCTGGCGCGAGGTGCGAGGGGGCATGTGGTTCCTCCGGCTGGCTGGCGGGCAGGGACCCGGAGGCCCCCGCCCGCCCGGGCCTTCAGCGGGCGCTGGCCGTCTTGGCGTACGGGTTGAACTCGTTGGTGTAGACGTCGGTCGCCTTCACGTCGCCCGCCTTGAGCTTCCCCTCGCGGACGAGCAGGTCGATCCACCACTGGACCTGCGCCGGGCCCGGGACGAGGCCGCGCGAGTAGTACTGCCAGCTGCCGGCGTACTGCGGATCGAGCCCGCGGCGCCTGGCGAAGATCTGCCCGGCCTCGTCGTGGTGCTCGTTGGTCCAGTCCGACGCCCTGACCAGGACCTTGATGAACTTGCGGACGACGTCGGGGTGCTCCTTCGCGAAGTCCTCGTTGGTGAAGTAGGGGAGCATCCCGGAGAGGCCGGCATCCACGACGTAGTCGTTGAAGATCTCGCGGGCGGCGCCGGTCTTCACCACCTTCTCGTAGTACGGCGAGTGGAGCACGCCGACGTCGACGAGCCCCTGCTTGAGCGCCTGCTCCTGGTTCGCGTCCGGGATCACGACGAAGTTCACGTCCTTGTCGAGGCCGTTGCGGCGCAGGTGCTCCTTGAGCACGTACTCGGAGCACGCACCGAAGCTGTTGATGGCGACCTTCTTCCCCTTCAGGTCCTTCACCCCCTTCACGTCGCTGCCGGGGAGGACGAGGTACTTCATGTGCGGCCGATCGGGGGTGGTCTGTGCCCCGGCCGCGACGATCTTCACCTTCGCGCCACCTGCACGAGCCGTCAGGACGAGCGGCGTGTGGCGGTTGGCGAAGTCGATGGTGCGGGCGGCCACCGCCACCACGAGCTGCGCGGCCGGGACCTCCCCCACCCACTCGATCTTGATCCCCTCCTCCGCGAACCAGCCCTTCTCGTCGGCCACGTAGACGGGGTCGAACCACTGGATGTTCGGGTAGCGGACCTTGAACGGCTCCGCCGCCTGCGCGGCCCCGACCGACAGCAGCGCCAGCAGCGCCGCGAGCAGCTTCTTCGTCGTCATCACGTCACCTCCACGTCGTAGGCCGGCCCGCGAGGCGGACCGGAATGGGACTTCTCAGCTCGCCGCGGCGTCGCGCCACGACGTGGCCCGGCGTTCGGCGAAGAGCAGCAGGTTGTTGACGGCCAGGCCGAAGGCCGCGAGCGCCACGATGGCGGCGTACATGCGCGGGACGTCGAAGGTCTCCTGGGAGTTGAGGACCAGGAACCCGAGCCCTGCGTTCGCCCCGATCATCTCGGCGGCGACGAGCACCATGAAGGCGTAGGCGGCTCCCAGCCGCACGCCGGTGAAGATGGACGGCGCCGCCGCAGGGAGGATCACCTTGGCGAAGAGCGTGACGCCGCCGGCGCTCATCGAGCGGGCGCAGCGCAGGAGCACGGGGTCGATCGCCTTGACGCCGGCGACCGTGTTCAGGAGGACGGGCCAGACCGAGGCCCAGAAGATGATGACCACCTTCGAGACCTCGCCGATCCCGAAGAAGAGGATGAAGACGGGGAAGAGCGCGATGGCCGACACCTGGCGGCCGGCCTGGAGCGGACCGTCGACGCTCTTCTCGAGGGTGCGGTACCAGCCCATGAGGAGCCCCAGCGGCACGCCTGCGACGATGGCCACGCCGAGGCCGCCGGCGATCCGCTGGAGGCTAACGAGGGCGTGCCGGGCGAGCTCGCCTGAGGTGGCGAGCGCGAGGAGCGTCTCGGCGACGCGCGTCGGTGGCGAGAGGAAGATCGGGTTGGCGATGCCGGTGCGCGGGAGGAGCTCCCAGACGAGCACGAGGGCAGCGCCGACGGCGAACCGGGTGAACAGCGCGCGCATCAGGCCACCCCGCCCGTGAGGAGGCGGCGAACCGAGCCGATGAACCCGGCGCGGCGCTCCAACTCCGGGGCCCGCTCACGGCGCAGCGCCTGGTCCCGGGCCGCGTTGACCTCCGCGGTGAGCAGCTCCCACGCGGCGTGGCGGAGCGCGGCGAACTCGGGGGTCGAGCGGAGGTCACGCTCGGTCCGCGACGGCAGGTCGACCTCCAGGATCCTCTTGATCCGGCCCGGCCTGGCCGTCATCACCGCGACGCGCTGCGCGAGGAAGATCGCCTCGTCGATGCTGTGCGTGACGAAGACGATGGTCTTGCCGGTCTTCTCCCAGATCCGGAGCAGCTCCGCCTGGAGCAGCTCGCGGGTCTGCGCGTCGAGCGCGGCGAAGGGCTCGTCCATGAGCAGCACGTCCGGGTCGAAGGCGAGCGCGCGGGCGATGGCCACGCGCTGCTTCATCCCGCCGGAGAGCTGGGCGGGATACCGGTCCTCGAAGCCCGCGAGCCCCACCAGGTCGAGGTTGGCTCGCGCGATGCGCGCGCGCTCGGCGGACGGGAGCCGCTTGATCTCCAGGCCGAAGGAGACGTTCTCTAGCACCGTCCGCCACGGGAAGAGGGCGTAGTCCTGGAAGACGACCCCGCGGTCGAGCCCAGGTCCGCTCACCGCCTTCCCGTTGACGCGGATCGTCCCCTCCGCGGAGGCGAGCCCGTCCATGGCGTGGAGGAGCGTCGACTTCCCGCAGCCGCTCGGGCCGAGGATGGCGAAGAACTCTCCGCGCCGGATCGCGAGGTCGATCCCGTCGAGCGCGAGGAGCGCGCCGGCGGAGCCGCGTGGGCCGTAGCTCTTCGAGAGCTGCTCGATGCGGATGGCGGGTTCCATTGGGATCGGCTCGGTCAGGGTGGGCACGCCGTCCGCTGCGACGGTCACGACAGATGACTATCCGTTATCACGGACATGCGCCACGGATCCAGCCCTTTGTCGATCACGGCCTTCCGTGTCAGCGCACGGCGTACTGGAGCCCGACCGTCCAGGAGGGGTCGACGCGCTGGTCGCCACCGAGCCGGGTGGCGACTGGCAGCTGCCCCCGCGCGCGGACCGCGAAGCCCCTCCCGAGGCCGACCGAGACGCTGGGGGCGGCGTAGAGGACCAGGCCACCCGAGCTCCGGATCGACTCGCCCACCTCGACGTCGCGGCCAGCCGCCCTGGCGTCGAGCCCGAGCCCCACCGTCACGCGCTCGATCGCCAGGTACTGGAGCTCGCCGCCGAGGTAGAGGGCGCTGCCGTAGCGGTAGCCGTTGCCGCTGCGGGTCCGAAGGCGACCGGCGCCGCTCAGCACCACGTCCCACGCCTCCTGGCGCCACCGGTAGGTGAGGCCGAGGTAGGGCCCCCACGCACCCGAGCCGATCTGAAGCATCTGGTCGAGCCGTTGCCCGCCACGGGCAGCGTCGTCATCCCCGGTCGGGAGGCTGGTCCCCGCTGACAGCGCCAGCACCTGGGCCCGCACCACGATGTCGTCGACGCTGCGCGGGATGAAGCGCACCCTCCTCCAGAGCGCATACCTGACCCCGACGTCGACGTCGCCGAGCCCCGCCTGCGCGCCCGCCTCGGCGGCCATGCCGGCGTCGATCGCGCGCCACTCGCGGCGCGCCAACGGCGCCACCAGCACGACGTTCAGCAGCTCAACCGGGCTGTAGACGGCGACCAGCCGCAGCGCCGTCTGCTCGACCTCGTGCCGGAGCCCCGGCATCGCGTCCATGGCGGCGCTGGACGAGCTCGCCTCTCCATCGAGCGAGAGCCGCAGCGCGCCGTTGCGGGCCGCCACGTCGCTCACGGCGACGAGCGGATCCTCGAAGACGCAGCAGTTGGCGCGAGCCGGGCCGGCTCCCAGGAGCAGGGAGCAGCAGGCGGCGGCCAGGAGCGGCGTGCGGGCGTGGGCAATCATGCGATCGTCCGTCAGGAGAGCGGCGCCTGGGCGGTCCCCTCGAGCGCCCGGTCGAGGTCCGCGATGAGGTCGTCGGCGCTCTCGAGCCCGACGGAGAGCCTGATCACGTCGGGGCCTGCACCGGCGGCGAGCCGCTGCTCGTCGGTGAGCTGCCGGTGAGTGGTGGAGGCGGGGTGGATGACCAGCGATCGGGTGTCCCCGACGTTGGCGAGGTGGGAGAAGAGCTCGACCGACTCCACCAGCCGGACCCCCGCCGCGTAGCCGCCCTTCACGCCGAACGTGAAGACGGAGCCTGCGCCACGCGGGAGGTACTTCTCCGCGAGCCTGCGGTACGGGCTGGAGGGGAGGCCGGCGTACGAGACCCACTCCACCCGCGGATGACCCTCCAGGAAGCGGGCTACCGCGAGCGCGTTGGCGACGTGGCGCTCCATCCGGAGCGGGAGCGTCTCGATGCCGGTGATCGTGTAGAAGGCGTTGGTGGGGGAGAGGGCTGGGCCGAAGTCGCGCAGCGCGACGGCGCGCGCCTTCATGGTGAAGCCGAAGTCGCCGAAGGTCTCGTAGAAGTTGAGGCCGTGGTACGCCGGCTCTGGCCGCGTGAGCGACGGGAACTTGCCGCTCTTCGCCCAGTCGAAGGTGCCCGACTCCACGAGGGCGCCGCCCATCGAGGTGCCGTGACCTGAGAGGAACTTGGTGGTCGAGTGGACGACGAGGTCCGCGCCCCACTCGAACGGCCTGCAGAGGAAGGGAGACGCCAGGGTGTTGTCGACGACGAGCGGGATCCCGGCCTCGTGCGCGACTTCGGCGACCGCCTCTAGGTCGACCACCACTCCGCCGGGGTTGGCGAGGCTCTCGACGAAGATGGCCTTGGTGCGGGGGCCGATGGCACGCCGGACCTCGTCGAGGTCGGCCGGGTCGACGAAGGTGGCGTGCCATCCCAGCCGGGGGAAGCTGTGCGCGAACTGGGTGATCGAGCCGCCGTACAGGTAGCGCGACGCGATGAAGTCGTCACCGGGCTCGAGCAGCGTGAAGAAGGCCAGGAACTGGGCCGCGTGGCCCGAGGCGGCGCAGACCGCCGCGCGGCCCCCCTCCAGGCTCGCGACCCGCTCCTCCAGCGCTGACACCGTCGGGTTGGTCAGGCGCGAGTAGATGAAGCCGAAGGTGGAGAGGTTGAAGAGGGAGGCGGCCTGGTCCGCGTCCTCGAAGACGTAGGCGGTCGTCTGGTGGATGGGGACGTTGCGCGATCCCGTCACCGCGTCCGGCCTCGCGCCGGCGTGGATGGCGCGCGTCTCGAAGCCGAAGGACTCCTTGCGCGGGGCTTTCATCGGGCCACCCGGAGCCGCTTCGAGCTGATGACGCCGGTGTTGACCCCGCACCAGCCCAGCTCACCGAAGAGCCGTCCGTACTCGATCTTCGGGCAGCGATTCATCACGACCCTGAGGCCGGCCGCCTCGGCCCGGGCCGCCGCCGCATCGTTTCGGACCCCGAGCTGCATCCAGACCACCTTCGCGCCGATGGCGATCGCCTCGTCGGTGATCGGCCCGGCCGCCTCGGCGTTCCGGAAGATGTCGACGAGGTCGACGGGGTCCGGGATCTCCCCGAGCCCTGCGTAGGCGCGCTCGCCCAGGATCGTGTCCCCCGCGTTGGCCGGGTTGACCGGGATGACCCGGAAGCCCTTCTGCTGGAGGTACTTCATCGCGAAGTGGCTGGGGCGGTTCCACTTCGGGCTGGCCCCGACCATGGCGATGGTCCGGGACTCGCGGAGGACGCGCCGCAGGTGGGCGTCGGAGTACTGGAGGTCGTCGGTCACGAAAGCCGCTATAGCAGACGCGTCTCCGTGCCGCCAGCCGTGGAGGAGGGCGCGCTTGCGTAGCGGCGCGGCCTCCGCTATAACGGACAAACCCTACGAACCCCGAGGTCATCAATGGGCCGCATCTTCGAAGACAACAGCCGCAGCATCGGCAACTCGCCGCTCGTCCGGCTCAACGCGATCAGCAAGGGCTTGAACGCGACGATCGTCGCCAAGATCGAGGGGCGCAACCCTGCCTACTCGGTGAAGGATCGGATCGGCGCGGCCCTCATCGACGCGGCCGAGAAGGCCGGGCACCTGACGCCCGGGTCGAAGGAGCGGACCATCGTCGAGCCTACCAGCGGTAACACGGGCATCGCCCTCGCGTTCGTCGCCGCCGCGCGCGGCTACCCGCTCGTGCTGACCATGCCGGAGACGATGTCGCTCGAGCGGCGCCGCATGCTGAAGGCCTACGGCGCGGAGCTGGTCCTCACCGAGGGGGCGAAGGGAATGCCCGGCGCCATCGCCAAGGCCGAGGAGATCGCGGCCAGCGACCCGAAGAAGTACTACCTGCCGCAGCAGTTCAAGAACCCGGCGAACCCCGAGATCCACTTCCAGACCACGGGCCCCGAGATCTGGAACGACACCGACGGCAAGATCGACATCCTGGTCTCCGGCGTCGGCACCGGCGGCACCATCACCGGCGTCTCCCGCTACATCAAGCAGGAGAAGAAGAAGGCGATCCGGTCGGTGGCGGTCGAGCCGATCCACTCGCCGGTCCTGACCGCAGATCAGGGCTGGCGAGCCGGTCAAGCCCGGACCGCACAAGATCCAGGGGATCGGCGCCGGATTCAAGCCGGACACGCTCGATCTCACGCTGGTGGACGACGTCGTGACCGTCTCTAACGACGAGGCGGTCGAGCACGCGCGGCGGCTCCACAGGGAGGAGGGGATCACGAGCGGCATCTCCGGCGGCGCGGCGGTAGCGGCCGCCGTCAAGGTGGCGCAACAGCCGGCCTCCAAGGGGAAGCTCATCGTGGTCGTCCTGCCGGACGCCGGCGAGCGCTATCTCTCGAGCATCCTCTTCGAGGGAATCCCGGCGTAGGGAACCGCGTCAGCCCTGGTCCAGCGCCTCGGCGACCCGGTCCACCTCGCCGAGCGCGTTGGGCCAGTGCGGGGCGAACCGCACCGCGCCGTCCGGGGTCGCGACGGCCACGCCTCGCTCGGCGAGCCGCTCGCGGAGCTCGCGGGCGCGCTGGCCCTCTGGTGGAAGGACCGACAGGATCCCGGAGCGACGGCGCGCGTCCGGCGCGCGCAGGCTCTCGTAGCCGCGGGCGAGGAGGATGGGCTCGAGCCGGTCGAGGTACGCCGTGACGTGCTCGCGGATCGCCGCGACGCCGAGCTTCAGGATCAGCTCCAGCGAGGCGTGGAGCGCGGCCTGGCTCAGCGCCGAAGACGAGCTGCCCTCGAGGCGCTCCGCGCTGCCGCGGAGCGGCCGGTCGTAGCGGAGGAGCCCCGGACCGTCGAGGAGGAACGAGGCGGCCTCCTCGTGCGAGAGCCAGCCGGTCGTGACCGGGTGGAGTGAGTCGAGCCTCCCCGGCTGGATCCAGAGAAACCCAGCTCCCTCCAGGCCCATGAGCCACTTGTGAGCGCCGCCGGCAAGGTAGTCGATGCCGAGCGCGGGCGCGTCGAGCGGGACGATGCCGCATGCCTGGACGGCGTCGACGCAGAGCTCGGCGCCGTGGGCGTGGCAGAGGGACGCCAGCTCGGCGAGCGGCATCGCCAGCCCGCTGCGATACTGGACCGCCGAGACCGCCACCAGCCGCACGCCGCGCCGCAGCTCCGTCTCCACCCGCGCCAGGCCGTCGGAGCCGTCCCCGTCGGAGAAAGGCGAGAGTGGCAGCCAGCACGGCTCCAGCCCGAAGCGCGCGGCCGCACGCAGCCACGGGGCGACGTTGGCCGGAAACTCGCCCTCGAAGAGGAGCACGCGATCGCCTGTGCGCCACGGGAAGGAGAGCGCGACGGCCTGGAGCCCCGCGGAGGTCCCCGCCGTGAGCGCGACGTCTCGCGCCGCGGCGCCTATCAGCCTGCCGATGAGCTCGCGAAGCCGTGTGCGGAGCCGCACGGCGTCGCCCACCGCCACGGCGCCCTGGCGTGCGTAGGCATCCACCATCGCCGCGACCGCGCGCCGGACCGGGACCGACGGCGGCGAGATGCCGGCGTGGTTCAGGTACGCGTGAGGCGCGAGGTCGGGGAACTGGCTGCGGTCACCGAGCACGTCTGCTTTTGCGACTACCTGGAGAGGAAGTCAACGCGGAGGCCCGCATCCAGCGCGTTCGGCATCGCGCCGCCACCTCACGAACGTGACGTCCGTCGCGACGGAGCACCGTCCGCCGAAGCAGTCCACCGCCTACGGAACCACCTTGATGGCCCCGGTCATTCCGGCCGCGTGGTGGACGTCGCACTGGTACTCGTACGTCCCCGCGGTGTCGATGCTGAACGTGAGCGTCGTCCCGGAGGTGGTCTGCGGGATGGCACCCGCGGCGCCGCTCGTCTGGGAGAGCGGGTGCGCGCTGAAGTCGCCGTTGAACGTTATGGGCTGGCTGACCAGCACGATGGCGCACGCTGGGACGTAGGCGGTGCCGCCGAAGGTGATCACCGCAGTCGTGGAGGTGAGGTCGGTGAAGGCCCCGCAGTCGGGGGCGGAGGTCGAGGATGAGCCGCCGCAGGCAGCTAGTGCAAGGAGTGCCGTCATCAGGGTGGCGCGCGCCATGGGATTGCCTTCGCGCGCGAGATACCGGGCCTGCCGTGCCTCGGCAGCGCCCAGGGGGGCTGGCCCCGGAAGGATGGCCACTTACCGCCTGCGCCTTCCGGACCCCCCCCGTTCGGTCGGTGAATGTCCCTTCCACCGTTCGAGGGTGACGACATGGCGGTGCGTCCGTTGGCACGGAATATCCTCCGTCCTCTGGTTGACAAGAAACGTGTCCGTTATCTAGGATGCGCCCTCGAACCCCAGCGGCACGCGTCCGGGATCTCCCGGCTCCGCGCACCCGCCCGGACGGAAACGGACCTCATGGCGGACACCCGGCAGCCCTCCCAGCACCCCCCGCGAACGCGCCTCCTTCGCGGACGGCAGGGAGATCGACGACTTCGTCGCCGCGCTCGGCCGGTACGAGCGCGGTGAGCTGGACGCCGAGGCGTGGCGCAGCTACCGGGTCGCCCGCGGCGCGTACAGCCAGCGCCAGGAGGGGGTCCACATGCTCCGCGTCAAGATCCCGCAGGGGATCGCGACGGCCGAGCAGCTCCGCGTCCTCGCGTCGGTCGTCGAGGAGCACGCCTGTGGCTACGCGCACCTGACGACGCGGCAGAACCTCCAAGCCTACTACCTGCGCCCCGCCGACCTGGAGCCGGCGCTCCGGAAGCTCGCCGCTGCCGGGATCACCACCTCCGGCGCGGGCGGCAACGCCGTGCGCAACGTGGTCGCCTGCCCGCTGGCCGGCGTCTCGCCCACCGAGCCGTTCGACGTGACGCCCTACGCCGAGGCGCTCAGCCGCCACTTCCTGCGCCACCCGCTGGCCTCGACGCTCCCGCGCAAGTTCAAGATCGCGCTGGAGGGCTGCGCGGAGGATCACGTGGCCACGGCGATCCAGGATCTCGGCCTCCGGGCGATCGTCCGGAAGGGGGCGGCGGGAGACGAGCGCGGCTTCGCGGTGACGATCGCGGGCGGCACGTCCTCCCTCCCCACGAACGGCGCGAAGCTCTTCGAGTTCCTCCCCGCCGGCGACCTGCTCGCGCTCGCGGAGGCGCTGGTGCGGCTCTTCCACGCGAAGGGGGACCGCGTGAACCGGAGCCGGAACCGGCTCAAGTTCCTCGTCAAGGAGCTGGGGTTCGAGCAGTTCCGTGCGCTCGTGGACGAGGAGCTGGCGAAGCTCCGCGCCGCCGGCGTGCCGCCGCTCCCGTTCCCTCCGGATGCGCCCCCGGTCGAGGGGCCGCCTGCGTTCACCCGGCCGCCCCCGCCGTCGCCGGGGGAGATCGCCATCCGCCTGCGCGCCCAGCCACCGCGCGGCCTCCCGGTGCCGCCCCCGTGGCTCGCGCCGCCGGATCGTGCAGCGATCACCGCCTTCTTGAAGACCAACGTCCAGCGGCAGCGGCAGGAGGGGTTCGCCGTCGTGACGATCGCGGCTCCGCGCGGCGAGATCGCCGGCGCCCAACTCTCGCTGCTCGCCGATCTCGCGCTCGCCTACGGCGACGGGACGGCCCGGTTCTCGGGCGGCGGCCAGATCCTGCTCCGTTGGGTGGCGGGCTCCGACGTCGAAGCGCTCACCGAACGGCTGGCTGCAGCGGGACTCCTTCGCGACGGGGCGGGCAGCGCCGCCAACGTCGTCGCGTGCCCCGGCGCCGACGTCTGCCGGCTCGCCGTCACGCGGACCCGCAACGTCGCCGCGCTCATCGACGAGCAGGTTCGGGTCAACCTGGGCGCCGTCGCCGTCGAGACGCGCCTGCCCGTCCATCTCTCGGGCTGCCCGAACGGCTGCTCGCTCCACCACCTCGCTGCCATCGGGCTCCAGGGGAGCGCGCGCAGGGTGGGGGAGCGGATCGTCCCGCAGTTCTTCGTCCTCGTCGGCGGGGGGACGGGCGCCGAGGGGGCGCGGTTCACGCAGCTCGCCGGAAAGGTCCCGGCGCGGCGTGCCCCAGACGCGGTCAGGGCCTTGGTCGCGCTCTACCTCGCGGAGCGGAGCGAGGGTGAGGGGGCAAACGACTTCTTTCGGCGGGCGCTCGACAGGGCGAAGTTCGTCCTCGCCCCATTCGAGGCGGCGCGGGTCGAGGAGCTGACGGCCGAGGACTTCCTCGAGCCGGGCGGCGGGGGCAGCTTCTCTCCCGACGTTCAGGCGAGCGAGTGCGCAGCATGAAGGCGAGCCCGGAGGTGACGGCGCGAATGTGAAGCGCGCCTGCAGTGCTCGCGCGGCGGTAGGTCCGTCATGCGAGGCAGGGCCGTGGCGATTTGAGGCGTATTGCGGCCACGAGAAACCAAACAGCTAAAAGGCCCCTCGTCCTGGGCGGCGCTCGACCGAGCGGCGCACGGAGAGGGTCGGAAGGAAGTCCAACATGTACAAGTCTGCCCTGGCGGCCGTCGCCGCCCCCGGCGCGGCGTCCGATGGCCCGCGCCCCATCTCCCTCGTGTGCCGGCTCTGCGGCGAGCCGGCCGAGCCGCAGCCGGTGGCCACCTGCGAGCACTGCCTCGGTCCACTCGAGCCGGCCTACGACCCGGCGCGTCGCCTCCCTTCCAGGGCCGAGATCGAGCAGCGGCCGCGCTCGATCTGGCGCTACGCCGAGTGGCTGCCCATCCTCGGCACGCCGGTCGTCTCGCTCGACACCGGCTTCACCCCACTCTTCGAGGCTCCTGCGCTCGCGAAGGCGCTCGGGGTTCGCAAGGCGTGGGTGAAGAATGACGCCGTCTCGCACCCGACCCTCTCCTTCAAGGACCGCGTCGTGGCGGTGGCGCTCAACGCGGCGAAGGCCTTCGGCCTCGAGACCGTCGGCTGCGCGTCGACCGGGAACCTCGCCAACTCGGTGGCGGCGCACGCGGCGCGCGCCGGCCTGAAGTCCTGGATCTTCATCCCGGAAGACCTCGAGGTGGGCAAGGTGGTCGGCACCGCCGTCTACGGACCGAACCTCGTCCGGGTGAAGGGGACCTACGACGACGTGAACCGGCTCTGCGCGCAGGTGGCGGACCGGTTCGGGTGGGGGATCGTAAACGTCAACTTGCGCAGCTACTACGGCGAGGGCTCCAAGACGGTCGCCTACGAGATCGCCGAGCAGCTCGGGTGGCGGACGCCGGACGCGGTCATCGCGCCGATGGCCGGAGGCTCGCTGGTCACCAAGATCGACAAGGGCTTCCGCGACTTCGCGAAGGCCGGGCTGATCGACGGCGCGCACCCGAGGATCTACGGCGCTCAGGCGACCGGCTGCTCGCCGATCGTGGACCTGGTGCGGCGCGGCGGCGACAAGATCGAGCCGGTGATCCCGAACACGATCGCCCGCTCCATCGCCATCGGGAACCCCGCCGACGGGCGCTTCGCAGCGAAGGCCATCACCGCCTCGGGCGGCGCGGCCGCCGCGGTGACCGACGACGAGCTGGTGGCCGGGATCCGGCTGCTGGCAGAGACGACCGGGGTCTTCACGGAGACCGCCGGCGGTGTGACCGTCGCGGCGGCCCTCAAGCTCGCCCGCGAGGGGAAGCTGAAGGCTTCGGACGAGCTGGTCCTCTGCATCACCGGCAACGGCCTCAAGACGATCGAGGCGGTCCAGCCGGCCCTCCCGGCCGCACCCGTCATCCCCCCAAAGCTGGGCGCCGTCGCGGCGCTCGTCGACGCCCGTTAGTAGAACCAGGAGAACGCCATGTCAGTCACAGTGAGAATCCCTACCGTGCTTGCCCGCGCCGCGGGCGGCAAGACCACCCACGAGGCCACCGGCGCCACCGTCGGCGAGGTGGTGAGCGCGATCGCGGCGCTCCACCCAGACCTCGGCACGAAGCTGCGTGACGCGAAGGGGGAGCCCTATCCCTACGTCGTCTTCTACCTGAACGACGAGGACATCCGGTTCCAGAAGGGCTTCGCCACGCCCGTCGCGGACGGCGCCGAGATCGTCGTCGTCCCAGCCATCGCCGGAGGGTAGCCATGCCGCTCGGACGCCCTGCCGCTGAGCTGCCGAAGCTCTCGAAGGAGGAGATCCTCCGCTATGGCCGCCACCTCATCATCCCGGACGTCGGGGTCACCGGCCAGCGCAGGCTGAAGGACGCGAAGGTCCTGATGGTCGGCGCGGGCGGGCTCGGCTCTCCCATCGGCCTCTACCTGGCCGCCGCCGGCGTCGGGACGCTCGGCATAGTCGAGTTCGACATCGTCGACGAGACGAACTTGCAGCGGCAGATCCTGCACGGCACGAAGGACGTCGGGCGCAAGAAGCTCGACTCGGCCCGCGACCGGATCCACGACGTGAACCCGAACGTGAAGGTGATTGGGCACGACACGCGGTTCGACGCGAGCAACGCGCTGGAGCTCGTGCGCGACTACGACCTGGTGGTGGACGGGACCGACAACTTCGCCGCCCGGTACCTCACCAACGACGCCTGCGTGCTGCTCGGCAGGCCGAACGTCTACGGGTCGATCTTCCGGTTCGAGGGGCAGGCGTCCGTCTTCTGCACGAAGGACGGCCCGTGCTTCCGCTGCCTCCACCGTGATCCCCCGCCGCCGGGCGCCGTTCCGTCCTGCGCCGAGGGTGGCGTGCTGGGCGTGCTGCCGGGGCTCCTCGGCGTGATCCAGGCGACCGAGGCGGTGAAGCTCATCACCGGGATCGGCCAGTCGCTCATCGGCCGGTTGCTCCTGGTCGACGCGCTCCAGATGTCCTTCAGGACCGTGAAGCTGCGCCGAGACCCGGACTGCCCGGCCTGCGGCAAGCGGACGATCACGTCGCTCGTCGAGTACACGCAACTCTGCGGGATCGCCAGCCACGCCGACGACTCGGACGTGCCGACCATCGAGCCCGGCGAGCTGGAGCAGCGGCTCCGGCGCGGTGACCGGATCGACCTCATCGACGTCCGCGAGCCGAACGAATGGGAGATCGGCCGGATCGACGGGGCGCGGCTCGCGCCGCTAGACGACTTCGCCGAGACGCTGGCGACGCTCGATCTCGAGCGGGACGTCGTCGTCTACTGCAAGGTGGGGGGCCGGAGCGCGAAGGCGGTGCGGCAGCTCCAGGCGGCCGGCTACAACCGGGTCTGGAACCTGGCCGGCGGGATCAACCGCTGGAGCGAGGAGATCGATCCCACGGTGCCGAGGTACTGACCTATGAGTCCGGAGAAGCCGCAGCGCACCGCCCCGGTCGTCGACGCCAGGGCCAGCCGCCTGGCCCAGGGCTTCACGGCCTTGCTCGTGGTCCTGGCGCTGGCCACGGGGATCTGGGAGCTCCTGGCCCTGCCCGTGGCGCACCTGGTCAGCTCGCTCGTGATCGGCAAGCGGGGCAACGCCGCGCTCGTCGCCTTCGACGCGATCCTCGCGCCGCGCCTCGGTCCGGGGGAGCTGAAGGACGCGCGCCCGCCCCGGTTCGCGAACCTGGTCGGCGCCCTCTTCCTGGCCGGCGCGATCGGCGCCCACCTCGCAGGGCTCGCCTGGCTCGGCTGGGCGCTCGCGGCGGTCGTGGCGATCCTCGCGGCCCTCGCGGCGACCACCGGCTTCTGCCTCGGCTGCAGGATCTACCTGCTCTACCGCCACGTCGCGCCCCACCTCCACCACCGTACGGATCCGACGCACGCCGGCTGACCCAGTGAAACCTCCGACGCGCCGACTGGCGCATCCTCCGATCGAATCTCTGCTGGGCGCGGTCGGCAACACGCCGCTCGTGCGGCTCCGCCGCATCGGCGACGGCCTGCCCGGAGTCCGGATCTACGCGAAGGCCGAGTTCATGAACCCCGGCGGCTCGGTGAAGGACCGGGCCGCGCTCCGGATGATAGAGGTCGCGCTCGCAGATGGCAGCTTCGATCCCAGCCGGACGCTCATCGACTCGACGAGCGGCAACACCGGGATCGCCTACGCCTGGATCTGCAGGGCCCTGGGGCTGCGCTGCACCCTCGTGATGCCCGGCAACGTGAGCGCGCCGCGCAAGCAGACCGCGACGGCGTACGGCGCCCAGGTGGTCTTCTCGGATCCGCTGGAGGGGTCGGATGGAGCCATCCTCCGAGTCCGCGAGCTGATCGCCGCCGCGCCGGAGCGCTGGTTCTATCCGGACCAGTACGCGAACCCAGAGAATCCACGCGCGCACGAGCTCGGGACGGCGGTGGAGATCGCCGAGGCGCTCGACGGCAAGGTCGCCGCCTTCGTCGCCGGGATGGGGACGAGCGGGACGATCATGGGGACGACCCGTGGCCTCCGAAGGCTGGTCCCCGGCGTCCGCTGCCACGGCGTGGAGCCGGCCGAGCCACTCCACGGCCTGGAGGGGCTCAAGCACATGGCCACCTCCATCGTCCCCCCCATCTACGACCCGTCGCAGCTCGACTCCGTGATCTCGGTGCCGACCGCCGACGGCTGGGCCATGGCGGACCGGCTGGGCGCTGAGGAGGGGATCTTCGTCGGCCACTCTGCCGGGGCCGCGGTCGCAGGTGCGCTCATCGTGGCCACGCAGATGGCCGAACGTGGTGAGAGCGGAAACGTCGTGACGGTCCTGCCCGATCGTGCCGACCGCTACTTCGATCCCGCCAGCTGGGAGAGGATCAGGGGGCGATGACCGCGCGCTCGTATCCCCCGGACCTCCTCGCCCGGATCTCGGCCCTCTGCGAGGGGGACCCGGAGCGCGAGGTCTGCGGCTTCGTCGTCCGAAAGGGAGAGGCGCTGGACGTCGTCCCGGTGGAGAACGTGGCCGACAGGTACCACGAGCGCGATCCGGCGGCCTTCCCGCGGACGAGCCGCGACGGCTACCTGATGGACCCGCGCGCCCAGCTCAAGGTCCACGTGGCGCTCGCGTCGGACGGCGAGATCGTCGCCGTCTGGCACTCGCACGTCGAGGTGGGGGCCTACTTCTCGGAGAAGGACCGTGCCGACGCGCTGGTGGATGGCACCCAGGTCATCCCCGGCGCCGAGTACCTGGTCTTCGGCGTGCGCGGGGGGCGGGTGACGGAGGTGAAGCGATACCGGTTCGAGGGGGGCGCCTTCGTGGAGAGCCCGCCCTAGAGCGAGAACCCGAGGCGCAACGCCACGCCGAGCTGCGTGCCTCCCAGCTCGTAGGTTCCGGTCCCGCTCCCGCTGGCCAGCGTCACCGGGACGTCCGTGCTGTTCACGTCCCAGCGCGCGAAGCCCCAGACCCCGAGCAGGAAGTTGCCCTGCTCGCCGAGGTGAAGCGCGATCCCCGGGCGCAGCCCTACGTACGCCAGCCAGTCCGAGCGGTTGGAGTCCACGATCACGTCGGGGTTGTAGAGGGCATCGCCGTACCGGTGGCCACCCAGCTCGGCGAGCGCGTCGATCTGAAGGCTTCCCAGCATGAGGTTCAGGCCGGCGAGGGCGGCGATCGCGGTGGTGGTGTTCTCACGGCCGGGGCGCCCCACCTCGACGAGGGCACCCGCGTCGAGCATCCCAAGGCGCAGGATCCCGGTGACGCCGTACGACTGCGACGCGTCCCGCAGCTGCTGGGCGTCGGTGAAGGAGGTGCTGGAGAGGCCGCTCTTGAAGCCGACCGAGTCGTACTTGTCCACGCCGCCATGGACGGTGAGGTCGAAGCCGATACCATCGGCGAGCGCTGGACCTGCTCCGAGGACGACTGCGAGCGCCAGGACGCTGCGAGCGACATGGGAGATCATCTGCGTGCTCCTTCCGGGAGGATGTGGGTTCCGGATCGGATCCGCAGAACAGTTAAGTAGCGGCGCCCTGCCGTGCCATCGGCTACCTTGGGGCCCCTTTGCCCGGCAGCCCTTCACGGGTCGGATGCGGGTTCGCTGCATCGCGCCGGGGGCCGATTTCCGGCCCCATCCCCCCTTCGCGGCCTGTCCCCTCCATCAGCCTAGACCGGACCTCCGTTTGACAAGACGGCGTTCCGTTATCTAGGATGCGTCCGTCATGGCAGACCCAAATCCAGTACCACGGCGTGCCGTGGAGTCACCACCCCCGTCCCGCACCGGTCACGGCGACGCCGCAGCGGCCCCGTCTCCGGCCACGGCTCCGGCGAGGGCCGCCGCCGGCCTCTCGCACCTCGACTGGCTCGAGGCCGAGGCGATCCACGTGCTCCGCGAGGTGGCCGGGCAGTGCGCCAACGCCGTGCTGCTCTTCTCGGGCGGCAAGGACTCGGTCTGCCTGCTGCGGCTCGCGGAGAAGGCCTTCCGCCCGGCGCGCTTCCCGTTCCCGCTCCTCCACATCGACACCGGCCACAACTACGCCGAGGTGACGGAGTTCCGCGATCGGCGAGCGGCGGAGCTCGGGGAGCGGCTCATCGTCCGGTCCCTCGAGGACTCCATCCGGCGGGGACGGATCGTCCTCAAGAGCCCCAGCGAGCCGCGGAACAAGCACCAGTCGGTCACGCTGCTCGACGCCATCGCCGAGCACGAGTTCGACGCCTGCATCGGCGGCGCGCGGCGCGACGAGGAGAAGGCGCGGGCCAAGGAGCGTGTCTTCTCCTTCCGCGACGAGTTCGGCCAGTGGGACCCGAAGAACCAGCGGCCGGAGCTCTGGAGCCTCTACAACGCGAGGATCCACAAGGGGGAGAACATCCGCGCCTTCCCGATCTCCAACTGGACCGAGCTGGACGTCTGGCAGTACATCGCGCGCGAGCAGCTCGCGCTGCCGTCGATCTACTTCGCCCACCGGCGCGAGGTGGTCCGGCGCGGCGGCGCGCTCGTCCCGGTCACGCCACTCACTCCTCCACGGGCGGGTGAGACCGTCGAGATCGTCTCCGTCCGCTTCCGGACCGTCGGCGACATCACCTGCACCGCCCCGGTGGAGTCGACCGCGACGACCGTCGAGGAGATCGTCGCAGAGACGGCCACGACCACCGTCACCGAGCGGGGCGCGACGCGCCTCGACGACCAGACCTCCGAGGCCTCGATGGAGCAGCGCAAGAAGGAGGGGTACTTCTAATGGCCCAGGCCGCAACCTCGACGCCGCGCCAGGGCTCCGCCCGCGACGGCCTCCTCCGCTTCCTGACCGCCGGGAGCGTCGACGACGGGAAGAGCACGCTCATCGGGCGACTCCTCCACGACACCCGCTCGATCCTGGCCGACGCGCTCCACGCCATCGAGAAGACCTCGAAGAAGCGCGGCCACGAGGTGGTGGACCTCTCGCTCCTCACCGACGGCCTGCAGGCCGAGCGGGAGCAGGGGATCACCATCGACGTCGCCTACCGCTACTTCTCGACCGGCACCCGCAAGTTCATCATCGCGGACTCCCCTGGCCACGAGCAGTACACGCGCAACATGGTGACGGCCGCGTCGACCGCCAGCCTGGCCGTGATCCTGGTGGACGCGCGCAAGGGGGTCGTGACGCAGACGCGCCGCCACTCCTACCTCGCGCACCTCCTGGCGATTCCTCACCTCGTCGTCGCCGTGAACAAGATGGATCTCGTCGGCTGGTCGCGCGAGACCTTCGACCGGATCGCCGCGGACTACCGCGACTTCGCGGCGAGGCTCGGGATCGGTGACGTCCGCTTCGTCCCCATCTCCGCTCTGCAGGGGGACATGGTCGTGGAGCGCGGGGCCAACCTCGGCTGGTACGAGGGGCCGACCCTCCTGGAGCTCCTCGAGGCCGCGCCCGCCGACGACGCGGAGCGCCCCGCTCGCTTCCGCTTCCCGGTCCAGTGGGTCTGCAGGCCGCAGAGCGCCGGGTTCCACGACTTCCGCGGCTACGCCGGGCGCGTCGAGTCGGGGATCGTGGCGGTGGGGGACGAGGTGCAGCACCTCCCGTCCGGCAGGACCGCGCGCGTGAAGGAGATCCGGCTGGGGGAGCGGCAGCTCGACTCCGCAGCCAGCGAGCAGTCCGTGACGATCCTGCTCGACCGGGAGCTCGACATCTCCCGCGGTGACCTGCTCGTCCGGGCGGGCGAGGCACCGGCCCCGGCGAAGACGCTCGACGCCATCCTCTGCTGGCTCCACGAGCGGCCGCTGGAGTCCGGTCGCCGCTACCTCGTCAGGCACACCACCCGCGAGGCGAAGGCGGCGCTCGCCGGGATCGAGTGGCGGATCGACGTGAACACGCTGGAGCGCGGCGCGGCGTCGAGCCTGGCGCTCAACGACATCGCGCGAGTCTCCCTGAAGCTCGCGCAGCCGGTCTTCGCAGATCCGTACGCCGAGAACCGGGCGACGGGGGCCTTCATCGTCGTCGACGAGGCGACCAACGACACAGTCGGAGCGGGGATGATCCTGTGAGCGCCACCGTGACGAGAGAGCAGATTGCCCGCTGGGCGGAGGAGCTGGAGGGGCGCTCCCCCGGGGAGATCCTGGCGGCGGTGGCGCCCAGCTTCCCGGGGAGGATCTCGCTCGCGACCAGCTTCGGGCCCGAGGACAACGTGCTGCTGGAGCTCATCGCGCGGGAGAGGCTGGCGGTCGGCGCCTTCACCCTCGACACAGGCTTCCTCTTCGCCGAGACCTACGCGCTCTGGGCGAAGCTCGAGGAGCGGTACGGCCTGAAGGTCACGGCCGTGACCTCCGACGCGCCGCGCACGGTCGAGCCGGGGAAGGCGCCGCCGTGGCAGGCCGATCCCGATGGCTGCTGCGACGCCCGCAAGGTGCGGCCGCTCCGCGCCGCGCTGGCGACGCTGGACGCGTGGGTCACCGGGATCCGGCGCGACCAGACGCCTGAGCGGGCCAACGCCAGGGTGGTCGAGTGGGATGCCCGCTTCGGCCTCGTGAAGGTGAACCCGCTCGCCGCCTGGACGAGCGACGACGTCTGGTCTCATCTCAAGCGGCTCGAGATCCCCTTCAACCCGCTGCACGAGCAGGGGTTCTCCAGCATCGGCTGCGCTCCCTGCACGACCCCCGTGATGCCGGGCGAGGATCCCCGCTCCGGCCGCTGGCGTGGGCGGGAGAAGACGGAGTGCGGGCTTCATCTGAGAGCGGCCCCCTCACCCAGCCTCTCCCCCGCGGGAGCGGGGGAGAGGGACGACGGCCTTGGGGAAGGCGACCAGCGATGACCGCGCGCTCGCGGGGCGTCCTGCCCGGCTTCGGCCTCTCGACCGGCTTCACGATCCTCTACCTGAGCCTCGTGGTCCTCCTGCCGCTCTCGACGCTGGCCTTCCGGGCCAGCGGTGCCGGCTGGGACCACGCGCTCGCGGTCGCGGCCTCGTCGCGCGCGTTCGCCTCCTACCGGCTCAGCTTCGGCGCCTCCTTCGTCGCGGCGGCGGCCAACGTCCTCTTCGGCGTGCTGGTCGCCTGGGTGCTGGCGCGCTACCGGTTCCCCGGGCGGAGCCTCATCGACGGCGTCGTCGACCTTCCCTTCGCGCTGCCGACAGCCGTGAGCGGCATCGCCCTGACGGCCGTCTACGCGCAGAACGGGTGGATCGGGCGCCATCTCGACAGGCTGGGGATCAAGGCCACCTTCTCGCCGCTGGGCGTAGTCATCGCCCTCACCTTCATCGGCCTCCCCTTCGTCATCCGGACGGTCCAGCCGGTGCTGGAGGACCTCGACCCCGAGCTGGAGGAGGCGGCGGCGGTGCTCGGCGCGTCGCGCTGGCAGACCTTCCGGCGCGTGATCCTGCCGGCGATCGTCCCAGCGGCGCTCACCGGCTTCACGCTCGCCTTCGCGCGGGCGCTCGGCGAGTACGGCTCGGTCGTCTTCATCTCCGGGAACATGCCGGCGCGGACCGAGATCGCGCCGCTCCTGATCATGACGAGGCTGGAACAGTTCGACTACGAGGGGGCCGCAGTCATCGCGACGGTGCTCCTCGCCGCCTCCTTCGTGCTCCTCTTCTCCATCAACCGGCTGCAGGCCTGGACGCGGGCCAGGACGGGCAGGGCATGAGCGACACCGGCCTCGCAGCTCGACGCTCTCCAGCGCCCGAGGTGGGCGAGCGCTCCCCCTCACCCAGCCTCTCCCCCGCGGGAGCGGGGGAGAGGGGTGGTCCGCTCGTTGGCGAGTGGGCTCCATGCGGGGCTCCCCGGCCGCGTCTGCTGCGCGCCACGGAGGATCCGCCCTGGGTGCGCCGGGGGCTGATCGGCGGGGCGCTCGTCTTCCTCGCCGCCTTCATCTTCGTCCCGGCGGCCGCGGTGCTCTACGAGGCGCTCAAGGGCGGCACGGCGCTCTGGCTAGAGGCCCTCCGCGATCCGGACGCGCTCTCGGCGATAAAGCTCACGCTGACCGTGGCCGCGATCTCGGTGCCGCTCAATACGCTCTTCGGCCTCGCGGCGGCCTGGTCGGTGACGCGGTTCCGCTACCGCGGAAAGAACCTGCTTGTCTCCCTGATAGACCTCCCCTTCGGCGTCTCGCCGGTGATCTCCGGCATGGTGACCATCCTCCTCTTCGGCGCGCACGGCTGGTTCGGCCCGTGGCTCATCGAGCACGGCTACAAGATCGTCTTCGCCGTGCCAGGGATCGCCCTCGCCACGGTCTTCGTCACCTTCCCCTTCGTGGCGCGCGAGCTGATCCCGTTCATGGAGGCGCAGGGGCTCGAGGAGGAGGAGGCAGCGCACGTCCTCGGCGCGAGCGGCTGGCAGATCTTCACTCGCGTCACGCTCCCGAACATCAAGTGGAGCCTCCTCTACGGCGTGATCCTCTGCAACGCCAGGGCGATGGGTGAGTTCGGCGCGGTCTCGGTGGTCTCTGGCCACATCCGCGGCGAGACCAACACCATCCCGCTTCACGTCGAGATCCTCTACAGCGAGTACCAGTTCCAGGCGGCCTTCGCCGTCGCATCCCTCCTCTTCCTCCTGGCGCTCGGCACGGTCGTCGTGAAGAAGGCGCTCGAGTGGAAGCAGGAGGCGGAACGCGCAGCCGCCAAACGGAGCAGCACATGAGCATCGCCATCCGCGACATCCAGAAGTCCTTCGACGGCAACCAGGTCCTCCGCGACGTGTCGCTGGAGATCCCGGAGGGGGAGCTGGTAGCGCTGCTCGGGCCGTCGGGCTGCGGGAAGACGACCCTCCTCAGGATCATCGCCGGGCTCGAGCAGCCGGACGCCGGGGACGTGCTCCACTCGGGTGAGAGCCTCTCTGCCCGGTCGGCGCGCGAGCGGAACGTCGGCGTCGTCTTCCAGCACTACGCCCTCTTCCGTCACATGACCGTCGAGGAGAACGTGGCCTTCGCCCTCCGGGTCCGGAAGGCCCCGCCGGCGGCGGTCAGGGCCCGTGTCGGCGAGCTGCTCAGCCTCGTCCAGCTGGACAACTACCGCTCCCGATACCCGCACCAGCTCTCTGGCGGGCAGCGGCAGCGCGTGGCGCTCGCCCGCGCGCTCGCGACGGAGCCCAGGATGCTGCTGCTCGACGAGCCGTTCGGCGCGCTCGACGCGCGCGTACGGGACGAGCTACGCCGCTGGCTGCGCAGGCTCCACGACGAGCTGCATGTGACCAGCATCTTCGTCACCCACGACCAGGAGGAGGCCTTCGAGGTGGCCGACCGGATCGTCCTGATGAACGCCGGGAAGATCGAGCAGGTCGGCAGCCCGTCACAGGTCTTCGAGAACCCGGCCACTCCGTTCGTCATGCGCTTCCTGGGGGCGGTCAACGTCTTCCAGGGGCGCGTGGAGGGGGAGCGGGCCGTCGTGAACGACCTGGTCTTCGCCGTCCCTGGCGCGGCACCGAGGTCTCGCGCCCACGTCTACGTTCGTCCACACGAGATCGAGATCCACCGCGCCGCGGTCCCCGGCAGCTTCGCGGCCCGCGTGAACCGGCTCGTTCCGCTCGGCGCTGCGATCCGCGTCGAGCTCTCGGCGCCGGGCTATGGCGACGGCGTGGAGGTGGAGCTCGACCTGCCGCGCAGCGAGGCGCTGGCCCTCGCCTCCGGGGACCAGGTCCACCTCTCGCCGCGTCGCGCCCGGGTCTTCCCGGTGCGCGAGGGCGAGGTGGACAGCCTCACCTCCAGCGCTCTCTAGGCGGTCGAGCCTTCGACCGGCCGCTGGCCGGTCGTCCGGAGCCGAGCCTGCCCCCGGGGGAGGGGCGGGCATCGCGGCGTCGCGCCGAAGTCCAGCGATCTCCGCAGCCGAGCCGCTCCGGCATCCGTCGCAACGGACAAACCTCCGCTGCCGCTTGACATCCAAGGCGTGCCGTGAAATGAGAAGGGCATCCGCCATAACGGACGACGCGCCGGACGGACCGGCCGCAGGAGGAGGAGAGAAGCCATGAAGTTCCCGACGAGAAGGATCGCGCTCTTCGCGGCCGCGCTGGCCGCGGCCGGCGCGGGGCTGGCGCCGGCGCCCGGCGTGAGGGCCGCCGAGCCCGGCGAGGTGACGCTGCTCAACGTGTCGTACGACCCGACCCGTGAGCTCTACGAGGAGTTCAACGCGGCCTTCGCGAAGCACTGGAAGGCGACCACCGGACAGTCCCTCAAGGTCAGGCAGTCGCACGGCGGCTCGGGCAAGCAGGCGCGCGCCGTGATCGACGGGCTCGAGGCAGACATCGTGACCCTGGCGCTCGCCTGGGACATCGGCGCGGTGGCGAAGGCCGGCTTCCTGGCTGCCGACTGGCAGAAGCGGCTGCCACAGAACGCGTCTCCGTACACGTCGACCATCGTCTTCCTCGTCCGGACCGGCAACCCGAAGGGGATCAAGGACTGGGACGACCTCGTGAAGCCTGCCGTCCAGGTGATCACGCCCAACCCCAAGACCTCCGGCGGCGCGCGCTGGAACTACCTCGCGGCGTGGGCCCACGCGAAGTCGAAGAAGGGCGGCACCGACGCCACGGCGCAGGAGTTCGTGAGGGCGCTCTTCAAGAACGTCCCGGTCCTCGACTCGGGCGCTCGCGGCTCCACCACGACCTTCGTCGAGCGCGGCATCGGCGACGTCCTGCTCGCCTGGGAGAACGAGGCGTACCTGGCCGTCCAGGAGCTCGGGAAGGGCAAGTTCGAGATCGTCGTCCCCAAGTCCAGCATCCTCGCCGAGCCTCCCGTCGCCGTCGTCGACAAGGTCGTCGACCGGCGCGGCACGCGCGCGGTGGCCGAGGCGTACCTGAGGTTCCTGTACACGGAGCAGGGCCAGGAGATCGCGGCGAAGAACCACTACCGCCCGCGCGATCCGAAGGTCGCCAAGCGTCACGCCGGCGAGTTCACGCAGGTGAAGCTCTTCACAATCGACGAGGCCTTCGGGGGCTGGGACAAGGCGCAGGCCGCCCACTTCTCCGACGGCGGCGTCTTCGACCAGATCTACACACCGGGAAAGTGATCACCATGAGAACGTACCTCTCGAAGACCCTCTGCAGCGCCGCAGCCGCGGCGTTCATCCTCTCCACGGCTCCCGCCACGGCCCAGGAGGCCGCCGCGACTGCCGGTGCGGCGCCTGCCGCCGCTGCCGCACCGGCGGCTGCTCCTGCGCCAGTTGCCACTTCCGTTCCTGCACCTGCACCTGCACCTGCACCGGCACCGAAGGCCGGCGTGACCGTCTACGGGACGCTCAACCTCAACTTCCAGCTCACCCAGGCCAAGGGCGCGACGAAGGCCGCCGACAGCGTCCAGGAGAGGAACGCAGTCTCCACGGACTCGTCCAACGTAGGCGTGAAGGCGCAGGCCGAGGTCGTCGGTGGGCTCAACGTCCTCGCCCAGTGCGAGACGAGCGCCGCAGTCGACGGAATCGGCACCTCGGGCATCTGCGGTCGCAACAGCCGGGTCGGCGTCTCCAGCCCGTACGGCACGCTCTTCTTCGGAAACTGGGACACGCCGTTCAAGACCGCCACGGGCGGGACCAAGGTGGACGATCCGTTCCAGAGCACCGACGTCTTCGGGTACCAGAGCCTCGCTGGCAGCGCCGGCTTCAACTACAAGAGCGCCGCCGGAATCTCGGCGGCAGGCGGCGCGCCGGACACCACGGCCGCGTATCCTGCCGGCTCGGTGGTGAATGGCTTCGACGTGCGCGCCGGGAACAGCGTCGCGTACCACTCTCCGAAGGTCGCCGGCGCGTCCGTGAAGCTCCAGTACTCGGCCTCCGAGTTCGCGAGCGCAGACGGCACGCTCGTCCCGCAGCTCTTCAGTGCCGGCGTCAACTACGAGTGGAACGGTCTCTCGCTCCTCGCGGCCTACGAGCGCCACGACGACTACTATGGCCTCGCAGGCATCAACGTCGCGGACAAGAAGAGCACGGCGGCGGGCGCCGCGGATCCGGAGACGCTCGCCCCCAAGAGCGCCGCGTTCGGCGCGAGCTCGCCCCAACACCGCGACCCACAGCTCGGTCGACTGGGCGTGGCGCGCTGGCGCCGGCTACCAGCTCGACACGCTGGCGGGCGCGACCACCATCGGCGTCCTCGTCGACCAGCTGACCTTCGGTCAGGAGAACGCGGTCGCAGGCGCCGTCGAGGAGTACAAGCGGCTCGCCTGGCAGGTCTCTGCCAAGCACCGCTACGGCGACCACGAGCTGCGCGCGCGCTTCAACGTCGCTGGCGCGGCGACGCGAAGCTGGTGGGCGGCGCGGCTGCGTCCACGGAAGGCTACGGCGCGAAGCAGGTCACCGCCGGCTACGCCTACCACCTCTCGAAGACGGCGCAGGCCTACCTGTCCTTCACCCGGATCGTGAACGAGAAGAACGCCCAGTACACGCCCACCGTCGCGGGCGCGGCCGCCGTGGCGGGCAAGACCCCGAAGGGCGCTGACCCGCAGGCGCTGGGGCTCGGCATCCGATACTCGTTCTAAGCGGGGAGAGCAGGTGCGAGCGCCGTTCGGTTCCTCCTCCGGGGGGGCCGGGCGGCGCTCTGCTCGTCTCCGGCCGGTTCAGTCGTACAGCGAGAGCAGCCGCTCCGCCGCCCGCGCCGCGCCTTCGAGGTCCGGCTTCGGCGGCATCGTGCGGGTGAGCACGCTCCGGATCGCGTCGCCGATCCGTCCCGCCCGCAGGTCTTCGTTGCCGACGTGGACGCAGGCGAGGTGCTGCGCCATCTCCGCCACCATGATCGGGTACTCGGGGAAGTCGCCGCGCTCCGTGTAGACGAGCCGCGTCCCCGCCGCGATGGCGTCGGTCACGATCCCGTAGCCGGGCTTCGTGACGACCGCGTCCACCGCGCCGACGACGTCGGGGTAGTGGAGCCCCAGCGCGTCGAGCCGGTCGGTCTCCAGATCCTCCGGATACAGGAAGCGGAAGCCCGCCTCGCGCACGAGGACGGCCGGAGTCAGCCCCGGCAGCCCGATCCCGCCGAAGGAGACGAGCACAGCGGGGCGGTCGTCGAGCCCGAGCCGGCGCCTGGCGTCGGCCCGCTCCACGCGCGGCCGGCGCGCGACGAACCCCACCTGCTCGCGCTCGCGGAAGGCGGACAGGTCGCCCGCGAAGGGCAGCTCCAGCAGCAGCGCCGCGTTCCCGTAGGCCCGGGCGGCACGCCCCGCCGATGGCGCGAACGCGGGCTGGCGTCCCGACAGGTGCCGGTAGATCCAGTCCCAGGAGAAGTTGCTCATCCCCACGGCGGGGACGCCGGCGCGCGCGGCCGCGTCGAACGGGAGCGCGGGGATGTCGGCGACGACGAGCCTCGCGCCAGAGCTCCTGAGGAAGTCCACCTCGACGGCGACCCGCTCGTCCCAGGTCGCGTCGAGCGCCGCGCAGCGGGCGGCGCTCGCCGGCTCGTCGATCTCGAGGGCGTCGCGCTGCACGAGCCCGACGTCGGTCGCGACCGCGCGGAACGCGAGCGGGCCGGGGACGGCGCGCCGAACGAGCCGCTCGGGCAGGGTCCCCACGAAGGTGATGGGCAGCGACGGCGCGCGCTCGCGGACCGCGCGCAGCACCTCGCAGAGCCGCGTCATGTGGCCGAAGCCGTGGCCGGTGGCGTAGGCGACGAGCATCCCGCGCGCATTCTCGCACGGTCTCCTCGCGCGGCGCGCGCGGCTGTGGTCTCCTTGATGGCCCTGGAGCGAGGCCCTGACCGACGTGACAGCCACCCCGCTGCTCTTCTCGCTCACCGGCTTTGGCTGAGGTCCTGTCGAAGGGTTCGGTTGAGGAACCGCCCTCGCGCCCGTGCTGGCGCGGATCGAGTCGGTGGAAGGGGTCGAGTGGGCCGCGGTCGAGGCGACGGGGCGCTTCCTCGCCGTGCGTCCGCGCGCTGGCGCCGCTGTCGAGCTGGTGGCCGCCGACGTCGAGCGGAGGCTCGGCGGGCGCGGGCGGCGCGCGGGCGACGCGCTGGCGCGGGCGCAGCTGGCGGCGCACTCGCGCGGCGACCCCTGGTTCACCGCGAAGGAGGCGCACGCCCTCTCGTACATCGAGGGGCGGCTGGTCGCCGTCCACGCGGCCGCGATGGTCGCCGGGGAGCTCGGGCTCGGGAGCGGCGCGCAGGAGGCTCTCGCGGAGGCCGTGCGGGAGGTCTTCTTCGGCGTGCTCGAGCGCGTGCACGCCGAGGGCGGGCGCGAGTCGAGCGGCTGGTTCTACGCGGAGTGGCCGCGGATCGCGGCGGCCGTCGCCGCGCGGATGGCGGTCGAGGTCCCGGACGCCGCCGCGCTCTCCGCGCGGCTCGCGGCCTGCTACGCGCGCCCACCGTAGCAGCGCCGCCCTGCCTCTACCCGCAGCACCCGCCGCCGTCGTCGCAGCCGCAGGAGGGGCTGGCGCTCCCGCCTCGCAGCGCGGCCTTCGTGAGGGCGGCCGCGCAGCCGACACCGGCCTCCACGGTGATGGCGCCAGTCGCGCAGTTGCGCTGGCAAGCTCCACACTCCATGCAGCGATCACCGTCGACGAGCGCCGCGCGCCGGTCGCTCAAGACGAAGACGCCGTGCGGGCACACGTCAGCGCAGCGGCCGCAGCCGTTGCAGCGCGCCGGGGTGTAGCGGAGGGTGGTGACGCCTGACAGGTACCTCATCGCGCCCCCCCGGCGCCGAGCACGTGCGACGCCACGAGGACCAGGGCGATCGCCACCGCGGCGGCCTGGAGCGGCACCGCCCAGCGCATCTCCTTCCGCACCCCCGAGATCCCGGTGAAGGTGGTCGAGCCCGTGAACTGGAGCGTCAGGTAGGAGCTCAGGGCCGGGAAGAAGAGCATCGCCGCGAGCGCGACGAGCGGCGCGCGGGTCGCCGGACCGGGGAGCAGCGCCAGCGTCGCCGCGGTCACCGGAGCCCCCGCGGCGAGCCCCTTCACCGAGAAGGCCCGGCCCGGGAGGAACGGCAGCGCGAGCGGCGCCACGGCGGCGCCTGCGAGGATCGCCGTGAGCGTGAGCGCCAGGATCGGCGCGGCGCGCGACCAGGCCCCGGCGAGGCCGACGCCGAACGCGAGGAGTGCCAGCGCGACCGCGGCAAACACCGCGTACCACTTCAGCGCGGGCATGAGCTCCATGGGGAAGAGGGCAGCCCGATCGAGCAGCCCGAAGCGGACTCGGCGCATCTCGGGCGAGGCGACGCGCCCCGCCCGCAGGTACTCGGGGAGGTCGTCGGCGCGGACCGGACCGAAGTGGACCCGGAAGCCGGTCGCGCACTGCACCTCGTGGGCGGCGACCCCGGGGGCGCCCAGCTGCGGGACGATCAGCCTGCGGTGGTCGACGACCCGAACCAGCGAGACCGCGCCGACTCGGTGCACCAGCTCCGCCGTTCCGAAGGTCCCCTTGCCGGCGGCGCACCAGACGTTGACGCCGCGCGTGTCGAGGACGAGGAGCCACGCGTCGAGCCCGCGGAGGGCGCGGCGGACGACGTCGAAGGTGAGGCCGTAGTTGGCCGTTACGACGACCTCGGAGTCGCGTCCGGGGTCGCCGACGGCGTACAGGCCCGGCGGCCGCCGATTCCGGTTACGGAACGATCCGAGGCGGCAACGCACGTGCTCCAGTCGATCGCGCCAGGTCCACGTGGACGGCACGCGAGGAATCATCCCTGCGTCGGTCCGCACCATCCCCTCGACGTATCGTGGCGCCGGTCCCCCCGCGCAGCCGCAGCCTGATCCGCTCATGCCCGTGCCTCCGGCCGCGTCGCCCAGTAGAGTGCGTACCCGAGCTTCCCCGCCAGCACCGCCCCGTAGAACTCACGTTCGTTCTCCAGCGCCTTCCATACGCCCCGCGGGCCGTACCGCCGAAGGACGCGTGCGACGGTCCGGAGCCGCTCGCCCAGCGTGAGGACGGAGCCGGGACCGCGCACGACCCGATCCTTTCGCACCGTCCAGAACATCTCCGGGTTCGACCAGGGCTCGGCCTCGCTCCTGATCTCCTCCGCACCGGCGCGGCGCAGCATCTCCTGCCAGTGGGCGGGTTCGAGTGGCGTGGTGCCGTATCGGTCGGAGAGCTCCGCCTTCTCGTCGGCGTCGAGCGCCATGCGCCAGGTGGACTCGTGGATCACGACGGCGCCGCCGGGGCGGACCACGCGCAGCATCTCGTTCAGCACCGCTTGCGAGTCGTCGGGGATGCCGACCGCGCACTCGTTGATCACCGCATCGAAGGCCGCGTCGGGGAAGGGGAGCCGCTGCGAGTCCGCGACCTCGAAGCGGACCCTGTCGGACAGGCCGGCCTCCGCGGCGCGCGCCGACGCCGCCCGGACCATCTCGTCGGAGAGGTCGATGCCGGTGACGTCCACACCGAACTCCCTGGCGTAGAAGATGGCCTGCGTGCCGCGGCCACTGGAGACGTCGAGCACCCGCATTCCCGGCGCGAGGCGAGCGACCTCTCCCGTCCGTCGGCTCAGCTCCAGTCCGCCCGGGTGGAGGGTCTCGATGCCGCTGAGCTCGATCAGTCGCTCGATGGTCGGTTCGTGTCGTTCGCTCCGCCTCATGTCGTCCCTCCCCGTGATGAAGCCGGCTTCGTGGCGATCCCGCTCTCCTTCAGTTCAACGTTCGGCGCGCAGGCCTCCTCCAGCGCGTCCGCCAGGTTCCTGAGGACGGCGGCGAGCGCCGTCGCGCGCACCCGGTAGAAGACCTCCTTGCCCTGCTTGCGCGCCTCGATGGCGCCGGCGTCGCGCAGGATCCGCAGGTGGCGCGAGACGACCGAGAGGTCGACGGTGCAGCAGGCGCCGAGGCCGGAGACGGTTCTCTCGCCTCCGCCGTCCGCCAGAAACGCGAGCAGCGCGAGGCGGGTGGGGTCGCCAAGGGCCTTGAACAGCGCCGGCGAGAGCCAGCGCTGGAGGTTGGGACAGCAGCTCGAGGAACCGACCATGGCGTTACGGTAGCACGGTTGCGTCGTTATGCAAACAGACTGGGTTAGCTCGTATATACGGGGCATTGCGAGCTGAGTTTCGTGAGGACTCGACAAGTGAGGCTAATCCATACTAATTCGATAGGGAACGGGACCCGCGCAGGGCGGGGGCCCATCGCCCGGGAAGCTCCAGCATGGCCACGTCGACCACCCTCGACCTGATCGGCAACACCCCCGTCGTCCGCGTCGACCGGCTCGAGACCGGGCCGTGCGAGCTCTTCCTGAAGCTGGAGAGCCAGAACCCTGGCGGCTCCATCAAGGACCGGGTCGGCCGCTCGATGATCGAGGCGGCCGAGCAGGCTGGCAAGCTCGGTCCGGGGCAGCGCCGCATCACCGAGGCGACGGCAGGAAACACGGGGCTGGGGCTCGCGCTCGTCGCGGCGCGGAAGGGCTACCACCTGACGCTCGTAATCCCCGACAAGATGAGCCGCGAGAAGGTGATCCACCTGAAGGCGCTCGGCGTCGAGGTGATCATCACCCGCTCCGACGTCGAGAAGGGCCACCCCGCCTACTATCAGGACATGGCCGAGCGGATCGCCAGCGAGGACGGGTCCTTCTACGCCAACCAGTTCGGGAACCCCGCCAACCCGCTGGCGCACGAGCGGACGACCGGCCCCGAGATCCTGCAGGCCCTCGACGGCCGGATCGACGCGATGGTCTGCGGCGTCGGCTCAGGCGGCACCATGACCGGGCTCTCGCGCTTCTTCGCGAGGACGGCCCCCACCTGCGAGATGGTCCTCGCCGATCCGGAGGGCTCGGTCCTCGCGGGCTACGTGAAGACCGGCAAGCTCGGGAAGGCCGGCTCCTGGCTCGTGGAGGGGATCGGCGAGGACTTCATCCCGCCGATCGCCGACCTGTCTCGCGTGCAGAAGGCCTTCACGATCACCGACCGCGAGAGCCTCCAGACGGCGCGCGACCTGCTCCGCGTCGAGGGGGTGCTCGGGGGCTCCTCGTCGGGGACGCTCCTCGCCGCGGCGCTCCGCTACTGCCGCGAGCAGTCCGTGCCGAAGCGGGTCGTCACGCTCGTCTGCGACAGCGGCAACAAGTACCTCTCGAAGCAGTTCGACGACGCGTGGATGGTCGATGCCGGCTTCGGCGCGCGCGAGGCGACGGGCGACCTGCGCGACCTCGTCACCCGCCGCTTCCTGGACGGGTCGGTGGTGACGGTGCAGCCTTCCGACACGCTCGCGATCGCCTTCGCGCGCATGAAGATCCACGGCGTCTCGCAGCTGCCCGTGGTGGAGGGGCAGCGGATCGTCGGGATCGTGGACGAGTCGGACCTCCTCGCCGCAACGCTCGAGGACGAGGTGCACTTCGGCGACGCCGTGCGCGACGTCATGACGTCGCGGCTCGAGACCGTCTCCCCCTCGACCCCCCTCGCGCGCCTGCTGCCGCTCCTCGCCGCCGGGATGGTGCCGATCCTGGTCGACGGAGATGCCTTCGTCGGGCTGGTGACTCGGACCGACGTGCTCAACCACCTCCGTCGGAGGGTTCATTGACGCCGCCCACCGCCAGCGCGCTGTCCCACGCAGACGAGCCGTCGGCCTACGAGCCGAGGAGGCTCGGGCGTAACGGGCCGCTCGTGAGCCGGCTCGGGCTGGGGCTCGCCGCGCTCGGGCGCCCCGCGTACCACACGCTGGGGCACGACGCCGACTTCCCCGAGGGACGCGCCCCCGAGCAGCTGGAGCGGCGAACGCACGCCGTGCTCGACGCCGCGCTCGCGGCGGGGGTCCGCTACGTCGACGCCGCCCGCTCGTACGGCCGCGCCGAGGCCTTCCTGCGCTCGTGGCTGGAGAGCCGCCCCGTCGGTCGTGAGGTCGTCATCGGGTCGAAGTGGGGCTACCGGTACGTCGGCGACTGGAAGCTCGACGCCAGCGTGCACGAGGTGAAGGACCACTCGCTCGCCGGGCTCCGCGCGCAGGCGGCCGAGTCGCTCGCCCTGCTCGGCCCCTGGCTCTCCCTCTACCAGATCCACTCCGCGACCCCCGACAGCCCCGTGCTCGCCGACGGCGCCGTCCTGGATGAGCTGGCCAGGCTGAGGGACCGGGGGATCCGCATGGGCGTCACGGTCAGCGGCCCGTCGCAGTGCGAGGTCGTTCGCCGCGCGCTCGCGATCGAACGGGGAGGCGAGCCGCTCTTCGACGCGATCCAGGCGACCTGGAACCTGCTGGAGCGCTCGGCGGAGCCAGCGCTCAGCGAGGCGCACGCCGCTGGGCGGGGCGTCATCGTGAAGGAGCCGCTCGCGAACGGGCGGCTCGGGCCGCGCGGGGACGCCGGCGCTGCAGGGCCCCTCGCGGAGGCGGCCCGGGAGGCGGGGAGCACCGTCGATGCGGTCGCGCTCGCCGCGGCCGCCGCCCAGCCCTGGGCCGACGTCGTCCTCATGGGCGCGGTCACGGTCGATCAGCTGCGCTCGAACCTCGGCGCGCTCGACCTCGAGCCGGACGAGGGCGAGCTCGCCGCGCTCACGGAGCTGCGCGAGGCGTCCGCGGAGTACTGGCGCCGCCGCGCCAGCCTGACCTGGAGCTGAGGGGACGACGCACTCTCAGAGCGGGAGCTTGCTTGCGGTCTGCCTGTCCGCTATAACAGACACGTGGCAGTCATCACGGACATTGCGACCGCCAGTCACAGCCGCCCCACGGTCCTGATCCTCCCGGGCTGGAGGGGCTCCGGCCCGGGTCACTGGCAGACGGTGTGGCAGCGGGCTCGGCCCGACCTGCGCCGCGTGGAGCAGGCGAGCTGGAACGAGCCGCTGCTGGGGGACTGGGCCGAGCAGCTGGAGAAGGCCGTCCGCTCCGCGCCGTCCCCCGTCCTGCTCGTCGCTCACAGCCTCGCGTGCGCGCTGGTGGCTCACTGGGCGCGAGCCGGCTCCGTCGCGCGAGTGGCCGGGGCGCTGCTCGTGGCCCCCGCGGACGTCGACGATCCGTCGCTCGGGACGCCCCGGACCTTCTCGCCGATGCCGCGTGAGCGGCTCCCCTTCCCCTCGTGGGTGGTGGGGAGCCGGAACGATCCCTTCGCGCCCTTCGAGCGGGCCGGGGCGCTCGCGCGTGCGTGGGGAGGTCAGTTCCTCGACGCCGGGATGAGCGGCCACATCAACGTCGAGTCGGGCCACGGTCCCTGGACGCGAGGCGCGGACCTGCTCGCCGCGCTGGAGCTCGAGCTCGCGCGTCGGATCGAGCGGCGACGCGCGGACGAAGCGCTTCATGCAGCGCACGGCGCGGCGCCGAGAGCCGCGAATGGAGGCCAGAGATGAAGATCCTCGTCGCAGACCAGACGGGAGCGCTCGCGCCCCCGTGCATCATCTTCCTGTCCTACTGGGGGCACGAGGTGGAGGTTGTGAGCGACGGGCTCGCCGCGCTACGCACAGCGCGGAGCTGGCGCCCCGATCTCGTCCTCGCGCCGGTCGAGCTGGAGCGGATGGACGGGCTCACGCTCGCGGCGGCGCTGCGCGCCGTCGCCAGGACGTCGCCGGTGGAGGTGGCGCTCGCCGGGCCGCCGAACGCGGCGGCGCGCGAGCGGGCGCTCGAGGTCGGCGCCGTCGCCTACCTCGAGACGCCGCTCTCCGTGGTGGCGCTGGCGCTGACGGTGCAGCGGGTCGAAGAGTCGAGGCGGCTCAGGGAGCCGAGGCAGCCGGAGGCGCGGGGACGCCAGGCCGGCAGAAGGGGGGTCGCCTGATGGCGGAGCCACTTCACCCCGACACGCACGCGATCCACGCCGACGAAGGGATCGAGCCTGCGTCCGACGTCGCGCCGCCGATCCACGTCGCGACGACCTTCACGGCGGGCGACCAGGCGGGGACCTTCTACTCACGGATCGACCAGCCGACCCGCCAACGGCTGGAGGCGGTCCTCGGCGCGCTCGACGGCGGCGACGCCATCACCTACTCGTCTGGGCTCGCGGCGGTGACGGCGGCCATCTCGGTCCTGCGGCCGAAGCGGGTGGCGATCGGCCGCGGGGGCTACTTCGGCACGCACGGCGCCATCGACGCGTTCGTGCCGTGGGGGGTCGAGAAGGTCCCCCTGGATGCTCCCGTGGGGGAGGGGGACGTCATCTGGTTGGAGACGCCCCTCAACCCGACCTGTGAGCTGCAGAGCATCGCGGCTCACGCCGCCCGCGCGGCCGCGGCAGGCGCGCGGCTCATCGTCGACGGGACCTTCGCGACCCCCGTCCTGCAGCGGCCGCTCGACCTCGGGGCAGACCTCGTCCTCCACTCGACGAGCAAGTACCTGTCGGGCCACTCGGACGCCCTGGGCGGCGTGCTCGTCGCTCGCTCTCACGCCCTCTCGAAGCGGCTGCGGGACGCACGAACGTACGCCGGCTCCGTCCCCGGGACACTGGAGACCTGGCTCACGCTGCGCGGCGTGCGGACGCTGGGGCTTCGGGTCCGGCACCAGACGGCGACGGCGACCCGGCTGGCGGCCTGGCTGGAGCCGCGCGTGGCGAAGGTCTGGCACCCGTCGCTCCGCTCCCACCCCCAGCACGACCTGGCCGAGCGACAGATGCGCGGCCCGGGGCCGATGCTGTCGATCGAGCTCGCCGACGAGGAGGCGGCGCGCGACCTTCCGCGTCACTTGAAGCTCTTCCGGGACGCGACGTCGCTCGGCGGCGTCGAGTCGCTCATCGAGTGGCGCTACAAGCTCGACAAGGAGGCTCCCCCGGCGCTGCTCCGCGTGTCGGTGGGGCTGGAGGAGCCGGAGGATCTCATCGCGGACCTGGCCCAGGGGCTCGCGAAGGTGGCCGCGCGATGACGGTCGAGGCGTCGGTCGTCGTCGGAGAGGGACAGGGGCTCCGCGCCGTGATGGAGCTGGTCGTGCGCGCGGCGCCGGCCGACGTCCCCATCCTCATCACAGGGGAGACGGGCTCGGGCAAGGAGGTGGTCGCCCGCGCCATCCACGAGCGCTCGTCCCGTGCGGCCGGGCCAATCATCCGGGTCAACTGCGGAGCGATCCCGACCGAGCTGGTGGACTCGGAGCTCTTCGGCCACGAGAAGGGGAGCTTCACGGGGGCCGTGGCCGCGCGGAAGGGATGGTTCGAGCGAGCCGACTCGGGGACCCTCCTCCTGGACGAGATCGGCGAGCTGACGCTGGCCGCCCAGGTTCGCCTGCTCCGCGTCCTGCAGGACGGCACCTTCGAGCGCGTCGGCGGGCAGCGGACCCTCTCCGTGAACGTCAGGATCGTCGCCGCGACCCACCGCGACCTGTCGCTCATGGTCGCGGCGGGCCAGTTCCGCAAGGACCTCTGGTACCGGCTGAGCGTCTTCCCCATCCACCTGCCGCCGCTGCGGGAGCGGACGGAGGACGTCGGCCCCTTCGCGACCCACTTCGCGGCGCAGGCGGGGACACGGCTCTTCGGCGCGCCCGTCATCCCGACCGAGGGGGACATCGCACTCCTGCAGGCGCACACGTGGCCCGGGAACGTCCGGGAGCTGGCGGCGGTGATCGAGCGGGCGGCGCTGCTTGGCGGCGGGCGGTCCCTCGCGATCGCGGCGGCGCTGGAAGGATCGGCGCAGATCGAGGACGTTCCGCGCTCGCCGATGCTGCTGCCGCCGCTGGCGCAGGCGCCGTCCGCCGCGCGGATCCCCACGCTCGACGAGGCGGTGACGGAGCACATCGAGCGGGCGCTCGCCAGCGTCGGAGGGCGGATCGAGGGGCAGGGCGGCGCCGCGGAGCTGCTCGGGATCAACCCGCACACGCTCCGGGCCCGCATGAGGAAGCTGGGGATCGACTGGGCTCGCTTCCGGGGTCGTCCCGGGCTTCGCTCGGTCGGGGGGTGACTCCCCCGGCGAGCTGACGCCACGCGAGCCAGCCGAAGAGGGGCGCCAGCAGGAGGAAGACGCCCTGCGTGCCGAGGGCGCGACCGATCAGGCCGCCGAGCAATCCTCCCACCAGCCCCCCGGACGAGCCCGAGAGCGACTGGAGGCACGAAGCGGCGTCCTGTCCAACGCGGGCGCCGACCCGGGCGGCCCGGATCAGGTTCTCCATCTGGACGAGGCCGAGCCCAGCGCCGAGCAGGAGGCTCCCCGCCCAGAGCCAAGAGCCGCTTCGCGCCAGCCCGAGCAGCAGGAGCCCGACGACTGCGGACCCGTAGGCAGCGAAGACGAAGCGGGACCGGTCCCAGCGAGAGGCGAGCCCGCCCATCGTGAGGAGCACGATGACGAAGCTCGCGGCCTGCGCGCTCAGGAGCCCGGCCGCGGCCGGCGCGCCGAACCCGTGCCGCTGGATCGCGACCGGGATGATGAAGAACGAGAAGCAGGTGAAGGTCCCCTGGGCTGCGAACTCGGTCGCGGCGAGAGGAAGCGTCTCCGGGTCGGCGCCGGCGATCCTCAGCGCCGCGCCCATCGCGCCCTCCGCCGCCGGCTGCGCTCCGTCGAGCACGCCCCGCGCCGCCCACGCGGGAAGGACGAAGCTGGCGGCGACGAACCACCACGTGACTGGAAAGCCGAGCGCCGCCACCACGGGGACGGCGATCGACGGCCCGAGGACGAACATGCTCAGGAGGTGGATGCCGCGGTACCAGCCGGCCCGGGCGTTTCCCTCGAGGGCTAGCCGCTGCATCGTCACGACGTTGGTCGAGACGAAGCGGAGCGGCATGCAGAAGCCCACGCCGGTGAAGCACGCGACGAGGAACCAGGGCTGACGCACCAGCGGCACCGCCGCGCACGCGAGCCCCCCGAGCAGGCTGCCGCCGATGAAGGCGCTCGCTGGGCCGTGGCGCCGCACCAGCGCGCCGCTCGGCAAGCTCATCAGGACGAGCCCCAGGCTCTGGCACGCGGCCAGGAGGCCGAGCTCGGTCGGAGAGGAGTGGATCGTGACCGCGTAGAGCGACGTGGCCACCCGCGCCAGCCCCGTGCTGAGCCCCGCGAGGGCCAGCACCGCCAGGAACGGCGCGATGGGGTCGGCGGCACGCCTCACAGCGACGCGCTCACGGGTCGTGCGGGAAGCCGGCGACGACGAAGCCACCCCCGGAGACGTCGAGGCGGGTGCCGGTGACGAACGAGGCCTCGTCGGAGAGGAGCCACAGGATCGGCTTCGCCACCTCGTCGGCGGTCGCCGGGCGGTTGATCGGGATGGTGGCGCTCACCGCAGCGAGCGCGGCCGCGTCCTCGGTGGCGCGACGGGTCATCGCGGTGCGGGTGAACCCGGGGCGCACGACGTTCACCCGGATGCCACGCGCCGCGACCTCCTTGGCGAGCCCCACGCTGAACGCGTCCACCGCCGCCTTGGAGGCGGCGTAGGCGGAGGCCCCGGGCCGACCGCCGATGGTCGCCGCCATCGAGGAGACGTTGACGATGGCGCCGCCGCCCGCGCGCGCGTCGAACCGCTTCACGGCCTCGCGGCTCGCGATGATGGTGCCGGTGACGTTGGTGGCCCAGAGGGCCGCCAGGTCGGCCGCCGCGAAGCTCGAGATCGGGCCGTGCTTCCCGCCGATCCCGGCGCTGTTCACGAGTCCAGCGAGCGCGCGCCCGGCGAAGCGGGCGTCGACCTCGTCGAAGAGCCGGACGATCTCCTCCTCCTCCGCGACGTCTGCTCCGAAGGCGTGGATCTCGGCGCCCTTGGCGCGCAGCTCCGAGACGAGCGCCTCGGCCGCGGCGCGCTGGGAGCGGTAGGTGATGGCGACGGGGATGCCGCGGGCGGCGGCGTGGCGCGCCACCGAGGCGCCGATGCCGCTGGAGCCGCCGGTGACGAGGATGGGACCGGGCGTCGAGCCCTTGCGAGTGCAGTCGGTCATGGACGCCTCAGACCTGGGGGAACTTCCACTGGGGGAGCCGGCCGCCGACGGCCTCGCCGGCTGCGATCCGGAAGGCGTCGTGCGTCGGGCTGCTGTTGCCGAGCGCGCCGTAGAGCTGCGCCGTGGTGTAGCCGTGCTTCGCGAAGATGGCGGCGACCTTCAGCGTCAGGTCGTAGTGCCAGCTGGCCTCGGGCGTGCGGTGCCCCTCCAGCGCCGAGCCCGGGTTCGGGCACCACTGCCCCGCGAAGCAGATGACCCCCCTCGAGGCGAGGTGCTCGACCCCCTGGAGGATCGAGTCCTTCGGCTCGATCCCGGCCACGATGTTGGAGCGGACGTTGCCCCGGCCGAACACCTCGGCCGCGCGCTCCAACGCCTTGACCCAGTGGTCCCAGCCGCCGCAGCGCTTCTGCTTGCCCGGGCAGATGGCCTTGAAGATGTCGCGATCCCAGATCTCCAGGTTCATCGCGAGCGTCGTGTAGCCGGCCTCGCGGTACTTCTCGAGGATCGACAGGTCGAGCGGAGCGCCGATCACCGCCGTGCCGTGGATCTGCTTCACGCCGGTCCGCGACTTGATCTCGTCGGCGACGTCCAGGTAGTACTCCACCTCCCGCCGCTCAGGGATGAAGCCGCCGGTGACGTTGATGTGGTTGGCGAGGTTCAGCTCGTACGCGGCCGCGTAGACCTCGGCCACCTGTCGTGGCGTCTTGAGGAAGATGTTCTGCTTCCGGTAGGCGTCGGCCGTCGAGTTGATGTTGCAGTATCGGCAGTCGTCGCCTGTCTGCTTCAGGTCGCACTCGTTGCTGAAGAAGACGCCGATGCCCCCCTCCGGCGTGAAGTTGGCGATGTGGTCGAAGCCCTCGCCATCGCTCGTCTTGAGGTCGAGCAGCTTCGGCCGCTTGTAGAACTCGATGTCGGCGACCCGCTCCCCGTCCCGGTGGAGGACCGGCTTCCCCGAGTCGGCCTGGAGCCGGTAGCGGGAGTCGGGATCCCAGCGGAACGCGGTGAAGAGCCCGTGGGGCAGGTAGAACGCTGCCGGCAGCTCGAGGTCGCCGTGGTGCGCCTTGTCCATGTCGAAGAGCAGGTGGATCTGCTCCAGGTTCTCCGTGCCGATCCGGAACTGCCGGAGCGCCTCGCGGTCGAAGGCGATCCCCTCCACGCCGAGGGCGAGCTTCAGCTTCAGCTCCTCGAGCAGCACGCGCCGGGCGTCCTGCGCCCCGTCGGACGTCACCTCAGTGGTCTGGGTCTTCTGGCAGCTGGACGTCCCGCTGCAGCCGGTCCGGGCTCGGGCGTTGGCGGCGTTGGGCAGGGTCGTGACTGATTCGGTCATGGCGTTCTCCGTTCGAGGTTGGGTGGGGGGGCTAGGCCGGGGCGGGCTGGGCCGCCGCCTGCTTCGCCTTGCAGCACGGCCTGGCGGTCCGCTCCTCGCGCGGCAGGAAGGCGCGCCCCTCCTCGATCCTGTAGATGTCGTGGACGAGGGTCAGAGGGGCGGCGTTGGCGTCGTAGATCTGGTCCCACGTGTAGCCGGCCTTCCGGTAGATCTCGGCCGTCTGCTTCGCGACATCGAGGTGCCACGCCGGCTCGGGTGCGCGGTGCCCTTCGAGCGCCGAGCCGGGGTTGGGGAACCAGTTTGGCGAGATCGCCAGGATCCCCTTGGACGTGAGGTGCTCGATCCCCTCCAGCGTAGAGGCCTTGCTCTCGAGGCCGCCCACCATGTTGGAGCGCACGCGGCCGCGGCCGAAGACGTCTACCGCGCGCTCCAGCGCGTTGATCCAGTGCTTCTGGCCACCGCAGAGCTGGTCCTTGCCGGGGCAGTAGGCCCGGAAGAAGTGCTCGTTCCAGACCTCGATGTTGATCGCGAGCGTCCTGAACCCGACCTCCCTGTACTTCTCGATGATGGAGAGGTCCTGCGGCGCGCCGATGCAGGCGGTGCCGTTGAAGTCGGTCAGCCCGGTGTGCTCCTTGATGCTCTCGGCGACGTCCAGGTAGTAGTCCACCTCGCGCCGCTCCGGCACGAAGCCGCCGCTGATGGTGACGTGGCGCGCGCCGTCGGCGTACGCCGCCGCGACCGTCTCACCGATCTGGCGCGGGTACTTCCACTTCACCCCCTCGGCGTCGCCGTAGGTGTCCCGGGTCGCGTTGATGTTGCAGAAGAGGCAGTCCTTGCCGGTGGACTTGAGCGAGCACTCGTTGCTGTACGCCACGAAGACGACACCGTCGGTGTTGTTCACCGCGACCGTCTTCATGGCCGTCCCGTCAGAGGTCTTCTTCGCGTAGTAGGCTGGCCGCTTCACGAAGTCGACCGGGATGGACTCTCCGTCCCGGCGGACGACGAAGTACTGCGTCCCGTCGCGCTCGAGCCTGTTGGCGGAGCGGCGCGTGTAGTTGAAGAGCGTGACGAGCCCGTTCGGCAGGACGAGGTAAGGGGGCAGCTCGAGCCCGACGTGCGTGTCGGTGTCGTACTCGAAGAGGCAGTGAACCTGCTCCTGGAGCCTCCCGCCCACGTCGAGCCCCTCGAAGATCCTGGGGTCGAAGTTGATCCCCTCCTGGCCGAGCTCGGCCTTCAGCTGGAGCTCGCGGTACAGCACGTCCTTGTCGGCAGCCATCGGTGCAACTCCTGTTCAGGTGTGGGGCAGCTGGAGCGGGGTTCTTGAGGGAGGGATCGAGAGGGCACAGCCCGAAGCAGGACGGCGAGCGGTGCCAGCAGCCGGCTCGAGCGTCTCCTGGCGCGGTTCGGCGCGGCTCGTCGCCGCTGCCCGCTCCCGCCGGACGGCGCCGAGCAGCTCCTCCACGAGCGTCACCGCGCCGTCGACTCCGGCGAAGCTGCGGCGAAGGACCGGGACCGCGTGGACGGGGGCAGCCGTCTCCACGAGGGCGGCGCCGAGGCCGCGGGCGGCGTAATGCTCGAGCGCGCTGCCCAGGATGAGCTCCGGGCCCGAAGCGGCGAGCGCGCGGGCGATCTCCTGCCGGCTCTCGAGGAACTGGACGTCGACCCCGCCCCCCGCGATCGCGCGGATCGAGGCGGCGATGGACGCGTGGCGCTGCGCCGGAGGGCGATCGGTGACGATCACCTGCTCGACCAGCTGTCCCAGCGTCCCGGAGAGGAAGCGGGCCTGGCCGACTGCCGCGGCGGTCCCGCCCACCACTGCGATCCGCTCCTGGACGTCTCCGAGCAGGAGGCTGGGCGCGGCCTTCTTGAGGAAGTGGCGCAGGCGCGAGTCCAGGCGCGCCCGGGCGGCATCGACGGTCCTTCCGTCGAGCGAGAGCGCCTCGGCCACCTTCTCCACGAGGAGCGCGGCGTCGCGGCTCCCGACCGGCAGGAACCCGAGGTCCACGACCGGCGTGCCATGGCGATCGGCGAGCAGCCGCGCAGCCTCGAGCCCCCACGGCGAGAGCACGACGTTGACGCGCGCGAGGGGCGCCTGGCGCCAGGCAGCGGTCCCCTGGCCGAGGCCGACCAGCCGGTTCGACCGGAGGCCGAGCTCGGCCAGGATCCCCTCGACCGCCAGGAGGTCCCCCTCCCAACCCGGATCGCGGCCTGGGACCACTCCCAGCAGGTTCACGTCGGGCCTGTCGCCGCCAGCCTCTGGAGCCAGGATCGACGGGAGCTGCTCGAGGAGCGCGCGCGCGGTGGAGGCGTAGCCCGTCCAGCCGTTCCCCTTGAAGCCGGGGGCGGCGATCCCGAGGACCGGGAAGCGCTGCTCGGTCGCCTCCTTCACCATCGCGGGCACGTCGTCCCCGACCACCTCGGGGACGCAGCCGGTGACGACGACGTAGAGGTCGCCAGTGAGCACCTTCAGGGTGTTCTTGATCTGCTCCCGCAGGCGCGAGGTGCCGCCGAAGACGACCTGCTTCTCGTGCAGGACCGTCGCGCTCGTCTCGCCAGACGAGGAGGCGAGCTGGCCGAGGCCGCCGGCGAAGGCGTCGCCGGAGACCCGAGCCGCGACGGCGCACCCGGCGCTGGCGTGGAGGATCGGCACCACGCCGCCGACGGCCTCGAGCAGGCGGAGCGCGCCGTGGAGGGCGCAGCCATTCCGGTCTTCGTGCAGGGCCATGCCTACTTCACCTCGTGCTTGATGAACCAGTGGGTGCTCTTTCCGAGCCAGCCGGGCTGGTAGAGCGGGGCGTCCTCCTCCGCGAGGAAGCGCGCGAAGGACGGATGGGCGAGCCGGCGCGAGACCGCGGCGGCGAAGCGCTCCGCGCCCGCGTAGCCGAGGATTGGAACGGCCTGGAGATCCAGCACGGGTATCCCGAGCCGGAGCGCGTGGACTGCGGCGCTGCCGCTGCCGACGTAGAGATCCGGCTTCAGCGACGCGAGGAGGTTCACCTCCTCGAAGGCCTGCCCCTCGCCGACGAGAACGCGGAGCCCCGGGTTGGCCGCGGCCAGCGCCTCCAGCGGCGAGGCGTGGCGGGCCGAGACCGTCGTGAGCCCGATGCCGGCGAGGCCCAGGCCCAGCTCACCGATCAGCTCGGCGACCCCAAGGGCCTGCTGCGGTGGAAGGCTGACGAAGATCCGTGCTCCAGCGTGGGGCGCCGTCCGCTCTAGCGCGCCGGCGAGCCGGCGCGCGTGGCGCGTGGCCACCTCGGCGGCCTGCACCGCGCGGCCGGTCGCTTCGCCTACGGCCGCCAACCAGCGGGTCGTCCCGACGAAGCCGATGGGAGGGGGCGGAGCGAGGTAGGGAACTCCCCGCAGCCGCCGCAGCGCCTCGCCGGCGTACTCGGCCTCGTCGGGATCGATGGAGATCGAGAGGCGAGAGGAGGCCACGCGCCCAAGCTCGGAGACGCGCGCCGACCGGGGGAAGAGGACGCTGTCGATGCCGACCTCTCCCAGGAGCGCCCTGAGCGCGTGGGTCTCCTCGGCCCCCTCGGCGATCGAGAGGAGGGTGACGTGGTCGCCCGCGCTCCCGTGGCGCCCAGGCAGCAGGTGGGACGCGAGGGCGTGGACGGCCACGTCGTGTCCGGTCGCGGCGACCTTGGAGCGGAACCCGTCGGCGAAGACCGGAAAGACCGGGATCCCCAGCTCGTCGCGCAGCTCGATGGTCGCCGAGAGGATGTCGTCGTTGTTGATGGCGACCACGGGCGTGGCGACGACCGCGATCGCGCGCGGCGACCGGGTCGCGAAGAGCCCCCGGATCGCGTCGTGCAGCTTGTCGTCTCCCCCCATGATCGAGTCGCGCTGGTCGAGCCCCGTCACGACCCACGGTGCGCTCGCTCCCTCCGCGTGCAGGCTGGCGGCGCAGCCTGCAGGTCCGTCGACCACGATCCCGAGCCCGTCGACCGACCGGAGCAGCGAGAGCGCCCGCTGCACGTCGCTGGGCGTGTCCTGGCTGAACGTCCGGACCCGCTGGGCGAGCGGGCCGGCGGCCGCGTCGCGGGCGAGCGCCTCGACGGTGCCGGAGAAGGCGGCGATGACCCCGGTGCGCTTCTCACGGATCGGGGCGGTGCGCTGAAGGCTCGACATGGCGGCGCGCCTCCCTCAGATCCCGGCCTGTGCCGAGACGACGCCCTGCTCGCTCTCGAGCACGAGGCTGCCCCACTTCCTGGCCCACGCTCGGAGGTCGTTTACGGCGAGCGGCTTGGGGATGACCGCCGACCGGTCCTCCAGGACCGTCCTGGCGAGCTGCCGGTAGACGTCGGCCTGCGCCGACGTCGGGCTCGCCTCGATCACCGTCTGCCCATACAGCTCGGCCTGCGCGACGGTCGTCGAGCGCGGGACGTACTGGATCGCCCGCGTCCCCGTCGTCGCGGCGAAGTCGTCGATGAGCGAGCGGGCGTACGGCGCCACGAGCGAGTTGGCGATGATCCCGCCGAGCTTGGCGCCGCCCGACGGGGCGTACTTGTTGATGGCGCGGAAGAGGTTGTTGGCGGCGTAGATCGACATGAAGTCCGAGGACGACACGACGTAGACGCGGTCTGTGAGCCCCTCCCGGATCGGGACGGCGAAGCCGCCGCACACCACGTCGCCGAGGACGTCGTAGAGGACGACGTCCGGCTTGAACTCCTCGAAGAGGTGCAGCTCGCGGAGCAGCTCGATCGCTGCGTTGATGCCGCGCCCCGCGCAGCCGACGCCGGGGACCGGACCGCCCGCCTCGATGCAGAGGACGCCGGAGAAGCCGACCGCAGAGACGTCGGAGAGCTTCACCTGGGAGCCGTCCCGCGTGGCGTCGAGGACGCTGGGGAGGTAGGCGCCCCCGCGAAGGGTGTTGGTCGAGTCGCTCTTCGGATCGCACCCGATCTGGATGACCCGGCTCCCGCCCTCGGCGAGGGCGGCGGCGAGGTTCGAGGTGGTGGTGGACTTGCCGATGCCACCCTTTCCATAGACGGCGATGTGCTGGGGCCTGTGGCTCATGTGGGTGCGCTCAGATCTGGTATTCGATGGTGGGGTCGGAGACGGTGAAGAACTCGCCGTAGATCTTCTTGCGGACGGCGGCGAAGGCGCCGTCGCTGCGATCGCGCGGGCGAGACAGGTTCACGTCGACGAAGCGGCGTACGGTCCCGGGGCGGCTCGACATGATCGCCACCCGGTCGCCCAGGAAGACCGCCTCGTCGATGTCGTGCGTCACGAGGATCACGGTCGACCGCTCGGCCTCCCAGATGCGCAGCAGCTCCTGCTGCATCTGGATCTTCGTGAGGGCGTCCAGCGCGCCGAAGGGCTCGTCGAGGAGCAGCACGCGAGGCTTGTTGACGAGGACCCGCGCGATGGCCGCGCGCTGGGCCATGCCACCAGAGAGCTGGTGCGGGTAGGCCTTCTCGAAGCCGGCGAGCCCGACCAGGCGGAGCGCATCGGCCACGCGCTCCCGCGCCTCGGCCTTCGGCACCCTGGAGAGGGCGAACGCGACGTTCCGCTCCACGGTGAGCCAGGGGAGCAGCCGGCTGTCCTGGAACATGATGCCGCGCTGGAGCGACGGACCGGCGATCGGCGCCCCGTCGACGGTGACGGAGCCGGTGTCATTCCGCTCGAGCCCGGCGACGATGCGCAGGAAGGTGCTCTTGCCGCACCCACTGCCGCCGATGATCGAGAGGAACTCGCCGGGGCGGACGTCGACGTTCACGCCCTCGAGGGCGACGACCTCGGCGCCGTTGGCGTTGAAGCGCTTGCCGATGCCGGTCGCCCGGATCGGCGGTGCGGGTTGCGCGACTGCGTTGGAGTGGCTCATGGCGATGGCTTCCGGTCTCCTGGTTGGTCAGCTCTCGGCCTGCTGGTGGGATGGTCGCCAGCGGAGGACGTGCCGCTCGACGAGCCCGATCGCGGTGTTCAGCCCGAAGCCGATCGCGCCGATGACGAAGATCCCGACGATCACCATGTCCATCCGTCCGAGCGACCGCCCCTCGATGAGGACGCTGCCGACGCCGGGCGTGATCTGCAGGAAGAACTCCGAGCCGAAGGTCGCGAGCCACGAGGTGACGAGGGCGAGGTGAAGCCCGACCAGGATCTGCGGCGCCGCGGAGGGGATGACGACCGACAGGACGAACCGGGCGCGTCCGACCTCCAGCACGCGGGCGAGCTCGCGGTGCTCCGGAGCGAGCGAACGGACGCCGACGAAGGTGTTGAAGATCACCGGCGCGACGGAGGCGACGGCGATGAAGGCGATCTTGCAGGAGTCGCCCCCGCCGAACCAGGCCGAGATGAGCGGGATCCAGGCGAAGACGGCGACCTGGCGCCAGGCGTGGAAGGTGGGGCCGACGAGCCGATCCGCCCAGCGCGAGACGCCCAGCAGCACGCCGAGGGCGAGCCCCACGGCGACCGCGATGCCGAAGCCGGCGAAGGTCCGGACGAGGCTGGAGCCGACGGCGACCCAGAACCCGGAGTCGAGCAGGTGCTCGCGGGCGGTCGCGAGGACGACGGCCGGCGACGGCAGCAGGTTGGGGTCCACGCGCGCCAGCCGGGTCGCGGTGAACCAGGCGAGCAGGAGGGACGCGGGCAGCACGAGCCCGCGCAGCTGGCCCAGGGAGCGGCGGGAGAGAGCGATCGGGACGGTCATGGCCGTGCCTTCCTAGAACGCGTCGCGCTGCCAGAGCCGCAAGCGGCGCTCGGCCGCGCTCAGCACCAGGTCGAGGGCCAGGCCGACCACGCCGATCACGACGATGGCCGCGATCACAACGTCGAGCTGGAAGAGCTGGCGCCCCCAGACCACCATGAAGCCGACCCCCTCGCTCGAGGCGACCAGCTCGACCACCACGAGGGACATCCACGCGGCGCCGAGCCCGCCGCGCAGACCGGTGAAGAGCGAGGGGAGGGCGGCCGGAATCGCGATCTTCCAGATGACCTCGTGGCGCCTGAGCTGGTGGACGCGGGCGAGCTCGAACCACTTGGCCGGGATGCCCGCGATCCCCTTGGCCGTGTTGACCGTCACGGGGAGGGCCGCGGAGTAGGTGATCGCTGCGGTCTTGAGCGGCTCGTCGATCCCGAAGAGGAGGATCAGCAGCGGGATCCAGGCCATGACGTTGACCTGGTAGACGGCGAAGACGGTCGGCTGCACGTAGCTCCGGAACGAGGACGAGAGGCCGAACGCCGCGCCCAGGGCGAGCCCGATGGCAGCGCCGATCCCGAACCCCTTCGCGACGCGGACGGCGCTGACGCTCAGGTTGGAGAGGATCGTCCCGTCGCCCCAGAGCTCACGGAGCGTCTGCCAGACGACCGCAGGCGGCGGTAGGATCAGCGGTGAGACCCACTCGCGGTCCGCGACGAGCTGCCAGAGCGCGAGGAGGGTCGCAGGGAGGATCGCGGCCGCCAGCACGGTGCCCGCGCGGGCGACGGCCGGCCTGCGGAGCGTCACGGCGACGCGCCGCAGGACTCTGGAGAGCCGGTTCTCTCGGGGAGCCCCTGCGGCGCGGGGTCCGAACTCCCCGTTCAGCAACAGCCCGGCAGCGGCATCGGTTTCCATCGGTCCCTCTCTCTTTGGTCCTCTAGCGGCTGACGACGGTGGGGTGGCTCGGCCTGAACTCGGTGTCCTGCTCGTGCCACAGGTGTTCGAGCCCGAGCGTCTTGAGCCCCTGAACCAGGAAGGAAGGGTCGATCCACTTGTCGACGTCGAAGTCCTTCCGGATCAGCTTGAGCTCGCGCCCCTTCTGGAGGAGCCGCTTGTAGTGAGCGCGGTAGAAGGCGTCGAAGAGGGGGGACGCCCGCTCCCGGAGGACGAAGGCGTCCCAGTCGCCCTTCCAGGCCGGCAGCCCGAAGCCGCTCTTGGTCCAGACCTGGTAGGCGCGGGCGCGGCTCGACTCCTCGGCGAGCCACGCCGCGTCCTTCAGGACGACGTTCACCACGCGCTGCACCAGCTGCGGGTACTTCGCCGCGAAGGGCTCGGTGACGAGCAGGTGGGTGAGGCGGCCCGATCTCGGATCGCCCTGTGTCGAATGCACGATCCGAGCGACTCCCCGCTCTACGAGCGGGAAGACGTCGGGGCCTGAGACCTGCGCGTCGATGGCCTTCGACAGCAGGGCGGCGTTGCCGTCGAGGACCGACATGTTGACGAGCTTGAAGTCGCTCTCCTTGAGCCCTCTCGAAGCCAGGACGCTGTAGAAGGCGAGCTGAAGGTTGGTCCCCTTGAAGACCGCGACCCGCTTTCCCTTCAGGTCCTCCAGCGTCCTGGCGGTAGAGTCGGCGGGGACGTTGACGTAGATGGCGATCGAAGCGGCTGGCCGCCAGGATGAGCCTGGTCGGGAGCCCACCGCCCCTCGCGACGAGCGCCGGCAGATCACCCTGGAAGGCGAAGTCGAGCTGGCCGTTGGCGAGCGCCTCGTTGACCGCCGGTCCCGCGCCGGAGAAGTAGGTCCACTTCACGGGTATCCCGTCGGGGCGGAACTCGTTCTCGAGGGAGGCGTTGTCGGCCACGATCGAGACGAAGGACCAGCCGGAGACGGGGCGACCGCCCGTGCCTACCTGGGCGACGCCGATGCGGATGGCCTCCGGCCGGGGCTCGGCTGCCGTGGCCGAGGACGCCAGCGACAAGAGCGAGAGGACGACTGCTGCGAGCTGGTTCTTCATTGACGATTCTCCCCGGCCTAGAAGCCGAACTGGAGCTGCGCGAGGACTTCTGTGGATGCGACGTCTTCCGCGCCGCCGACGTGCTGGATGCGTCGATTGACGTTCAGCTGCGCCTTGGTGGTCTCGGCGAAGAAGACGTTGAGACCGGCGGTGTAGAGCTCGTTTGCGGTTCCTGGTGCCTTTGCGTCGGGCTCCCAGCGGTCGTAGCGGACGAACGGCTGCCAGGTCTTCGGCCACCAGTCGTCGAACTTGGCCTGGGTCTTGATGCTCCGGAGGAACTGCTCGCCGAAGCTGTAGAAGGCGGTGGCGGTGTGACCGTTCCTGTCGAACCGGGCTTCCCTCGCAGTGGCCGCGATCCAGACGTCGTCGACCGCGCGAACGAACTCGTAGGTGAAACCGAGCGGAAAGTGGTTGTAGTAGACGTCGACGCCGTACCGGTTCCTGAGGCCAGTCGCTACGAGCGCGGGAGTGGCAGGAGCTACGGCCCCGTCGCTGAGCGACGCGCGGCCGAGGTAGGCCGACGCGCCGATCCGCAGCTCGCGGAGCCATGAGTTGTAGTCGGCGGGCAGGGTGATCGCGACGCGTCCGACCACGTCCTTGAAGGCGTTGTCGTCGTCGCGGTTCGGCCCGGTGCCGTTGACTACGCCGAGAGCGAAGGCCAGCAGCGCCTGGCGGTAGTTGTAGCCGAAGTCGAACTGCGTGAAGAACTCGCCGCGAGCGATGAGTCCGATCTGGCGCGCGCCGAGGCCGGCCTGCACCACGAACTGTGCATTGTTGATGACCGGCTTCAGCTCCTCCGTCGTGTTGCTCTCCAGCCCGAAAGGCACGAGCTGCTGTCCGAGCGTGAGCGAGAGGCGCGGGCCGTCGTTCTCGATGGTGGGGAGCAGCTGGTAGGTCAGGTTCGCGTCTAGGATGCTGAGGTAATTGAAGTTGGTGCCTGCCGCGGGGGAGGCGGCGGCGCTGAGCGTGAAGCCGACGTTCCGCGCCTGCTCGTAGTCCCGGTACAGGAGCCCGTTGAAGGCCAGGATCGCCGCGGGGATGTCGAACGTGGTCTTCCGGTTGTCCAGGAGCGCCGGGTTGTTGACCGAGGTGCTCGCGACGTTCTTGTTCAGTGGCGAGCTGATGAAGGCGCCGTAGTACGCGCCGCGGGCCTGGACGATCCCGCTGATGAGCAGGTTGCGGGTGGAGAGCGCGCTCTTGGTCTCGCGATCCCGCTGGTACTGGTACTTGAAGTTCTCGAGGTCGGCCTGGACGCCCTGGACGTCGCCGCGGGAGGCGGCCTCCGCTCCCGCCGATTCGAGCCGGGCCCTCAGCTCGGCCAGCTCCTTCTCGAGCGTCACGAGCGCGTCGTCGCTCACAGCGGCGGTGGGCGCCGCGCGCTGCTCACCGGCGGCAGACTGGGGCTGGGCGCCGGCCTGCGTTCCGGCCATCAGGAGCGTCAGGGTCAGCAGTGCTCTGTGGGTCACGTTCACCTTCCCGCGTGAGGAGTTCCCCGGCACTACTGCAAGGCGCGTGCGCAGCGCCTCCAACATCGCGGATGAGGCCGCCGATCGCGTCGGGACGGGGCGCGCCCTGCCCTGCCTCGGATCAGTCCGCGTGGAAATCCGTAATAACGGATGCCGTCTTGGGCCTCCCGCGGTCGGTCGCCGCCCGGCCCGGTCCTCGTCGCCCGCGTCTTCCCCAGGCGGCGCGGATCGCTGGCGGCAGCGTGCGCGCTGGCCCCCGCCACGGCGCCTCCCCGGGTGCGCCACGGGCCGCCAGCGCCAGGCACGGCGACGCGCCTCTTGGCGCCTGAGAAGCACTAGTAGCAGCCGCCGAAACGATCAGCGGCGCTGCGACCGCAAGTGGGCCGCAGCGCCGCGAAGGCATCGTCTGCTACTTCGTGGGCTAGCGCCTCACGAGGCTCGCTTCCGCCCCTGGGCCGGTCCGTCGAGCCGTTCCCGGAACACCGGCAGGAGCTCGTCCTCGATCCGGTAGAGGTCGTGCTGGATCCCGTTGGTGGCCGCGTTGGAGTCGAAGACGTGCTCGAAGGTGATCCCGTGCTTCTTCCAGGAGCCGACGAGCTTCTCCGCGAGGTCGAGGTACCAGCCCGGCTCAGGCGCGCGGTGGCCGCGCAGCTCGGAGCCTGGGTTGGGGCACCAGACCGTGAAGGTGCTGACGACCCCCTTGCCGGCGAGCACCTCGAGCCCCTCCAGCGTGCGCGCCTTGGGCTCGATCCCCGCGACGAAGTTGGAGCGGACGCGCCCGTGGCCGAAGACCCGGACACCGTGCTCGAGCGCGCGGACCCAGTGGTCCCACCCGCCGGAGCTGCGCGCCTTTCCTGGGCAGATGACCTCGTAGATCCGCTTGTCCCAGATCTCGAGGTTCATCGCGGTGGTGCGGAACCCGGCCTCCTTGAACCGGTCGAGGTTCCCGAGATCGAGCGGAGCGGCGACCGTCGCCGTGCCGTTGAACTGGTCTTCCCCGGTCCGCTCCCGGATGGCCTCGGCCACGTCCAGGTAGTAGTCGAGCTCACGCCGCTCCGGGATGACGCCGCCGGTCACCGTGAGGTGCTTGAAGAGCCCCTCCTGCTTCGCGGCCGCGACCGTCTCTCCGATCTGCCCGGGCGTCTTCCACTGCGCGCCGTACTTGTCGTTGAAGACGTTCTTCGTCTCGTTGATGTTGCAGAAGAGGCAGTCCTCGCCGCGGTCCTTGTAGGAGCACTCGTTGCTGTAGACGATGAAGATGTGGCCGTCCGGGTTGGCGATGGCGATGGTCTGCATCGGCTTGCCGTCCGAGGTCTTCCGGTCGTAGAAGCCGGGACGAGGATGGAACGAGACCTCGAAGACCTCGTTCGCACCCTCGGCCAGGATGAAGCGCTCCCCGTCGAGCGCGAGCCGGTAGCGCGAGCGCGGGTTCCAGCGGACCGGCACGTCGAGGCCGTTCGGCGTCACGAACTCGGAGGGGAGATCCCCCTCGTGCGGCTCGAAGTCCATCACGAAGAGGCAGTGGATCTGCTCCTTGACCTTCTGGCCGAGCCGGAGCGCGCGCAGCGCGTCCGAATCGACCGCGACGCCGTCCGTGACGACGTCCGTCTTCACCTTCAGCTCATGCCAGAGCTTCTTCTTCAGCTCGCCCGTCGATCCGGTGCTTGCGGTGCTCATCTTCGCTCCTCCTTTCGGCGCCGCTCAGACTTCGATGCTCGAGACTGCCGCCGGGCCGTGCCCCTTCGAGAAGTCCACGACCTTCACCTGCTTCGGCGTGACGCGGAGGAAGGCGTTCCCGCCCAGCTCACCCTTCTCGGCCCGCTCCTTGAACCGGGGGTTGCGGATCGAGATGAGCCGGATCGCCTTCGCCCGCTCCTCCTCGGTGGCCAGCACCTCCGCGACGCCGCGGATCTCCACGTTCGCGAAGTCCTTCACCTCCTGCTGCTCGTGCTGGAAGAGGATGGAGACGTTGGGGTTCGCGGCGATCTGGCCGACCTTGTCGGAGGTCTTCCCGGTCGAGAAGTAGACGGTGAGCCCGTCTGCCGCGAAGGAGCCGAGCGCGCGGGTGGCCGGCGTGTTGGCCGGGCCGACGGTCGACAGGATGATGAAGCGGGTGTCGTTGAGGTACTGCGGGACCTGCTGACGTTCCAGCGCCATGGGGTTGCTCCCTGTGTGACGAGAAGCGGCATCGCTCGCGTCCTGCGGGCGGTCGCGGTGCCGGGTGGAGGCCGCGCGGGCGCCGGCGGCGCCCACGGCCAGGAGGATGAAGAGCGGAAGGAAGAGGAGCAGGACGTCCTGTGCCGGGACCCAGCGGCCGGCCAGCGCGCAGGCCAGCGGTCCCAGGGTCACGCCGAGCCCCGCCGCGAGCTGGAAGAGCGCGGAGATCCTGCCCTTGGCCCCCGCGAGGCTCGCGATCCAGGAGGCGACGAAGACGTGGACGAGCCCGGTCGCGACGCCGATGGCGACGCCGGCAAGCGCGAGCGAGAGCGGTCCCGAAGCGATGGCCGTGCCGACCGTCCCCGCCACGCCTGCGAGCCCCGCGACCAGCCTGAGGCGCGCCCGATCTGCGGCGAAGCGGCCGCCCAGGAACGCGGTGACGACGAAGCTCAGCCCCTCGACGATCAGGACCCGCGAGGCGACCGCTGCGTTCGCGCCGTGCACCCTGACCGCGACGACGACGACGAAGGCGCTGAAGGCCGAGAAGGTGGCGGCGCCCAGCATCTCCGCCGCGAGCGCGGGGCGGATCGACGCCGTGCGGAGCATCGCGAGCAGCTCGGCGGCCCGGTCCGCCAGCCGAGGCCTCGGCGACGCCGCGGCGTGCGCACGCGCCCCTTCGAGCTCGGCCAACGTCACCAGCGAGGCGGAGAGGAGATGCAGCGCCACGACGACGCCGAAGAGCGTCGGGAACCCGGCGCTGCGGCCCAGGAGGCCACCGATGAGCGGTCCGAGGAAGGTGAGCCCCACCGACATCGACGCCTTGAACCAGCCTGCCTTCTCGATCCCGATCGACCCGAGCTTCCCGTAGAACGACGCGGTGAGGGCGGTGAACCGGAGCGGCGCGAAGAGCCCCTCCAGCCCCATCAGCAGGACGACGAGGAGGGGCGAAGGGGCGGCGGCATAGACGACGGCTATCGCCGCTCCCGCGAGCGCGCCGACCCGGAAGACGCGCCTCGCGCCGAGGTGATCGACGAGGAAGCCGATCGGGATCACGACCAGGAGCATCCCGAGCCCGCCGACGGAGCGGACGAGCCCGATCTGCGCGTTGGTCGCCCCGCCGCTCAGGGCGAGCAGCGGGACGCCGAGCTGCATCACCCCGCCGGCCGTACCGACGAGGACGTTGAGCGCGAAGAAGCCGACCGCGAGCCGGGCGCCGCGTGGCACGGACGGCGACGCCTTCGCCCGGGAGCGGCCCGGCGGTGTCGAGCGAGATGGCCACGGGGTCCCGGTCCGATGCCGCTACTCGAACATCTCCATGAAGGCCTTGAGGCGCGTGACGTTCTGACCGGTCGGGACGCCGGTCTGGAAGGAGCCGTCGAGGATCAGGGACGGGATTCCGACCGCGTTGAAGTGCTTCTTCAGCACCTCGAAGTTGACCGAGCTGAAGGAGCACCCGAAGTAGCCGTAGAAGATGATCCCCTTCGAGCCGGTCCTCTGGAGGGCGGTCTCGAGGTGGGGGAGCTGGTCCTTCGAGCCGCCGGGGCCGCCCATCCCGATGACCGTGTTCCGGGCGACGGCACGGAGGGGACGCAGGCTCTCGTCGTAGTCGCGCAGGAGCAGGCCGGTCATCGTCCAGCTGGAGATGTAGCCGTTCAGGTCGTCGAAGAGCTTGTAGAGGCCGAACTCCTGGCCGCGCCCGCCGGCCCAGATGATGGGCACCCGCGTCGACTCGACGCCGCGCTTCGCGTACCGCTCCAGCTCGTCGGTGAGCTGATCGAGCAGCTCTTCGTACTCTCCGGGTACACCGTAGTTGTGGTTGGCGCCGTTCCAGACGAAGAGCGTCTCGAGCGTGCCGATGTAGTCGGGGTTGGCGACCTGGAGCTCCAGGATCCGCCGCACCTTGGCGTGAAGGCGGTTGAGCCGACGAGTCTCCTGTCCGAGCCGCGCTTCGTCGTAGGCCCCTCCGAGCCACGTCGCGAGGCCGAGCAGCTCCTGCTCGGCGAAGTCGACCAGGCTCTCGAAGCGCTCCCCTTCGACGCCCTCGGCGCGGTAGGGCAGGTCGACCGAGTAGATGTCGTACCCCTCGTCCTTGAGCACCTCGAAGGCGGCGTTGTAGGGCTCACAGAGCGAGCAGTAGTTGATGAGCCGCTTGAAGAGCGCCTTCCGCTTGAGCAGCTCCCCCATGGTGGCCTTCACCATGGAGCAGGTCTCGCGGGCGATGCGGAAGTAGTCCTCCGCGAGCGCGACCGAGCCGTCTCCGGCGAGGCGGCCGAGCTCGGGGAAGACGCACGGGAAGGTGTCCGTGGCGTGGATGATCGGGGCGTCGGTCATGCCGCCGCCGTAGACCACCTTGCGCCCCTGGCTGGTGAGCCTCGTCCGCGCGCTGGATGTAGGTGAGCGCCAGGTCGAAGATCCGGTCGACCGCGGGGGATCCGGTGCGGGACTTGAGGTAGTCGATCTGGCCGAGCTCGGCGTGCTCTGGGCGGCGCGAGAGCTGGACGACTGGGCTAAGCGGGGACGCGGACATCGGTCTCTCCCTTCTTGAGCAGCTCGAGGAACGCGCCGACCCGGGTCCGGAGCTGCCCCAGGTCGCTCTCCGAGTAGTCGGATGAGAGCTCCAGGACGGGGATCCCGAGCTTCTCGAAGCGCTTCGCGAAGGTGTTCCCGGTGATCGCGTAGCAGCTGCAGAACTTGAGGCTCACGTAGACGATGGCGTCGACCCGGTACTCCCGGGCTAGCTGCTCGCTGAAGTCGAGCCGCTCGGTGAGCGGCTTCATGCGCGCGCAAGGGGCGGAGTCGAGGTAGCCGTCCGACAGCGCCTGGAGCGGAGGGACGTCCTCGGGGATCTGGCCGTAGAACGGCCGGAGGCCGGTGCAGTGGTCCTCGACCACGATCCGGGTGTCGAGCTCGTCTTCCAGGAGCTCCTCGAGCCTGTGGTCGCCGTCGGCGACGATGCCGCCGGAGACCATGATCCGAAGCGGGCGTTCGCCAGAAGGCTGCTCTGCCGTGAGCTGGCCGAGCAGCCGCTCGAAGTGCTCGGTGCTCTTCTCGATCGGCAGGTAGTAGAAGGCCTTCACCAACTCCAGATATTCGCCGCCGGTGATCGGTGGATCGTCCCGCTTGCGCAGCTCGGAGATCGCCTTCAGCAGCCGGCGCGCGCGGTTGTAGCGCGAGATCTCGGCCCGCAGCCCGCTCTCGGTGACCCGGTTGCCGGTCAGCTCCTCCACGTCCTTCTGCATGAACGCGACCTCCCGGCGCATGAACTCGCGGGAGGCGGTCCGGTTCCGCTCGCGAGGGAGGCAGAGCATCCGGTACGGCACGTCGAAGAACTCACCGATCGCCTCGACCCCCTTCTTCATCTGGTCGCAGGTGTTGAAGTGGTAGAGCTTGTCGATCGACGTGTAGAGGGGGTCCCCCTCGCGGAACGCACCGACGCTGTACTGCGCGAACTGGCAGAAGAAGCTGCGGGTGTGGACCTCGCCGCTGTTGACCGTGTTGGCGTCGCCACCCTTGAAGAGGCGCACCGGCGTCGCGCCGGCCGCGGCGATCAGCTCGGCCGGCGTGTAGACGCAGAAGTACCCGGCGCGCTTCGGCGCGCCCCCGCTGCTAGCTGGCGTCACTGAGGACCTCCTTCGCACGCCCCAGGTCGTGGCGGAGCGAGCCGAGCAGGTCGCGATCCTTGCGGCGGTGCTCCCGCTTCGCCACCTGGTTCTCCGAGTACTCACGCGCGTAGACCGCAGCGCCGAGGGCGCCCGCGTACTGGGCGTCGAGCGAGAGATCGACGAAGTTGGCCTTCGTCACCTCCTCCAGCGCGCGCCGCATCCCCCTGTTCTTGGAGACGCCCCCCGTGAAGACGACGTCCGACTCGATCCCGACGCGGGAGAGGAGGTTACCGACGCGCCGCGCCACGGAGAGGTGGACGCCCGCCGCGATGTCCGCCTGGCTGACGTCCTGCGCCTTCAGCGAGATGACCTCGGACTCGGCGAAGACGACGCACTGGCTCGTCACCTTCACGATCCTGGTGGACTGCAGCGAGACCTCGCCGAGCTGCTCGACCGGGAGGTTGATCGACGCGGCGATCATCTCCAGGAACTTCCCCGTGCCGGCGGCGCACTTGTCGTTGAGCACGAAGCCCGCGACCTTGCCGTTTCGCGGGTCGACCTTGATCGCCTTCGAGTCCTGGCCGCCGATGTCGACGATGGTCCGGACGTTGGGGTGCAGGTAGTGCGCGCCCTTCGCGTGGCAGGAGATCTCGGTCACGTCCCCGTAAGGGATCCCCTCGAAGCCGAGGGTGATCCGGCCGTAGCCAGTCCCGACGATGTAGGCGAGCTCACCCTTCGTCGTGCGCCCCTTCTGGAGCAGCTCTTCTACGAGGGCGTCGCCGGTCTCCTGCATGTTGAAGCCGGTCGGCCGAATGGCAGTGAAGATCTCGCTGCCGACCAGCAGCACGCCCTTGGCCGTGCGCGATCCGATGTCCAGCCCCAGCACTCTCTTGGTCATGTCCGGCTCTTTCGCGGTCCGCGACGAAGTGACGGCGCGGTTCGTGGTGCGTGAGGGGCGGGAGTCTGCAAGCGACGTGCGCGCCCTTCGGCGAGCCAACGGCGCGCACGAAGAGCCATTCGAGCGGGCTCGGCGCCGCCGCCCGTCGGGGGGCACGGGGCGCCCAGCGCCAGTGACGGAGGCCCGTCCGCGATCACGGACGCCAGCGAGGCAGCGCGCCCAGACCTCTGCGGCGCAAGCTCGGGCGCTACTTGACGGCCGTCCGCCATAACGGATAGACAGTACGGAGCCTCGCGCCGTCGTCTCGCGAGCCGATTCCCGGTCACCTTCGACCGCCGAAACCACACGGAGCCGCACCGATGCCGACCCATCACCTGTTCACCAGCGAGTCCGTCTCCGAGGGGCACCCGGACAAGGTCGCCGATCGGATCTCCGATGAGCTCCTAGACGGCTACCTTCGCGAGGCGCCGAAGGCGCGCGTCGCGATCGAGACGCTCGTCACCACCGACCGCGTCGTCGTCGCCGGCGAGGTTCGCGGCGCGGAGGTTGGGCTGGAGGCGCTCGCGCGGAAGGCCATCCGCGACGTGGGCTACGCCGCGCCGGGCTTCCACTGGGAGACGCTCCGCTTCGAGTCACACGTCCACGCGCAGTCGGCGGAGATCGCACAGGGAGTGGACCGGGAAGACGGCGAGGAGGGGGCAGGCGACCAGGGGCTCATGTTCGGCTTCGCGTGCAGGGAGACGCCGGAGCTGATGCCGGCCCCGCTTCAGTACTCGCACCGGATCCTCGAGAAGTTCGCCGAGCGCCGTAAGGCTGGCGACAAGGATCTGGGCCCCGACGCGAAGTCGCAGCTCACCGTCGAGTACGTGGACGCCAAGCCGGTCCGCGTCCACACGGCCGTCGTCTCGCACCAGCACGTGGCCAGCCTCTCCAACGCCGCCCTCCGGGACCTCGTCGGAGAGGTCCTGAAGGAGGTGCTGCCCGAGGGCTGGCTGACGGGGGACACCCGGATCCTGGTGAACCCTACCGGCTCCTTCGTCCACGGCGGTCCCGCCGCCGACACCGGCCTCACCGGCCGGAAGATCATCGTCGACACCTACGGCGGCGCGGCTCCCCACGGCGGCGGCGCCTTCTCCGGCAAGGATCCGAGCAAGGTCGATCGCTCCGCGGCGTACGCCGCCCGCTACGTGGCCAAGAACGTGGTGGCGTCCGGCCTCGCGGACCGCTGCCTCATCCAGATCGCCTACGCGATCGGCGTCGCGGAGCCGCTGGCCCTCTATGTCGACACGCAGGGGACCGGAAAGGTGCCCGACGCGAAGATCGCCGAGGCCGTCCGGAGGACCGTCTCGCTCACGCCGCGGGCCATCCGGGAGCGGCTGGCCCTGACGAAGCCCATCTACGCCCGGACCGCCGCCTACGGCCACTTCGGCCGGACGCCGACGCCGGACGGCGGCTTCTCGTGGGAGCGGACCGATCTGGCGGACACGCTGCGCGCTGCGGTGGGGTAGGGGATGGCTGGCGCGGCGGCCGTGCTGCCGTCTCAACAGTCCGAGCTCCACGACGAGATCCTCCTGTCGACCGAGCTCTACGTTGAAGGGATCTCCGTCGCTGACGAGGACCTCGCCCGGTTCGCCGTCGGCACCGAGGTCAACGAGCAGCGGCACCTGCTCTTCGACATGAACCGGCGCCATCGCAGGGAGGTCCTGCTTCCCACGGAGCTCTTCCTGCCGCGCGGCAGCGCGGTCCTCTTCCGCTGGGACGCCGGCTCCCGGTTCTCCCTGCGCGCGGTGGACGGGAGGGCGGTCGTCTTCAGGGACGGGAAGCCCATCTCCGAGGTCGAGCTCTTCCGCCGCCCTGCGATCAACGACTCCGTGACGAGCGACGGGACGGCCTTCAACAAGCTCGCGTCCTTCTGTCACGAAGGGAGCGTCCACTTCTTCTTCAGCAACGAGTGCGCGCTGAAGGGGACGGGAGACGACTGCAAGTTCTGCAACATCAACTCGACCGCCGCGGCTTTCGGAGACCATACGGTCTTCTTCAAGAGTGCGCGGCAACTCGGCGAGGTCTACGCCGAGGCGTTTCAGTCCGGGTGGGCGAACCACGCCCGGCTCACCGGCGGCTTCATCCCGGAGCGCCGCGAGGTCGAGTACTACCTGGACGTCGCCGAGGAGTTCAAGGAACGAACGGGTCAGGAGTCTCTTCACGCCCTCACGGTCATCGGGGCGCCGCACGACCTCACGGTCATCGAGAAGTACAAGGAGGCGGGCTGGAGCAACCTGGCGATCAACATCGAGATCTGGAACGAGAAGATCTTCAACGTGATCTGCCCGGGGAAGTCGAAGCAGTTCGGGGGGTGGAAGAGCTGGCTGCGGGCGCTCGAATATGCGGCGGAGGTCTTCGGCAAGGGGAACGTCCGCTCGAGCATCGTGTCGGGCCTGGAGCCGAAGGACTCGACGCTGGAGGGGGTGGAGCACCTGGCCTCTCTCGGCGTCATCGCGTTCCCCGGGCCGTGGATCCCCAACCCCGGCTCGGCTCTGGAGGGGCACCGGACGCCGGAGCCTTCCTGGCACTACGACGTGATCCGGAAGTCGGCGGCGATCTACGAGCGGCACGGCTTCACGACCGAGCAGCTCTATTCGTGCGGTGGTTGGCAAACTCCGTTCATCGACACCTTCCGCGTGAACAAGGGGGAAGCCGTGGACGGAAGGCTGCCGCTCTGGAAGTTCCCCGATCGGAGGACCGCCGGCGCAGGTCGGCAGGGGCGAAGCTGAGCGATGCGGATCTGCTTCTTCGGCGACAGCTTCGTCGCTGGCGTAGGCCTCCGGCGACGGCGCGCATCCGGGCGCGCGCGGATACGCGCTGATCTCGGAGGCGGTGGAGTCCTGGTCGGCGTGGAGGGCCTGGATTCCCTGACCCCACCAGCGCACCTACATGCTGCGAGAGCGATGAGCGCGATCAAGGCGATCTCCTTCGACGGGGACATGACCCTCTGGGACTTCGAGAGGGTCATGCGCCATTCCCTCGGCCACGCCTTGGCGGAGCTGCGGGAGCGCCGACAGTGTTCTGCGACCGAGCGGATGACCGTCGACGCGATGATCGAGATTCGCAACGGCGTGGCGGCGGAGAGCTCAAGGGGAAGGTGACTCACCTCGAGGAGCTCCGCTTTCGCGCCTTCGAGCGCACCGTCGAGCGGGTCGGCGGCGCTGATCGTCGGCTGGCGTCCGAACTGAACGCGGTCTACCTGAAGCACCGCTTCGAGGACGTCGAGCTGTACGACGACGTGGCGCCGGCGCTCGATCTGCTGGGGAGACGCTTTCTCCTCGGGTTGATCTCGAACGGGAACGGGTATCCGGAGCGCTGTGGGCTCGGTGAGCGGTTCGCCTTCGTCGTCTTCTCGCAGGACGTGGGGGTCGAGAAGCCAGCCCCCGGGATCTTCCACGCCGCGTGCCGTCGGGCGGGCTGCGACCCGCAGGAACTCCTGCACGTCGGTGACTCCCTCGAATCGGACGTCCTGGGAGCGAACGAGGTCGGCGCTGTATCGGTGTGGCTGAATCGCGGAGGAGCGTCGAACGCGTCGCGCATCCGGCCTCGCTTCGAGGTGTCTTCGCTGACCGAGTTGCGCTCGATCCTGGAGCCCCCGCCATGAGCGTCGTGCCGCGAGCCCGAAGCGCCTGGGCGCATGGCGCCTCCCGCACGGTCAGGCCGCCGAGGAATCCGCCCGGCGGCGAGACGAGTCGCGGAGTCCGCTTGACCGGACCGAGCGTCCGTTATATAGGATGCCGGTCATGACCGGTCGAACTGCGGAAGTGCTCGCGCTCCACCCGAAGGAAGACGCCTCCGAGCTGGATGCCACGTGCGCTCGCCACCCCGACGTCCCACGCCTGGTGATCGTCAAGACCGACGTCCAGCGGCGCGGCGTCCACTACACCGAGGGCGCCCTCGCGCTCCTCGACGAGAACCGCCACTCGGTCACCGGGACGCACATCTTCGGAGCGCGCGACGGGAAGCTGGCGCCCCGGCCGGAGTCGCTGCTCCTGCGCGACGGCAGCTCCATCATCACCACCCCGACGCCGGAAGAGCAGAGACCCTACGTGGTGGATCACGTGGACGGCCGCCTCGCGCTAGTGGACCGCGGCGAGGTCATCGAGGAGGTCGAGTACTGGCCGCGGCCGGACTACTACGCGAAGACGACGCGCTCCGGGCTGCCCATGAAGTACGTGGTGAGCGCGCGGCCCCAGCGGCTCAACGTCTTCCCCTACCGTCACTGTCACTTCTGGAACGAAGACGAGGGCTGCCTCTTCTGCGACATCGTCAAGCAGACGCGGAAGGGCAAGGACGATCTCGGCATCCCGCCGCGCCTCGACCCCGAGGACGTGCGCGAGACGATCGCCGAGGCCCTGCGCGAGCCCGGGCGGTTCGCCGGCCTCTGCCTGACGGCGGGCTCGAACACCCGCGGCGCCCGTCCGTTCGACGCGGAGGTCGACTACTACATCGAGATCCTCCAGGCCATCGGCTCGGCGTTCAGGACGCCGCGCTTCCCGAGCCAGCTGATCGGCACGGCCTTCGAGACGGATCAGCTCGAGCGGCTCCACGCCCAGACCGGCCTCATGAGCTACACGGCGGACGTCGAGGTGCTGGACGAGAAGCTCTTCTCCTGGATCTGCCCGGGCAAGGCGCGGTGGGTGGGCTACCGCGAGTGGAAGGATCGGCTGGCGCGCGCGGTCGACATCTTCGGCCGCGGCAGGGTCAACACGGGCATCGTCGCGGGGGTGGAGCTGGCGCGTCCAAACGGCTTCAGATCAGAGGCCGAAGCCCTGAAGAGGACGCTGGACGAGGCGGAGGAGCTCGCCGCGCGCGGGGTCAGCACCGTCTTCATCGTCTGGTCGCCGCGCCCCGGAACGCCGCTCGCCGGGCAGCGCAACGCGTCGCTGGGCTACTACGTCGCGCTCGCGAAGGGGCTGCACGATCTCCGCGTCCGACATGGCCTCCCGATCGACTTCGACGACTACCGCCACTGCGGCAATCACCCCGACACCGACCTCTCGAGGCTCCTGTGACCACCGCCGTCGCTCTCGATCCACGCGTCAAGGCGCTGCTCGACGATCCGACCACGGTGAAGGTGCTGGCCACGAGCGATCGCGCCGGGCGCCCGCGCGCCACCGTCGACGACTCGATCCACCTGGGTCCGGGCGGCCACCTAGTCTACCTGGAGCGGCTGGAGGGCTCGGGGACCCAGCGGGACCTCGTGGCGGGGATCTGGTTCGACCGGCCGGTGGCCGTCACGCTCCGCAGGGGGCAGGAGGAGGTCGAGATCGTCGGGCGTCCGGTGAAGTCGCTCGTCGCCGGTCCCGAGTTCCGGCGCCACTACGAGGCGCTGCGCGCCCGCCTGCCGGAGGGAGACCTGGCCGCCGTCTGGCTCATCCAGCCGAGCGAGGTCTCCGACCTTTCGTACGACGTCCGCCGCGCCCGCCAGGAGGCGGAGCGCCCCTTCCTCACCCACCTCGACCGACTGGCGCGGTAGCGCCCCTCAGGAGGAGCACCATGTCCCGCATCCGGCAGTCCGTCCTCGCGATCCTCGCCCTCACGGCGTTGGCCGTCCCCGTTGCGCCGCTGGCAGAGGTGAAGGAGGTCCGGATCGCCAGGCAGCACGGTCTGGGGTACCTGCCGCTCCTCGTCCTGGAGGACCAGAAGCTCATCGAGCGTCGCGCGGCGGAGGCGGGGCTCGGCGACGTGAAGGTCACCTGGGCCGTCCTCGGCGGCGGCGCCCCGTCCAACGACGCGCTCCTCTCCGGCAGCGTCGACTACATCTCGACCGGCGTCACGCCGCTCGTCCTGCTCTGGGCGAAGTCGGGCGGCAAGGTCAAGGGCGTCTCCGCGCTCATCTCGACGCCCGTCGTCGTGAACACCACCAACCCCGCGGTGAAGACGATCGCCGACTTTGGCGAGAAGGACCGGATCGCGGTCCCGTCGGTGAAGATCTCGATCCAGGCGGTGGTGCTGCAGATCGCCGCCGAGAAGGCGTTCGGCGCCGGCAACCACGGCCGGCTCGATCCGCTCACGGTGGCGTTGAAGCACCCCGACGCCGTAGCGGCCCTGCTCTCCGGCCGCTCCGAGATCACCGGCCACGCCGCGAGCCCGCCCTTCGTGGCGCAGGAGCTGGCCGACAAGCGCGTCCGGAAGGTGCTCTCGTCCTACGAGGTGCTCGGCGGGCCCCACACCTTCAACGTGCTCTCCTCCTCGCAGACCTTCGCGGACGCGAACCCCAGGACGTTCGCGGTGGTCTACGGCGCGCTGTCCGAGGCCATCGCCTGGATCCAGAAGAACCCGAAGGCCGCCGCGGAGACCTACCTCCGAGTCACCGGCTCGAAGGAGCCCGTCGGCTCGGTGGTCGCGCAGATCGAGGATCCGACCATCCGCTACACGACGACGCCGGAGCGGGTGGGGGTGTTCGCGGAGTTCCTCGCGCGTGTCGGGACCGTCTCGGCGCGCCCGAAGGACTGGCGCGACCTGTTCTTCCCCACCGTGCACGCGCAGCCGGGGAGCTGACGTGTCGGAGCATGCCTCGGGCCCCGGCGCGCCGCTGCTGGACGTGGCGGGGGTGACGCTTCGTTACCGGAGCGCCGGGCGCATGGTGGACGCCACCGACGCGGTCTCCTTCCAGGTGAACGAGGGGGAGCGGGTGGCGCTGCTGGGGCCCTCGGGCTGCGGGAAGTCGACGCTGCTCAAGGCCATCGCCGGCTTCCACCGGCCGGCCGCGGGCCGGATCTCGCTGCGCGGCAAGGACGTGGTCGCGGCCGGTCCCGACCGCGTGGTTGTCTTTCAGGAGTTCGAGCAGCTCCTCCCCTGGCTGACCGTCACCGAGAACGTCGTCTTCGCCCTCAGAATCCGCGCGCGGCCTCGCGCGACCGGAGGCGCTCCGCATCACGAAGGAGCACGTCGCCCGGGTGAACCTCACGGGCTTCGCCGACGCCTACCCGCACGAGCTCTCCGGCGGGATGAAGCAGCGCGTGGCCATCGCCCGCTGCCTCGCGCTGAAGCCGGAGGTGGTGCTCATGGACGAGCCGTTTGCCGCCCTCGACGCCCTCACGCGCCAGCGGATGCAGGACGAGCTGCTCGAGCTCTGGAAGGCCGCCCGCTTCACGCTGGTCTTCGTGACCCACGACATCGCCGAGGCGCTTCGGGTCGGCACCAGGGTGGTGCTCATGTCCGCGCACCCGGGGCGCGTGCGGGCGGACCTGCGGGTGGGCGAAGGCCCGCTCGCGGGCTCCACGGAGTCGACCCAGGCGCACGTCCGGGAGCTCCTCTTCGAGGGCGTGGGGGACTGGAGCATATGAGCGTCGAGCAGGCCGTCGCAGTCGTTGCGCCGCCGCCCGTGGCCGAAGGGGCAACTGGGTCGCCGCGGATCCTCCTTGCGTGGCTCGTGGACCAGGGCTGGCTCCGGAAGCTCGTGCTGCTCGCCGCCCTGGCGGGGCTCTGGGAGGCGTACGCCCGCCACCTGGCCAACCCGCTGCTCGTGCCGACCTTCTCGTCCACGGGCTCCGCGCTCGTCGAGGAGCTGCTCCACGGCGAGCTCCTCGCCAGGATCGTCTCTTCCTTGAGGCTCCTGCTCGTCGGATATGCGGTCGGGGTCGCGCTGGCGACGGCGCTCACCCTCCTCGCCGTCGGGACCCGCCTCGGAGCGGACCTGCTGGAGCTGCTCACCGCCATGCTCAACCCGCTGCCCGCGGTGGCGCTGCTCCCGATCGCGCTGCTCTGGTTCGGGATCGGGCAGGGGAGCATCGTCTTCGTGCTCGTCCATGCCGTGGTCTGGCCCGCGGCGCTCAATGCGCACGCCGGCTTCGCGGGCGTGAGCCCCACCCTCCGGATGGTGGGGCGGAACTACGGGCTGCGCGGCCCTCGCTTCGCCTTCCGGATCCTGGTGCCCGCCGCCGCGCCTCACCTCCTGACGGGGCTGAAGGCGGGGTGGGCGTTCGCGTGGCGCACCCTGATCGCGGCGGAGCTGGTCTTCGGCGTCAGCTCGGGCCAGGGCGGGATCGGTTGGTACATCTACGAGCGTAAGAACCTGCTCGAGATGCCCCAGGTCTTCGCCGGCCTCGTGGTCGTGGTCCTGATCGGGCTCGCCGTCGAGAACGGCATCTTCAAGCGCATCGAGGCGAGGACGGTGCGGCGGTGGGGAATGCGGAGCTGAGCCTCAGCTCAAGACAGACGCCAGCGCGAGGAAGAGGAGGACGAGCGCCTCCCCGGTGATGAAGCCGGCCGCCAGCGGCGTCGCGTAGACCTGCTCGCGGCGAGGGTCCGCGCGGCGCCAGAGGGTGCTGACGATCCCGCCGAGGACCATGGGAACGACGGCGTTGGCGGGGATGAGCATCCCGATGCCGATCGCCGTCGGCGAGGGGACCCAGCGCCGGAAGCGCGTGCTCTCCCCGAGCGTCAGGGCGAGCCCCACGACGAGCGCCAGGATCAGCGCGGCGAAGGCGCTCGAAGGCAGCGCGCCGAAGCCGCGGGAGAGCAGCTCGGCGAAGCCGGCCCACTTCACGCTGATCGGCGAGGTGAGGCCACCTGCGCCGCCGATCCCGAAGCGTGCGCGAGCGGCTGGGTAGGTGATGGCCACGGCGAGCGCGCCCACCGGCACGCCGACCAACTGAAGGAGGGTCAGGTTCCGGTTGGAGGAGCCGACCACCTTACCCGCGCGGAAGTCCTGCATCAGGTGCTCGCCGTTGCCGGCGATCGTCCCGCTCATGCCCGAGCCGATCATGTTGATCGGGACGTGGCCGGGCGCGAGGAGGGCGAAGACGGCCTGCATCACGTTGGCCATGGCGCTGATGGGGGCCCAGTTGGTCTCGCCGAGCACCCGGATGCCGACGAGCATCAGCACGACCGACAGCGCGATCGACAACAACGTCAGCCGGATCGGGAAGCCGAGCGAGCGCCACTGGACGAGCGCCAGGGCGATCGCGGCCAGCGAGCCCGCCCCAGACCACCCACCGCATCGGGAAGTCGTCGCCGTCGCCGGTCTCCCGCGCGGCGAGCCCCGTGAAGGTCCTCGCCACCTCGCGCCACCGGAGCGCGAGCGCGGTGAGCCCTCCCGCGACCATCAGGCCGGTCGCCGGCCACATGGTCCAGCGCTGGAGCAGGGTGTTGAACGTGAGCTCCGAGACGACGCCGCTCGCGAGGAGCGGCCCCGGCGCGACGATCCAGGCGAGGGCCATCCCGAGCCCCATCGACAGGGTGACCCGCAGGCCGACGAGCATCCCCGCGCCGACGGACAAGGCGCCGACCTCCGCGCCGAGCCGCAGGGCGGCCGCGTGCGGCGTGATCGCGGTGAAGGGGATGGACCCGGGGAGCCACCGGAGGCCGTCGCGGGCGAGCGTGACCAGCGCGGAGAGGAGGCCGCCGATCCCGAGCGCAGCGACCCGAGGGCCCGCCTGCCGCGGCCCCTCGTCGAGCACGAGGAGCGTCAGCCCCGCGGCCGTTCCGTCGGCGAAGGGCAGGTTCTCGTCGTCGATGAAGTGCTTGCGGAGCGGGACCGCGAGGAGCACCCCGAGGATCCCGGCGGGGGTCAGCCACGCGAAGATCTGGAGGCGGGAGAGGTGGACGGAGAGCAGCCCCCGATCGTTCAGCATGTCGATGGCGGCCAGGACGACCGCCATGAAGCCGACCCCTGCGCCGGCCGCGGTGCCCGCAGTCTGGACGAGGTTGGTCTCCCAGCGGGTGCCGCGCACCCCGGTGACGAACCCGACGAGCGAGATGAGGATGAAGCCGAGGAACGCGCTCACCACCGAGAGGTTGGGGCCGTAGCCGATCTTGAGGACCACGAGCGGTTCGGCTGCACCCATGAGCGCCGCCACGAGGACGGCGACCGCCACCGCGCGAACGGTCAGCTCGCGGTGCCGCCTGGTGGGATCGAGAGTTGGTGGCGGCAGGGCGGCGTCCGTGGTAACAGACATGCATCCGGTATAGCGGGTTAACGCAGTCCTGTCCCGCTCGCCACCCTACTGGAGACGAGGCTCCGATGAAATACCGCAAGCTCGGTCGCACCGGCGTCGAAGTCAGCGTCATCGCCCTGGGCACCATGACCTTCGGCGAGCAGAACACCGAGGCCGACGGTCACGCCCAGCTCGATCTGGCGGTCGACGCCGGGGTCAACTTCATCGACACCGCCGAGATGTACCCGGTCCCGCCGCGGCCTGAGACGCAGGGCCGGACCGAGGCGATCGTCGGCAGCTGGCTCGCGCGGTCGCCTGCGCGCCGCCAGCGGATCGTCCTCGCCACCAAGGCGGCCGGGCCGGCGCGCGACGGCGTTCGTCCCTCGCACGTCCGGGGTGGCAGGACGAGCTTCACCCGCGAGAACCTCTTCGAGGCCCTGGACCAGAGCCTCCGGCGCCTGAAGACGGACTACGTCGACCTGTACCAGCTCCACTGGCCCGACCGGACGACCAACACCTTCGGGAGGCTCGGCTTCGAGCCGGCGAAGGACGAGGAGACCGTCTCGATCGAGGAGACGCTGGAGGCGCTCGGGCTCCTGGTGAAGAGCGGCAAGGTGCGCGCCATCGGAGTCTCCAACGAGACGCCATGGGGGCTCGGCCGCTTCCTGCAGCTCGCGGAGGCTCGCGGCCTGCCGCGGGTGGCGAGCATCCAGAATCCCTACAGCCTCCTCAACCGCTCCTTCGAGATCGGACTCGCCGAGATCGCGTGGCGCGAGGAGGCCGGGCTGCTGGCCTACTCACCGCTCGCCTTCGGCACCCTGAGCGGCAAGTACGTCGACGGCGCGCGGCCGGAGGGGGCCCGCGTCACGCTGTTCGAGCGCTTCCAGCGTTACAGCAACGCCGAGGCCGAGCGAGCGACCAGGGAGTACGTGGAGCTCTTCCGTCGCCACGGTCTCGACCCTTCCCGGGCGGCGCTCGCGTTCGTCAACGATCGCTTCTTCGTCACCAGCACCATCGTCGGCGCTACGGCGCTAGAGCAGCTCGAGAGCAACATCTCCAGCGTCGACCTGACGCTCTCGGACGAGGTGCTGCGAGCCATCGAGGAGATCCACCGTCGCCAGCCAAACCCGGCGCCCTGACCTGGCTCAGCCCCGAAGGACTGATCCCGTCTCCGGCCTCCCGTTTGGAGCGCCCCTCGCGGAACCACGAAGCCTGGCGCCCACGGGGCGTCGGCGGCGCCACGGCGCTATGCTTTCACTGCACCCGTGACGGAGGTGGCTCATGGCGGACGAGAAGAAGGGTGGATTCCACGCGTTCGAGCAGCGTGTCCACCAGCTGGAAGAAGAGGACGCGAAGGCGGCGCAGAAGTCTGCTCCGGGCACAGGCCAAGGCGGGAAGCGAGACGTGAAGGAGGAGCGCAAGGAGCCGAAGGAGAAGTGAAGCTGGCTCAGCGGCCGGTCGGTGGGCCGGCCGCCTACCCCACCGTCTCGGGGTAGGTCATCACGAGGTAGATGACTGCCTCCTCGTCCGAGGCGTTCCCATAGAGATGCGGGACGTCGGCCTGGAAGACGACGGCATCGCCCGTGGTGAGCACCTCGCGGCGCTCACCGACCCCCAGCTCGAGCGCTCCCGCAGCAACGGCCAGGTTCTCGATGGTGCCCGGGGGGTGGGGATCGGCGTGCTCCACCCCGTGCGGCGCGAGGCGCAGCTCGTAGAACTCGACCCGCCGCGGCTTGTCGAACGGGAAGAGCGCGCGAGACGTGAACGTCCCGTCGTGCGAGGAGAGGACCTTCGCCTCGCTCCGGCGCAGGACCGACGTGCCGCGGCTGGTGTCCTCCGCGATCAGCGAGGAGAATGGGACCTCGAGCGCGCGCGCGATCCGCCAGACCACGTTTATGGTCGGCGTGCTGCGCCCCAGCTCCACCTGGGAGAGCATCGCGCGCGAGACGCCGCTCGCCTGCGCGAGCCGCTCCAGCGAGAGGCCGCGGCGGACGCGGATGCGGCGCAGGTTGGTCCCAACCAACGGAGTGAGGTCGCCGATCGCCTCAGCCAGCCTGGCGTGCTCCTCGGGGCTCGGCGTGGCACCGCGGCCGATCGGAGCCCTGGAGCGACGCGAGCGGGGCGGTGTCCTGGTGGCGGAGGCGGCCGCGTCGAGGCTCACCGTGCACCCCCGTCGGCGGCTTCGCGCCGCGCTCGGTGACGCAGCTCCTCGATGTCGGTCGCTTCGGCGGTCTGGCTCATCGCTCTCTCCGGCTCCGTTAGACTGGCGAACTATCTGTTATCGCGGAACGCATGTCAACAGGACGGAGAGAGGTCTGCTAGAGCGGACGTGGCGGTGGACGGCGGATGGCCTCGCCCGTCGGCGCAGGGGCACCGCGCGGGTTCGCGGAGCCGCGGCTCCGGGCTGCCTTACCGCGGCGGGATTGGCAGCGAGCCGGTCGCGCCGAGGCGCGCCGCCGTGGACCTCGTCGCGAGGAGCGGCCGGTGGTCGCCGGGGTTTCGCCGCCCCGCCCCGCTCGCGCGCCCATCCCGGTCGGTCAGCCGGAAGAACGAGATCGCGTGCTGCAGGGACTCCGCCTGCGCGGACATCTCCTCAGCGGTGGAGGACAGCTCCTCTGCGGCGGCTGCGTTCCGCTGCGTCACCCGGTCGACCTCGTCCATCGCCAGCGACACCTGCCGGGTTCCCGCGGCCTGCTCCTGGGAGGCCGCCACCGCCTGCTGAACGAGCTCGGCGGTCTCGCGGATCGCAGGCACCAGGTCTGCGACGAGCGCCCCGGAGCGCTCGGCCACGGTCACGCTCCTCTGCGCGACCCCGGCGATCTGCCGGGACGCTCCCTGGGCGCGCTCCGCGAGCTTGCGCACCTCGGAGGCCACCACCGCGAACCCGCGCCCTTCCTCGCCGGCGCGGGCGGCCTCGATGGCCGCGTTGAGCGCGAGCAGGTTGGTCTGGTAGGCGATCTCCTCGATGATCGAGATCCTCTCGGCGATCTCCTTCATCGCCGCGACCGTGTCGAGCACCGCCGTGCCGCCTTCCGCCGCGGTCCTCGCGCTCGCGACGGCCAGCTGCTCCATCTGGCGGGCGTTCTCGGCGCTCCGGGTGACGGACGTGCTGATCTCCTCGAGCGACGAGGTCGTCTCCTCCACGCTCGCGGCCTGCTCGCCCGTCCCCTGCGACAAGGCCTGCGCCGTCGCCGACACCTGCTGCGACGCCTCGGTGAGCGCGTCGGCTCCGCCGCGGACCTCGCCGATCACCTGCGCGAGCCGCTCCACCATTCGCGTCATCGCGTGCAGCACCGTCGCGGTGCCGCCAGACGCCCGACCGATGACGACGTCGAGGTCGCCGTCGGCGACCCGGTTCGCGATGTCGGCCACGACGGCGGGCTCCGCGCCGAGCGGGGCGAGGATGCTCCTGGAGACGAGCCACGCGATGAGCCCGAAGACGGCGGCGATGCCCAGGAGGAAGAGGGCATTTCGCGTGGTCTGCTCGGAGAACGCGGCGTCCACGTCGTCGACGTAGATGCCGCTCCCGACGATCCAGCCCCACGGCGCGAAGGCCTTCACGAACGAGATCTTCCGGACCGGTGCGCTGACGCCGGGCTTCGGCCAGAGGTACTCGACGAAGCCCTCGCCCTGTCGCCTCGAGATGGCCGCGAACTCGACGAAGAGCCGCTTGCCGTTGGGGTCCTTGTAGTCGGAGAGGTCCGTCCCGTTCAGCTCGGGCTTGAACGGATGGACGATCATGAAGGGCCGGAAGTCGTTGATCCAGAAGTAGTCCTGGTCGCCGTAGCGGAGCGCCGCGACCTCGGCGATGGCGGCGGCCTTCGCTGCGTCCTCGGTCAAGGCGCCCTTCTGCGCGAGCAGCTGGTAGCGCTCCAGCACGCCGTGGGCGAGCTCGACCACGTGGCGCGTCTTCGTCCTCTTCTCCGCGTCGAGCGTGCTGCGGAGCGTGAACACCGAGGCGACCATCACGGCGGTCAGGCACGTGAGTCCAACCGCGACGAGGAGCGCGAGCTTCTTCGACGTCGTGATCCCTGCGAGGTGCATTGGACGTCCTCCGAGAAGCGACAGGATGCTCCCGCCGGCCCCCCCCCCGGGGGTGCAGACTCGAGCCTGCGCTCTCGCTCGACCGTACCCGATGGGGCCGCCAGGTCAACTGCGGGTGTAACCGGCGGTGCTGCGGTGCCACGCCACGGTGAGTGCGTGTGCTCCCGGCGCCTACGTCAGCCTCGTGCCGAACGCCCGACCGACGGCCCAGGTGATCCCGGCGGCGACGGCCGCGAGGCCGACCATGCGGAGGGCCGAGCGGAGCACGCTCGTCCCGGAGAGGAAGCCCACGAAGCCGCCGACGCCGGCGAGCACGAGCCCTGCGAGCAGGCTGGCGGCGATCACCGCGGGCGTGCCCGTCGTCACGAGGAAGGGGATCACCGGCACGATCGCGCCCACGGAGAAGAGCGCGAAGCTCGCGACGGCCGCCCCCATCGGCGAGCCGAGGTCGTCGGGGTCCAGCCCGAGCTCTTCCCTGATCAGCGTGTCGGCGGCGGAGTCCGGGTTCTTCAGCAGCTCGGCCGCGGTCCGCGCCGCCTGCTCGGGCGAGAGCCCCTTCTGCTGGAAGATCAGCGTGAGCTCGGCCGCCTCCTCCTCCGGGGCCTCCTGGATCTCCCGCTTCTCGAGGTCCACCTGGCGCCCGAGCAGGTCACGCTGGCTCGCCACGGAGCTGTACTCGCCGGCCGCCATCGAGAAGGCGCCCGCCAGCAGCCCGGCGAAGCCCGTGAGGACCACGGTCCTCGGCTCCACGCCGGCGCCCGAGACGCCGACGATGAGCGAGAGGTTGGAGACGAGCCCGTCGTTCATGCCGAAGATGGCGGCGCGGACCGACCCCGCGCGCCCGCTCGTCCCATGCCACTTCTCTCTCGCGGCGATGGCGGCGCGTGCGTCGGGGCGCTCTCCCTGGGGAGTCATCGCCGCCAGGGCGGCGCGGTGGGCCCGCTCCTCGATGGCCATGGCCGTCGCGTCTCCGCCCTGCAGATCGTACTTCTCGGCGTCGCCGCTCTCGGCCTGGATCACGAGCGGCACCACGGCACCCGAGCCCAGCCGGCGCGCGAGCCAGACGAGCGCGCGCACCCGCGACGACGCCCGGTTCGGCGGCAGGGGGATGCCCGCCTTCGGCGAGCTTCCGCTCCCAGATCCCGCCGTGGCGACGCTCGGCCTCGGCCATCTCGCGGAAGGCCGCCGACTTCGCCGGGTCCTTCTCCCACTTCGCGAGGCCGTCGTAGAGGGCCGCCCCGTCGCGCTCGTCGACGAGGTTCTGCATCCAGACTTCGGTGCGGGGATCCATCCCGCCGAGTGTAGTCGGGGCCCGCGCGCGCGGCAGCTTCCTCTTGGGGGCGAGCCGGTGGGAGGGCTACTCCCCGCGCATCCAGCGCTTCAGCTCGGGCACCACCTTGCGGCTCCAGCCGCGCCCGGACCGGACCTCGAGGAATACGGCCACGAGCGCGTCGAGCAGCGCGGAGAGGCGCTGGGAGAGGAAGAGCCGCTCGAGCAGCCGCTCGTCGTCCTCCTCGGCGATCAGGTCGGGGAGCTTCGCCGCGCGGACGTCGAGGTGCTCGGCGTCCAGCGTCGCCTCCCATGACTTCTCGCCGTGCTCGATCCGCAGCCTCGCCTGGTGGACGAGCAGGCCGGCGTCGAGCGCCCGCTTCACCTGGGCGGAGTACGGGGCCTGCGTGCCGCGGGCCACGAGCTCAGTCACGTCTCCGAAGGCGCCGCGCAGCACGAGCCGTCCCGTGAAGACGACGCTGACGTCCTCGCCGTCGAGCCGCGCGAGCGCCTCGGTCGACTCGGAGCGCCAGAGGAGCCAGGTGAGCAGCTCACGCCCCAGGAAGGCGTGGCCGCGGAGGAGCTGCTCGCGCGCCGAGTCCCGCTCCTGCTCGGCGGCGTCGCGCTCGTCGGCGCCGGAGTCGACGCCGTCGATGCCCGCATCGCCTCTCAGGATGGCCGCCTCACCGCGCGCCTCGGAGCGCCGGCTCATCGCGCCACCTCCGCCCCGCGCGGAGCGCCGACCAGCTCGGCCGTCGGGCCCAGCTTCTCGAGCGCCGCGCCACCACGCGCCGCGAGGGCTGCCGGCGAGCCGGGCGTCAGCTTCGCGCCGAAGGCGGTCTCGAGCGCCGCGGCGATCTCATCCACCACCTTTCGCGAGGCCACCCACGCGAGCAGCTCGTTGGTCTCCAGGTTCCAGGAGAGGTCGAACGTCCTGGTGGCGATCGGGGTGCGCAGTCGCAGCTCCCGCCGGACCGTCTCGCGGGCCGAGGCCCGCTCGGCCCGCGCGGGCGGCCGACGCTGCTTCGCGACGAAGGCCGCCTCCCACTTCGCCAGCTCGACCTTCACCGCCGAGGCGCGGACCGCGACCGAGTCGATGCGCCAGGCGAAGAGGGCCCACTCGCCGAGCGCGACGGCCCCGACGCTGAACCGGGTGGAGCTGGTCTCCTCCCGCTCCACGAAGCCGGCCGAGCGATCGTCCTCGCTCCGCTGGAGGTCGAGCGGCTCGAAGGCGCCCTTGGAGAGGCTGCGGGTGAGCCACCTGCGCGGATCGCCGGCGGGAGGCTCTACGGTGAAGCGGGAGAAGGTCGCTGAGCCGCTCTGGAGTCCCATGGGGGCGCGGACAATGGTGGAGGGGAGGGCGGGCGTCAAGCTGCGACGGCGCCTGCCCGCCGGTGGCCCTGAAGGGTCACGACAGCCGGGACCCAGATGGCCGTTGCATGGGCCGTCGCGGCGAGGCACGAGTGGAGGTGAAGCCGAGGAGCCCCAGTGGTCCCGACCCCAGATCCGGCGATCCTCTCCATCGGCAGGGCGCTGCCGCCGCACTACGCGGACCAGGAGACGCTCACCGCCGCGCTCAGCGCCTTCTGGGCGCAGCAGCACTTCAATGGCGAACGGCTGGGCCAGATCCACCGGGCCGCGCTGGTGGCGGGGCGATACCTCGCGCTGCCGCTCGCCGAGTACCCCGGCCTCGACACCTTCGGGAAGCGGAACGACGCGTACATCCGGGTGGCGCTGGAGGTGGGCGAGCGGGCGGTCCGCGATGGGCTCGCGCGCGCCGGGCTGGAGCCGCGCGACGTGGATCACCTCTACTTCGTCACGACGACGGGGCTCTCGACCCCGTCGCTCGACGGGCGGCTGGTGAACAGGCTGGGGCTGAAGCCGTCGGTGCGGAGGACCCCCATCTTCGGCCTCGGCTGCCTCGGAGGCGCGGCCGGGATCGCGCGCGCCTGCGACGCGCTCCGCGCCTGGCCCGACGAGGTCGCGGTGATGCTCTCCGTGGAGCTCTGCTCACTCACGCTTCAGAAGGACGATCTCTCGGTCCCCAACGTCGTGGCCACCGGCCTCTTCGGCGACGGCGCGGCGGCGGTGGTGCTCGGCGGCGGCGCCCGCGCGCCCCGATCCGGCGCCCCGCGCGTCCTCGCCACCCGCTCCGTCTTCTACCCGGAGACCGAGTGGGTGATGGGCTGGGAGATCGTGGACAGCGGCTTCAAGATCCTGCTCTCGGCCAAGGTGCCGGAGGTGGTGGCCGCCAACGTCGGCGCGGACGTGGATCGCTTCCTCGCCGAGCACGACCTGCGACGCTCCGACATCGCCCACTGGATCGCGCACACCGGCGGCCCCAGGGTGTTGGAGGCGATCCGGACCGCCCTCGACCTGTCCGAGGCGGCGCTCGCCCGGAGCTACCGCTCGCTCCGCGAGGTCGGGAACCTCTCTTCCGCCTCGGTCCTCTTCGTCCTCGGCGACCACCTCGAGGCGGGCGAGGCGCGCGAAGGGGACCTGGGGCTGCTCGCGGCGATGGGGCCCGGCTTCGCGGCCGAGCTGGCGCTCCTGCGGTGGTGACCGTGCCGACGCCGCGCGCGCTCCTCCACGGCTACCTGGCGCTTCTCCTCGTCGAGCGCACGGTCGAGCTGCTCGTCTCCCGCCGAAACGCGCGGCGCGCGCTCGCGGCCGGTGGCGTGGAGGCCGGGCGGGGCCACTACGCGGCGATGGTCCTCTTTCACGCGGCGGTGCTGATCGCCTGCGCGGTAGAGCCCATCCTCGCGCCGCGCCAGTGGCCGCTCGCCTTCTCGTTCGCCGCCCTCGCGCTGGCGGCCCTGGCCCAGGGGCTGCGCTGGTCTGCGGTGGCGACCCTCGGCGAGCGCTGGTCCACGCGGATCGTGGTCGTCCCCGGCGCGCTGCCGGTGACAGGCGGCCCCTATCGGTTCCTGCGCCACCCCAACTACCTCGCGGTCGCGGTCGAGCTCTTCGCGGTGCCGCTCATCGGCGGCGCGATCTTCACCTCGGTCGTCGCCTCGATGGGCAACGCGCTCCTGCTCTCGATCCGGATCCCGGCGGAGGAGCGCGCGCTGGGGGACGCATGGGCGCGCGCCTTCGCTGGGCGCAGCCGGCTCCTCCCGGGGAGGCGCAGGTGACGACCGCCGAGGCCGCCGTGGCCGCCGAGATCCTCCGGATCGTCCGCGAGGAGGTGGGCTTCGCGGGGGCGCTGCCCGGGCCCGACGAGCCGCTGGCGGGCCGCCTCGACTCGCTCATGCTCCTCACGCTGGTCGTGGCGGTCGAGGACCGGTTCCACGTCCTCCTCGACGACGACGATTCGGCGGGCGCCCGAACCCTCTCGGACCTGGCGCGGATCGTCTCCGCGCGGGCCGAGGCCGGGCGGCTGCCGCTCGCCGGGGCGGCGCCATGAAGCTGCGCGGACCACCGGCGCCGACGCTCCGCCACGCGACGCTCGTCGGCGCGCTCGCCGCCGCGGCCGACCACTGGAGCGCCGTCACCTTCGTCGATCTCCGCGAGCGCGAGGTGCGGATTCTCATGGGCGAGATCCACGAGCGCGCGCTGCGAGCCGCCGCGGCGCTGGCCGAACGCGGCGTTCGGCCCGGCGACGCCGTGGCCATCGTCCTCCGGACCGAGCCCGCGTTCCTCGACGCCTTCTTCGGGACCTGGCTGGCCGGCGCGGTGCCGGTCCCGCTATACCCGCCGGTCCGACTCGGCAGGATGGAGGAGTACCTCGCCGGCACCGCTCGGATGCTCTCGGTCTCGAAGGCGGCGCTGGTCGTGTCTGGCGGCGGGACCCTCCGGCTGCTCGGCGAGGCGGTGGAGGCGGGAGGGGTGCGCCTGGGGATCCACGACGCAGCGGGGCTCGTCGCCGGGACCCGCCGGCTCGAGCGAGCACCCGCGGCCGGCGACCTCGGGCTCGTCCAGTTCTCCTCCGGCTCGACGGTCGATCCGAAGCCGGTGGCGCTGACCCACGGGGCGCTCGCGGCGCAGGTGGGCGCGCTGCTCCAGATCGTGGAGCCGACCCAGCGAGACGCGCTCGTCTCGTGGCTGCCGCTGTACCACGACATGGGGCTGATCGGCTGCCTCCTGGGGGCGCTCAGCTACCCCGGGCCGGCGGTCCTCATCCCGCCAGAGCACTTCCTGGCGCGGCCAGCCCTCTGGCTGCGCGCGATCTCCCGCCACCGGGGCACGGTCTCGGCAGCGCCCAGCTTCGCGTACGCCTACTGCGCCGACCGGGTGAAGGACGAGCAGCTCGACGGCTGCGATCTCTCGTCGTGGCGGCTCGCCCTCGACGGCGCCGAGCCGGTCTCCGGAGAGGCGATGCGCCGCTTCGCCGGCCGCTTCGCCCCCTTCGGCTTCGCGCAGCGGGCGCTGGTCCCGGTCTATGGCCTGTCTGAGGCGGCCCTGGCGGTGACCTTCTCGGCGCCGGGGGGACCGCTGGAGGGGCGGAGGATCGACGCCCTCCGGCTCGCGCGCGACGGCGCTGTCACGCCCGGCGATCGCGAGGTGGTCGCGGTCGGCTTGCCCATCCCCGGCGTCGAGGTGGAGCTGCGCGGCGCGGACGGGCGCGGCGTCGGCGAGGCCAGGCTTGGGAGGATCTGGGTGAAGGGGCCCTCGCTGATGCAGGGCTACCTGGGAGACGACGCCGCGACGGCGCGGGCGCTGGTGGAGGGCTGGCTCGACACCGGCGATCTCGGCTTCGTCGCCGGCGGGCTGCTCTACGTCCACGGCCGGGCCAGGGACCTCGTGATCGTCCGCGGTGCCAACCACGCGCCGGACGAGTTCGAGGCGGCGCTGGGCGGGCTGTCCGGCCTCCGTCCCGGCTGCGCGGTCGCCCTCGGGTTCACGCCGCCGGGCGGAGGAGGAGAGGAGCTGCTGCTGCTCGTCGAGCGCGGGCGCGACGCGGACGAGGAGTACGACGCCGTGCTCGAGGCGCAGGTCAGGTCCGCGGTCACCGCGCAGACCGGTGTCGCGCCCCACACCGTCCGGATCCTCGCGCCCGGGACCCTCCCGCGGACGAGCTCCGGCAAGCTCCGGCGCGGGGAGGCGCTCCGCCGCCACCTGGCCGGATCGCTGGAGCCGCCGCGCCCGGTGAGCCTCCTCCGGATCGCGGTCGGGGCCGCGCGCTCCAGCCTCGCCTACGCGCGCGTGCGGCGGCGCGGGAGAGGCTGAGCGCCCGCGAGGTGCTCACCTCGTCGACGGGGCCGCGCAGGCCCGACGCGCAGCGGCGAGCTCGTCGAAGATGGCTGGCGGGACGACCTCCTCCCGCACGAAGGGCAGGTTCCTCTCGAAGGCGGCGCGGAGCACCTTTGGCTCGTCGACGGCGACCCGCAGAAGCCCCTGGCTCATCATCGCCTTGACCGCCGCCTCGGAGGTACGCGTCGTCTCGATGTCCGAGCGGAGCCCAGCCTCGCGCGCCGCCTGCAGGAGCCGGGGTCGCAGCTCGGCCGGGATCCGCTCCCATGCGTCCGCGCGGATGACGGTGATGCCGTAGAAGTAACCCCAGTCGAGGTCCAGCATGTACCGGGCCCGCTCGAACATGCGCGTCGCAAGCACGTAGATGGGGATGCTCGGGACGCAGTCGATCATGCCGGTGGTGAGCGCCGCGTGCATCTCCGCCGTGGACACGACCACCGGCCTCAGCCCCGCGCGCCGCCAGCCCTCGACGGCCTTCGGGTCGCCCTCCTGCGCGAAGAGCCGTGCGCCGGCGAGAGCGGCGAGCGAGTTTCGCGGCTCGGTGCAGAAGACCTGCAGCGCGCCGAGGCGGCTCCACTGGAGCGCGACCAGCCCTCGCTTCGCCATCGCCGACTCCAGCGTCGGGCGGACCCGCTCCAGCGCGCAGTCGGCCTCCGCCTGGCTGGCGAAGAACATGGGGATCGAGAGGGCCTTCGGCTCCTGGACGACGTCGTGGATCCCGACGTTGGTGAGGGCTGCGGCCTGGAGTTGGTTGATCCCGACCTTCCGGATCATGTCGCCCTCGCTCCCCTGGACTCCCCCGGCGTAAATCTTGAGCTTCACCGTGCCGCTGGAGGCGTCGGCCCAGGCTGCCCCCAGCTCCTTCAGGATCTCGTGCCACGTGGAGCCCTGCGGCGCGAGCGTCCCGAGCTTCACCAGCACCTCTGCGCGGGCGCTGCCAGCTAGCGCGAGCGCGGCGACCACAGCCACGATGCGTCCCATAGTCACTCCCCCTTGCCGACCATGAGACGCCGCCGCGCCCGCATGTGACCGATCTGCGCGCGCGTGCGGCTCACTCCCCCCCGAGCCGCGGCAGCACCAGCTCCCCTGGCAGCCGGTCGCCGCTCACCTGCTCCCAGGCGCCGCCGCCCGGCGCCAGCTGCATGATCCGGTGCACCTTGAGCGGGAGCCGGGAGCGTGCGCGGGTCGAGCTCGTGGTGGAGCGGCAGGTTGAAGTAGAAGAGCCGGGTTCCCGTGCCGAACCGGAGACGGCAGAGCGGAGCGCCGCCGAAGTCGTCGGTCGAGAACTCGGGCCGGGCGATGCGCGCCAGCTTGTGGTGGCGGTTGATCACGATCGACGACGTGCCGAAGCGCCCGTCCCCGGTGTAGCCGTCGATGGCGCTCTCGTCCGAGGCGTTGCCGAAGATGGTCACCGTCTCGCGCACCCCCGGCGTGTCCTCCAGGTACTCGCCGTAGAAGCCCGACAGCACGTCCCGGTAGGCAGCGTGCTCCGGCTTCGGGTTGGCCTGGAGGACGAAGAGCGCGTCGAGGGTCTGGCGCGTGCGGAAGAAGAGCTGGTCGGCGTGGTCGATGATCTCCCGGATGTTGGAGGCGTAGAGGCTCCGGTAGAGGTAGTCGAGGCAGACGAGCACCATGAAGTTGAAGCAGGCCGGCTCGCTCCGGAACAGGTAGAAGTGGCGTCCCCGGTAGAGGTCGACGTGGGTGTCGAGCACCTCCTCGCCGGCGAAGGGGTGGCTCTTCGCCTCGAAGAAGACGCGGAGCCGGCCGTCGGCCTCCTTGACGACGACGCAGCCGGCGTTGACGGGGTTCAGCAGCACGTCCCCGGAGTCGACGTCGTCCTCGACGAGCTCGATCGCGCCGGCGTTCTCCTCGGAGAAGCGCGCGAGCAGGTCGCGGTAGGTCCGGAGCCGGATGTGCTCGAGCCCGAACATCGTGACTGAGTTGGGGCGCATCTGGCGCTCCAGCGTCTCGAGCAGGTCGTCGAGCTTGGCGAACGGCACGGCCGCCTCGGGGAGGACGAGGAAGTGGAGCTTCTTGAGGTTCTGCTCCCCTTCGGCGACGAGATCGAGGACCGAGCGGACCGTGCGCCACTGCGCCTCCGGATCGGCGATCTCGTAGCCGTGCTCGGCCCGGCGCAGCCGGATCGGCAGCTGCGCCACGAGACAGTGGAGGTGGTGACCCAGCGGGAAGGCCAGGTTCACCACCCTGTCGAGGATCTTCGGCATCGGTACGGCACCCCGTCAGTGCTTCAGGTTGCGGATCTCCTCCGCCCGGTGCTCCGGGAAGAGCTGCCCGACGATGTAGCGCGCACCCTCCGCGAGCTCCATGCCCCCCAGCTCCCCGCGGGGAACCCAGCGCGCCTCCGCCACCTCGGCGGGGTTGACCGCGAGGACGCGCGTCACCGGCCGGCAGCGGTAGTAGAGGATGACGAAGTGGTCGTTATCCGGTCCGGGCGTCAGGTGCTCGAAGACGTCCACCAGCCCGTCCACCGCGACCTCTATCCCGACCTCCTCGCGCACCTCCCGATGGAGCGCGCGGATCATGGGCTCGCCGAGGTCGATCTTGCCGCCCGGCATCACCCACAGGTCGCGGAACGGCGGAATGGCGCGACGGGTGAGGAGCAGCTCGTCGTTGTCGTCGACGATGACCGCGACGACCGACGTGACGACGTGCTGCTTTCGGTAGAAGTGCTGCGTCATCGCGCACCCGCCCGGCTGGCGCCTCCCCCACGAGCAGACCACCTTTCCCCCGGGACGTCGACCGGTTGGCGCAGCGCAGATCCATTTCCGGGGCCGCGCGTTCACTCCTGTCGAAAGGAGCTTCACATGCCCGCCCTCCGCACCCTCGCCTTCGCGGCGCTGCTCGCCGCGTGCGCCGCCGAACCCCGCTGGACCCTCGCCCATCCCGCCGACGCCCCCGCCCGCCAGGGCGCCTGGTCGATCGAGCTGACCGACGAGGGGGGCCGGACGCTGCCGACCTTCGAGCACCGCGGCCGCACCTACGTCCTGGGTGAGCCGGGGCAGCGCTACCTGCTGCGCGTCCGGAACGGCTCCGGCCGGCGCGTCGAGGTGGTCGCCTCGGTCGACGGGCGCGACGTGACCGACGGCCAGCCAGCCGCGTGGGAGCGGCGCGGCTATCTCGTCGAGCCGCACGGCGAGGTGATGATCGACGGCTATCGGCTCAGCCAGGCCTCGGTCGCGGCCTTCCGGTTCGGCAGCGTCGCCAGCTCCTACGCTGCGGCGAAGGGGGACGTGCGCGACGTGGGGGTCATCGGCGTGGCGGTGTTCCAGGAGCGGGCCGTGGCGCAGCGCCCGTCGCAGCGTCCCCTCATGACGCCGTATCCGTACCCGCAGTACGAGGGTCCGTCGTCACGCTCGGAGGCCGCCCCCACTCCATCGGGTGATGCCGCGGGCGGAGGGCGGGCGGAGAAGCGCGGCGGAGCGGAAGCAGCGCCGTCGGCAGCGGCTCCCCGCGTCGACCGCGAGCGCCCCGGCCTGGGCACCGAGTTCGGCGAGGCGCACGGGTCGCCCGTGTACGAGGTCGCGTTCGTGCGCGCCAGCAGCCGGCCCGCGACGGTGCTCACGCTCCGTTACGACGACCGGCGCGGGCTCGCCGCCGCCGGCGTGGACCTGGATCGCTGGGCGTGGCACGGCCCCGACAATCGCTGGCTGCGAGAGCAGGCCAACCCGTTCCGTTCGAGCGGGACCTACGCCGAGCCGCCGCCCGGATGGCGGCCGTACTGACACGCACGCCGCGCGCCTCGATCGAACGGTCGAAGTCGTGGAATAGTGGCGGCCGCCATGCCCACCGACCAAACGAGCCTCGTCGTCGTGGCGATCTCCTGGATCGTCGCCGGCCTGCTGGCCATCCCGCTCTGGCGGAAGCCCGGAGGTGCGGCCGGAAAGCTCGCCTGGAGCGTGCTCCTCGCCGCGCCAGTCATCGGGCCGGTCGCCTTCGCGGTCCTCCACGACCCGCCGCCGCCGAGGGCCGGCTGCGGCTCCTGCGGCCCGGCGAGCTGCGGGCAGGGGAGCGGGGACGGTGAGGGCGGCGAGGAAGGGCTGACGCGGCTCGGGCGCGGCGAGCCTGGCGAGGGCGGGGCCGCCGGCGAGCGGGACGCGCGGTGACCAGTGCGCGGCCGGAGGCCGCTCGCCCCCGCCGCCGGTTCTGGTCTATAACTCCGGTTCTCCTGGAGTTTCCCTTGAAGAAGCTCACATCTCGCGATCCCTCCTTCCGCGCCGCGTGGACGAAGCTCTGCGCGCGCGGCTCCGACGAGGACGAGGGGCCGGTCCGCGAAGCGGCCGCTCGCATCGTCGCCGACGTCCGCGCCCGCGGCGACGAGGCGCTCCTCGACCTGACCCGCCGCTTCGACCGCTGGGAGCCCGGCGCCGCCGCGGGGCTCGTGGCAGGCCCGAAGGAGTTCGCCGCCGCGTTCCGAGCGCTGCCGGCCGCCGGCCGCAAGGCGCTCGGCCTCGCCGCGAAGCGGATCGAGGCCTTCCATGCGCGCGAGCGCGACGCCGAGGTGCCGCGCTTCAGGGACGCCGCCGGCGCGACGCTCGCCCAGGTGGTCCGGCCGCTCGCCCGCGTCGGGCTCTACGCGCCGGGCGGGACGGCTCGCTACCCGTCGTCGGTCCTCATGACCGCCATCCCGGCGCGCGTCGCCGGCGTGAAGGAGATCTTCGTCTGCTCCCCGGCGGTGCAGGGGACCGGCGCGATCGACCTCTGGACGCTCGCCGCCTGCCACGTCTCGAAGGTGAAGGCGCTCTTCAAGATCGGCGGCGCGCAGGCCGTGGCGGCGCTCGCGTACGGCACCGCGACCGTGCCGGCGGTCGACAAGATCTGCGGCCCCGGCAACGCTTACGTCGCCGCGGCGAAGCGGCTCGTCTTCGGTCAGGTGGACATCGACATGATCGCCGGGCCGAGCGAGATCCTGGTCCTCGCCGACGCAGCTGCCGACGCCGAGGAGGTGGCCAGCGATCTCATCGCGCAGGCGGAGCACGACGTCCGCGCCGTCTCGGTCCTCGTGACGCCGTCCGCGAAGCTGCTGACGGCGACCCTCGCCGCGGTCGACCGCCAGCTCGCCGACCTGCCGCGCCGGGAGATCGCCGCCGCGTCGCTCCGAGATCGCGGCGCGCTCGTCCTCGCCACGGGCATGAGCGAGGCGCTGAAGCTGACGAACGAGTTCGCCGCCGAGCACCTCGCGCTCCACGTGGCGAGGGCGGAGGGGCTGGTCCCGAAGATCACGAGCGCCGGAGCCGTCTTCGTCGGCAACTCGACGCCGGAGGCGGTGGGGGACTACCTCGCCGGACCGAGCCACGTCCTGCCGACCGCGGGCACGGCGCGCTTCGCCTCGCCGCTCTCGGTCGTCACGTTCAGGCGCCGGATGAGCGTGCTCGACCTCTCGCCGAGGGCACTGGCGTCGGTCGCGCCCGCCGTCGAGGCGCTCGCGACGGCCGAGGGGCTCGAGGGACACTGGCGCGCCGTGAAGGTCCGCGTCGAGAAGCAGCGGGCGAGGGCGGCGGTGCCGCGCCGGGCCGCGAAGGGGAAGGGAGCGCGGCGATGAAGAAGGCGGCCGGCAGGAAGGCGCTCAAGCGCAAGACGCGCGAGACCGACATCGAGGTGGAGCTTGGGCTCTTCCCCGGCGAGGCGGTGATCTCGACCGGCGTCCCCTTCTTCGACCACATGCTGGAGCAGATCTCGCGCCACGGCGGGATGGCCCTCACGGTCAAGGCGGCCGGCGACCTCGCGGTCGACGCGCACCACACGGTGGAGGACGTGGGGATCGCGCTCGGCGAGGTGCTGCGCTCGGCGCTCGGCGACAAGGCCGGGCTGGCACGCTACGGCCACGCGGTGGTCCCGCTCGACGAGGCGCTGGTGGAGGCGGTGGTCGACCTCTCCGGCCGGCCGCACCTGACCTGGAACGCGAAGCTCCCGGCGGGCAAGAAGTTCATCGGCACCTTCGACGTCGACCTCGCGCAGGACTTCTTCCAGGCGCTCGTGAACCACGCCCGGATCTGCATCCACGTGAACGTCCGCTACGGCCGCAACCTGCACCACGTCGTCGAGGCCGCCTTCAAGGCCACGGCGCGCGCCCTGCGCGCCGCGACCGTGAGGGAAGGGACGGCGCTCCCGTCCACGAAGGGGACGCTCTAGTGTCGAAGCCGGGAACGGTGGCGCTCGTGGACTACGGCGCCGGGAACCTCCGCTCGGTCGAGAACGCCCTCCGCGAGGTCGGCGCTGCGGTCGTCGTGACCCGGGATCCCGACGCCGTCCGCAAGGCCGACCGCGTGGTGGTGCCCGGGCAGGGCTCGATGCCGGTCTGCGCCGAGGCCATGCGCCAGAGCGGCGTCGAGGCGGCGCTGCGCGAGGCGATCGCCCGCGGCGCGCCGGTCCTGGGCATCTGCGTCGGGCTCCAGGTCCTCTTCGAGTCGGGCGAGGAGGCGGGGGGCGCGAAGGGGCTCGGGATCGTCCCCGGCGTCATCCGCCGCCTGCCCGAGGGCGTGAAGCTCCCCAACATAGGCTGGTGCCAGGTGCGCGCGGCGGCGCCGCTCCACCCGCTCTTCGCCCCGATGGACGGGGCGTGGGTCTACTTCGCCCACTCCTACGCCGCGCCGGCGGACGCGCCCGGCGTGCAGCTCGTCACCGATCATGGTCGCACCTACTGCGCCGCGCTCGCGCAGGGGAACCTCTTCGCGGTCCAGTTCCACCCGGAGAAGAGCCAGCTGGTCGGGCTGGGGCTGCTCCAGCGCTTCGTGGGAGTCTGAATGCTCGTGATCCCTGCCATCGATCTAATGGGCGGTGAGGTGGTCCGGCTCGAGAAGGGCGACTTCGCCACCAAGAAGGTCTACTCGCGCCGCCCGGCCGAGCAGGCCGAGAACTTCAAGTTCTCCGGGGCGAAGCTGCTCCACGTCGTCGATCTCGACGGCGCGCGCGAGGGCTGGCCGGTCAACCTCGACTCGATCGGCGCCATCTGCCGCGTCCCCGGCGTGGAGGTCGAGCTCGGCGGCGGGCTGCGCACGCTCGCCGACATCGAGCGGGTCCTGAAGCTCGGCGTGAAGTACGTCGTGCTCGGCACCGCGGCCGTCGAGCGGCTCGACCTGGTCAAGCAGGCCTGCGAGAAGTTCCCCGGCCAGGTCCGCTGCGGCATCGACGCCAAGAACGGTGAGGTGGCCGTGGCCGGCTGGGTCGAGGGGACCGGCCTCAAGGCCGTCGACGTCGCGAAGCGGGTCAAGGCCGCGGGCGTGTCGCTCGTCGAGTACACGGACGTGGGGCGCGACGGCATGTTCACCGGCGTCGACGCGGCCGGCGCCTCGGAGATCCAGCTGGCAGCGGGGGTCGACGTGGTGGCCTCCGGCGGCGTCGCCAGCCTCGACGACGTGAAGCGCTGCAAGGCGGCTGGCATCGCCGGCGTCATCGTCGGCAAGGCGATCTACGAGGGGCGGATCCGGCTCGCGGACGCCGTCAAGCTGTCCAGGGAGTAGGGAGCGACGATGCCGGCGAAGCGCATCATCCCCTGCCTGGACGTGAAGAACGGCCGGGTCGTGAAGGGGATCAACTTCAAGAACCTCCGCGACGCGGGCGACCCCGTGGAGGCCGCCTCCCGTTACGACGCGCAGGGGGCGGACGAGGTGACCTACCTCGACATCGCCGCCACGCTGGAGAACCGCGGCACCCTCATCGACCTGGTGACCCGCACCGCCGCGCGCGTCTTCGCGCCGCTCACGGTCGGCGGCGGCGTCCGGAACGAGGCCGACTTCGTCGCGCTCCTCCACGCCGGCGCCGACAAGGTGAGCGTCAACTCGTCGGCGGTGGCGGATCCCTCCCTGGTCGACCGGCTCTCGGCCATCGCCGGGGCGCAGGCGCTCGTCGTCGCCATCGACGTGAAGCGGCGGCCGCCCGTGCCGGGGAGGCCCCAGGAGTGGGAGGTCTACGTGGCCGGTGGCTCCAGGCCCACCGGCGTGGAGGGGCTCGGCTGGGCCATGGAGGTGGCGCGGCGCGGCGCGGGCGAGCTGCTGTTGACCAGCATGGACCGCGACGGGACGCAGGCTGGCTACGATCTCGAGCTGCTGGAGAAGGTCTGCGGCTCGGTCACCATCCCCGTCATCGCGTCCGGCGGCGTCGGGACGCTGGAGCACCTCGCAGAGGGGCTCAGGTACGCCGACGCGGCGCTCGCGGCGTCGATCTTCCACGACGGGAAGCACACCGTGCAGGAGGCGAAGGCCTTCTGCCGCGCGAAGGGGATCGAGGTGCGGCCGTGACGAAGCGATCCGGCGCGTCCACGGGACGCGCGGCGGGAGGCGCGCGCAGCGCGCGAAGGGACCCGCCGAGCAGGGGTGGGGCCCAGACGGCTTCGCCGGCGGGGCGGGGCGGCACGCCCCGTGGAGAAGGCGAGGCCTTCGCCGACAGGATCCGCTGGGACGACCGCGGCCTCGTGCCGGTCGTCGCGCAGGACGAGGAGGGTGGCGTGCTCATGCTCGCGTGGGCGAACCGCGAGGCGATCCTCTCGACCTTCCGGACCGGGCGCGGGACCTACTGGTCCCGCAGCCGCGGCCAGCTCTGGGTGAAGGGCGACACCAGCGGCCACGTGCAGCACGCCCTCGCGGTCTCGCTGGACTGCGACGGCGACGCCGTGCTCTACATCGTCCGCCAGAAGGGGCCAGCGTGCCACCTGGGAACCCGCAGCTGCTTCGCGCAGCGAGAGGAGATCAAGACATGGCAGACGAGCGCTTCCTCGCGCAGCTCTGGGCGACGATCGAGTCCCGCAAGGCGGACGACGACCAGTCCGGGAGCTACACCCGAAAGCTCCTCTCCAACCCCCCGAAGATCCGGAAGAAGATCATCGAGGAAGCCTACGAGGTGAACGAGGCCCACCAGGCCTTGATGGACGCGCGGGACACGAAGGATCACCTCGCCAACGAGGCGGCCGACCTCGTCTATCACCTGATGGTCCTCCTCGCGTCCGTCGACGTCACGCCGACCGAGGTCTGGACCGTGCTCGAGCAGCGCCACGCGCCGAAGAAGCCGTGACTGGGAGCGGGGGCCTAAACCCCTTGACACCCCAAGCGCTTTTCCCGTATCAAGCCACGTTCAGCCGCTAGAAGAGCCGGGCACCCGAGGGTTCCCGGTTCTTCGCGTTTTCGGCGTCCATCTCGGACCCAATCGAAAGCACGAGGAAAGAATGACCGGAGTTCGTGTCAAGGATGGCGAGTCCTTCGAGAACGCCATGAAGCGCTTCAAGAAGTCGGTCGAGAAGGCGGGCATCCTCTCGGAGGTTCGCAAGCGCGAGCACTACGAGAAGCCCTCCGTGAAGAAGAAGAAGAAGGCCATCGCCGCCAAGAAGCGCGCGATGAAGAAGGCCCGGAAGACCTGGTAGCCGTCCGGAGGCGCCCGTGGCGGTCAAGGAACAGCTCGACCAGGAGCTCAAGTCGGCGATGCGGGAGAAGGACGCCCTGAAGCTGAGCGTCATCCGCATGCTGAAGAGCGCCGTGAAGTACCGCGAGATCGAGCTCATGAAGCCGCTCGACGACGCGGGCGTCCTCGCCGTGATCTCCTCGGAGATCAAGCGGCGCAGGGACTCGGTCGAGCAGTACACGGCGGGCAACCGGGCCGACCTGGCCGAAAAGGAGGCCGCCGAGCTCAAGATCCTCCAGGCGTGGCTCCCGGCACAGCTCGGCGTCGAGGAGCTGAGGAAGCTCGTCGAGGCGGCGGTGCAGACGAGCGGCGCCCAGGGGCCGAAGGACATGGGGGCGGTGATGAAGCTCCTCATGCCCGACACCCAGGGCAAGGCCGACGGCAAGGTGGTCTCGGACATGGTGAAGGCACGCCTCTCCGGAAAGTGAGAGAGGGGCACGGCCCTGATCCCCGAGGAGGTCATCGAGGAGATCCGGGCCCGCCTCGACGTGGTGGCGGTGATCGGGCGCCACGTCGAGCTGAAGCGATCGGGACGCACGTGGAAGGGCTGCTGTCCCTTCCACGGCGAGAAGACGCCGAGCTTTCACGTCTATTCCGAGGACAAGCACTTCAAGTGCTACGGCTGTGGCGAGTACGGCGACGTCTTCAAGTTCCTGCAGAAGCTGCAGGGCAAGGAGTTTCCCGACGTGGTCAGGGAGCTCGCGGCCGAGGCGGGGGTGACCATCCCCGACGTCGTCGAGGAGTCGGCCGAGGCGCAGCAGCGGCGCAGGGATCGGAACGAGATTCACGCCGCCTGTGACGCGGCGGCCCGGTACTGGTCGGCGCGGCTCGCGAGCCGGTTCGGGGAGCCGGCGCGGCGCTACCTCGCCGGGCGGGGCGTGACGGACGAGATGGTCGTCGCGTTCCGGCTGGGCGTCGCCGCGCCGGAATGGAGCGACCTGCCGGGCAGGTTGAAGCAGAAGGGGATCGGCGTCGGCGCGATCAGCAAGGCGGGGCTCCTCGTGGAGGGGCGGGAGCGGGGTGACTACGACCGCTTCCGGGGGAGGCTGATGTTCCCGATCGCCGGGATCGACGGGCAGGTGATCGGGTTCGGTGGGCGGGCTTTGGGAGAAGAGAAGGGCGCGAAGTACATCAATACGCCGGAGACCCTGCTCTACAAGAAGAGCCGGGTCCTTTACGGGATCGACCTCGCGCGCGAGTCGATCCGGAAGACTCGGAGCGCGGTCCTGGTGGAGGGCTACTTCGACGTGATCGGGTTGCATCAGGCGGGCGTGAAGAACGCCGTCGCGGTGTGCGGAACCGCGCTCACGCCGGAGCACGTCGAGCTGCTCAAGCGCTGCGACTGCCGTGACGTGGTGGTCCTGTTCGACGGCGATCAGGCCGGCCTCGCCGCGCCGGCCAAGGCGGCCCAGGCGCTCCTGCCTGCGGGGCTCTCGGGGCGGGTCGCGGTCCTGCCGAGCGACAAGGGCAAGACCGATCCCGACGACTTCGCACGGGCCAACGGCCGGGCGGGCGTCGAGGCGCTGCTGGCGGCGGCCACGCCACTGTCCGAGTTCCTGATCGAGCGCTCCGTGGAGCGCGCCTGCGGCCAGCGCGGTCGCGAGGCATCCCTGGAGGCCAAGCTCGCCGCGGTCCGCGACCTCGCCCCTCTCGTGAAGCTCGCCCCCGAGGGGCTCGCGCGCACCACCTTCGAGGACGCGATCGCGAGGCGGCTGGACCTCGACGCAGACGCGCTGCGCGCCGAGATCTCGGGCGAGCGTCCGCGGCGGCACGACCCCCAGCCCATGATGCCCTCCGCGCCGACCCGGCGCCCGGGCGCGCAGCTCAAGGTGGTGCTGGTCGGGCCGGCCGCCGACGCCCTGGGGCTGCTCGCGGCCTTCCCCGATCTGGCCGGCGCGGCGGCCGAGGAGGGGCTCCCGCGGCTGCTGCCGGCCGAGCCGCTGGCAGAGATCGCGGCGGAGCTGATCCGCTCGCACCCCGGGACGGAGCAGGCGGTCGAACGGATCGCGGAGGTGGCCGGCGAGGCCACCGTCAGGCGCATCCGGGATCTCTGCGGGCCGCTCCGTCCGCGCACCGCGGCCGAGGGGGAGCGGGAGCTTCGCAGGGCGGCGATCAAGGCGGCGATCTGGAAGGTCGTCGCCGAGCAGGACGAGGTGGCAAGGCTCACCGCACTCGGGAGCTCACCGGTCCCCGAGGAGCTGCGCAAGCGTGGCGAGACCGCCTTCCGGCGGCGCGCCGATCTGGAGAAGCGGCTGAGCTCGCTGGAGAAGGGGCCGTAGGCGCCGGGTCCGTGGCGTGGTTACGTTTCGAGGGTTCAAGCAGGCCGGCGCAGGTAGGCCGAGGAGCAGAGAGAAGATGAGCGCGTCGAAGGCGAAGGGCTCGAAGAAGGGCGCCCCCAAGAAGGGTGCCGAGAAGGTCAAGGCGAAGGTGACTTCCAAGCCGGCGAAGAGCGAGAAGCAGAAGAAGCCGGCTGCGCCGCCGGCAGCGCGCGATGCCCGTGGGGCGCACGCCAAGGCGCCGGCAGAGAAGCCGGCCAAGGGCGGACGCCCGGCCGTCGACAAGCCAGGCAAGGGCCGCGTCGAAGGAGAAGGAGCCCAAGCTCCGCCGCGCCGCGCCGCCGATCGACGAGGAGGCGGAGGCCGAGGAGGCGGAGACCGAGGAGGTCGAGGCCGTCGAGGCCGAGGCCGAGGACACCGACGACCTGCCCGCCGACGAGGTCGACATCACCGGCCGGACCGAGATGAAGGCGCTCCTCGATCGCGGGCGGGAGAAGGGCTTCGTCACGTTCGACGAGGTGAACGACGCGCTCCCGAACGACATCGGCGCCGACCAGATGGACGACGTCATGTCCATGTTCGGCGAGCACGACATCGAGGTCGTGGACGGCCAGGTCAAGAAGCTCCCGGACAAGCCGCCCGAGCCGGAGCCCAAGGACGAGAAGGAAGAGAAGGAGGAGGAGGAGGATCCCGGCTACGGAAAGTCGAACGATCCGGTCCGGCTCTACCTGCGCAAGATGGGCTCGGTCTCGCTCCTCACCCGCGAGGGCGAGGTGGAGATCGCGAAGCGGATCGAGGAGGGCGAGAAGGAGATCCTCGCCGCGGTCCTCTCGTCCAGCATCTCGACCCGGATCATCCTCGACCTCGGCGATCGGCTGCGGAAGGGGAAGATCCGCGTCCGCGAGATCATCAAGGAGGCTGGCGACGAGAGCCAGGCCGAGCCCGAGGAGGAGACCGAAGAGGAGGTCGAGGTCCCCGAGGGGGAGGCGGTCGCGGTCGTCGAGGGCGGCGAGCCCGAGGTGCCGGCGATCCCGAAGGAGGAGGAGCGGAAGGTCGAGCACGTGCTCAAGCACATCGACCGGATCCGCAAGCTGGAGCGCGACGTCGCCAAGATCAAGGAGACGCTGATCGCGAAGAAGCTCTCCGAGCCGAAGCGGAAGGAGCTGCGGGCCGAGATCAAGTCCATCGAAGACGACATGATGGAGAACCTCGAGGCCATCCAGCTCAACAAGAAGCAGATCGAGCGGATCGTCCAGACGCTGAAGGGCTACATCAAGCGCGTGGAGGACGTCGAGCGGGAGCTGCTCGAGTGCGAGCGCCGCGTGGACGTGCCGTCCCGCGACCTCCGGCGCTTCCTCTCCGAGGCCCGTGGGGACGACGCGGCCATGAAGAAGCTGTCGAAGCGGCTGGGCGTCCGGATGGAGGAGCTCGACGACCTCGACAGGATCGTCCGCAACGCGCAGCGCAAGATGGGGCGGGTGAAGGAGGAGGCCGGCGTCCCGATCGAGGAGCTGCGCCGCACCTACCGGGCCATCATCGAGGGCGAGCGCAAGGCGGAGCTGGCCAAGACCGAGCTGGTCGAGGCGAACCTCCGGCTCGTCGTCTCGATCGCGAAGAAGTACACGAACCGTGGCCTGCAGTTCCTCGACCTGATCCAGGAGGGGAACATCGGCCTCATGAAGGCGGTCGACAAGTTCGAGTACAAGCGCGGCTACAAGTTCTCGACCTACGCGACGTGGTGGATCCGTCAGGCCATCACCCGCGCGATCGCCGATCAGGCACGGACCATCCGCATCCCGGTCCACATGATCGAGACGATCAACAAGCTCATCCGGACGAGCCGCTACCTGGTGCAGGAGCTGGGGCGCGAGCCGACGCCGGAGGAGATCGCGGAGAAGATGGAGCTCCCGCTCGACAAGGTGCGGAAGGTCCTCAAGATCGCGAAGGAGCCCATCTCGCTCGAGACCCCGATCGGCGAGGAGGAGGACAGCCACCTCGGCGACTTCATCGAGGACAAGGCGATAGTCTCCCCCTCCGACGCGGTCATCAACATGAACCTCGCGGAGCAGACGCGGAAGGTCCTCGCCACGCTCACCCCGCGCGAGGAGAAGGTGCTCCGCATGCGCTTCGGCATCGGGGAGAAGTCCGACCACACGCTGGAGGAGGTGGGCCAGGACTTCGAGGTCACCCGGGAGCGCATCCGGCAGATCGAGGCGAAGGCGCTGAGGAAGCTGCGTCACCCGAGCCGCTCCAAGCGGCTCAAGAGCTTCGTGGAGAGCTAGTCAAACGTAGGGCCCATAGCTCAACGGTCAGAGCTGTCGGCTCATAACCGATCAGATCCAGGTTCGAATCCTGGTGGGCCCACAACAACGCCGGGCGCGAGGAGACGTGAAGTGACGCTGCGTGAGATGCTGGATGCTCTGGAAGCACTGCAGGCGATCGATCTCGAGAAGTCCGCGGTGCTGGACGAGGCCGCCACCCTGCCGGAGCGCAGGGCCGAGATCGACGGGAGCCTGAAGCAGGCCAGGCGCGGTTACGACGAGCAGCGTCAGAAGCTCGAGGCGAACGAGCGCGAGCGGAGGCAGCTCGACCAGCTCCTCCAGATGGAGCGGGACAAGGTCAAGAAGTGGGAGGGGCGGCTCGGCGACATCAAGACGCCGCGCGAGTATGCCGCCCTCAACCGCGAGATCGAGATCGCCAAGAAGCAGAACGACCACGCGAACGAGCAGATCCGCGAGCTCACCGCGGCCGCCGGCGAGATCCAGAAGGCCATGGAGGCGGGCGAGGAGGCGCTGCTGGAGCGCGAGGAGGAGGCCCAGTCCAGGCTGAAGGCGCTGGACGCCCGCCAGGCCGAGATCGACGAGCTGCTGCGCTCCTTCGACGCCCGTCGCGCCGATGCCGCCAAGCTGGTCGAGCCGGTGCTCCTGAAGCGCTACGACGCGATCCGGAAGAAGCGCGCCGGCGCCGCCATCGCGCTGGTCGTCGGGGGCACCTGCCGTGGCTGCCACCGCAACATCCCGCCGCAGCTCGCCCTGATCCTCGCACGGGCAAACTCGATCGAGTCCTGTCCGAGCTGCAACCGGATCATCTACTCCGCAGAGGCCGTCAGCCCGCCCGCGCCGAGTCCGTCCTAGGAGCACACGTGTCGAAGCCCGTACTGGTGGAGCTCCTGCGGTTCATCGCCGCCAACGAGGACCTCCCCCGCACCCTGAAGCGCTACGCCGGCTACGACCGGAACACGCTCGGCAAGCTGATCGACGCTGCCGCCGACCGGGTCGAGGAGCTCGAGAAGTCCAGGGAGCCGGTCGCCGCCACGGGATCCAAGGTGGTCAAGGTCCGCAAGGCCTCCGAGGTCGAGAAGGCCGCGCGCCAGGCGCAGGAGGAGCTCGACGAGGCGATGAACCTCTCCAAGGTCGAGCGGGACCGGCGCAAGGCGGAGCGCGCGGTGCAGGCCGAGCGCGAGCGGGCCGAGGTCGCGCAGGCGGAGGCGCGGCCGGTCCGGACCCGCCTCTTCACCGACGGGGCGGCGCGCGGGAACCCGGGGCCGGCAGGCGCGGGCGCGGTCATCGTCAACGCGGACGGACACATCGTCGCCCAGGTCGGGAAGTTCCTCGGGGACAGCACCAACAACGTCGCCGAGTACATGGGGCTCATCCTCGGCCTGAAGCGCGCCAAGGCGATGGGGATCAAGGAGCTGGACGTCCTCGCCGACTCGGAGCTGATGGTGAAGCAGCTCTCCGGCGAGTACGCCGTGAAGGCGGAGCACCTGAAGCCGCTCCACCTCGAGGCGGAGGCCCTCCTCAAGGGCTTCGCCGACGTCACCGTCCGGCACATCCCGCGCGAGGAGAACTCCGCCGCGGACGCGATGTCGAACCGGGCGATCGACGAGCGACTGTGAAGCCCTGGCAGACGATCGCGACCTCCACCGCGCCCGACGGCGCTGTGCTCGTGCTCGCGCGGCGCGACGACGAGTGGGTGGTCCGGGCGGCCGGACGCGTGCTGATGTCCTCCCGCCAGCACGGCTCCGAGGAGGCGCTGGCGAAGCTCGCGCTGGAGCGGGCGGCGAAGCGGCGGCGCGTCCTGGTCGGCGGCCTGGGGCTCGGCTTCACGCTGCGGGCGGTGCTCGACCGGATCCCCGTCGACGCCTCGGTCGAGGTCGTCGAGTTGCTGCCCGCGCTCGTGCAGTGGAACCGTGAGCATTGCTCGAAGCTCGCCGGCCGGCCGCTCGACGACCGGCGCGTTCACGTCGTGGAAGGGGACGTCCGGGCCCGGCTAGCCCGGATCCGCACGCCGCTCGACGTCGTCCTGCTCGACGTCGACAACGGGCCGGCCGCGCTGGCCCACCCCGCCAACGACGGACTCTACGGCGAGGTCGGGCTCGCCCTGTGCCACGGAGCCCTGGCCGACGGCGGCGTGGTGGCGGTCTGGTCGGCGCAGCCGGACGACCGCTTCCTCAAGCGGATGGGAATGGCCGGGTTCGAGGCGGCGGCGGTCCCGACGGCGGCGCGCGGCGAGGAGGGCGGCCCGCGCCACGTCGTCTTCGTCGGCGTGAAGCGCGACCTGGATGCACCGTCGCACGGTCGAGGCCGACCGGGACGTCGCTGACGCGCCCGGCGGCGCCGCTCCGCAGACGAGAGGAGCCCGGCCGTGAGACCGGGCTCCAGCGAGCGAGCGTCGATTCGCGCCTACGCCGCTATGGGATCGGGTGGCCCGTCGCCTTGTCCCCGTGGCAGGAGACGCAGGTCATGTCCGACGCGACGGACGGGTTCACCGCCGCGGCCGCCGTGTGGCAGCCGTCGCACGCCGCGTTGGGGTCTGCAGTCGGGATGGTGCCGTAGGCACGTGGGCTCGCGGCGAGGTAGGCGTTGAGGATCGTCGCCGCCTTTCCCACCACGTCGGCCGTCAGCCTGGCGCAGCGAGCCTTCTTGTCGCCGCTGCCGGCGCTGACGCCGTTCACAGCGCACCAGCCCGACACGGACGCGTGGCAGAGGTGTGAGGTTGGCGCGGCGGTCACGACGTCGGTCTTCGCCGGATCGGAGCCGGTGAAGTCGAGCGTGACCACCTCCAACGGATCGACGGTGACCGGGACGTAGACGGGGAAGGCGTTGGTCTCGTACCAGCGCAGCAGATCCCAGGTCATGTTCTTACGCGCCGCGGCGTCGGAGACCACCATGTTGAAGATGAGCTGGGAGCCCATGAGCGCTCCGCAGATGCTGCCGTAGGAGTCGATGCCTCCCGCGCCGAACTTGCCGAAGGCGGCGGGGAAGGCGTCGAAGGGCGCTCCCACCGTCGAGGAGAGGTGACCGAGGAGCGAGCTGAACGAACCGTGGCCGCACCCGCCGGCGTAGTACGCGTGGTAGGCCGACTCCTGGACCGCCGCGACGTCCACCTGGTATGCGGCCGCGATGTGCGTCTCGTACGGGAAGTCGGAGACCTGGGGCTTCGCGACGGGGCTGCTCTCGTCCTCCTCACCGCAGCCCTGAAGCGAGCCGAGCGTGACGAGGCCGCCGACCGCAAGGCCGGCTCTCGCGATCATGTTTCTTCTGCCGAGCTGTTCCACTTTCATCCGCGTGGTCCTCCAGCGTAGATGTGTGGCGCCCGCTCGGGCCAGTCTGGCCCGGTGTCGCTGCGCCACATGCGTGACTGATTGGCGTGGACGAGAGCAAGCGGGGTGCCGTGCCGGCGCGGCGAGGGGCCGCCCGTAAGCGCCCGGGACTCCAGCGCCGTGAGCGCACAGCAGGCATGCCGTCGCAGGTCGGACGTGACCTTGGGTGAAGCCACTCGGGGAATATGACCCGTTAACGTTAACCGTTAACGCCCCCGCGAGGTCGTGCGGGCGGGTGAGCCGAAGTCCTAGAGCGCCGACTCGTGCTCGCTGGCGCCGCGGACTTCCTCGGCGGTCTCGGACGCGCGCTCGGCCTTGAGCTTCTTCATCCGCTTGCGGATGAGGTCGCGCTTGAGGCTCGAGAGGTGGTCTACGAACAGGACGCCATCGAGGTGGTCGATCTCGTGCTGGAGCGCGATGCCGAGGAGCCCCTCGCCCTCGAGCTCGATCGCCTTCCCGTCGCGGTCGAGCGCACGGACCCAGACCTTGGCAGCCCGCTCGACCTCCTCGGCCTCGCCGGGGACCGACAGGCAGCCCTCGGTGTAGGTCGTCTGCCCCTCGGTCTTCACGATCTCCGGGTTGACGAGGTGGAGCAGCTTCTGCCCCTCCTGACGCGGCGAGGTGTCGATCACGACGAGCCGCCTCGAGACGCCGAGCTGCGGCGCGGCGAGGCCGACGCCGTCGGCCGCGTACATCGTCTCTGCCATGTCGTCGAGCAGCCTACGGACCTCGGCGTCGACGCGCGTCACGGGGGCGGCGGGCTTCTTCAGGATCGGATCGGGCCAGATGACGATGTCGCGGACCATTCGGGGGCTCAATCTAGCTCCAGACGGATCTAACGCGCCAGAGGTTCGCGCGCAGGGGAACTCGCGGCCCATCCCTCTACGACGCCCTCCCCTGAGCGGGTGTTTACCCGGCCTGCCAGAGCAGGTGGCGCTCAGAGCCCGGCGACGTAGGCCTCGCGCAGGGTGTCCTCCGAGAGCACCTCGCGCGCGTCCTGGAGCACGCTGCGGATCTCCTCCAGCTTGGCGTCGAGGTCGTCGTCCGCGTGGCCCGCGAAGCGGCGCGGGTCGAACTCGGCGAGCAGCCGGTCCGCAGCCTCCCGCACCTCGTGGGGAGTGCAGCCCCGCGCCACGCCGAGGATGGTGAAGTAGTCGGTGCGCCGGACCTGGTCGAGCTTGTCCCGGACCCGCCCGAGGTCGATGGCGGTGGCCGCGGCGCTCGCGGAGCGCCCGGCCTGGAGGACCCTGACGGCGAGGACCCCGGTGAGCGCGAGACCTGCGAGGACCTGCCGGGCAGTGAGCTGATCCACCGGGCTCGACGCGAGGATCTCGTCGAGCGTCCGGAGCCCGTCGGCGAGCTGAACGAGGCGCCGCTCCTCCGGGGAGAGCCCGAGCTCGGTCAGCGCCGGACCGCCCTGCACCGGCGAGAGGAGCGTTCCAGGCCCGCCGAGGACCGCGTCGAGCCGGCCCAGCTGCCACCTGCGGCGGACACCTTCGAGCGCGAGCGCGAGCGGCTCGCGCTCCAGCGAGACGCGCTCGTCGGGAGGAACGTGCTCGGGGGCCCAGCGGAAGCGCGCCCCCTCGTCGGCGAAGAGGCCGAACAGCACCTCCTCGGTCCGCCGCCTGACGAGCGCGGTCAGCTCGTGGGGCTTGATGTAGCCGCGCTCGAGGAGCAGCACGCCGGCGCGGCGCGTCGGGAGGGAGGCGACGGCCGACGCGGCGGCCCGGTGCTGATCGCGCGTGAGCACGCCGAGCCGGAGCGCGACCTCCTCGATCCGCTCCTGCGGCGCGCTCGAGGTGGCCCCGACGGCGCGGCCGGCCTCGAAGTAGAGCGTTCGCGCGGCCTCTCCCTGGAAGTCGAGCCGCCCACCAAGCCGGGTCCGCGCCGCCAGCGCGAGCAGGCGCGGGAGGGGCAGCTCGGCGACCGAGCCGCTGCGGAGCTCGGCGTGCGGAGGTGAGGGGGGGCGATCGTCGCCGACGTCCGGCGAAGGGGTGCGGTGCGGCTCGCGCTCCACCCGCTCGGGCGGGCGCTCGGCTCCGGCCGTCTCGAGCGGCTCGGGCGTCGCCTGGCGCAGCGCCTGGACCCGGCGGCGGACAGCCGCCTCGTCGCCCGACGGCTCGTCTCCCATCTCCGCCAGCGCGGCCCGCTCGCTCGCGAGCCGTTCGTTCGCCTCGGCGATCCGCGCCAGCTCCGCCTCGGCGTCGGCCCGCCGGCGGCGCTCCAGCTCGCGCTCCCGCCTGATCATCTCCATCTCGGCCCGGGCGCTGTCTATGGCGGACCGGACCTGGGCCTCGGCCTCCTCCTGCGCCTGCTCCGTCGCGAGGCGGCGGGCCTCTTCCGCGGCCTGCCCCTCGGCGGCGGCGCGGTCGAGGAGGGTCTTCAGCCTCGCCTCGGTGTCGCGCTTCTGCCGTTCGAGCTGGGAGCGGAGTCGATCCACCTCCGCCTCCAGGGACTGGCGCGTCTCCTTCTCGCTCGAGGCCGCCTCCTCGGCCTGTCGGCGCCCCTCCTCCTCGATGCGCGCCTTCTCCTCGGCCTCCGCCGCGCGGCGCCCCTCCTCATCCGCCTTGCGGCGGGCGGCGTCGGCTCGCTTCTTCTCCTCCGTTGCGCGGCGCGCCGCCTCGGTCCGCCGGCGCTCCTCGTCACGCGCCTTCTGCTCCGCCTCGGCGGTGCGGCGCGAGCCTTCCTCGGCCCGCTTTCGCTCCTCTTCGGCGCGGCGCTGCTCCTCCTCCGCGTGGCGCTGCGCTTCCTCGGCGCGAAGCCGCTCCTCCTCTGCCCGGCGGTGCTCCTCATCGGCCTTGCGGCGCGCCTCCTGCGCGCGGCGCCGCTCCTCCTCGGCCTTCCTGGCGGCGAGCCCGCGCTTGCGCTCCTCCTCTGCCCGGCGCTGCTCCTCCTCGCCCCGCCGCTGCTCCTCCTCGGCGCGGCGCTGCTCCTCCTCGCGGGCGCGCACCTGGGCCTGCCGCTCGCGCTCCTGGGCCTGGCGGGCGGCGCGCGCCTGCGCGATGGCGAACTCCTCCGCCTCGGCGCGCTGCGCTGCCTCCACCGTGGCGCGGTCGGCCTGCCGCACGCGGGCCTTCTTCTCGGCCGCGTGGGCCCGCTCGGCATCCTCGGCGCGCTTGAGCACCGCCTCGAGGTCGTCGCCGATCTGCTCGAAGGAGGGCATGGCCGGCTCGGGCTCGGCTGGCGGCGGCGGGCGGGGCGCAGGGCGTGACGCCGGGCGGGGCGCCGGCGCCGGCGCCGGAGGCCGGGCGGTCGGGGGTCCCTTTGCCGGCGCGGCTCCCTGCCGGAGCTGCGAGGCGCGCGCGAGGAGTGCGTCGGCGGCGGACTTTCGCGGCGCAGCCGGCGGGGCGACGGCAGTCGGCCTCCTGGCCGGCTGCGGCGCCGCCTGGACGGCTCCCTCGCCGACGGCGGCCCTTACGAACTCGGCCAGCTGGGCGGGATCGACTGGGCGGGGCAGCTGGCTGGCGGTGGGAGCCGCGTCGGGCGCGTTGCCGAGCACGATTACCGGTACGTCGGACGTCGGCTCGTCCTCCGCCAGCTTGCGGGTGAGCGCGACACCGTGGCCGCCCTCGCAGGTGGCCCCGATGATGACGAGGTCCGGGCGCTGGAACTCGATCGCCGTCACCGCGTCGTTGGTGTTGGTCGCGAGGACGGGCTGGTGCCCCGCGCGGGTCAGCACCCGCTTCACGGCCGAGATCTCGGCGATGTCGTCGTCGACCAGGAGGATGCGCGCCACGCGGGCGGATTATGGATCGCGGCCGGAGGTGCGCCAAGTAAGCGGGCTCCGTGATGTTTTTCGGGCCGGCCGATATCGGGGGAGGACGATGAGCCCGGGCGTCGCCGGACCTCAGAGCATCGAGTACGGGTCCATGTCGAACCTGACGCTCGCGCCTCCGGGCGGCCGGTGCGCTACGCGGCCGAGGGCGCGGTGGACCTGGTGGAGCGCCTGTGGTCCCGTCGCCTTGAAGAGCAGGTGCCACCTGCTCCGGCCGCGAATCCGCTCGATGGCGGCCGGCGCCGGGCCGAGCAGCGCGACTCCGTTCGCGAGCGCCGGCTGGGCGGCGTGGGCGAGCGCCTCGGCGCACTCACGCGCCCCCTCCTCGGATCCCTCGACCCGCACGGCGAGCATCCGGCCGAAGGGCGGGTAGCCCATCGCGCTGCGCCGCGCCAGCTCCCCTTCGGCGAAGGCCGCGTAGTCGTGCCCCACTGCGCAGGCGATCGCCGGGGAGCCGGGGTTGAAGGTCTGCACGATCACGCGTCCAGCGTCCGCGCCGCGCCCCGCGCGGCCAGCGACCTGTGTCAGGAGCTGGAAGGTCCTCTCGGCGGCGCGGAAGTCGGGGAGGGCGAGGGCCGTGTCGGCGAGGATGACCCCGACCAGCGTGACGCCCGGGAAGTCGTGCCCCTTGGTGACCATCTGCGTGCCGACCATGACGTCCAGCTCCCGCCGTGCGAAGCGGGCGAGGAGCGCGGCCGCGTCGTCGGCGCTCCCGATGGCGTCGCGGTCGAGCCGGCCGACGCGGGCGGACGGGAAGCCCTCCTTCACCGCCTCCTCCACCTGCTCCACGCCGATCCCCATCCCGAAGCGCAGGCCACCGCAGTCGGGGCAGACCGCGTCCATCGGCTCGGAGCGGCCGCAGTAGTGGCAGCGCAGCTGGCCGCGCCGCTGGTGGAGGGTGAGCGAGACCGAGCAGTTGGGGCAGCGCGCCTCCCGCCCGCAGGCGTCACAGACGACGAGCGTCTGGTAGCCGCGCCGGTTCAGGAAGAGGATCGCCTGCTGCCCGGCGGCGAGCGTCTCGCCGAGCGCCTCGGCCAGCGGCGGCGAGATGAGGCCGCGCCCGGGGAGCTTCTTCGCCCTGCGGAGCCGCGACAGGTCGACCAGCTCCACCAGCGGCATCGGGCGGTCGTCGATCCGCGCCGGGAGGGAGAGGAGCCGGTAGCGGCCGCGCCGGGCGTTCTCCAGCGTCTCCAGCGAGGGCGTGGCGGAGCCCAGGAGCACCACCGCCTCCTCGATCCTGGCGCGGACGACGGCGAGGTCGCGAGCGTGGTAGGCGGGGCCGTCCTCCTGCTTGAAGCTGCCGTCGTGCTCCTCGTCCACGACGATGATCGCGAGGTCCTGGACCGGCGCGAAGATGGCGCTTCGGACGCCGACGCAGATGTGCGCCTCGCCGGTCCGGAGCCGCAGCCACTCGGCGTGGCGCTCCGCCTGCGAGAGGCCGGAGTGGAGGAGGGCGACGTCGTCACCGAAGCGGGCACGGAAGCGGCCCGAGAGCTGCGGCGTCAGCGCGATCTCCGGCACGAGGACGAGCGCGCCCTTGCCGGCCTCGCGGGCGCGGGCGATCGCCTGGAGGTAGACCTCGGTCTTGCCCGAGCCGGTGACCCCGTGGAGCAGGAACGGCTGGTAGCCACCGAAGGCGGCGACGACCGCCGCGAGCGACTCGCCCTGGGCAGGCGTCAGCGGGAGCGCCGTCCCGTCGGCCGGGAGGAGCCCCCCGCCTGCCACCGGGGTCTCGGTCTCGAGGCGCACGAGCCCCCGCTTCGAGAGCGCGTGGAGCGCCGGACGACCACGCGGGAAGGCGGCCTTCAGCTCCTCCACCGGGATCCGGCCGCGGGCGAGGAGGTACTCGAGGACCGCCTTCTGCGCGCGGGCGCGGCCGAGCGACCCGAGCGCCTCCGCCGCAGACGGATCGGGGGCGGCGTACTCGACGCCGCGCCGCGTGGGCGCCGCCTCGCCGCCGCGCGTGTTCAGGCCCGGCGGAAGCGCTGCCCGGAGCAGCTCCCCGGGCGGGACGAGGTAGTAGTCCTCGGCCCAGCGGATCAGCTCGATGAGCTTCGGCGTGAAGGGCGGGACCGCGTCGAGCACCTCGACCACGTCCCGCAGCTCGAAGCCCTTGGGCGGCAGGGTGGGGAAGCCGACGACGTAGCCGGTCGCGCGCTTGCTCTTCCCGAACGGGACGGCGACGCGCTGCCCGAGCGTCACCTCGGAGGCGAGGGCGTGCGGCACGCGATAGGTGAAGGTTCCGCGGACCGCGGCGGCGACGGCGACCTCGACGAGCACGGCGGGAGTCTACCAGCGAGGGGGGCCGGGCAGGCGGCTCGCCGACGCTCGCGGGTCCGTCCCGGAGCGATCAGCCCGGTGGCGACGCCGCGCCACCGGCGAGCTCCGCCTTCACGCGGGTCAGCTTGTCGATGATGTGGATGAAGTTCTCGGAGACGAGGCCGAGGACGAACCACATGGGCGCGATGGCGAGGCTCGTGTAGCGGAGCAGGGTGAGCGCGCCGTCCTCGTAGTACCAGATGTCGAAGCCGGTCAGCGCCCTGAGGATCCAGCCGGTGGCGCACTCCATGGCGAGGATGATCACCATGTAGACCGCGCCCCGCGCGAGCAGCGGCCAGCGCTTGATGCGGCGGTAGGCGGGCTCGAGGCCGAACAGCGCGATGGAGCCGTAGACGAAGAACATCCACAGGCTCGCCTGCCCGTAGAGCACGCGAACCGGCGCGCTCCAGACGCTGGCCAGCGCCAGGCGGGGGTCGACCAGCCACTGGAACTGGAAGAGCCAGCTCGCGGCGGCGGGGAGGCGGCGGCCGACCTTGACGATCGTGTAGAAGGCGACCTCTCCGGCGACGAGGAGCGAGCCGTAGATCACGAAGCGGAAGAGCGCGCGGAGAAGCTTCTTCTGGGCCAGATCGCGACGTGTCATCGTCAACTCCTGGAGGGTTCGACGAGCGGCTGCACCCGGACAGTAGCGGCTGGGACCGGGCCGGCAAGCGGGCCTGGCCGCGTCACGTGATCGGCGTCACTCGACCGTACCAGCCCACGCTAAGATGGAGTGACCATGGCTCACTTCGCCCCGCTGGTCCTGCTGTGCATGAGCACCGCCGCCGCCGACAACGCGGGGCCTTACTTCCAGGGGGAGGATCCCGAGTCCTCCCGGTCGCTCGACGTCGGGAGCCCCTTCTCCGAGACGTTCACGCTCGTGGACCCCGACGGAGACCGGATCGAGCTCAGGGCCGAGGGGCTCCCGCCAGGCGCGAAGGTGCGCATCCGAGATCCCCACGCCTTCTGGGAGGCCGACGAGGGTCCGCCGAGGGCGACGAAGGCCGTCGCGCGCGACCTGGTCGTCACGTGGACGCCGACGCGGGCGCAGCGCGGGAACCACGTGGTCGCGCTCGTCGCGAGCGACGGGAAGGCGGACGAGCGGATCGAGGTGACGCTCAAGGTCCAGGAGGAG
>CAWJSR010000024.1:0-54311 GCA_963845515.1 uncultured delta proteobacterium
GACCAGGACGGCGGGCCCGGCCCGCCCGGCGCCACCGGGTGCCGATGGGGAAGCCCGCCTCTGCGCGGGCTTCTTCGTGCCAGCCTACCGGGAGTACACGACGCGGGCCTCTCCCTTCATCGCCTCCAGCATGCTGGCGTAGAGGGCCGTAGCCTTTCCCTGGCGCAGCACGTCGACGATTCGCTCCTTCTCCGTGGCGAAGGAGACAGCCGGGTCGAGCGACCGGTCCACCAGCTTGACCACCCAGAACCTGTCCTTCTCACCCTTGATGACCTCGCTCACCTCCCCTGGCTTCAGCCGGTCCACGATGCCGCGCCAGGACTGCGGCAGCTGGTACCAGCGCAGCTCACCGAGATCCCAGGGGGCCTTGCCGCCCGGCTGCAGGCCGGGGAAACGCCTCGACGCCACCTCCTCGAACGGCTTGCCGGTGGCGATGTCCTGGTGGTCCCTGGTGATCTCCTCGAGCCCGCCCCTGCACAGGATCTGGAGGACGTGGAACCTCGTCCGGATCGCCTCGGCGTTCTTCTCGAAGTACGCGCGCGCCTCCGCGTCCGTGACCGCAGCGCTCCGCTGCACGTACATGCGGAAGCGAGCGGACATCTCCTGCCTGCGGAAGGCGCTGACCTGCGCCTCCAGGTCGGCGACCTTGAGCCGGTACTCCTCGTCACGGTCGAGGCCGAGCTCCCGTGCCTTCTGGAAGATCAGCTCGTCCCGGATGACGGTCTCCAGCACGTTCGGTGACGCAGAGTGATTGGCCACCTCGCCAGTCACCCCCGCCCTCGCGCGAAGATCCACGTCGCGCTCGCTGATCGGCACGCCGTTGACCGTCGCCAGGATCCCCACCGGACCTCCAGTGCCCTTCCCCTTCCCGCATGCTGCGAGGAGCCCCACGGCGATCAGGACGAGGACAATCGGCGTTCTCAAGGTGACTCTCCGGGTTGAAGGTCAAGCAGAGGGGCGGCATGCATGCTCGCACGCCGCCCCTCCTTCACTCAACGAGTCGTCAGTGACAGGCCGCGCAGGCCTCTGCCTCGTCTCCGCTCCACGGCGCCACCGGAGTGGGGTCGTAGACCTGGGTCTTGATGTGTGCCGTCACGGCGTCGGCGTCATGGCAGCCCATGCACGCGAGCCGATTCGGCGTCGTCTTCCAGGTGCCGCTCGTCGCCGCGGAGTGGCACGACTCGCAGTTGCGGACATCCATCGGGTAGGTGATCTGCCAGCCGCGGCCCGGGATGCTCTCCTCGTGATCGACCGTGAGCACGGGGTAGTTGAGCGACGCGCCGTTGTGGACCGCGTGCACCCGCTTGGAGATGGGCTTGGTGCCACCACCGGTGGTCCAGGTGCGCGCAGCGACCGTCTCGCCAGACTTGTAGTTGTGGCAGCCGCCGCACTGATCGACGGCCTGGGCGTTGAACGGCTTGTTGTGGCGGACGGGATCGAGCACGTAGCCGACGCCCTGCCCGACGGCGTTCGTGCTCCAGTGACACGAGGTGCAGTTGTCGGCGATCGCCTTCTCCTCGGCCGCCTGCTTGACCTGGAAGGTCGCCACCTTGACCGAGGGCGTGCGGTAGACGCCGGTCACGCCTCGCCCGCGATCGGCGAACTCGACGTTGATCATGTACGTGCCCGGGAGCAGGTCGTCGACCGGATCGAGGGTGTACTTGAGATCAGCGGCCGTCCAGGCGAACTTCGGATCGTTGTTCGTGGCGTTGGTCCGCTGGCGAAGCTGGACGGCGGAGCCCGCGACCTTCACCGCGGTGTCGGTGAAGAGCCCCAGGGCCTTCGTGGCATCCGGGATCTGGATGCTAGGGTTGTCGCTGCCGATCGCCCGGGTGCGGATCGACAGGTGATTGAGCCCCGTGACGGCGTTGGCCTCGACGTACGCGATGGCCCTGTCGCTGAAGTGGAACTCCCTCTCGTTGTAAAGGAACGTCGCCGTCGCGCCGTTCAGCCACGTCGCGACGTCGGCGGCCGTCGCGGTGGCCGTCAACGTGGCGGCTGGCAGCGTGACGGTGAAGTCGCCTGGCACGAGCACGTCCTCTCCGATGTAGTCGAACTTGGTGATGAAGTTGCCGTTGTCCACCACGACGCGGAGTGAGCCGCCGGCGCTCAGGTCCCACGTCTCGGCGAGCGCGCTGGTGACCTTGGCCCTTGCGGCGGTCGTCAGGACCGGGATGCGCTTGGAGCGCGGCCCAGTGACGTACATGTTGGCGGCCCTGAACTGGCCGTCGGCGGCGTTGGTGCAGACCGACGTGTCCGTCGGCGTGGTCTGGCAGCCCTCGCCCGCGCCGTCCTCGATCACGGTCGTGTGGTCGATCGCGACGCCCGCGGTGTAGCCGAGGGCGGCGTTGGTCTCCGTGGGCTTCAGCACGACGGAGATCACCGGGCCCTCGCCGGCCACGAAGTGCGTGCCGTTCGCGGGGGCGGAGGTGGTCACCGTGATGTCGAACTCCGGGACGTTCCGGATGTCCTTCACCGTCCAGTCGTGGGCGTCGGTGACGGACTGGCCGAAGCCGGCGCCGGTGGCGGGGTGGCAGCCAGCGCACCCGGCGTCATTCGTGGCGCTGCCTCCGAGGTGGTTCGTGCCGGCGGTCCAGTCGATCAGGTCGTGGCAGGAGCCGCAGGAGGCGCGGGATGGGACCGTCTTCCAGTTGTCCACGTCGGCGCCAGCGCCGGTGTGGCAGGCGGCGCAGTTCTCGATGACCGCCGGGAATGCGGCCGACCTCCACGTGGCGGTGAGGCTGCCAACCGTGTAGCCGCCGTTGTCGTCAGCCTCGTTCACGAGGGGAGTCGCAGGATCGTCGAAGAAGATCCCGTTCAGGCCGGGGGCGCTGGCGAGCTCGCGGCCGGCGTGGATCTTGTGGATCATGACCTGCATCTCGATGGTCTCGGTGGTGCCACCGTTGCCGGCGGTGTTCACCATCGCGCTGTCCGGGCTGTGGCAGGCGTTGCAGCCTTCCACAGTGACGCGATCGCCGCCGTGGCCGTGGAACTCGAGGCCGTGGCACTTCTTGCAGGTCGCCGTCTCGACGATGTTGCGGGTCTTCAGGGCGGTGACGCCATCCGGGACGAAGTCGAAGTCGGCCTCGCCGGTCGGGCCGGCGTGGCCGCCCATGTAGACGCTCACGCGGTGGGTCAGTGCGCGGTCATAGCCCACGAGCGATACCCCTCCGATGGGGAAGGCGAAGGCGGCCGTCGAGAGGTTGGTTCCAAAGGTGTAGGTATAGGTCCCTGGCGTGCTGGTCTCGACGAGCGTTCCGGCCACGGGCGTGGACGTCGTGCTCTCGCGATAGCCGGCATTGACCGTCCTGCCGGGACGGTAGATGTAGGGAACCCATCTGCTGTAGCTCCGACCAGTCGGCTCGGCGGGCATCAGCTTGAAGATGCCGGCGCTCACCGCCGTGATCCCGGTGACGGGAGTGACGTTGTCCTTCCCCTTCACGGTGAAGGTGACCCTCGCCAGGCCCGCCGCGTCGGCGGTCGCGCTGGTGATCGCGACGTTCGCGAGGTACTTCGGGTTCGCGGGAGCTCCCTGGAGCTCGTCCTCTGCCGTCACCGCCGACGTTCCGTGGAACGACTGGATGACCGCGTTGAATCCATTGGTACCGTTCGTACCGTTCGTACCGTTGGTTCCATTGGCCCCATTGGTGCCGCTGGCGCCATTGGCGCCGTCTTCACCCGCGCAGCCCTGGAGCGCCGCGGACATCGCGACCGCGGCCAGACAACACAGCATCCGATTCGAGAAGCTCGACGTTACCCGACTCATTTTGTCTCCCCTCCTCATCGTCCACTTCAGTTGACGCAAGACTCTCCTGACGGTGCAGCGAGTGCCTCTATCGACCGCGACAGTGCGCCTCCTTCGTCTGATGCAGTGACTTCCGAGCTAACCGCATCGGGTGAATGATTGGCGTCGAGGTTTGCACCCAGGCAAATGTCACCGCAAGGCAGGGCTCCATGAAGGTTCGCGCATTGCCGCACATGCGCGCGTGGCCGCGCCGCGGTCTGTCGCGCCGACCAGGATCGCGCACGCTCCACGGCGGCAACCCGTTGGGGCCCGTGATCGTGCTAACTTTCGCCGTGCCCATGACGACGAGACTCCACGCTCGCAGCGCCGCCGCGCTCCTCGGGCTTCTGCTCGTGTTCGCCGGCACGGCGAAGGCGGAGGAGCCCCCTCTCCCCTCCCCGCTCCTCGCGGCCGAGGCGATCGACGCGAGCGGCGGTCGCGTGGCCCTCTCCCCGTCGACTGAAGCGATCGTCGACCCGGCCTCGACCTTCCGGGTCGTCCTGCCTGGGAGGAGCGAGGACGCCCGGCTCTCCGTCCTGGATCTTCGTGACGACCTGCTGCCGTCCAGGGGGACGCGCGAGGTGGGCGTGGAGACGGTCCTCACCGTGACCCCCGTCCAGCCGCTCACCCCGGCGTCGCACTACCTGCTGCGCGTGGACGGGGCCCGGAGCCGCGACCTGCACGACTCCGCGCAGCGCGCGGCTGGCCCCGTCGAGCTGCGCGTGGTCGCCGCGGGGGTTCCGCCGGAGCCCGAGAAGAAGCCGGCGAAGAAGAAGCGGCGCCGCTAGCCGGCCATCAGGCGACGTCGCCGATCAGCGGCAGCACCGGCAGGTCGGCCTCGCAGAAGTCGTAGCGCGCGAGCGCGCCGCGGTCGGCCCACTCCAGCGCGGCCACGCCGATCGCCTTCGGCTCGGCTGCCGTCGGGAGCGTGCAGCCGTAGAATGCCAGCTCGACCTCCAGGTCCGGGTAGCCGGTGGATGTGCCGGGTGATGCACTCGCGCACCTGCACGTCGCAGCCCAGCTCCTCGCGGATCTCACGAGCCAGCGCGGCGGGCTCGGACTCGCCGGCCTCCACCTTCCCACCCGGGAACTCCCACAGGCCGCCCCGCTCCGCGTCCTGCTTGCGCCGCGTGACGAGGATCGACTCGCCGCGCCTGATGACCGCGGCGACGACGAGGACCCTGCGGATCACGGGAGGTCGAGGGCGAAGAGCGTCCCGGCGTTTCCCAGGACGTAGCCGCGCCCCTTCACGAACGCGAAGGTGCCGTTGATCCCCTGCCCGCCGTCGAAGGCGCGGACGACCGCCCCGGTGGAGGGATCGATGAACTGGAGCCCGCCCATGCCCGCGGGCACCGCGAGCCAGCGTCCGGCGTCCACGGGGGGCGCTGACGGCGCCCCCTGGCCGATCGGGGACTGCCACAGGAGCGTGCCGCCGTCGGGGCTGAGCGCCTTCACCGCGCTCGTCGTCACGACGACCAGCGCCCCGCCGGCGTACGCGAGCCGCGTGGCGTCCGGGAGCGCGATCTGCCAGAGCGCCTTCCCGGACTCGGGATCGAGGGCCAGCACCGCGCCCGAGTATGCCGCCGCGAAGAGCCGCCCGCCCGCGACGGCGAGCGAGTCGATGTCGACGTACTTGCCCTCGGGCGCCACCTTCCGCTCCCAGCGCGGCTTCCCGGTCGCGACCTCCAGCGCCGCGACGAAGCCGTCGGAGTAGGCCGCGAAGGCGGTCTGGCCGCGCACGACCACGTCGGCGGCGCCCCGGATGGTGAAGCCCTCGCGCCGGTCCCGGCGATGATGCCAGCGCCAGGCCCCGCTCGCCGCGTCCACCGCGACGAGCGAGTCCTCGAGGGACATGACCAGGACCAGCCCGTTCACCACGACGGGGCGCGTGCCCAGCTCCTGCTTCGCGTCGTAGCGCCAGCGGACCTTGCCGCTGGCGAGCTCCACCGCGTACAGGACGCCGCCGCTGGTGCCGGCGTAGACCACGCCGCCGCTGATGGCCGGCGGAGCGCCGAACGAGCCAGCCCCCTCGAGCTCCCAGGCGCGCGCTCCGTCTGGCCGGAACGCGTGGAGCCAGCCGTCCCTCGTCCCGACCACGACGATCCCCGTGGCGGGATCCACCGCCGGTCCACCCGGCTCGAGCGTCCGGTAGGCACCCAGCTCGAGGGCGACCAGCGGACGCTTCCAGGCGACGTCGTAGATGCGGCGCGGCGCAGCTGGGAGCCGGCTCTCCAGCCCGGGCGCTGCGGCCAGCAGGAGCGCGAGGCCGGCGGCGATCATCTACTTGGAGCCCAGCCGGGCGAGACGGTCGGCGGCGTCCGTGGCGAACTGCGAGCCCTCGTGACGCTTCGCGAAGCCCTCGAGGAGCTTCCTCGCCTCGTCCTTCTTGCCGGCGATCTCGAGCACGCGGGCGCGCTCGAGATCGGCGTGATCGGCGAAGAGCGGGACCTCCCGACCAGCCCGCTCCCACGCGGCCGCGGCCTCGTCGAGCTTGCCCCTGGACTCCTCGGCGATCGCGACCCCCTCCAGCGCGCCGAAGCGCAGCGAGGAGTCGGACGACGCGTCCGCCAGGTACTTCTGGTAGCTGGTGATGGCGGCGTCCGCCTCTCCGAGCCGGAGCTGCGCGTCGCCCTTCATGAGCAGCGCGAGGCGCCCGGCGGAGGTGGACGGGTACTCGCTCAGCGCCAGGTCGGCCGCGGCGATGACCGCCCGCTGCCGCTCCGAGTCGTTGGCGTAGAACGGCCCCGACACGCCAGGCAGCGGCACCGCCGAGACCTCGGCGCCGACGGCGCGGAGGACCTCGTAGCCGAACGAGCCTGCCTTGTCCTCCCGCGCGCTACCCACGAGCCCCGCGACGACGGCGAGGACGACGGCGGCCGCCACGACGATGGAGATGAGCCGCGCGTTCTTCTTGTGGCCGGTGATCCAGTCCATGGCGCGGGTCGCGACCTGCTGGAACTTGTCCGGTGCCTTCAGATCCTTGCGGCTGAGGACTTCTTCGTTCGACATGGTGGGCTGCCTCGCGGAATCACTCGGGAATTCGGGCCAATTTAGATGTGGGTCCGGGGGTCGTCAAGCGCCTCGGCGCTACTTCCGCCGCTTCTTGAGGTGCTCGCCGCGCCGGTCCTTTCCGGCGCCCTTGGCCCGCGAGCGCTCCTTGCCCTTCGCCTTCCCCTTCTTGTGCTCGACCTTCGGCTCGCCCTCCGCGCCGCCTTCGCTCTTCGCCATCGCGCTAGCCGGCGGCCTTAGGCGCCGCTTGCGCTGCTTGAAGATGAAGCGCACCGGCACCTCGAGCCCGAAGGCGTCGCGGTACCGGTTCTCGACGAAGCGCCGGTACGACTCGCTGATCGCGTCGGGCCGGTTGCACTGGATGACGAAGGTCGGCGGCGCGTAGGCCACCTGCGCGATGTAGTAGAGCTTCACCGGGAGGCCGCGCGCGAGCGGCGCCGGGTGCTCGAGCTGGATGGTCTCCAGCAGCTCGTTGAGCTGCGGCGTGGGGAAGCGGGCGCGGTACTGCTCGACGAGCCGCGCCGCCTTCTCCAGCACGCGGGTGACCCCCCGCTTCTCCTTCGCGGAGGTGAAGACGAACGGGGCGTAGGCGACGAACGGGAGCCGCTTCAGCAGCTCCTTCCGGTACCACTCCTGCGTCGCCCCCTCGCGCTCGGCGATGTCCCACTTGTTGACGACGACCACGAGCGCCTTCGCCTTCTCGTCCACCAGCCCGAGGAGCCGCGCGTCCTGCTCGACGCCTGCCTCGACCGCGTCGAGCATGCAGGCCACCACCTCGGCCTGGTCGATCGCCTTCATCGACCTGACCACCGAGTAGGCCTCGACCTTGAGCGCGATCGCCGCCTTGCGCCGGATCCCCGCGGTGTCGGTGACGACGAAGCGCCGCCCCTTGTGCTCCACGATGCTGTCGATCGAGTCGCGCGTCGTGCCGGGCACGTCCGAGACGACGAACCGCTCCTCGCCGAGCAGCGCGTTCACGAAGGTGCTCTTGCCCACGTTCGGCCGCCCGACGATGGCGATCCGGATGTCGCCCTTGGGCTGATCGCTCTCGGCGACCTCCTCGGGCTCGTCCGTCTCCTCCGGCGGCGGCGGCAGCTCGGGGACCTCGAGCTTCGCGATGATCTCCTCGACCAGGTCGTTGACGCCGCGGCCGTGCTCGGCCGACACGGCGTGGACCGAGCCGAAGCCGAGCGCGTAGAAGTCGGCGAGCGGCGCCTCCGCCTCGGTGGCGAAGTGGTCGATCTTGTTCACGGCCACGAAGAGGTGCTTGCCCGAGCGCCGGAGCATCTCGGCCAGCGCGCGGTCCACGTCGGTGAGCCCCTCGCGGCCGTCGACAACCAGGACCACCGCGTGGGCCTCCTCGACGGCCAGCTGGGCCTGCTGCTTCACCTGCTGGATGAGCCGGTCGCGCGACTCGGGCTCGAAGCCGCCGGTGTCGACCACCGACCACGCGCGGTTGTCCCACTCGAAGTCCGCGTAGTTCCGGTCGCGGGTGACGCCGGGGACGTCCTCGACGATGGCGACGCGCCTCCCGGCGAGCCGGTTGAAGAGCGTCGACTTGCCGACGTTGGGGCGCCCGACGAGGGCGATGAGGGGGCGGATGGGGGTTCGTCACAGGCCGAGCTTCTCCAGCGATCTGGGGCGCTCGCTCCAGCGCTCCTCGACCTTCACGGTGAGGGTGAGGAAGACCTTGCTGCCGAGCAGCCGCTCCATGTTCTGGCGGGCCTTGGTGCCCATGTTCTTGAGCATCCTGCCCCCCTTCCCGATCACGATCCCCTTCTGCGTCTCGCGCTCCACGAAGATCACCGCGGAGATCCGGACGAGCCCGCCGCGGTCGGTCCGCTGCGACTCGTCGAACTCCTCGATGTCGACCGCGCACGAGTACGGGATCTCGTCGCGCGTCTGGAGCATGACCTGCTCGCGGATGTACTCCGCGGCGAGCGTCCGCTCGGCCTGGTCGGTCAGCATGTCCGTCGGGAAGAGGAGGCGCTCCGCCTCCGGGACCTGCTTCACCAGCGCCTTCAGCAGCTCGTCGACGTTCTCGCCGTCCAGCGCGGAGAACGGCACGATGTCCGCCCACGCGTGGAGATCCTTGTAGGCGTCGATGACCGGCAGGAGCGTCGCGCGCGGCGCCCGGTCCATCTTGTTGATCCCCAGGATGGCCGGCTTGCCGCGCTTCGCCACCTCGGCGGCGGCCCAGCGGGTGGTCTCGCCAATCTCCACCTTCCCCTCGGGGCTCGTCCCCGCCTCGACCAGGAAGAGGACGGCGTCCACCTCGGGGAGGGTCGAGAGCGCGACCTCGACCATCCTCTTGTTGAGCACCCCCTTCGCCTTGTGGAGCCCGGGCGTGTCGAAGAAGGCGATCTGTGCCCCCTCCCCGTTCCAGACCCCCAGGATGCGGGTGCGGGTCGTCTGCGGCCGCGGCGTCACGATGGCGACCTTCTCGCCGAGGACGCGGTTCAGCAGCGTGGACTTCCCCACGTTGGGGCGGCCGACGATCGCCACGAAGCCGGCGCGGAGCTTCTGCTTCTTCTTGGTCACGTTGGAACGCGAAGGCCCGGGGGGCGGCCGGTGGAGCCGGCCGGCCCGCGCCGGGCCTGCTGCGGGTCGATCCTTTCCGTTAGGGCATTGCCCCGCGGGTGATTGTCACCTTCTCGAGCTTCACCTTGGCGTTGCCGGCGCGGGTGATCTTGGGGACGAGCTCGCCCCCCTTGACCACCTCGCCGAAGATGGTGTGCCCCTTGTCGAGCCAGGGCGTGGCCACCTCGGTGATGAAGAACTGCGAGCCGTTGGTGCCGGGGCCGGCGTTGGCCATCGCGAGGAGGCCGGGCTTCGTGAACTTGTTGTCCGGGCCGATCTCGTCCTGGAAGCGGAAGCCCGGGCCGCCGGTGCCCGTCCCGAGCGGATCGCCGCCCTGGATCATGAAGTCCGGGATCACGCGGTGGAACATGGTGCCGTCGTAGAGCGGCTTCCCGACCTGCTTCTGCCCGTTGCGCGGGTCGGTCCACTCCTTCGACCCGTCGGCCAGCCCGACGAAGTTGGCGACGGTCACCGGCGCCTTCTCGGGAAGGAGCTTCACCACGATGGTGCCCATGGACGTCTGGAAGGTCGCGTAGAGCTGCTCGGCCATTTCCGGTTCTCCTCTCCGGGTTACTTGCAGGTGGGCTGCTTGGTGGTGATGACGACCTTCTCGAGGCGCGTCTGGCCGGGTCCGGCCTTCGCGATCACGGCGACCTTGTCGCAGCCGCAGATCCCCTCGCCGAAGTGGACGTAGCCGCAGGTCCCGGAGGGCGCGTTGGCGCAGGCCCGGGGGTTGAGGTGCGCCGCCTCCGCCTCGGTGATGAAGAACTGCGAGCCGTTGGTGTTCGGGCCCGAGTTGGCCATCGCGAGCTGGCAAGCGGTCGAGAAGGGGGCGGCCGGCGGCTTCTCCAGCTCGTCGGCGAAGCGGTAGCCCGGGTCACCGGTCCCGAAGGGGCGGCCGGTGGCGCTCGCGGTCTGGCCAAGCTCGGCGCCGCGGGAGAGCGGGTCGCCACCCTGGATCATGAAGCCCGGGATCACCCGGTGGAACAGGGTGCCGTCGTACATCGGCCGCTTGTTCTGCATCGTCCCGCTCGCCGGGTCGGTCCAGGGCTTCTTGCCCATCACCAGCTCGACGAAGTTCTTCACCGCCGCGGGCGCCTTCTTCTCCAGCAGCCGGACGCCGATGGCGCCGCGGGAGGTCTGGAAGACGGCGTAGGTGTCGGCCGCGACGGCGGCGCCTGGCGCGGCGACGGCGGCCAGCCCGAACAGGGCGCCGGCCAGTAGACCCTTTAGATAGGTGTGGCTCATATCGGCGCGAATCTAGCCGCGCGGGGCTGCGCAAGCAAATGGCTTGGCGCGGGCGCCCTGCCCTACCCCCCTTGCGCCGCGAGCCGTTCCGTCAACGCCTTGAGGCAGAGGAGCGCTGCCGCCTGCTCCGCATCCTTCTTGGAGCGCCCCTCCGCGCGGGCGACCAGGTCCGGCGCGACCTCCACCTCGACGAGGAAGACCTTGGCGTGGTCCGGTCCTCGCTCCTCCACGATCCGGTAGCTCGGCACCGCCTTCAGGCGGCTGTAGGCCAGCTCCTGGAGCTGGGTCTTGTAGTCGCGGTCGAGGGTCCCGGCGACCGCGCGCTCGAACGCCTCGCCCAGGAACCGGTCGACGAGCGTGAGCACCGCCGGCAGGCCGCCCGAGAGGAAGAGGACCGCGATCACCGCCTCCATCGCGTCGCAGAGGAGCGAGGACTTCTCCCTCCCCAGGGTCAGCACCTCGCCGCGTCCGAGCCGCAGGAGCGGCCCGAGGTCGAGCGCCCTCGCCATCTCGGAGAGCCCCTGCTCGTCCACGACCGCGGCGCGCATCTTGGAGAGCTCGCCTTCGCGTGCGTCGGGGAAGCGCTCCATCAGCCGCTGCGAGACGGCCAGGTCGACGACGGCGTCCCCCAGGAACTCGAGCCGTTCGTTGTGGGACACCCCCTCGTCGCGGTGCTCGTTCACCCAGCTCTTGTGGGTGAGCGCGGTGAGGGCGAGCGCCCGGTCGGGGAAGGTGACGCCGAGCCTCGCCTCCAGGGCAGCTACCTTGTCCGACGCGGCGGCGCCGCTGTTGCTCTCGTCCGCCATTATGGTGACCTCGCTCGGAGCCGGCCGGCCAGGTCGTCCGCGAGCGCGTAGGGGTCGGCCTCGCGGCGCGCTATCCGCCCGGCGACCTCGTCGAGCTGCCCCGTCTCCTCCTCGAGCTGCTCGAGGGCCCCGGCGAGGAGCCGATCCCGCAGCAGCATCAGGAAGCCGGCGCGCGCACGGGCCACCTCGCGCCTGTGGCGCGCTCCGCCCTTCTCGAGATGGGCCCTGTGGCTCGCGATGGCGGCGACGAGCTCAGCGACCCCTTCGCCCTTGACCGCCACGGTGAGGACGATCGGCGGGTACCACGCGAGGTCCTCCACCGGGCGGGCGACCGCGTCACCCGGCGCGTGCCAGGCGCCGCCGGCCGGCGAAACGTGCCCGACGGCGTGCCGCACCTCCAGCATCGCCTGGAGGTCACGGGCCGTCCGGTCGGCCCCGTCCCGGTCCGCCTTGTTCACCGCGAAGACGTCGGCGATCTCGAGGATGCCGGCCTTGATGGCCTGGACGTCGTCGCCCAGCCCCGGGACGGTCACGACCACGGCGGTGTGGACCAGCTCCGCCACCTCGACCTCGTCCTGCCCGACGCCGACCGTCTCGACGATGATGACGTCCTTGCCCATCGCGTCCATCACCTGGACCACGGCCGCCGTCGAGCGGGAGAGCCCTCCGAGGTGACCGCGGGTCCCGAGCGAGCGGATGAAGACGCCGGGGTCGGTGGCGTGATCCTGCATCCGGATCCTGTCGCCGAGGATGGCGCCGCCGGTGAAGGGGCTCGTGGGGTCGATGGCCACCACGCCGACCGTCTTCCCCGCCGACCGGTAGTGCCGGATCAGCCGGTCGGTGAGGGAGGACTTGCCCGCGCCAGTGGCGCCGGTCAACCCGATCACGTAGGCGCGGCCGGTGCTCGGGAAGATGGCGCGGAGGGTCTTCTCTGCCTCGGGCAGCCGATCGTCGAGGTCGTGCATCAGCCGCGCCGCCGACCGGACGTCCCCGGAGAGGACGCGCTGCACCAGCGAGGGGGTCGCCATCAGTAAGTCGTCGCCTCGGGGACGAAGTTCGCGACGAGGATGGCCGCGGCCATCTTGCGCGGCGCGCCCATCGCCTGCCGCTGGCGGTCGAGCTGTCGGTAGAGGACGCTCCCCTCCGCCACCTGATCGATCTGCACGAGGAGCCGCCAGCCGCCCTTCTCCTGCGAGAAGACGGCCTCGAAGTCGGGGCGCTTGAGGACCCGGGCCGCGCCGTATGGGCGGCCGTCCATGTCCACGACGACGTAGCGGACCTCGTCGTCGCCGGCGTCCTCGATGAGGACGTTCATGACCCAGATCTCGCCGGTCCTCGGCAGGAGGTGGTGCGGCACCTCGACGGGGCCGCCGGCGACCTCGCCGCTGAAGTCCTGCGCGACGTCCACGGATGAGAGGCTCGCGCTCGCGCCGAGCGCGGCGGCGACGACCTTGCGCGTCCCCGGAAAGTCGGCCAGCTCGAACTTCTCGGACCAGACGTCGCCGCTCGGGCCGATGAGCCGTCCCTTGAAGCGCGTCCCCATCTCGCGGGTCGCGACGAACCGGTAGCGCGTGCTGCCGAACTCGAACTCCTGGATCAGCTCGATCATCGCGTTGGGGGCGAGGATCGAGTCGGGGCCGAAGACCTGCGAGAGGGCAGCGAGCGTGAGGGCCGTGCGCGGGACCGCGGTCGCGACGAGCCCGGCCGTGGCGGCCGGCTCGACGCGCGGCGCGTTCTGCGACGGCACCGGCCCCTCCGGCCGCATCTGGTTGACGTTGCCGACGAGGTACATCTCGAGGTCGGTCGCCGTCGGGAAGCTGTTGAGGACGAGCGGAGGGAACTCGCTCGCGACCTCGTAAGGCGTCCCGCCCACCGGCGCGACCCGGGTGACGCGGATCGCCTCGGACGTCCCGATGATCTCGAAGGCGTGGGTCGCCGTCTTGAGCACCGCCCGGGCCGCCAGCCGCTCGGGATCGATCTGTGCGTCGATGTTCGAGAGCCGCATCCGGAGGGTCACGTCCTGCAGGGCGGCGGCGCGCTGCTGGAGCCCCTGGGCCACGAGCTGCTCGATCCCTGAGACCTTCTCGTGGGCGTAGAAGTTCACCGGCCCGAGGGTCGAGAGCGGCGCGTCGAGGAAGCGCAGGGTGTCGTGGCCGGTGACCACGAAGCGCGCCTTCTGGATGGGCTGGCCGGTCGCCGGGTGGACGACGCGCCCGAAGGTCAGCTCCCCCTCGAGCGACTCGCGGTCGGCGCCGAAGCGGACCTGGACGCCGAGCGCGGTGAGCTTCCGAGAGGCGATCTGGTTCAGCCGCTCGCGGGGGATCTTCCCGATTATGGTGTGTTCGCCTTCGGACATGGACCTGTACCTGGCGGCACGTGCCGCCGGGAGAGCCTACCGCAGAACCGGGCGAGGCCGTCGAGGAGCTGACGCTAGGCCGCGGCAGCGCGCGGCTTTATGTGGCCGCGGATCCAGTCGATGGCCGTCTGGGTCGGCGTCCCCGGGAGGAAGACCTCGGCGATCCCCTTCGCCTTGAGGCCGGGGATGTCGTCGTTCGGGATGATGCCACCGCCGAAGACGACGATGTCGTCCGCCCCGTTCGCCCTCAGGAGCTCGACGACCTCGGGCAGGAGCGTGTTGTGCGCCCCCGACATGATCGAGATCCCGACGCCGTCGACGTCCTCCTGGATGGCGGCCGCGACGATCATCTCTGGGGTCTGGTGGAGCCCCGTGTAGATGACCTCGAAGCCGGCGTCGCGCAGCGCGCGCGCCACGATCTTGGCGCCGCGGTCGTGACCGTCGAGGCCGGGCTTCGCGATGAGGATCCGGAGGGGGCGTTCCCTCGTAGGCGTCATCTCGTTCTCTCCAGCACCGCGATGAGATCCGGCGCCTCGCTGCCGAGCTCGGCGCCCGGTGCCGCGCCGGCGAACGTCGTCGCCGTCACCTGGATCAATCGTAGCCCGGCCGCGGCGGCTAGCGGACCCCACTCGGATGGGTCGTAGTAGCGCAGCTCCGCCGTGCCCTTCAGCTCCGTACCGTCCGGCCGAACGAGCCGCCGGGCGCACCGGTCCACCCCCGCGGCCCCATCCCAGCGCGACTCCTCCTCTATGACGCTCCCGTCGGCGAGCACGCGGCGCGAGAAGTCCACGGGGCTCTTCGCGAGCGCGAGCGGGTTGGCATGGTGGACGACGAGCTTCCCCCCGCCCCGCACCACCCGCCCCATCTCCGCGAGGCAGCGAACGTTCAAGGCGTCGTCGAACATGAAGAGCGACGAGTACCAGGAGAAGGCCGCGTCGACTGCACCGTCGCGGAGCGGGAGGTGGCGGACGTCTCCGCGGACCCAGCCCGGCCCGGCCACTCCTGACCCTGGGCAGCCCGGGAGGGCCGCCGCAGCGGCCCGGGAGATATAAGGAGCGCTCCGCTCGACGCCGACGACCCGCGCCCCCATCGCCGCCAGCGGCCACGCATGGCGCCCATGGCCGCAGGCGACGTCCAGCACGCGGTCACCCGGCCGAAGGCGCAGGAGCCGCTGGATCACGCCGGCCTCCGCCGCCGACAGTGCCGGCGTCAGCAGGTCGGCAGCGGAGTCGAAGTAGAGGTCGCCGTAGTAGGCGTCGGTCCAGTGGGGCACTCGGTCTCCGACTACGAGCCCTTCTACAAACGACTCTGCCACATCCGCCACACGGAGCGTGGGAGGAGCGGCGTCTCGCCCTCACCGCTCCGCCATTTCGGAGGTGACATCCGACCACCCTTTCGACCGATAATGCGCGCCTCGTCGCCTTCGCCACCTCCCAGGGAAAGGAAGCACCGCATGGCACTCATCGACTTCGGCGGTACCAAGGAGCAGGTCGTCACTCGCAAGGAGTTCCCGATGGCGAGGGCCCGCAAGGTCCTCAAGAAGGAGGTCATCGCGATCATCGGGTATGGCGTCCAGGGGCCCGCCCAGTCCCTGAACCTCCGCGACAACGGCTTCAACGTGATCATCGGCCAGTCGCCGGAGTTCAAGCGCGACTGGGACCGCGCGGTCGCCGACGGGTGGAAGCCGGGCAAGACGCTCTTCCCCATCGCCGAGGCCGTCCAGAAGGCGACGGTCATCCAGGTGCTCCTGAACGACGCGGCCCAGCGCGCCGTCTGGCCGCTGATCAAGGCGAACCTCAAGGCCGGCGACGCGCTCTACTTCTCGCACGGCTTCTCGATCACCTACCGCAAGAAGACCGGCGTCGTCCCGCCCAAGGACGTCGACGTGATCATGGTCGCGCCCAAGGGCTCCGGCCTGAACGTCCGGCGCAACTTCCTCTCCGGCGCCGGCATCAACTCCAGCTACGCCGTCGAGCAGGACGCCACCGGCCGCGCCGAGGAGCGCTGCCTGGCGCTCGGCATCGGCATCGGCTCCGGCTACCTGTTCCCGACCACCTTCCCGAACGAGACCAACAGCGACCTGACCGGGGAGCGCGGCGTGCTCATGGGCGCGCTGGCCGGCATCATGGAGGCGCAGTACGACGTGCTCCGCTCCAACGGCCACAGCCCGAGCGAGGCGTTCAACGAGACCGTCGAGGAGCTGACCCAGTCGCTCATCCGCCTCGTGGACGAGAACGGCATGGACTGGATGTACCAGAACTGCTCGGCCACCGCGCAGCGTGGCGCGCTGGACTGGAAGCCGCGCTTCAAGAAGGCCGTGCTGCCGACCTTCAAGGCGCTCTACAAGCGCGTCTCCTCCGGCGCGGAGGCCGCGCGCGTGATCGAGAGCTGCGGCGGCAAGGACTACCAGGTGCAGCTCGGCAAGGAGCTGGCCGCGATCCGGAACTCCGAGATGTGGGCCGCCGGCGCCGCGGTGCGCTCGCTGCGCCCCAAGGAGGGCGCCAAGGCCATCGTCAAGGGCGCGAAGGGCGTCTCCGGCCGCCAGTCGAACTGAGCGGATTCCGCTCCGAACGCGAGGGGGGGAGCGCCGAGTCCGGTGCTCCCCTCTGTGCGTCGACCGGTCCCCTCGTCCCACGTAGGCTCACGCCATGGTGCCCGTTCGAAAGAAGCTCCTCGGTGTCGGCCTGCTTGGGCTGATGCTGCTTCCTCGCCTGGCGGGAGCCGATTGTCGACCGCCGGACCCACCGGGCGTCTGGCGGAGCTTCCCTGGCGGGCCCAAAGGGAGAAAGCACGTCGAACAGTGGATCGGCGACCGCTTTCTCGCCATGACGACGAGTGAAGGCGCCGTCCTCGAGGGGAGCATCTTCGATCCGTGCACCGGGAGTTGGACCCCAATCGAAGGTATTCCCCGGGTGCCCGGGGTACGCCTCCCGGCTCCGGTCTTCACGGGAAGCGAGCTTCTCTTCTTCGGCGGTTGGCCGGACAGGGGGGTAGACGATGCTCGGGCCCAGGCCTCCTATGCTTGGCGCTACCACCTGAAGGAACGGCGATGGCGGCCGATGAGCCGAACGAACGCGCCGGCGGTTCGCCCCGGAATCGGACGTGCTGACATCCCAGCGGCGGACTGGGGGGACGGCCCGCTCACGCCGGTCAGCCTCGGCGAGCGCTGGTTGGGTTCGACGCTCCTGGTCGGGACCCGCCTGTGATGGCCACGTACGATCCCAGCACGGATTCCTGGACGAGCGGGTCGTCCGAGGGTGCACCTGCAACTCCGGCGGTGATGGGGCCCGCGCGCGAAGGAACGATCTTCTTCCTACCCTGGCTCGACTCGCGCCAGGCTCTGCCACCCGCGGAGCAGGTCGCAACCGGTTTTCGGCTCTATGACGGTCGACGGAACGTCTGGCAGGCGATCTCGTCTGCGGACCGCCGCGCGATTCCCCCCTGGCGCCTGGGATTCTGGGATGGCGCCGAGTTGACGGTCTTCCCCCGCGACTATGCCCCGGGCACGCAGCCGGTCCCTCTCGCCTGGAGCGCGGCAGCTGATCGCTGGAGAACGCTACCCGCCTGGCGCGGGGCGGATACGATCGTGCGGGCCGGCGGCAAGTTTGCGATCGGGGTACAGGGCCTGGGCCACGTTCACGACAGCATGAGCGCGTTGATTCTCGATCGCGGAGCATGGCGGGTTCACTCGATTCCGCTGGTCGACGCCACGCAGGCCCAATGGATCCCCGCCCCGGATGCCGTGATGTTCCTCATGGGAACGGGGGACTTTGGTGGCCGGAACCTCCTCTACCGCTTTCTCATCAGCAAGAATCGATGGGAGCGCGCCGAGCTGCCGAAGGACCGGGAAGTCAAGGGTCAGGCCCTGACGTGGCATGACGGCAAGCTCTGGCAGTACCTCCAGAACGCCAAGATGCTGCCCGGCGCTTCGCCCTCCCGACCGAGCCAGGTGACCTTTCTCGGAAGCGACATGTGGGTCGTCACTCCGGTCTGGAAATCTCGGGCGGCATGGAAGTAGCTCGCGCTAGCGCCCCGCCCGAGAGGACCGTTCCGCGAACCGTGGCTCGTGGTCCGGCCAGGCACACCACCTGCTCATGCCTGGCGGCGTGACTCCCGTCCGACAAATCCTCAGGGGACCCACTCACCTCGTCACGCGCCGCTGCTCGGAGCATCGCTTCTTCCTCGCCGGCCGCAACAAGTGTAAGCGCATCGACGCGCTGCAGAGGCTCGTGGAGTTCAGGGACGCCCGCTGGCGGATCGGAAGGGTCATTTCGGCCCATTAGGCCTGTTTGTCTCATCCCTGCGTGCATCGCTGGGCTTCTCGGCACCCGGAAGTCACTTTCCGTCAAAGGTTCCCTTCGGGCGGGGCCTTGGGGCCGGCGTCTCACTACGGGTCGTCGATTCCTCTCGCGTGAGGCCCTGCACGTATAGAAGCCGGACCCCGTCCCACTTCGCCGGGGCGAGATGACCGTCGAACGCCCAATAGACGTCTCTGCGAACCGCGGCCTCGGGCTCGACAAGGATCGAAGGTAGAAAATAGGCGACGCTATCGACCTCGGCCCCGCTGCTGAGACTTTCGCCGAAGGACAGGCGCAGCGCATTCATATCGAGCGTCTTCGCCACTGGTCCGACGTTTTTGATCGACAGATTCCCATACACAAAGGTCATCTCGACTCCGGCGACGCGCTTGTGTTCGTACCGGACGAGTTGCGCAGATGCTCGAAACGCCCCCGCCGTCAGGTCCATCGCCTTGACGAGACGCACAGTTTGGCACGACGCAAGGGTCGCCAGCACTACGGGTACGGCTGCGATCACACCTATGCGCGGCGTCATTGCCCCTGATCTCCTCTCCCGCGTGGCCGCACCCGGTCAGTGCTGTCCTGGGACTACGCTCGGTCGGGGCTCTCGTCTTCTCCGCTCGGAAATAGACCATGCCGTTGCAAGGGACCAGAACTTCCCCCAATGCCGTCTTGTAGCCTCTCGGCCAGTCCTTCCTCTTTACTCTACTGAAGACGATCCCCTCATAGTCTTCGATTTCTAGCGCATAACCAATCCGCTGAAATATCTCCTTGTACTCCCGGAAGGCATCTGCTTCCTCAAAGAGGTACCTCTCATCGAGGCGTTTGCCTTGTCTCGAGATGAGGCGAGGATTCTGGCGCACGAATTCGGGATCAGACAGTCTATCGAGTGTCGTCTGCAGGAGACGCTTCCGGATTTCGCCCTCGCGCATTTCCCCGACTGGCCCAGGGCCGACCCGCCGCAAGTCCGTTAGTCGCCCTTCATCTTTTGCCCTCTCCAAGAGCAACAGTATTCCCTCAAGCGTTTCGTTGTAGGAAAGCACTGGGCACGTGGTCAGTCCGACGCGAGCCACCTCTTGGCCCTCATTAAGCCTTCCAATCGTTACCGATAGCTCGCAGTCGCCTCTCTTCAGCGAATACTCGACCTCATTATCTCTAGGGTATTTCTTCGCTACTTCGCCCCATCCCTTTCCCTCACTCGACATTGCGGCAGCAGAAGTCTGGTCGGAACGCGACGCGCTGTCGCACCCCGCGAGCAAAGGGGAAAGGCCGAGCAGCAAGGCTTGCGCCAATACTCTAACCCCTCGCATTCAGGGCCTCCAATCCGAGACCACCTTCCGTTCTCATCTCCTGGACTTCCCTCGGTCAGGGCCTTCTCTCTCGGCGGGAAGTCTGGGCTTACGGATCGGCACTGGCGCGTGGTCGCGGTTCTTCATGGCCATCGCGACTAGAGCATCGAAGCCGAGAACCTCAGTCTCGCAGATGCGCCAGGGCAACGCCGCACGAATCCGACTCGTTCTATCCTCTCGATATTCGGTGGGTGACTCAAACTCGAAGACCAAATCCTTGGCGGCGTAAGTCTCGATGCGAAATTCTGGCCGAACCGGACTCGAGGCAAGTGCGACCAAGTACCGTTGACCTACCGCCATCCCAACCGCCATATCGCGCTCGTCGTAGCCACCGCGAGCTCGATACGACACTTCAACTCGGCCGTGCTTACATGCCTCTCCCACAAGACAGCACTCCACCTCAAGCGATGCCCTTGCGTCCGTACCATCGCCCCTAGCCACCTCTCGTGCCTCTAAGACTCGCGCCACAAACACGACCCGACGACTAGCTACGACCTGCTCCAGCGTCGGGCAGGGGGGATCATATGCATGGGCAGACGCAACCACGCCGATTCCCACGACCAGGACCACCTTATGAAGCGTCATTATTTGTCCTTCGGGGCAGCGGGGCCGACCAGATCGACGGCCAACTCGACGGGCGCCTGAGGATCAAGAAGTTCGTTCACGAGCCCGAAGCGCACGTCGCGCCAGCTCACGCGGGTCCGCTCGCGGACAAACTGGTACGAAATGCGCAGCCGTACGATGTCCATGGCGTCACCTAACGACTTGGTTCTTTCGTCTGTGGCGTACGGCCTAGCGGATCGACTGGCCGAGCCTGTCCCAGCGAACGCCGTGGGGGCCGAAGGAGAAGTAGACGTACTTCACGTGCCCGAGGATCGAGCCCTCGGGGATCGGTCCGTATATCCGACTGTCCGCGGAGTGGTCGCGGTGATCGCCGAGGACGAAGACGTGTCCCGAGGGGACCTGCACTGGCGCGAAGTCGCCGCAGGCCATGAGCGGGGTGCAGTGCGTGCGGTACGCTCGCTCTGGCGCGCCCTCGACGAGTTCAACGCACGGATCCTTGCTCCAGGTGCCGTCGCCGGTGAGGCGTTCGTACGTGCAGGGCTCATCGACGCGCCGGCGGGGCGCCGGCACGCCGTTCAGGACGAGCTGCCCGTCGCGGACTTCCACCGTGTCACCGCTGAGGGCGACGACACGCTTTATGAGCGGCTCCGCGCTGGCCGACCCGGGTGGCGCCGCATGCACGACGACCGCGCCGCGTTCGAGTCGGCTCGAGCGCACGACGACGACGGCATCTCCCACCGCGACGGTGGGGGTCATCGAGGCAGCAGGGACGTAGAACGTCTCCACGACATGGCGCTTCACTACGGGGCCCAGCGCGGCCGACATCGCCGTACTCGCGGCGTAGAACGCGATGAGCCCCAGCACCCGCAACGCGCGTCCGCTGCGTGGCGGGGGCGCGGTGCGGGCGACGCTCGCGGCGAGGATGGCCTGGAACGTCCAGAACGCAGTCAGGACCGCCGCAAAGGCCACGGCGGCGCGGAAGCCGTTGCGCATCGCGAGGGCCACAGCCAGCGCCCCCATCGTCCAGACGGCCTGGATCGCCAGCCCAGCGGCTGCCCGGCCCGCGTAGACGTGGCCGAGGCCGTTGCAGAGAAGGGAGAGCAGCACCGCGAGCCAGGGGCGCCGAGAGGGAGGGGTGGAATCCATTCACCCATCGCTAACACGACTGGAGGCCGCGGAAGATTCTTCTAGCGCGGGGGCCCGCCCCCGACGCCCCGGGCTCCCAGGACGGCAACGGCCGCCTCTCGGCGGCCGCTCTGGAATGAAGTGGTGAGGGGGAGAATCGAACTCCCGACCTGGGGATTATGAGACCCCCGCTCTAGCCGACTGAGCTACCTCACCGGGCCCTGAGAACGCGGGGTTATAGGGCCTGCTTTCGGGCGTGTCAACGCGCCAGCAACGGCTGGCGGGCGTCCCCTGTTCAGCGGGTTCACCACCTGAAGCAGACGCCCCAGCCGGTCATACGGAAGGTGCAGCCGTTTTCTTGCCCGTCCGATACCACGTGCTACATCAGCGACTGCGTCCGATATCGGAGGATACCGAAGATGGCGAAGTCGCAGACTGCGGTCGTTGCCAGAATCGAAGCCGAGACCCGGCCGGAGCCACCGCTCCATCCCTCCGCCACACCCGTCCCCGCCGCCCCGCGTCGCGAGTCCAAGCCCGCCGAGCGGATCCGGGATGCGCTCCTGCAGTGGCTCGAGGAGGAGGCGTGATGCAGCAACTCCTCTTCTTCACCGACCTGCCGTCCCCCGAGTACGCGGAGCTGGAGGGGCTGATCGACCCCCGCCTGGACGCGGACTTCCTCGCCGAGATCGCGCAGGTCTTCGCCAGCCTCGACGAGGGTGCCGCCGAGCGCGTCGACGCCAACGCGGCGTAGGCGGCCCCTGCCGCTCCAGCCGGTCAGCGCCCGGCCGCGTCGCCGGGCGCGATGCGCGTCGAGAGCTGCTCGATCGCTGCTGCAGCCTCATGAGCCTGCGCGCGAACCGCGCGCTCCAGCCTCTCCTCCCCCTCGAGCTCGCGCCAGTAGCGGAGCGCCCACGGGACGGCCCCCTTCCACTCGGCGAGCGCGCTGCCGTGAGGTGGCGCCGGTTCGAAGCGGCGCTCCACCAGGGTCTCGGCCGACGGAGCCAGGATCATCGGGAGCATGTCGTAAGACGGGGCGAGCCGGAGCGCTCCGGTGGGCTCCACGAAGAAGGTCACGTTCCAGAAGTGGCGGTCGGTGTTGCCGATGAGCTGACCGAACGCGTCGAGCCAGCGGAGGCGTGACGCGTCTGCAGCTGGCAGCGAGAAGGGCGCGGGGGTCAGGCGCCCCGCGGCGGCGGTCCAGTTGTCCAGTCGCCCGAACTCCTCGTTGTCGATCGCGCCCAGCGTCAGCACGGCTCTCCTGCCACGCGCGCCCACACGATCGAACCGGACGGTCTCGAGGAAGCGCCAGCCCTCGACGTCCAGCCACCTCGCCTCCGCCGCGGCCACGCCCGCCTCCGCCATCAGCGTCAGCGCGCGCCACTCGCACCAGAGCAGGTCTCTCCAGCGGCGAGCCGCCGGCGAGTCGCCGGGCGGCGCGAACTTCACGAGGACGTGGCGCCCCGCCGAGAAGGCGCCGAACTTCGGGCGCTCACCGCCCGCCGACGAACCCGCCGCGTCGCGTGCGGAGCCCTGGGCAAGGGCGGGATAGTCGGCCGCGTCCACCTCTCGCGGCGTCCACCTGAGAAACCGCGCGAGCGACTCGCCGCCCACCAGCAGGTCCCCGACGGAGTCCTCACCCCGGAGCGCCAGCGCACGAAGGCGATGGTCGTCGCTCCAGTCGGTGACGCGCTGCGGGAGGCCGAGCTCCGGGAAGCGCTCCGGGAAGCCGTGGCCCAGGTAGCCCTGGGGAGCCATGTCGGCGAGTACCGGCGGAAGCCCAGTGAAGACGCGCGCCGTCGCCGCTTCCTGCAGCAACGTGCCGCCGCCCAGCAGGAAGGTGAGTCCCCCCGCCGCTCGCGCCTCGCCGTCAATCCCCACCCGGTAGAGCTCGGCGCCGCGTCCGACTCCCTCGACGACGCGCGTCCGCGCGTAGCGGACCGCTCGCGCCCGACCGAACCGGACCACCTCGCTCCCCGCCGCCGCCACGAGCCGTGACAGGGTCGCGGGCGACACCCCGAGCGCAGCCCGGACGTCGGCCGCCAGCAGCGCTCCGGGGCGCGACAGGAGTTGCAGGAGGTCGTCTACGGAGGCCACGGCATGAAACGATACCTGAAACGCTTGCCAGCGGCTATAGGCTGTAGTTACGGGCTGTTACGGGTGCGCTCGGATGAACGGCTGAAACGATTCTGAAGGTGGCCCAGCCCCCTCACCTGACCTCTCCCCCGCGGGGGCGGGGGAGAGGAGTATTCCCTGCGGTCGTCCCGCCCGGCGCTGCGCCCTCCTCGGCGCGGTACCCCTCCTCCTCCTCCTCCAGCCCCTCCGACACCTCCGACGACGCGGCGAAGAGCTTCGTCAGCTGGATGTGGTTCGAGAAGAGGAAGACCATCCCGAAGAGGACCTGCTGGCCGATCTGGGCAGCCCACATGACGTTGGCGTAGGCCATCCCGCGCGTGTGAACCGCCACGCTCCCCTCGAACAGCCCGAGCCCGATGAGGATGGCACCCTGGAACGTCCCGACCATCCCGGGCCCGGCCGGGATCATCACACCGACCACCAGCATCCCGAGGACGGCGCAGGCCTGGACGGGCGAGAGGTCGAAGCCGAAGCCGCGGGCCAGGACCGACATCCCCCAGGCGTTGAGCCCCCAGTACGCGAAGGTGAGCAGGACGAAGAGCGCCATCTTCCGCCGGCTCGGCACGAGCCGCAGCCCGTGGATGAAGGCGTCCATCATCCCGCCGACCCGCCCGGCCAGCTTCGGAGAGAAGGGGCCGACCAGCTTCGCGGTCAGGCGCACCGCGAGCTCACGGTTCCGGTACGCGACGACGAGGAACGCGAGCGCCCCGAGGAAGGCGGCCGAGACCATCACGCCGCCGGCTCGGAGGACCCGGACGCCCTGCACGTCGTCCGGCACGGCGAGGAGCGTCACCACCAGGAGGAGGCCGGTGAAGATCCCGTCGGCCACCCGCTCGACGACGACGCTCGAGAGCGCCGCCGAGACCCGCAGCTTCGGCCGCTGGGCCACCAGGTAGGGCCTCGCGAACTCGCCGAGCCGGAACGGGAGGACCACCAGCGCCATGAAGCCGACCGCCGCCGCAGCGTTGAGCCTCGCGAACGGCACCTTCGCCACCGGCTCCAGCAGGATCCCCCAGCGGACGGTCCGGCAGAGGTGAACCAGGGTGAGGATCCCCAGATACGGGACCAGGTAGCGGTAGTCGGCCTGCTGCATCTCCGCCCAGATCGCCCCGAGGTCCTTGCCTCGAAGCGTGAGCCAGAGTGCGACGCCGGAGACCGTCAGGCCTGCGAGCGCCTGGATGATGCGCTTCACGGTAGCTCCTCCCCGGCGAGGATCCGCCTCGGGTTATCGCCGCAGAGCCGGTCCAGCTCGGCGTTGCCGGCGCGCTTGTCGAGCGCCATCAGGGCCTCGGGGAGCCACTCCTGTGCCCCCTCGGGGTGATGCAGGTCGGTCGCCGCCACGGAGTAGAGCCCCGCGTCCAGGAGCCGCTCCGCCTGCTTGCGCACCGGGCGGCCGTAGATGCCCACGAGCGCTCCCAGGTTGAGCTGGAGGGCCGCGCCGAGCCGCACCGCCTCCTCCGCCCTCCCCGGCTTGTCGAACTCGACGCAGCGCTCCGGATGCGCGATGAGCGGCCGGACCGAGCGGCGGGCCAGGTGGAAGAGCAGGTCGGGCAGCGCCGGCACGCTCGCGCGGAACGGCAGCTCGACCAGCGCCCAGCGGCCGGTGGCGCCGAGGCCGCGCCGGAGCCCGGGCTCGAGCCGCTCCAGGTAGCTGGCGTCGAGCACGTTCTCCGCGCCGCCGTGGAGCTTGAGCGGGATCTTCTCGAGGTCCAGCAGCGCCTGCGCCTCGGCGAGCCGGGCTGCGCAAGCGGACGCGTCGCGGCTCGGGAAGAGCGGGTGCGCGTGCGGCGTGGGCGCCGACTCCCGCCAGCCCAGCTCCACGAGGAGACGCCCCGCTGCGAGCGTCTCTTCGGGAGTCTGGCACCCATCATCGAGGGCCCAGAGGAGATGGCTGTGAAGGTCGACGAAGGCCATCGGGCGGCCGCTCATACCACGCGACCGCCGCCTCGACCAGCCGAAGGGTCAGGTCCCGGTGCAGGTCGCCGGCAGGTGTGGGCGCATCGCGTCCAGCACCTGCTGCTTCCGGACCGCCCCCTCGAACACACGGATCACCTTCCCCTCGGTGTCGACCAGGTAGCTGCTCGGGAAGCCGTAGACGTTCCAGGCCACGGCCGCGTCTCCGCGAGGGTCGGTGAGGATCGGGTACGGGATGGAGCGGGACGCGGTCGCGAGGTCGGCTGGCGGCGACTGCTCCGCCACCCCGAGCAGCTCGAAGCAGCCAGCCTTCTGCTCACGCCACAGCTCGGCCAGCTCCGGGATCTCGGCGCGGCAGGGCGGGCACCAGGTGGCCCAGAAGTTCACGAGCACCACCCGGCCACGGAGCGCCTCGATGTCGACGGTGCGGCCACCGAGATCGGGCAGCGAGAGCGGCGGCGCCGAGGCCCCATCGTTCACGGCGGATCGCGGGCGCCGCAGCAGCAGCTGCGTCCCGACCAGCGCGACGACGAAGATCAGCCCGAGCTTGATCCAGCGGTTCATGAGACCTCGAGTATATGCCTGCGGCGACTCCCACTGACGTATGATCCCGAAACTCGTGATTGGATTCTCAGCTGCCCTCCTGGCCGCCGCCCTGGCCCAGGCCGACGCTGCCACCATCGCACCACCCCCTCCGGGCGACGGCGCGGCGGAGGCAGGCGCCGCTGCTGGCGTCCTGACGCGCGCCCCCGAGCTGCTACAGTTCGTCCCCGCCCCCTTCCCCGCCGAGGCCGAGGCGGCCGGCGCGACGGGCTCGGTGGTCCTGTCCATCGTCATCGGCGAGGACGGGACGGTGACCGGCGTGAAGGTGATCGACCCCGGCCCTCACCCCTCCTTCGCGCCAGCGGCCGAGGCGGCCGTCCGCCAGTTCACGTTCCGGCCGGCCGAGATCGACGGAAAGCCGGCCCCGGTGGAGATCGAGTACCGGTACGACTTCGTCCTGAAGCGAGAGCCGGCGCCTGCCCAGACCGAGGCCCCCTTCCTCCTGGCAGGGCGGGTCGTCGAGCGAGGCACCCGCACCCCCATCGTCGGCGCGGCCATCGAGGCAGGCGGCGTGACCGCCGAGACAGACGCCGAGGGGCGCTTCGCGCTCCGGGGGCTGACTCCAGGCGAGCTGGAGCTCCGCGTCGTCTCCCCGGAGCACGAGCCCCTGAAGGTGAAGGAGGTCATCGTCGCCGACAGGGCGGTCGAGGTGGAGTACCGGCTCACCCGGCGCCACTACGATCCCTACGAGGCGGTCGTTCGCGGCGAGCGTCCACGCCGCGAGGTCTCGGTCAGGACGGTGGCGATGGAGGAGGTCCGGACGGTCGCGGGCACGCAGGGAGACGTCCTCAAGGTCGTCCAGAACCTGCCGGGCGTGGCGCGCAGCCCGTTCGGCATCGGGCTCCTGGTCGTCCGTGGCTCGGATCCGGCCGACACGGCAGTCTTCTTCGACGGCATCCCCATCCCGCTCGTCTTCCACTTCGGCGGCCTCACCTCGGTCATCTCGTCGGACGTCATCGAGGGGCTCGACTTCTACCCGGGCAACTTCGGCACCCGCTTCGGCCGCGCCACCGGCGGCGCCGTGGAGATCCGCTCCAAGGAGCCGCGCGACGCCTTCCACGGGCTCGCGCAGGTCGACCTGTACGACGGCAGGGCGCAGGCGGAGGGCTCGCTCCTCGGCGGCACGCTCGTCCTCTCGGTCCGCCGCAGCTGGGTCGACGCGGTGCTGAGCGTCGCCCTCCCGAAGGTCGCCCCCGAGGCGGCCGACAACCTCCGGATCGCCCCGCGCTACTACGACTACCAGGCGAAGTATTCGCGCCCGCTCGGGCGCGGGACGCTCTCGCTCTCCGCCTTCGGGACCGACGACAAGCTCGAGTTCGTGGAGGGGGGCGATCAGGCCGGCGGGCCAGGCTTCTTCCTGGGCACCCTCTTCCACCGCGGCGCTGCCCGGTGGCGCGCCGCCTTCGGCGACGTGCAGAGCGACCTGGTGCTCTACGGAGGCCGCGACAGCTTCGACATCCTGCAGGGGGGCGCCTTCGGCGTCCTCTCCGAGGTCTGGAGGCTCGGCCTGCGCGAGACGGCGCGCTGGCGGGTCTCGGACTCGCTCACGCTGGAAGGCGGGCTGGACTCCGAGGTCAACCGGCTCGAGTACTCCCTCTACTCGGGAAAGTCGGGATCGTCCGGCAGCGCCATCGAGAGCACCATCGACGAGAAGGCCACGGGCGCGTGGCTGGCCCCGGGGGCCTGGATCGAGGCGGAGTGGCAGCCGGTGTCGAACGTTCGCCTCGTCGGAGGGCTCCGGGCCGACTACGACTCCCGCCTGAAGACGGCGCGCGGCTGGATCGATCCGCGCGCGACGCTCTTCTGGGATCCGCGGCCGGGGACGACGCTGTCGGCCGCCGTCGGGGTCTTCGGGAAGGCCCCCGAGCCGGGCGAGCTGACCGAGCTCTTCGGCAGCACCAGCCTCGTCCCATCGCGAGCCGCCCACTACACGGTCGGCGTCCGGCAGGGGCTCCCCTGGGGGAGCAGCCTCGAGGCGACCGCCTTCTACAAGTCGCTCTGGCGCGTGGTCTCGAGCGTGCACGTCACGAACCCCGCCGACGGCACCCCGCGGCTCTCGAACGAGGGGCGCGGCGAGGCGATCGGTGCCGAGCTCCTGCTCCGGAAGGATCTCGCGAAGGGACTCTTCGGCTGGATCTCCTACACCTGGTCCCGCGCCCTCCGGCTCGATGATCCCAGCCAGCGCTCCTACCCGGACTGGCACCTCTTCAGCCTCGACCAGACGCACAACCTGACGGTCATCCTCTCCTACCGGCTGCCGGGCGAGTGGATCGTCGGGACGCGCATCCGCGCGGTGAGCGGCAACCCCTACACGCCTTACGACGGGCACTACGCCGTGGCCGACAAGGGGGGCTACCTCGGCATCCCATCGTCAGACATCCTCTCCCGCCGCGTCTCCCCGTTCTTCCAGGCGGACGTGCGCGTGGACAAGCGGTGGGTCTACGAGCGCTGGATGATGTCCGTCTACCTCGACGTTCAGAACGCGACCAACGCCTCCAACGCCGAGCTCCGCGTCCCGAGCTACGACTACACCTCGACGGTCGAGATCCCCGGACTCCCGATCTTCCCTACCCTCGGGCTGCGCGCCGAATGGTGACGACGATGAAGCCCCTTCGCCTGCTCGCCCCGCTCATCTCGCTCGCCGCAGCGTGCGGCCTGGACGCGCCGCAGCAGTACCTCGTCCCCGATCTCCGGGTCGTCGCGATCGGCGCGTCGGCGAGCGGCGGGCCCTACGCGGACGCCGACATCACCGAGACCGTGACCCTCGAGGCGCTGGTGCTCAACCCGCTCGGGCGCACCGGCGTGACGCTGGAGTGGTACGGCTGCCTCCCTGCGCTGCCCGGCGCGCTCGCCCCCTGCGAGGATCCCGACGTGCTGCGCGACCCGCAGGTGCTGCGCGACCGCGCCTCGCTCGGCGACACCGCCGGCCCCTTCCACATCGCCACCGGGAGCCCGGCACCGGTCACGCTCGACCTCTCGGTGGCCCAGGAGGAGATCCTCCTGGCGGCGACCGACCTCCTCGTCGTGCAGGCGACGACGACGAAGCGGCTGCAGTGCGTGCTCTACTTCGAGCTGCCGATCGTCGCCGTCGTCACCGAAGACTCGGGCGAGGTGACCGAGCTGGCGCTGAAGTACGTCCGGATCGCGCCGGCCGCTGCGCAGGCGGCCTTCCCCGGCGCCTACGAGCGCAACACGAACCCGGTGATCGCGGCGCGCGAGGTGAACCCGGCCGTCCCGGACGACTGCACCGGCGGCGTCCCCCTCACCGGCACGCTCCCCGCCGCGGAGGCCACCGTCTGCGCCCGGGCGACGCCGGACTCGCCGCAGGACTACAAGCGCTGCGATGAAGGCGGCGCGCCGAGCGTGCCGAACGAAGTCGAGGACCTGGACTGGCAGTGGTACGCGAGCGCCGGGGAGATCGCCCAGGCGGGGTTCAACGGCAACGTCACCGCCAACCCGATCGACTTCACGCCGCCAGCCGGCCCCTTCACGCTCTGGACGATCGTCCGCGACGGACGCGGCGGCACCGACTGGGCGCCGAGGCCCTTGGCAGGCGTCACGCGGGATCGCGCCTGCCGACACCGCTCCCCATCAGGACCTTCAGGTCGTCGTCGGTGAAGGAGAGCCCTGCACCGGCGAAGATGTCGTTGCCCCAGGCGAAGCTCGGACCGCCCGGGTAGCGACCGGTGTTCCAGGCGTTCAGGAAGTCGTCCGCGCCGGCCGTCACGTAGAAGTACTTGGCGAACCGGTAGTTGGCCCACACCTTGGCGCGCGGCAGCGCAGCCACCTGCGGGCGCGTGAACTGGTAGGCCGAGACCGAGAGCGTCAGGCTGTCGTCGAGGAAGTGCGAGTCCATCCCGACGCCGCCGGAGTTTTCGATGATGCCGACCCGGAAGGCCATGGGACCGTACCGCTTGGCGACCTGCATCGAGAAGGTGAGCTTGTCCTCGTGCGTGGTCGTGGTGGTCGAGGCGCCGCCGGTGGTCCCCGACACGGTCTCGGTCTTCACGGTGTCGACGCCGCGCGGGTCGGAGACGATGTCCACGACGTAGTACTTGTCCGGTCGCGGGAGCAGCCGGACCCCGAAGTAGGTCTTGGCGGCGCTCTGGTTGAAGAGCCACTCCGCGCGCATGTTCATCTCGATCTGCAGCTTCAGCATCTTGTCCAGGTAGTCGGCCGCGCCGGAGACGGCGTCGCCTACCTGTCGCCCGAGCTTCTCGTCGACGAGCAGCTTGCCGACCGCGCTCTTCCCCTCCGTCACCTTGCTGACGAGGTCGTTCAGCTTCGCGATCGACTCGTTGATCCGGTCGACCGACTGGCGGATGCCGCGCGCCTCGGCCCGGGTCCCCTCGCCGGGCTTCCCGGGCTCTCCTGGCGCGCCAGGCTCGCCCTCCAGGATCGCCTCCACGCTGGAGGCGACCCGCTTGAGCTGGGCGGTGAGCTCCTCGACGTTCGCGGCGATGGTCTTGATCCGCTCCTTCTCGGAGTGGCTGACGTCGCGCAGGTCGGCGGTGAAGGCCTCCGCGTTCCTCAGGATCGAGCTGAGGCTCGCGGAGTTCTCCGAGACCAGCCCCTCCATCTGCCGCGTGAGCCCAGCGAGGTTCTCGATCACCTGGCGGATCGAGCCCTTCTCGCCGCCGACCGTCTCGGCCAGGTCGCCGGTGAGCTTCGAGACGTCGGTCGTGATCTTGGCCATCGAGTCGAGGAGCTGCTGGATGCTGGCCGACTCGCGGACGCAGGTGATCTCGCGCTCCTTCTCCGGCGAGTCGCGGAGGGACTTGCGGTCCGGCGAGCCCGGGATGAGCTGCAGGAGCGCGTCCGGCAGGAGCGCCGAGGGGTAGGTCTTGGTGAGGCACGCGTCCGAGCGGATCTCGACCTCGTTCTTGATCCGCAGGTCGAGCCGCGCGCGCGTCCCCTCGAGCACGATCGCCGAGACCTCGCCCACCTGGATGCCGGCGATCTGGACCTTGCTCTTCCACGCGAGGCCGGTCGCGTCGCTGAAGTAGGCGTAGACGACGTAGCTGTCGGCGTCGGTGAAGCCCCCCTTCTTGAAGAAGGTCAGGGCGAGGATGAACACGGCCAGCGTGACCGCGACCAGGAGGCCGACCGTCGTAGCCCTGTTGACCACGAGCTTCTTCACTCCCAGGCCTCCTGCCTCACTGCTTCTCGAACCAGGTCGAGAGGAACTTCTTCACGAAGGGGTGCTCGCTGGCGCGGAGCTCCGAAGGGGTACCCTCCGCGACGAGGTGGCCATCGTAGAGCACGGCGATGCGATCGGCCACGTTGAAGGCGCTCGCGATGTCGTGGCTGATGACCATCGAGGTGATCCCGAGCTTCTCCTTCGCCCCCTTGATCATCTGGTCGACGTAGTCGGTGGTGATCGGATCGAGCCCCGTCGTGGGCTCGTCGTAGAGGACGACCTGGGGGTCGGTGACGAGGGCGCGGGCCAGCCCGACGCGCTTCCGCATGCCGCCGGAGAGCTCCGCCGGCCAGCGCTCCAGCACCTCCTCGCCCAGGTCGACCACCTTCAGCTTCGCGATGACGCGCGCGCGAACCTCGTCGGCCGGGAGGCGATCCTTGTGGCTCTTCTCGGTGAGCGGGAAGGCGACGTTGTCGAAGACCGTCATCGAGTCGAACAGCGCCGCGCCCTGGAAGACCATCCCGAAGACGCGGCGAGCCTCGTTGAGCGGCTTGCCCTCCAGCTCGGAGATGTTGGCGCCGTCGACGGAGACGTGGCCGCGATCGGGCTTCAGGAGGCCGATCACGTGCTTCATGAGGACGGTCTTGCCGGAGCCGGAGCCGCCGAGCACGACGTAGGTCTGGCCGCGGGGGATGGTCAGGTTGATCCCCTTGAGGACCTCGTTCTCCCCGAACGACTTGTAGAGGTCGACCACCTCGATCATCGGCTCAGATCCCCACCGAGATGAAGGTGATCACGTAGTCGGCGACGAGGACCGAGATGGAGCTCGCCACCACCGCCCGCGTCGTCCCCTCGCCGACCCCCCTGGCGCCGCCAGTGGCCGCGAACCCGCGCCAGGTGGTGATGATCGAGACGATCGCGCCGAAGATGAGCGCCTTGTAGAGGCCGTGGAGGATGTCTCCCGGGTCCAGGAAGTCCCGCGTGTGCTCCAGGAACGGCCCGACCGGGATGCGCGCGACGTAGACGCCCATGAGGTAGCCGCCGCCGTAGCCGATGACGTTGAAGACCATCGTCAGCACCGGGAACATCAGGATCGACGCGATGACCCGCGGGACGACGAGGTACTGGATCGGGCTCACCGCCATCGACTCCATCGCGTCGATCTGCTCGGTCACCCGCATCGTGCCCAGCTCGGTCGAGATCGCGCTCCCGGCGCGCCCCGTGATCATGAGCGCCGTGAAGATCGGGGCCAGCTCGCGGGCCAGCGAGAACGCCACCGAGCCGCCGACGTACCCCTCGGCGGCGAACTGCTTCAGCGCGTAGTTCATCTGGAGGCCGAAGACCATCCCGGCCGAGAGCCCGGTCGCGCCGACGATGAAGACCGACCCCACCCCGATGAAGGCCATCTGCGCGAGGATCAGCTCGGGGCGGAACGGCGGCCGGAACATCCAGGCCACCGTCTCCACCGTGAAGAAGATCATCCGCCCGAAGTCCTCCAAGGCGGCGCGAAGGCGTTCCATTCCGGTCGAATATCGCACGCCGGGCTTGCGCGCGCACATTTCCGCGTATAAACCGCGCCCCTATGCCCAAGGTTGGAGGAGAGGTCGACGCGCTCTGCACCAAGTGCGAGCTCGTGCTCGCGCACACGGTGATCGCCATGGTCGGCGCGGCGCCGGTGAAGGTCGAGTGCAACACGTGCCACGGAGTGCACCGCTACAAGAACCCCACGGTCGCGCCCAAGGGGGCCGCGTCGCCGAAGCCGCGCGCCGCCCGGGCGGCCCGCGCCCCGGTGGTCACCGTCCCCTTCGAGGAGCTGCTCGCGGCGCGCAACGCCTCCGAGGCCACTCCGTACTCCCCGAAGCGGACCTACAAGGTGGACGACGTCCTCGACCACGCCATCTTCGGCCGCGGCTTCATCTCCGCTGTACGTGATGGCGGCAAGATCGAGGTAACCTTCCGGTCCGACGTGAAGGTGCTGATTCACGGACGCCCGTGAACGGCCCAACCGGAGAGACCCGATGAGAACGATCCCGGCAGCCGCTCCTGCTCCTGACCGCCATCGCCTGCTCCAAGGGGCAGCCTGACGGCGCGGCGGGCACCCAGCCCGGTGGGGCGCCAGGCGCCGCCGCGATCCCGAGCGAGCCGGCCTTCGTCGTCTACGTCGACACGCTGCGCAAGACCCCCGACGCCGCCGACAGGATCGACGGCCCGGACGGCAAGAAGAAGGTCTCCAACTACCTGCCCGCCACGCTGCAGCGCGGCGAGCGGGTGACGATCCTCGAGACGAAGGAGGACTGGGTCCGCGTCCGCGCCTCCGACGACAAGGAGGGCTGGCTGCGCGCGGCCGCGGTCCTCGACGGCGCCGGCGTCTCCGCCGCGACGCTGCTCATGCAGGCCGACGTCTTCGACCGGCCCGACCTCCTCGCCGCCAACGCGAAGCGCAAGCTCGAGCCCGGCAGCCTCCTGCTGGTCGTGAAGAACAAGCCTCCCTTCAGCGAGGTGACCGTCCCGGGAGGCGCGAACGCCTGGGTGCTCACCGAGCGGCTGGCGACTGGCGAGCGCGAGGTGAGCGTCGCGAAGCTCATCGAGAAGGCCCGCTGGCTCGTGCGGAAGGGGCGCAAGGACGAGGCGGCACAGATCCTCGCCCTCGCGAAGGGCCAGTTCTCGGACGTCGTGCTCGTGCAGCAGCTCGAGACCGAGCTCAACCCGCCGCCCGCTGCCGATCCCTCCCTCTCCCCCACCGGGGGAGAGGGCAAGGGTGAGGGAGCGCCCTGACGGCCTCCGCCGTTCTCCCTCACTGAGGGAGAGGGAACCGTCTCCCAGGAATCAGGACCGCAGCAGCGCGAGCGCCGCCTCCAGATCATCGGGGAGCGGCGCTCTCAGCTCCAGCGGCCGCCCGTCCGACGGGGTGCGCGATCCTGAGTGACTCCGCGTGCAGCGGCGTCCGCTCCAGCCAGACGCTGCCGTCCGGGCGCCGCAGCGGCCCCTCGTCGCCGTAGGCCGGGTCGACGGCCAGCGGCGTCCCCAGCGACATGAGGTGGACGCGGATCTGGTGAGTCCTGCCGGTCTCGGGGAGCGCCTCGACCCAGGAGAACGGCCCCCCGAGCCCAGGCGCCGCCCAGACCTCGAGCCGCCGGAACAGCGTCGCCGACGGCTTCGCGCCCGGCCTCGCCGGGGCGCGCGGGCCGCACCTTCCCCTTCCGTCCCCTGGCCAGGGCGACGTCGACCCTGACCTCCTCCGGAGCCGCCCCGCGGACGAGCGCCAGGTAGCGCTTCGCCGGCGTCCCCTCGTCGAAGGCGAGGTTGAGCGTCCGGTGAGCCTCGGCCGTGCGGGCGAAGAGCAGGACGCCGCTGGTGCCCCTGTCGAGCCGGTGCACCACCCAGAGCCGACCGTGCGTCCCCTCCAGCTCCTCGCGGAGGGACCGCTCGTCCGCCGTCCGCCCGGGGATGACGATCCGCCCCGGCGGCTTCGCCACCGCGAGCAGCTCACGGTCCTCGTGCAGGACGACGATCGCGGCCATCGACTACAGGATCTTCCGCGCGGGGACGACCGCCAGCGGCCCGAAGCGCTCTAGCTGGCCGACCAGCTTGCTGCGCCGGGCCGACCGCGACGATGAAGGCGCGGTCTAGCGGGAAGTGGCGCCGCCCCACCTCGCGGCAGGCCACCGCCGTCACGTCGCGGATCCTCGGCCGGAAGGTCGTAATCTCGTCGTGCGTGAGGCCGTGGAGCTCGAGGTCGGCGAGCCGCTCCGCGAGCTGGTCGTGCGTCTCCAGGGAGAGCGGGTGGAGGCCGCAGAGGTAGTTCTGCGTCCGCTCCACCTCCTCGGCGGTCGGGCCGTCGTCGCAGAAGCGGCGCGTCTCGTCGAGCGCGACCTGCACGAGCTCGCCAGTCGTCTCGACCTTGGTGAAGCTGGAGATGAAGAACATCCCGCCGACCCGGCTGGAGGCGAAGCGGCTCCGGACCCCGTACGAGAGCCCGCGGTTGACCCGGATCGCCTCCATCAGGCGGGAGGTGAAGGCGCCGCCGAGGATCGCGTTGGCCACCAGGCCGGGGTGGTAGTCGGGGTTCGAGCGGGCGAAGCCCGGCGAGGCGATCCGGACCTGCGCCTGGGTGAGGTCCGGCTTGTCGACCACGAGCACGCTCCGCTCGGGGAAGATCGGCTCGGCGAGCTCCTGCTGCGCAGGGGACTCGCGGCACCACGCGCCGAAGCGCGCCTCGACGAGCGCCATGACCTCCCGCGCCTTCACCGGCCCGACCACCACCACGATGGCCGCGCTGGTGCCGTAGTTCTGCCGGTGGAAGGCGACCAGATCTGCGCGCTTGATGGCCGCGATGTCCTTCGCCCTTCCCTCCGGCGGGTGCCCGTAGGGGTGACCGTCGTACGCGGCCGCGAGGAGCGCCCGGTCCGCGACCACCCCCGGCTCGTCCAGGTCGTGCTGAAGCGACGCCAGCTCGCGCCGGCGGAGGCGCCCAAGCTCCGCCGCCGGGAAGGACGGCGCGCCGGCGACGTCGGCGAGGACGTCGATGGCGCGCGCGAGGTGCTCCACCGGCGTCGAGAGGCCGAGGTAGCTCGCGTCCTCGTCCACGCCGACGCCCAGCTCCGCCCCCATCGACTCCACGAGCTCGTCGATCCGCTCGCCCGTGCGCCGCCGGGTGCCGCGGCGGCCCACCGTCCCGACCATGCTCGCGAGCCCGTGGCGCCCCACCGGGTCGAGCGACGAGCCCCCCTTGAGGACGAGCCGGACCGCGACGAGCGGGATCCCGGGCCGCTCCGCGACGATGACGCGGAGACCGCACCGGCACCTGGTCCCGCACGATCGGCGGGAGGATGATCTCGCCGCTCACGGCTTCCCCTCCGGCTCGAGCACGACCACCGAGCGGCGCGCGGGGTCCAGGTACTCGGCGGCCACCCGCTTCACGTCCTTCGGCCCGATGGCCTCGTAGTGCTCGAGCGCCCTCCCCGCCTCGCGCCAGTCGCCGACGAGCGCCTCCGCCTGCGCCAGCGCGTGCGCGACGCCGTGGTGGGTCGACAGCTCGTGGAGGACGGCGCTCCGGAGCAGCGCCCGGGCCCGGGCGATCTCGCCAGCCGTGACGCCGCGCCTGGCCACCTTCTCGATCTCCTCGTACAACATCCGCTCCACCTTCCTCGGGTCCTCGCCCGGCGTGAGCTCGAGGAACGCGAAGAAGATCCCGGGATCGATCCGCCAGCCCCAGCTGATGGTGACCGAGACGGCCGCTTCCTCCTGCCGGACGAGCCGCCGCCGCAGGCGCGAGGACTCGCCGACCGTGAGGCAGACCTGGAGCACGTCGAGCGCGGAGGCGTCCGGGCTGCGCCCCTCCGGCCCGCGCCAGCCCACCAGCAGCGCCGGGGCCTGCGCAGGGAACCGGATCGCCGCCCGCCGCTCTCCCCGCTGCGCGGGCTCACCCACCGGCACCGGCGAGGGGGCCGGACCGGTCGGGATGTCACCGTACTGGCGCTCCAGCAGCGCCACCGTCGCGGCGGGGTCGAGGTCGCCCACCGCGTAGATGGCCGCGTTGGAGGGGGCGTAGTAGGTCCGGAAGAAGGCTTCGCAGTCGGCCCGGGTGATCCGCTCGATGTCGTCCATCCAGCCGATGACCGGCCAGCGGTAGGGGTGCGCGAGGAAGACGAGCGCCTCCAGCTGCTCCTCCATCAGGCCGAAGATGGAGTTGTCGGTCCGGAGACGGCGCTCCTCCTTCACGACGTCGCGCTCCTGCGCGAGCGCGTCGTCGTCGATCCGGAGCGATCGCATCCGGTCCGACTCCAGGTCCACCACCGTCTCGAGCGCCTCGGAGGTGAAGTCCTCGTAGTAGACCGTGAGGTCGTTCGACGTGTAGGCGTTGGAGTAGCCGCCGCGCGACTCGAGGACCCGGTCGAACTGCTTCGGTCCGTACCGGGCGGCCCCGTTGAACATCATGTGCTCGAAGAGGTGGCTGATCCCGGTGAGGCCGACCTTCTCGTTCCGCGAGCCGACCTGGAAGACGGTGCAGTAGCTGATGGTCGGCGCAGTCCGCTCCGGCATGAGCCGAACGCGGAGGCCGTTCGAGAGCGTCGCCTCCACGACTCTCTGGAGGTCGAGCGGGCTCGTCAGTGGCGTGGCGACGGTCATGAGAGCCTATCAATAGCCCCACGCGGGGGATCAAAACCGGAAAAATCGTCGCGCCAGGGTGACCATGCAGGCGCAGGTGCGCAGGAGTGCGCGCTTGTGTGACCCGCGAAGAAGAGTAGACGGGTCAGCGGTCGAGGGGGCGACCGCAGCTGGCGCAGCGCCCCTTGCGGCGGCGCAGCGGGAGACCACAGCCCGGGCAGCGCTTCACCTTGCGCCCCGGCTCCAGCGGCGTGGCCCTGCCGTCGCCCGGCGGGGCCTTCCCCGACTCCAGCCGCCCGACCCGCTCCTCGAGCTGCTCGATCCGTTCGAGGAGGTCGGCGATGCTTCGCCTGGGGGTGGTCGGTGGCACGGGCGAAGCCTGCCACGCCCCCCCGCGCGCGCAAGTAATCGCCCGGCGCCCGGCTTTCTAGCCCGGCCTGCGCGTGCTATTCCGCGTCTCGTGCCCCATCGCGCAGAAGTGGAGCGCCCGCAGCCGCCGGCGCCCTGGACCGACCCGGACGTCGACCGGATCCTCCGTGACGCAGCCGGCCCGCACAGGGACATCCCGCTGGCGCGTCAGGTCTTCGTCAACCGGAACCTGCGGCTCGACAAGATCGACCTCGTCGGGTTCGACATGGACTACACGCTGGCCGTCTACCAGCTCCAGCAGATGGAGCGGCTCTCCCTGGAGATGACGGCGGCGCGGATGGTGGAGAGGTACGGCTACCCCCGTGACTTCCTCTCCATCGAGTACGACCCGCTCTTCGTCATCCGCGGCCTGGTCGTGGACAAGCCGTACGGCAACATCTTCAAGATGGACCGGCACAACCACGTGGGGCGCTGCTATCGGGGGCGGCGGGCGCTCCGGTTCGACGACGTGAAGCCGCTCTACCGGGACGAGAAGATCCACCTCTCCTCCCCCCGCTTCCACTGGATCGACACCTTCTTCGCCCTGCCCGAGGCCTGCCTCTTCGCGGAGGCGGTGGCCCTGTACGACTCGCGCGGCGAGTCCTTCGACCCGACGCGGCTCTTCGAGGACATCCGGCAGGCGATCGACTCGATCCACGCGGACGGCACGCTCAAGGCGCGCGTGAAGGAGGACATCGCCCGCTTCCTGGTGCGCGACCCCGAGCTGGGGCCGGCGCTCCACAAGCTCCGCTCGGGCGGCAAGAAGCTCTTCCTGCTCACCAACTCGTTCTGGGACTACACCGACGCGGTGATGCAGTACGTCCTCGACGGCGTCCTCCCCGAGTACCCGAGCTGGCGGAACTACTTCGACGCCGTCGTCACGGGGGCGGGCAAGCCGGCCTTCTTCACGGAGGAGCGCCCGCTGCTCCTGCTCGGCCCGGACGGCGTCCCCCAGGGCGAGGCCCAGTCGCTGGAGCGCGGCCGGATCTACCAGGGCGGAAACCTGGCCGAGTTCGAGCGGCTCCTGGGCATCGGCGGCGACCGGGTGCTCTACGTCGGCGACCACATCTACGGCGACATCCTCAAGTCCAAGCGAAGCTCGCTCTGGCGGACCTGCATGGTGGTCGAGGAGCTGGAGCGGGAGGTCGCCTGGCTGGAGCTGAACCGCGACGGGCTCGTCGAGATGGACCGGCTGGAGGAGCTGCGCGTGAAGCTGGAGGACGAGCTGGCGGCGCATCGCTCGGCCCTCAACGGCCTGGAGCGGCGGCTGGAGCGGGACGGGCTCGCCCCGGCGGACCACTCGCTCGCCGAGGGTGAGCGCAGGAAGCTCAAGGTCGAGCTGGAGACGCTGCGGCGCGCGCACCGGGACGCCAACGCCCGGCTGCGGGAGCTGGAGCGCGGGATCGAGGAGGGGCTCAATCCGCACTGGGGGCTCACGTTCAAGGAGGGGAACGAGAACTCCCGCTTCGCCGAGCAGGTGGAGGACTACGCCTGCGTCTACACCAGCCGCGTCTCCAACTTCCTCAGCTACTCGCCGATGGCCTACTTCCGCTCGCCGCGCGCGTCGATGCCGCACGAGCGGCTCGTCCCGCGCCTCTCCCCCTGGGGCGAGGAGCACGCCCTCCCCGCCGCCAGCGCCCGCCCGTCCAAGGCGGCCAGGTGAACGCCATGCGCACGCCCTACACGCCGACGACCCCGTCGCGTTCCCCTCGCGCAGGCGCTCGACGGAGAGCGCCGCCTCTTCCTCCGGCAGCGGCGCGAGCTGCTCGAGCTCTTCACCGACTTCGAGCAGGCGAACAAGTACGCCATCACCACCGAGAGCGGGCTCCTCGCCGGCTGGGCGATGGAGAAGCCGGGCGGCTTCGGGCGGTTCATCACCCGGAGCTTCCTGAAGGCGATGCGCCCCTTCGAGCTGATGGTCTTCCCCGCGGAGGGGCCGGTCGCCGCAGCGGAGCTCTCGGTCCGGCGCCCGTGGACCTGGTTCTTCGCCCACCTCTACGTCTGGGACCGCGAGGGGCGCCCGGTCGGCCAGATCCGGCAGCGGTGGTCCTGGATCCGGAGGCGGCTAGACGTCGAGCTGCCGGACGGCCGCGTGGTCGCGAGGATCACCGGACCGCTGCTCCACCCGTGGACCTTCATCGCCGAGCGCGGCCCCGAGGGGAGCCCGCGCGAGGTCGGACGGATCGAGAAGCAGTGGGGCGGCCTCCTGAAGGAGGGCTTCACCGACGCCGACACCTTCCTCGTGACCTTCGGCGAGCAGGACGCCACGTTCAGGCGGCTGCTGCTCGCCGCGGCGGTGCTGATCGACTTCAGGTGGTTCGAAGGACGGAATTAGCGTAGACCGGGGGACGGCAGAGCTTCCCAGGCTGGTGCCGGGCCCGGTCTTCAAAACCGGTGTGTGGTGCTGAGAGGCGCTGCAGGTGGGTTCGATTCCCATGCTCTGCCGCCACTGCACCGGTTGAGGGACTCGGTCGGCTCACCGCCGCGGCGACGAGGCCAGCTCCAGCTTCTTCACCGCGTCGTCGTCGATCTTCACCCCGGCCGCCTTCCAGAGGTCGTCAAGGAACCGCTTACGGTCGGCGTTACGCCGCTCGTTCGCGACCCGGGCCTGGAGCGCGTCCCGGATCGCCTCGAACCTCGGCTCGTACGCCGCCTCGCGCCCCAGGAGCTTCACGACGTAGAAGCCGCCCGCGCTCTCCACGACGGCGCTCCCCACCTCGCCGGTCTTCGTCAGCTCGAACGCCGCCTTCGCCACCTCCGGGCCGTAGCCGCTCCCGAGCTCCTCCCGGCTCACGTACCCCAGCTCCCCGCTCGACGCACGCGTCCGCTCGTCCTCCGACCGGGCCCGCGCGAGCTTCCCGAACGCGTAGTAGTCCTTCGCCTTCGCCCGTGCCTCCGAGAGGATCTGTTGCGCAAGGGCCCGCTTCCCCTCGCGGTCCGACGGCTTCGAGGCCTTGAGCTCGATGACCGCGATCCGCACGCGCTCGGGGCGCGCCAACTCGGCGCGGTGCTCGTCGAAGTACTTGCGCAGCTCGTCGTCCGTCGGCGCCTTCTTCCGCTCCGGCTCCTCGAACTCCTTCTCGAGGTAGACGCTCCCCAGCTCCTCGGCGTAGCGCCGGGCGACCTCGGGGTCGCGCTGGTAGCCCTTCTCCTCGGCCAGCCGCGCGAGGAGCTGCTCCCGGACCAGATCCTCGATGAGCCCCTTGCGCGCCTCGGGTGCCCGGAAGCGCGCGCGCACCATGTCGGGCATCGCGCGCAGGCGCTCCTCAACATCGCTCGCTCGGAGGACGTGGCCCGAGAAGCGGGCGACCACGGCGCCGTCGCCCGTGGAGTCGAGGACGCTCTTCGGCGAGGACACGTGGCCGGCCCAGTAGCCGGCGCCGGCGGCGAGGACGATGAGCAGCAGCGGCTTCTTCATTTTCCGGTCAGTCTCCATGGCTCAACGCGAAAGGAATTCGGCTGGGCGTACCCGGCAGCCCCTCGGGCGGGTCCTTTTCGCTTCCTCACTCCACGAATGAACCGACCGCGCTCGGCACACGACGCCGAACGCCGACGGACGACGCCACGCCGGCTCTGGCGCTTCGCGGTAGGCGTCGTTCGTGCTTGGCTTCGGCGTCTCGTTCATTGCGTCTCTTGGCGCACTCTGTCACCCCTATTGCTACCCCGCAGCCTCGTCCCGCCGGCTCAACACGGGATCAGGTCGCGGCGCTTCGGGAACTTCTCTCGTTGGGGGGCCGCGAGGACGGAGGCCAGTCGCTTCATCGGTTTGGGCCATTGGGGCTTTGGGCTTTCACATGGGGTGCCAGTTGCCGGATCACCTCTGCAGTATCCCCTGGCCCCTCTGGCGGACCGTAGTACGCTACCTGAACCTGCATATTATTGTGCCAGACCGTCAGGAACCAGCAGGGGCCGTCATCCACGCCCGAGACGACGTAGCTGCGAAGGTTCTGGACCTTGGCGATGTCGACTTGCCCTCTCGATTCCGGTACGCCTCTGATCCCTTCGAGCAGACCCTGCTGGACCACGCCATCGACAACGACAGCGAAGCCGTAGATGGACCATGTCGGATTGCCCACCTCTAGCAGAACCGCTTCACGCTTCGGAATGCCTATGCGTGCGAGCTCCTCGAACACCTTCGCTCGCACGGATTCCCATGGATCCCACCCCGCCACACACCGCGTGAGGCTTGGACGCGCGTCCCGCTCGCCGGACAATTGACTTGGCGCAACGAGCAGAGATGACATCCTCGTAGCGGTACGGCCTCGGCTTAGAGTCCCGTGCGCACGAGAGTAACCAAATCCCAAGGAAAGCAGCCGCCAAGGATGGACTCGAAAGAGTGCGCATAGTTACCTATGGATAGTCCTCGTAGGACCCGTGCCAACTTGACCCGGCAGGTGTAGCTCCTTTCGGACTTTGTTCTCCGTTCCTATCGCGCGACTTTCTTTGTGCTCCCGATGGTTTAGGCGATCGCGGCTAGTGTCGAGGTTTCCCTGATCATAGCCCGAGAGGTGCTGCATCTCGTGCGCCAGCACCTGCGAGAATGGGGCCCCTTGTTCCTTGCCATTCTCGTCCGTAAACGTGAACTTCATGCCAAAATCCATTTCAGTCTTTCCACCTGACCCTCTGCCCTCTTTCCATCCAAACCGAGCATCGTCATCATTGTCGGCGTCAGCCGCGCTTCAATGCGATTAGGGACCACCACTCGGTCGAGTCTCTCGGTCGGCGCGTCGGGCGCGAGGCGTTCCAGTCAGGGCTCCTGGGTCTTGCCAAGACCTTGAGGTCCGAACCGGCCGACCCATTCAGCCAACAACTCACGGAGCCTTGCCCATCAAGATTCTCGTAATGCTGATACTGAAGTTTGGAGCCGGGCGCTGTGCCGATAGCCTCCACATCACAGAACCCGGTATCCCATACCGTCACACGGCCGAACATCAACGAAGACTCAAGGTCTATCCGGGCACTCCTCTCGGAATTGCCCCCTGACTCTATGAACTGGAGTCTGAGGCCAGTCCCTTTGGATTCCTCACCATTGCCCTCGAACCAAGAACGAAGCGAGTCCACTAGCGAGCTTGTCATGTTATTTTGTTTGCAGGTGCACGATATTCTGAGCCGCCGGCATCTCGGGGACCGGGAGCCCCTTCGACGCCGCCAGTCGTCCCTCTAGAGAATTCGGTCCGATTATCTTGGCCCAGCCTTGCTGCGTTTGCCTCACCGACGTGGCCGCCACGTCAAACTCCACGTAGTTGCTTCCGGCCGCAGCCTGACTCCCGAACGCTTCCGGTGCCGCGGGAAGTGCTACGTGGGTTGTCCCGGAATAGCTCTCTTGAACCATCCCCGTTCTCGTCATGGCAATTCGTTCGCTCACGGACATCCATCGTCCCACCCTAACCAAGGACCCCGCTGCCTCGCCCGCCTCCAATGCGTTGATCCCGGTCGCGAAGCCCCTCCCGAGAAGCGGAAGCGCCTCCATCCCAAGGCTCAACACGCTTACCCCGAGAATGATCTCAGCGGCATGCCCCTGGTATGCAACTGCTTTGAGATAGTCGGCCTGTGGCGTTCCCGCGTGGCACTCACTGCAAGAACCCAGGGCCACCCGAACGGGGCCATCGGGCAATTCACGACTCCCAAGCTTCGGCCTTTCATCGCGCCCGTCGGGATCGACGAAACGTATCGGACTCCACGCGGCATACTCGTATGTCGACAGTTTGAGCGGCAACCCTTCGAAACGCTTCAGTGAAGAGAGGAGGCTTGGCAACACTGGGTCCGTCGACGCCCATCTCGCCCTCACGGGGTCGTAGTACCTCGCCCCGAAGTAGTAGAGCCCCGTCTCCTCGTCGAGCTCCTTGCTCGTGAAGAGGAACCGCTGCCCCTTCACCCCCGCGCCGTCCCGGTCGTACTTCGGCTCCCGCCAGACCTCTCCGTACGGGTAGTACTCCACGTGCTCGTGGACCTTCCCGTTCTGGTCCGTCACCCAGCTCGTCGAGCCAAGGTGATCGGCGTGGTAGTAGTACGTCTCCGGCCGAACCGTCGTCGTGTCCACCCCGTACGCCACCGGCGGCGCCCCGGGCAGCGGGCACTTGTTCGGGGAGTCGCCGGACGGGTCGCACCCAGGCTGCGGGGGCGCCGTGTTCGGCGTCACCGGCACCAGCCCCTGATCCCAGCCTGGCGGCGGCAGCAGCTTCGACGCGAGCCGCGTCTCGCCCGCGAAGACGTGCTTCGTCGCCGCGATCTTCCCCTTCAGGTTGAAGAACTGCCCGATCGTAATGCTGTCCCCGCCTCGCCCCTGCTTCACCACGCGCTGCCCGGCAGCGTCGTAGAGGAAGCTCGTCACGTGCCGCCCGCCCCCCTCGACCACCGACGTCAGCCGGTTCTCCTCGTTCCAGGAGAACTCCCTGAGGTGGTCGTGGTCCACCTGGCAGGTCGGGTCCCCCTGGTCGCGGCACTCGCGCGTCGTGTTCCCGTTCGCGTCGTAGTTGAGCAGCGTGTCCCCGATCTGCAGCGCACGGTGCGGATGGGCCGGAGCGTCGTACGTGTACCCCCAGTCGTGGTTCGACTGCGTGGGCTTCGCCTCCCCGACCCCCGTCCCCTGCGAATTCAGGCTCGAGATCGTGTGCACCTGGACGTTCGCCGTCATGTTGTGGATGTCGTCGTACTGGAAGCTCGACGTGAACGAATCCACGATCCCCGGCCTCGCGTAGGCCGTCCCGCTCGCGGACGTCAATCGATAGAGCTGGTCGTAGCCGTAGGCGTAGCTCACCGCTCCAGAGTGCGGCCCCGTCGCGTAGCCCGTCGTCGGCTGCCCCAGCGCGTTCGTCAGCCCCGTCACGTTACCCACGAGGTCGTAGGCGTAAGTCAGCCGCTGCAATCTCCGCCCTGCTACCGTGGTGTCGAGGTTCTTGAGCCGCCTTGTCTGAGGATCATAGGTGTAGACGCTCGTCCCGGCGTTGCCGTACGTGAGCGTCTTCCGCTGCTCGAACTCGTCGTAGGTCAGCGACGTCAGGTACGTCTCGGTCTGCGCCTTGTAGTGCTTCGTAGCCGTCCGGGTTCCCGTCGCTCCGGCGACGAGTCCGCCGGCGTCGTAGTGGTAGGCGAGCAGCTCGCCGTCCGGGTACACCATCGACTTCATCCGCCCGAACGAGTCGAACGCGAACCCCATCTCGAACGTCTGCGGCGACCCGTTGGGCTTGAGCGGCCTCACGGTCCGCGTCGACCGCGTCGTCTCGCCCAGCTTGCCGTAGCCGCGCGTCTCCTGCCCCGCGTCGTCCACGATCCGCTTCACCCGGCCCACCTGGTGCTCCGACGGTGTCGGCCGCCGTCCCGTACTCGTACGTCACTGGCGCCGAGGACGGGTAGTTGATCGTCCGGAGCTGGTCGAAGACGTAGTCGTACGTAATCCACGCCGACTTCTCATGCAGGTTCGCGTCCTGCTTCTGGATGAGGTTGCCGGCAGCGTCGTACACGAAGGTCGTGAGCCCGGCGTCGGGGTTGTCGAGCGTCTTCCGCCGCCCGAGCAGGTCGTAGGTGAGCGCCGTCTGGTGTCCTGCCGCGTCGGTCACCGTCAGGAGCTGCCCAATCGGATCGTACAGGTAGGTCGTCGTTGGCGTGCTCGTGCCGGTGTTCTCCTGCACCGCGACCACCTCGTCGCGAGGATCCCTGTAGAGGACCTTGCTGTTCCCGAGCGGGTCGACGACGGTCGACCGCAAACGGATTACCGTGCTCCCCGCCGGAGCTCCGAAGTCGTAGGCCACCGTCGTCGTCGCGAGGCCGTTCGGAGCGTCGGCGTTCGGCTCCTGCGTCTGCACCGTCCGCCCGAGCACGTCGTAGGAGAGGTACGTGGGGTTGAGCGGCGTGCCCGGTTTGACGTGTGCGCTCGAGCCCGGCTCGAAGAAGGTCTGCCCTCGCTGGACCACTCGCCCGAGCGCGTCGAAGATCTGCTGCCCGGAGACCGACCAACCGATCCCCCTGCCCTCCACCTCCGCCGTCTTCTTCGTCTGGATCGCCCGTCGGAGGCCGTCCACGAGCACCACCGTGTCGACGGTCCCCGTCTCCGGATGCTTGTTCCGCGTCCTGGCGTACGGGCCATTCGCGCCGAGGACGTAGGTGACCGACACCGTCGGCGAAGTAGACGAGTCGTACGGACCCACCAGCGTCTGCAACCTTCCGAACGAATCGTAGACGCGCTCGATGACGTTGCCGTTCTCGTCCACCGTCGTAGTCGGCTCGCCGAACTTCGGGTCGTACTCGGCCGTCGAGGCGTAGCCGAGTGACGCGTCCTGGATCTGCGTCACGTAGGTGTTGGTCTCGGAATCGTATCCGTAGTGGAACGTGTGCCGGCTCCCCTTGACGACTGGCCCCTGGAACTGCTCCAGATTCCCGTCCGGCTTCCAGACGAGCACCACGTCGGCGCTCTGTCCGTTCTCCGTCCACGACGTGAGCGTCGACAGGTTGCCGAGCCCGTCGTAGCTCCCGTCGCGCTTGCGCAGGAGTTGACCCGCCGCATTCGTCACGTCCACCGTATGGGGCTTCCCGACGAAGCGGAGGCGGCGCGCGACCGTGCCGTTCTCGTAGGTGATCGCGGCATGGAGATCGTCGGCCGTGAAGGCGTTCGAGCTGCCGGCGTCACCGAGATCCCAGAAGTCCTGCACGTTCCCGTACTGGTCGTAGAGGAAGGTCTGGGCCGTCGTCAGGCCCGGCTGCGCTGGCACGGTCCCGGGCGTGCCCTGTCCCTCGTAGATCCGCGTCTCCTCGCGCACGAGCCCCGTAAAGAAGGACTGGCAATAGCTGCCGGCGTCGAGGAAGAAGGGCGTCGTCGAATCGCAGGCGCTCGTGTGGCCCTGCGTCATCGTGTAGGTCGTGTAGCTATTCTGGGTGGCGGTGAAGAGTCGTCCGCCACCGTCCCACAGCGTCCTCCCGGTCGAGCAGCCCCTTCATCGCGAAGCTCTCGTTGTGCCACGTCTGGGCAGCCTGCCGCTGGACCGCTCCCGCGTGGTCGACGTCGGTTCGGACGACCGAACCGAACCCCAGGAAGTCCCGCTCCGCCCGGTCGTGCTTCCCGAGCGAGTAGACGTAGTTCGACTGGAGATCGTGCCCGTCCACCCTGTCGACCGCGCCGCTCCCGCCGCGCCCGTCCCTCACGATCACCTTCGACATGACCCACCGGCTCTCCGGCATGTCGTAGGTGTTGCCCGTGCGCGCGTAGTCGAGCTCGATGCTGCCGCCCAGCGGGCGTCCAACGTGCTTCAGGAGGTTGGCCTTCCCCTCCCGGTTGAGCCGCACCCAGACCTGATGGTTGTCCCCGCTCCCGGCCTCGGCCTTGAGCACGTGGTCGGCGAGCCCGTCGCCGTCCATGTCGACGAGGCCGAGGGCGAAGCCGGAGACGCGGCGGAGCGTGGCATCGCCACCTATGGTGAAGTTGAGCCACGGCTCGACGATGACGATGGGCACGCTGAAGGTGACGGCGAAGCCCACGGTCGGCAGCTCGTCGTACGACCCGTTCGCCTCCACCGAGTCCACCGGCTTTCCGTTCGCAAGCACCTGACTCAGGATGGCGTCCATCGCGGCGACGCCCGTCTTGAGCCATGGAGCCGTCACCCCGCTAGGCCAGTCACCGACCGCCCACGCCTGCTCCGGCAAGAACCCGTAGCCCGTGTTGATCTGGACGTAGAAGTACCCGTCGTCCTTGCTCGACTTGCGCACGTAGTCGGGGAGCCCATCGCCGTTCACGTCGACGACCGTCACGGCCGTGGCGGCCACGCTCGTCTCGTAGGCTACCGACCCCTCGAAGACCTCGGGCTCGAAGCCGAAACCCAGGTTGCCCTGCACGCTGATGGCGGTCGTGCGCCGGACCTTGTCGGGCGACGCCAAAGACTGGGCTACCCCGTAGGCACCGGCGTTGAGGTCCAGTGGACCGCCGACATTCCAGTTCTGAACGGCGACACAGTCTTCGTTCGCCGCGAAGCGCCCGCCCAGGTTGAGCCTCACCGTGAACCCGCTGCAGTCGGGATTACCGCCTCGACTCACCCTGTCGGGCAGGCCGTCGCCGTTGACGTCGACGAGCTCGTAGTCGGTCGAGCTCAGGTTGATGCCGCCCCCGAACCCGAACATCCCGTGCATTCCCTGAATCACCCCGCCGTCACTGATCTCGACGGTGGGGGAGGAGATCGAGCTGCTCAGGTTGACCGCGACGTCCTGACTATTTCTCAAGACGTCGGTCGGCAGGGGTCGCGACACTGCGTGTAGGTCGTGGATGTTGGTGATCTTGACGGTCTCACTTCTCACCGCGTCGACGATGCGATCGCCGTTCATGTCCAGGAGGTCCGAGGTCTGCCGGCTGCTGCCGGAGGCGACCTGGATGCCGACGCCTGCGGGGCCCGCCCCAATCCCCCCACCAAGCGTCAGCGTGTGCCCCTCCCCGTGTCGGCTCGTGCCTCCGACCTGGAAGAGCGCCGCGACGGTAGTGGCCTTCCCATCCTGCTGCTGGACGAAGCCACCCTCCCGCGAGCCATGCATCGTCGTCGCCGTAATGAAGGTGGCGCCGTCGCGGCTGACGTAGGCAGGCGTCAGCGGCTTCAGCCCCGTGCGGGTGGGGCTGAACCAGGTCCCATGCCGCCGCGGGACGAGCGTCTCCGCGATCTTCGATGCGGACGGGGCCGTCTGGCTCGTGGTGGCGTCGCCCACGACGCTCGACGTGACCTCGAACGCCGACGCCTCGAAGGGCTGATCGTTCTTCCCGTGCCAGGCGCCATAGCGCCAACCATGGAAGCCCCCGCCGAAGACCGAGCGGATGCCGACGGGCCCCTTGTCGCTCCTCAGGTGATCGAATGTGGAGTTGACGGCGAAGTCCAGTCCGCCGACATACTGCCCGAGGCCGTTGAAGGAGACCGTCGGCGCCCACGCGAGCGCGAACGGGAGCTCCGAGTGTGCCTCGAAGTAGATGAGCTCCCCGCTCGTGACCGAGACGGTGACGATCCGGCCTGGAGCGCTCGCGCGCTGCTTGAAGAGGTAGCCGCTAGCGGTTCTCGCCGTCAGCCAGATGGGAGGCCAGTCTACCGAGCCCGGGGGCCGCTGCACGAACGCCGGGTCCGGCGGCGAGGTGTCGATCGTGATCAGTCCGTCGCCGGGGGCAACGAAGGGCACGAGCGGGCGCGGGTTAGGGATGAGCGTCTGCGCACCATAGAGCGTCGCGGCCGGATCGAGCGGGAGGTGAAGCTCCAGAAAGGGCTCGCCAGCGAACGAGAGCGCGCTCGCCTCCTCTGCCACCGTCGGCCGGCAACTTCCCAGTTGGTCGCAGAGCTGCGTCATCTGCCCCTGGATCTCCCACTCGACCGAAGCCGGGTCGATGGGAAGGTCAGACTCGAGCCGGAAGACGAGCTTCTCGGCGGCGCCGACCTGCGCCGTGTTCGACCAGTCGAAGCTCCCCGCCTCGCTCGGGCTGTACGACCGGGTTCCGGGGCCCAGGAGGGCGAAGCCGCTGCCCGCGCAGGGAACGTCGAAGGCGGTGGCGTTTGCCGGGAACTTCTGAATGCAGGCGCGCACGTCATCGCTCGAAGCGAGCTTCTTTAGCGTCGATGTGATCGCGAGCTCCCCGCTCGCCGGGATGACGACCGCACCCAAGGGTGCCCCGGCCAGCTTGAAGTCATACTGTGCGTCAAAGGTGAAGATGCCGGCGCCGGTGGGGTCCGCCCAGCCCTGCTCGTACGCGGTCAGCTGCTGGCAGCCCGTCGTGCAGTCGCCGAGCGCCGTATAGGTGATGGTCGGCGCGAAGCTCGCCTCCTCGACCGGGGACGGTCCGGTCGGATCTACGGGAAAGTCGGCGAGCGTCGAGAGGACGAAGTAGAGCCGGGTGCCCCGGGAGACCGGTAGGCCCGTCAGGCTGACCGGCGCCTGCGTCGCCGTGAGGGCGATCTTCAGATCGACGGCCGCACCGAGCTGGGTCGTGGTGGGGTAACCGGACCCGGAATCGAGTACCTGGTAGGTGCGCAGCCGAACGCCGTCCCAGCCCGGATCGGCTGGGTCGCGCCCCGGGAAGGCGAACGTGCCGACGACATCCACGACGCCGTCGTAGGGGGCGATCCACTCAACGAGCGCGTCGGATGGCTGGAGGTTGTTCCCAAGGCTGTCCTGGAAGTCAGCGTCTTGCGCGGACTGGCCCGAGAGGTCGGTCACGACGTGGTTCTGGCTGAAGATGAAGTTGGTCGGATCGGCCGGGGTGCGCGGCTGCTGAAACCAGATCCCGCTTGGCAGGACTGCGTCGATCAGCCCGTCGCCGTCGGCGTCCGTGAGGAACTCGGTCGTCGTGCTAGCGAAGTGCGAGTAGCCCGCGTTCACGTTTGCGCTCACCACCCCCGCGCCGGCGCTCGCCTGGAATGCGACGTTCCACGCGGCCCCGTTCTCTGCGCCCAACGTCGGAAACGGTACACCGGGAACCTGCCCGGCCCAGGGATCCCTTGCCGGGAGCGCCTTCGTGAGCGTCCGAAGGGGGCTCCCCATGTTGAACCGCACGTCGTAGGTGCCGTCACCGCGATCGATCACGCGATCGGGTAGACCATCCCCATCGACGTCGACGAGAAGGCTCCTGGTCTTGCTTTCGTGGCCGCTGATGCCTACGCGGGCCCCGACGGCCGTCCCCTGCTTGAAGGCGAGCGTGCTGATCCCGGCGTAGACGTGGCGACCCCACCCGGTCTCCTCGCTCCGCGTGATCGACTTGTCGTCGCCCCCCTCGGAGAAGGTCCAGGGCGCGGGTGGATCGAACGGAATCGGATCCGCGTCAGTGTAGGCGAACGTGTGAGTGTAGAAGAGCTGCTGCGAGGCCCCCGCGCCGTAGACGTCCACCCGCGTCATCCGCGACTTGCCGAAGGCACCCTGCTGGTAGGTGAGCCGGTACTCGCGGATCGCGTCGGAGCCCACTTCCACACGGACCGAGTGAAGCCGGCGCCGCGTCACCACCTTGAACCCGAGCCGGCCCGACGTGATCGTGTCCGGCCGCTCCAGCAGAGGCCCCGAGGCGGCCTGCTCGCTGCAGAGCTGCACGTGGTAGGGGCCTGGCGTGCCGCCCGAGAGCGCCCCCGCTCCCTCTCGGCTCGCCCTGCCGGCGTACTGGATGCCGGAGAGATAGAGCTCGCGGAAGTCCTCGTTGTGGACCACGAGCGGCTGGCCAGCCGCAGCGATCGTGGTCTGGCTCCTGTCATCGACGTCGTAGAAGTACTGCGTGAGGTTTCCGTTCGTGTCGACGGCGCGCTCGAGGTTCCACTGCCCGATGTTGGGGGCCGACGGGTCGTGGCTCATCAGGCGCGCGTTCGGTCCGTAGCCGTAGACGTGAAGCACGCCGTTCTTGTCGCTCACCTCGAACCAGTAGCTCGTCGGCCCTCCCCCGCATCGCACGATCCGCCGGAAGTCCTTCTCCACGCGCGCGCGGTAGACCGTTCCAGCAGGTCCCTGCTGACACGGTGACGTGTCGGTCGTCGGCACGAGCCGTGCGCCGTCGAGGAGGTAGCGCTCGTTCCCCGTGTACTCTGGCGCCCCAAACTTCGTGTCGATCTGGACGCTCGAGACGGAGAGGTCCCAGCCAACGCCGACCCAGCCATCGCCAGCACCCGAGTCGTACGCGAGCCTCAGCTCTGGCTGGTACGCGCCGCGCGCCTTCGGGAGCCGGATCGGCAGGACGAGCTGCGCCGTCCCCTGGCTGTTCCCCTGCGGCGCCTCGACGAGGTCAATCCCCTGCGAAGGATCAGCCGCCTTCAGGTCCTTGATCGAGTTCGGGTTGAAGGACGTCGGTCCCGGATGATCGGGCGTCACCAGCACCGCGTTGATCATGAACGTGAAGTGCGTCGTCTCGCTGACGATCTGGCTCGTGGTCCGGAGCACGTCCTTCCTGGGCAGCGCCCTCCACTCCTCGAGGCTCTCGTCGTAGTAGAAGGTCTGGATCGCCTCCGGAGCCATTCCGTCCGGCAAGAGCGACGGGTCGTAGGGGATCGTCAGCTTGACCGCCGCAGCGAACTTCTGCCCCTTCGGAAGGAACCGGTAGGCGCCGTGCGGAGGCGCCGTGACGTTCACCATCCCCGCCTCGAGCGGCGGCAACTCCTCCGGCCCCTTGCGGGTGATCCCGATGCTCGTCTTCGACGCCACCGCTCCGGGCGGAATGTCGATCGAGACGTCGGTCCCGAGCGTGATCTTGCCCCCCTTCGTCGGATCCGCGCTGCCCCATGACGTCTGGTTCTCGCTTCCGAATCGCAGGTCCTGGGATGCGAGCCCCAACCCCGAGCCGCCGCCGAGGATCTCCGCCTCGTGGTCGTCGTCGAGGTGGACGGCGCGCGTCGCCGTGCTTCCATCCGGGAAGCGAGCCGTCACGGTGACCGTCCAGCCGTCCGTCGCCGTGATCGGTCGATCGAGTGCGATCCCGAACGCCCCATTCACGCCGACGGTCGCACCGTCGATCTCGATCGTCCCCGCGCCTGAGGGCGACTCCGCCCAGCCGGCGATATAGGCGTGGTCACCGAACCGTTCCCCCAGCATCATCCCTTGCTGGACCTGGAGCGCAGGATAGGTGAGGACGATCCGGGGCGCGCCGACGCGGGGACCCACGCCGCTGCCCGTGAGCCGAACCTCCGAAACCAGCGCCACCGGGACGCCGCTGCGGGCCGTCCCCCCGAACGTGAGCTGTGCCGCCTGCGGCGCGAGCCCCACGAGAGGAAGCTGCGCAGCCGACTGCGTCAGGTCGAGCCCGGCCAGATCGGTCCAGGTCGCGCCGTCGAAGGCTCCTACCGAGGAGAGATGCGCAGGGGTCGCGCCCATCTGGATGGATGCGCCGTCGACTTCGATGGTCCGATCGAACCCCAACTCCATCCGCCCCGCGTCCACCGCGAGGTTCGTGGCACCGTCCCCGTCGACGACCTTCGCCCACTGATCGTGCGTTTCGCGCGCGAAGAGATCCATGCCGTTGTCGAGGACGAGCACCAGGCGCAGCCCGCTGACGGCGATGGCGTCCGTGGCGTCGTCAGGGATGCATAGGCTCACCGTGTCGGACGTCCCCATCAGGCGCTCGGGATCGATCTCGTCGACCAGGGTTCCCGGCTGGCTCGCCGGCGGCAGCCAGAACCCTCCGGAGGCGGGCTGGGCATCGATGCTGCGGGAGAGGACCACCGCGCGCCGTGCCGTCGATTCGTAGACGAGGTACGCGCGCCGCGCCGCGCGCGGGTCCGAGGCCGGCAGCGTCGCTTCGAGGCAGGTCGGCCCCGCGCTTCCGGGCTGCAGCGTCATGGAGTTGGGGGTCGCGTGGAGGACGACCGCGTCCTCGAAGGCCGCATCGTGGCTCCTGGTCGCCTCGGCCAATGCCCGCACGTCGCGCGGGGCCTGCGGGAGCCCTGCGCCCCACAGCTCGATCTCACCGACCGTCGCACCTCCCGCGATCGGCGTCATCGTCACCGTCAGCTTGCTAGACGTGGTGGGCGAAGACAGCTCCAGCGTCCCCCACGCCGCGGTCCCATCGCGGACGTGATCCGGCGCGCCGTCCACGCTGACCCGCACCCCCGCCGCGTAGACCTTCACGCGGCGAAATTCGACGGCGTGAGGCGTGCTCAGCGTGAAAACAGTCGGCTGCCCGATCGCGACGGAGGTCGCAGTGTCACGATCCACGAGCATGGGCGTGCTCGCCCCGGTCGCGCCCGTCGCGGCCGCCAGGTTGCCGAGGCGGATTGTCGGCAGCGGGTTCGACCGTGCTTGCTCCTTGCACGCGAACGACGATGCAAGCACCGAGAGGAATGCGGGGAGCAGGAGCGAACGTCGGTGAGTCATCGGGAGACCCCGTTCATGGAGCGGTGAAGCTCGAAGGCTGGAAGGTGTTCTCGGAGACGGCCACCTGCGTCGGGACCGCGCCACCAATCATGTCCGCGTCGGTCGCATCGACGTAGACGTCGTAGGTCGAACCGGAAGCGAACGTGCCCTGCGGGAAGGTGGCGGTCGAGCCGTTCCTCCACTGGCTGGCGACGTAGGCGCCCGTAACGTGATCCCACGCGCTCACGAGGTAGCTCTGCGCTCCCGTCACGGCGGACCAGCTCACGGTCGCGGAGCCCTGGGTCCCGCCGCTCGCGCTCACGCTTCCCGGGATGCCGAGCGAGGCCGGCGTCCCCAGCGTGAAGGAGCCCGCGAGCGTCTCCGAGCCAGACGTCGCGGTGAAGGAGTAGATCCCCGGCATCGCGGGGACGTCGTACGACCAGAACAGCTGGCGAGGCAGGTTCGCCCCGTAGGTCGTCGACAGGGGGGCTGACACCGGCAGGCCGGGTCCGATGACCTGCACGGTCCAGGAGATCGTAGAGGCGGACCCGTCGGACTGCGCGATCGCGAGCCAGAAGGCGAGCCCCGGCGTCAGCCCCGAGTAGTCGATGGCCCCCCCCGCGGCGACCGCAGTGAACGCGGGCGTGCCTTCCGCAGAGCGTGAGAAGGCGAGGTAACCTTCGGACACGTCGAAACGCGCCGGGAGCGGAGGCACTTGAGAACTAGTCGCCGCGAGCGCCGCGGGGTCAGCCGAGTAGGCCCGCACCGCCGCCTCGTAGCTTCCTTGCGGAAGCTCACTGACCGTGCAGGTAGTGCCGGTGCCAAGCGCCGACCTCTGGAGCGCGCCTTCCGAGTAGACCAGGCATTCGTAGTTGGCGGATCCCGGGACCGCGGCCCAGCTCAGCGTCGTCCCATCTGCGGAGAGCGATATACGCGGGACGTCCAACGTGCCCCCATCCGCAAGCGAGAAGGACACGCTCGACCCCGACCCGCTCTCGGGGGCAAGCGCCACGTCGTAGCTCCCCGGCGAAGCCACGACATCGGGCCATAGGAGCGCGGACCAGGAGGCCGACCCTGGAGCGTCGTACTGAACGGTGTTCAGCTCGCAGCAATGCGTC
>CAWJSR010000025.1:0-5016 GCA_963845515.1 uncultured delta proteobacterium
TGCTGGACCCGGGCGCGGCGCCGGTCCGCCGTACGGATCCGTTTGCGGCCCCCACTTCCGCGCCGCGCGGCGCGGGGGCATATTCGCGCCATGCGTCTTCACAGGATCCTGGACGGCCTCGTGTTCGCCGAGCGCGGCTACCTGAACGGGAACCAGGTGTTGGCCACCGGCGGCGTGCCGGCGGTGGTGGACACCGGGTACGTCACGGGGTGGCAGACGACCGAGCGCATCCTCGCCGAGGTCGGGCTGGCGCCGGAGCGCGTCCGGATCGTCGTCAACACGCACGCGCACTGCGACCACGTGGGCGGGAATGGGCGGCTGCAGCAGCGCTCCGGCTGCGACGTAGCGCTCCATCCGCTGGCGAGGCGCCACGTCGAGGTGGGGGACGAGCGCGCGACCTGGACCGGATACTTCGAGCTCGACGCCGACGACTACCGGCCGACGCGCAGCCTCGCGGACGGCGAGCGCGTCCAGCTCGGCGACCGCGAGTTCACCGTCCTCCACGCCCCCGGCCACTCCGCCGACAGCCTCGTGCTCCACGAGCCGCGGGAGGGGATCCTGGTCTCCGGCGACGCGCTCTGGGAGGCGGACGTGGGGCTCGTGAACCCGTTCGTGGAGGGAACGGAGGCGCTCCGGACGCACCTCGCGACGCTGGAGCGGCTCGCTGGGCTCCACGTGCGGTGGGTCCTGCCCGGGCACGGCCGGCCCTTCCAGGACTTCGCGGGCGCCCTCGCCGAGAGCCGGCGGCGGATCCGGCGCCTGATGGACGCACCCGCCGCGCAGGGCACGGCCCTGCTCCGCAAGATGTTCGTCTTCAAGCTCCTCATCCGCCCCGGCGTCACGGAGCAGGAGTTCGAGCGCCACGTCGTCGAGTCGGGGTGGTACCGCGAGACGGTCGACGGGCTCGTCGGCGGCGAGCCCGCCGAGGTCTTCCGCGCGACGCTCGACGACCTCGTGCGCAAGGGCGTCTGCCGCCGCGACGGGGGCCGCCTCACCGCGACGGCGCGGACCTGACGGTCATGGGGCCGGAAAAGAAGAAGCCCCCGTCACCTTGCGATGACGGGGGCCAAGATGGTGACCCGTACGGGAATGGAATCAGCGTCTTTTCAGCCGTTTACGGCTCCGGGCGCGGCTGTACGGGACCAGGAACCGAGCGCCTCGAAGCTCGACGCGACGGCGTCCGAGCACGCCTCGCGTCCCGACGCGGCCGCACGCGCCACTGCGGTCACCAGCGCGATCCCCGCGTTCCTCGCCGTGTAGTCGGCGGGCCGTCCCACAAACCTGTTCGCTCCGGAGGCCGCCAAGGGCGCGGAACTTCACGGGGCAGTAGGGGGTGTCCCTGTAGTCCGCTTCTGGGACACCACCCTCGCTACGGTGGACTTCGGGATCTTCATCGCCATGGCGATCTCCCGGGTGCTCTTGCCTGTGTTCTTCATGGCGATCATCCTCTCGCGCGCCCGGTGATTGATCTTCCGTAGCCGTCCCCATGACCCGCCCTCGGCCTCCACCCGCTCCCTGGCGGCCGAGATCCTCTCGTTGATCGCCAGCCGCTCCATCTTGGCCGCCCACGCCATGACGGCGAGGACCACCTCGGCCGCCGGGCCGTCGAGGGCGAAGCCGTCGGAGACGGAGACCAGCTCCACTCCGTGGGCGCGCAACTCCTCGATCACCTCGAACGTGTCCCGGATGCCGGAGCGGGTGAGCCGGTCGAGCTTGAAGACGTAGAGCCGCGAGGTCCATCGGCGCGCCCCAGATCGCCATCCTGTCCTCCTCGGGCCGGGCCCAGAAGGCGTTCACCTGGTCGTCCGTGAAGTGCGGCCAGAGCTGGGGGTTGCCCACGAGGTGCGCGACGCAGTAACGGGCGAGCACCTCCGCTTCATGGGCTCGCCGGAACCGGCGGATGAAGTTGTCGCGCGGCGGGAGGGGCGGGATGTCCGTGTCGGATTCGGGATCCTGGAAGTGCTCCACGTTGCTTCGGATCGCGTAGAGCTCCAGGCACACCTGAGTCCCGCCCCGCCCGACGAAGAGCGCGCAGCGAAAGGTTGTTCACCTGGTGCCGCAGGGACTGGTCGTCGCCGTCCTGGAGGTCCGGTTCTTGGGCGGGCGCTTCGCGAGTATCAGCAGCCCTGCACCCTCGATGCGCTCTGACCTGAGCGAGCCGATCCGCACTCGCCACTTCTCGGGAAGGTCGAGCGAACCACCGGGAAGGGCGTGGAGTCCTTCCCCGAGTTCGAGTGGCTCGGTGATCGTCGTGGCAGCGTTGAGGGCGATGAGCGCGTACTTCTCGCCGGGGTTCACGGGCAGCTTCATGGACGGGATCCTACGCAGCAACTCCGTCCTTCCCACACGTGGATCTCCGGGAGATCCTCGTCGGCATGGACACGCCCACCACGACGCCCCGAACCCCCGCCCAGACTGCCGCCATCGTCTGGTGCGACGAGCGGAGCCTCACCCGGCCCGAGCAAGTGACCCGTGCCCATCTGGAGCGGTTCCAGCAGTGGCAGTTCCACTACCGGAAGGACGACGGCGCTCGCGTGGGTGAACAAGTACCTGGAGGACGGGCGGCCGGAGCAGGTCACCGATTCGGCGGAGCAGGCGCTCTTCCTCGACAAGGACGGCGGGCCGCTCTCGAAGCGAGCCGTGTCGGCCCTCGGGAAGAAGATCCTGAAGCGCGCCGACCTGGGGAAGTCGGGAGCGGCCCACGTCTTCCGCCACTCGGCGGCGACGGCCATGCTGGAGGGCGGGGCGGACGTCCGGTTCGTGCAGGAGCTGCTCGGCCACGCCTCGCTGCTATCCACGCAGGTCTACACGAGGGTGGCGATCTCGAAGCTGAAGGCGGTCCACGCGGCGACGCACCCTGGAGCGAAGCTTGGGCGGCCGGAGGGGGAGCGCGAGCAGGAGCCCGATGGGACGCCCGGAGGAGGGGGCGACGGGGACGAGGCTGCGGAGCCACCCGAGAACCAGTAAGATGAACCGCATGAACAGGGCGCTCAAGGCACACGTGAAGGGCGGCCGTCTCCTTCTCGACGAGCCCACCAATCTTCCGAACGGTGAGGAGGTAGAGCTTGTCCCCCTGGACGAGGTGCTGGCGGGCGGCGGTGACTACCTCGACGCCGAGGAGCGCGAGCGCCTCCATGCCTCCATCGACCGGGGCATCGCCGACGCTCGTGCGGGTCGAACCACCGACGCCGGCGAGGTGATCGCCAAGCTGCGCGCGAGGGCGTCGGGGCGGTGAAGGTCGAGCTCTCCGACGAAGCGAAGGCGGAGGTTGCGCGCATAGATGCCTGGTGGCGGCAGAACCGCCCGGCGGCGCAGGATCTCTTCCTGGATGAGCTTGAGCAGGCGCTGGTCGCGCTGGAGGATGCGCCCGCAATCGGCACCCACTACGAGCCGAGATCCGGCGTGCGTCGCCTGCTCCTCAAGCGGACCCACTACCATCTGTACTTCGTGGAGCAGGCGGACCGCGTCTTCGTGGTCTCGGTCTGGAGCACCTACCGAGGCCGTGGTCCGAGGCTGTAGCAGCGTTCAAGCCCGCCTCCGCCGCATTCCTCCTGCTACGATGCGCCGAGCGTGGACCCCGTGCGGCGCACACCCACCGTGGAATGGAAGAAGATCCCGCTGCGGCTGATCGCGCTGGCGGTGGCGCTTGGTCTGGCGTCACCTGCCAGGGCGTTCTTCCAGACGAGTGCCGAGCCGGGCCACCGAGCCCTCGCAGCCCGGGACTCGCGTCGGGGGGATCAACAGGCCTGCGACCAGGTTCTCCAGGCACGAGAGGCCGCAAGCGTACGAACCGCCTCGGGGATCCCGCTTCACCAGCCGAAGATCGCATCGAGCGTCCTCGATGACGGGCACGTGCTGCAGGAGGCCGATGGCGCGACCTCTGGCCACCCTGGCTTCCGCCGGTACCACTACGGATACGGGCCTGCTCGGCCACGCCTCGCTGCTATCCACGCAGGTCTACACGAGGGTGGCGATCTCGAAGCTGAAGGCGGTCCACGCGGCGACGCACCCTGGAGCGAAGCTTGGGCGGCCGGAGGGGGAGCGCGAGCAGGAGCCCGATGGGACGCCCGGAGGAGGGGGCGAGGGGGACGAGGCTGCGGAGCCACCCGAGAACCAGTAAGATGGACGGCATGAACAGGGCGCTCAAGGCACATGTGAAGGGCGGCCGCCTCCTGCTCGACGAGCCCACCGATCTGCCCGACGGGGCGGAGGTGGAGTTGACCCTCGTTGAGGATGCGTTCGACCCCGAGGAGCGGGCTCGCCTCGACGCCGCGCTGGACGCTGGCATCGCAGCGGCGCGCAGGGGCGATGTCGTTGATGGCGAGGCGGTAGTCCGCGAGCTGCTGGGCCAGCGGTGAAGACCCGGTTCGCTGGTCCGGCACGCCAGCAAGCGCAACGGATCGACCGCTGGTGGCGGACGAACCGTCCGGCCGCGAAGGATCTCTTCGCCGGGATGCGCGAGAGCGTGGATCGCGAGCGACGCCCGACGTGGGGAACGGAAGGCGATCCCGCTGCGGTTGACCGCGCTCGCGGTGCTGCTCGGGCTGGCGTCGCCTGCCGAGGCGCTCTTCCAGGCGAGCGCGGAGCCGGGCACCGAAGGCATCGCAAGCCGAAACTCGCGTCGGGTGGATCAACGGGCCGGTGATGAACTCCGCCGGGCAAGCGAGGTACCGACATCCAGTGGGCTCTCGACGATCCCGTACGGGATCATCGACGCCGGACGCGACCGCTTCTGGGTAGAATTATCCCGCACGGGAGAAGTGGGCCGAAAATGCCCGTCAGATGTCAAACCTGTCCCGATCGGGACAAACTGCCGGCTCGTGGACGGGGAAGAGGAGCCGCTCGAGCGCGGTGTCGTCGTCGAGCTCCGACGAGCAGGCGTGGGCGGGAACCGCGTTCGGGCTGACGTCCGCGAAGGGTGCCGACGCAGCGGTCACCATGGTGACCGCCGTTGGTGACCCCGCTGGTGACCAGTACGGGACCATCCAAAGAAAAAACCCCCGCAACTCTTGGAAG
>CAWJSR010000026.1:0-155076 GCA_963845515.1 uncultured delta proteobacterium
GCCACGTATTGCTATTTTCGAGTTAGGACTTGGGTACTAATAAGAATGGGTTCTAAATCTAAATCCTCCATCACCATTTTTTCCATCTCGTCGGATGAGATGTCTGTGCCTTTTAAAATTTGGTTGTAGCTCGCCGCCGTACCAACAGCACCTTTCATGCCTTTGGCCACGAAATTTTCTTGCAAAAACTGAACATAATGATAATCAATCAGCAGATCCTGAGCATAGCTCGCTAAACGATAACCGACAGTGGTGGGTTCAGCCGGTTGCAAATGGGTGAAGGCCATACAGGGTTGAGCAGCACGAGCTTCAATTTTTTCGGCAAAGCTCAGTGAGTAGTCTAGCGATGGCACTTTGAATGAAGTCTAAGGCGTCTTTAATGCGCATCGAATCGGCGTTATCGACAACATCCATACTCGTCGCACCTAAATGAATTTTTCCACCGCCAACTGCAGCCGCTTCAGCATACTCCTGAATTCCCGCCACGACATCATGATGAGTTTTTTCTTCAATTTTCTGAGCTCGTTCAATATCAATTTCGTTTTGATGTTTTCGTAAGTCGGCGAGTTCTTCATCAGAAACTAAGCCCGCCGCATTTTGTGCTGTTGCTAAGGCCACCCAAATTTGACGCCACCCCTCATACTTATGTCTTTCACTAAATAACTGGCGCATTTCTGGAGAACCATAACGCCAAGTTACGGGTGAGAGGCAGGTGTAAAATCGTAGCTGGTCATAGATTCCTTTATACTAGGTTGTGATTTCGGTGAGACGATCTTGTGTAATTGCCTCGCGAATTTCCATCGCTACTCGGCGCCCGACTGAAATAGGTTGGCCAAATAAATATTTGCTATAGGGAGTGGCTCTGAAATACCTGGTGAGCCCGGCATGCGTGGTGAGACATCGATGACGACTAAATCTTTTTTGGGTGGTCCGGCCGTAATAATTGATTGCAAAGCAAACGGGCCAATGACACCCGGGGCATACAGCTTTTGGTGGCTTTGACGAAGGCTTCGCCCATAGCAAAAGCCGGTTCTAAAAGTGACTCTAAAACCGTTACGGCGATATGTCCAGCCTCTTCATAAGAAACAGGGAGTTTCTCTAACAGTGTTGCTTGCTGAGGGGCGGGTAATGCAACATTCCATCAAGATTTGTTTGACGTCGCGTATCAGTGCCGAGAAGTTCCAGACGTTGCTGAATGGGCGAATAAAAAAAGTTAAAATTGACCTGCGCGCCAACGGCAAACTCTTCAATCACGGCCGTTTTTAATCCAGCTTCAGTGATTTTTCCTTGCTCCAGCATTTGTTCACTGCGCTGTTGATACTCCTGGTAATTACTTACCAAGAAAAAAGCTCTTTCGAATTGGCGAGTTTTCTCGGCGGTTTTGACTAAACAAAGGCGATCAATTTTTTGTGGGTCAGCAAAATGTTTGGGAAAGCGAATTTTTGCTTCTGTCAGTAAATCATATTGATTGGGATGCGCTTCGCGCTCTTCAATTTTCAATAAAAATTTATTCCCAAACATCCAACCAGGTGGCGCTCGGCGCGCTCACGCGCCCGGGCGACGAGGTGATCTGCGACGCGAACGCCCACGTGGCCGGCTACGAGGCGGGCGCGCTGGCCGCGCTGTGGGGGGTCCAGCCGCGCGCGCTCCCCTCGCCGCGGGGGCTCCTGGAGCCCGCTGCGGTCGACGCGGCGGTCCGCGCGTCGATCGAGCACTACCCTCGCTCGCGCGTCGTCGAGATCGAGAACACGCACAACCGCGGCGGCGGCGCCGTCTACCCGCTCCCGCTCGTTCACCAGGTCGCCGAGGTCGCCAAGCGGCACGGGCTGGCGCTCCACATGGACGGCGCGCGGCTCTGGAACGCCTGCGCCGCCTCCGGTCACTCGCCGGCGGAGTACGCCGCCCACGCCACCACCGTCTCGGTCTGCCTGTCGAAGGGGCTCGGCGCGCCGGTCGGCTCGGTCGTCGCCGGGCCGCGCGAGGTGATCGCCGACGCGCGCCGGCTCCGGCGCCGGCTCGGAGGCGGCATGCGACAGGCCGGGATCCTGGCGGCCGCCGGGCTCTACGCGCTGGACCACAACGTCGCCCGGCTCCCCGAGGATCACGAGAACGCCCGCCTCCTCGCCGAGCGGCTGGCGCGCCTCCCCGGCGCGACGATCCTCTTCCCCGTCGAGACCAACCTCGTCTTCGTCGCCTTCGAGGGGAAGAGCGCGCGCGACCTCTCCCGCGCGCTCGCCGCGGCCGGCGTACTCGCGAACCCCGAGGGCTCGCGGCCGGACACCATCCGGTTCGTCACGCACCTCGACGTCACGCGCGAACAGGTCCTCGCCGCGGCGGAGCAGGTCGCGAAGGCCGTGTCGTAGCTTTACCCACCGTCCTTTCGACCACTGCCATGACCTTGGGAAGGGAAGGCGGGCGACCGCGGAGCGCGTGCTAGCATCCGGCCCGGTGTCCGTCGCCCCCCGCCGCGTCCCTCGCATCGCCATCGCGGCAGTCGCCGTCACCGCCGCGATCGGCGCCGGCTGCGCCCACGCCCCGCCCCAGGAGAAGGTCTCCTTCAAGGACGCCGGCCTCCTGGATCCGGTCGACCCGGTCGGTCCGGTCGCGCCGCCGGTCTCCGTCCCCGCACCCCGCTCGGTCGCGTCGGAGCAGCCGGACGTGCCGCCCATCGACGGCGACCTCGTACGGTTCGCAGCCGAGGCGCGCCTCCGCCGCTACCGGCACGCCGCGCTGAAGGGGTTCCCCGTGGAGGCGATGGAGGCGTGGGACCGGCTCTCGGAGCAGCTCGACGCCTACCTCGGGCAGGCGCTCCCGCAGACGCCGCTCCTCGAGCTGGTGCGCGCCCGCGTGACGCTCGACGCCGAGTGGGACTTCGACCAGCGACGCTACGGCTCTCCGCCCGCCGAGCTGGCCGGGCGGGTCGAGACCCGCGCGGGCCGGCTCGGCACCCGCATCTCCGCGGCGCGTGCGCTCGGCCAGAAGATGTTCCTCAAGAAGCGGACGCCCGGCAGGCTCGCCTGGCCGGTCGAGCGCGCGGGCATCTCTTCGACGTTCGGCTTCCGCGTCGACCCGCTTACGGGCGGCCGGCGCATGCACAGCGGCCTGGACCTCGCCACCGAGAAGGGGCGCGTCGTGTGGGCCGCGGCCAAGGGCTACGTCGTGCGCGCGGCGTGGACGACCGGCTACGGGCTGCTGGTCGAGGTGCGCCACAACGGAGAGCTCACCACGCGCTACAGCCACCTGTCGGCGCTGCTCTGCCAGCCTGGCGACGAGGTGGCGCCGGGACGCCCCGTCGGCCTCGTCGGCAGCACCGGCCGCTCCACGGGGCCGCACCTCCACTTCGAGGTCTGGGAGGGCGGCTTCGCGCGAGATCCACTCAAGTGGCTCGGCGAAGCGTACGCCGCGCGCGCCTCCCCGGGCCACGCGGCGAATTGAGCAGCTCCCACCAATTGAAAGAGGCGCCTCTTGAAAGAGGCGCCTCCGGTCCCCGCCCTCCCCGGGCTCGCTCTCGACGTGCTGCGGCCGAGACGAGATTCCTGTATCAACTTCCGGGCATGAGGGTCAACCCGACCCGAGCGCACGCCCCGAAACGCACGTGACTCTACTCACTGCACTCATCCCCCTCGCGCTCGCCGCGAGCGTCGACGTCCCGGCCGGTACGCCGCTCGGCGAGGCGATCTCGCACGCCGTGCCCGGCGACGTGATCCGGCTCGGCGCTGGCGTACACGCGGGGAGTCTCGGCCGCATCTCGGGGCTGCGCATCGAAGGAGCCGGCGCCGACTCGACCCGGATCGTCGCGCCGGAGGGGCAGGACGGCGCCGTCGTGACGGGGCGAGTGGAGCTCGCCGGGCTCACCATCGAGGCGGGCGACGCACGCACCGCGCTCAAGGTCCTGGACGGCGAAGCGCTGGTCACCGACGTCTCCCTCCGCGGCGCGGCGGTCGGGGCCTTCGTGGACGGTGGGCGGCTGGAAGGGCGCGACGTGACCCTGGCGGGCGGCTACGGCCTCCTCGTCCGGCGCGGCGAGGTGAGGCTCCGCGGCGGGCTGGTCAGGCCGGCAGGCTCGGCCCACGCCGGGATCGCGGTCGTGGGCGGCGCCGTCAGCCTCTCGCGCTTCGCGGTCGCCGGCCCCTTCACCGAGGCGGCGATCACCGTCGGGAACGGCAGCGCGCTGCTCGAGGACGTCGTCATCCGCGATCCCGGCCCGACCGGCGTGGCCGTCAACCGCGGCGTGGTGACGGGGCAGGACGTCGAGGTGGCGGGGGCGCGCGAGCAGCCGGTGAAGGGGGAGCGCGGCCTCGACGCGATCCTCGGCGACTGCGTCCAGGTCCTGCGCGGCACGCTCACCCTCTCCTCGAGCGGCCTGACACGCTGCGGCGGCGCAGCCCTCTCGGCGTCCGGCGGCGACGTGCGGCTCGATGGCGTCGACGCGCAGGGGGGGACCGCCGGCGGGCTCGTGCTCCTCGACGGCGCGCGCGCCGACCTTCGCGGGAACTGGGTCACCGGGCGAGGTCCGGCGGTCGTCGCTGCGAGCGGTGCTCAGGTCGATGCGACGTTCAACCGGTGGCGCACCGATCCGGTCTTCTGGGTCGAGTGCGGCGCCGGAGCGCGCGTGCGGCTGGGCTTCGGCGAGCACGTCTCGGAGCCCTGCGCCAAGGCCCACTGACGCTCTCCCCCGAACGCCCTGTAGACCGCGCGCGCCTCGACATCCGGGCCCGAGCGTGCGAGGGTTCAGCCGGCGAGGGGACGGAGCTCGAACGATGCGGATAAACCTGCGCAAGGCCATGTTCGTGCTGCCGAATCTGTTCACGGTCAGCTCGATCTTCCTGGGCTTCTACGCGCTCACCCTGTGCACGGGGGACGCCACCCCGGAGCAGCTCTACCGGGCCGCCATCTCGATCTTCTTCGCGATGTTCTTCGACGCCTTCGACGGGCGCGTCGCGCGGATGACCAAGACCCAGTCGGACTTCGGCGTGCAGCTCGACAGCCTCGCCGACGTGCTCAGCTTCGGAGCCGCCCCGGCGCTCCTCGTCTACAAGTGGGCGCTTGCCCCGTTCGGGACGACGGGGCTCGTCATCTCCTTCTCCTTCGCGGCCTGCGGCGCCCTCCGGCTCGCCCGTTTCAACGTCCTCGCCATGCGGGGCGACAAGGGCTCCTCGCGGTTCTTCGTCGGGCTCCCGATCCCGCTCGCCGCCGGCGCCATCGTCTCGCTCGTGATCGCCCACTACAAGCAGTTCGAGGCCGTGACCGATCCTTCGCAGGGCGTGCCGATCGCCGTCGTGGTGCTCCTCCTGTCGTTCCTGATGGTCTCCACCGTCAAGTACCGCACCTTCAAGGACGTGCACCTCTCGGCGAAGAGCTTCACCGCCTTCGCCGCGGTGATCTTCATCGGCGTCGGCGTCGCCATCGCCACCCGCCCCGCCTTCGTGCTGGTCGTCTACATGGCGGCCTACATCGCGCTCGGCCTCACCGAGTCGATCTTCGCCCACGGCCGCTCTGCAGCGGACCTGGCCGCGCGCCTCTCCCCGAAGGCCCGCGCCGAGCTGGAGGCCGACGAGGCGCTCGAGCCGGACGACGAGGACGTGGACGAGGAGAAGGACCAGCGGGACGAGTACATCTGACTCCACGGGGCGTGCCGCCCCGCCCCACGGGCAGAGCCCGCGGGGCCCCCACCCCTGACCGCGTGGGGCCCTGCTCGCTCTCGCTTCGCTCGGCTCGCGTCCCGCGGCTAGGGCTGCGCCCTCCCCGCTTCGCGGGGCCCCCTCCCCCCAGTCGCTGTAGACTGTCGCTGATGGCCCTGATCGATCGCCTCCGCGCCGTCGGCAACCGCCGGGGCGCACGCCCCGCCTCCCCTCCCGGCCCGCTGGGTGCTCCTCGCCGCGTGGGGCCCCTGCGGCTTCTCGCCGGTCGCCCCAGGCACGGTCGGGACCCTCGGGGCCGTCCCGCTCTGGTGGGGGCTCTCGCTGCTTCCGCGCCCGGCGCTCGCCGTCGCCAGTCGCCGCCCTGACCCTCCTCGGCGTCGCCGCGGCGAGGCGTGCCGGCGAGCACTGGGGCGTCACCGACGCCTCCGCGATCGTGATCGACGAGGTGGTCGGGTACCTCGTGACCGTCGCCCTGGTCCCCTTCTCCTGGCGAGCCGCGGCGCTCGGCTTCGTGCTCTTCCGGCTCTTCGACGTCGCCAAGCCGTGGCCAGCCTCGGTCTTCGACCGGATCAAGAGCCCGTGGGGCGTGATGCTCGACGACGTGGCCGCCGGGCTCTATGCGATGGCGATCCTCACGGCGGCGGTCCACTGGCTGCCGGAGGTCTTCTAGTGGCGCCGCTCCCCGTGGTCGAGATCCTCTCCACGGGCGACGAGCTGCTCACGGGGCAGGTCGTCGACACGAACTCGGCGTGGCTGATGGATCGGCTCTGGGACCTGGGGCTGATGGTCCGCCGCAAGACGCTGGTGGGCGACGACCGCGCGGACCTGCGCGCGGCGATCGAGGAGACCTGCGGCCGGGCCGACGTCGTCGTGATGAGCGGCGGGATGGGGCCGACCGAGGACGACCTGACGAGCGAGGTCCTGGCCTCGATCCTCGGCGTGCCGCTCGTGCTGCACGAGCCCTCGCTCCGGGCCATCGAGGAGCGGTTCCGCGCGTTCGGGCGCGTGATGACGCCGAACAACGCCAGGCAGGCGCGCTTCCCGCGGGGCGCCGACCCGATCCCCAACCAGTTCGGCTCCGCCCCGGGCATCGAGGCGCGGGTCGGGCGAGCCACGATCTTCTGCCTTCCCGGCGTCCCGTCCGAGTTCAAGGGGCTCTGTGAGGAAGCGATCATCCCGCGGATCGCCGCGCGCCTCGGCGACGTGCCCGCGGCGCGGGTCCTGAAGCTCATCGGCGTCCCGGAGTCGCACGCCGACGAGGCGATGCGCCCGGTGATGGACGACCCGTCGAACCGCGACGTACGCTTCGGCTTCCGCGCCCACTGGCCCGAGGTCCACGTGAAGTGGTCGGTGCCCGGCCCGGACGCCGGCGGGCGCGCCGACGCCATCCTGGCGCGCGTGCGCGAGCTCTTCGGCGAGCGCGCCTGGGGCGAGGGCAAGGAGGAGCTGCCAGAGCTGGTCGTCGCGCGGCTCGTCGAGCGGGGCGAGCGGCTGGCGCTGGCCGAGAGCTGCACCGGTGGCCTGCTGGCGCAGCTCGTCACGCGCGTCGCAGGCGCGTCGGCCGTCTTCGACCTCGGCGTGGTCGCCTACGCCAACGCCATGAAGGTGCGGGTGGCGGAGGTCCCGACGGCGCTGCTCGAGGCGCACGGGGCGGTCTCCGCGCCGGTCGCGCGAGCGCTCGCCGAGGGGGCGCGTCGCGTCGCGGGAGCGAACTGGGGCGTCGGCATCACCGGGATCGCCGGCCCGTCCGGCGGGACTCCGGAGAAGCCGGTCGGGACCGTCCACCTCGCCATCGCGGGGGCCGAGGGGACGACGGCGGTCCAGCGGGCCTACCGCGGCGACCGGGAGCGCATCCGCCGCCAGGCGGCGTACGAGGCGCTCGACCTCCTCCGGCGAGCGCTCCGGTAGCGCTCCGGGATGGCCCGGGAGGGCGCCCGCGGATAAGCTCCGGGGGATTGCGCCGGCTCGCACTGCCAACGCTCCTCGCCGCGCTAGCGGCTCCGCCTTGCGCAGCCGCGCAGGGCGTCGCGTCCCGCGCGCCCTCGGTCGGCGACGCGGTCGCGCAGGCGGAGCGGCTCGCAGAGCGGCGGGGCGGGCTCGACCAGGAGTTCGTGCTCCCTCAACGCCCCGGCCAGAACCAGGTCGCCTGGTACGACTTCCGGTGGCGGACGCTGGACGTCCCCGCGCCGGGCGGCGGCAAGGGGGGGCTGAGGCTCTACTACTACGCGTCCGAGCTCGAGTCGGCGCGGCGTGCCCTCCCGGCGATCCAGTCCGCCTACGTCAGGCTCGTCGAGGACTTCCACTACGCCCCGTCGAAGCGCATCCCGTACATCCTCTACGCGACGCAGCGCGAGCTCCAGACGACCAACGTCTTCCAGGTGACCGAGTCGGTCCTCGGCGTGACCTCGCCGCAGGACCTCAAGATGACGGTCCCGTACTTCGGCGACCACGGCCGCTTCCTGGAGGTCTCCACCCACGAGCTGGTGCACCAGTTCACCATCCAGAAGCTGGAGGAGATCGGCCCGGAGGACCCGTCGACGCCGACCATCTTCCTGCTCCCGCTCTGGTTCATCGAGGGGATCGCCGAGTTCTACACGAAGGGCGGGATCGACTCCGAGACCGATCTCTTCCTGCGCGACCTCGTCTGGAACGCGGATCCGGAGAAGGGCTACCAGGTGGTCGCCTTCGCCGACGACCGGCACCGCGGCTTCATCCCCACCTACAAGCTCGGTCAGGCGCGGATCGCCTTCATCGCGGAGACCTGGGGCCGGGAGAAGATCCAGGCGTTCCTCGACAACGCCTACCTCGTCAACGACGGCGCCGGCAGCCCGGCGGGGGCCGAGCGTGCCTTCGAGGCGCTCGTGAAGCGCGTCCTCGAGCAGCCGCTGGAGCAGGTCGACGCGCGGTGGCGCGCCTGGCTGAAGCGGCGCTACTACGCCGCCTGGCTGGCCTCCCGGCAGGAGCCGTCCCAGCTCGACGAGGTGCGCGGACTCCCCGCCGAGCCCGAGGACTTCGTGACCTCGCCCGACGGGACGGTCGTGCTCGCGCGCACCCTCGACCGGAAGCGGGGGCGCGCGACGCTCCACCTCTTCGACCTCCGCCGCCCGAAGGCCGCGCTCCTCGTGGCCAGCGACGGCGTCCCCGGCTGCGAGTCGCTTCACCCGATCGAGCAGCGCACCCTCGCCCTCTCTGCGGAGCTCGCCGCCTTCTCGGCGCAGGACGGCGCGGGCGACAGGCTATGGGTCCGCCCGTGGAGCCGGCTCCCCGCCAGGCCGGGCAAGCAGCCGCCGGGGCTCCGGCTCGGCCCGCTCCGTGAGGTGGCTGCCACCGCGCCGGGGGGCGGCCGCTTCATCCAGATCACCGACCCGGCGTTCTCGCCGGACGGGACGACGCTGGCGTTCGTCGGCGTCCCAGGCGACGGGAAGCGCGACATCTTCATCGTCCCGGTCGCGGGCGGCGCCGCCCGCCGCCTCACCGACGACTACGGCTCGGAGCGCGACCTGGCCTGGGCGACCGAGGGGATCTACCTCTCCTCCGACGCGACCGAGCACGGTCGCTCGAACCTCTTCCTGCTCGATCCCGAGCGAGGCGGGACGAAGCGACTCACGACGGGGCCGTGGAACGACAGGCAGCCGCGTCCGCTCGTGGACGGCAGCGTCCTCTTCTCCAGCGAGGCGGCGGGGAAGCCGGACGTCTGGACGCTCTCCGGCGGGCGCGCCTCCCGGCTCACCGACTTCGTCACGGGGCTCAAGGCACCCGCGCCCGCGCCGAAGGGGCGTGGGCTGCTGGCGAGCACCTTCAGCGGCGGGGTCTTCCGGATCATCGAGCTCCCCGAAGGCGCTCCTGCTGGCCGAGCCACCGGTCGAGATTCCACCAGCCGCGGGTGAGCCGCTCCCGATCCCGCTGGCGGAGCATCCCGACCGACTCGCCCCGCTACGACGCCTGGTCGCCGAAGAGCTGGCACCCCGACGGGCTCATGATCTTCGGCGGCGGGACCGGCGACGCCGTCGCCGGGCGCGCGACGGTGCTCTTCTCCGACCTCCTGCGCGACCACACCGTCTACGCGGACCTCTCGGTCTACGGCGACTGGAACTACACGCAGGCGATCGCCTTCCTGGCCGACCGCTCCAGGCGATCGAGCTGGGTCCTCGGCGGCTTCCACTTCGTGCAGCCGCAGGTCGATCGGCTCGATCCCGACCTGTCCTTCTACCAGCGCGACTTCGGCGCCTTCGGCACCTGGCGCTGGCCGCTCGACCGGTACCGGCGGCTCGAGGGGGAGCTGATGCTGGGCGGCGTGGAGCGCTACTGCCTCACCGACTTCTCGGGCGCGACGGTCAGCAACTGCAACGGGATCCAGGCGGCGGGCCCCGTCTACGCCGACTCCGCGAGCTGGCGCGAGGTGAACGGCGGGACGGCGGTGGCGGTCTCCCCCACCGTGCGCGTCGGGCTCGACACCCTGCGGTACGACCAGCTGACCGGGCCGCTCCGAGGCACCTCGATCCTGGCGGAGCTCGGCGGCCAGTGGCTCCCCTCGCGCCAGGCGGTCAACGGGTTCTTCCGCTTCGACGCGCAGCAGTACTGGCAGCTCTCGGGGCGCGCCAACTTCATGCTGCGGTTCGCCGGCGGCACCAGCTTCTCCCCGACCCCCTCGGCGAGGACCTGGGAGAAGAGCTGGTGGGTGAGCGCGCCCGACAACCTCCGCGGCTTCTACCCCTTCGACACCGTCCTTCCTCGTCGGGCCGCACTACTGGGTGGCGAACGCCGAGCTTCAGGTGCCGCTCGATCCGGTGCTGAGGCTGCTGATCTTCGACTACATCGAGGGGGTCGCGGCGCTCGATTTCGGCGGCGTCTTCGACCACTACGAGAGCGGCACCGACGTGAACGGCGACTTCGTTCCCGGCGCGTGGGACGCCCGGACGCTCACGGGCGTGCTCGGGGTGAACGTCCTCTTCGGCCCGCTGCTACTCCGGGTCCACTTCGGTCACCCGTGGGACATCGGCGGGCAGGAGACGCCAGCGCTCCACTTCAACGAGCGCTGGGTCACGAACGTCACGCTGCGCTGGTTCTTCTTCTGATGGGGCGTGCCGCCCCGCCCCGCCCTCTCATTCAATCCCCTCTCCCTCACTGAGGGAGAGGGACAGGGTGAAGGAGACGCCGTGGGCCCCCTCAGCTCGCCGCGAGCGCCGGCTCCTCTTCCTCGTCCTCGGCGGGGCGCTCCGGCGCCTGGGACGCCGGCCCCGGCTCCGGCGCCGGCGCGGCGCGCAGCCGCGCGAGCAGCGTGCCGTACGGCTCGGGGTGCGCTCGCAGCCACTCCGCGGCGCGCTCGCGTCCCTGGCCGATCCGCTCGCCGTCCAGGGAGAACCACGCCCCCGACTTCTCCAGAAGTCCCGCGCTCCACTGCGAGATCGAGCGCCTCGGCCCAGCGGTCCACGCCGACGCCGTACCGGATGTCGAACTCCGCCTCGCGGAATGGTGGCGCCAGCTTGTTCTTCACCACCTTCACGCGCGTCCGGCTCCCTACGACGGCCTCACCGTCCTTCACCTGGCCGATCCTCCGGATGTCCAGCCGGACCGAGGCGTAGAACTTGAGCGCGTTGCCGCCCGTCGTGGTCTCGGGGTTGCCGAACACCACGCCGATCTTCATCCGGATCTGGTTGATGAAGACGACGATCGACTGGTTGCGCGAGACCACCGCTGTCAGCTTCCTGAGCGCCTGGCTCATGAGGCGCGCCTGGAGCCCCATGTGCGCGTCCCCCATCTCCCCCTCGATCTCCGCCCGCGGCACGAGCGCCGCCACCGAGTCGACCACCACGACGTCGACCGCGCCGGAGCGGACCAGCTGCTCTGCGATCTCCAGGGCCTGCTCGCCGGTGTCGGGCTGGGACACGAGGAGGTCCGGGAGCGAGACCCCGAGCCTCTTCGCGTAGCCGACGTCGAGCGCGTGCTCGGCGTCGACGAAGGCCGCCACGCCGCCCTGACGCTGCGCCTCCGCGATGGCGTGGAGGGCGAGGGTCGTCTTGCCGGAGGACTCCGGACCGTAGATCTCGACGACCCGCCCGCGCGGCAGCCCCCCGACGCCCAGGGCGAGGTCCAGCCCCAGCGACCCCGTCGGGACGACCGCGACCGCCTGCGGCCCGCCTCCCTCGCCGAGCCTCATGACGCTCCCCTTTCCGAACTGCTTCTCGATCCCTCCGATCGCCGCCGCGAGGGCCTTCATCCGCTCCGTCAGCCTGCTCATGTGCTCCTCCCGCCCCGCTCCCGGGGCATCCGTCGTCGAGGCCTGGATCGGCCTTCAGCCCATCGGGCGATCGAGCACCCGAAACTGGATCGCCTCGGCCATGTGCGCCGCGCCTATCCGCTCCAGCCCGTCGAGGTCGGCCAGCGTCCGCGCGACGCGCAGCACCTTGTCGTGGCCTCTGGCGGAGAGGCCGAGCCTGTCTATCGCCGCCTCGAGGAGCTGGCGCCCCGCCGCGTCCGGCGTGCAGTGGCGCCTCAGGGCCGCGCCGCGCAGCCGCGCGTTGCAGACGGCCGCGCGGCCGCCCCGGTCGGACTGCCGCCGCCTCGCACCCAGCACCCGCTCGCGGACCCCGGCGCTGGTCTCCCCCTCGCCCGCCGCGCCGAGGACCGCCCGCCCCAGCGCGGGGACGTCTACGTGCAGGTCGATCCGATCCAGCAGCGGCCCAGAGATGCGGCGGCGGTAGCGAAGCAGCTCCGCGGTGGTGCAGCGGCACCGCCGGCGTGCGTCACCGAGGTGGCCGCAGGGGCACGGGTTCATCGCGGCGACGAGCATGAACTGCGCGGGGAAGCAGGCCGTCCTCCCGGCGCGCGACACCACGACCTCCCCGTCCTCGGCCGGCTGCCTGAGCGCCTCGAGCACGTGGCGCCGGAACTCGGGGAGCTCGTCCAGGAAGAGGACGCCGTTGTGCGCCAGCGAGACCTCGCCCGGCCGCGGGATGCTGCTCCCGCCGACGAGCCCGGCGTCCGGAGATCGAGTGGTGAGGGGCGCGAAATGGGCGCTCGCGCAGCAGCCCGCGGTGGCGCGTGAGCCCCGCGACGCTGTGCACCACCGTGGTCTCCAGCGCCTCCTCGAACTCCAGCGGAGGCAGGAGCGTCGGGAGGCGCCGGGCGAGCATCGTCTTTCCGCTCCCGGGTGGCCCGAAGAAGAGCAGGTTGTGACCGCCCGCAGCGGCGATCTCCAGCGCGCGCTTCGCGTGCTCCTGCCCGGCGACGTCGGCGAGATCCAGGCCGTGCGGGTTGGGGACGCCAGCCGCCTCCTCCGCGGCGATGGGCTCCAGCGCGACCTCGCCCCGCAACCAGCCGAGCAGCTCCCCGGCGTGCCGGACCGGATGGACGGCGAGCCCCTCGACGATCCCGGCCTCCAGCCCGTTTGCGGCCGGGCAGACGAGCCCGCGCGCGCCCGCGGCGCGGGCCGCGATGGCGAGCGGGAGGACTCCGCGAACCGGCTTCACGTCTCCGGACAGCGAGAGCTCGCCGGTGAAGTGGAGCCCCGCCAGCGCGTCCGCCGGGACCTCACCGAGGGCGGCGAGGAGCGCGGCGGCGATCGGAAGGTCGAAGCCGGTCCCCTCCTTGCGCAGGTCGGCCGGCGCGAGGTTCACCACGACCCGCTTCTGCGGGACCTTGATCCCGGTGTTGCGGATGGCCGCGAGGACCCTGACCTTCGCCTCCTGGACCGCGCTGCCCGCGAGCCCGACCAGGTGGAAGCCCGGCATCCCATTGCCGGCCTCGACCTCGACGTCGACCGGGACTGAGCCGACGCCGAGGAGGGCGCCGGAGCGTACGCGCACGAGCATGCCCGCGGTTGAGCACGGGCCGTGCCGGCGCGATCGGCGCGGTTTCAGTGAGGGCGGCGGGGGGCGAGCGGCTCACCCGCGGCCGCCCCGTGCGTGGCGCGGACCTGCGCCGACGAACCCCTAGAACAGACTTTCCGGGACGTAGACGATGTCCCCGGGCTCCAGCATGAAGTTCGGCGCCTTGCCGAGCGCGATGTCCTGCACGTTCACGCGCACCTTCACCTCCTGCGCGTCGACGCGGCGGGTGACCGAGGTGCTGTTCTGCGCGGCGGTCCTGGTGAAGCCGCCGGCCAGCGTCACCGCCTGGATCACCGTCATGCCGTCTTGGTAGGGGAACGTCCCGGGCTTCTGGACCTCCCCGAAGACGAAGACCTTCTTCGAGTTGAACTCGCGGACGAGGACGGTGACCTGCGGGTCGCGCAGGAAGCCCTCCGAGAGGCAGGCGCGGAGCTTCTCGGCTGCGCCGTTGGCCGTGATCCCGCCGACGACGACCCGCCGGCAGAGCGGGAAGATGAGGTCCCCCTGCGCGCCGACCTGGTAGAGACCGGAGAGCTCCGGCTCCTGGAAGACCCTGACCTCGATGAGGTCGCCGGCGCCGAGCGTCGACGCGACGGTGTCGACCGTCCGCTCCGGAAGGACGGGGCGCGGCGCGCGCGGGCAGCCGGAGAGGGCGACGAGCGCGGCGAGGAGTGCGACTGGTCCGAGGCGGTTCATGGTGCCCGAGTGGCGCGGCCGGCCGCCCGCAGCGAGGGAGCGCCGGCCGGGGCGCCAGCTCACGAGGTCCGCCGTCAGTAGATGACCGACGCCCGGAGGAAGACCGCGTGGCGCGTGTAGTCGAAGGTCGCCGGCTCGCTCCCCACGCCACCGTAGGTGGAGTCACGATTGGTGAGCGTGTAGCCGAGATCGGCGTGCAGCCACTTCGCCACCTCGGCCTGCAGCGACGGCTCGATCAGCAGCACTCTGGCCGTCGTGTCGTTGCCGGTGACCTGGTACGCGACCATGTCGTAGCGGACGCCGAGCTTGGCGGTGTACCGCCGCGCGACCTTGTACTGGGCGTCGGCCGAGAGCCGGTGCATCGTGTAGACCGCGTAGGCCGCGCCTGGCTCGGTGCCGAGGTTGCGGGAGTAGCCGGCCTTCACCGACGCCTCGGCGACCGGGATCCACTCGGCCTCGACCGTGGCGAGCCACGTGCCGACGTCGTAGGAGGTGCCTTCGGCCATGGTGGCGCCGTAGCCCGCCCGGATGGTCGCGCCAAACTGCGTGGTCACGAGCCCCGAGAGGCCGGCGACGAGGCGCAGCGTGGCGATCTCGGGCGAGTAACCAGGCGCGAGGGGATCCGTCTCGTTCGGGAGCCGCATCGAGTAGCCGGCGTCGAAGGTCGCCTGCGTGCGCGGCAGGAACTTCCAGATGGCCGAGCCGCGCCCCTGGAGGTCGCTGTAACCCAGCTTCTTCAGTGACTCGGAGTCGCAGGAGGGGTCGCCGGCGAGCCCCCCGGAGGCACACGGCCCATCGCCGGCGAGCGGCTCGTAGGACTCGATGGCCCAGTCACCGCCCAGCGCGAAGATGAGCGCGCCGCCGCCCGGCATGAACGGGACCGTGACGGAGAGCATGTTGTAGTTGGCGATCGCTGGCGTCGCGAGCGACAGCGCCTGCACCTGGTTGCTGCGCCGGAAGGCCTCGCGCAGCTCGAAGGCGACGCGCCCCTTCGGGTTCACCGACAGGCGGAGCCCGGCGTCCCCCCACCAGCCGCTGATGTCGGCCGTGTTGTCGCCCATCCCCAGGTACTGGACCCGCTCCACCGCGGCGCGAGCGTCGACGGCGACCATCTCGCCCGGAACGTCGAGCTTCAGGCCGGGCCGGAAGTGGAACGCCAGGTCGCCCTGGGCGGCACCGGCGTCGGTCGTGTAGACGTTCGAGTCGTACCGCGCGGTGATCTCGAGGAAGGGGTGGAGCACGCCGTCGCTCCCCCCGATCCGGATCCCATCCCCTACACCGGCGCTCGCGGGCGCAGCGAACATCAGCGCGAGCGCGCCGGCTGCGAACCCGATTCCCCTGAAAGTCCTCGCGGTCATCTCTCCCTCAATCCCCCCGCCGGGGCGGGCATCCCCCTGGCCGGGCTCGCCCCACGCACGGAATCCGCGGGCAATCTCGAAGCCGCGCCCCTCGCGCGGCGGCCATTACTAGTAGGGGCTCGCCGGATACGGCCGCCGCACGGGCGGCGGCGGCGTGAAGAACCCGCCCCCACCGAAGGCGGAGCCGATGCTGTCGGCCGACTTGCTGATCGACGACGGGTCAGTGGCGTTCTCGCTCGCGGTCACCCCGCCGAACGAGTCGCCCGTGAGCCTCACCTCGGGGGGAAGATCCTCGGGCTGCTGCACCTCGACCGAGGTCTTCTCGTCCACGACGAAGGCGAGCTGACCGATGCACTCCTCGGCCTCGGTTCGCAGCTGGTCGGCCTTGCCACGGGCGATCGCGATCTTGGAGTACTCGGCGTCGGCGCCGGCGTCGCCCTTGGCGAGCGCCTCCTGGAGCGCCATCTCGGCGCCCTCGGCGACGTTCAGGATCTGCTTGATCTGCGCCAGCTTCTCGTTGACGCAGTTCAGCTTGACGATGTCCTTCTCGTTTCGCGCTTCCTCCACGCGCCCGAGCACCTGCTTCATCGCGCCCTTCACCTGGGTGACGTGGGAGGAGGCCTTCTTCATCAGGAACGGATTCCCGCCCCCGATCTGGATGTCGCCCACGGTCTGACCGAGGGCAGGACCTGCCAGGAAAAGAGCGGCCAGCGCCGCGAAGAGCGTCTTCAAGCGTTCACCCCACCGAGAGAGTTCGGGAAAAGCCTTGGGAGTATAGACGCTTCGCTTCGACGGGGTCAATTAAGGTGTGAGGCGGCGGGGATCACCTCCCGCCGCCCCCTCAAAGCGGGACTCCGATCAGGGCAGCTCTGCGTCCAACCCCGTCGCGGGGCCCGAAATGGGACCCGACGTCGCACCTATCTGGGCCTCTTCGCTCCCCGCCTCGGGACCGTCGAGATCGCCGTCGGTGGGGACGACGACGCAGCGCCAGCGGTCACGAGCCTTGACGAGCCGTACCGGGACCTCCACCGACGACTCGGCGAAGGGCTGCGGCTGGCCGTTCCTCTGCCAGGTGAACCGGTACTTCACGTCGTCGCGGTCCGGATCCTCGGACTTCGTCACCACGACGCAGCGGACCGGCTTCCCCTCGACGGGGTTCCAGGGCTCCAGCGTGACCCGCGTCGGGCCCGGCGGCGAGTTGCCGACCGTCCGCTCGGCCCTCCCTGGCGCCCCGTCCTGCCGACCGTCGCGCGGCGTGGCGCTGCACCGGAACCGATCGCCCTTCTTGACGAGGCTCGCCGCCACGACGCGCGGATCGGCGCCCGGTGGAACCGGCTTGTCGTTCCGTTGCCAGGTGTACGCGTACGTGATGGTGTCGCCATCGGCGTCCGCGGAGTCGGCCACGATCCGGCAGGAGAGGTCGTCGCCGGCGCGCGGCGTGGCGGGCTCCACGGCCACGGTCGGAGCACCCGGGGGAGTGTTCGCGACGGTGACGCTGGTCTCCATGCGGCTGCTGTCGGCGTGGCCGTCCGAGCCCCACGCTTCGCAGCTCCACTTCTCGCCGTGGCGGACCACTCCTGCGGGCAGGACGGCCCTGTCGGAGAGCGGCATCGGCTTCCCGTCGCGCTTCCAGCGATGGAGGACCGTGACGGCCTCGCGATCGGCGTCCTGCGCCGGAGTCGTGACGGCGCACTCCAGCGACTGCCCCACGGTCGGCACCGCCGGGGTGATCACGACCGCCGGGGCCGCCGGTGGCGTGTTCACCACCGAGGCCTCGGCGACGATCCGCTCGCCTTCCTCCTCGCCGTCGAACGGCGTCACCTCGACCCGCCAACGCTCCAGGTGGCGCGGGGTCCCGGAGGCGACCGAGGCCACCTCGATCCCGGCCGGCACGCCGTCGCGGATCCAGCGGTACCGGTAGGCGATGGAGTCCCCATCGCGATCCGGCGCGGGGCGAGCCACCCTTACGTTGAGCCCGGACTTCGCGGTCGGCTCCGCCGGCTCGATGGCGATCTGCGGCGCCGAAGGAGGCGTGTTGATCACGCGGCACTCCGCCGCCGCGGGCGGGCCCGACAGCTCGCCGTCGAACGGCGTGACGACGATGCGGGCGAGGTCGTGCTTCTTGAGCGCGACGCCAGTGAGCCTGAACTGCCCCTGGCTCTGCGGGACCACCTTGCCGTTCACCGTCCACTCCGAGCGGAGCGTGATGGAGTCTCCGTCGTCGTCGACCGACGGGGTGAGGACGGTGGCGGTGAGATCGGCCCCCTCGCGAACCGGGCCGTCGCACAGGTTGAGCGCGAGCGCCGCCGGCGGCGTATCGGCGACCACGGCCTCGGCCCGGACCGCGGAGCTCTCGGCCTCGCCGTCCATCGCCACGACCTCGACCGCCCACTGCTCGCCCTTGCGGAGGGCGCCGCGCGCGATCTGGGCCTGGTCGGGCGGATTGGCCAGCTGCTGGCCGTTCTTGTACCAGGTGTACCGGTAGGTGACGGCGTCGCCGTCGGGGTCCGCCGCCTGCTTGACCGAGAGGTTGAGCCCGTCACCGCGGCGCGGCCGGCCGGGAGAGAAGCCGACCTGCGGGGCCGGTGGGGGGCTGTTGACGACGAGGGTCCGGGCGCGTGCGGCCGGCCCCCAGGCCTCGCCGTCGCTCGCCTCTACCTCCACCTCCCAGTGCTGCCCCTTGGCGAAGAGGGCACGGGGGAGCTCGGCGGTGCTGGTCCAGAACGGCGCCTTCGTGGAGCCCTCGCTCCCGTCGGAGACCTCCACGGGCGCGCCGTCCCGGAACCAGCGGTAGCGGTACTTGAGCGCGTCGCCGTCGGCGTCCTTAGCCGCGACCTTCATGACCGCCTTGAACGGCCCGGTCACCGCCGGCTTCGCCGTGCTGAAGGCGACCTCGGGTGCGCCGGGCACGGCGTTGTCTGACGGTCACCTCGACGGCGACCGGCTCGCCCGCCTCCTGTCCGTCATGCGGGGTCACGACCACCTTGACCCGCTCGTGCTTCTTGAAGTCCGACGGCCCGAGGGCCTCGCCCGAGCCACCGGTCTGGCGCCCCTCGTGAGTCCAGGCGATCTGGAGCCGGACGGCGTCGCCGTCGACGTCGCTCGCGGGGCGCTGGACGACGAGCTTGATCTGCTCGCCGCCCCTGGGGTGGGCGGGCTCGAGCGCGATCCGGGGAGGCTCCGGAGGCGTGTTGGTGACGATCGAGATGGCGGTCGCGGCCGGACCGTCCTCCTCGCCGTCGTGTGGGGTGACGGTGACCTCGAACCGGTCGTTGCGGGTGACCTCGCCGCCGGGGACCTCGCGCGGGTCGCCCGCGACGGTCAGCGGCTTGCCGTTCTTGCTCCAGGCGAAGCGGTACATGAGGTCGTCGCCATCGACGTCGGACGAGGCGCTCACGACGACGGCGCGCAGGGGCTCACCCTTGCGCGGCTTCGCCGGTCGATCTCGACCCGCGGCATCGTCGGCGCGGTGTTGCGGAACGTCACCTCGGCCTCGGCGGGCGGCCCCTCGAGCTGGCCGTCGAAGGCGCGGACCTCGACCTTCACCTTCTGGTGCTTCCGCGCACCACCTGCCGGGAGCAGCGGCGCCTCCAGCGGCTGGTTGCGCGCCTCGCCCGCCACGCTCCAGCGGTGGCGGTAGACGATGGAGTCCCCGTCGATGTCCGTCGCGGCGCGCTCCAGCCGCACCGAGACCTTGTCCGTGCGCCGTGGCGACTTGGGCTCCAGCGCCACGGCGACGGCCCCTGGAGCCGTGTCGCCTACCCGCGCCGACGCGAAGACCGGCTTGGCGTCCAGCTCTCCGTCGCTGGCCACGACCCGGGCGGTCACGAGCGCCCCCTTGCGCATCAGCTCGCCCGGGAGCTTCTCCCCGCTGACGCCGGTCTCCAGCCCCTCCAGCAGCCAGTCGATCCGGTAGGTGATCGCGTCGCCGTCGGGGTCAGCGGGCGGCCTCGTGACGACCAGGCGCGCCACGGCCGAGCGCGATGGCTGCGGGGGATCGAGGGCGAGCGTCGCCTCGCCAGGGGGCGTGTCGAGCACCCGGACCTCGGGGCTCTCCGCGATGCGCGTCCCCACCGTCGGCGTCAGGACGTAGCGCCAGCGCTCGCCGCGCCGGACCGTCCCGGGGGCCAGCTCGCGCTTCCCGTCGAACTCCTTCGCGGGGCGGCCGTTCTTGAACCACTCGATCTTGGGCTCTGGCACCGCCTGACCCGGCGTGGCGTCCAGCCAGACGCTGCGCCACTTCGCGACCAGGGTGTCCATCGCTCGCGGCTCGGCCGGCGAGAGCGCGAGGTCACGGTAAGAAGGCGGGTTGGGACCGAACCGCCCGGAGCGCGAGGCGTCGCGCGCCGAGCACGGCCATGGCGCCGCAGCGAGGGCCGTCCCTGCGCGCGGCGCCCGCACCGCGTGCAGCTGCCCGGCGGGAACGCCGACGAAGACGGAGAGCGTCCCGTCCCCCACGGCGTCGAAGAGGAGCGGCGAGGCGGCGACGTCGGCTCCGCCGAGCGCCGCCGGGAACCCGGCCAGGCGCTTGCCGGTCCGGTCGTAAGCCGAGACCGCGCCGTCGGACGAGACCACCGCGACGTCCACCGCCCCGTCGCGATCGAGGTCGCCCAGGACCGGCCCGCCGAAGATGCGCCCCGAGTGCCGGATCGGGAAGCCGGGGAGCGCCTTGCCGCGGGAGTCGATGACGTGGAGCAGGCCGTCGGCCGACGCGAAGGCGATCTCGAGCCGCGAGTCACCCAGGACGTCGGCGGCAGCCGGCCCCTCGTAGATCCGGTAGCTCGCCTTGTGGGGGAAGCCCTTCAGCGCCTTCCCCTTCGCATCGACCGCGTAGACGCCGAAGTCCTGGCTCGCGACGACGAGGTCGTTCGCCCCGTCGTCGTCGACGTCGGCGAAGATCGGAGCGCCGGTCACCGCGAACGAGGTGGCGAGCGGGAAGCCCTGCCGCCCGTGGCCCGCCGTGTCCATGACGTAGACCTTGCCGTCCTCGCAGCCGACGGCGATCGAGGTCCCGCCCGCGAACGTCCCACTCGACGTGGAGCTGGTCACCGCGCGGCCGAGCGCGATGGGGTAGCCGCGCGCCTCGGCGCCGCTCCGCTTGAACGCGTGCAGCCTGCCGCGCTCGTCGCCGACCAGCACCTCGGGCTTGCCGTCGCCGTCGACGTCCACGAAGCTGGCGCCGGCCTTGGCGCGCGCCCCGAGCGGGAGCGGGAAGCCGGGGAGGAGCTTGCCGCTCCACAGGAAGACCTTCCCCGAGGCGGACACGACCGCAACCTCGGGCCGCTTGTCGCCGTCCATGTCGCCGGCGGCGGGCGCGCCGCTCGCCGCCTCGCCGGGGCCGAGGGCGAACGGGAAGCCGGGAACGCCGCCTCCGTCGCCGCGGACCGCGACGACGCTCTCGCCAGCCGCGACCACGATCACCGGGGTGCTGCCGAGCTCGATCCCGATGGCCGACTGCGAGATGCGCCCGCCGGTGTCGATCGGGAAGTTCGGAAGGGCGCCTGCCCCGAGCGCGACGGCGAGGAGAAGCTCGATCATGGCGTGTTTCCCTGGCTAGAGGCGCTCGGCGAGGCGAGCGTTGACCTCACGGAGCCGGCTCGAGAGGAGCCGTGCGATGTTGACGACGACGAGCGTGAACCCGTCCCGGGAGTGCTTCCTGAACGTGGAGAAGTTCTCGGCGGTGAGCTGCAGGGCGACGCAGTCCGACCGGGCGCGGACGGTGGCGGACCGCTGCTCCCGGTCGATCAGGGACATCTCGCCGAAGGCTGCCGGCGCCCCGAGGACGGCGAGCACCTTCTCCCCGCCCGCGGGGCCGCTCACGACCTCGACCTCGCCGCTGGCGAGGACGTACAGCGACGCGCCGAGCTCGCCCTCGGCGAAGACGGTCTCGCCGCGCGCGAAGCCTCGCGGCTTCGACAGCTCGCCGAGCACGTCGAGCTCGGCGCCCGAGAGCAGCTCGAACACCGGGGACTGCCGCAGCACCTTCGCCTTGTCGATGTTCATGCCTTGGCTGGATCCGGTGTGGCCGCGCCGTCGTCGGGGCGCCGACCCTTGCGCGGACCGAGGAGCACCTCCTCGAACCGCCGATCCCCCTCCTCCACGGTGCGTCCGAGCCCCTCGCGCGCAGGCTCCAGGAACGCGATCCCGCGCTGGCGCCCGACCGTGTAGATCGCGAGCGGCTTCACCTCGAGGTTGTACGCGTCGGGCTCGTCGACCAGCGAGACGGCGAACGCGCTCCGCTGGTCTTCCCGGTGACGCCAGTAGAGGAAGGACTCACCCGGCGTGCAGCCAAACCGCTCGGCGGCGCCCGCGAGCAGCTCGCCGAGCCGCTTCTCGGCAGCGCCGCGCGCCCGCCCCGCGGCGTCGGCGTCCGACCGCAGCTGCCGCGCCCGCGCGCGCCGCTCCTCCGCCTCCTTGAAGAGCCGCTCCGCCTCGCGGCGAACGACGCGGGTCCGCAGCGAGGTCTCGGCGGCGATCAGCGAGCGCGTGAACGCCTTCTCCCAGGTCCCCTCGACTTCCGCCCAGAGGCGCGTGCGGCGCGCGTCCTCCGACTCGTACTCGCCCTGGAGGTGGCTCCGGGTCCGCTCGGCGTGCTCGAGCGCCGCCCTGGGCTCCGGCCGGCTCGAGCCGGCGGCGGCCTCGCGCGCCAGCTCGACCGCGCGCTCCGCCCCGCCGAGCCGGTACCAGAGGTCGGACGTGCGAAAGCGCTGATCCTCGTACGCGCCCACGATCTCCAGCGCGCGGTTCTCGAGCGACTGCGCCTCGCCCCCGGTGCGCGCCGCCGCCTCCTCCGTCTCGCCCGCCGCGGTGAACACGTCGACGGCCGCGCGCTGGGCCAGCTCGGCACGCAGCTCCATCAGCTGCGCCTGCGCGACGAGGTCCTCGTCGTGGAGGCGGGCCTCCCGCGCCGTCGAGACGCCGCGCTGGTAGTCGCCCCACCAGGCTGCGAAGGGCTGGCTCTGAATGAGCTCCTGGAGCTCGCTCAGGCGGATGGCCTTCACGTCACTGTACCGGCGAGAAGACGAACGGGTACTCCACGGTGACGGGACCAGACGGCTTGAACTGGGTTCGCCAGCTCCTCATGGTCGCCATGATGCAGTTGGAGACGTCGGCGGCGCCCATGGTGTTGGCGACGGCCTCGAGGTCGGCGAGGCCGCCAGTCTCGAGGATCGTGAACCGGATGGCGATCTTCCCCTTCAGGTTCGGGTTCCGCTTCAGCGCGTTCTCGTAGCAGGCCTTGATGAGCCCCATGCGCGCCCTGATGAAGCCGGCGAGCTTCTGCGAGTCGATCTCGGCCGAGTCGACCTCCGCCTCCTCGGCGGCGACGCTCCCGGTGACCTTGACCTCCGTCTTCGCGCCGTAGGCGACCTGCCCGCCGCCGGACGTCGCGAGGTTGCCGATCGAGGCCGCGCCGCCCTGACCACCGCCCTTGCGCCCGCCGCCGGCGCCCGGATCGGTGGCGACCGCGACGCCGCCAGCGCCGGAGAGCGCCGACGCGACGTCGGTCATGCCGCCGCCCGCGCCGAAGACGTCAGCCACCGCGCCACCGCCCGTTCCCGGGCCGAGCGCGCCCAGCACCTTCAGGATGCCCCTGGACTGGACGGCCTTCGCTACCGCGGCCGCCCTCGCCGCCTTGCGCGCTGCCTGCTGCTCGGTGGACTCGGCGGGCTTCTTGTCCTCGCTCGCCTTCTTCTCGACGACCTTCTCCTCCTTCTTGCTCCCCTCGTCCTTGGGTGGCTCGGGCGGCTTGGGGAGCTTCTCGGGGATGAGGACCTTCGCGTAACGGTCCGGGATCTCCTCCAGCGTCACCTCGGGAGGGAGCTGGGTGTTGGCGAGCGCGACGTACGTCCCGCCGTGCACCATGATCGAGAGCGCGAGGAGCGTGACGAACAGCCGATCCATGCTCTGGAAGTGGTTCCCCCTGGCTTCCTTGGGGAGGTTCGCCTTCGGCGCCTCGGTCGGCTGCGCGACGAACTGCCAGAGGAGGTTCACCTCGCCGATGACGACCTTGCCTCGCTGCTCCTCGCGGACCGCGACGACGTACGCCGCCCCCTGCTTCTTCGCGGTCCCCTGCGAGATCAGGGCGCCGAAGTCGGCCTGCCCGTGCGGGCTCTGGACGTTGCCGTCCATCCCCTCGGCGAAGTGGAGGTGGTACTGGTCGCCGCCGAAGGTCAGGAGGGTGAAGCTCTCCGGCACGCCGGCGCTCGCGACCACGATGGTGTTCTTCGGTCCCGAGCCGATGGTGATCGGTTGGCGCGGCGGGAGCACGCGCTCCTCGACGATCTTGCCGCCGATGATCACTCCGACCCTGAGAACCTTGCCGTGCTGTCCCGACATCGCGCTTCACCTGCTCCAGTGGCCGGTCCCACCGGCCTAGAACGGCGCCTTCTCCACCGCCTTCGCAACCTTCTCCAGGAATGGCTCAGACCTGTCGAGCTCACCGAAGTTCAGGTTGGCGCGCGGCATGAGGAACATCGCCTGGGGCTTCTGAATCTTTCCCTCCACCTTCATCTCTTCGAGCCGGAGGATCTTACGCGGCACTTCCTTCTTTGCCGCGGCCGTCGTGCGGGGTGCAAGCTGGGCTCCCGCAGGGACCGCCGTGATCGTTAGCACGGCGGCGAAGAGCGTCACAAGCGCGCGATTCGACTTCATTTGTCACCCATTTCCGCACCCGCCGGAACACCGGCCGGCGGCGCCGGCGACTGCACGGGGTCAGCGGGGCTGGCAGGGGGTTGGGGCTGGTCCGGGGGCGCGACAGCGGGTGCCGGTGCGACGGCTGGTGTCGCCGGCGCTAGAGCCGCGTCGGGTGGCGCAGGGGCTGGCGCGGGCGCGACAGCGGGGGCCGGTGCGACGGCTGGTGTCGCCGGCGCTAGAGCCGCGTCGGGCGGCGCAGGGGCTGGCGCGGGCGCGACAGCGGGGGCCGGTGCCGCCGGTGCGGGAGCCGCGTCAGGCGTGACCACGGCGGTCGGGCCAGGCGCGGGAACCGCCGCTGCGGGCGTGGTCGCGCCGGCCGCCACGGGTGCAGGCGCCGGCTCCGTGGCCGGAGCACCCGGGGGAGGCGTCGGTGCGGGCGCGGTGGGCGCCGGGATTGCAGCCTTGCGCGCCGCCTCCTCGGCGGCCTTACGGGCGGCCTCCTGGCGGCGGCCGCCGCCGCCTCCTCGGCAGCCTTCTTGGCGGCCTCCTGGGCGGCGAGCGCCGCCGCCTCCTCGGCAGCCTTCCTCGCGGCCTCCTCGGCGGCCTTCTGCGCCGCCAGCTCCGCCGCCTTGCGGGCCTCCTCTTCCTTCTTCTTCGCCTCGGCTTCGCGACGCAGCCTGTCCCGCTCCTCGCGAGCGAGCCGCTTCTTCTCGCGATCCATCGCCTTCGCCGCGTCCTTCCGGTACTCGGCGATCCGAGGCTCGCCGCCGCCCGCCTTCTCGAACTCGTCGAAGAACACGACCGACTTCTCGAGCCGCTGGAGCGTCGGAAGCCCCTCCCGCTCTCCGTCGAGGTAGAGGACTCCCAGGTTGAAGTGCACGTCGGTCAGGGCGGGATCGAGCTCGATCGCCTTGCGGTAGGCCCCTTCGGACTGATCGAACTGCGCCGCGCCGCGGTACGCGTTCCCGAGGTTGAGCCAGACGAAGGGGCTGCCCGGCGCGTACTTCGCCGCCGCCTCGAGCCGGCGCACCGCCTCCTGGTAGTCCTCGGTGTCCACGAGCATCACGCCGTAGTTGGCGTTGGCCTCAGCGTAGTCGGGCTGGAGCGCCGCCTTCCTGAAGAACTCCATCGCCTGCGGCCGGTTGCCGGCCGCCAGCTCGACCAGCCCGAGCCGGTTCGCGATGGTCGGGTCGCTGGGATCGACCTGGCTCGCGTTGTCGAGGACCATCCGCGCGAGCTCGTGCCGCTTGCGACGGGTGTACGCGGTCGACAGGTCGACCATCGCCGCAACGCACCGCTCGTCCGACTTGAGGGCGCGGCGCGCCTCCTGCTCCGCCTCGTCGAGCTTGCCCGCCGCCAGCAGGACGTCTGCGAGCGCGACGCGGAGTCCGGCGCTCTCCGGCGCCTTCTCCAGCCGCACCTTCAGCTCGCGCTCGGCGAGGTCGAGCTCCTTCGCACGGATCCAGGTGCGCGCCAGGTTGCGCGGCGCGGGGACGAAGTCGGGGTTCAGCGCGATGGTCCGGTCGTAGGCGCCGCGAGCGCCCGGCAGGTCGCCGAGCCGCTCCCGCGCGAGGCCGGCGTTCAGCCCGGCCCACGCGAGATCCGGATCGGTGGTCAGGGCGCGATCGAACGCCGCGGCGGCACCAGCGAGGTCTCCCGCCCCCTCGAGCCGTAGCCCCTCCGCGAACGCGTCGCGCGCCAGGGCCTGCGCGGCAGGGGCGGCTCGCCCGGCGGCCTTCATGGGCCCGACCGGCAGCGGCGCCGGGGCCGGCGCGACCTGCTGCGCCGCGACGGAGTCTGCCGGCTGGCCGGGAGCGGGAGCCGCTGGAACCACGGCGGGCGCCGGCGCCGGCGAGTCCAGTGGCCGGACCGGGACGGGAGAGACGGCGAGGGCGAGCGCCACCAAGGCCGCGCGCCGTGCTCCCCGATGGATCTTTGCGGTCGTTCCGGTCACCTTACAACCTCTTGGCCTGCCGCCTGGCGTCTTCGATCTGCTGCTTCGCCGCCGCGTCGGTCACTCCCTCGACGCGCGCCGCCGCCTCGAATGCTTCCTTAGCCTTCGGCCTCTGCTTCGAATCGACGAAGAGCTTCCCGCTGCGGTAGAGGGCCTTCGCGACCTCGTTCGGCCGCTCCTTCGCGCAGCGCGCCTCGCCGCCGAACGCGAGGTACCGCTCCGCCGCCTCCACCGTCTTGTCCTGCACGTCGAGCTCGTAGCCGACGTTCTGCAGGGCGAGGCAGCGGTTGGGCGCGTCGGGCCAGCGCTCCAGGTACGTACGGTAGTGACGCGCCGAAGCCTCGTGGTCGCCTCGCTTCGAGGCGGCGCCGGCGAGGTACAGCGCCGCCAGCGGCGCCATCCGCGAGTCCGCGTACGTCCCGACGAGCTTCTCGCGAACCTCGACCGCCTTCTCCGGCCGCCCCGCCTTCTCCCACGCCAACGCCGCGTTGAAGAGCGCGTTCGAGGCATCCGCGGAGGAGGCGTGGGCGGCCGCGAAGCGCTCGAACCCCTCCGCTGCCTCGACGGGCTTGCCGCCGTCGAGCAGCCGCTTGGCCACGGCGAAGTCGATCCCCTGCTCCAGCCGGCCGATCTGGTCGCGGAGGCGTGCGAAGGTCTCCTTCGCACGCGGGTCCGAGGCCTTCGCGATCTGCGCGTCGAGGATCCCCTTCACGCGAGCCTTCGCCGCCGCGAAGCCGTCGTCGTCCTTGCGCACCAGGAAGGTCTGGAGCAGCAGCTGGACGGCGCTCTCCATCGCGTCCGCCTCCTCCGGCCAGGCCGCGATGACCTTCTCGAGCCGCCTCTGTGCCTCGCCCATCTCGTCGCTGGCGTAGTAGACCTCGGCCGCGATGAGGGCGGCCTGCCAGGGAGGCAGGGCCAGGCTGCGCTCGCCGGGCCGCTTGGCCGCCTCGGGGTGCTTCTCCCAGACGGGCAGGTACGCATCCACTGCGCTCGCGAAGCGCTTCCACGGCTCCGGCGGCGCCCGCGGCGCGAGCTCGGCGCCCGCGCGCTGCTCCGCCGTCGACAGCTTGATCGGCTCCAGCTCGCCCGCCTTGATCCGCTGGACCGCGACGCCGCGCCACGCGACGGCGGAGAGCTGCGCCGCCATCGCCCGGGTGACGTCGCTCGCCGCGGCGTCCGCGAGCGCCTTGTCGGCCTGCGCGGCCGCGAGCTCGTGCTGCTGGGAGAAGAGATAGAACTCCGCGGCCTTGTACCTGAAGGAGATCCGCCACTCGGAGAGCGGGTAGGTGTCGACGAAGCGGGCGTAGCGTTCGGCCGCGGCCGCGAACTCGGAGCGCGCCTTGTCGAGGTTGCCCTCCTCGACGGCCTTCCGCGCCGCGAGCTGCCGCCCCTGCGCGTCCTCGACGAGCGCACGCTCGCCCGCGTCGTAGAACCGCGCGGCCACTGGGAGCTTCTCGTCCGCCTGCTTGGCGCGGCCGTCGAACCCCTGGCCCGTTCCACCGGTCGTGGCGCAGCCTCCCGCCAGGAGCAGGGCCGCGATGGCGCCGAATAGCTGCGGGGACGTCGATCTCACCAGTGTCACCTCTCCTGTGGCGCTAGCGACGCTTCGCTGGCGCGCGCTTCTTCTTCGGGGCGGCCGCCTTGGCGGACGCCTTCTTCTTCGACGGCGCGGCGGGCTCGGCTACCTCGGCGGCAGCCTCGGGCGCCGGGCTGGCCGCGGCCTTCTCGGGTTCGGCCGCGGGCGGTGCGTCGCCGGCGACGTCCGGCACGCCCTTGCCGGCGCCGTCCGCATCTCCCTGGGGGGGCGCGGCTGGGGGCACGGCGGCGGCCGGCGCCGCCTCCGGCGGCAGCGCCTCCTTCCGGACGGAGGGCCCTGCCGGCGTGTCGGCCCATGCCACGGGCGCTAGATCGTCCGCGAGGAAGCGGGCGCGGGGCTCCTTCAGGACCGGGTACTCCTTGGGCCGGAACCGGGACAGCGACTCGCCGATCTTCTTGGTCCACTCGTTCTTCACGTGGAGCTTGCGGGCCGCCTCGATGGCCTGGACGTAGACGCTGACCGCCTGGTCTTCGAAAGGCTGCGCGAACTGGGCGAGGCCGTCCTGGTAGGCGGCCAGGTACTCCTCCGCCCCCTTCTTCTTGAACTCGGGCGGCGGCGGCGCCTCGTAGATCGTCTGCGCGAGCCGCTCGAGCAGGTAGGCCTTCCGGTAGAACGCGGCCAGGGTCCAGTCGGGCCGCTTGAACCTCATCACGTCGTCGTACTGCGGCGCGACCTTCTTCGCCTCGGCGAACTTGGCGTCGAGCGCCTGCTTGAGCTTCTTCGTGTTGGTCGTCGCAGGCAGCGCGATCTTGTCGTACTTCGCGAAGTCGATCTCGGCGAGCTGGAAGCGCGCCTCCGCGGCAGCGGCGGCCGCGCGCGGGCTCGCCTCGGCGCGGAGACCACGCGCGGCGAACTCGGCGAGCGTCGCGGCGTACCCGTCGCGCGCCTTCTTCTCGTCCTTCAGCTCACGCCAGGCCTGGGCGATCTTGAGGTTCGCCTGGACGAGGAGCTCGGTCTCCTTGGTCCTGGAGAAGCGCTTCATGAACTCCTGGAGCGCCTGGATCTCCCGCTTCCAGTCCTGCGTCTTCTCGTAGATGAGCGCCGCGTGGAACTGGGTGCGGGCCGCGTCCTCGGCGTCTGGGTAGAGCAGCGCGTACCGCGCGAAGGCGGTCGCCGCCTTCTCGTACCTCTGGAGGTTCTCGAGCGAGCGGGCCGCGTTGTAGAGGGCGTCCTTGCGGTGCTTCGACTTCGGGTACTGCTCGACGAGCGCGAGGTAGCGGTCGACGGCCTTGTCGAAGTCGTAGGTGTTCTCGGCGTTCCAGGCGACGCGGAACAGCGCCCCGTCCGCCAGGACCGACGCCGGGTACTCGACGCTGATCCGCTCGTAGAGCCTGAGCGCGCTCTCGAAGCGGCGACCGGCCTCGTAGCAGCTCGCGGCGTTGTAGAGGGCCTTGTCGGCGAACTCGTGCCTGGGCTCCTCCGCCACGAGCGCGAGGAAGAGCCGCGCCGCGTCGTCCCAGCGCTTCGCCTCCATGGACTGCATGGCGCGGTTGAAGCGGCCGCCGAGCTTGAACTTCTGCAGGGTGGTGTAGAGCTCCTTGTTCTTCGCGACCTCGGCGGACTGGAGCCGCGTGCTCGCGTCCTCCACCGCCGCCCAGTCCTTCTGAGTCAGGTAGCTCTCGATGATCAGGTTGGCCGAGAACTGGGCCACGTCGGTGGTCGGGTGGCGCGCCACCACCTGCTCGAAGCGGCACCGCGCCTCGTCGAAGTCGCCGTACTTGTAGAAGACCTCGGCGGCCTTGTACGCCACCGCCGGCGCCTTCTCGTGCCTCGGCAGGAGCTCGATGAAGGCGTCGGAGTCGCGGACCAGGTTCCCCCAGGCCGCCGGGACGAGCTCCACCGCCGGTGCGCCCTCCTTGCGATCGGTCGAGAGCAGCACCTTCCGATCCTCGAGCTTCCCGAGCCGCTGGAGCCTCGTGATCTCGCCCTCCCAGGAGATGACCGCGGAGACGGCGGCCTCGGCGCGGAAGCGATCGTTCGGGAAGTCGCGCACGCGCGCGTAGACCCGCGCCGCCTGCTCGAAGTCGAGGGCGTTGTAGAGGCAGTCGGCGAACTTGTAGGTGAGCTCGTACGCCTCGCGGGAGTGCGGGTAGCGCTTGAGGTAGTCGCCGTAGGCCCTGGCGGCGCCGCGGTACTCCGAGACCGCGACCTCGAGGTTCCCCTCCTCCTTGTACTTCTGCGCCTGCGCGTGGCGGAAGCTCGCGGCGCGGATGAGGCTCTTCTCCGACACCTCGCGCACCTGCGCGAGGAGGTCCGGGTCGCCCTTGTTGCGCTCCCACCACGCGCCGCCCTCCTCGTAGGCAGCGACGAAGTTCTCGCGCTCGCCAGCCTCGAGGTCGAACCGGCGGTCCTTGCTCCAGGCCTGGACGATCCTGGCGTGCACTCGCGGCGCGTCGGGCGCGAAGGGATCGAGCGCGAGGACGTGCCGGTACGCCTCGACCGCCTCGACGTACTTCGTCTCCTCGAAGAAGACGTCGCCGAGCCTCGCGAAGACCTCGCCCTCGTACGGGCGGTGGCCGTTCTCGGCGAAGAACGACTTCGCCTTGTCCACGCCGCCCCAGTTCTCGTCGGCGAAGCTGATGGCTGCGTACTGGACCGCCTCTGGCCAGACGTCGCCGCCCGCCTTCTCGCCGGTCGCCTTGGACTTCTCGACGTAGTGATCGAGCAGGTAGACGAAGGCCCGGATCGCCTCCTCGAACTGGTCCATCCGGTAGTAGGTCCAGCCCAGCTTGTAGATCGCCCTCGAGTAGAGCGGGTGCTCGGGGAAGGCGTAGATGCGGGAGAAGGCGACCGCAGCGTTGGAGAGGCTGTCGGCCTCGACCGCGTCGAAGTACCAGTCGCCGAGCCGGACCCACGCCTCGGGGATGAACGGGCTCGCGGGGAAGCGCTGGATGAGCGTCTGGTAGGCGACGCGCGACTCGTCCCCCTGCCCCATCTCGCCGAGGCAGTATGCGAGCAGGTAGTAGACGCCGTGCGTGAACCGGTAGTCGGGGAACTGCGTGATGAGCCGCTGATACAGCGCGATGGAGGGGGCGTAGCTCTTCACCGGCTCCGCGGGGGCGTCACGCCCTTCGGCGGTCGCCCTGCGTGCCTCCTCCTGGTACTCCACCAGCTGGGCCGCGTGGTCGTCGTTCGCCTTCTCGTAGTAGAGCTCGGCGAGCCGGAACATCGCGTCGGGCCCGAAGGTGGGATCGTCCGGGTAGCGTGCGATGAACTCCTCGAACTTCGCGATGGCGTCCTCGCGCTCGTTCCGCTCCAGGACCTCCAGCCCGCCCACGGCCTGCTCGTAGTTCTCGGCCAGGAAGCCGCGCTTCGCCCCGAACTCCTTCTTGATGAGCTCCTGCGCCTCCTCGCGGAAGTTCCCCGCCTCCTCGGCGTAGCGCTCGATGGCGATCGCGAAGGCGTCCCACTCGGCGTCGAGCAGGGCGGGAGCGCGAGGCTCCCCCGGCCGGGCGGCGAAGGTCCTGGCGCCCTGGCGGCGCCCCGGATCCCTGCAGGAGGCGTAGGAGCGGAGATCCGGCGCCGCGGCCTGCGCGACGGGGGCGACCGCGGGCGCGGCCGCGCGGCGCGGACGGCGGCGCGCCGGCGCGACGGCGGCCGGCGCACGCGCGGGCGCGAGGACGAGGGCGAGGGCGAGGAGCGCGGCGAAGCGACGCACGGCTAGTCGACCTCCTTGAGCAGCGTCTTGAAGTCACGATCGAGCTGCTGCAGCTCCGTCGCCTTCTGCTGCGAGAGCTGCTGGATCTTGTCGAGCCGCTCGCGCTTGCGCGACCAGGCGACGTCGACGATCCCGACGTCGGCCTTCAGCACCAGCTGGTAGAACTGCTCCCGCACCTCGCGGAAGGAGCGGAACGCCAGCTCCCCCACGAAGGACCTGGCCTCCTGCACCACGCCATCGATGGCGCCGGCGTGGCTCAGCAGCTCGGCCCGCTCCACGCCGACACGTTCGCGCAGGGCACCGGCGCGGGCCTCGGCAGAGCGGGCGGCGGCTGCCTTCACGACCCGCGCCCGGTCCCTGAGCTTGGCGAGCCGGTAGATCAGCGCCTCGCCCCGCTGCAGGCGCTCTAGCCGCTCCTCGTCGATCGCCGAGCGGGCCGGCCCCAGCGCCTTGCGCTCCTCGGCGAGCGCGGCGAGGAAGCGCTCGCGGACCGCGGCCTCGCCCGTGGCCAGGGCGACGCCGCTGACCTTGTCGCGCGCCTCGCCGATCGCCTGGCGGATGGCCTTCACCTCGGTGTCGTAGGCCGCGATCACGGCGCGGTGACGGCGCAGCTCGTCGGCGAACTCGGCGCGCGCCTCGGCGTCCCCGCCCAGCTGAGCGCGGTAGCGCTCGACCCAGAGCTCCGTCGCGTCGATCGCGGCCGTGCACCCGGCGACCATGTAGTCGAAGCGGGAGGCCTCCCGCTCGACGCCAGCCATCCGCGCGCGAAGCCGGGCCTGACGGGCGTCGGCTTCCTCGAGCGTCCTCGGCAGCGAGGCCATGGGCTTCTCGAGGCTCCGCCTGCTCTCGCGCGCGGCGGCCATCTGCGCCCGCCTGCCCTCCGGCAGCGTCTGGCCGAAGAGGTCGAGCAGCTGATCGGTGATGCTCGCCTCGAGCCAGACCGAGGCGGTCTCGACGGAGTCGCTCGCGGTCCAGGCGCTTCGCAGCGCGGGGAACGCGTCGACCGCCCCGCCGCGCGACAGGGCCGCCTCGATCCTGTCGGCGATCCCCTCCGCCTCCTGGATCGCGTCGCGGCCGTCGTGGATGCCGGCGGCGAGGCCTATGGCCCCGGCGACGCCGCCCGAGCGCGACGCCCAGCGGAGCGCGAGGGGCGGGAGGAGGGAGGACACGTCGAACGCCTTCCCGCGGCGGGCGACCAGCTCCTCGAAGTACCTGGCCGGGTCCTCGTGCATCGTGAGGATGGCGTCGATCTCGTCGCGGACCGGGGCGTAGGTGTTGATGACCCGGTTGTAGGCCTCCAGCGCCTTGGAGTACCGGCCGAGCCTGAGCTGGAGGTGGCCCTGGAGGATGGTCGCCTGCGGCGCGGTCATCGAGTCCGGCGCGAGGTCGGCGATGACCTCGGCGACCCGCAGCGCCTGGTCGAGCTTCCCTGCCTTCACGAGCGCCCAGGCGCTCTCGTACTCGGCCTCGTCGAAGTGGATCGAATCGACGGGGAGCTGGCGGAAGCGCTCGAGCGCCTCGGCGTACTGCCCCTGGCTGGCGTGGATGCGCGCCAGCGCCAGCGTGCAGTACTCGCGGATCTCGGTCTGCGCCGGGTTGACCGACGGCAGCCCGGCGCACTCGTGGAAGCGCTCGAACGCGGAGTCCGTCCGCTTCGCCTGGAGCTCCAGCACGCCCTCGAAGTAGCGGGCCGCCACGTGATACGGCGGCGGGACGCGAGAGAAGGCCTCGAGGGCGTTGCTGATCCGCTCCTCGTCGTTGATGTCGCGCCGGAAGAAGGCGCCCTTGGCCGCGAGGTAGAGCACCTCCGGCGAGGGGGCGCCCGTGGCGGATCGCAGCGCCTCGCGCGCCAGCGAGTCGAACTCCATGTAGCGCCCCAGCTTGAGCGCGCAGTCGAGCGCTCCGGCCGCAACCGCAGCGCGATCCGGCGCCGAGGGCCTCGCCAGCAGCTCACCGTAGAGCTCCGACGCGGCCCGGCACGAGCCCCTGTTCCGGAGCGAGTCGGCCAGCAGGAAGACGGCGCGCGGGTAGAAGTCGGCCTGCCGCACGTCCCGCTCGCCGATCACGCCGGCCAGCAGGATGGACGCGTGGAGCCAGTCGCCGAGCGCGTACTGCTCCTCCGCCGCCGCGAGCCGCTTCGCGGCGATCGTGATCGGCGCCGAATCGGAGGACGCCCCATCCTTCTCCGCCAGCTCGAGCCGCTGCTCCAGCGCGCGGTACTCGCGCTCGCCGTCGCCCAGCCAGTCGGCCGCAGCGCAGAGCCCGGGGGCTGCGGCCGCGGCCAGCGCGACCAACCCGAGGATGTGACGAAGCGAGCTCACTTCGCGTCGCCCGGCGTGGCGGATGCTCCCCGCCGACCCCCCTCCTCTTCCTTCTTCACGTCGTATCGGACGGCGGGCCTGTCCTTCAGCTCCGCCGTGAGCCCGCCCTTCTCGAAGCCGACGACCTTGATGACAGCGACCTTGCCGGGCTCGGCGTCGAACGTGTACGAGGACTGGACCTTGAAGCGGTAGCCCTCCAGGTAGCTGAAGAGCCCGTACCCGTGGCCGCGGTAGACCATCTGCACCGTGACCTGATGGTTGCCCGGGACGACGCGGCCGTTGAAGATCTCGAACTCCTCGCGCTTCTCCAGGTCCCCGTCGACGTCGACCTTCGTGTAGATGGGCGCGCCGTCGAGCGCGTAGGTCACGGACTCCAGGTAGAAGGAGGAGCCCATCTCGTTCCGGTGGACCAGGACCGCCTTCGCGCCGGTCGTGATGTCGCCGCCGATGACCATCTCCTGCAGGTTCATCAGGCGGTTCTTGGTGCGGAAGATCTTCTCCTTGAGGTCGGTGACGCGCTCCTCGAGGCTCCGGACCTTCAGCTCGCTCTGCTCCTCGGCGGTCTGCGTCGGCGCGACCGGGGACGCGGATGGATCGGCGGAGGAGCCGGCGGGCGCCTGCGCGGCGACGAGACACGGCAGGGCCGCGAGAAGCAGTGCGGCGAGGCGGGGAAGTCGCATCACGTTCACCCTCACTCCCCCGGGCGCGCCGGGGGATCCACTGAACAGGAGACCCTCTATATACCACCCGGGGTGCGGCGCGGGCCTTCGGCCCGTGCCACGGTCTTTCCCCCTCGGGAGCGCTACCCGCCCTTCTTCAGCTCTGTCAGGACCAGCTTGGCCACGGCCTTCAGCGTCTCGAAGACGCCGACCCCGGTCGGAGCGACGGCCTGGTACTCGGGAACGTTCCTGGCGTTGAGGAAGCGGCGGAGCTCCTCGACGGTCGCGACGTTGGGGAGGTCGCGCTTGTTGTACTGGACGACGTAGGGAATCCTGTCGAGGTCGTACCCCTGCTCGGAGAGGTTCACCCGCAGGTTCTCGACCGACTCGATGTTGGCCTCCATGCGCTCGATCTGCGAGTCGGCCACGAAGACCACGCCGTCCACGCCCTTCAGGATCAGCTTCCGGCTGGCGTCGTAGAAGACCTGGCCGGGGACCGTGTAGAGGTGGAAGCGCGTCTTGAAGCCGCGGATCTCGCCGAGCGAGAGCGGGAGGAAGTCGAAGAAGAGCGTGCGCTCGGTCTCGGTCGCGAGGGAGATCATCTTCCCCTTCGCGTCCGGGTTGGTCTTTGCGTAGACGTACTGAAGGTTCGTCGTCTTCCCGCAGAGTCCGGGACCGTAATAGACGATCTTGCAGTTGATCTCGCGCGAGCTGTAGTTGATGAAGCTCATGTCTACTCGCTGAAGAGATTGTCGATGTCGTCGTCGGTGATCTCGGCGAACGGGCTCTGCGCGCCCGGCGTCGCCTGCTTCTTCGCGAGGACCTCGAATACCCGCGCGAGCTCCTCCCCTGCCTTCTTCACGCGGAGCCTCACCAGGCCCAGCGAGCTCTTCGCGTCGAAGATCACGACCAGGACCACCCGGCCGGCGACGATGCTCATGTGGAGCGACTCGCGCTCGCCCTCGTGGAACTGGTTGGGGAACTCCTTCTCCCCGATCAGCTTCGCGAGCCCGCCCATGGCGGCGACGTTGCCCGCCGTCAGCGACGCGAGCGACGTCGTGTCCATGTTCTGCGCCTGCCCAGCGGACGCGATGAGCTGGCCGTTCTTGTCGACGAGGAAGACGACCTTGGCGTTCGCGTCACGCGTAAGCCGGTCGCAGATCCCGGCGATCAGCCGGAACTCCTCCTCGTACATCACCAAGCCGGAATTCATGCGTTCTGGCTCTCCGCGAGGATACGAATGAGGGGGCGAATATCAGGGAACCGCATGGCTTTCAATCCTTTACGGTGACCCAACGCCGGCTTTGCTACTCCTCGGGTGGCGCCTCGCCGCCCGAAGTGACCGGCGGATAGGACCACGCAGTGTAGACCGATATCACTCCCCGGTGACCTCCGCCGGCGTTCCGATGCGCGCCAACGACGATCACGAGTCGATCCGAGCCCCATGTCGCGGTGCAGTCGCCCGTGGCGCGCTCCGGGCCGTTCGGCGGGCAGGACGCGGCCGGCTGGCGGCCGATGTCCGAAGCGAGCTGCGCCGAGAGCTCCTTCCACGCGGCGAGGGCGTCTTCGTCCTCGGCCGGCGTCGGGTGGATCTCCGTGACGGAGACCGCGCGATCCTCGGCGAACGTGATCACGCACGTCAGCGCCGCGCCGTCCCCCTGCGGGCAGCCAAGGTAGGTCGTCGCCTCGTCGTCGCGCTGGACGAGGACCGCGCCCTGCAGCTCCAGGAGGTGCTCCACTTCGGCGCGGCGCCTGCCGAGCGGCACGCCGGCGACCACCGGGGGCGCGACGGCGTCGCGCTCCACGCGGAGCACCGCGACCGCGGGGGCGTCCTGCTGCGAGACGGCCACGGTCCAGCCGTCGCGATCCCACGCGGCGACCAGCGCCGGGGCGCCTCCATCGGGCTTCGCGCCTGGATCGCCGCGGCGCGTCGGCTTGCCGAGCCCCTCCTGCGCGGCCGAGACGAGCTGGCCGGCGTCGGAGGCAGGCGCCTCGATCTGCGCAGCGTAGAGCCCACGGGCGCCGAAGATCAGGCGGCAGGCGGTCCGGGTGGGTCCTGCCGGGCAGCGCGGGGCCACGATCGCGTCCGGATCTCCGGGCGCCTCGGCGTAGGAGATCCCGGCGTCGCGCAGCGCGCTCTCGATCGCCGCGCGCGGCTGGCCGAACCGAAGGCCGAGCGCGCTCCCGCCGGCGGGCTTCTCGAGACGTGAGTAGTGGACGGAGGCGCAGCCTCCGGCCAGGAGGAGCACCGCAACGAGGCGGCAGGCTCCGGCGTGGATCGATGTCGTCATATCTCTCGTCGGCCAGCCAACGCCCGCGCCAGCGTAACCTGGTCAGCGTATTCGAGATCCCCGCCCATGGGAACTCCTTGCGCGATGCGCGTGACGCGGATCCCGAGCGGCTTCAGGAGCTTCTGCAGGTAGAGCGCGGTCGCCTCTCCCTCGACGTCGGGGTTCGTGGCGATGACGACCTCGTCCGCAGGCTCGTGCTCGAGCCGGACGAGCAGCTCGCGGATCTTGAGGTCGGCAGGCCCGACCCCCTCCAGCGGCGACAGCGCGCCGTGCAGCACGTGGTACCTGCCTCGATACTCGTGCGTCCGCTCGACCGCGAGCAGATCCGGCACCGACTCGACGACGCAGAGCAGCCTCGCGTCCCGCCGCGAGTCGGTGCAGATGAAGCACGGATCGCGATCCGTGAGCGTCTGGCAGGACGAGCAGAGCCGGACGTCCCGCACCACCCCCACGATCGCCTCCGCCAGCGCGGAGGCGTATCCAGCGCCCGCCTCCAGCACGTGGAAGGCCAGCCGCTGCGCCGTCTTCTCGCCGATGCCGGGGAGCCGTGCCAGCTCCTTCACCAACCGTGCGATGGGATCGGCGACCGTCATCCCCCGATGCCGGGGACCTTGATCCCCCCGGTCGCCTTCTCGAGGTGCGCGTCCGCGGCCGCGCGGGCCTTCTCGACGGCAGCGTTGACCGCGGCGGTCACCAGGTCCTCGAGCATCGCCCGCTCGGCCGGATCGATGATCTTCGGCTCTATCGAGATGCGGGTGACCTCGCACTTCCCATTCATCGCGACCTTGACGAGGCCGCCGCCGCTCTCCGCGTCGACGGAGAGCTCGCCGAGCTTCTCCCGCGCGTCGGCCATCGCCTTCTCTAGCTTGCGCGCCTGGCGCATGAGGTACTGGATGTCCATGCCATCTCCCGTGGATCAGGTCAGCGCCCGTGAGTGTCTCTTCACCGGCTCCTAGAGCTCTTCAGTCTTGGCCACTTCACCGCCGAGGATGCGCGCGGCATCCCGGATGTTCGGGTGCTCCGCCGCCTCCTCGCGCACGCGCCGTGACCGCTCGCGGCGCTGGGCGGCGTCGGAGGCAGCGAGCGAGGGGGCCGCGACGGCCTCCGGGGCGGGAGCCTCACCCAGCGTGACGGCGAGCCGCGTCGGGCGGCCGAAGTGGCGCGCGAGGGCCCCCTCGATCTCGGCGCGGCGCCGCTCCGCGCTCGCCGCGTGCAAGCCGGGCGGGAGCTGCAGCCCCACCTCGCCGTCACGGATCCACAGGAGCGCGGCCTGCCGAAGCGCCGGCGCGGCGGCGGGGCTCACCTTCTCGACCTCCTCGACGGCGGCGCGCCAGCGGTCGGCGAGCGGCGCGGCGGGGTCGTCTGCTGCCGCGAGGAGTGCAGGCGTGGCGGGCGCCGGCGCCGCCGGAGCGGGCGCGGTGCGGACCGGAGGCGCAGCCGGAGGAGGCGTCGCCGGCCGGACGCCGGGCGCCGCGGCGCGCGGCGCCGGCCCGCGGCCGGGGCCGCCGCCGCCGGGGGCAGCTGGACCGGAGCCGGAGAGCGCCTCGACCCGCGCCAGGAGGTCGGCGACGTCCGCCCCGGGGGCGAGGAACACCCCCTTCAGCAGCGCGACCTCGAGCGCGAACCGCGGCTGCTCGGCGAACTTCACGTCGTTGACGGCGCGCTGCGCCAGGTCGAAGAGGCGGGTGAGCTGTGCCGGGTCGGCCGCGGCCGCGAGGGCGCGGACCTCGGCCAGCTCGGCGTCGGGGAGGTCGAGCGGCGCCTCGGGCACGAGCCTCGCGACGAGCGCGTCGCGGAGGTGGCGGACGAGCTCCTCGGCCACCCGCCGCGTCTCCAGCCCCCTGGCGTCGAGCGCGGCGATCTCGGAGAGGACAGCCGCACCGTCGCGCGCCACCAGCGCGGCGGCGAGCCGCGCGATCGCCGCGACGTCCACGGCGCCGAGCGCCTCGGCCACCTCGGCGTCCGTGGGCCCCTCGCCGCAGGCGGCGCGGACCTGGTCCAGGATCGAGAGCGCGTCGCGCATCCCGCCCTCGGCGGCGCGCGCCACGAGGGCGAGCGCTGCCGGGGAGAGGCGCATCCCCTCCGACTCCGCCACCTTCGTGAGCTGGTCGGCGATCTGCTGGACGGTGAGCCGCTTGAACTCGAACCGCTGGCAGCGGGAGACGATCGTCTCGGGGACGCGATGGACGTCGGTCGTCGCCAGCACGAACTTCACGTGCGGCGGCGGCTCCTCGAGCGTCTTGAGCAGGGCGTTGAACGCGCCCTGCGAGAGCATGTGGACCTCGTCGATGACGAAGATCTTGAAGCGGTCGCGGGCGGGCCGGTACTTCACCGCGTCGACGATGTCGCGGACGTTGTCGACGCCGTTGTTCGACGCCGCGTCGATCTCGACGACGTCGACTGCGCGCCCCTCGGCGATCTCGACGCAGGGGGTGCAGGTGCCGCAGGGCTCGGCGGTCGGGCCCTGCTCGCAGTTGAGCGCCTTCGCAACGAGCCGGGCGGTGGTGGTCTTCCCGACGCCGCGCGGACCGGTGAAGAGGAACGCGTGGGCGAGCTGTCCCGTCTTGAGCGCGTTGCTGAGGGTCCGGACGACGTGATCCTGCCCCGACATCTCGCCGAAGCGCTGGGGGCGGTACTTCCGAGCGAGGACCAGGTAAGCCATCTGAAGTGGGGGTACCAACAAAGAAGCCGGCCCACAATCCCCGGGCGCACGGAGGACGACCTACCGTTGCTCCCTTCCGGGCCTGGCGGGGTTCGGCTTTCCCCACGTCGCCCGAGGATTCTGGGCCGGCTCACCGGCCTGCTGCACTCCCCTCCATATATACGGGCCGGGGAGATGATGCTGGCGGAGAGGGTGGGATTTGAACCCACGGTACCGTTCCCGGTACACACGATTTCCAGTCGTGCTTCTTAAACCGCTCGAACACCTCTCCAATAGATGTGGCGGAGAGCGAGGGATTCGAACCCCCGGTACCGTTGCCGGTACACCTGATTTCGAGTCAGGCGCCTTCGACCGAACTCGGCCAGCTCTCCGCGGGCGGGTTTAGCCGATCTCCGAACCGTTGCCAAGCCCGCCGGGGTCACCCTCGCCGCGGTCGCCGCTGCGGCGAGCGCGGAAGAATGCCTTGAGGATGGCGGCGCACTCCTCCGCCCGGACGCCCCTCTCGACGGGGAACCTGTGGTTCAGCCGCACGTCGGCCGAGAGGTCCATGAGCGACCCGACCGCCCCCGCCTTCGGGTCGCTCGCGCCGAAGACCAGCCGATCGATCCTGGCGAGCACCATCGCCCCGGCGCACATGGCGCAGGGCTCGAGCGTCACGACCAGCGTCACGCCGGTGAGCCTCCAGCGCCCCAGCGCACGGGCCGCCTCCTGGATCGCCAGCAGCTCGGCATGCGCCGTCGGGTCGCGGTCGCCCTCCCGCGAGTTGCCGCCGCGCCCGACGATCCGCCCTTCGCAGATCGCCACGGCGCCGACCGGCACCTCGCCGCGGGCCCCCGCCTCGCGAGCGATCCGCAGCGCCTCCTGCATCGCGTCATCGACACCGATGGCTGCTGGTTCCATGAGCGCGCGCATCCTAGCAGGGGAGCCGATCCGGCCGCCTGGCCCACATCTGCCGACACCGAAAACCCCTGTCCCGCGCCCGCGGTACGCGGGTGCGGCTTGTTGACACAGTCATGGGGCGATCTCTACGATTGGACCTTCGCGACCATCATGAGCCTCCCACCACTCCTGCAGAGCCTCCCCGAGATCAAGGGCGCTCTCACGGTCGATCCGACTGGGCGGCTCCTCTCGGCCGAGCCCCCGTCGGCGGACCAGGGTGATGCTGCGGCGGCGATCGCGGTGGCCGTGCGCGGGTTCTCCGCCGCCGGAACGTGCGCGAAGCTGGGCCCCCTGGCCACGTTGCTCGTGAAGGGAGCCGGGAGCTCGTCGGTCACCGCGGTCCGGCAGAGTGCCCTCCTCCTCGTGAAGGTCGATCCGGCGACCACGACCCACCAGGTGGAGCGGGCGCTCAAGGATTGGACGCCGAACGGGACGGCGGGGGTTGCCGCTCCACCAGCCCTGACACCCACGCCGCCGCGGCCGATGCCAGCGAAGGCGGCAGCGCCGAGCCAGCCGGCCTCGTCCTTCCCTCCCCGGCAGGCGCCAGCGAAGCCGGTCGCAGATCCCTGGGCCGCGCTCCGCCGTTCGCTCGGCCGGGGACTGCTCACCGAGGCGGTCACCTACCAGCGACAGCTCGTCGCAGCTGCCGATCCGGCGCGGGCCGGGAGCGAGCCGGTCACGGCCGAGGAGTGCGACCGGGCCGTGCGCTCCCTGCTCGAGGGGATCGGCAGCGTGATGGCCGGCGACGGAGTCGTGGGCGGCCGGATCCTCGGGCCGCTAGCGGACGGCTCGTCGCCGAACCTCAGCTTCAGGTGGCTCGCGCTCCTCTGGATCGCGCGGGCCGATCTGCGGAGCGGCGCGATCCCGGTGGCGCGCGCCCACGTGCAGGAGGCGCTCACCACCGCGCGGCAGCTCGACATCGAGGCCCGGGCGCTCAGCCAGTGGATCGCGGCAGAGGTGCTCGCGCAGGACGGCGACGCTCCCCGCGCGCTCGCGTGGCTGACGGAGTCGCGCAGCCGCTTCGAGAAGATCGGTGACCGCTGGGGCATGGGCCACACCTGGCTCTCCGAGGCGCGCGTGCTGACCTCCGCGAAGCGCGAGCACGAGGCGTCCGAGGCCGCGCGGCAGGCCGCGGCGCTCATCCCCGACTCCGAAGAGCCGTCGATCGTGCACGCCCGGCTGGCGGTGATCGGGGACGACCTGGCGGCGGCCGAGCGCGTCCTGGGTCCGCTCAAGACGCAGGCCGCCGACCGCCTGCGGGCCCTGGTCGCCGCGATCAATGGAGCGCTCGTCTCGCGCGCTGACGCCGGCGAGTTCCTGCGCGAGCAGGAGGCGCCGCCGAGCGAGCGGGCGCTCAGGGCCCTCGAGCGGATCTCGAAGGCGTCGCCCCGCTTCGCGCCGGCGCGCGAGGCGCTCGCGTGGATGCTCCTCCGGCTCGGCCGGTACGATGACGCCGGCGCGGTCTTCCGGGGACTCCTCGCGCACACTCTCGCTCCCGGAGACCGCGCCTCCGTGATGCTGGGGCTCGGCTGCATCGCCAACGCCCAGGGCGTGACCGGCGCGCCCCTGCGCGACCTCGTGGCCGCCGGGACGACGGAGCCGTCGAAGGCGTCCGCAGACGACCTGCCGCCGCTCCCGCCGCTCTCCACCTCGGGGATGCTCGCCCGCGCCACGCAGGGCGCCGGCGCCGGCTCCGTCTTCTCGGGACAGCTGAGCAGCTTCGCCCTCCCCGACCTCCTGGAGTTCCTCCGGACCGGGAAGCGGACCGGCCTCCTCGTCTGCAGCTCCGCCGCTGGCATGGGCGCGCTCCGCTTCCGCGACGGCTGGATCACCGGCGCGGCCTCACCCTCGACGCCGAGCGTCGGCGACGTGCTCGTCGGCTCGCGCAAGGTGACCCCCGAGGCGCTCAGGAAGGCCTTCGCCACGCTCGGCCCGGACCTGCCCGACCACCTCGTCGGCGAGCAGCTCGTCCGCGACGGGATCACCGACGGGGCCTCGGTGAAGAAGGCGCTCGAGCAGCAGATCGGCCTCGCGGTGCGCGAGCTGATGCACTGGACCGACGGGGAGTTCACGTTCAACCGCGAGACGCAGGGGGCGCCGGAGTCGCAGGGGCTCTCGGTGGCGCTCGACCCCCAGGGGCTGCTCCTCAACTTCTTCAGGGAGATGGACGAGGCGTCGCGCGACGCCGCGTCCCCCTGACGCCCGCCGATCCGCGCGCGCCGACGACACGCCCCCCCCAGATGCCCACCTCTCGCGCGACCGACACGACCGACCCAGCCCGCCTCGTGGGGCTGAAGCTGGGGAACTACCGGCTGGAGCGGCTCATCGGGCGCGGGCGGATGGGGGTCGTCTACCTGGCGAACGACGAGGCGCTGCTTCGTCCGACCGCGATCAAGCTGCTCTCGTGGAAGGCCGCCGACGCCCAGGGGCAGGACCCGGTCCGCTGGTTCCTGGGCGAGGCGCGCATGGTCGCCCGGATCAACCACCCGCGCGTGGTCCAGATCTACGGGGCCGCGCGCCAGGGCGACCACTGCTACATCGCGATGGAGTACGTCGTCGGGCGCTCGGCCGAGGCGATGGTCGCCGAGGGGGCGATCGCGCCAGAGCTGGCGACCGACATCCTGCTCCAGGCCGCGGCCGCGCTCCACGCGGCCCACGTCTCGGGGATCATCCACCGCGACGTGAAGCCGGCCAACCTGCTCGTCGGCGCCGGCGGGGTCACGAAGCTCGGCGACTTCGGGATGGCGCTAGGCAGCGCCGACCTGGCGGTCGGGAACGCTCACATCCGCGTCGGCACCCCCTACTACACCGCCCCGGAGATCTGGGCGGGCGGGAAGGCGAGCGTCGCGTCGGACATCTACTCGCTCGGAGCGACCTGGTTCCACCTGCTCACCGGCCAGCCGCCCTTCCCCGGCGCGACCGTCCCCGCCGTCGAGCAGGCACATCTCCGCGCCCCGATCCCCGACCCCCGCGCGCTGGTCCCGTCGCTGCCGGCGTCGTGCGCCGCGCTGATCTCCCGCGCGCTCGCCAAGGATCCGCGCGACCGGCAGGCGTCCGCGCTGGTCCTGCTGCAGGAGGGGCGCGGCGTCATGCAGGAGCTCGCCGCGGCCGGGGGCGCCCCGCTCCCGTCGCGGCATTCGGAGCCGGCCCTGACGCCGCTCCCCTCGGGGCTGCGCCACCTGCCGCCCCTCGCGCCGGAGCTGCTGCGGACCACCCTCGGCTTCCTCTTCCGCCCCTTCTCGGACGTCGCGCCCCACCACGCGGTGCTCGCCCCCTTGCCGGCGCGAGCCAACGCGTCGCAGCTCGACGCCTACCTGCGGAGCTGGTTCGCCGCGACGCTCGCTCCCGGGGCGCCGCCGATCCTCGTCACGCGCGACGCGCTCCTCCTGCTGGCGCTGCGGACCGAGGGCGCGCTCCAGCGCGTGCACTGCGTCGCCGAGAACATGCTGGTGCTCGCCGCGGTCGAGGGGCGCCGCACGCTCTGCACCTGGCACGCCTGGACCGCCGGGGACGACGAGCGGTGGGTGGAGACGCGGCCGGTGGAGTCGCTGCCGGCGCGCCCGGACCCCTGGCCCCCGCCCGAGGTGACCGACGTGATCGACGCGTGCCGGCGCGGCGCGGGGATGCCCCCCTGGCCGCGTGTCGCCGGACGAAGCGGGTGAGGGGATCGAGCCATGGAGCTGACCACACACGGAGCGCACGCATGACCGACCTCGCGAGAATCGCAAAGATCCCCAACGTCACGAGCGCGGTGCTCGGTGACCTGTCCGGCAGCTTCTTCGACGCGATCCGCGAGGCCGACGGCGAGTCGGTGGCCGCCGTCACCGGCTTCATCTCCACGAGCCTCGTGGAGGCCGGCGACCAGCTGGGGCTGGGGGCGCTCGCGCGCGTGTCGCTCGCCGGCCCCACGCGCGCCTTCGTCATCGCCGTGGAGGCCGGTCAGGTCGTCACCATCGGCGTCGCGCCGCCGGGCTCCCTCCCGGCGGTGGAGCGTGCGCTCGACTCCTCTTCCGGCGTTCGAGGCTGACATGGAAGCGATCCTTCAGACGGTCATGGATCTCGGCGGCGTCACCGCGGCGATGGTCTTCGACAACGCCGGCCAGCTCCTCGGCCACCGCGGCCACTCGATCTACGACCGCGCCCTCTGCGAGCAGGTGGGTGTCGCGCTCGTCAGGGCGATCGACGCGGTCCAGCTGCAGCAGGAGGACTGGGAGACCATCACCGCCCAGTTCCAGGACGGGAAGCTGATCCTGCGGAAGGTCGGCGCCGTCGGCGGCCGGACCCAGGTCCTGGCCGTCGTCGCAGACGGCAACCTCAACCCGTCGTTCGCCACGGTGGCGATCCGGGTCGCCGCCGGAAAGCTCAGGAAGCTGCTCGAGGGGGGCGGGGCCTCCTCTTCGATCCTGGGCTCGTCGCACCCGGGCGGCCAGGGGCCGTCGCCGGCGGACTCCCGGCCGGCGCTGCCGGGCCAGAGCTGGGCGAAGGGCTCCGGCTCCAGCGTGGGGCTGTCCAGGGTGCAGGCCGCTGACCCGGCCGCCGGCGCGTTCCTCGGCCGCTGCGCGAAGGCGCTGGCCCAGGCCGTAGGCCCGATCGCGAAGGTCTACGTCGAGGAGGCCGTCCGCCGGGTCTCGCCGGACGCGCCCTTCGCGCTGGCGAGCGCCGCGCCCCTCGTCGAGGACCTGGCGAGCCAGATCGAGGATCCAGCCGACCGGAAGCAGTTCAAGGCGGCGCTCGCGAAGGGCCACGAATAGCCACCGCAGCGATCGACCAGACCCGCAGCCATACGCCGTCCCGCAGCCCGGAGGTACACCGATGTCCGTCGCAGACAAGATCCGAGAGAGCCTGGGCGTCAAGATCACGCTGAAGCTCGCCGTCCTGATGGTCGCCCTGACCGCCGCAGCCGCCATCGGGATCACCCTCCTGCAGACGCAGTCCCTCGAGGCCATGACCCTGGAGAAGGCTCGCGTCGCCGCGACGATCGGCGCCCGCCAGTACGGCGACTTCTTCGACAACGCCATCGACAGCGGGCTGATGACGGTGTCCGACGCGTTCGACCGGAACTACGTCGAGATCAAGGGCTACGACTTCGGGGGGAAGCCCAAGTACCACACGCGCTACGACGCCTTCACCGACCGGGCCGTCCTCGTGTTCCAGGACAAGTTCCTCGACCACAAGGACTTCCTCTTCGCCGTCGGCGTGGACGTGAACGGCTACCTGCCCACGCACAACACCAGGTTCCAGAAGCAGGTGACCGGCGATCCCGCCGCGGACCTCGCCGGCAACCGGACCAAGCGCAAGTTCGACGACGCCGTCGGCATCGCCGCCGCCAAGAACACCGAGCCGACGCTGGTGCAGGTCTACTCGCGGGACACCGGCGAGACGATGTGGGACGTCTCGGCCCCGATCTTCGTGAAGGGGAAGCACTGGGGAGGGTTCCGGGTCGCCGTCTCGATGCAGCGGATCGCGGACCGGATGATGCTCCTGCTCGCCACGCTGCTCGGCGCCTTCGCCGTCTTCGGCGTCGTGACCCTCACGGCGATGTACGTCGTGGTCCGCGGCGCGATGAAGCCAGTCAAGGCGCTGACCGCTGCCGCGACCAGGATCGGCCTCGGCGAGGATCTGGACACACCAATCAAGACCGACGAGGTCGACGAGATCGGCAAGCTGACCAAGTCGATCGACAGGCTGCGGCTCAGCATGAAGGCGGCCATGGCCCGCCTCGGCCAGTAACCCCGACGAAGAGGACACGACCATGACACGTCTACTCCGCAGGTCCGCCGTGCTGCTCGCCGTCGCCACCGCCGCCGCGCTCGCCCCTCCCGCCTCCGCCGCGCAGCCGAAGCGGCCGGGCACCGAGGCCTCGACGGACGACCTCTCCTCCCAGGAGCGGGAGATGCTGGAGCGCGGCAAGGAGTTCGCCCGCCGCTGCACCGAGGCGATCGAGCGGTGGGTCGCGAAGAAGGAGGTCAGCCCCGAGCGGCTCTTCAGCTTCCTCTACTACCCGCTGCCGGACACGGATCCTCCCAAGTTCACGACGGACTACGACAAGCTCTCCGACCGGGACATCCAGGCGATCGAGGAGGAGATCCTCGCGGAGGATTCGACCATCATCTTCACGGTCCTCGTCGACAAGAACGGCTACCTGCCCACGCACAACCAGCGCTACTCGCAGCCGCTCACGGGCAACAAGGCGAGCGACCTCGTGAACAACCGGACGAAGCGGATCTTCAGCGATCGGACCGGCCTGCTGGCGGCGCAGAACACCGAGCCGTACCTCATCCAGAGGTACCAGCGTGACACCGGCGAGACGATGGCCGATCTCTCGGTCCCGGTCTTCATCGGCGGCAAGCACTGGGGCGCCGTCCGGATCGGGTATCGGCAGCTCGGGGCGCGGTAGGCGCCTCCCCAGCCTCCTCCTCCCCCGGCCGAGGGCCGGGGGAGGAGGTCGTCTCACGGTGACGACAGGAGCGAGGCCATTCCGCGCGGCCTTCCGGACGAGAGCTTCAGCGGACGCACCGCGCGTAGGCGTCGGCCACCGTCTTCACGAGCCCCGGCGTCCCCACGCTGCCGCCCAGGAAGGACGCCTGCCAGGCAGTGGTCGAGACCGGCCCCACCGTCGTGGAGGACCAGTAGTAGTTCTCCTTCGTGGTGGGGAACGCGACCAGGTCGGCGACCGGGTACTTCGAGAAGTCCTCGATGGAGGCCAGCTCCTTGACGTTGGGGAGGCGCCAGTCGCTGGCGCCTCCCAGGGTGAGCCCCTCGCAGTAGGAGAGCGCCTGCTCCCAGGTCTTCTTCGTGCCGTCGTCCGCCCGCTGCCAGGCGAGCCCCCGCGCCGCGTCAGTCACGGTGCCGTTGCCGTTGTCCTCGCCGAAGGTGGACGTATAGGAGGTGAGACCTCCTGACCCGTGTCGGGGACGTGGGCGGCCACGACCACCTCGACCTTCACCGCATCGGCGCTGCTCGTCAGCATCCCGTCGTCCACGGTCAGGCTCAGGACGTAGGTCCCCTCCACGTCCACGTTGAAGGTCGGCGCCGCGGCCGTCGCGCTCGAGAGCGTCGCCGTGCTCCCTCCCGGCGTCGACGTGAGGGACCACGCATACGTCAGGGTGTCGCCGTCGGCGTCGCTGCTCCCGCTCCCGTCCAGGCTCACGAGCGACCCCGTCGCCACCGACTGGTCCAGCCCGGCGTTGGCCAGGGGGCGCACGTTCGTGTCTCCGCCCTCGTCGCCGCCGCCTCCACCACCGCCACAGCCGGCGCCGATCAGCAGGAATACGGCCAGAGCAGCGAGGCGCATGCGCGTCGTTCTCATCGTGGAGTCCCCTGGTGTGCGTGCGGGCGTGACGCGGAAGTGGCCCTACGGGCGGACCGTCGGGGGCCCACACTGGCACGACGGGTGAAGGCTGCCAGTATTCACACCTCGAGCTGCGCGCCCTCTCGCCGCAGCTCCGGATGGTCGGCGCAGTCGAGGCCGCAGGCGCGGCAGAGATCGGGCGCGCAGGGACGGGTGACCTTCCCTGCCAGCCCGCGCTCCCGCTCGCTGACCAGCCACGCCTTCTCGACGCCGTGGTCGAGGAAGTCCCATGGCAGCCGCTCCGCCTCGCCGACCCGCCGCTCCGCGAAGTAGTCGGGGTCCTCGCCCCATCCCTTGAGCGCCTTGCCCAGGGCGCCGCCGTGGTCCCGCCAGGCGGCCTCGATGAGGTCGGCGGTCCGCCGATCCCCGCGCGACAACACCGCCTGCAGCCGGGCCTCCCGCGGTGACAGGAAGTCCACGGTCACGCCGAGCGGCCGCAGCTCACGCTCCAGGAGCTTGCGGGCCGCCTTGAGGTCCGCCTCCGGCGCGATCCCGTCCCACTGGAACGGCGTCCAGGGCTTGGGCACGAACGGGTTCACCGAGAGCGTCATCCGGCCGATCCGCCCGCGCCGCCGGGCCCACGGGAGGAGCACCTCGTCGCGGATGCGGCGCGTCAGGGCCGCGATCCCCTCCAGATCCTCCACGCGCTCCGTCGGGAGGCCGCACATGAAGTAGAGCTTCACGTCCTCCAGCCCCTCGGAGAGGGCCGCCTCCGCCGCCTCGACGACCCGGTCGTCGGTGAAGTCCTTGTTGAGCACCCGCCGGAGCCGCTCCGTCCCCGCCTCGGGCGCGAGCGTCACCGTCTTCTCGCCCCCCTCGGCGAGCCGCCGCGCCAGCTCCCGGTCGAGCGCGTCCACCCGCAGGCTCGAGGGGCTCGCCGCGCCGCCGCGCCCGGCGATGAAGGCCGTGAGGGAGCGCAGCGCCGTGTGATCGCTGGTGTCCGGGCCCACGAGGCCGATCCGCTGGCCGCGCGCCATCCCCTTCTCGGCCTCCGCCCGGAGCACCGTCTCGGAGACCTCGCGGTACGGGCGCTGCACGAAGCCGGCGGCGCAGAACCGGCACCCCCAGAGGCAGCCGCGCGCCACCTCCACGAGGTGGAGGTCGCCGAAGCGCGCCCCGGGGGTCTCGACGGCGCGGGCCGTGGCGACCTCGCGGAGGTCGGCCGCCCACTGGCGGCGGACGCGCGCCGGGGCGCCGCCGAGCGGCTCGAAGCGCTCGACCCACTGCCCCCCGGTCGCCGTGCCCCGCGTCGGGGCGTAGGCGACCTCGTAGCGTGACGGGACGTAGACGCCGGGCAGGCACGCCAGCGCGCCGAGCAGCGCCACCCGCTCCGGCGGCGCCTCGCGCGCGGCCAGCAGCAGGTCGACGACCGGAGGGAGCAGCGGCTCCGCCTCGCCGACGAGCATCGCGTCGAAGAACGGCGCGACCGGCTCGGGGTTGATCTGGACCGCGATCCCACCGGCGACGACGAGCGGGTGGCCGGCGCCGCGGGCGGCCGCGCGGACCGGCAGCCCGGCCCTCGCGAGGATCTCCGGGATCCGGACGTAGTCGTCCTCGAAGGAGAGGGAGAAGGCGATCACGTCGAAGTCGGAGAGCGGCCGATCCGACTCGATGGTCCTCGGCTCGCCCGGCCCCTCCGGGAGGAACGCCCGCTCGCACAGGACGTCGGCCGGTTCGTTCAGCAGCCGGTAGACCGCGTGGACCCCCAGGTTCGCCATCCCGACGGACCAGCGATTCGGGTAGACGAGCGCCCACGCGAGCCTGCCGCCGCGGTCCTTGCGGATCGCGCCGCGCTCCTGGCTGGTGGGGGCAGCGTGCTCCATCGGGTGGCCTTCCTCTAACAGCGGCGGGTGCCCACGTCGAGCGGGGCCCGAACTCCCGCAAACGAGGGTATTATCCGGCGGCGCGCGACGGGGCCCTTCCCCCGGCCGCGAACCACATGAACGTCTCTGCCCGCATCGCAGCCGCCCTCCTCGCGACCGGACTCGCCGCTGCCTGCGCCTCCGGGGCGACGCCAGCGCCGGGGCCGACCCGGACCTCCCTCCCGAGGGCCGGCTCGCCCGAGGAGGCGCTCCCCGGGATCGACCTCTCCGCCCTCGCGCCGGAGCAGCGCAAGGCGGTGGCGGAGTGGGCGCAGGGCACGTTCACCTACTGTGGCGCGCCCCGCACCGTCAGCGTGGCCCTGCGCGAGGGCTCCGGCTGCCGGCACGCGCCCCGCATGGCGCAGCTCGCGGTCCGGTTCGCGGCAGCCGGCGTGGCGGGCGGCGCGCTCCCGCGGGCGGTCACCGACTACTACGCCTCCTTCGACGCCTCCAAGCGGGCACGGCTCGACCTCGCGGCGTTCGGGCCGCCGCTCGGCGACCCGAAGGCACCGGTCGCGCTCGTCGAGTTCTCCGACTTCACCTGCCCCGCCTGCCAGCGGATCCGCTCGACGCTGGAGCAGTTCGTCGCCGATCGCCCCGGCCGCGTGCGGCTCCACTTCAAGCCCTACGCGATCCTCACGCACATGAACTCGCTCGAGGCGGCGCAGGCCGCCGAGTGGGCGCGCGACCGGGGCGCCTTCTGGAAGATGCACGACACCCTCTTCGACAATCCGTTCGTGAACGACCCCGAGTCGCTCGTCGGGTTCGCGCGCTCCCTGGGGCTCGACGGCGACGACCTCGCCGCCGCCCTCGGGTCCGAGCGCTACGCCGCGAAGGTGCAGGGCTCGATGGCCGAGGCACGTGAGGCGGGCATCCTCGCCACCCCGACGCTCTTCTTCAACGGCCGCATGCTCCGCCTGCCGGGGTCGCCGGAGAGCACGCTCGAGTTCACGCTCGAGGACGAGGAGGAGTGGGTGCGCAACGGTGGCTGGATCCGGGACTGACGGTTGAAGACGGGAGCTCCCCACATGCGGCTCGACGTCGACGCGCACGGGCGCGTCACGCCCCGGGACGACGCGACGAGGCGCGCCCTCGCCGATCGGGCGGGGAGCTTCCTCCTCCTCCCGAGCGCGACCGACCTGCTCGTCGCCAGGCGCGGCACCGTCGTCGGGGGTGCCGCGGCCCGGCCGCGCTGCGTCCTGGCAGGGGACCTCTCCGGCTTCCCGATCGTCGACTTCGTCGCCTTCATCCACCAGTCTCGCGTCACCGGGGTCCTCACCGTGGCCTCGGACGGAGCGGAGCGCTCGATCGCCTTCAAGGACGGCGAGGTCCGGAGCGCCGAGTCGAGCGCACCGGGCGAGCGGCTCGGCGAGGTGGCGATCCGGCTGGGATTCGCCACCCTGCAGCAGGTCGTGTCCGCCCAGTCGAGCGGAGAGCCGATCGGCCGCGCGCTCGTCTCGGGCGGTGCGCTCTCTGCCAACGACCTGTGGAAGTGCGTCCACGAGCAGGTCGGCGCCGTGTTCCATGCCATCCTGCTCGCCCGCGAGGGTGTCTTCCTCCTCGTCGACGAGGAGGTGACGGATCGGACCGGGGTGGCCCTCGCGGTCAACACCCAGTCGCTCCTGATGGACGGCATCAGGCGGATCGACGAGCTGAGCCTCTTCAAGGCGCGAATCCCGGGGCCCACTGCGCTGCTGCGGCGACGCGAGCCCCGCCGCCCGGTGCCGCTGAACGCCGGAGAGCAGCTCCTCCTCTCGCTGGTCGATGGCCGCCGGACGGTGGCGGAGCTGGCGGCAGCCGCGCACCTCAACGAGTTCGACGCCACCAAGACGCTCTACCACCTGGCCGAGGCTGGCTACGTCGAGGGGGCCGGGGACGCAGGCGGCGGGGGCGGCGGGCGGGTGGAGAGCGTCGTCGCGTCGCTGAACGACCTGCTCCGGCTGGTGGCCGCGTCGGTCCCCGCGGACGACCGGCCCGCCTTCCTCGGCGCTGCGCGGAGCTTCCTCGCGGATCCGGCCTCGCTCCACGCGCCGCTCTGGCTGGGGCTGACGCCGTCCGACGACGGGTCCCTCGACCCGGGTGCGCTCCTCGGCAGGTTGGGGGGGCTGACGGCGCCGGCGCTCCAGCGACTCCAGCCCGCCGGCGATCGGCGGGCGCTGGCGCTGGAGGCCCTGCGGGAGCTGCTCTTCTTCTACCTCTTCACCCTCGGCTCGAGCCTGCCGCGCGAGGAGGACGACGCGCTCGCGGCAGAGGTGAAGCACCGGCTCGGGACGCTGGAGGGTACCGCGGAGTGATCGAGCCGCTGCCGTTCGTCACCGCCGACCTCCCTGGCTCCGGTGGGACGCTCAAGGCCTCGCCGGAGGACTTCCGCGTCGACGAGATCCCGGCCTACCTGCCTTCTGGCCAGGGGCCCCACCTCTACCTGAAGGTCGAGAAGCGCGGCCGCACCACGCGCGACGTCCTGCGGGACCTCGCTGCGAGGCTCGGCGTCCCCGAGCGCGACGCCGGGTACGCCGGGCTCAAGGATCGGCAGGCGGTCACCACCCAGTGGCTCTCGTTTCCGATGGCGCGCGATCCCGACCCCTCGTCCCTGGCAGGCGAGGGGCTGCGCGTCCTCGAGATCTCGCGCCACGCGAACAAGCTCCGGACCGGCCACGTGCGGGGCAACCGCTTCGCGCTCGCGATCCGCGGCGGCGACCTGGAGCGGGCGCGGTCCTGCGCGACGGCGCTGGCGCAGCGCGGACTCGCCAACTTCTTCGGCGCCCAGCGCTTCGGCGCGGACGGGCGCAACGCCGAGGTCGGACGGGCCATCCTCCTGGGAGAGCGGTCGCCCGAGGCGGGGCGCGCCGCGAGGGATCGCTTCCTGCGACGGCTCTCCATCTCGGCCTGGCAGTCGGCCCTCTTCAACCGCTGGCTCGCCGAGCGGCTGGCAGACGGCCTCTTCGCGTCGGCGCTCGCAGGGGACGTCCTGAAGAAGCTCGACTCGGGCGGGACCTTCGTCTGCGAGGACCCGGAGGCCGATGGCGCGCGCGTCGCGCGCTTCGAGGTCAGCCCGGCGGGGCCCATGTTCGGCCACCGCATGCGCCCGACCGCCGCCGGCGAGCCGAGGGCGCGGGAGGAGCGGATCCTCCTCGCCGACGGCGTGACGATCGCGGACCTCACGAGGGGCGGCGACGAGGCCGAGGGGACCTACCGCGCCGCGCGGCTCGCGGTGGCGATCGACCTCGCGCCCCTGGACGACGGGTACCGCGCGGCCTTCGAGCTGCCGCGGGGATCCTACGCGACGGTGGTCATGCGCGAGCTGATGAAGAGCGAGGCGGCGCTGCCCGAGGAGGAGTGACGCGAGGCTCGCGCGGCGCCATCAACCGACCGTGGCGTGCCGGGCCATCCACTCCGCCGCCCGGCTGGCGAGGTAGCTCACCACCGTCACGTCGGACGGGCCGAAGGGCTGTCCCCCGCTCCGATTCAGGACCTGGAGCGCGCCAAGGATCTCGCCGTCGAGGAGCATCGGCGCGCACAGCACCGACCGTGACTCGTAGCCGACCGCCTCCGCTATCCCGCGGAAGTAGCGCGGGTGGTGGACCGCGTCGCTCACCGCGACGCAGACCCGCTCCTGCGCGCAGAAGCCGACGAGGCCGAGCCCCATCGGGATGTGCATCCCGAGCCTCAGCACCTCTGCGGCCCGCGGCCCGCGCGCGACCTCGAAGAGCAGATCCCCCGTGTCCGACTCCAGCACGAAGGCCGAACCCGCCTCGGCGTCGGTGTAGCGGAGCGCCAGGTCCAGGGTGAGCGAGAGCGCCGACAGCCTATCGGCCGCGCCCGCGAGCTCCTCCGCGCGGTCGAAGAGCTCTGCGAGGAGGGCGCCAGTGCCGGCGGGGGCGTGGGGACGGCCGATGCGCGCCGGCGGCGGCTGGGCCGGCGCAGGGACCTCGACGATGCGCTCGGCGATCGAGGAGGGGTGCTCGCTGGAGGACTCCTCCACCAGCGCCGCCTCGAGACCATCGGGCTCCACGGCGCCGAGCTCGTGGATCCTGAACACGCGCCCGCTATCGGGGTCGGTCACGTGGACCGAGCCGTCGGGCTTGATGTCGCAGAGGACGTGGGCGGGCGGCGCGGGGAGCCCGAAGCGCTCGAGGCCGGCCTTGAGCGCCGCGAGCCAGTGCGCAGCGTCCACCCGCAGCGTCAGCGCGGCCGGGAGGCCGGGCGGCGCTTCTGGGACGTAGACCTCGAAGCGCGCCAAGGGGCCCTCCCTCACTCCAGGGAGACGATGCGGAACTCGGTCCGCCGGTTCTGTCCGCGCCCCATGGCGGTCCTGTTGGAGGCGATCGGGCGGGTCGGGCCGTAGCCGACCGACTCCAGCCGATCCGGCGCGATCCCCTTCTGGACCAGGTAGGCGCGGACCGCCTCGGCACGCTTCGTCGAGAGCCGCATGTTGAAGGCCTCGGTGCCGACGTTGTCGGTGTGCCCCTCGATGGAGATCCGCATCTTCGGATAGTCGTTCAGCACCGCCACGACCTGGTTGAGCAGGTTGAAGCTGTCCGGCAGGACGAGCCACTTGCCGGAGGCGAAGTGCACCTGCTGCTTGATCTCGATCCGGTCCTTCTTCACCTCGACCAGCGTGTACTTCTTCGGGCAGCCGTCGGGCGGCATGCCGAAGTTGTCCGGACACTTGTCCGCCCGGTCCGAGACGCTGTCGCCGTCGCGATCGGTGTCGGGACAGCCGTCGTTCTCCTTCGGCCCGGTGTTGAGGGGGCACTTGTCCTCGGCGTCGGTGATCCCGTCGCCGTCCTGGTCCGGACAGCCCTGGAACTCCTTCTTGCCGGCGACGGTCGGGCACTTGTCCTCGGCGTCGGGCACGCCGTCGCCGTCGGCGTCTGGGCAGCCCTTGAACTCGACCTTCCCAGGGACGTCCGGGCACCGGTCCTCGTCGTCGTTCACGCCGTCGCCGTCGCGGTCGAAGACCGGACAGCCGCGGTTCTCGATGGGGCCCAGGTTGTTCGGGCAGGAGTCCATCCTGTCCACGATGCCGTCGTTGTCGTTGTCGGAGTCGGGGCAGCCGTCCTCGTCCTGGAAGCCGTCCTTGTCCTCCGGGTTGTCCGGGCAGCGGTCGATGTCGTCCGGGGTCCCGTCGCCGTCGGTGTCGCGGGAGACCGGGCAGCCCTGCGTCTCCCGCGGCCCCGGCTGCTTCGGGCAGGCGTCGTCGGCGTCCGGGATCCCGTCGCCGTCCTGGTCCGGGCAGCCCTGGAACTCCGCCTTCCCGGGGAGGTCGGGGCACTTGTCTTCGAGGTCGGCCACGCCGTCCTGATCGCGGTCGGTCTTCTCGATCACCAGCACCACCTTCTTCTTCTCGGGCGGCGGCGTGGTGGGGGGAGGCTGCTTCCGATCGCGGATGGTGACCTGCGTCGGGCCGCAGGTCTTCGAGAGATCGAGCGCCTTCTTGACGTTGACCTGCGCGACGTCGAGGTGATCGCGCGCGCGGGTGGCGCTCCCCTGGCTGATCTCGAGCAGCGCGAACTCGATGTTGCTCTCGGCCAGCGCGGTCTCCTTCGGAGCGCACTTCACGGCGCCCGACCGGCGGGCCTTCTCGAGGTCGGCCCTGGCGACGTCGGCGTCCGCGAGGAGCTTCCCGCCGGTGGCGCAGCCGGCGGCGAGCGCCGTCGAGACGATGACGTGGAGGACGCGCGATCGCATCACGGGGTCTCCGTCGGCCGGTTGCTCGCGTTGATCGCCTTCTCGCGGGCCTCCTTGGCGAGGTCTCTGGCCTTCAGGGCGAAGTCGGTGGCCGGCTGGTACTGGGCGTAGCCGGCCTCCTCCCGCGCCTTGCGCAGGTAGGCCTCGGCGGAGGTGAACTCATAGGGCGCGGCGGTCGCCGCCCCAGCGGAGCGCGCGGCCTCGACCTCGATGTCCGCCTCGATGAGCGGCGGGGTCGACTGGATTGGGCCGCAACCCGCGGCCGCCGCGAGCGCGAAGAGGGCGAGGACGAACCGCACGGACGAGCTCCTTCTGTGGCAACCGTGGCCGACGCTACCCGGGACCCCCCGGGCAGTCAAGGAACGCCCGGGGCCGCGACATGGCGCTGCGCGCTCCCGGCTCACTTCCCGAAAACGCCCAGCCAGAGGGTCTTCCCGTGCTTCACCTGCACCGTCTTCTCGCGCCTCCCGGCGAGGCCGTGCTCCGCGAAGAGCCGCGTCAGCTCGGCTGGATCGACGAAGTGCATCGCCTTCGAGATGATCTGCATCGCGCGGTTGACGGGCTCGGGCGCGTTGCCGCCAGGGAGCTGCACCACGACGGCGCAGGTGCCGCCTGGCGCCAGCCACTCGGCGAAGCGGCGGACGGCGACCTCGGGCTGTACGTACTCGAGGACCAGCGACGCGTGGATCAGGTCGAAGCTGCCCGGCGAGCTGGCGGAACTTCTCGATCTCGGAGCAGTAGAGCTCCAGCGTGGGGCCGAGGTGGAAGAAGCGCTGGCGGGCGATGCCGAGATATTGAAGGTTCACGTCCACGCCGACCGCGCGCTTCGTGATCGACGGGTCGACGTGCTCGAGCCCGTTTCCAGTGGAGCACCCGACGACGAGCAGCCGGTCCGGCTGCGCCGACAGGTAGACCTCCTGGAAGAGCTGGGCGAGCGGCGCGAGCTGGTCCGCGCCTGCCGGTCCCATGTGCGTCTCGTAGTCGATCGCCGGGACGACGGTCCAGGGGTTGGGTGTGCTCATCGCTGGTGGAGCTCCTGGGGCCTGGCCCTCAAGCGTGCGCCTGGACGAGGACGCAGGTGATGTTGTCGACGCCGCCGGCCTCGTTCGCCGCGGCGACGATGGCGTCGCAGCGCCCCCTGCAGGTCGCCAGGATGGGCACGGATGATCTCGGCGAGCCCCTCGTCCGGGACCATGTTGGTGACCCCGTCGCAGCAGAGGAGCATGACGTCCTCCGCCTCGAGCCGCTCGCTGAAGACGTCCACCTCGACGTGAGGTCGCATCCCGAGGGCGCGGACGATCACGTTCTTGTGCGGGAAGGCCTGGATCTCCTCGGCCGTCAGCTTCTTCGTCTTGATGTAGTCGTTCAGGAGCGAGTGGTCCTCGGTCACCTGCCGGATGACGCCGCGCCGCCAGTGGTAGACGCGGCTGTCGCCGACGTGCCCCACGAGGACGTCGGGGCCGCCGCGGGGGAAGAAGGCCGACACGAGCGTCGTGCCCATGTTCCGCAGCCGCGTGTCCGACTGGCCGCGCTCGTGGATGCGCAGGTTCGCGAGCTTGATGCCGGTGACCAGCCGGTTCTCGTCGTAGCTGCGCGCCGGATCCTCGCGAAAGGGCCAGGTTGCCTCCTCGTCGCGCCCCGTGACACGGAAGAACTCGGCCATCTCCTCCACGGCGATCCGGGAGGCGACCTCGCCCGAGGCGTGGCCGCCCATCCCGTCGGCGACGCAGAACAGGCTCTCCTCGGGGAGCATGAGGAACGCGTCCTCGTTGAGCGTCCGCTTCAATCCGACGTTGGTCGCGCCGGCCCAGGTCACGCGCATCGAGGATCCTCTCGCTTCGACGTTTCGAGGTTAGCCTCGCGGGGGGGGCACCGTCCACTAGGAGAAGGTGCCCCGAGGACTTTGGGCCGCGACGAACGGGGCCGCCGGGGTAGGATGCCGGCCGTGAGCCTGCTCCTAGCCGCCGGCGACCTCGCGCAGACCCCGCTGGCCGCCATCCTGCTGGAGGCGCTGAACACGCGCGCCACCGGCGTCCTCTCGGTCGCACACGGCGACGGCACGTCGCGCGTCTACATCCGCGACGGCCGCCCCGCCGGGGCGCAGGTGGCCGTCGGCTTCCGCCCGCTCGGCCACATCCTGCTCCAGGCCGGCGTGATCGACATCGACGTCCTCTCGCGCAGCCTCGCCCAGATGGCGGCGACACGCCGTCCCCAGGGGGAGATCCTCGTCGAGCTTGGCGCGCTGGGACGCGACGTGGTGGAGCGCTACCTCGCCGAGCAGCAGACCGGCTACGTGACGCTCATCGCCTCGCTCGAGAGTGGCGGCTTCCGCTTCGACCGGACGTCGGTCCCGGACTGGACGCGGACCAGCCAGCTGCCGACCCTCCGGATCATCGTGGAGGCGATGGAGCGCCCGCAGGCGGGGGCGCTGGTGGCCTCGGCGCTCCAGGCGGTCGCGGCCGGGAGCGTCCGGCTAGCACCGGGCTACGCCGACGTCGCCTCCCACTTCCGCTGGTCCCCTGCGGAGCGCGCGCTCGTCGAGCGGATCTCCCGCCCGGCCCCGCTCGACAAGTTCTTCGCGCCGGGAGAGGTGGCGCCCGAGCGGACGCGCGCGATCATCGGCACGCTCCTCCTGCTCGGCCTCGCGGGCCCTCCCGGCGAGCAGCAGGACGCCCCCGCCGGACTGGAGCTCGAGCTCCCGGCGGCCACGCCAGCGCCTTCGCCCGTCCCGTCTCCATCACCGGCGGCGCCGGCACGGCGGAGCGACCCGGCCGAGGCCAGGGCGCGCCGCCAGCGGCTCCTTCAACGCGCGATGCAGAACATGGGGATCGGGCCGTTCGCAGGGCGCCCGGCCGGCGGCGGACCAGCGCCGACCCCACCAGCCCCCGCCCCGGCCGAGAAGCCGGCGGCGAGCGCTCCGGCCGCGCCGGGCTCGGTGGAGGAGAGGCTTCGGCAGTCGCTCCTCGACGTGGCCCCCCGGGCCCGCGACCCGAACTTCTTCGTACGGCTGGGGCTCGACACGAGCGCCGGGCGGGACTCGGTGAAGAAGGCCTACCTGGACCTCGCCAAGCAGTTCCATCCCGACCGCTACGCGTCGCCCGCCCTCGAGGACGTGCGCGACCTGGTGCGCGACTTCTTCACCGCGGTGAACGAGGCCTACGAGACCCTCTCCGACGATCGGAAGCGGGCGGACTACCTGGGGACGCTGAAGGCGGTGGGCTCGGGCAACCCGGCCACGTCGATGGCGGCGGCCGGCGCCCAGATCGACTTCGAGAAGGGCGAGGCCTGCATCCGGACGCGCGACTTCGCCAAGGGGCGTGCATTCCTCGAGGCCGCCGTCCGCGCGCACCCGATCGCGAGGTTCCAGGCCGCGCTGGCGTGGGCGTACGTCGCCGATCCCACGACCAGGGACCGCGAGCGGGCTCGCGAGCTCATCGACCTGGCGAAGAAGGACCCGGCCTGCGACCGCGCCTGGTTCATCGCCGGCGTCCTCGCGCGTGACGAGGGCAACGACTTCGCCGCCGAGAAGTACTTCAACACCTGCCTCAAGGCGAACCCGCGCCACGCCGACGCGGTGCGGGAGCTGCGCGCGATCGAGCTGAGGAGGAAGAAGCAGTAGGGCGACCCACTCACCCTCCCCTCCTCCCCGGCGGCCCTCGGGAGAGGGTCATCCGTGAACGGCCACCATCCTTGACTCGCCCCCGGTTCTGGGGCGTGATCCGCTCGCGCGGCCCCCAAAAGCCGCGGAAAGGCGACATCTTGGCGAAGCAGCACCTGCTCCTCGTCGACGCGGATCCCAAGTCACTGCGAGTGATGGAGGTCAGCCTGAAGAAGGCGGGCTTCACCGTCACCAGCGCGGTCAATGGGCGCGACGCGCTGGAGAAGTGCGCCATCTCCCTCCCGGACCTCATCCTCTCCGACACCAAGATGCCGGAGATGGACGGCTTCGACCTCTGCCGCCGGCTGAAGCAGGACGATCGCTTCAAGGCGACGCCCTTCATCTTCCTGACCGGCCAGAAGTCGGTCGAGTACAAGGTGAAGGGGCTGGAGCTTGGCGTCGACGACTACCTGACGAAGCCGATCTACATCAAGGAGATCGTCACCCGCGTCAACGTCCTCCTGAAGAAGAAGGAGAAGGAGCGGTCGGAGAAGCGCGACCTCAAGGCGAGCTTCTCCGGCAACCTCTCCGACATGAGCGTCGTGGACCTCGTCCAGACGCTCGAGATGGGCAAGAAGTCCGGCGCCCTGCACATCAAGAACCAGAAGGGGATGGAGGCGGTCGGCTACTTCCGCGACGGGCGGATCGTCGACTGCGCGCTCGGCGAGAAGCTGGTGGGCGAGACGGCCTTCTACCGGCTCCTCAACTGGCAGGACGGCGAGTTCGCGATCGAGTTCAAGCCCATCGAGCGCGAGGAGCGGATCAAGACCTCGACGCAGGGGCTGCTCATGGAGGGCATGCGCCGGATCGACGAGTGGGGGCGGATCGTCGAGCAGCTCCCCGCGCTCGACAGGGTCTTCGTCATCGACTACGCGCTGCTCACCGAGCGGCTCGCGGAGATCCCGGACGACGTCAACGTCCTGCTCAAGCTCTTCGACGGCCGCCGGACGCTCGACCAGGTCGTCGAGGAGGCCGACTACGACGACCTCGCGGCGGCCGGCGTGCTCTCCAAGCTCTTCTTCGAGGGGATCATCAAGGAGGCTCCCGGCCAGGGTCAGCCGCACGCGGCCTCACCCGGGTTCGCGCCCACCCCGCCCGCGGCGTTCGCCGAGCCGACGCCGGAGCCGGAGGGAGTCGACTGGTTCGCCGGACCGGTCGCCGAGCGCTTCGGCGAGGCGCCGGACGCGATCCACGATGAGCAGGAGACCCCGAAGGTCATCCGCTTCCCGACTCAGCGACGGGACCGCGACGAGGAGGAGGCCGCGCCGCCCCTCGCTCCGCCGCTCGCGGCGGTCCCCCCGCCGCCGCCCGCACCGGTCGCGTACGCGCCGGCACCGCCCCCAGCCGCGTTCGCGCCTCCGCCGCCACCGGCCGCGTTTGCGCCGGCGCCTGCGCCGCCCCCGGCCGCGTTCGCGGCTGCGCCGCCACCGGCGGCGTACGCGCCGCAGCCGCTCCAGGAGCGCCAGACCGGCCAGTTCTCGCTTCAGGTTCCGCCGCCTGGGAGCGTGCCGCTCCCTGCATCGATCGGTGGGACCTTGTCGTCGCCTGGCATGCCGGCGGTCGAAGCCCCTGCACCCCGCAGGACGGGCGCCGGCATCCCCGCTGTCGAGCCACCGGCCCCCCGAAAGCAGACGGGCGCACAGATACCGGCGGTGGAGCCGCAGCCGCCCAGGGCGGCTCCCGCGCCGTCGAAGTCGAAGGCACCTCTGGTGATGGGCGCCATCCTGCTCCTGGGCGCGGCCGGCGCCGCGGCCTTCTTCTCGCTCGGTCGCAAGGGCCCTCCGCCTGCCCCCGCGACGGCACCTGCACCCGCGCCATCGGCCGGCGGCGCCATCGGGGATCAGGCTCCCCCCGCGGCCTCGCCCACGGTCGAGCCCGCGCGCGGCCCCCGCCGTGCCACCAACCCCTCCGCCCGAGCCTGCTGCCGCCGCCCCGGTCACTCGGCCGGCCCCGGTCGCGAAGGCTCCGCCGGCGGCCCCGAAGCCCCCGCCGGAGCGGGACACGGACGACGAGCAGGCCCGGCTCCTGGCAGTCGCCGAGCGCAAGTACAACGGCGGAAACTTCCTCGCGGCCATCGCCGACTACCGCAGGGCGGCCTCGATCCAGCCGAGCGCGCCGGCCCACGTCGGCCTCGCCCGGGCGCTGTACGACGCCAACAAGGTGACCGAGGCGCTCTCGGAGCTGAAGGTGGCCACCCGCGTGAACTCCAGGTACGCGCCCGCCTACCTCCTGCTCGGGGAGATACACCAGGGCGAGGGACGAACCACCGAGGCCCGCGCCGCCTACCAGACCTTCCTCTCCCTCTCTCCGACCGGGGAGCAGGCGAGGGCAGTGCGCGAGATCATCGCGAAGCAGCTGAAGTGAGAGTCCTCGGGATCGAGTCGAGCTGCGACGAGACCGCCGCCGCCGTCGTCGAGGACGGCCGGCGCGCGCTGGCCGACGTGATCTCGACGCAGATCGACATCCATCGGCGCTGGGGCGGCGTCGTGCCCGAGCTGGCGAGCCGCAACCACGTCGTCCAGGTGATGCCGGTCGTGGACGAGGCGCTGCTGCGGTCCGGAGTGGCGCCGGCAGAGCTCGACGCGATCGCCGTCACCTCCGGCCCCGGCCTCGTCGGAGCCCTGCTCGTCGGCGTCCAGGCGGCCAAGGGGCTCGCCGCCGCGTGGGGCAAGCCGCTCGTCCGCGTGAACCACCTCGAGGGGCACCTCGTCGCCGCGTTCCTCTCCGAGCGCCCGCCCACCTTCCCTTTTCTCGGGCTGGTCGTCTCCGGCGGCCACACCTCGCTCTACGCCGCCCGCGGCTTCGGCGACTACGAGCGGCTCGGCGCCACGCGCGACGACGCCGCGGGGGAGGCCTTCGACAAGGGGGCGAAGCTCCTCGGTCTCCCCTACCCCGGCGGGGTCGCGATCGATCGCCTCGCCAGGGAAGGGGACGCGAAGGCGATCCGCTTCCCGAAGGCGATCGTGAAGGGCTCCGACCTCGACTTCAGCTTCTCGGGGCTCAAGACGGCCCTCCTCCACCACGTGCGGAAGCACGGCGTCCCGGAGGGGAGCGCCCTCTCCGACCTCTGCGCGAGCTACCAGGAGGCGATCGTCGGCGCGCTCGTCCAGAAGGCGTTCCGCGCGGCCCGCCGGCTCCAGCTCCCGCGCCTCGTCCTCTCCGGCGGCGTCGCAGCCAACAGCAGGCTCCGCGCCGCCTTCGTCGCCGAGGCCGCGACCTACGACGGCGTCGAGGTCTTCCTCCCGCCACCGCGACTCTGCACGGACAACGCTGCGATGATCGCCGTCGCCGGGACCGAGGCCTTCCGCCGCGGAGAGCGGGCCGCCCTCGACCTCAACGCCGACCCGGCCTGGCGGATCTGAGATGCGCTACCCGACCCCGAAGGCCCTCCTCGAGAAGTACGGGCTGCGCGCCAAGAAGAGCTGGGGACAGAACTTCCTCGGCGACGAGGAGATCCTCGACCACATCGCGAAGCTGGCGGCGCCCCGCCCGGGCGAGCGGGTGGTCGAGCTCGGGGCGGGGCTCGGCCACCTGACCGAGCGCCTCCTCGCGCACGGCGCGACGGTCGTGGCGGTGGAGCGCGACCGCGACATGGCCCGCGTCCTCCGGGGCGAGCTCGGGAGCCGGATCGACCTGCGCGAAGCGGACGCCGCCAGGCTCGACGTCGCGTCCCTCGCGCGCGACGCGGACACCGGCCGCATCACGGTGGTGGGCAACCTCCCCTACCACCTGACGAGCCCGATCCTCTTCTCGCTCATCGACCAGGCGCCGCACGTCGCGCGCGCCGTCTTCCTGCTCCAGCGCGAGGTGGCGGAGCGGCTGGTGGCGCCGGCCGGGGACCGCGAGGGCGGCCTCCTCTCCATCCTGCTGCAGCGCGAGGCCGACGTCTCGATCGAGCGGATCGTGCCGCCCGGCGCGTTCCTGCCGCCGCCCAAGGTGCACAGCGCGGTCCTCTGCGCCCTCTTCCGCCCGCCGGCCGACGCGGTGGTCGACCCGGCCCGCTTCCGGAGGCTCGTGAAGGCCGGCTTCGCGCAGCGCCGGAAGACGCTCGGCAAGGCGCTCGGCGCGGCGAAGCTCGCCTCCGCGACCGAGATCGCCGAGGCGCTCGCGACCGCCGGGATCGACCCCAGGCGGCGCGGCGAGACGCTGAACCTCGCCGAGTGGGCGGCGCTGGAGCGTGCGCTGCCGCCGGTCTCCCGACCCGAACCCCACGAGTCATCCTCCCTCTCCCCCACCGGGGGAGAGGGTTAGGGTGAGGGGGCGACCGACCCGCCAGCGGCCACCGCCGGCGTGGGGAGCCAGAGCGTGGCGACGGTCCCGCCGGACATCGGGAAGTCGAACTCGAGCGCGCCGTGGTTCCGATCGGCGATCGTCCGCGCGACCGTGAGGCCGAGGCCGGTCCCCTGCCCCGATGGCTTGGTGCTGAAGAAGGGCTCGAAGATCCTCTCGCGGAGCTCCTTCGGGATCCCGGGACCGTCGTCCTCGACCGCGATGCCGCGGAGCGGCCCGCGCCGCTTGAGCCGCAGGCGCAGGTGGCCGTAGTCCTTCGAGACGAACGCGGCGTTGAGCAGCAGGTTGAGGAGCGCCTGCCCGACCTCCCTGCGGTCCGCCAGGACGGGGGCGTCGTCGAAGCCGGGCTCGGCGACCTGATCTATGACGATCCCGCGCCGCTTCAGGGACATCGTCGCGAGCCCCGCCGACTCCCGTGCCAGCTCGGCCGCGGAGACCGGCGCGACCTCCACCGGCCGGGTCCGGCCGAAGTCCAGGAGGCGGTGCACCACGCCCTCTATCTGGTCGAGCGCCTTCTCCATCATGTCGAGGTCGGCCTTGCGCGCTGCCGGATCGTTCACGTCCTCGCGCAGGATCGCGACGACGCCCTTGAGCGACGCGAGCGGATTGTTCACCTCGTGCGCCACGCCCGCCACGAGCGAGCCCAGCGTGGCGAGCCGCTCGCTGGCGAGCGCCTTCACCCGGACCCGCTCCTGCTCCTCGTGCGCTGCGCGGAGACGGGCGGTCATGCCGTTGAAGCGCCGGGCGAGGGCAGCGATCTCGCGACCGCCGCGGGGGTGGACCGGATCGCCCGGCACGGCGGGATCGAACCGGTCGGCCGCCTCGATGATCTCCTCTATCGGGCGGGTCGTCCGGAGTCCGACGGCGAGCGCCAGGGCGATCGAGACGAGCATCGCAGAGAGGGCGACGATCCAGAGCGGCCCCGCTATGGCGCGCCGGGTCGTCTGGAGGACCGCCATGTCGATCCCGAGCCGGACCGCGCCGGCGCGACCGCCCATGATCGGCTCCGCGATGTCGAGGGAGCGGCGCTCGCCGTCGACGGCCACGATCGGCCCCGACACCCCCGAGCGCCGCAGGGGCAGCAGCCGCAGCGCCTCGCCGTCCGGGAGCGAGCTCGCGAGCACCTCGCCGTCGCGCGCGATGAAGCAGTAGGCGATCCCCTCGCTCCGCGCGGTCCTGACCACCAGCTCGTCCAGCGTGACCGTGTCGTTCGTGAGGATCGCGTCGGCCGCCTGCGAGGCGACCAGCCGCGCGACGGCGCCACCGAGCGCCGCCTGCTCGCGGGCGAGCGCGCCGCTCGCGACACGGTTGCCCACGGCGAGGTGGACCGCGTGGGTCGCGACGACGGCGACGGCGCCGAAGGCCGCGAGCTTGACCCAGAGCCGCACGCCCCGGGACTCGGCAGGCCACGCCGCGCTCACCAGGTCGCCTCCATCACGGCGCGCGCGCCGTCGTAGTGGGTCCTGGGCACCCTGGCGAACCCCTGCAGCCCCATCGCCTCCAGCGCCTTCGCCCCCTCGGGATCGCTGGCGAGCGACAGCAGCGCCTCGCGGATCGCCTCGCGCCTCGCGTGCGGAAGCGCGGTGGAGACGACGACCGGCGGGGAGCCGAACGGCGGGGAGACGTCGATGACCCTCACCGCCTTCCTCAGCTCCGGTCGCCCCTTCGCCATCTCCTCGAAGATCAGGCTGTCGACGCACGCACCGTCCACCACCCCCTTCGCGACCGCCTCGACCGACCGGTCGTGGCTGCGGGTGAGCTGGATGCTGGAGAAGAAGGTGGCCTGGTCGGCCTCGTGCCGCCTCAGCCAGTAGACCGCGTAGGCGCGCCCAGTGAGGGAGAGCTCGTCGGTGAAGGCGAACCTCTTGCCGGCGAGATCGGCGAGCGACCTGGCGCGGCTCGCCGCCGGGACGATCACGTAGGAGCTGTAGGTGGTGACGCCGCCGACTATCGGCACCGCGACGAGCTCCACCTTCTCAGGGGCGCGGTGCTCGAGCTCGAGGAACCCGCCGGTGCAGATCATGGCCGCGTCGACCTGGCCGGCGACGAGGAGGTCGTTCACCTCGCGGTAGGTCTTCCGCTGGACGAACTCGATCTCGACCCCGAGCCGCTTCGCGATGAGCTCGAACGCATGCGAGTAGGACTCGAAGGTGTCCTGGGGCGACAGCATCGCGGCGACCGAGAAGCGCAGCTTGCCGGGCTGGGCTGGCTTCGCGGTGGTGGCCTGGACGGCGCTTGCGACTGGAGCCCGTGCCGCCGGCTCGACGCGCGCCTCGGGGTATGGGCTCGACGGGCAGGCCGCGAGAGCCGGCGCGAGCAGCACGGACACGGCGAGCAGCGAGCAGCGCGACAGCGCGGACATGGCGACCTCGTGACAACGTCCAGTGTCAGCCTACTTCATCGCGGAAGGTAGGCCTCGACCGAGTGTCACGATTGCTGGACTGTGACGGTCCGCCGCGGCACTTGCCTGCAACTCCGAGAGGCGCCCGCCCGCAATCCCTCGCCCCGCCCAACCCACCAGTCGGACGGGCGCCCTCGAACCCTCAGAACCCGTCGTGCGGCCGCACCCTCGCGCTCGCGAGCAGCAGCCCCATCCCGCGGGCGCCGTTCTCGCCCAGGTAGCGGCGGAAGGCGTGACCGTCGAGGCGCATCCGCTGGATCGTCTCGGCGACCACCTCGTCGTAGTCACGGGCGTTCGGCTTCCGGAGCTCTATGGCGATCTTGAGGATCGCGCGCTGGAAGGCGGGGTCGATCCCCCCGTCCTCAGTCGCCTCGATCACCGTAGTCGCGGTCTTTCGTCCGGCTGCCATCCGCTTCCTCCCGTCCCCGACCTTCTCCAGGAAACGGGGCGACGATACGTGACCAGCCATGTCCCGTCAATCAAACTGTGATCCATGGATCATGGCAGCCACGATCCAGTTGTCATGGTTCGCACCCAGAAGCCCTCCGCGACCAGCTTGCCCGGACGGCGCCGGGCGCGCCTGACGCCACAGGGCTCGTTTACTTGCGCACCGTCGCGTGGCAATCTCACGCGCTCTCCTTGGTCATGCACACCGAGCGGCCCCGCTACATCGCGGTCGAAGGTCCCATCGGGGTCGGCAAGACCACGCTCGCGCAGCTACTTGCGGAGCGGCTGGGCGGCCGCCTCATCACCGACGCGGTCGAGGAGAACCCCTTCCTCGCGGACTTCAACGGCGACAGGCGCAAGCACGCCTTCCAGACACAGCTCTTCTTCCTGCTGTCGCGCTTCCAGCAGCAGCAGGCGCTCTTCCAGCAGGACCTCTTCAGCCAGTCGACCGTCTCCGACTACCTCTTCTCGAAGGATCGGATCTTCGCGGCCCACGCGCTCGCTCCCAACGAGCTCGGCCTCTACGAGCGGCTCTACGAGCTGCTGGGGCCACGGGTGGTGAAGCCCGACCTGGTCATCTACCTGCAGGCCCGGCACGAGGTGCTGCTGCAGCGGATCCGGCGGCGCGGCCGCGAGTTCGAGCGCCACGTCGACTCGGCGTGGATCGAGAGCCTGGCCAAGGCCTACAGCGACTTCTTCTTCCACTACGACGAGACGCCCCTCCTCGTGGTCAACGCCAGCGACATAGACCTCGAGCGCAACCCGGAGGACGTCGAGACGCTCCTCGGCGTCATCCGCCGCCACCGCAAGGGCACCCAGCACTACGTTCCGCTGGGGACCCGAACCTGATAGATTCTCATCCTTCTCCAACGGGCGGGACCCCGTCGCGGGGCCTACACCGGAGGAAGTCGAATGTCCGTTCAGACCGCGCCTCGACGACACGTAACGATCCACGAGCTGAAGCGGATGAAGGCCGCGGCGGAGCCCATCGCCGTCGTCACCGCTTACGACGCCACCGCGGCGCGGCTGGTCGCGAACGCCGGCGTCGACGTCGTCCTGGTGGGCGACTCGGTGGGCATGGCGGTGCTCGGGTACGAGTCGACGCTCCCCGTCACCCTCGACCAGATGGTCTACCACTCGGCCGCCGTGCGCCGCGGGCTCGCCCGGGCGGGCGGCCACCCCCACCTCGTCTCCGACATGCCGTTCGGGAGCTACCAGGCGAGCGTGGACGACGCGGTGCGCGCGGCGATGCGGCTCGTCGCCGAGGGTGGCGCCGAGTCCGTGAAGCTCGAGGGGGGCCAGGACTACGTCCCGGTGATCCAGCGCATCGTCCGCGCCGGCGTCCCGGTCATGGGCCACATCGGCCTCACGCCGCAGTCGGTCCACAAGATGGGCGGCTACGTGGTGCAGGGCAAGGACACCGAGAAGGCGCAGCAGCTCCTCCGCGACGCGCGCGCGCTGGAGGCGGCGGGCTGCTACGCCGTCACCCTCGAGTGCATCCCCACCGAGCTCGCCCGGATCATCAGCGGCCAGCTCTCCATCCCGACCATCGGGATCGGGGCGGGCCCGCACTGCGACGGGCAGGTGCTCGTCCTCAACGACCTCCTCGGGATGGACGACGCCTTCGTCCCCAAGTTCGTGAAGCGCTTCGCCGAGATCGGCCAGGCGGTCACCGGCGCGGTCGGCGGCTACGTGGCGGAGGTGAAGGCCCGCAGCTTCCCGGACGACGCCCACGCCTACCACTCCTCCGCGGTCCGGCTCGTGCCGGTGGCAGACGAGCAGGAAGAGCATCACGACGAGGCCGCCGCGTTCGGCGCCCCGGTGTAGACTCGCCGGCGTCATGAAGCCAGAGCTGGTCACCGACCCTGCCGTTTGGCAGGCGCGCTGCGCTGCTGCCCGCGAGGGCGGCGCCCGAGTCGTCCTCGTCACCACGATGGGGTTCCTCCACGAGGGCCACCTGTCACTGATGCGCGAGGCGCGCGCACGCGCCGACGCGAGCGGCCGGCGGGGCCTGGCCGTGGCGACGATCTTCGTGAACCCCACGCAGTTCGGCCCCACCGAGGACCTCTCCCGCTACCCCCGCGACCTCGACGGTGACCTGGAGAAGTGCGGAGCGGCGGGCGTCGACTGGGTCCTCGCGCCGTCGTCGCCGTCGCTGGTCTTCCCACCGTCTCACCAGACCTGGATCGACGTGACCGGGGTCTCCCAGGGGCTCTGCGGCGGGCAGCGGCCCGGCCACTTCCGCGGCGTGTCCACGGTCGTCGCCAAGCTCTTCAACATGACGCGCCCGCACGTCGCGCTCTTCGGCGAGAAGGACTACCAGCAGCTCCAGGTGATCCGGACCATGGCGAGGGACCTCTTCATGGACGTCGAGGTCGTCGGGATGCCGATCGTGCGGGAGCCGGACGGGCTGGCCCTCTCTTCGCGGAACACCTACCTGTCGAAGCTGGAGCGGGAGCGGGCGCTCGCGCTCTCCCGCTCGCTCTTCGAGGCCCGCGACCGGGCGGCAGGCGGGGAGCGCGACTCCTCCACGCTCCGCGCGGGGATCGAGCGGGCGCTGTCGGCCGGGGTCGACCGGATCGACTACGTCGAGATCGTCCACCCCGAGACGCTCGCGCCGGTGGCGCGCGCCGAGCCCGGGGCGATGGCGCTCGTCGCCGCGTACGTCGGCAAGACACGGCTCATAGACAACGTGAAGCTGCCATGAGCCGCCACCCTTCCGGCGGAGGCAAGAAGCCGCCCGAGGGCGTGAAGGTCGTCGCGACCCACCGCCGCGCCCGCTTCGAGTACGAGATCGAGGAGCGGATCGAGGCCGGCCTGGCGCTCACGGGCAGCGAGGTGAAGTCGCTGCGGGACGCCAACGTCAACCTCGCCGACGCCTACGCGCAGGTGAAGGGGGACGAGCTCTACCTCGTCAACTGCCGCATCGGCGAGTACGCGCAGGCAGCCCACTTCGGCCACGCGCCACTCCGCGAGCGGAAGCTCCTCCTCCACCGCTCGGAGATCGAGAAGCTGCGCGGAAAGATCGAGCAGCGCGGCTACACGCTCGTCCCGCTCCAGCTCTACTTCAAGGACGGCTGGGCGAAGGTCGAGCTTGGCCTGGGCCGCGGCCGCACCCATGAGGACCGCCGGGACGCCATCGCCGAGCGCGAGTCGAAGCGCGAGATGGACCGCGCGATGGCGCGAGGACGGCGGCGGTAGGCTCCTGCCACCCCAACGGGGTCGGCGGCCTCCTCGGACCGGACCGGGGTACGATGCGCGGACGCCGTCCACCGACGGTCACCCCTCGCCGGAGGCTCCCACATGAAGCCGCACAAGCCGTCGACCGCTCGCGCCATCGCCGCTGCCGCGCTCCTCCTCGCGCTCTCCCCCGGGGCGGTCGACGCCGCCGAGGTGGGAGAGCTCCTGCCCAACGTCGAGCTCCGCGACGCCACCGACAGGCGGGCGAAGATCCCGGACCTCGGGGCCAAGGTCGTGGCGCTCTTCTACAACGACGCCGACGAAGCGGACATGAACGACCCGCTCGCCGACGCCATCAAGGCGAGGAAGTTCGACGAGGAGCGCTACCGCGGCGTCGGCGTCGCCAACCTCGCCGACTCCAAGGCGCCCAACTTCCTCATCCGCAAGATCGTCCGTGGGAAGATCGAGAAGTACAAGTCGACCATCCTCACGGATCCCGACCGGCTCCTGGCGAAGGCCTGGAAGCTCGGGGACTGCAACAACACCTCGGTCTTCCTGCTCGTCGGGACGGATGGGAAGGTGGTGCACGTCCAGCGCGGGCCGATCCGCGGTGACGACATCGGCAAGATCGTCGAACGGATCGCCGGGCTCGTGGCGGCGGCCGCGCCGGTGAAGTGAGCTCTCTTCCCACTCCATCACTGATGGAGTGGCCGCCCCCTCACCCCTCCCTCTCCCCCGGTGGGGGAGAGGGGAAGGGCCCCACCGCCTTGCGCAGCGTGTCCCAGGTGTAGAGGCCGGTGGAGTGGCCGTCGGACCAGCTGATCTGGATGGCGTAGTTGCCGACCGGCTCGATCCGGAGCGGCCGGATGTCGTCCGGGATGGAGGCCGGATCGAGCACCTTTCGCCCCGACCACTCCTCCACGCACTCGGCGCACGGACAGTGATCGCGCACCTGCTTGAACGGCACCTTCACCTCCGGCTCGCCCGTCCAGACGATCCGGAGCTGGCCGTCGTCGGTCAGAGCTATCTCCTCCGGCGGCGCGGAGTGGGAGGTCTTGAAGTCGATGCGATCGAGGAGGCCCATGCAGGTATGTTGATTGCGCGCGGAGGGCTGCGCGTCAAGCGGATCGCGCGAGCGCGGCCACCAGGTCGGCGCGATCCTCCAGCGGGCTGCGGCAGGGCGGTCCATCGGCCACCAGCAGCTCCGACGCCCCCAGCTCGCCCGCCAGCCGCAGGAAGGTCGCGGAGCGGGTCCCGTAGACCGGATCCATGTGGATGCAGGTCGAGGTCCGCGCGCCGGGATCCGAGGCGTGCAGCGACATCACCTCGCGCAGGTGCGGGATCGAAGGCTCGACCGGCCAGCGGCTGCGGACCAGGTCGCCGCGCGGCCCGTCGCCGAAGGGCGAGCTCTCGGTCACGAGGTGGAGCCCGGGGCCGAGCGTCTCGACGCCGGCCCGCTCCCCGTCGTACCACCAGAGGAACGCCTCGCTCGCGTCGGCCACCACCAGGTGGAAGGGGTTGAACGTCGCCGGGTCCAGCGCGGCGACCGCGCGCCGGGCGTCGGCCACCGTCGGGTGCGCGAGCGCGAGGCCGACGACCTCTCCGCGGGAGCGGCGGGCGGAGTCGGGGTACCAGTCGAACGGCGCGTGGTAGTTGGTCAGGCCGGCGAAGAGCCCGCGCGACGAGAGGCCGATCCAGGTGCCGCCCGCGACCTGGTCACGCGGCGCCGCGTACCGGATGCCGTTGGTGCCGTCGCGCAGCCCCCAGCCCTCCGAGGTGCGGTGGAGCCGCTCGTCGCGGTTCGCTGCGACCACCAGGGGCCAACGGCGGTCGGCCTGGAACGCCACGGCGAGCGTGCACATGCCCATTTCTTAGCACGCGCGGGGGCTCGACGCCGGTCGGGACCGAGGCTGCCCCCTCACCCCGCCCTCTCCCCCGGTGGGGGAGAGGGGAGGTGATTCGAAGGGCCGCGGCTACTTCTCGGACGCGCGGCGGGCGCCCTTCACGCGCTCGAGGAGCGCCTGGCGGGTCAGCTCGAGCGAGCGGGGGAGCGTGGCGCCGAGCTTGTCGTACCACTCCTTCTGCGACTCCAGCTCCTGCTCCCACTCGCCGAGGTCGACCCTCATCGCTGCCTTGAGGTTGTCGAGCTTCATGTCGAGCCCCGCGAGGTTGATGTCCTCCTGGCGCGGAACCCAGCCGACGAGCGACTCGCGCGCGGGGACGCGACCGTGGGCGCGGTCGAGCACCCACTTGAGGACCCGCATGTTGTCGCCGTACCCCGGCCAGAGGAACCGGCCGTCCTGGCCCTTGCGGAACCAGTTGACCATGAAGATCTTGGGCGGGTTCGGGATCTTCGTCTGCATGTCCAGCCAGTGCTGGAGGTAGCTCCCGGCGTCGTAGCCGATGAACGGGAGCATCGCCATCGGGTCACGCCGGACGACGCCGACCGCGCCGGTGGCGGCGGCGGTGGTCTCGGAGCCGAGCGTGGACGCGAGCTGGACACCGTGCAGCCAGTTGAACGACTGGAGCACGAGCGGCATGGTGGTGGAGCGCCGGCCGCCGAAGATGAGCGCGGAGATCGGAACGCCCTGCGGATCGTCGTAGAACCGCGAGAGCGCCGGGTTGTTGATCATCGGCGCGGTGAAGCGGCTGTTCGGATGGGCCGCCTTCTCGGTCGAGCCCCGCTGCCACGTCGCGCCCTTCCAGTCGATCGCCTCGACCGGCGCCGGGTCGTCGTGCCCCTCCCACCAGACGTCGCCGCCAGCGGTCCGCGCCACGTTCGTGAAGAGCGTGTTCTTCTCCATCGAGCGCATCGCGTTCGGGTTGGTCTTCCGGCTCGTGCCGGGGACCACGCCGAAGTAGCCGGACTCGGGGTTGACGGCCCAGAGCCGACCGCCCTCTCCGACGCGCATCCAGGCGATGTCGTCGCCGATCGTCCGGACCTTCCAGCCCTCGAAGGACGCGGGGGGGATGAGCATCGCGAAGTTGGTCTTGCCGCAGGCGCTGGGGAACGCGGCCGCGATGTAGCTGACCTCGCCCTCGGGGCTCTGCGCCTCGAGGATGAGCATGTGCTCCGCGAGCCAGCCCTCGTTCTGCGCCTGGTAGCTGGCGATGCGGAGCGCGAGGCACTTCTTGCCGAGGAGCGCGTTGCCGCCGTAGCCCGAGCCGATCGACCAGATCGTGTTGTCCTGGGGGAAGTGGCAGATGAAGCGGCGGTCCGGGTTGCAGTCAGCGACCGCGTGCAGGCCCCGGTTGAAGTCGTCGGTGTCGCCGAGCCGGTCGAGCGCGACCTTCCCCATCCGCGCCATGATCCCCATGTTCAGGACAACGTAGATGGAGTCGGTGATCTCGATGCCGACCTTCGAGAAGGGGGAGGTCGCGGGCCCCATCACGTAGGGGACCACGTACATCGTCCGGCCCTTCATCGCGCCGTCGTAGAGGCCGCCGAGCTTCTTGTAGGCTTCGGCCGGCGCCATCCAGTTGTTGGTGGGGCCCGCCTGCTCCTTCGTCGGGGTGCAGATGAAGGTGAGGTGCTCGACGCGGGCGACGTCGTTCTGGTTGGAGTGGTGGTAGTAGCAGCCCGGCCACTTCTTCTGATCGAGCGGGATCAGCACCTTCTCGGCGACGGCTCGCTCGGTCAGGCTCTTCCGCTCGGACTCGCTCCCGTCACACCAGAAGACGTTGTCCGGCTTGCAGAGCTTCGCCATCTCTTCGACCCAGCCGATGAGATGGGGGTTCTTCGTAGGACGCTCGTTGGACATCCGCGTGTTCCCTTAGGTTGTCGGGCGGGAGAAACCGTCCGGAGTGGAGTCACGGAGGCGCTGCGGGGCTGCTAGGCGCGCGCAACCTAGCACAACCCCCCCCCCTTGCGGAACCGAAGTGAGCCCCTTTTTACGGCTAGCTGCCCGGCCAGCTGGCACCACCCAAGGGCCGCTATTTCTTCAGCTTTTCCCTGAGCAGGTCTCCGAGCGTCCCGAAGCCGCTGCGCCCCTGTCCCTTGAACGGGGTGCTCTTCTGCATCCAGTCGCGCGCCTCGGCACGCTCTGCGGCGGCCTCCGCGCCTGCGCGGGAGAGGCGGATGCGCCCGCGCTCGTCGATCGCCTCGATCAGCGCGCCGAACCCGTCGCCCACCTTGAACGCCTTGCGCAGGTCGGAGCCGCGAGGCGTCCCGGTCTCGCTCGCCGGAACGAGGCCCCGGCCGCCCGCGAAGCGGACGAAGAGGCCGAAGGTCTCGATCTTGTCGACGGTGACCTCGACCACGTCGCCCACCCTTGGCTGCGGGGGCGGCGCGACCGCCACGCGGGCCGGCTCGGTGGAGGCCACCGGCTCGGGGCGCGGGGTCAGCGCCCGGACCGAGAGGCCGATCCGCTCACCCTTCTTCTCGTCCTGGTCGATCCGGAGGACCTGGACCTGGACCTTGTCGCCCGACTTGAGCAGGTCCTGCGGCTTGGACACGCGGTCCCACGCCAGCTCGGACACGTGGACGAGCCCCTCGATGCCGCCGAGGTCGACGAAGGCGCCGTAGTCCTGCACGCTCGTCACGGTCCCCTCGAAGACGGCCCCCGGAGCCAGCTTCTCCCGCGTCTCCCGGGCCTTCCCCGCACGCTCCTCCTCGAGGAGCGCGCGCCGCGACAGGACCACGTCCCGCTCGTCCGCCTTCTGGACCCGGAACGCGAGCTTCTGGCCGATGAGCGTCGTCGCGTCTCCGACGAAGCGCACGTCGATCTGGCTCATCGGGCAGAAGGCGCGGACGCCGTGGACCTCGACCTCGATGCCGCCCTTGTTCACCGCCTTGACGATCCCCTCGACCGGGAGGCCGGTGCCGGCGGCCTCCATGACGGCCTCGCGGCCGTGGTCGCGGTGCTGCGCCTTGCCGCGCGAGACGACGACGCCGCGCTCGCCACCCTTGACCACGACGGCGTCGATGATGTCGCCCTCGCGGAACGGGACGTTACCCTCCTCGTCCTTGAGCTCGACCGTCTCGATCATCCCGTCGGCGAAGCCGCTGCCGAGCTCCAGGAAGACGACGTCGTTGCCGATCTGGATGATCTTGCCGGCCACCTTCTCGCCCGGCTTGAAGATGCGCTTCTTCGCAGGCGCCCCCTGGCTGGAGGCGAACATGTCGGCGAAGGAGCCCTCGTCGGGCGCCTCCACCTCGGGCACTGGAGGGAGATCGATGGGGGCAGGCGGAGGGGAAGCGGCAGCGCCCTGCTGGCGATCCTCGCGCGGGGGGCGATCGCGCCGCCCCTGGCCACCGCGACCCGCGCCGCCGCCGGGCCTGCCCTGGCCGACCGGCCGGCCTCCACCCGGTCCACGGTCCGGCCGCGGTCCGCGAGGGGGCTGTGGGGCAGCGCCGGCAGACGGGGCGGGGCCGGCGGCGCCCTTCTTCTCGTCCGCGAGCCGCTGCCAGAGCGGCCGGGAGTCTGGAGCTGCTGCGGGCGCCGCGGCCGGCTCGGGGGCGAGCGTCTCGACGACGGTCGGCTCGATCTGCGTCCCCTCGGGCGGCGGCTTCACGTGCCCCTTCCGGATCACGACCGGACCGGGCGACTCGGGCTTCTTCTCATCTGCCATGGGGCCGGTTTCATAGCAGATCCGGGCAGAGGTTGGATCTCGCCAAGGAGCGAGCCGCCGGATATGAACCCCGGATGCCCGGCGCAAGAACCGTCGTCTTCCTCTCCCACGCCGACGCCGGCGCCCTGCGCCTCGCAGCCTCCTGCGCGCTGACCGCCGCGGCGATGGGCGACCGCGTCGACGTCTTCCTCTTCGGCCCGGCCGTCAGCGCCGTCGTAGAGGCGGCAGACGACTCCGAGGCCGACGAGGAGCTGGCGATGCTCGCGAAGGCCCGCGGCTCCGGCTGCCGGCTCATCGCCTGCTCGGCGAGCGTCGTCGCGGAGAAGGTCCAGCTCGCCGACGCCGAGCGCGCGCTCGACGCGGTCGTGGGGTGGCCCACGATCCTCGACTGGTCCCGGGGAGTGGTGGATCGGTTCTTCTTCTAGCTCCCTCGGGCCGCAGCCGTCAGGGGAGCCGGTAGGTCACTGCCGCCGCGATCGGGATGAGGTTGGAGTTCGCCTCGGCGGAGACCTGGAAGTAGACGAAGTAGGCGTAGGTCGAGTTGTCGATCCTGGCGCCACCGGCCTCGGTCTTGCCGACGCGGACCTCGCCGCTCGCGCCCTGGGTCGCGACGCCAGCCAGGACCGTGTCATCGCTCCGGTACAGGTACGCCGCGCCGTCCACGCGCTCGTCCGCGTCGAAGTAGGTGAACGAGAAGGCGGTCACCGTGGCGCCGTCCGGGAGCTGGATGGGCGTGACGAGAAAGTCGTCCGCGCCCTGCGTCTGGAAGCGCCCCACGCCTCCCGGTACGGTGCCCTGCGCCGTCCCCGTGGTCGAGTGGCGCGGGATCGCCGCGACCGCGGCGACGGACACGACGCCCCTGGGGAGCCGCTGGCACACGACGCTCCCGTCCGGCCCGACGAGCCGGATCGCCGAGCCGACGGCGCACGTGCCGGTGATCCGCGCCTGCTTCGCGGCGACCTGCTCGCTCGTCTTCACGATCTCCTCGGAGTGCATCTCGAGCGCGCCGGTGACCTCGGACGGCATCACCTGGAGCGGGAGCCTGCCGGTGGAGACCCGCGCGGCGTCGATCGGACGTCCGCCTGGGTAGGCTGCCGAAGACTCCCGGCCGGTCGCGGCGGGGTCGGCGCGCTCCGATAGGTGCCGCGTGTACGCCGCCCAGGAGAGCGCTCCCGCCGCGGCAGCCCCCAGCGCTGCGATCACCCGTGCCTTGTTCATCGTCCCTCCCGCCGCCCTCGGTTCGTGGCATGGGGCGCGACGCGGCGCAACGGGTTCGAGCACAGGCGCCCGGCGGGACCTCGCGCGCGCACGGCCATGTCTGCTGGGTGCCCCCCCCTCGGATGGTGATGCGCGCCCCTCGTGAGCGTAGAGTGGCACCCATGCGCCATCCGTCGCGGCTGACCGCCGATGAAGTCGTGGCCCGTCCGACCTCGTTTCTCGTAGGGGACCACAGCGTAGTCGTCGCTCAGGTCACGCCGTCATGGCGCTGGACCGTGACGGTGGATGGCCGTCCCCTGGAGGGGACGTTCGAGACCCAGGCCGAGGCCTGGGAGGCCGGCGTCCGCGACGCGGATCGGGTCGACCAGGGTCGCGGGGCCTGACGCTTTCGGCAGCGGCCGTCGCCTACCCGCCGAACGCGGCCAGCCAGGAGGTGATCAGCTCCTCCTTGGTGGGCGCGGCGGCGTAGTAGCCGACCACCGAACCGGGCGGCGCTAGCATCACCACCGAGGTCCCGCCCTCGTCCGGAACGCCCAGCTCGCGGAGCAGGATCGGACCGGCCGGATCCCACGGGTCGAACGAGACTGCGGAGCTCGAAGGGAAGCGCGGATCGGCCTGCAGCGCGCGAACACCGCCAAGCGACTGCTCCGCGTCCATTCCCGCGTGCGGCACGCAGACGAAGAGCACTTCGCCGCGCGAGAGCGCGGCGCGGCACAGCTCCAGTGAAGTGGTGGTGGACCTCTCCTCGACGGCGACCATCCCAGCCATCCCCGAACCTCCTGCGACCCCGTCCGGCTCGCCCAGCCCGGCACCTCGTCGCCCCCGGCCGACCGATATCGGCGCTGGGAGACTTTGAGCCTCCGGTACGCGAGCGTCAAGGAACGATCGCGGACCGGTCGGGGCGAGACATTCGAGCGCGCCAAAAGAGAGAGGGCCGCCACTCGGCGGCCCTCTCGGTCCTTCAGGTGCTGGCGCGAGTCGTTACTTCTTGATCTCGCGGCCGCCGGCGGCGGCCCACTTCTCCAGCATGTCCGTGGTGACCGACTTCGGACGCTCGATGGCGTAGCCGAGGCCGCGGTCCCACGTGATGTTCGCCATGCAGCCGAGCGCGCGGCCGACGCCGAAGAGGACCGTGTAGAAGTCCCACTCCTTGAGGCCGTAGTACCACTGGATGACGCCGGAGTGCGCGTCGACGTTCGGCCAGGGGTTCTTGGTCTTGCCGTGCTCGGTGAGGACGCCGGGGGCCGTCTCGAAGATCATCGCGACGAGCTTGAAGAGCGGGTCGTCCTTGAGGCCCGGCGTGGCGAGGCAGAACTCACGCTGCGCCATGTAGCGCGGGTCGGTCTTGCGGAGCACGGCGTGGCCGTAACCCGGGACGACCTGGCCGGCGTTGAGCGTGTCCCAGAGCGCCTTGGTGACGTTCTCCTTGGTGGGCTCCGCGCCGTTCAGCTTCTTCTGGAACTCCATGATCCAGCCGAGCACCTCCTGGTTCGCGAGGCCGTGGAGCGGGCCGGCGAGGCCGTTGAGGCCGGCGGAGTAGGAGTAGTACGGGTCGGACAGGGCCGAGTGCACGAGGTGCGTCGTGTGGGCCGAGACGTTCCCCGACTCGTGGTCCGAGTGGAGGATGAAGTACATGCGGGCGACGTCGTCGTACGGCGCCGGCTTGCCGATCATGTGGGCGAAGTTCGCGCCCATGTCGAGGTTCGGATCGACCGCGACCTGGAAGTCGCTGTTGTACTTCAGGTTGTAGATGAAGGCGGCGATGATCGGGATGCGGGCGACGATGTCGCTCGCGTCCTCATAGACCGACTCCCACGCCGTGTTCTTGTTGAACTTGCCGCCGCTGTAGAAGGCCGCGAACTTCGAGTCCTTCTGCAGCGCCAGCATGCCGACGGAGAGCATCACCATCGGGTGGCTGTCGCGGGGCAGCGCGCGGATCGCGTCCCAGACGTAGGACGGAACGACCTGGCGCTTCTTCCACTCGGCGACCACCTCGTCGACCTGCTTCTGGTTCGGGACGTCGCCGGTGAGCAGGAAGTACCAGAACGACTCGACCGTCGGGTACTTCGAGCCCTTCGCCTTCGGCAGCGCCGCGAAGGTCTCCGGGATCGTCTTGCCGCGGAAGCGGATGCCTTCCTGCGGATCCAGGTAGGAGATGTCAGTGACCAGGGAGCGGATGTCGCGCGCGCCGCCGATGCACTGGCTGATGGTGACCTGGTCGATGACGATCTCGCCAAGCTCCTTGGTGAGCTTGGTCGTGCGGGGGCGGAATGCCTCAATCTTCTGCTTGAGCGTAGTCTTCAGCGTGGACTCAGCCATGGTTGTCGACTCCAGCCACATCTAGAAGGTGGGACATCGGGTAAGCGATCGCGGGTGAACCGAAGGCACGCATCCTACTCGTCAGTTAAGACCCTAAGCAATCGACATTTCAGCGGAATTCATGGAGCCGACAAGTCCATCTTAATGGGGTGCGGCGGCGATATCGGCGCCACAATCGCTCGGACTGACGACCCGTAATCGGATCGACCCGGGCGGGGCGCAGCCCCCACGGATCATCCCTCGTAAAGCGGAGTTCGCTGATCGATCTTTTCGCGATCGGTCCGTGATCCGCTGGACGTGAACGGCGCGAGCGGGCCTCCCGGGCACGCGCCGGACCGTGCAACCCGGAATCCCAGTGCGACAACCGGCCGCAGGGTCAGCCTCGGCCGCGGTAGAGGGCGGCGGCGATCTGCGCCGCGAGGTTCGGGTTGGCTGGAACCGCTGCGGCAGTCGCCGTGAGGGCGTCGTGAATGGCGGCGCTCGCCTCGGCGGGGGCTGCCGTCTCCGCGGACCCCTCCGAAACTGCAGGCTCCTTCTGCGCTTCCCGCTGCTTCTCGGTCCCAGCGCCCGACCTACAGGGCCGACACCACGGTTGATTCCGGATCGCGCCGTCGGCCATCTTGCGAAGCCCGAACTGGGAGAGGGGCTTCATCTTGTGGCACTTGAGGCACAGCAGCGTGATGAAGACCTCGTTCCCGTCCCCGTCGTAGACCGCCGACTTCCGGCGCTTCGGCTTGGGCGCTTCTTTCCGCCGGGGCGCAGCAGCGCTCTCCGGGTTCCGGAAGAGATCTCCCTTCACGATCGCTGAGGCGACCATGACCTTGACGGCCATTGCTTCTACCTCCTGCTGTTCGGAGCAGCGCTGCAGGGTGCCCATTCGTAGGTGGCAGCCCGGCATGCTGAGGCTAGCTGGAGGGTCTGACATCGATCCAGCCCCCCGCACGCGCCGACAGCGGGTATGGTTGTCGGGACCCCCTCACCAGGAACAAGGAGAAGAGATCATGAAGCGGATGTTCGCCCTCGCCCTAGTCGCCCTCTTCGTCGCGGCCTGCGCGCCCGGCCAGTCCAAGCGCTGGTTCAACCCCGGCCACAACAAGAGCACCTCGATCGACCGCTAGACCCGCGGGGTCGCGGAGTCAGGGGCGGCGCGGGCGAGGGATCGCTCGACGCCGCCCGTGTCTTCCAGGGCAGGAGCCGGGCGGCGGCAGCTTCGTCGGCTAGCGAAACAGCGCCAGCCAGACCTGGAGCACGCCGACGAGCGCTAGCACGGTCGCGGCGCTGACCGCGGTCTTCGCGCTCACCCGCAGCCAGATCAGCACCGCCGGGATCGCGATGAGCGCCCCGAGCACGAGCTGGAGCGGCAGCGACGTCCGGAAGTTCAGCACCAGCCAGCCGAACGCCATCAGGACCTCGAGGCCGCTCGCGACCAGCGCGATGACTGCCAGGCCGCGGCTCGCGTGCCCGAGGAAGAGCATGACGGAGGCGGCGAGCGCGGCGACGGCGAGTGCGGTGTGGATGGTCATCGGATCGGTTTCTTACGCGCACCGCGCCTCGTCCGCAAGGACCCGGGGTGACGCCGCGCGGGCCGGACGATTCCAGCGCCGGCCCCCTCCGCGGCTGGTACTTGTAGGGGTGATGCGTTCTCGGGAGATGCCATGACGGTCCCGTCCCGGCTGTACCGCCCCTCGCTCGCGCTCCTCACCGACTTCTACGAGCTGACGATGGCCGCCGCCGCGTTCCGGAGCGGCCACTCGGAGAAGGAGGCGGTCTTCACGCTCGCGTTCCGCAAGAGCCCGTTCGCCGGCGGCTTCACCGTGGCCGCGGGGCTCGCGCAGGCGGTCGACTTCATCGAGCACTACCGGTTCGACGAGGAGGATTCTCTCCTTCCTCGCTGCCCAGCACGGCGCCGACGGCAAGCCGCTCTTCGACGCTCCCTTCCTCGAGCTCCTCCGCCGGCTCGAGCTCGACGTCGACGTGGACGCCATGCCCGAGGGGACCGTCGCCTTCCCGCAGGAGCCGCTCGTCCGCGTGAAGGGGCCGGTCATCCCCTGCATGCTGCTCGAGACGGCGCTGCTCACCCTCGTGAACTTCCAGTCGCTCGTGGCGACCAAGGCTGCCCGCGTCTCGATCGCGGCGCGGGGGGAGCCGGTCCTCGAGTTCGGCCTGCGCCGCGCGCAGGGGATCGACGGTGGCCTCGCCGCGAGCCGCGCGGCCTACATCGGCGGCTGCGCCTCCACCTCGAACACCCTCGCCGCGCGCATCTTCGGCATCCCCGCGAGCGGGACCCACGCCCACTCGTGGGTGATGCTCTTCGACGACGAGCAGCAGGCCTTCGAGGCCTACGCCCATGCGCTCCCGGGCAACTGCGTGTTCCTCGTCGACACCTACGACTCGCTCGCTGGCGTCCGGAAGGCCATCGACGTCGGCCGGTGGCTCCGAGCGCAGGGGAAGGAGCTGGTGGGGATCCGGCTCGACTCCGGCGACCTGGCCTGGCTCTCGATCGAGGCGCGGCGCATCCTCGACGAGGCCGGCTTCCAGAAGGCGATCATCTTCGGCTCGAACGAGCTCGACGAGACGATCATCCAGAGCCTGAAGGACCAGGGGGCCCGGATCGCGGCCTGGGGCGTCGGCACGCGGCTCGTCACCGGCGCGGACGACTCGGCGCTCGGCGGCGTCTACAAGCTCGGCGCGGTGCGCGACGGCCCGTCCGCTCCCTGGCGCCACCGCGTCAAGATCTCGGAGCAGTCGACGAAGACGACCATCCCCGGCGTGCTCCAGGTGCGGCGCTACGGCGACGCGCGGGGCTTCCTCGCCGACGTCATCTGGGACGAGCTGACCGGGCTGCCGGAGGCGCCGCTCATCGTCGATCCGTTCGACCCGACCCGCCGCCGCGAGATCGCCGCCGGCACGCCGGGCGAGGACCTGCTGGTCCCGATCTTCCGCGGCGGAAGGCGCGTCTACGAGCCGCCGCCGCTCGCGGCGAGCCGCGCGCGCGCCGCTGAACAGCTCGCTGGGTTCCACCAGGGCGTGAAGCGGTTCGTGAACCCGCACCGGTTCCCGGTCGGGCTGGAGCGCGGGCTGTACGACCTCAGGACGAAGCTGGTCCTGGACGCGCGCCACGCGCCGAGGTGAACCGGCCCTGGCCCCGGCGGCAGGCCGGCGCGCTCCGCTCCAGGCGCGAGGGTCAAGGGGGGAGCGGGGGCCTATGACATAGCGCTCGGCCGGGCACCGGCCCCTTCGCCCCTCCGGCGATAGCCTTGGCGTGCCCGCCCCAGGTCTCTTCTCGAGGCCGCGCCGCGGGGCCTGGACCCGTCTCGTGGAGGAGCCAATGACCAGCGCGTTCCGTCTGTCCGTCGTCATCCTGTCGGCGTCGCTCCTCTCCGCCTGCGGCGGAGACTCGAAGGAGGGCAAGCCCGGGCCGGGACCCGCGACCACGCTCGCGCTCAGCGGGGTCCCCACCGCCGCCACGGCCGGCGTCGCCGCGCTCGTCACGGCGACCGTGAGCGACGCGTCCGGGAAGGTGGCGACCGGCTACCGCGGCACGGTGCACCTCGCGTCGACGGATCCCGGGGCGCAGCTGCCGGCGGACCTCGCCTTCACCGAGGCCGACGCGGGCGAGCGCACCTTCGCGGTCGTCTGGCGGACGGCCGGCGCGGGCGACCTCACCGCCGCCGACGTCTCGGACGCGTCCCTCACCGTCACGGTGGCGACCTCGGTCGCCGCCGCCGACGCCGTCCGGCTCGCCTTCGCCGACGCGCCATCCGGCGCGACGGCCGGGGCGATCCTCGCGCCCGCGGTCCGTGTCTCGGTCCTGGACGCCTTCGGGAACCTCGTGACCTCCGGGACCCCGAGCGTGAGCCTGGAGCTCCAGGGAGGCTCCCCGGAGGCGCTCCTCTCCGGAGGTGGAGTCAACGTCGCCTCGAGCGGCGTCGCCGAGTTCGCGGCGGCCTCGGTGGACCGGGCCGGAGCCGGCTACAGGCTCGCCGCCGAGGCTCCCGGGCTGCTGGGCGCCACGAGCGCGCCCTTCTCCGTCGTCCCGGCCGATCCTGACGCGTCGGCGAGCTCAGTCTCGGCGCTCCCAGGCTCGCTCCCGGCGGGCGGCACGGCCTCCCTGACCGCGACGGTCCGGGACGTCTTCGGCAACCCGATCCCCGGTGTGACCGTCACGTTCCAGGCGACCGGGGCAGACAGCACGCTCTCGCAGCCCGCTGCCGTCACCGATGCGGCGGGAGTGGCCGCGGGGAGCCTCTCCTCCACCGCGGCTGGATCGAAGACGGTCGCGGCGCAGGCGGGATCGCTCCCGCTGGCGCCGCAGCCGGTCGTCACCTTCGCAGCGACGCACGTTGATCAGGCCCGCTCGACCGCCGTCGCCGCGCCCGCCTCCGTCGTCGCCGACGGGGCGACCCCTTCCACGATCACGGTCACGCTCCTCGACGCCTTCGGCAACCCGGTCCCGGGGCAGTGGGCAACGCTCTCCTCCAGCCGCGGGGCGGCCGATGCGCTCTCCTCGAGCCTGGAGACCTCCGACGCCTCGGGCACCGCCAGCTTCACGCTGCGATCCGCCGCCGCGGGCGCGTCGACCCTCACGGTCGTCGTCCAGTCGGTCGCCACGCCCGTATCACTCTCCGTGCCGGTGACCTTCGTCGCAGGCCCCGTGAGCGCCAGCGCGTCGACGGTCGTCTCCTCCCCGTCGACGGTGAGCGCCGACGGGTCGAGCCCAGCCACCGTCACGGTGACGCTCCTGGACGCAGCGGGGAATCCGGTCCCGGGAAAGGACGTCGCGCTCGCCTCCGACCGGGGGATTGACGACACCGTCACGCCGGCGTCGGCAATCTCCGACGCCGCGGGCGCGGTTGCGTTCACGGTGAGCTCCACGAAGTTCGGAGCGGCCACCTTCACCGCCGCCGACACGAGCGACGGCCTCGCGCTGGCCCAGACTGCGCGGGTCGCCTTCGTCGGGACTGTGAGCCCCTCGCGGTCGACCGTCGTACCGTCGCCCGCGCCGGTCCTCGCGGACGGCGCGGCCTCCTCGGCGATCACGGTGCGCGTGGTCGACGCCTTCGGGAACCCGGTCGCAGGCGAGGACGTCGCGCTAGCCTCCGACCGGGGGGCCACCGACACGATCTCCCCCGCCTCGGGGACGACCGACGCGGCGGGCCAGGTCGCGTTCACCGTGACGTCGCGCAGGTTCGGGGTCTCCACCCTCACGGCCACGCTCACCGCCTACGGCGTGACGCTGACCCAGACCCCGACCGTGACCTTCCTGAGCTACCTCGTCTTCGCGACCCAGCCGGCCGCCACCGCGACGAGCGGGAGCGCGTTCGATCCGCTGGTGACGGTGGCGGCGCGTGACGCGGAGGGGAACACCGACGCGGCGTTCGCCTCCGACGTCACGCTCGCCGTGGGCGCCAACCCCTCCGGCGGCGTCCTGCACGGAACGCTCACGGTCGCGCCCGTCGCCGGCGTGGCGACCTTCCCCGACGCCTTCGTGGACAAGGCCGGGAGCGGCTACACGCTGGTCGCGACGACGGCGGCGGCCGGCGTTCCGCCGGTGACGAGCAGCCTCTTCCTCGTCGCGCCGGGCAGCCCGGCGGCGCTCGCCTTCGCCGTCCAGCCGTCCAACTCGGGGGCCGGCATCCATCCGATGATCCCGGTCGCGGTCCAGGACGCCTGGGGGAACACGACGACCGCGACCGGGGTCGAGGTCTCGCTCGCCCTCGGCGCCAACCCGGGCGGCGCCACGCTCGGTGGGACGCTCACGGCGGCGAGCGTCCTCGGGATCGCGACGTTCGAGGGGCTGACCGTCTCTGCCACCGGGGCGGGCTACACGCTCGTCGCGTCGGATCCGCTCGGCGTCCTCGCCTCCGCGACCAGCCTCCCCTTCGACGTCGAGGCCCCGATCTACGTGGGTGACGGCACCCCCGCGAGCTGCACCGAGGCGACCCTGGCCGCCGCCCTGGCGACGGGTGGCCACATCCACTTCGCCTGCGGCCCGGACCCGGTGACGATCACGCTCACGAGCACGAAGACGATCGGCGCGGACGTCGGCCTCGATGGCGAGGGGCGGGTTACGCTGAGCGGCGGCAGCGCCGTGCAGCTCTTCTCAGTCGCCGCCGGCCGCACCTTCGCCCTGGAGAACCTCACGATCACCGCCGGGGCGAGCGGTGGCAACGGCGGCGCCATCTACAGCGCCGGGACCCTCCTCGTCTCCGACTGCACCCTCTCCAGCTCCGTCGCCGGCCGCTCCGACGCCTACTACGCCACCGCGGCCAACGGCGGCGCCATCTTCAGCGACGGCGGCACGCTGCTCGTGAGCGGCACCACCTTCTCGGGCAACCGGACCGGCGGCGACTGGAACGCGTACGGCACCTACTGCAACGGGGGGGCGATCTTCGGCGCCGGCGGAACGATCATCGTGGCCGACTCCACCTTCTCGGGGAACGCCACCGGCAGCTCCTGGGCGCACGAGAGCACGATCGGGAACGGGGGGGCCATCTTCCACGCCGGCGGGTCGCTGCGGGTCACCGGCTGCACCTTCTCGGGCAACACCGCGAGCGCCAGCCGGCCGTACGCCGGCACGGCCGGCACGGGGGGGGCCATCCACCACGCGGGCGGCGCGCTGCTGGTGTCCGGCACCACCTTCTCCGGAAACAGCGCGAGCTCCTACGACTCCAACAGCTCGACGGCCGGCACCGGCGGGGCGATCCATCACGCCGGCGGCACGGCGCTGGTGACCGGCTCAACTTTCTCCGCCAACGGCGCCAACGGCGACTGGAGCCACTCCAGCACGTCGGCCGGCGGCGGAGCGATCTTCAGCGCCGCGGGAGTGCTCGTCGCCGCCAACTCCACCTTCACGGGCAACGGCGCGAGCGTCGGCTGGAGCTTCTACAGCACCGCCGGCTGCGGAGGAGCCGTCTTCAACGCCGGGAGCCGGCTGGAGCTCGTCAACGTCACGCTCGCCGACAACACCGTCGGCGGCGGCTACTGCTACTCCAGCACGTGCGCCGTGGCCGGCGCGATCTACGGAGGAGCCACGCTGACCAACACCATCGTCGCGCGCGGCGCGGCCGGCGCGAACTGCTCGGGCGCCTTCGTCGACGGTGGCCACGACCTCGACTCGGACGGGACCTGCGGCGTCGGGCCGGCGACGGACCCGCTCCTCGACGCGGCCGGGCTCGCGGACAATGGCGGCCCGACCAGGACCATCGCCCTCCAGGAGACTAGCCCGGCCATCGACGCGGCGGACGGGGGCGTCTGCGCGGCCGAGCCGGTGATGGGGGTCGACCAGCGCGGCTACCAGCGGCCCGGGACCGGGGCCAGCGCCTGCTCCATCGGCGCCTTCGAGTACGACTCGCCCGGCCCTCCGTAGCGGGGCCAGGGGGCACCCTCGGTGGAGCTCCCTCACCCGGTCACTCTCCCTCGATGAGTCAGCGAGGGAGAGTGGACGGGGCCGGGAGCCGCACCTCCCCCGCCGCGATCGCCCGCTCCACCCGCTCGCCGGGCGCGAGCGCCGTCCCTCCCCACAGCACGGCGTCCCGGACGACGGCCCCGGCGGCGACGCGGCAGCCTGGGCCGACCACGGCGTTCGGCCCGACGCGCGCCCCCGCCTCCACGACGGCCCCCGCACCCAGCAGGACCGGCCCCACCAGCGAGGCGGCGGGATCGATCCGCGCGTCGCGCGCGGCGCGCACGCCCGGGCCGCGCTCCACGCAGCCGGCGAACGGATCGATCCCTTCGAAGGGGCCCAGTGGAACCCGCCCGGCGAGCAGGTCGGCGTGGGCCGCGAGGTAGCGATCGGGCGCGCCCAGGTCGTTCCAGTAACCGTCGACGAGGAGGGCCCGCACCCGCCCGCCCGACATCAGCGGCGGGTAGACGTGCCGGTTGATGTCGCACTCGAAGGGCGACGCCGGGACCAGGTCGAGCAGCGCCGGCGACAGGACGTGGACGCCCGAGAAGTGGAGCGGCGTGAGCCCCTCGCCGCCCGGCCCGAAGCTCCCGGCGATCCGCCTGACCGCGCCCCCCGGGTCCACCTCCACCGCGGCGTAGCGTCCGCCAGCGGGCATCTGAAGCAGGACCATCGTGGCCAGCGCGCCGGACGCGCGGTGGTCCGAGAGCGCCCCTGCCAGGTCGACGTCGAAGAGGACGTCGCCGTTCAGCAGCAGCACGGTCTCCGCGCCGGCGAGCAGCGCGCGCGCCTCGCGCAGCGCGCCGCCGGTGCCGGCGATGATCGGCTCGCGCGAGACCGCCATCTCCATCCCGAGCGCCGCTGCCGCCGCGCGCGCCTCCCGCTCCATCTCCTCCGGGAGGTGGTGGAGGTTGACGACGGCGCGTCGGACCCCGGCGCCCCGCAGGAGCGCGAGCGACCAGCGGACGAGCGGGACGTTGGCGACCGGGACGGCCGGCTTGGGGACCCGCTCGGTGAGCGGCCGCAGCCGCGTGCCGAGCCCTGCACAGAGGACCATCCCGACGATCTCGCCCACCGGTTCAACCTCCCGACGCGTCCGTGATACCCAGACTACCCGATGGCCCCCGCCACGCGCCTCCGCCTCGTCTACTTCCTCTACTACGGCGGGGTCGGGACGCTCATGCCGTACTTCGGCGCGTACCTGCGCGGCCTCGGCTTCTCGGGCGGCGTGATCGGCACGATCCAGATGATCCCGTCGCTCCTCGCGCCGGCCGTCGCGATCGGCTGGGCCACGTTCGCCGACCACCGCGCGACGCCGGCCCGCGCGCTGCGGCTCGCCTCCGCGTGGGCCGCCCTCGCGATCCTCGCCCTCCCCTTCGCGCGGGCGCCGTGGCAGATCGGCGCCGTGATGGCAGCGATGGCGCTGGGGAGCGCCGCCGTCGTGCCGCTCACCGACTCGATCACGCTGGAGCACTGCCGCGACAACCCCGGCGTCTCGTACGCGCGGATCCGGCTCTTCGGCTCGCTGGGCTTCATCGCCCTGACGCTGGCGGTCGGCCGGCTCCTCACGCTTCGCGGAGCCCGGCCCGCCGACGTGGTGGTCCCGCTCGTCACGGCCGCGAGCGTCGTCGGCTATGCGCTCGTGGCCCGCGGCGCGCCGCAGCCTCCGCACCACGGCGGGCGCCCGCCGCCAGGCGCGCTGCTCGACCTGGCGCGCGACCCGCGGCTGCTCCTGCTCCTGGGCGCGGCGGCGATCCACTGGGCCGCCTGCGCGCCGTACCACCTCTTCTTCGGCGTCCACGTCCGCGACCTCGGCCTCCCCGCGGACGTCACCGGGATCGGGATGGGGATCGGCGTGGTCGCCGAGATCGTGGCGCTCCTCTACTTCCCGCGCCTCGAGCGGCGCTTCGCCCAGCGAACGCTCCTGACGATCGCGTTCCTGGGCTCCGCCGTCCGCTGGGCGATCATGTCCCGCGTGACCGGCGCGGCGGCGGTCGCGGGGCTGCAGGCGTTCCACGGCGTCACGTTCGGCATCTTCTGGGGCTCGGCGATGAGGGGGATCGCGGAGCTGGTCCCGCCGCGGCTGCGCGCCACGGGCCAGGCGCTCTTCACGGCCGTCGTCTTCGGCGGCGGCAACGCGATCGGCTACGCGCTGTCCGGGTGGGGCTACGACCGGTTCGGCGGCGTCGGGCCCGTCTTCGCGGCGGCGGCCGTCGCCGAGCTCCTGGCGCTCGCGGTGGTGATCCTCAGCCCGCGTGCGCAGCCGTGACACCCTCGAGCGGCTGGGCCGCCGCCACCAGCTCGCCGAACCGGAGCGCGTACGCCGGCCCGCGCGCCTCCTCCTCGTGCTTGAAGAAGACGAACGCCTCGTCCCACGGCTGCGCGCGGACCGTCTCCGCCCAGCGGACGAGCCCGGCCTCGTCGTAGTCGGGGCGGCGCAGGCGCAGGTAGCCGAAGCGAGCCGTCGCCACGAGCGGCGTCGAGCGCTCCTCCTCGTCGGCGATGCACAGCGCCGCGCCTGCGTCGGCGAGCGCCCGCATGACATCCTCGGAGAACCAGCTCTCGTGCCTGAACTCGAACGCCGCGCGGCCGCCGGGGGGGAGCAGCCCGAGGAACTCCTGGAGCCTCCCGAGCTCCTTCTTCGCGTTTGGCGGGAGCTGCCAGAGGACCGGCCCGAGCGTCCCCTCAAGCTCCGCGGCGACGCGGTAGAACCAGGCGACGTCCTCGGCGACGCCGGCGAGCCGCTTCACGTGCGTGATCCGCTGCGGCCCCTTGAGCGCGAAGACGAAGGACGGCGGCACGGCGGCGCGCCAGGCCGCCAGGGGCTTCGCCTGGGGCATCCGGTAGAAGGTGTTGTTGATCTCGACCGTCGGCAGCCGGGCCGCGTAGGCGGCTAGCATCCGGGAGGCCGGCAGGGCGTCCGGGTAGAACGACCCCTTCCAGGCAGGGTAGCTGAACCCGCTCGTGCCGGCGCGAACCCGCATGGCGACCGAATACCCTGCAGGCAGCCAGCTCGCCCCGGCTCGATGGGCTCCCGCGACGGCGGGGGAGCCCGCCCCGCGAGCGCGCCGGTGAGCCCCATCACCTCACGGCGCGGAGGGTCTTCGCGCCCAGCACCTTCCGAAGGACCAGGAAGAGCTCGGCCGTCGCGATGGCGTCGGTCAGCGCGTCGTGCGCCTGGTACTCGGGCAGGCCGAACTGGCGCCGCGCCCTGGTCAGGTTGAGCGCGGGGAGCTCGCGCGGGAGGTGGGGCTCGCGGCGCAGGCGGTGGTGGGAGACCCGGACCAGGAGATCGACGGTGTCTACCACTGGCGGACGCGGCCACCGCAGCCCGCACTCGCGGTAGGCCCGGCGGAGGAAGGCGAGATCCAGGCTGCGGTGGTGGAGGAGCAGCACCCCCTCACGTAGCCGACGATCTATCTCCGGCAGCACCTCGCAGACCGGCGGCGCATCGCGGACCTCTCCCCAGACGAGCTGGTGGGCCTTCACCGAGTCGGGGTCTATCCCTCCCGCGGAGTCGGGGCGCACGAGCGTGCACCAGGCCTGCCCGAGCCGGATCGTCCCCTCGCGGATCGGGACCATCCCCACCGCCAGCATGGCGTCCTTGCGGGCGTCGAGCCCACCCGTCTCGAGATCGAGCGACCAGTAGACGACCGAGTCCCAGGGCGGGGACGAGAACACTAGCGCCCCGACCCGGGCGTGGGCACGCAGCGAGAGCGTCGAGGCCGGGACAGCGGCGCTGGCACCGTCACTAGAACTCCAGCTTGAAGTGGAAGGTGCCGCGATCCTGCCAGCTGCGGATCGCGCGGAAGGAGTCCTTCAGCCGGCTCCGCTCGATGGCGGTGAGCTGGGCGAGCGTGATCTTGTTGGTCGCCTGGCCGCCCTCCGCGATCGTCTGCAGCTGCCGGCGCAGCCGCAGCCCGAGGACGAACCGGTAGGCCTCCACGATGTTCTCCTCGTTCTCCTGGTCGATCAGGCCGGCGCGGCGCGCCACCGAGATCCGCTCCAGCGTGTTGCGCGCCCTGCTCCCCGCCTCCAGCGCGTAGGCCCGCGCCAGGAAGACGATCGGTGAGACCCCCTGCAGCTTCAGGTCCATCTCCGACTCGCTCCCGCGCAGCCGCATCAGGAGCGAAGGCGGCGGCCTGAAGTCCATGGCGGAGCGGGCGAGGAAGCGCAGGAAGGTGGGCGCGTGCGCGGCGCGGGTCACGATGTCGTCCAGGACGGTCAGCGGAAGGTCGCCAGCGACCCGCCTGAAGTCGAAGAAGATCGACGCCTCGAGCAGCGCCTTCGGCTGGGGGGAGTCGATCCACCCTGCGAACCGCGTGGCCCACTCGCCGAGCGTCGAGTGCCAGTTCCTCGCCATGTAGCCGCCGGCGCAGCGCGGGAAGCCCGCCTTCTCCAGATCGCCGTTCGCGCGCTCGGCGAGCCTCTGGAAGTACTCGCGGTGCTCCGCCCCTTCGTCGGCGTAGACGAGCGCGTTGTCCTGGTCGGTGAGGAGCATCTGCTCCATCCGCCCCTCGGAGCCGAAGGCGATCCAGGCGTAGGGCACCGGCGGGGGGCCAATCTCCTCCTCCGCCCACCGCAGGATGCGGCGCAGGAGCGCGTCGTTGAGCCGCGCGACGAACCCCGAGATCGTCCCACTCTCCAGCCTCCCTGCCACGAGCGCCGCCACCATCTCGGCGACCTTCGCGGAGTACCCGGCGAGGCTGTCGCGCCCCGGCAGCCGCTCGACGCCGCGGAGCACCGCGACGGGCCCCTGCGCGGAGTGGCGGAGGAGGTCGCCGCTCGTGACCACCCCGACGATCTCGTCGCCTCGGGTCACCGGCAGGTGATGGACGCCGGCGTCCAGGAGCCGCGCCCAGACGTCGTAGAGCGGGAGCGTAGACGGGACGGTCAGGAGCGGCCTGGTGAGGATCCGCTCCACCGGCTCCTCCGGCCCGAGGTCGTCGGCGAGCACGCGGTTGCGGAAGTCGCGGTCCGTCACGATGGCCGGCGGCTCCCCGTGCACGAGGACCGACGAGATCCGCTCGTCGCGCATGATCTTCGCGGCCTCGCCGACCGTGGTCGTCGGTTCGACCCAGACCGGCGGCCGGAGCGCGAACTGGGAGAGGTCACCGGAGAGGTCCGACCGGAAGAGCGTGACGGGGTCCTGGTGCAGGCTGGCCCGCAGGCGGGCCGCGAGGCCGAGCGCGAAGTGACCGGCGAACCTCGCGTCGGTCATGAGCTTCCGGAAGGCCTCGGCCGGGATCCGGTAGGCGACGAGGTCCTCGTCGACCGTGACGTCCATCGTCGCCTCGCCCATCAGGAGCGAGGTGTAGCCGAACGTCTCGCCGTCCTCGACCACCTGCAGCGTCTGGCCGTCCCGCTCCAGCCGCACCGCCCCCTTGCGGATGACGTACAGGTGGGCGAACGGCGTCCCGCCGACGCGGGTCAGCCGCGTGCCGGCCGGGTAGAACGCGACGTCGACGGTGCTCGCCGCCTCATCGAAGAGATCCTGCGGGAGCGCCTGGAAGGGCGTCGTCGCCCGGAGGTACGCCACGGGATCGATCGCGGCCATGGGGACGCGATGATAGCACGGCGCACGAGCGCCCCTCCGCGCCTACAGGAGCCCCGTCTGGTAGTGGAAGGCCGCCTTCTCCTGCCACCGCCGGATCGCCCGGAAGGACTCCTTCACCCGATTCCGCTCCATCGGCGTCAGCGAGGCCATGACGATCTCGTTCGCCGGCACCCGGTGCTCGGAGAGCGCCCTGAGCTGCGCGCGGAGCCGGACCCCCAGGAGCAGCTCGTAGGCCTGGCTCACGTCGGCGTGCACGTTCTCGCCCATCAGCCCGGCCGCGAGGGCGGCGTCGAGCCGGCCGAAGGTGTTCCTGGTCGCCGCGCCGATCTCGACCGCGTAGCAGCGCGCCAGGAAGACGACCGGCGAGATCCCCTCCGCCTTGAGGTCGACGTGGGAGGACTTGCGCAGGAGGATGCCAGTGGGAGGCACGAACGCGAGGGCAGCGTTCGCCAGCAGCCGCACGAAGTGGCGGACCCTCTTCGCGCCCGCCAGGAGCTCCTCGATCCGGCCCACGTCGAGCTCCCCCGCCACCTTCCGGTAGTCGAAGAAGATGGCGGCGTCGTGCGGCCGCTCCTCGATGCTGGCGGAGATCTCGGTGCTCCCACTCGGACAGCGTGCCGTGCCAGCGGCGCGCCATGCGCCCGCCGGGGCAGCGGGGGAAGCCGGCCAGCTCGAGGTCGTCGCCCACCCGATCCGCGAAGCGCTCGAACCACTGCCGGTCGCCGGCGACGTCGTCCGCGTAGACGAGGGCGTTGTCCTGGTCGGTGAGGAGCGTCTGCTCCATCCGCCCCTCCGAGCCGAAGTCCAGCCAGGCCCAGCGCGCGGGCGCCGGCCCCAGCTCCGCCTCGACCCACCGGGTGATCCTGCGGAGGAGCGTGTCGTTGAGCCGGGCGACGAACCCGGCGATCGTGTTCGCCTCGAGCCCGCCCGAGAGGAGCGTCGAGGCCATCTCCGCCACGCGCCCGCCGTAGCCGGGGAGGCCGTCGCGACCGCCAATCCGCTCCACGCTCCGGAGCACCGAGATCGGCCCCTGCGCGGAGCACTTCAGGAGGTCGGAGGAGGTGAGCACCCCGATCAGCTCACCATCGCGCTCCACGGCGAGGTGGTTCACCCCGGCGTCGACCAGGTTCTTCCACGCCTCGAAGAGCGGCATCCCCACCGGCACGGCCATGACCGGCTGGCTGAAGACCTGCGCCACCGGCGTCTTCGGCCCGAGCCCCTCGGCGAGGACCCGCCCGCGCAGGTCCCGGTCGGTGAGGATCCCTGGAGGCGTGGTCCGCACCAGGACCGACGAGATCCGCTCGGCCCGCATCACGCGCGCGGCCTCGGCCACCGTCGCCCCAGCCTCCACCCATACCGCGCCGCGCCGGAGGATCTGCGCCACGTCCTGGGAGAGGTCGGGCTGGAGGGAGGCCACCGGAGAGTGGGTGAGGCTCGTCTTGAGCCGCTCGGCCAGCCCCACGGCGAAGAAGCGCGCGAACGTCGCGTCGCCCAGGAGCTTGCGGAACTCCGCCTCCGGGACGCGGTAGGCGAGCAGGTCCTCCTCCACGGTGACGTCCATGGACGCCTCGTGCGTGATCAGGGAGGTGTAGCCGAACATCTCCCCCTCCTCGACGAGCTGGAGCGTCTGGCCTTCGCGCTCCAGCCTGACGGAGCCGCGCCGGATCACGTAGAGGAAGCGGAAGGGGTCGCCGCCGGCGCTGGAGAGCCGCGTCCCCACGGGGTGGAACGCCACCTCGACGCCGGCCGCAGCCTCGTCGAACAGGGGCTGGGGCAGGAGGTCGAACGGCGCGACCGAGCGGAGGTAGGCGATCGGGTCGATGGACCGCACGGCGCAAGGATACACCCAGCCGGGGGCGAGGCGGTCGGAGGGCGTTCAACCCATGACCTGATAGTGGTACGCGGCCTCCGCCTGCCACCTCCGGATGGCGCCGAAAGCCTCCAGGAGCCTGCGCCGCTCGCGGGGAGTCACCTGCCCCAGCGCGACCCGGTTGCCGCCTGCCTCGACGCTGCGACCGCGCAGCTGGACCTGCAGCCTGAGCCCGAGGAGGAACCTGAAGCCCTCGGTGACGGCTGCGCAGACCTCGTCTCCCATGAGCCCGGCGGCGCGCGCCGCCTCGAGCCGCCCGAGGGTCGATCGCTCGTCCGAGCCCACCTCGATCGCCTGGCAGCGCGCGAGGAAGACGACGGGCGTGATGCCGTGCCGCTTCAGGTCGATCGTCGCTGCGTCCCCGCGGAGCCTGAGCAGGATCGGCGGTGGCGGCCGGAACTCCAGCGCCTCGCGGGCGAGGAAGCGGACGAGCAGGGCGCTGCGCGCGCCGCCGGCGAGCGCCTCGTCGAGCGGCGCCACGTCCAGCGTCCCGGCGACGCGCCTGAAGTCGTACCAGAGCTCGGCCTCGTGGGGCCTCGGCGCCTCGACGCACTCGACGAAGCGCCGCCGCCAGGTCGAGAGCGACGCGCGGTGGTTCCGGGCCATGTGGCCGCCCGCGCAGGCAGGGAACCCCGCGACCTCGAGGTCGGCGTTGGCCCGCTCGGCGAGCCTCAGGTACCAGTCGGCGTGAGGCTCGCCGGCGTCATGGTAGGCGAGGAGGTTGTCCTGATCGGTGAGGAGCGTCTGCTCCCTGCGCCCCTCGGATCCCATCGCGATCCAGGCCCAGGGGGCCGGGGGCGCGCCCAGCTCCTCCTCCGCCCAGCCGAGGATGCGCCGAACGAGGGCGTCGTTGACCCGCGCGACCAGGGCGGCGATGGCGACCGCGTCGGGGGCGACCGCGACCAGCCCCTCGACCATCTCCGCCACCTGCGCGGCGTAGCCCGCCAGCGAGTCGCGACCCCGGAGCCCCTCGATCCGCCGCTGCAGGACGAGCGGCCCGCGGGCCGAGCCGCGGAGCAGGTCGCCGGAGGTGAGGATCCCGACGATCTCCCCGTCCCTGACCACCGGGAGGTGGCGGACCCCGGCGTCGAGCACCACCTGCCACGCGGCGTAGACCGGCGTGCCCCACGGGATCGTGACGAGCGGGCGGCTGAAGACGCTCGCGACCGGCGTGGCCGGCCCCAGCCCCTCGGCCAGCACGCGGCCGCGGAGGTCCCGGTCGGTGAGGATCGCCGGCGGGTCGCAGCGCACCAGCACGGACGAGATCCGCTCCTCGCGCATGACCCTCGCCGCCGCGCCCACCGTCGCGTCGCCGTCGACCCAGCGGGCGGGACGGCGGAGCAGGTGCTGGACCTCGAGGGCGAGGAGCGAGTCGGGGACGGTCGAGCGCAAGGGGCTGCGTACGCCGGCTGCCGGACCGCGGCGCGGTCACGCCGCGATCCGGCAGTGGCGCGCCTCGATCAGGCCTCGACCTTGGCCACGATCTTCTGGACCGCGGCCGCCAGCGCGGGGGCCGGCGTGACGAGCACCGTCCGTCCGGCGAGCGTCCACGAGAACCGTGGCTCGTCCTTGTGCTGCGTGTAGACGGCGCGCAGGTCGTCCGAGAGGATCTGGGCCTTGGCCGCAGTCAGGCCGTGATCCTTCATCGCCGTCTTGAAGTTGCTCTCGCGTCCGTCGTGGAACCAGACGATGCCGAACGTCCCCGGCGGCTTTCCAACGAAGACGTAATAGCCGCGCTCCGCGGGGACTATCTCCAGCTTGTCCTGGACGCGCTTGGCGAACCCCTCGAGCAGCTCCCGATCACGCCCCAGCCGCGCGGCGGTCTCGCTCGACTGCTCCAGCTGCGGGCGCGGCTTCTCTCCACCGAACAGGTTACCCAGCAAACCCATAGGTCGCTCCCTTCACTCGACGTACTCTGCGAGGAGGGAAGCAGGAGCCGCCTCGGAGAGATACGTCATCTCCGAATGGCGGCCCGGCCATCCGATCAACCTCCGGAGTGCACTCACTGCCCTCCGGACCCGCACAGACTGTAGCAGCCTCACCGGGGTCTGGCGCAAGAGCTGCGCGCAAAAACATGCTGCTTTTTACGCGCTGCGTCGCTATATGTCAGTGAATGCGTGAACCGAACAGGGTCTGGGCGGGTCTCTACGGCGCTGCCTTCCATGCGCTGCTGGTCGTCATAATGGTGGGGCTGGCGCTCTACAACCGGGCCGAGCTCGTTCCCGCCGTCCTCGTCCGGGCCGTGCCCGTGCTCCTGGTCTCTGCGCTCGTCCTCTACTACTTCATCGTCGGCCCCTACCTCCCGAGCCGCTCCAAGCGGAAGGCGGCCGTCTTCGCGGACTCGGCCATCGGCATGCTGGTGGAGACTGCCATCGCCGTGCTCACCTCGGTCCTCTACTCCCTGATCGCGTCGATCCCCACGCTCTCGGACGGGTTCGGCGCCTTCGGCCCGACGTTCCTGTGGACGTCCGCCCGGACGCTCCTCTGGATGTTCGGCAGCTTCTTCGTGCAGATCCTGGTGGTCGGCAACGCCGCCGGGCTCGTGGGCTGGGTCGTGCTGAAGAAGCTGGCTGACCGCTCGGCTGCCACCAGCCCCAAGCCGGACGCCGCGTAGGTCGGGGTCACCTCGCCATGCCCTTCATGGACCTGACCTCGTCGGTCGGCCTCCTCGTGGTCTCGATCATCGTGGCGAGCAACGGCGGCCGGATCGCCGCTCACCGCGAGGTCGTCACGCGGTTCGGGGCTCTCCGGGGCGCGCCGGCGCTCGCGCTCGGGATCGCGATGCTCCTGGCCGGGCTGGTGGGCGTCGGCTTCTCCTGGTACGTGGGGCTCCGGCTCGGGGGCTGAGTCCGGGGCGGAGCGCGGCCAGGAACGCCTCACGGGCTGCCACGGGTCCTCCTGTAGAGCTCTCGGAAGCTCTCGGCCGGTGGCGGCGGCAGGTCGCGCTGCCGCCCCCAGCCACCCGAGAAGCGGGCTGCCAGCCGTGGCGCGAGCCGCAGCGCGAGCCTCGCCCACCTGCCGAACCGCTCGTAGCGTCCCGGGGAGCGGAGCACCCACGCGCCGGCGGCGAGCGCGACCCGCTTCGCGAGCGGGATCAGGCCGGCCGCCGCGAGCTCGCGCCGCCAGGCCAGCAGCTGGTGGTGGAGATCGATCCTGACCGGGCAGACGTCGGCGCAGGAGCCGCAGAGCGTGCTCGCGAGCGGCAGGCTGGCGTGGGCCCGCAGGTCGCGGTGTGGGGCGAGGACCGAGCCGATGGGACCCGGGACCGGGACGCCGTAGCTGTGGCCGCCCGAGCGGCGGTAGACCGGGCAGGTGTTCATGCAGGCGCCGCAGCGGATGCAGCGGAGCGCCTGCCAGTAGTCGTTCCGGGCGAGGAGCGCGCTGCGCCCGGCGTCCACGACGACGATGTGCAGCTCGCCGCCGGTGCGCGGGCCGAGGAAGTGGGTGGTGTAGGTCGTGACGGGCTGCCCGGTCGCCGAGCGCGCCAGCAGCCGGAGGAAGACCGGCAGGTCCCGGGCGCGGGGGATGATCTTCTCGAGCCCCATGCTCGCCACGTGGATCGGTGGGAGCGCCGTCCCCATGTCGGCGTTCCCCTCGTTGGTGCAGACCACCACCGCGCCGGTGTCGGCGACGGCGAAGTTGACCCCGGTGAGCCCTGCCTGCGCGGCGAGGAACTTCTTCCGGAGGTGGCCGCGCGCCGCCTCGGTCAGGTACTTCGGGTCCGAGGCGCCAGCCTCGGTCCCCAGCTGCTCGTGGAAGAGCTCGCCGATCTGCTCCTTCTTGAGGTGTATCGCCGGCAGGACGATGTGGCTCGGCGGCTCGTGGCGGAGCTGGACGATCCGCTCGCCCAGGTCGGTGTCGATCACCTCGATGCCGCGCGCCTCCAGGAAGGGGTTGAGCCCGCACTCCTCGGTGAGCATCGACTTCGACTTGACCAGCCGGGTGACGCCGCGCGCCGAGAGGATCCCGCGGACGATCCGGTTGTGCTCCTCCCCGGTGCGCGCCCAGTGGACCTGCGCCCCGGCCGCGGTGGCGTTCCTCTCGAAGGTCTCCAGGAGCGCGGGGAGCTCCGAGAGCGCGTGGGCCTTGATCCCCTCGGCCAGCTCGCGCAGCCGCTCCCAGTCCGGGACGCCTGCCGCGGCTCGATCGCGCTTCTCCCGGACGAACCAGAGCGCCTGGTCGTGCCAGTGGGCGTGCGGCTCGTCGGCGACGAAGGCCGCGGCGCGCTCGGCGTGCGTCCTCACGGCGCCTCCCCGAGCAGCAGCTCGTGATCGACGCAGCAGGGGACGAAGAGCGCGACCGTCGGCACGACCTGCATTGTACGCAGGATCGCGCCCACCCGGGAGCGGACGGGAGCGCGCGGCGATGCAGGGCGCGACGCAAGAAGCGGCCGCCCCCGGGTCGGAGACGGCCGCTTCGTCACTGCGCTTCGGGGCTCGAGGCTAGGCAGCAGCCTTGCCGTGCGTCGACTCCTTGGGGTACCGGAGGTTGCCGACGAGGTCCTGGACCTCCTTCGGCGGCGCCGGCGTGAACATCGTGACCACGCCCATCACCACGAAGTTCACCGTCATGCCGATCATGCCGATGCCCTCGGGGCTGATCCCGAGGAACCAGTGATCGGCGTTGTTGAGCGGCTTGTTCACGAACTTGAAGTAGATGATGTACGAGGCGGTGAAGACGATGCCGGAGAGCATGCCGGAGATGGCCGCCTCCTTCGTCGCGCGCTTCCAGAAGACGCCCATGATGATGATCGGGAAGAAGGACGACGCCGCGAGACCGAAGGCGAACGCGACGACCTCCGCCACGAAGCCAGGCGGGTTGATGCCGAAGTAGCCGGCGATGATGACCGCGCCGCCGGCGGCTCCACGCGCCCACCTGAGCTCGGCCTTCTCGGTCATGTCCTTCGAGATGATGCTCTTCATGAGGTCATGCGACACGGCGGCCGCGATGACGAGGAGGAGGCCGGCCGCGGTGGAGAGCGCCGCCGCGAGACCGCCGGCAGCCACGAGCGCGATGACCCAGTTCGGGAGCTTCGCGATCTCGGGGTTGGCGAGGACCATGATGTCCTTGTCGACCTTGACCTCGTTCACCTTCGGGTCCTTCGCCATCTGCATGACGCCGTCGCCGTTCTTGTCCTCCCAGCCGACGAGCTTGGTCTTCTCCCAGTTCTTGAACCAGGAGGGGGCCTCGGAGTACTTCGTCCCGTGGATGGTCTTGATGAAGTTGGTGCGGGCGAAGGCGGCGACCGCGGGGGCGGTCGTGTAGAGGATGGCGATGAAGAGGAGCGCCCAGCCTGCAGAGGCGCGGGCGTCGCGGATCTTCGGCACCGTGAAGAAGCGGATGATGATGTGCGGGAGGCCGGCGGTGCCGACCATCATCGTGAAGGTGATGGCGAAGACGTCCCAGTTGTTGCCGCGGCCGGAGGTGTACTTGTTGAACCCGAGGTCGGTGCTGATCCCGTTCAGGACGTCGAGGAGGTAGGTCCCCTCCGGGGCGTTCAGGATCGCGGCGCCGCCGGCGTGGATCGGCGAGCCGTAGCCGAGCTGCGGGATCGGGTTGCCGGTCAGCATCACCGAGATGAAGATCGCGGGGACGAGGTACGCCACGATGAGGACGCAGTACTGGGCGACCTGCGTGTAGGTGATCCCCTTCATGCCGCCGAGGGTGGCGTAGAAGAAGACGATGACCATGCCGGCGATGACGCCGCCGTTGATCGAGGTGTTGAGGAAGCGGGAGAAGACGATGCCGACGCCGCGCATCTGGCCGGCGACGTAGGTGAAGGAGACGAAGATCGCGCAGAAGAGCGCCACGACGCGCGCGGTGTTCGAGTAGTACCGATCACCGACGAACTGCGGCACCGTGAACTTGCCGTACTTGCGGAGGTAGGGGGCGAGGAGCACCGCGAGGAGCGTGTAGCCGCCAGTCCACCCCATCAGGTACTGCGAGCCGTCTCGTCCCATGAAGGAGATGAGGCCGGCCATCGAGATGAACGACGCGGCCGACATCCAGTCGGCGCCGGTCGCCATGCCGTTGAGGATGGGGTGAATCGACTTCTCCGCGACGTAGAAGTCACCGGTCGACTTCGCCTGCGCGAAGAGGGCGATGCCGATGTAGAGGGCGAACGAGATACCGACGATGAGCCAAGTCCAGGCAAGAATTCCCATGATGGTCTCTCCAGTGTCCGGGGAGGCTCGCGCCTAGTCCTCGTAGACGCCAAACTTCTTGTCGAGCTTGTTCATCAGCGCGACGTACACGACGATAAGCAGCACGAAGACGATCTCGGAGCCCTGGTTGGCAAACCAGAAGCCGACGGGGAAGCCGCCGATCCGGTTGGCATCGAGTTGGTCGGCGATCATGATCCCGGCGAGGAACGAGACGCCGAACCAGACCGCGAGGATGGAGACGATGTAGACGAGGTTCTGCCGCCAGTAAGCGACCTGCTGTTCATGTGTCATCGAGGGGACTCCTTGGCCCTGGTTGAATCCGCCGCTGTCTTGTCACGACCGACGATGCTCGATTGGGAGCGAGCGCGCAGATGCACACTAGCGCAGCCGCGCAAAATTTGGAAGTGCGCGCATGCTGTGCGCGAACATGGTGCGCGAACCACCGGTCTCGGGCTCCCCTTTTGGGTTCCTTCCCGGCACCCGTAACAACGTGAAGTCCCAAGAATATTCCTCCTGCACCAAAGAGGTAGCGACCATGCGGGGATGCGGCCGTCCACCGCGTCGGCGCAAGTTAGGCGCCCTGATTGTCTCGACACTGGCCTCACGTAAGTGATGCGCGCAAGGATGCGCGTCGAGTCGGGATCCAGCGCCAGCACGGAGAGGGAGCGCGCCGGTGCCGATCAGCGGCTCCAGCCCGAGCGGCGGGGCGACACGACGCCCTAAAATCAAGAGAGGGGGCGTCCATCGATCCGGACGCCCCCCTCCATGCTGATCCCGCGCGGCGGCCCGCTAGTGCATGAGCGAGTACTGGACGATGTAGGCCGCGATCCCACCGAAGTAGCCGATGAGCGCCAGCGGGGCGATCTTCTTCGCGTACCAGAAGAAGTGGATCTTCTCGAGCCCCATGGCGGCGACGCCAGCCGCCGAGCCGATGATCAGGATCGAGCCGCCGGTACCGGCGCAGTAGGCCATGAACTCCCACAGGAAGCTGTCCGCCGGGTACTGCGCCAGGCTGTACATGCCCATGGAGGCGGCCACCAGCGGCACGTTGTCCACGATGGCGCTCACCAGGCCGATGATGCTGACGATCACGTCCTGACGGCCGACGCTCTGGTCGAGCCACTTCGCCAGCGCCCCGAGGATGTGGGTGTGCTCGAGGGTCGCCACCGCCAGCAGGATGCCGATGAAGAAGACGATCGAGCTCATGTCGATCCTCCTCAGGGCGTGCACCAGCGTCAGGTGCTGCTTCTCCTCGTCACCCTTGTTGCGGTGGACCAGCTCTCCGACCAGCCAGAGGATGCCGAGGCCGAAGAGGATCCCCATGAAGGGAGGGAGGTGGGTGATGGACTTGAAGACCGGGACCGCCACCAGCGTGCCGAGCCCCATGCCGAACATCAGGTTCCGCTCGAAGGTGGTGGTCTGCAGCAGGCCGCTGTCCGCGGCCTGGGGCGGCGCGACGACCTCCCGACCCTTCAGCATCCAGCTGCACCACGACCAGCGGCACGATCAGGTTGATCAGCGAGGGGATGAAGACCCCCTTCATGATCGCCAGCGTCGTGATCTGGCCGCCGATCCAGAGCATGGTGGTGGTCACGTCGCCGATCGGCGTCCAGGCGCCGCCGGCGTTGGCGGCGATCACGATCATCCCGGCGAAGAAGAGCCGGTCGTCGTGCTTGTCGAGCAGCTTCTTCATCAACGAGATCATCACGATGGTGGTGGTCAGGTTGTCGAGGACCGAGCTGAGGAAGAAGGTGACGAAGCCGACCAGCCACATGAGCGAAGAGAGCCTGGTCGTCTTGATGCGCGAGGTGATGACCTCGAAGCCGTCGTGGGCGTCGACCACCTCGACGATGGTCATGGCCCCCATCAGGAAGAAGACGATCTGCGCGGTCGCCGGCCAGCGACTCGCTGAGTTGCTCACCCACCAGCTCGTGGTTTCCGCTCATGACCGCGTAGACGGTCCAGAGCAGCCCAGCCCCGATCAGCGCCGAGGCGGACTTGTTGATCCCGATCGGGTGCTCGAGCGCGATGGCTGCGTAGGCGACGATGAAGATGATGATGAGCGCGGTCAGCATGTATTCTCCCGGAACGGCATTGGATCACGGAGGACCCGGCGCCTCGGCTGGAGGTCCAGTCCCAAATCCTTAGATGCTTGAAGCTCCGAGGTCAACGGGCGGCGCGTTTTATGCGCGCATCGGATGCCGCCAAATGACCCGGAGCACGCAACCCGTGCGCGGTCGTTGCCTTCCGTGAGGGGGGTATGCTACCGCCTTGGGGACCCCCGAGCGCGGCGCTGCGCCGCGCCCCGTCCCCCGTGAGGATTCAGTTGGCACTGGAACGCCCCCCTGCCTCGAACGATGGCGTCGCCAGCAAGGGAATGAGCCGCGAGGAGCGGAGGGTCATCGTCGCGTCGTCCCTGGGGACGGTCTTCGAGTGGTACGACTTCTACCTCTACGGCTCGCTCTCCACGATCATCGGCAGGCAGTTCTTCTCGGCGCTCAACGAGACCAGCCAGTTCATCTTCGCGCTGCTCGCCTTCGCCGCCGGCTTCGCGGTCCGCCCCTTCGGTGCCCTCGTCTTCGGCCGCCTCGGGGACCTGATCGGCCGCAAGTACACCTTCCTCCTAACCATCCTCATAATGGGCTGCTCGACGGCCATCGTCGGCATCCTGCCCAACTATGCGGCCATCGGCATCGCGGCACCCACCATCCTCATAGTCCTGCGCATGCTGCAGGGGCTCGCCCTCGGCGGGGAGTACGGCGGCGCGGCCACCTACGTGGCCGAACACGCGCCGCACGGCAAGCGGGGGCTCTTCACGAGCTGGATCCAGACGACGGCCACGGCCGGCCTCTTCCTCTCGCTCCTCGTGATCCTCCTCTGCCGCTACGCGCTCGGCCCCAGGTTCGACGTCTGGGGCTGGCGCATCCCGTTCCTCCTGTCGATCGTCCTGCTCGCGGTCTCGGTCTACATCCGGCTGCAGCTCCACGAGTCGCCGGTCTTCCGCCGGATGAAGGCCGAGGGGAAGGGCTCGAGGGCCCCGCTCACCGAGTCCTTCCTCCGCTGGGACAACCTCCAGATCGTCGTCCTGGTGCTGCTCGGCGGCACCGCCGGCCAGGCGGTGGTCTGGTACACGGGGATGTTCTACGAGCTCTTCTTCCTTACGCAGACCCTGAAGGTGGAGCCGAACGCGGCCAACCTCATGGTCGCGGGCTCGCTCATCCTCGCCTCGCCGTTCTTCGTCGTGTTCGGCGCCCTCTCCGACATGATCGGGAGGAAGCGGATCATCATGTTCGGCTGCCTGATCGCGGCCCTCACGTACATCCCCATCTTCAAGACGCTCACCGGCGCGGCCAACCCGGCGCTCGACGCCGCCCAGCGGAGCAGCCCGGCGATCGTCGCCGCCGATCCGGAGGAGTGCAGCTTCCAGTTCAACCCTGTCGGCACGGCGAAGTTCACGAGCTCCTGTGACGTCGCAAAGAGCTCGCTCGCCAGGCACGCGGTCCCCTACGAGAACGAGGTCGCGCCGGCGGGGACGCCCGCAGTGATCCGGATCGGCGCCACGACCCTCACCGCGTACGACGCCAGGAACGTCCCACGCGAGGAGCTGGGCGCCACCCGCGCCGCGTTCGAGCAGGGGGTCTCCGCGGCGCTGACCGCGGCGGGCTACCCGGCGAAGGCGGACATGAAGGCGATGAACGTGCCGCTCGTCATGTTCCTCCTCTGGCTCCTCGCGCTCTACGTGGCGCTGGTGTACGGGCCGATCGCCGCCTGGCTCGTCGAGCTCTTCCCGGCGCGCATCCGCTACTCGTCGGTCTCGCTCCCGTACCACATCGGCAACGGCTGGTTCGGCGGCTTCCTCCCGACCATCTCGTTCGCGATCGTGGCGGCGACCGGCGACATCTACGCGGGCCTCTGGTACCCGATCACCGTCGCGCTCATGACCTTCGTGCTCGGCTCGCTCTTCATGCCCGAGACGAAGGACCGCGACATCCGCCACGAGGCGTAGCGGCTCGCGGCGCGTCAGCCGCCGGTCCGCGACCGCACGACCGTGACGGTGCAGGGGGCCTCGGCGACCACCCTGGGCGCGACCGCGCCGGACGTCCTGAAGAACGAGAGGGGGTCCTCCGCGACGCGGGCCGAGACCCCACCGAGCATCCCGCGCAGCGCCACGCCGCGCGGCGGCGCGCCGATGACGATGTGGTCCACCTGGTTGGCCCGCGCGTAGGCGACGAGCGCGGCGGCCGGGTCGCCGGACTCCACGACGTGGAAGGAGACCTGCCCCGCGCCGAGCCGGAGCGGCTCCGCCCAGTGGTGGAGCTGGACGAGGTGGCGGATCCGCTGCCGCGCCGCGGTCTCCTCCTCCTTGCTGCCGCCCAGCTCCGGCGTCGGCCTCACGACCGTGACGACCGCGAGGCGGACGTGCTCCCCGGCCGCCATGACTCGCCGAACCGCCTCGCGCAGTGCCTGCCCCCGCGCGCCGTCCGCGTGGCTGGAGGCGACCGCGACGAGCACGATGGGCGCCCTCGAGACGGCCGCCGAAGGGCGCGCGATCTCGGGGGGCTCGTAGCCGACCGCCCGGAACCAGCGGCGCAGGACGGCCACCGCGCCTGGCGCCCTGAGCTGCCTCCCGCGGTCGCCGACGGCCACCTGCTCCGGGTGCGCGAGGTCGAACGCGACCAGCGCGGCCGACGGGTAGCGATCGCGGGCGTCCACCTCGAGGCAGTGGAGGATCACCTCCTGCAGCCACTCCGGGACGGCGTCGACGACGGCGCGCGGCGGGAGTGGCGGGCGCCAGAGCCGCGCGCGCAGCCCCCGCTCCGAGGTGGGCTTGCCGAACGGGAACACGCCGGTCGCCAGCTCGTAGAGGATCACCCCGAGCGAGAAGACGTCGCTGCGGGGGTCGGACCGGACGCCGGTGATCTGCTCGGGCGACATGTACGGCGCCGAGCCGATGGGCCTCCTGACCTCCTCGGTGAGGAGATCGGGGAAGCTGCCGTGGTGCGCGAGGCCGAAGTCCACCAGGACCGCCTCGCCGTCTGGACGGATGATGACGTTGCCCGGCTTGAGGTCGAGGTGGATGGCGTCCTGGAGGTGGATGGCGTGGATCGCGTTGGCGAGCGCCACCCCGATCCGCGCCACCTCGTCGGCCGGGAGCGGCGCGCGCTCCACCCACTCCTCGAGCGACCTGCCCTCCACCAGCTCCATCACGAGGTAGGGCACCCTGGAGAGGTCGCCCCTGGCCACGAAGCGCGGGACGTGCGGCCCGTGCAGCGCCTCGAGCACCATCTGCTCCACCTCGAAGGAGATGAAGCCGCTGGCCGGCTCGCCGTGGCCGAGCCGCGGCACCTTCATCAGGAGCGGGGGGCCTGGGGGCGGCCCCGAGACGCGGTAGAGGACGGCCATCCCGCCCGAGTGGACCTGCGCCTCGATCCGGAAGCCATCGAGCGTCGCGCCGACCTCTGGACTCCCGGCCATGCTCACTCCCCCCGCTCGAGCCGGGCCGCGAGGAACTCCGGGAGGCCGGCGGCGCGGATCTTCGCCGCCGCCGAGCGCCAGTCGTAAGGGACCCTGTGGAAGGTGAGCGTGTGCCGGTCGAGGTCGAGCATCGCCCAGGAGGCGGCGGTGTCGTGATCGCGTGGCTGCCCGACCGAGCCGACGATCACGAGCCACCGACGGTGGGGGCTCACCGGGATCGCCCTCCCGGGAACGGGCGTAAACGGCGCGGGGCGCTCGGCGGCGCTGGTGTAGAAAAGGGTCGGCTCGTGGACGTGACCGGAGACGACGTAGCGTGCGCCGCCGGCCGCAGCGAGCGAACGCGCGGCCAGGTACTCGTCGCTGACGTACGTCCAGCGGTCCGGCAGCTCGGCGCTCGCGTGGACGTAGAGCACCTCCCCGTCGCGGACCGAGAGCGGCAGCCCTCCCAGGAAGGCCAGCTGGCGCGCGTCCAACTGCGCCCGGGTCCACCCGATCGCCGCGGCCGCCTCGTCGCGCATCCCGTCGGCGACGCCGCTCACCACGGCGGCGTCGTGATTCCCGAGGACAACGACCGCGCCGCGCGCGGCTTGCGCCGCCACGAGGTCCAGCACCGCGCCCGGCTCCGCGCCGTAGCCGACGAGGTCGCCGAGGTACGCGAAACGGTCGGCGCCGTGCGCCTCCGCCTGCTCGAGGCAGGCGGTCAGCGCGCCGAGGTTCGAGTGGATGTCCGCGAAGAGGGCGACTCGCATCGGGGTGGAGAGCGTGGGTTGGCGGCGAGCATAGACCGGCCGCGCTCGCGCTGCGCCTATATAGAGGTAGGTACTCTGTCTCGGGTGCGACATCTGGCCCAGCGATCCCTTGCGTCGTGGCGCGCGCATTGCGCGCATTTCGTGCGTATCGCCGGGTACGTTTCACTTTCAGCGTGGCGCTACCGTCCTCCACCGGGCTGAACGCACAAATTTTCGCGTTTACTCCTTCTCAGCACGCAAACCCGCGTGCTAAACATTCGCACGATTTACGATGGGCCCCAATGAAACAAGGGGGCGCGGTTCACCGACACGGAGGCAGCACATGGCGAACGCAGCGATCAAGGCGGATCACGGTGGCAAGCAGACCGCGAAGGAGCTTCTGGACTCACCCGAGTTCAAGGCCCTCGTCTCGACCCGCATGCGGGTCAGCGTCACGCTCCTCACCCTCCTCTTCGTTTCCTACTACGGCTACATCCTCGTCGTCGCGACGGCGAAGGACTTCGTCAACCAGAAGATCGGCGAGGGGGCGACCACCCTCTCCATCCCGCTGGGCATCGCCGCGATCGTGATCGCGTTCGTGCTCACGGCGATCTACGTCTCCTGGGCCAACAAGTCCTACGACCCCGAGGTCGAGCGGCTCAAGGGCATGCTGAAGCACTAGCTCGCCCCCTCCCACGACCTCTACCCCGGAGAGACCCTGATGCTTCGCACTGACGCGATCCTGAATTTCCTCCTCGGCCAGGCAGCACCGGCCGTCACCGAGACCAGCCTCGGCAAGCCTACGCTCCCCGCCGTCGGCTTCTTCTTCCTCATCGTCGCGGTGACCCTCGTCATCACCTACTGGGCCGCCCGCAAGACCAAGACCTCCAGCGAGTTCTACGCCGCCGGCCGCAGCGTCTCGGCGCTCCAGAACGGCTTCGCGCTCGCCGGCGACTACATGTCGGCCGCCTCGTTCCTCGGCATCTCGGGCATGGTCGCCCTGTCCGGGTACGACGGCATGATCTACGCGACCGGCTGGCTCGTCGGCTGGCCGGCGCTCATGTTCCTCGTCGCCGAGCCGCTCCGCAACCTCGGCAAGTTCACGTTCGCCGACGTGGTCGCGTTCCGGCTGAAGAACAAGCCGGTCCGCATCGCCGCGGCGATCGGCTCGATCATGACGGTGCTCTTCTACACGATCGCGCAGATGGTCGGCTCCGGCCAGCTCATCTCGCTCATGTTCGGCCTCAAGTACGAGTACGCCGAGCTGATCGTCGGCTGCGTCATGCTCGCCTACGTGCTCTTCGGCGGCATGCTCGCCACGACGTGGGTCCAGATCATCAAGGCGGCCCTCCTGCTCTTCGGCGTCACCGTCCTGACCGGCATGGTCTTCAACCGGTTCGGCTGGAGCCCGGGGACGATCTACGCAGAGGTGGTCGCGAAGTACGGCGAGGCTGCGCTGCAGCCTGGCGGCCAGGTCGCGAACCCCGTCGAGGCGGTCTCGCTCGGCCTCGCGCTCATGTTCGGCCTCCTCGGCCTGCCGCACATCCTGATGCGCTTCTACACTGTGCCGGACGCCAAGGCCGCCCGTAAGTCGGTGCTCTACGCGACCGGCCTCATCGGCTACTTCTACCTGATCATCCCGATCGTCGGCTTCGGCGCCTCGCTGCTCGTCGGCCGTGACTTCATCAAGTCGATGGCCGGTGGCGGCAACATGGCCGCTCCGCTCCTCGCCGAGTTCCTCGGCGGCAAGCCGTTCCTCGGCTTCATCTCCGCGGTCGCCTTCGCCACCATCCTCGCGGTCGTCGCCGGGCTCACGCTCGCCGGTGCCTCCGCGTACTCGCACGACATCTACGTGTCCGTCATCAAGAAGGGGCACGCCAGCGAGGAGGAGCAGGTCAAGGCCGCCAAGATCGCGACGATCGTCTTCGGCGTCTTCGCCGTCGGCCTCGGCATCCTCTTCAAGGGCCAGAACGTCGCCTTCATGGTCGGCCTCGCCTTCGCGATCGCGGCCTCCGCCAACTTCCCGGCGCTGCTCATGTCGATCGTCTGGAAGAAGTTCACGACCCAGGGCGCGGTCTGGTCGATCCTCATCGGCGCGTTCAGCTCCGTCGCGATGATCACCCTCTCGAAGACGGTCTGGGTGGACGTGTTCCACAACCCGGCCGCCCTCTTCCCGATGAAGAACCCGGCGATCTTCTCGATGACCGGCGCCTTCGCGGTCGGCATCATCGTGTCGCTCGTCGCCCCCGAGCAGGAGGCGCAGGACAAGTTCGAGGACGAGAAGATCCGCACCTACCTCGGCATCGGCGCCGAGTAGCAACACGGACTCACAGAGTTGATCGGGCGGCGGGCCTCCTGGCCCGCCGCCTTTTTTACGGCGAAAGCTCCGGGACGTAGCGCGACAGTATCGCCTGCAGCTCGGCCAGGTCCGGCCTGCGCGAGAAGGCCTCGCGGACGTACCGGAGCGACGCGGGGATGGAGCGCAGGAAGTCCGGGTTCCTGCGCACCCTGTCGATGAAGACGAAGCGCCCCGCGTCCTTGAGCTTCCGCTGGACGGTGAGCAGGTCGAAGACGGCGCGGAAGGGCTCGTAGTCGAGCCGCGGCCCGCCCTCGGCGGCGAGCCGGTCGAGGTAGCGGCGCAGCATCCGGTCGACCAGCGCCGCCGGGAGCTCGACGTAGCTGTCCCGCAGGAGCGCCACCAGGTCGTACTGGCGCGGGCCGAGGAGCGCGTCCTGGAAGTCGATCACCGCCTGCCCCCCGCCCGGCAGGATCATGAGGTTCCGCGACTGGTAGTCGCGGTGGGTGAAGCCCTTCGGCTCCGCGTCCAGCGCGCGGGAGATCACCTCGAAGTGGCGGTCGATCGCCGCCCGCTCCCCGGTGGTCAGGGTCGCCCCCTTCCACTCCTCCAGGAGCCACTCCCTGAAGTGGTTCAGCTCCCAGAGGTAGAGCTCGTGGTCGAAGGCGCGCGTGAACGCGACCGACTGCCCCGGGCTGGCCTCGGCGTGCGCCCGGAGCCGCGCGAGCTGGTCGATCGCCGCTGCGTAGAGCGGCTCGGGCGGGTCGCCGGCGAGGAGCCGCGTCTCGAGCATCTCGTCGCCGAGGTCCTCCAGCACCATGAGCCGGTCGGCCTCGAAGTGGGCGCGTATGGCGGGCACCCGGACGCCGATCCGCTCGAGGTAGCGCTGCACGTCCACGAACGGGTTCACCGGCGGCGGCCCGCCGCTGGTGACCTCCTCCGGGCGCGCGTCCTCCGGCAGCACCATGACCACCAGCGAGGCGGGCGGCGCCCCGACGCGCCAGTAGCTCCGCATCGAGGCGTGCCCCGCCAGGCGCCGGACCGGCCACGTCGACGCGTCCTGCCCGGTGACCCGCGCGACCGCCGATCGCACCATCGCCTCGGTCTGGTCCCCGCTCATGCTCGCCCGCCTTCCTTTCGTGGGCCGTTCGTTGACACCCCTCGAAACGGCGCCCTATAAGGCCCTGTCTGCCCTCGCCCCGCCCTCTTTCGGAGCGCCCCATGAGCTACCACGAGAACGTCCTCGCCGCGATCGGGCACACCCCGCTCGTCCGGCTCAACAAGGTGGTCGATCCGGGGGACGCCACCGTCCTCGCCAAGCTGGAGTTCATGAACCCCGGCGGCTCGATCAAGGACCGCATGGCGGTCCACATCATCGAGAAGGCCGAGAAGGCAGGGCTGCTGCGCCCCGGCGGCACCATCGTCGAGAACACCAGCGGCAACACCGGCGTCGGCGTCGCCATCGCCGCGGCGGTCAAGGGCTACAAGTGCATCTTCACGATGCCCGACAAGATGTCGCGGGAGAAGCAGGAGACGCTCAAGGCCTTCGGCGCCCAGGTGGTGGTGACGCCGACCAACGTCCCGGCCGACTCCCCCCAGAGCTACTACTCGGTGGCCAAGCGGATCGCCGCCGACACGCCCAACAGCTTCTACGTGAACCAGTACTTCAACCGGGACAACGTCGAGGCCCACTACCAGCTCACCGCGCCCGAGATCTGGGAGCAGACCGGCGGGAAGTTCGACGCCTTCGTCGCCGGGCTCGGCACCGGCGGCACGATGAGCGGCTGCGGCAAGTTCTTCAAGGAGAAGAACCCGAAGCTCCTGAACGTCGGCGTCGACCCGATCGGCTCCGTCTACCACTCGGCGTTCAAGACCGGGAAGCTGGGCCAGCCGCACATCTACAAGGTGGAGGGGATCGGCGAGGACCTGCTCTGCGGGACGATGGACCTCTCGGTGCTCGACGACGTCCGGCAGGTCACGGACGCCCAGTCCTTCGCGATGGCCCGCCGGCTCGCTCGCGAGGAGGGGATCTTCGCCGGCGGCTCCTCGGGGGCGGCGGTCCACGTCGCGGCCGCGCTCGCGAAGGAGCTGGGCAAGGGGAAGACCATCGTGGTGCCGCTCCCCGACACCGGCCGCGCGTACGTCTCGCGGTTCTTCTCGGACGAGTGGATGCGGGACAACGGCTTCCCGACCGGCACCGGCGGCGAGGTGATCTCGGCGACCGTGAAGGACGTGCTCGGGTCGCGCCGCGGCAAGATCGTCACCGCGCGGAAGACGGACAAGGTCGAGGCGGTGGTCCGGCAGCTCAAGGAGCACGACATCTCGCAGATGCCCGTGGTGGACGCCGACGGCCGCGCCATCGGGATGATCCACGAGTACGACCTGCTCCAGTTCCTCATCGAGGGGAAGCACCGGCTCTCCGAGGTCGTGGAGCCGCTCGTCCAGCCGCTCCAGGGCGTCGTCGAGCTCGACACGCCCATCACGCGGCTCCGCCAGATCTTCGACGACGACAACGTCGCCATCGTGAAGGAGGGCGACCGCATCACCGGCATCATCACCAAGATCGACCTCATCGCCTTCGTCGGCGAGCGGCTCCGCTGATCTCCACGGGGCGTGCCGCCCCGCCCCGCCGGCGAAGCCGTCGGGGTCCCCACCCCTGACTGCGCGCCGACTGCGGCGCGGGCGCGGCATGGGCCGCGCCGAAGGGCCGTCTCCATGTCCGACCGTAAGCATCGCTTCGAGACGCTCGCCATCCACGCCGGCCAGCCGCCGGATCCGCGCACTGGCGCGGTCATGACGCCGATCTACCTCTCGTCCACCTTCGCGCAGGAGGGGCCGGGGAAGCACAAGGGGTACGAGTACTCCCGCTCGGGCAACCCCACGCGCGATGCGCTGGAGGGCTGCTACGCCGCGCTCGAGGGGGCGCGCCACGGGTTCGCCTTCGCGTCGGGCCTGGCGGCGAGCGACGCCGTCCTGCACCTCCTCGAGGCCGGGGACCACGTCGTGGCCTCCGACGACGTCTACGGCGGCACCTTCCGGATCCTCGACAAGGTCTACCGGCGCCACGGCATCGGCTTCGACCAGGTGGACATGACCGACCTCGCGGCCGTGGAGCGGGCCTTCAAGCCCGCGACCCGGCTCGTCTGGATCGAGAGCCCCACCAACCCGCTCCTCAAGATCGCCGACGTCGCCGCGGTGGCCCGGCTGGCCCGCGCCCGGAACGCCGTCTCGGTCGTCGACAACACGTTCGCCACGCCGTACTTCCAGCGTCCGCTGGAGCTCGGGGCCGACCTCGCCGTCCACTCGGCGACCAAGTACCTGAACGGCCACTCCGACGTGGTCGGTGGCGCGGCGATGACCAACGACGACGCGCTCGCCGAGCGGCTCCGCTTCGTCCAGAACGCCGCGGGCGGCATCCCCTCCCCGATGGACTGCTACCTGGTGCTCCGCGGCCTGAAGACGCTCGCCGTCCGGATGGAGCGCCACGCCGCGGGGGCGATGAAGATCGCGCGCTGGCTCGAGGGGCACGCGCAGGTCGAGCGCGTCATCTACCCGGGGCTCACGTCGCACCCGCAGCACGCGCTGGCGGGGAGCCAGATGAGCGGCTTCGGCGGGATGCTCGCCTTCGTCGTTCGCGGCGGGCTGCCCGCGGCCCGCGCGTTCCTGGAGACGGTCCGCGTCTTCGCGTGCGCCGAGTCGCTGGGCGGCGTGGAGAGCCTCATCGAGCACCCGGCGATCATGACGCACGCCTCGATCCCCGCGGAGCAGCGCGCCGCGCTGGGGATCGCCGACGGCCTGATCCGCGTCTCGGTGGGCATCGAGCACGTCGACGACCTGATCGCGGACCTCGAAGCAGGGTTCGCGGCGGCGCTCGCGCGCGGCTGACGGCTCTCCTGCCGCCGGGGAGCTGCACGTGCCGCACGAGGGGGGCGGCCCCCACCGGTGGGGGAGGGGGAAGTGTGAGGTCGGAGCTTCTGCGGTAGAACACGGGCCAGAGGACCCCTTGCGGCTCGGACGCTACGAACTCCACGCCGTCCTCGACGGCACCTTCGCCCTCGACGGGGGCGCGATGTTCGGCGTCGTGCCGCGCCCGCTCTGGGAGCGGAAGATCGCGCCGGACGCGCGCAACCGGATCCCGCTCGCCGCCCGCTGCCTCCTCGCCATCGACCGTGACGCGAAGCGCGTCATCCTGGTTGACGACGGGATGGGCGACAAGTGGGACGCGAAGCGGATCGACATCTACGGGATCGACAAGGCCTCCGGAGACCTCCTGGGCGGGCTGAAGCGGCTCGGGATCGACCCTGAGGAGGTCACCGACGTCCTCCTCACGCACCTGCACTTCGACCACGCCGGCGGCACGACGCGGCGCGGCCCCGGCGGCGCGCCGTCGCTCGTCTTCCCCCGAGCGGTCCACCACCTGCAGCGCAGGAGCTGGCAGTGGGCGCACGCGCCCACCGAGAAGGACACCGGCAGCTTCATGGACGAGAACTACGCGCTGCTGCAGCACTCCAACCAGCTCCACCTCGTCGACGGACCGGCCGAGCTCTTCCCGGACGTGGAGCTGATCGTCTCGGATGGCCACACGGTCGCGCAGCAGCTGCCGCGCTTCCACGACGCGACGACCCACCTGACCTTCTGCGGCGACGTCATCCCCACCTCGGCGCACCTCAGGCCATCGTGGGTGATGGCCTACGACCTCCACCCGCTCACCACCATCGAGGAGAAGAAGGTCCTCGTGGCGGAGGCGCTGGAGGACGACGGCATCCTCTTCTTCGAGCACGACCCGGCGATCGCAGCCTGCCGCCTCGAGGAGCGCGACGGATCGACCGTCTTCCGCTCCGCGGTGGAGCTGTAGCGCTCAAGCACCCGCTCCGGCGGAGACTGGATCTCATGGAAGGCAGCGTAACGATCTCCCGCCGCGGCTGTGACCGGCTGGCTGGTGGGCACCTCTGGATCTACCGGGGCGACGTGGAGAAGGCAGGCCCCGGCCTCTCCCCCGGCGACGTCGTCGCGGTGAAGGACGGCCGCGGTCGCTTCCTCGCCAAGGCCTTCTGGTCCGAGCGCTCGCAGATCGCGCTCCGGATCGTCACCCGCGACGAGGAGCCGGTGGACGACGCGTTCTTCGCCGAGCGGATCGACCGCGCCGCGGCGCTGCGCGAGCTCACCCTCCCCGGGGTCTCGGCCCTCCGGGTCTTCCACGGCGAGGCGGACCTGCTCCCCGGCCTCGTCGCCGACCGGTACGGCGACGTCGTGGTGATCCAGACGCTCGTCCCGGCCACGGATCGACGCAAGGAGACGCTCGCTGCCATCCTCGCGGAGCGGCTCGGCGCACGGACGGTCGTGGAGCGGAACGACGTGCGGGTGCGCGAGCTGGAGGGGCTCACGCAGACGAAGGGCGTCCTGCGCGGCCCGGAGCCCGGCCAGTCCGAGTACCGCGAGGGGGAGGTGCGGCTGGCCCTCGACGTGCTGAACGGCCAGAAGACGGGCGCCTTCCTCGACCAGCGGGAGAACCACCTGCGCGCCGGCGAGTACGCACGGGGGCGGTGCCTGGACTGCTTCTCGTACACCGGCGGCTTCGCGCTGCAGCTGGCGCGCGGCGCCGGGCACGTGACCGCCGTGGAGATGCAGGCCCCGGCCGCGGCGCTGCTGCGCGGCAACGTCGCGCTCAACGGCGCGGGCAACGTGGAGGTGCTGGAGCAGAACGCCTTCGACTACCTCCGCGACGAGTCAGAGAAGGAGCCGTCCTGGGACATGGTCGTCCTCGATCCCCCGGCGTTCGCCAAGAACAAGACGGCGTTCGCGGCTGCACGCCGAGGCTACAAGGAGATCAACCTCCGCGCGATCCAGATCCTCAAGCCTGGCGGGGTGCTCGTCACGTCGTCGTGCAGCTACCACATGCCGGAGCCGGAGCTGGAGGCGCTCGTCCTAGACGCCGCCAACGACGCCGGGCGCAGGGTGCAGCTGCTGGAGCGCCGCGGCGCCGGGCGCGACCACCCCGTGCTGCTCGGGGTGGGTGAGACCCGCTACCTGAAGTGCTTCTTCCTGCGGGTGCTGTAGTGGCCGGACCGGGCAGGGAGCCACGACCGTAGCGCAGGCCAGGAGCGGACCGCGATGACCGAGGTCGACGAGGCGAAGGTGCTCGAGAGCTGCGCGATGCTCGGCCGGCTCGGTCCCGCCGGGAGGGCCCGGCTGAGGCTGTGCGCTGACCGGCTTGAGCTGGCGGCGGGGGATCGGGTGCCGCTCCCGCCCGGGGAGCGCGGCCCGCTCTACCTGCTCCTCTCCGGCGAGGCCTGCCTCCGCCGTGAGCAGCTCGCCCTCCGCCGGCTCGGCCCGGGCGACCACTTCGGCGTCCTCGCCTTCTTCGGCGCCGCGGACCGGCCCGAGTCAGTGACGGCCGAGAAGCCCACCGTCCTCCTGCGCGTCTCGCCCGGATGCTTCGATGGGATCGCCGCCCGCGAGCCGGCCGTGGCGCTCGGGATCGTCGAGGCGCTGGCCGCTTCGCTCGGCCGCGAGCTGGCGCACCGCACGTCGGAGGCGGTCCTCTTCCTCCAGGGGCGCTCCCTGCCGCGCAGCGCCTCCGTGACCGTCCACCTGGGCAGCGGCGATCTCCAGGTCGCGACCGGCACCACGGTGATGGACCTCCTCCCGAAGCAGATCGACGGCGCGATCGTGGTCGCTGGGCTCCTCGGGCAGAAGCCGGTCTCGCTCTCGACCCCCGTCTTCCTCGACACCTCCCTCGCGCCGCTGACCATGCGCCACTCGGAGGGGCGGCAGATCTACGCCAGCTCGCTGGGGTTGGTCCTCCTGGAGGCGGCTGGGCGCGTCGCGCCAGGGCTGCCGGTGCGGATGGGCCCATCCCGCGGCACGCACCAGGTCGTGCAGGTCGGGGACGGCGCGGTCGACCTCGCCGATCTGTCGCGCCGCCTCTTCGCCGAGATGGAGCGGATCTGCGCGTCGGACGCCCCCATCAGGCTGGAGCTCTGGCCCACCGACGAGGCGGCCCACCACTTCCGCGAGCGGGGCTGGGACGACGCCGCCAAGCTCCTGCGAACGACGCGGCTCGCCACGCACCGGCTCGTCTCCTGCGGGGAGCTCTACGCCCTCTCGATGGGGCCGCTCCTCCCCTCGACCGGGATGCTCGGCGGCTTCCAGCTTTCGCCCGGCGACGAGGGGCTCGCGCTGGGGCTGGGCGAGCGCGATCCCCGGCTCGGCGCCACGCCGGCCACGCCGGCGGCGCAGGGACGTCGCGGCGGCGACGGCGCCATGGTGATCGACCACCAGCGCTGGCTCGCGGGGATGGGGGTGACGAGCGTCGGCGCGTTCAACGAGCTCTGCATCAACGGCCAGGTCACCCAGCTCATCCGGATCGCCGAGGGGTTCCAGGAGAAGCGCGTCGGGCAGATCGCCGATCGCGTCGCCGCGGCGCGCGATCGGATCCGGATCATCGCGATCGCGGGCCCCTCGTCCTCGGGGAAGACCACCTTCATCAAGCGGCTGACGGTTCAGCTGCAGATCAACGGCATCACCCCGGTCGGGATCTCGCTCGACGACTACTACGTCGATCGCGTGAAGACGCCGAAGGACGCGCAGGGCGAGTACGACTTCGAGGCGCTGGAGGCGCTCGACCTCGCCACCCTGCAGGACCACGTGGCGCGGCTGCTGCGGGGAGAGACGGTGAGGTCGCCCCACTACGACTTCAGGACCGGGACGAGCCGCGTGGACGGCCAGACCGTGGCGCTCCGCGCCGGCGACGTGCTGATGCTCGAGGGGATCCATGGCCTCAACCCGCGGCTGCTCGGCGAGGTGCCGGGCGAGGGGACGCTCTTCCGCGTCTTCATCCACCCGGCCACGACGCTCCCGTTCGACCGGCTCTCGCGCGTCTCGGCGACCGACCTGAGGCTGCTGCGCCGGATCATCCGCGACCGCCACCAGCGCGGGTACAGCGCGGCGGACAACATCGTGCGCTGGCCGAGCGTCCAGGCGGGGGAGCGGGCGCACATCTTCCCTCACCAGGTCGAGGCGGACGCAGTCTTCGACACCTCGCTCGTCTACGAGCCGGCGGTCCTCAAGGTCTACGCCGAGCGCTACCTGCTGGAGGTGCCGACGGACCACCCGGCCTACCCGACTGCGCTGCGGCTGCGCCACCTGGTGGACCGGTTCGTCTCGATCTACCCCGACCACGTCCCGCCGACCTCGCTCATGCGCGAGTTCATCGGGGGCAGCGGGTTCGAGTACTAGGGCCGAGCCAACCCGGGCCAGTCGAGGCACCCCAGGTGGGGCAGCGCCCTGCTTGCGCCGATGGGCGTAGCCCAAGCGTGCAAGATCTCCCGGGATGAGGCGCATTGCGCGGCTCGCGGTGCTGGTCATCGTCCTGATGGCTGCACGCGCGCGCGCGCAGCCGGCGGGCGACCCGACCCCCGGAACGCTGGCGCCGCTCGTCGTCATCCTGAATCCCATGGACGGCGCCGTCGTGGCCGAGCGAATCCGCCTTCAGGCGCGGGTTCACCACCCGCTGGGGCTCGATGCCGTCACTGCCGTCACCCTCTCCGTCTCGGGCGCGGGGGGCTCCACGGTTGCGCTCGCGCGCAACGCGCGCTACACGCTGGGCGACCAGCGGGCCATCTACGAGGCGTTGCTCACGCTGGAGCCGGGGAGCCACGCGCTCGTCGCGACCGCGACCGACGCGGCGGGGCGCTCGACCCGGTCCGCGGCCGTCACCGTGCAGGCGCACGTCTTCCGCGGCGACGGAAACCTCCTGGTGACCGACGACTCGAGCCAGCTATGCACGGCGTGCCACGCCGACGCCGTCCACGGGAGCGAGGCGACGGGGCGAGCGCACGGCGCCTGGAGCACGACCTGCCGCGACTGCCACGCGCCGCACGACACGGTGAACGCCAGCCTCATCCGGGAGACGATCGAGCCGCCGTGGTTGGTCGGCGCCGAGCCCCCGTCCCCGCGCCCGGTCCGCTTCGCGACGCGCGCCGGCTACTCGGCGCTGGGCGGGCTCCCGAACCCCTTCTGGGCGACCTACACGAACGGCGACGCGAGCGGGCCCTGCCAGGTGTGCCACACGCGGACCGCGCGGTGGCGAGCTGGAGGCGAGGTGGACGACGTCCACCAAGGCGACTGCACGTTCTGCCACCGCCACGCGGCCGGGCTCACGGCGACCTGCGACGAGTGCCAGCGCGATGCCGCCGGGGACGGGGGCGCACGCGGCGCACGTCGGCGCGTCCGCGCCGGCGCCTCGCTTCCCGAGCGATCCCCGGCCGCTCGGCTGCGGCAGCTGCCATCCGTCGGACCCCAGCGCCACGGCGACGGCGCGAGCCAGGTCCTGCTCAACCCGTCGCTCGCGCTGCGGGGTGGCACGCTCACGTCGGGCGCGAGCGCGTCGGGATCCGGGAGCGGCACGACCTGCGTCGTCGCGTGTCACTTCCCGCTGGGCTCCCCGACGCCGGGCGCGCGGGTCGCCTGGAGCACCGTGGGACCGCTCCCGTGCACGTCCTGCCACGCGAGGATCGACCCCACCGGCGTCGCGCCGACGCCGCGCGCCGGACCTTCGCTGCACGACCCGATCTTCTCGGAGGCGCGCCCCGCGAGCGGCGAACCGACGACCTGCTACTCCTGCCACGCCTCGGGCTCGCACGACGCGACGCACCTCACCGGGAGCCCGGGGCTCGCGCCGAGCGCCGCCGTCAACGCGGTCTGCATCGCCTGCCACACGCCGCCCTCCGGACCGTCCGCCGGTGCGCCCGGGCAGGTGCTCCACGCCGGGGCGGACGCGCGCCTCCTCGCGGACGCCGCCCGCCCTCCCTGGCTGGACCGCGGGGACGGTCGACGCGGCGAGCGGCGACTTCCACGGAGGGCGCCGCGGGACCTGCTTCGACCCGGTGGGCGGCCCGCTGCCCTGCGCCCCAGCGGCGACCCCGACCGGCTACGGGGGGACGCTAAGGGCGCCATACACCCGCGGCCAGCCCGCCCTGCCCTGCGCGAGCCTGCCACGCGGGCCACGCGAGCGACAACAGCTTCCTCTTCGCCGCGGTGGTGAACGGCACGCCGATCCCGCCGGGCTCGATCGATCGCACCGGGGTCGGCGCGGAGAGGCTCTGCGAGGCGTGCCACGCGGGAGGGCGCCACGACCGCTGCGTCGGGTGCCACACCGACGCCTACTACTGCGACGAGAACGCCCAGTGCTGGATGGACGGCGCGGCGACCCACGTCGACCCGGCGCCGGCCGGCAGCGCCTGCTTCTTCTGCCACGGCCACGAGGGGATCCTGCGCTGGACCCAGCCCGGCCCGAACATGGATTTCCCGTGGGAGCCCGCGTGCGACCACTGCCACTCGACCTTCGCCCCCACGAGCAACAACCCGCCGACGATCGTGCCGCCGGACCTCGCCGCCCCCACGCTGCCGTACGGCGCGCCCCAGGTCTCCGCGATCACGTCGACGGGCGCGACCCTCTCCTGGCAGACGAACGAGGCGGCCTCGACGTGGATCGAGTACGGGATCGGGATGCCCGGCTACGTGACCGGGAGCGCCGCGGAGGTCTGGACGCACTCCGTCACGCTCTCCGGGCTCACCGCCGGTACCACCTACGTCTGGCGGATCCGGAGCGGCGACGCCTTCCGGAACGTGCTCCGGACGGAGCTCCGCTCGTTCACCACGTCCGCCCCGGGCGCGGTGCCGATCCCGGACCTCCACGCGGTGGGCTGGACCGGGGTCGACGTCGCCCGAGACGGCCATGGGGCTGGCGCTCACCTGGTTCCCGGTCGCCGCGCCGACCGGCAACCCCGTGGAGTACCGCGTCCAGCTCGCCTCGGATCCGGCCTTCGCGACCCTCGAGAACGGATCGCCGCCGGACTCCGGCTGGATCGCGGGAGCACCCACGACGATGGACGGACGACCGGCGCTCCAGCTCGGGGTCCAGCTCACCAACCTGCCGGTGGATCAGTGCGCCGAAGAGGTGCCGTACAGCACGCTACTACTGGCGCGTGAAGGCGCGTGACGCGGTCACCGGCACGGAGTCGACGTGGTCGGTCGTCGATGGCTTCAACGCGACGTCCTTCGACCCCTGGGGCTGCTGAGCTACAGGAACTCGCAGAGGTAGGCGGCCGGGGCAGCGGCCTTCACGTCGAAGCCGCTCTTCCCCGCGACCTCGAAGGACGTCCCGGCGGGGAAGGGGCGCCACGCCTCGTCGCCCGGGTACTTCACCCAGAGCTCCCCGGAGATGACGTGCATCCGCTCGGGAGCGTCGGTGCCGAAGTGGAACTCGCCGACGTCGATGACGCCGGCCGTCTGGCGCCGGCCGTTCCGCTCGAAGCCGACGCTCTGGACCTTGCCGTCGAAGAAGATCTTGTGTGCGAGCATCCGCGCAAGAAATCACGGCGCGTCGGGGACGGTCAACGCCACGGGGCGTGCCGCCCCGCCCCGCCGGCGGAGCCGTCGGGGTCCCCTCCCCTGCCGCGCGCCGACTCCGGCGCGGGCGCGGCGGCCTCGCCGCGCCAGTCGCGTCGCTCAGGCGTCCCCGAGGAACTCGTGCGCGGGGAAGAGGAGCACCTCCTCGATCGACCGCGCGCCGGCCAGCAGCATCAGGAGCCGATCGACGCCGACGGCCACGCCGCCGGCGTCGGGCATGCGCCCCACCGCCTCGATGAAGCGCTCGTCCAGCGGGAAGACCGGGCGGCCGAGCCGCGCGCGCAGCGCCTGCTCCTCGACGAGCCGCCGCCGCTGCTCCGCGGCGTCGTTCAGCTCGGTGTAGCCGTTCGCGAGCTCGAGCCCCCCTGCGTAGAGCTCGAACCGCTCCGCCCAGCGCGGGTCGTCGCGCTTGAGCTTGGCGAGCGCCGCCATCGAGGCGGGCCAGTCGACTAGGTAGACCGGACGCTCGACGCCCAGCCTCGGCTCGACGGCGTGCAGGAAGACGCGGAAGAAGACGTCGTCGAAGGGCTCGCCGCCTGGGCCCGGGTCGTGACCGGCGGCCCGCGCCGCCGCCGCGAGCAGCGAGGGATCCCCGGCGCAGGCTGCCAGGTCGATCGCAGCGTGGCGCGCGAAGGCCTCGGCGACGCTGATCCGATCGAACGGCGCCGCGAGGTCGAGCGGACGGCCGTCCCGCTCGACGCGCGTCCCGCCGCCGGGCAGCAGCGCGCGCGCGCAGCGATCGACCAGCCGCTCCAGGTCCTCCATCACGCCCCGGTAGTCCGTCCCCGCCCGGTAGAACTCGAGCATGGTGAACTCCGGGTTGTGCGTCGCGGAGACCTCGCCGTTGCGGAAGACGCGGGCGAGCTGGAAGATCCGCTCCCACCCGCCGGCCAGGAGCCGCTTCATCGCGTACTCCGGGCTGGAGTGGAGCCAGAGCGGCCGCGGGGTCCCCTCCAGCGGCCGGAACGGGGCGAGGAACGGATCGACGTGCGGCTCCATCCCGGGCGCCGGGACGAGACACGGCGTCTCGACCTCCTCGTAGGCCATCTCCTCGAACGCCCTTCGCACCTCCCCTGCGAAGCGGGCGCGAAGCCGCGCGTTCCTGACCCTGATCCGTTCCATCGGCCGCGGAGCATACCGCGGTGGGAAACCACCGCCCGCCTCGACTTCCGCCGTGGGCGGTGGTTTCCTCCATCGAGGCGTCCCCGTGGGAGCGCCCGGAGGTCACGCCCCTTGATGCGCACCTGCACGTTGCTCGCCGCCGTCCTGCTCGCTGGCTGCGCCCACCTCCCCTTTGGGCAGGCGTCTAAGCCGCCGCTGGTCATCAGCGAAGACGGCCAGACGGTGACCGCGGGGGGCGAGCTGTGGACCGCGCCCGAGGGCGTCGCCTTCTACCAGCGCGGCAGCGTCCTGCACGTCGTCTCCAGCGCGCCGGGCCGCACCTGGGACGTCGCGGTCTCGGTGGGGGCGGGCGGGAAGCTCGCGTGGCCGGCGGCGGCGCCGTTCGAGCCCAGGGAGGGCAGCCTCCACCTGCTCGCCGCCAAGGCGGACCCCGAGGTCGCGCTGCTGATCGACACCGCCCAGCTCCACCCGCACGACGACCACTACCACCTCACGCACCGCTTCCTGAACCCGGACTGGCAGGCGCTCTACCGCCTGCGCGAGGAGGACTCGCCGCTGTCTCCGATCCGTCGGCAGGTCGCGGCCACGATCCTCGCGCTCCTGCTCGACGAGCGGCTCCCCGGCAGCTCGGCGGAGGCGACCAGCAAGGCGCTCCACCGGGTGGTCTCCATCATCGGCAAGGCACGGCGGGCCGTAGAGTCGGAGACCGGCGTGCGCGCCATCGAGGCGATCATCACGCATGACTTCGAGATCCGCGACGACGGCCAGACCATGGAGATCGAAGGGCAGGTCTTTCACGCGGCGGCGCCCGTCCGGTTCGCGTATTGCGCGGACCACTTTCACGTCGAGGAGGCGAGCGGCAAGTGGGCCCAGCCGGTGGAGTTCGAGGCTCCCAGCGGCGGCTTCGCCTGGCCGGGCTCGATCTTCTTCGAGCTCCGACCCGACGGGACGATCGGCGATCGGCCGCCCTCCAGCCGCTGGCGCCGGCTCTCGGACAGCGGCCAGGTCCGGTTCACGCGCGATCACTGGCACATCACGGAGGCCTACGACCACCCCCGCCTCCAGGCCATCCTGAAGGCGGTCGCGAGCCCCGACGTCCCGGAGACGCTCAAGGACAAGGCGCGCGCGCTGGCCCTCGACGTCATGCGGCTGCGGCTCGACGTCGGCTCCGACGCCGAGTTCGAGGCGCGGCTCGACGCCATCGATCAGGCGATCGACCGGGCGGGGGCCGAGCTGGACAAGGACCTCCCCAAGGCCGCCGGACCGCCGGCGAAGAAGCGGTGACGGGTCGCCCCTTCTTCGGCACCGCCATGCGCCCCCGATGGGGCGCATAGTGAATATCTTGAATGGCTCAGCCGCGCGGGCGTCAGACTGCCAGAGGTTCGCGCCGGCTAGCGCACGCTGGGGACGCATTCCGGCGATCCCGATCCCCCCGCATACGTGAGGTAGTCCACCATGATGAAGTTCCTAACCGCTCTCGTCGCGGTCGCCTTCGCGGTCGTCGCCGTCGCTGCCGAGCCGGCTGCGCCTGCCGCTGCGCCTGCCGCTGCGCCCGCCGCTGCCCCTGCCGCTGCGCCCGCTGCAGCGCCCGCTGCTGCTCCGGTCGCCGCCCCTGCGGAGGCCGCGAAGGCCGCCCCGGTGGTGAAGGCCCCGACGAAGAAGAAGGCCGCCGCGAAGACCGTGAAGGCCGTGGCGCCCGCCAAGACCGAGACCGCCCCGGCTGCCGCTCCGGCACCGGCACCGGCTCCGGCTGCCGCTCCGGCTCCGGCCGCGGCTCCCAAGTAGAGATAGGCGAGCCGACTTTCACTCGATGGAAGTCCGACGGGCCACCCGCGCTGCGGGTGGCCCGTTTTCACTCAGCGGCGCAGCGCTGCGAGCCGCCGGATGCCCTCGGCGAGCGTCTCGTCGCGCTTGCAGAAGGCAAACCGGACGAGCCGCTTCACCGGCGCCTCCTCGCCGTAGAAGGCCGAGACCGGTATGGCCGCGACGCCGCAGCGCAGTGGCAGGGTGCGGCAGAACTCCAGGTCGTCGCCGCCCGGCCCAAGGTCTGCGATGGCGAAGTAGGTCCCTTCGACCGGGAGGACGTCGAGCCCTGCGGCCGTGAGCCCCGCCGTGAGCGCGTCGCGGCGGACCCGGTAGGCGGAGACCAGCTCCGCGAAGAAGGCATCGCCCGCCCCCAGCGCCACAGCGACCGCGTGCTGGAACGGCGTGCCGTTCGTGAAGGTGATGAACTGGTGGGCCGCCCGCAGCCCGGCGCTCAGGGAGGCCGGGGCGCAGGCCCAGCCGATCTTCCAGCCGGTGCAGCCGAAGGTCTTGCCGGCGGAGGAGATGACGACCGTGCGCTCCCGCATCCCGGGCAGCGCGGCCAGCGAGAGGTGGGGCCCATCGAAGGTGAGGTGCTCGTAGACCTCGTCGGTGATCGCCAGCAGGTCGCGGCGGCGGCAGAGCTCCGCGATCGCCTCCAGCTCGACGAGCGAGAACACCTTCCCCGTTGGGTTGTGCGGCGTGTTGACCACGATGGCGCGGGTGCGGGGACCGACCGCCGCCTCCAGCGCCCGCGCGTCCAGCCCGAAGGCTGGCGGCTCCAGCCGGACCGAGCGCCAGCTGGCGCCAGCCATGGCCAGATCGGGCCGGTAGGCGTCGTAGAACGGCTCGAAGACGATCGCCTCGTCTCCAGGCTCCAGGAGCCCCACGATCGTCGCGTGGAGCGCCTCGGTGGCGCCGGCGACCACCGTCACCTCCTCCAGCGGATCGTACCGGAGGCCGTGGAAGCGCACCTGATGCGCCGCGATCGCCTCGACGAGCGGCTGGATCCCGTAAGGGCGCGCGTACTGGTTGTGGCCATCCCGGATCGCGCTGACGGCCGCCTCCTTCACGAAGTCGGGCGCGTCGAAGTCCGGGAAGCCCTGTCCCAGGTTGACCGCGCCGGTGCGAACCGCGAGCGCCGTCATCTCGGTGAAGATCGAGGTGCCGAAGGGGCGCAGCGCCTTGCGCACGCGGGAGCTGTCGGAGGCGACCATCCGTAGATACTACCCGGCTCGTCGAGCCAGGCACCGCTGGAGGAAGTCCAGGCGGAAGCCGGCGCCCTCCAGCTCCTCCTCGCTGGCGATCGGCAGTCCGGGGAGCTGCTCCAGGAGGACGCGCACGAAGAGGCCCGCGCCGGCCGAGCCGGGCGCGCCTCCGCGAGCGGACCAGACCGGCGCGCTGCGGAGCCCGCAGGACGGCGAGCCCTCCTTCGTGACCCACCCGTGGAGACCGAGCGCGGAGAGCTCATCTGCGCGCCGCCGGGCATACTGCCGCATCGCCTCCGTGTGATCGACGCCGCTCTGCTCCCCCACGAGCCGCGGAGCGACCTGCGAACCGGCGAGCAGGATCGGCTCGCGCGGCACCCCCATCCCGAGCTCCACCTCTGGACAGACCGGGATCCACTCCACCAGCGGGCCGAGCGCCCCCATCAGGAGCTCGTGCCGCTTGTCCCGGCCGTCGTACCGGACCCTCTCTCCGGCGAGGCAGGCCGAGATGCCGACCCGCGGCTTTACTGGCGCGGCCATGACCGGAGCGAGCGTAGGCCGGAGTGGCACCGGCGCGCCACGTGGCGCCCATACGGACGTGCCCTTCGGGGCGTCGCGGATGGCCTTGCGCCCGCCATCCTCCGGCCTATCGAAGTGTCCATGAGAGGCGCGGTGATAGCCCTTATGCTCGGCGCGGCGACGATCAAGGTCGGCGACAAGGCCCCCGACTTCACCCTCCCGGACACCGACGGCAAGCCCGTGGCGCTCTCGGGGCTCCTGGCCGATGGTCCCGTCATACTGGCCTTCTACACGAAGGCCTTCACCTCGGGTTGAACGCGCGAGGTTCAGGCGTACCGGGACCGGCACGCGGAGATATCGAAGAAGGGCGCGAGGGTGGTCGGGATCTCGACCGACAGCGTCGAGACGCAGCGAAGGTTCAAGGAGCAGTACGGCCTGCCCTACCCGCTCCTCTCCGACTCGGGCGGCAGGGTGGCCCGGCAGTACGCCGGCGTCATCCCGGTGGTCGGGCGCGCCAACCGCGCCACCTTCGTCGTCGGCCAGGACGGGCGGATAACGGAGATCATCACCGGCGGCGACGCCATCGATCCCGGGGGCGCCATCGCCGCCTGTCCCTCACGGCACTGAGTGCCGCGCGCCTTTGAGTTCGGGCGAACGTGGGGGATACTCGGCGCCGCAGCCAGCTACGGGGAGACGCGGCTTGCCGGACCCGACGATCGCCATCCAGATCGACACTACGGGGATGCGCTGCCCGCTACCGGTGCTGGCGCTGGGAAACGCCACGTCGGCCGCCGTCCACGGGACGCTGGTGGAGATCACGGGCGACTGCCACACCTTCGAGGCGGACGTCCGGCGCTACTGCGCGCGCCGCGGGAAGACGGTCGTGGCGGTCAGGGGGACCGCGCCCAGGTTCACCGTCCAGATCCGCTTCTGACGCCGCTCACCGCCCCTTGAAGTCGTCGGAGCGGATCCCGTAGCGCTTGAGCAGCCGGTGAAGGCTCTCGCGCTCCATCCCGGCGCGCTCCGCGGCGCGGGTCACGTTCCCGTCGAACTCCTGCAGGAGGGCGGCGAGGTACTCGCGCGACACCCGATCCCGCGCCTGATCCACGGCGTCACGGTAGGGCATCTTCGCGAGCAGCTCCGCCGGAATCGCACCCGCCTGGCCGCCGGTGACCTCCGCCGGGAGGTCCCGAGTCATCACCGCAGGCCCGCTCGCGAGCGCCACCGCACGCTCCACCGCGTTCTCCAGCTCGCGGACGTTCCCCGGCCAGGCGTAGCCGGCGAGGACGCGCAGTGCATCGGGGTCGAACCCGATCAGCTCCCGCCGCAGCGCGTTGGCGTGCTTGGTGAGGAAGTGGGCGGCGAGGAGGGGCACGTCCTCGCGCCTCTCCCTGAGCGCCGGGAGGCGAACGGGGAAGACGTTGAGCCGGTAGAAGAGATCCTCGCGGAAGCGTCCGGCCTGCACCTCGGTCTTCAGGTCGCGGTGGGTGGCGGCGATCACCCTGACGTTCACGGCGGTCGGCCGCACGTCGCCCACTCGCCGGATCTCACGCTCCTGGAGGGCGCGGTTCAGCTTCACCTGGACCGGCAGCGGCAGCTCGCCGATCTCGTCGAGGAAGATCGTCCCGCCCTCCGCCTCCTCGAAGAGGCCGGCCTTCGCCGCCGCGGCGCCGGTGAAGGCGCCGCGCGCGTGGCCGAAGAGCTCGCTCTCGACCAGCTCCGCGGGGAGCGCGCCGCAGTTGACCGGCACGAACCGCCGCTCCTTTCGCGCGCCGTGGAAGTGGATCGCACGGGCCGCGAGCTCCTTTCCGGTGCCCGTCTCGCCGGCCAGGAGCACGGTGATGTCGAGCCCCGCGGCCTGCTCCAGGAGCCGGTAGACGCCGGTCATCGCCGGGCTCCGACCCACCAGGTTGTGGAACTGGTAGGGGCGCTCCACCGGGCGCGACGCCGGGCCCGCCTGCTCGCGCAGCCGCTTCCGCTCCAGCGCCCGCGCCACGACCAGCGCGGCGTCGTCCGGGTCGAAGGGCTTCGGGAGGTAGTCGAACGCCCCCTGCTTCATCGCCTCGACCGCGTCCGGAACCGTCGCGTAGGCGGTCATCATCACCACCTCGGTCTCGGGCGACCGGGTCTTTGCGACCCTGAGCACCTCGAAGCCGTCGGCGCCCGGCATGCGCAGGTCGGTCACGATGGCGTCGAAGTGCTCGGCTGCGATCAGGGCGATGGCGCGGTTGCCGTCGGAGGCGGTGGTGACCTCGAAGCTCTCCCCGAGGATCCGCTCGAGGAGCTTCCTTATGTTCTCCTTGTCGTCGACGATCAGGACGCGCGCGCGCTCATCCATCTAGCCCCTCCACGCCGGCGCCGCCGGCAGCCTGACCGTGAACCGCGCCCCACCGGTCGGTGAGTCCCCCGACTCCAGCTCGCCGCCGTGCGCCTGGACGATCCCCTGCGAGACCGCGAGACCGAGGCCGGTGCCCGTCTCCTTCGTCGTGAAGAACGGCTCGAAGAGCCGCGCGCGTGCGTCGGGCGAGAGCCCGGGCCCCGTGTCGTCGACGGTGAGGCGCGCCCCGCCGCCGGGCTCGGCGGCCACGCCGACGTCCACCCTGCCCCCCGGCCCGCTCGCCTCCGCAGCGTTCTTCACGAGGTTGAGGATCACCTGCCGGAGCTTCTGTGGGTGGCCCATCACGCTCCCGGATCCAGCCACGTGGACCGCGACCCCCTCGAGCACCTTCGCCTCCCCGAGCCGCGCGACCACCTCGTCGGCGAGCGCGCGGAGGTCGGCCTCCTCGGGGGCGTTCGCGAGCGGACGGGAGAGATCCAGCAGCCCGTCGACGATGAGCTTCGCGCGCACCGTCTCGCCCTCGATCACCCCGAGATCCTCGGCGAGGCTGCCCTCGGCCTTCCGCTGGAGGAGCCGGGTGTAGCCGAGTATGACCGCCAGCGGGTTGTTGATCTCGTGGGCGACCCCGGCCGCCAGGCGGCCGATCCCCGCCAGCTTCTCGCTCTGGACGAGCTGCCGCTGGTGCTCGCGAAGCGACGCGGTCATCGCGTTGAACTGCCCAGCGAGCGCCCCGAACTCGTCCGGCGTGGAGATCTCGATCCGCGCATCGAGGGCGCCGGCCGCGATCCTGGCCGCTCCCTCGTGGAGCCGCGCCACCGGCACGGCCACCGACCGGTGAACGTAGGCGCCGACCCCGGCTGCGAGGAGCGGCGCGAAGAGCGTGAAGAAGACGGTCCAGCGGAGCGCCTGGCGCTGCGCCTCTGCGACCCGCCCCTGGAACGCGGCGATGTCGGCCTCGAAGCCGGTCACCAGGCAGTCGACGCGCTCCTGGATCTCGGTCACCTCGACCTGGGCGGCAGAGTGCGCCGCCTGGATCTCGATCCGATCCCGGCGCAGCACCGCCGGTACGATCCGCGCCCGGAAGATCCGGTCGAGCTCCCCGGTCGCCCGCTCCGCGCCGGAGATGCACTCCCGCTCCCGCTCACCGACCGCGAGCCCCCCCACCCTTCGGGTCAGGGCGCCGACGCGCAGCTCCGCCTCGGTGTAAAAGCCCAGGTGGGTGTCGTTGCCGAGGATGATGGTGTGGGCCTGATGGGCGTACTGGTCGCGCACCGCGCTCGCCAGCTCCAGCGCCAACCGCATCCCCTCCTCCTGGCGCCTCATCGCGACGACCCCGTCGTCGATCTCGCGGAAGCGGGCGAGGATCGACCAGGACGCGGCGGCGAAGGCCACGACCAGCAGCGCGAAGGCTACGAAGAGACGGCGGGCCGTTCCCGCTCTGGGACGCAAGTGCAACTCCCTCATGGGACGCCAGCGAGCCGGAGCCATCGTGCACCCAACAGTGGTGGAAGAGAGGCCCCACCGGGCACGGGGAATGTACCGGAGAACGCACGGTTCCGCTGCGGCGTCGTGGCACATAGGAACATCCCCTGATGCAGCGGCGACCTCGCGACTCGCCGTGAGAGTCGGCCTAGAATGCCCGCCGGAGTTTTACTCTACGTGTCAAACACTGCGAGACATGGCCTGCTTGGAGAGCGGACCACACCACGGGACGCCGGGTTCCTGAACGCTGCGCATTCGCCGCGGCGCGTCGCTGCGTGGCGCGAGGCCTACTTCTACGGGATCCTGGTCGCCGCGGTCTTCGTGCCGTTCGACTTCCTGTACGCCGGTAGGCTGGAGCTGACGCTCTCCGCCCGCGGCGCGCTGATCGGGGTCCTGGTCGCCTGCTGGTGGCTCCTCCGGCCCCCGGCGCCGCGAGTGGCCGGCCGGATCGTCTTCGCAGGCGCGGTCCTGGCCGGGATCCTCACCCCGGCGACCGTCCTGGTGTCGAGCGGAACGTCCGGCTCGCGGTTCGGCTTCGTCCTCGCGGTCCCGTTCATCGTGCTGGCGCTCCTCCCCGAGGTGCCGGCGGTCGCCGCGCTCTCGGGCGTGAGCGCCGCCGTGGCCGGCGCGATCGGCATGATCGTCGAGTCACGGCCACCGGCGCTGGTGGCCGAGTGGCTCATCATGACGACCGCGATCACCGGCGTGACCGCGTTCGGCTCCCGGCGCATCCGGGCGCTGGCCGATCGGGCGCACGGCGCCGAGCGGGAGCGCCGCGACGTGCTCGTCCAGCTGGAGGAGAGCGAGCGCCGGCGCGCAGCGTCCGAGCGGCTAGCGCTCGTCGGGCGGCTCGCTTCCGGCATCGGGCACGAGATCAACAACCCGCTCTCCGCCGTGAAGGGGAACCTCTCCTGCGCGCTCGAGGAGCTGGAGCGGTCCGACGCTACGCCTCCAGTGCGGGAGGCGCTGGCGGAGGCGCTCGCCGCTGCCGAGCGGATCGCCTGGATCACCGCGGACATGCGGGCGCTCACCTCCCACGTCGGCGCCCCGATGGTCCGGTGCGACGTGGCCGAGACGATCCGCGACGCGCTCAAGCACGCCGACCCGCGCCTCCGGCACGCGAAGGTCCTCCTCGAGATCGAGCCCGGCCTGCCGCCCATCCGCTCGGAGCCGCGCCTGCTGGCGTATGCCATCGCGCAGCTCGCGGCCCAGGCCGCGGCCGCTCCCGGCGACGAGCCGATCGTCCGCATCGCCGCCCGGCGCGTCGCAGGACGGCATCGAGATCGTGATCGACGACGAGGGGCCCCAGATGCCGGCTCACATCCTGCAGAGGGTCTTCGAGCCCTTCGGCGCACAGGGGGAGGTTCGCGGCGCCGGGCTCGGGCTGGCGCTGCCGATGACCCGCGAGCTGGCGGAGCGGAGCGGCGGCCGGGTCGATGCCCAGTGGCACGGGTGCGGGAACCGCTACACCGTCACGCTGGCTTCGTGCGAGTGACGGCGGGCCCCACGAGCCGACCGACAGCCTCCAGTATCTGCGCCTGCGCGAACGGCTTCTCGACGACCGGGGCCCCGGTCCTCTCCAGGAAGGCGCGGATCTCGGCGATCAGCGCGCCACCGGTGACGAAGAGGACCCGTGTGGCGAGGGCGGGCGATCGTCGCGAGAGCTCGCGGTAGAGCTCCATCCCGTTCATCCCCGGCATCATCACGTCGCACAGGATGCCGTCGAAGGTGGTGTCGCCGCCGATCCGGGCGAGCGCCTCGGCGCCGGTCGGCGCCAGGACGACGTCGTGGTGCGCCGAGAGGATCCGCTCGAGGGTACGGAGCACGTACGGCTCGTCGTCGACCACCAGGAGCCGGCCGCGGCGGCCGCCCGAGGCGGCCTCGCGCGCGTGCACGTCGCTGGGCTCGCGCCGGCACGCCGGCAGCAGGACCCGGAAGGTCGAGCCGCGCCCCTCCTCGGTGTCTACGCGGATCTCCCCGCCATGCGCGGTCACGATGCTCTGGCAGATGGCGAGCCCAAGCCCGGTGCCCACCCCCTGCGGCTTGGTCGTGAAGAAGGGATCGAAGATCCGCGCGAGCCGGCCGGGAGGGATCCCGGACCCGGTGTCCGAGACCTCCACCACCACGCGGCCGTCGGCCCCCAGGCTGCAGGCGGCCCGGACCACGTGCTGGTCGGGGTTCCCCTCCGGGATGGCCTGGGCCGCGTTGACGAGGAGGTTCAGGAAGACCTGGCCCAGCCGCGCCGTGCTCCCGTCGACGGCCGGCACGTCGGCCAGCTCCGTCACGAGCCGGGCCCGGTCGGTGACGAGGCGGCGGGCGAGGTTGGCCGACGACTGGAGCGCCGCGCGCACGTCGGCCCGCTCGCCCCCTCCCTCGGTGCCGGGGGACGACAGGACCTTGAGGTCGCTCACGATCTCGCGAACCCGCCCGGCGCCGTCCGCCGCCTCGCCGAGCGCCTCGCCGATCTCGGCCAGGGAGCGGGCGACGTCCGGATCGGTCCCGCGCGCCGCGGCCAGCTCCGCGACGACCGTGCGCGCCACGTCCACGTTCCCGACGACGTAGGTGAGCGGGTTGTTGATCTCGTGCGCGACGCCGGCGGCGAGCGTCCCGAGCGACGCCATGCGGTCTGCGAGCGCGAGCTGGGCGTGCATCTTCCGGCGCTCGGCCTCGGCCTCCACCCGCTCGGTGACGTCCTCGACGATCCCGATCGCCCTGTGCAGCCGCCCCGTCGGCTCGCGCAGCGCGGCGACCCGGTAGCGCAGGTGGACGATCCTCCCGTCCTTGTGGACGTAGCGCCGCTCCATGTCGTTGTGGTCCCGCTCTCCACGGACGATGGCGCCGAAGGCCTCCAGGCTGCCGACTCGATCCTCGGGGAGGAGCAGGTCCTGGAAGCGCATCAGCGCGAGCTCGTCGCTCGAGTAGCCCATCATCCGCTCCAGCGCGTCGTTCCACTCGACGAACGCACCCTTCGGATCGACGAGCGCGATGCCGACCGACGCACCGTAGAAGGCCTCGCGGAACCTGGTCTCGCTCTCGCGGAGCGCTCCCTCGGCCTGCTTCCGCTCGGTGATGTCCCTGACGATCGCGAGGATCCAGCGCTGCCCGTCGATCTCCACCGAGCCCGTGCTCACCTCCGCCGGGAAGTCGCCGCCGTCGGCGCGCCGATGGACCGTCTCGAAGGTGAAGCGCTCCCCCTTGGTCGCGCGGAAGAACTGCCCGCTGAGCTCGTCGTCGACCGCCGCGGCGCGGAGATCCGTGACGCTCAGCCCCAGCAGCACGTCGCGCGTCCAGCCGTATGCGGCCACCGCGCGCGCGTTCGCCTCGACGATCCGTCCGCCTTCGTCGAACATGAGCAGGATGTCGTTGGCGCTCTCGGCGAGGAGCGCGAGCCGGCGCATCGAGCGGGCGTACCGCTCGCAGGACGCATGGCGTGCCCGCTCGCGGACCAGGACTACGGCCAGCGCGAGGGCCAGCGCGGCCGCCGCAACGAACGCGGTGAAGAGGAGCATCTCGTCCATCGTAGCCCTTTTCGGGGCTGCCCCACACGAGCGATCTGGTGAGAAGCGCTCTACGCGGTGCGTCAGCGCTGACGCGGCGCGGCCGCCCCGAGAGAGCACCTGCCTGGGGTGCACTTGCGGCCATAAACGCGTACTTGCCAGCCCCGAGAGGCCGGGCATGCGCCGTGCAGTACGTGCGCCCTATTGCCACGGGCGGTGGATCGTCATGGGACGACCGCCAGCCAAGGAGACGAAAACGTGCTGATGGTTTCCAAGGTGACGCCGCGCCAGGTCGTTGCGCGGATGGTGAACGGAGCGAGCGTGTCGTTCGTCGACGCGCGGAGCGAACAGCGGTGGTCGGAGTCCGACTCGAAGATCCTCGGGGCCGTCCGCGCGCAGCTCCAGTCGATCGTCCGCGACGCGGCGCGCGTCTCGCGCTCCCGCCTGCTGGTGGTCTACGGGCACGACGGGGAGGACCTCGAGGTGCCGCGCCTCGCCGAGGAGCTGCGCGGTCTCGGCTTCTCCGAGGTGCGCATCCTCTCAGGCGGCTTCTCTGCCTGGTCGGACCTCAACTTCGCCGTGCAGTCGTCGCGCGAAGCGAACTGACTCCGCGGGGCGTGCCGCCCCGCCCCGCCGGCAGAGCCGTCGGGGTCCCCACCCCTGACTACGCGGGGCCCTGCTCGCTCTCCCTGCGGTCGGCTCGCGTCCCGCGGCTCGGGCTTCGCCCTCGTGCGGAGTCGTCAACCCTCTTCTTGCGACGGGTTGACGGCCCGGGTTCGCTTGGTATCCTCCGCCGCTTCGCGGATGGGAAACGTCGTCACGCCATCGGGGCAGCGGCTCCACGTCGAGGAGGCCGGCCGGGGGCCCCCCGTCCTGCTGCTCCACGGCTGGGCCATGTCGAGCTCGATCCTGGCCCCGCTGGGCGCCCGGCTGGGTGCCGGCCGGAGGGTCATCCGCTACGATCTCCGCGGTCACGGCGCGTCTCCACGCGGTTCCGGCGCCGCGCTCGACGACCACGCGGCCGACCTCGCCGGGCTGATGGAGGCGCTGGCGCTCGACCGGGCGGTCGTCATCGCCTGGTCGCTCGGCGCGCAAGTGCTCCTGCGCGCGTTTCCCTCCGTTCGACGGCGGCTGGCCGGCGCCGTCCTCGTCGCGGCCACGCCGCGCTTCACCGCCACGGATGGCTGGACCCACGGGCTGCCCGCGCGCCAGGTGGACGTGCTGGCCCAGCGCTTCAGGCGCGACCCCGCCCGGACGCGGGCACGCTTCCTCGCCGACCTCTTCGCCCCTGCCGAGCGGGAGGCGCTCGGGCAGGAGCGGCTCGCCAGGCTGGACGCCTCGATGCCGCTGCCGGACGGCGACGCGGCCGCCGCCGGGCTCGACCAGCTCGCCACCGCCGACCTCAGGCCGGAGCTCGCGGCGGTCGATCTCCCCGTCCTCTTCCTGCACGGCGAGGCCGACCCGATCTGCCCGGTCGGCGCCGCGCGCGCGTCGGCCGAGGCGATCGGGGGCGCGCGCATCTGCATCTTCGCCGGCGCAGGCCATGCGCCCTTCGTCACGCGCCTGGACGAGACGGTCGCCGCCATCCAGTCCTTCGCGGAGCGGCTGGCGTGAACCGCGTCGACAAGCTCCGCGTGCGGACCGCGTTCTCGCGACGGGCGGAGCGCTACGACGCGCGGGCGATCGCCCAGGCGGCGGCCCGCGAGCGCGTGGCGGCGCTGGTCGCGCTGCACGCGGCGGGCGCCCGCAGCATCCTGGACGTCGGGGCCGGCACCGGGGCGCTCGGCGCCAGCCTGGCGGCGCGCGACCCGGGGCTCCGCCTGGCGCTCGCCGACCTCGCGCCCGGCATGTGCGCGACCGCCCGCGCGGCCCTCCCGGCGGCGGCGGTGGTCACGGCCGACGCGGAGGCGCTCCCCTTCCCGGACGGCCGCTTCGACGCCGTCGTCTCCTCCTCCGCGTTCCAGTGGCTCACGCGGCTCGAGCCCGCGCTCGCCGAGGCGCGGCGCGTCCTCGCGCCGGGAGGGACGCTCGTGCTCGCCCTCTTCGCCGAGCGGACGCTCCGCGAGCTTCGCGAAGCGTGGCTCCAGGTCGCCGGTCCCGCCGGCGCCGCGCGGATGCACCGCTTCTTCCGGCGCGACGAGGTGGCCGCGGCGATCGGCGCGGCCGGGCTCGCCACCGTCGCCCTCGACGAGGACGAGATCGTCGAGCGCCACCCCGACGCCCGGGCCGTCCTCCGCGCGATCCGCGCGGTCGGCGCTGGGAACGCCGTCCCCCGCGAGGAGGGGGGTGGCCTGGGCGGACGCAGCGTGACACTCGCGCTGCTCGACCGGTACGATGGTGCGCACGGCGGACCTGGCGGCGTACCGGCCACGTACCACGTGGTCTACGCGGTGGCCCGCCGGCCATCATGACGGTCGCCCCCGCAGCAGCGCTGACCCTCGCCCTCCTCGCCGCGCCGCCGGCCACGAACGCTGCAGCCGAAGCGCGCCCGTGGATCGTGCTCCAGCTCGGCTCCGGGACCGGCGGCTGGATCACCGACTGGAGCGGAACCTCCTTCGACGACCTGCTCGCCCGGGACCCGCTGAGGCTTGCCGTGGCCCTCGAGGGGAGCCGCCAGGTCTCCGACCACCTCCTCGCCGGACTGCGGCTCTCGTCGCTCCACCTCGGCGCCGGCGAGGCGGGAACGCTCACCACGCTGCAGGTCACGCGGCTGGAGGCCGCGGGCGGCTGGCGCCCGCTCAGCGCAGGCCCGTACGCCCGGCTCGGCATCGGTCCAGCCGTCCTGCGGTACTACGCGCGCGTTCCGGCGCTCGCGTCCGGGCGGCTGACGTCGGGTGGCGCCGGCCTGTCGCTCGCCGCCGGGGCCTTCTGGCCGGTCGGCGACCGGATCGAGCTGAGGATCGAGGCCGAGGGGGGGTGGCAGGCGTGGCTCCGCTCGAGCAGGGGGCCAGACCACACGTGGACCCTCGGCGGCTCTGCCGGCCTGGCCTGGCGATAGCGTCCCACACCCCCGCTGCCCCTTCCCTTGTGACCCCCCCCGTTGGCGGGCTAACATCGCGCCAACTTGGCCGATAACGACGCGCAGCAGTTCAATCCGCACCTCTTCGGGAAGTTCTTCCTGCTCCAGCGCCTCGCCATCGGCGGGATGGCGGAGATCTTCCGCGCGCGCGTCGTAGGCGCCGGCGGCTTCGAGAAGGAGCTCGTGGTGAAGCGGATCCTGCCCACCCGGGCAAAGGACGCCGGCTTCATCCGGATGCTGGTCAACGAGGCCAAGCTCACGGTCCAGCTGACCCACAACAACATCGCGCAGGTCTACGAGTGCGGGATCATCGACGGCACCTACTTCATCTCGATGGAGCTGGTGAACGGCGTCTCGATGAAGGACGTGATGACCGGCATGCAGCGCGCCGGGCAATCGCCCAGCCCCGAGGAGTCGATCTTCCTGATCCTGCAGCTGCTGCAGGGGCTCGACTACGCGCACAAGAAGACGGACTCGTCGGGGCAGCCGCTCCACATCGTCCACTGCGACGTCTCCCCGGACAACGCGCTCCTCTCCTTCGAGGGGGAGGTGAAGCTCCTCGACTTCGGCATCGCCAGGGCCGCCACCGGCCTCTCCAACTACAAGGAGGGGATGCTCATGGGGAAGCTCGGGTACGTCGCGCCCGAGCAGGCGTCGCTGGAGCAGTCCTGGGATCACCGGGTCGACATCTTCGCCTCCGGCATCCTGCTCTACGAGCTGCTCACGAAGCAGAAGCCCTTCCCCCGCTCCACCGACGTCGAGTCGCTCGTCGCCTCGCGCAAGGCGAAGGTCGTCCCGGCGACGACCGTGGACCCGCGCCTCCCGCGGGACATCGACGCGATCCTCTCCAAGGCGCTCGCGTACGACCCCGAGAAGCGCTACGCGGACGCCAAGAGCTTCGCCGACGCGCTGGTCGACGTGCTCTTCCCGACGCCGCACTCGCAGATCCAGGACCTGCTCGGGCGCCAGATGCAGTCGGTCTTCGCCGACAAGATCCAGAAGCAGCGGGCGGCCCGGGGTCACGACCCGCTCGTGATGAAGGTCCTCTCGAACATCGCCGCGCAGCAGGCGGCGACGCAGTACGAGCAGATCTCAGGCGGCCCAGCGCTGACGCCGCGCCCCGCGCCGTCGCAGATGGGGCCGATCTTCGACACGACCGAGCCGCGCATGGGACCGCGCAAGGCCCACGCGCCGCGCCAGCGGGCGGTCATCCGGCAGGGACCGAGCCTCCTCGCGACGGCGCTGGTCGGGCTCCTCTTCGCGGTCGGCGGCGCGGTGGGGCTCCACTACGGCGAGATCCGGCTGCGCCCCGGCGTGCTCCTCGTCACCTCCGACCCGCCGGGCGTGCCGGTGACGCTGGACGGGGCCTCCACCGGACTCGTCACCCCCACCGCCCTGGAGGGCGTCCAGCTCTACCGCCCGCACCTCCTGCAGGTCGGCGAGAAGGGGATGCGGACCGCGACCGAGACGCTCCAGCCGCGCTGGGGTGAGATGGTCCGCCGCGTCCACTTCAAGGTCCAGTCGACCAGGGGGACGCTCGTCATCGAGAGCGACCCGCCGGGCGCCGCGCTGGAGCTGGACGACAAGCCGGTCGGCGTGACGCCCGTCAGGGTTTCGGGCGTGAGCCTCGACCAGCCGCATCGCTTCGACCTCGTGCTCCCGGGCTACGAGCTCGACCAGTTCGTCGTCACGCCCGAGAAGGACGGCACGCGCTTCACCAGGAAGCTGCTGCCCAAGGGCTCGAAGCGCTGACGGGGGAACGGCCGCGATGAAGCTCGTCATCGAGGACTCGGCTGGTACCCGCTCGACGGTGAACTTCACCGGCGACGAGATCACCGTCGGGCGCGCCGCCGAGGGGAACACGGTCCGGCTCGCCGAGCGGAACGTGTCCCGCCGCCACGCGCGCTTCCTGCGCCAGGGGAACAACGTCTCGGTCGAGGACGTCGGGAGCCTCGTCGGGACCCGCGTCAACGGCGAGCGGATCCAGGGGCGCCGGAAGCTCCGCGCCGGCGACGTGGTCGAGATCGGGGACTTCGACGTCGCCGTCATCGGCGACGCCGTCGTGGGCGAGGAGGGGGCGCCGCCGCCGCTGCCGGCGCCCGCGCTCACGCCGAACCGGACGACCGATCCTGCGGCGAAGCCGGTGGCGGCCGAGGCGTCGTCCCGCCCGGCTCAGCGCGCGCGCGCCGTGCGGGTCGACCGCGCGCGCACGCTGCGCCTCGCGGCGATCGCCGGCGCGATCGCCCTGGTGCTCGGGGTCGCCCTGGGCTTCACCGTGGCGCGGATGGCGGCGCAGTCCGGAACGGCGCCGGCCTCCACCTCGCGCTGACCCTCTGCGAGGGCGCAGATCACCGCCCCTTGAACCTCGGCGGTCGGCGCTCCTGGAAGGCCAGCCGCCCCTCCCGGATGTCCTCACTCTCGAAGGCGCAGCGCCGCAGGTCCCCGATCTCCGTCCGTTCGTCGGCGCCGAGCCCGCGCTCGTGGGTCGACTCCAGCAGCCGCAGGATCCGCTTCATCCCGTGGACCGCGAGCGGCGCGTTGACCGCGATCTCCTCGGCCAGCGCCAGGGCAGCCGCCTCCGCCCCCTCCGCGTGGACCACCCTGTTCACGAGCCCCCAAGCGAGCGCGACGTCGGCGCGGATGGGGCGCCCGACGAAGAAGAGCTCCCGCGTGCGCGCCGATCCGACGAGCGCCAGGAACCTGCGGAGGCCGCCCTCCGGGTAGACCACGCCGAGCTTCGCCGGCGGCAGGCCGAGGAGCACGTCCTCGCGGGCTACCCGGAGGTCGCAGGTCGCCGCCAGCTCGAACCCTCCACCGAAGGCGCTGCCGTTCAGGTAGGCCACGGTGGGGCACGGCACCGCCTCCAGCGCCTCGGCCGCTCGCTCCACCGCCTCGTCGGCCCGATCGCCGCGCGACGACAGCATGTCGAGCTCCGCCAGGTCGAAGCCGGACGAGAAGGCCTCGTCCCCGGCCCCTCGCAGCAGCAGGCAGCGGACCCGGTCACGCGCCGCGCCGGCGCACGCCTCGGCGAGCTCCTCCAGCGCGCGGAAGTCGAGGGCATTCCGCTTCCCCTCGTTGTCGATGATCAGGACGCGGACGAGGCCGCGGTCCTCTACACGGATGCGTGGTGGCATGAGACTCCGGGGGGCCCAAATGAGAGGGTCCGCCCCAGGGCGGACCCTCTATCGCGCTCTCGCGCTGGGGCCAGCGCTGCCTGCCCCGTTCACCGGCGTGTGACCGGCTCATCGCCGTCATCTTTGCGCACGCCGACTTCGTCCGTCAATGGATCCACCACGTGCTCCCCCTCGGGGCTCCCACGGTCGGCGCCCCTCGCGCGAATCACCCCGCGCTTCACCAGGATCGTCCGGACCTGAGCGACGAGCTCGTGGTACTTCACCGGCTTCCGCAGCATCGCCGCGACGCCGAACCTCGTGAGCTGCTCCCGCTCCCGGTCGGAGCCGGACGTTATGACCAGGATCGGCAGGTCCGCGATCGACGGCTCGCTCCGCACCTTCTCGATCAGCTCCATTCCCGTGAGGACCGGCATGAAGAGATCGGTGACGAGGACGTCGATCTTCGGCTCGCGAAGGAGCCGGTCGAACGCCTGGGCGCCGTCGGAGACGATCTCGATCCCGAGCCCCGAGAGGTGGTCGGTCTCGGCCAGCCGGCGGAGCGCCGCCGCGTACATCGACGCGACGAGGTGGTTGTCCTCGACGAGGAGGATGCGCGCGCTCGGCTCCGGCTGCCTCCCGGTGGCGGCGATCCGGCGCGCCAGGTCGGAGAGCTTCTCGCGGTCCACGAGGTTCGCGTCGGGCACGCGCACGGCCACGCCGGCGGGCCCCTCGAGCCCATCCTCGCGAATCCGGACGACCTCGACCTCGATCTCCAGCGGCTCGACGACCTGCGGGAAGAAGAGGACCAGCTTCACCTTCTCGCCGCTCTTGAACTGGCGCTCCGTCCGGAGGAACAGGCCGGTCGCAGAGAGGTTCTCGGTGTAGTCGAGCGCGCTCTCCGCGCCGAGGTACTGCACCGCCAGGACGAGCGGAAACCTGGGATGTGCGCGGCGCTCGCGTGCCATCAACTATCTCCGTTTCGAGAACGGGCCCGATTATGCGCCAGGGGGCGGCCGAACGGGTGCGCCATGATACGGGGACGCGCTGCGGGGGCTGTGGGCGCGTGTACCCATGGTGCACGACACCACAACTACACTCGGGTACACTCGCTGTCCATGTTCCGTCGGTCCCGCCGCCGCCGCGAGCGCCTGCTGCTCCCGGGTGAGGCACTCGGTCGTCGCCGCTTCATCCAGGCGGGCCTCGTCGGCGCGTTCTTCCTTGCGGGGGCGGGCTGGCTGGCGCTTCGCCGCAGGGACGATGACCTGCAGGTAGTGGGTGGCCCCTTCGCGGTCCTGGCTCCCGCGGAGGCCGCCATCCTGCTGGCGGTCGCGCGCCGGACCATTCCACGGCACCCCCGCTTCCCGACCCCTGAACGGGTTGGTGTAGCCGAGCGGGTGGACTCCTTCCTCGCGATGAGCCACGCGGGCGTCCAGAGAGACGTGAAGCGGGTCCTGGCGCTCTTCGACTCCGCGCTGTTCGGGCTCCTGCTCGACGGCTCGCCAGTCCGCTTCCGCTCAGCCAGCCCCGCGCGGCAGGACGCACGGCTCGCGGACTGGTCGACGAGCCGGTACGCGCTCCGACGCACCGGCTTCCGCGCGCTGCGCCGGCTGGTCGCCTCCGCCTACTACTCCTCCCCCTCGACCTGGAGCGCGGTCGGCTACCCCGGCCCACCGTCCCTGGGCGCAGCCGCGCCTGCACCCGCGGTCGAGCCGTGGCCCGAGACAGCGCGAGGCAAGAGTGGCTGAGCGCGGCCGGATCGTCCCGGGCCACGAGGTCCGCGCCGACGTCGAGGAGCGGCCGGACGTGTGCGTCGTCGGCTCGGGCCCGGGCGGCGCGGTCGCCGCGGCGCGGCTCGCCGCGAACGGGGCGAGCGTGGTCGTCCTGGAGGAGGGGGGCTCGTTCACTCGCCGTGACTTCGACATGCGCGAGGAGACGGCGTACCCGCGCCTCTACCAGGAGCGCGGCGCACGGGCCACCGCCGATCTCGCGATCACGGTGCTCCAGGGGCGCGCTCTCGGGGGCGGGACGGTGGTCAACTGGACGACCAGCCTCCGCGTCTCCGACGCGGTGCTGGCCCACTGGGCGCGCCGGCATGGCGTGGAGAAGCTCGACGGCGCGGCGCTCCTCCCGCACTTCGAGGCGGTGGAGCGGCGCCTCTCGATCGCGCCGGACGTCCTGGGGGAGATCAACGCCAACAACAGGGTGCTCTGGGACGGGTGCGGGAAGCTGGGCTGGTCGCGATCGCTCGTCCCGCGCAACGTCAGCGGCTGCCTGCGGCTCGGCTACTGCGGGATGGGCTGCCCGGTCGACGCCAAGAGCTCGATGGACAGGACCTACCTCGCCGACGCGGTCGCGGCGGGCGCGCGGATCTACGCGAACGTCAGGGTCGAGAGGATCGAAGCCGATGGGCGGCGCGCGGCGGCGGTCCTGGGCGAGGTCCGTGATCCGGCGACGGACCTCCCCACGGGACGTCGCGTCGTCGTGAGGCCACGGGCCGTGGTCGTGGCAGGCGGCGCGATCAACTCGCCAGCGCTCCTCCTCCGCAGCGGCCTCGACCCCAGCGGCCGCGCCGGCAAGCGGACCTTCCTCCACCCCGTGGTGGCGAGCGTCGCCCTGTTCCCGACGCCCATCGAGGGCTGGCAGGGGGCGCCGCAGTCGGTCGCCTCGGCGCAGTTCGAGGAGCGCGGTCACGGTCGGATGGGCTTCTTCATGGAGACGGTCCCGATCCACCCGATGCTCGCCGGGACCTCGCTCGGGGGCTTCGGCGCGCCCCACGGCGACGTCATGGCGCGGCTCGCGAACGCGCAGGCGCTCATCGCGCTCTGCCTCGACGGGTTCCACGACGGGGACGAGGGCGGGACCGTCTCGCTGCGCGACGACGGGCGGATCCGGCTCGACTACCCGATCACCCCCGCGCTCTGGGAGGCGCTCCGCGAGGGGAACAAGGCGCTGGCGCGGATCCAGCTCGCGGCGGGGGCCGAGCGGGTCCTCTCGCTCCACGATCCACCGGTCGAGCTGCGCGGCACGGCGGACCTCGCTGCGCTCGACGCCGCGCCGTGGGAGCCCATGCGCGTCTCGCTCTACAGCGCCCACCCGATGGGCGGCTGCGCGATGGGGAAGGACCCGGCCAGCTCCGTGGTCGACTCGACGCTGCGCCTCCGGGCGCTGGACAACGTCTGGGTGGTCGACGGCTCGGTCTTCCCGACGTCGCTGGGCGTGAACCCGCAGCTCACCATCGCCGCGCTCGCACGCTGGGCGGCCGATGGGATCGCTGCGAAGGCCGGCTGACGGCGACGGCCGCAGGGAGGGGCCCCAGCGCAGCTGGGGAGGGACGTCGTCCCTCCCCGCGGGACGCTCGCCGAGCGCAGCGAGTGCGAGCAGGGGCCCGCGCAGCCCAGGGGGAGGCTCCGCGGGCTCCGCCCGCGGAGGGGGACGGCACGTCCCCCTCAGTTGACGCGACCGCGCGCCCTTCGGGTATCCTCCCTGCTTCGCTCCACTCCACGAGGACGCCAGATGCAGACCAAGTTCCTGCTGCCCGAGAACCAGATCCCGACCCACTGGTACAACGTCATCGCCGACCTGCCTGCGCCGCCCGCGCCGGTGCTCCACCCCGTGACGCTGAAGCCCGTGACGCCGCCGGACCTGCTCCCGCTCTTCCCCGGGGCGCTGCTCGAGCAGGAGATGTCGCCGGAGCGCTGGATCAAGATCCCCGACGAGGTCCGCGAGGTCTTCTCCCAGTGGCGCCCGACGCCGCTCTTCCGGGCGCACCGGCTGGAGAAGGCGCTCGGGACGCCGGCGAAGATCTACTACAAGTACGAGGGGGTCTCGCCGGCCGGGTCGCACAAGCTCAACACCGCCGTGCCGCAGGCCTTCTACAACAAGCAGGCCGGCATCAAGCGGATCGCCACCGAGACCGGCGCCGGACAGTGGGGCACCGCGATGTCCTACGCGTGCAACATGTACGGCCTCGAGTGCACCGTCTACATGGTGAAGGTGAGCTTCCAGCAGAAGCCCTACCGGAAGTCGATGATGCAGGTTTGGGGCGCCAACGTCATCGCGTCGCCGTCGAACCTCACCGACGCGGGGCGCGCGATGCTCGCGAAGGATCCGGACAACCAGGGCTCGCTCGGCCTCGCGATCTCCGAGGCGGTCGAGGACGCGGTGAAGCGCGAGGACACGCACTACGCCCTCGGCAGCGTGCTCAACCACGTCTGCCTCCACCAGACCGTCATCGGCCTCGAGGCGAAGGAGCAGCTGCGGATGGCCGGCGACTACCCGGACGTCGTCATCGGCTGCCACGGCGGCGGCTCCAACTTCGCCGGCATCGGCTTCCCGTTCGTCGCCGACAAGGCGGCCGGCAAGCAGGTCCGCATCCTGGCGATGGAGCCCAGCTCCTGCCCGACGCTGACGAAGGGGGTCTACGCCTTCGACTACGGCGACACGGCCAGGATGGCGCCGGTCATGAAGATGTACACGCTGGGCCACGACTTCATGCCGCCCGGGATCCACGCCGGCGGGCTCCGCTACCACGGCTCGTCCGCCCTCGTCTCCCAGCTCCTCCACCACGGGATCATCGAGGCGAAGGCGGTCGGCCAGATCGGCTGCTTCGAGGCGGCGATCCAGTTCGCCCGGACCGAGGGGATCATCCCGGCCCCCGAGTCGTCCCACGCGATCCGCGGCGCCATCGACGAGGCCCTGCTCGCGAAGCAGGAGGGGAAGGAGAAGACCATCCTCTTCAACCTCTCCGGTCACGGCCACGTCGACATGCAGGCCTACGACGACTACTTCGCCGGGAAGCTCCAGGACTACGAGTACCCGGCCGAGAAGGTGAAGGAGTCGCTCGCCCACCTGCCGCAGGTGGCGTAGCGCTCCCCCTGGCGACGTCCCCTCTCCCCCACCGGGGGGAGAGGGCAAGGGTGAGGGAGCAGCGGCCCCGCGGGGGCCGGCGTCAGTAGTCGTACCCCCGCTCCTCGTGCTCCGTCAGGTCGAGCCCCATGATCTCCTGCTCGTCGTCCGCGCGGACGCCCAGGAGCGCGTCGGAGAGCTTGAGCAGGACCCAGGTCGCGCCGCCCGACCAGGCGGCCACGACGACGCAGGCGAGGACCTGCACGCCCAGCTGCCGGCCGATCGAGAAGGACTCCGTGCCGCCGAGCAGCACCGAGCCGAAGAGCCCGGTGAGGATCGAGCCGACGATCCCGCCGACGCCGTGGACGCCGAAGGCGTCGAGCGAGTCGTCGTAGCGGAGCTGGCGCTTCATCGCGGTGGCGCTGAAGAAGCAGACGACCCCCGCCAGCGCGCCGATCGCCATCGCGCCACCCATCCCGACGAACCCCGACGCGGGCGTCACGGTCGCGAGCCCTGCGACGGCCCCGGTGATGATGCCGAGCACGCTGGCGCGCCCGTGGCGCCACCGCTCCACCACGCTCCACGAGAGGGCGGCGGTCGCGGCGGAGACCTGCGTCGCGGCGAGGGTCATGCCGGCCGTCCCGTTGGCGCCGAGCGCGCTGCCGGCGTTGAAGCCGAACCAGCCGACCCAGAGCATCCCGGCCCCGACCACCGAGAGCGTCAGGCTGTGCGGCGGCATCGGCACCTTGGGGAAGCCCTTGCGGCCGCCGACGTAGAGGCACGCGACGAGCCCGGCGACGCCGGCCGTCACGTGGACGACGATCCCGCCCGCGTAGTCGAGCGCGCCGAGCCTCTGGAGCCAGCCGCCGCCCCACATCCAGTGGGCGACCGGCACGTAGACGACCAGGCTCCAGAGGGCGGAGAACAGGAGCATCGCCCCGAAGCGGACCCGCTCGGCGAACGCGCCGATGATGAGCGCCGGGGTGATGATGGCGAAGGTGAGCTGGAACATCGCGAAGACGATCTCGGGGATCGTGCCGGTGAGCGCGTCGCGCGACACCGACGCGAGGAACGCCTTGCCGAGCCCGCCGATCACCGCGCCCGACGAGCCTCCTCCCGGCGTGAAGGCGAGCGAGTAGCCGACGGCGACCCAGAGGATCGTGACGACCGACGCGATCGAGAAGCACTGCATCAGGACGGAGAGCACGTTCTTCGTGCGGACCAGCCCGCCGTAGAAGAGCGCGAGCCCGGGCAGCGTCATGAAGAGGACGAGGCCGGTGGAGGTCAGAATCCAGGCGGTGTTGCCGGTGTCGAGCGTCGGAGCCATTTGCGTGCACCCTTTCCTGCCAATCAGCGCGCGCAGACTAGCGATCTGCGCGAACTTTTGGCGCTGAAATACAGGCACGCCGACGACAATTTCCGCTCGCTGTGCAAGATCCGGGCGGCGCATGCATTGCGAGGGAGCAATCGCGCGACAATCGGGCAGCCGGCCTGCCCGCGCGGCGGCATGATGCCCGGGTAGCGGGCCGGGGGTGACGCGAGACGCGGCACACCGACGCGGCGCGGATCACGCCGCGGCGCGCGCGGGCCTCGGCGTGATCTCGACCGAGCGACGCGCCTCACCCCGGACCAGCTCGACGGCCACGCGGAACGGATCCCCCAGCACCATGGCCCTCACGAGATCGTCGAGCGTCTGGAGCGGCTGCCCCCGGCCGAGACGAGCAGGTCGCCGGCGCGCAGCCCGGCAGCCTCGGCGGGCGACCCGCTCACCACCTCGCTGACGCGAACGCCGCGGGAGTGGCCCACGTCCAGCGCTAGCGCGGGCTCCAGGTCCTCGCCGCGGCAGGCGACGCCCAGGAAGGGACGGCGGACCTCGCCGTGGTGGATGAGCACGGTGGCCACCCAGGAGGCCGTGTGGCCCGGAACCGCGAAGCCGATCCCTCGCGCCCACGGCAGCATCGCCGTCGTGATCCCCACCACCGCGCCCCCGGCGTCGAGGAGCGGTCCGCCGGAGTTGCCCGGGTTGATCGGGACGTCGGTCTGGAGGAGCCCGTCGAGCGGCTCCCCGCGCCGGGTCCCGAGCGCACGGTAGAGCGCCGAGACCACGCCCGCGGTCACGGTCCGCTCGAAGCCCAGGGGATTGCCGATTGCGACCACGACCTCGCCGACCCGCAGGCGCCGCTCGGAGAGGGGCAGCGCGGCGAGCCCGGACGCGTCGGCGCGCACGACCGCCAGGTCGGTCCGCTCGTCGCTCCCCACCACGTCGCCGCGCACGACGCGGGAGCCGGAGAGCCGGATCACGATGGGGCCCCGGTCGCGACCTCCGACGACGTGGGCGTTGGTGAGGACGTACCCGTCGGGCGAGAGGACGACGCCGGAGCCCTGGCCGCGCCTGCGCTCCACACCCACGACGCCGGGGGCTGCGCGCGCCACCAGCTCCGCCAGGTCCGAGGAGAAGGCCTGGAGCGCGCTCATCGCGGCGCTCCCGGCGGGCGGCTCCCGACGGTGAGCGTCAGCTCGCGGAGCTCCCCGGCCCGGACCAGCCGGACCGCGAGCGCGCTGCCGATGCGCTCGGGCTCGACGAGGGCGAGCAGCGCCTGGGGATTGGCGGCCGGAGCGCCGCCGAGCGCCAGGAGCGCGTCTCCGAGGAGCAGCCCCGAGGCCGCGGCCGGGCTCCCATCCTCGACTGAGGTGACGAGGAGCGCCCCCGCCTGGCCCGCGGACTCCGCGGCGGAGGCCTGGAGTCGGATCGGGAGCGTCGCGATCCCCAGGTAGCCGCGCGGGACGTGGCCGTGCGCGAGCAGCGACTCGACCACGCGCCGAAGGGTCGCCGCGGGGACCACCATCGCGAGGCCGCGGAGGAGTCCGGCGGTCGCGATCCCCAGCGCGGCCCCGGCTGGATCCAGGACGAGGCTTCCGGAGAGCCCGGGGACGCGCGGCAGCGTCGTCTCGACGTAGGCGTCCACCCGCCCGCCGGCGGGGGCGCGCCACTCCCCTGCCGCGCGCCCGACGACGCCGAGGGCGACGCGGTGCGTCCGCCCGGGGCGCGAGATGCCGACCACCAGCTGACCGGCCACGACCGGCGCACCGCCGAAGGCCGGCGGCTCGAGCCGGATCCCCTTCGCGCGGAGCAGCGCCACGTCGGTCGTCGCGTCGCGGCCGATCACCTCCGCGGAGGCCGTCTCCCCGTCCGGGAGGCCGACCTCCACCTCCTCGTCCCACTCGATCGCGTGGTGGGGTGCGGCCACCAGGCCGTCGGCGCTCCAGGCGACGCCGCTGGCCGGGGCCCCGCGGCGTCCGTCGACCCGCACGACGCTCGCAGCGCCGTCCGTCGCGAGGGTGGTCAGCTCGCTCGACAGCTCGGCGAGCATGCGGCTTCGGGTCTCCATCTCGTTCTCCTTCACGACGCCTCTCCCCTGCGTGGAAGGCTAGGGAGGGCGGGCCCGGCGCGCATCGTCGAGAGGGACTGGCCCGGGCCTGCCCATTCGGACGGGGGCGGTGCGACCGGCGCGTCGCCCGCAGGGCCGTTAGATCCCGCGGGTGGAACCCACGCGCGTCCTCGTCGTCGCCGACGATCCCCTCGCCCGGTCCGGCGTCGCCGCGCTCCTCGCCGGCCGGCACGACGTGGTGGTCAGCGGCCAGGCCTCGTCGGACGAGCTCGCCGGGGCGCTGGCCGGGGGCGGCCACGACGTGGTCGCGTGGGCGCCCGGATCGTCGTCGGACCCGGGCGGCGAGCGGCTGAGCGCGGCCGCGGCCGGGGTCCCCGTCGTGGCGATCGTCTCCGGGAGCGAACAGGCGACCGCGGCGCTGCGGGCGGAGGTTCGTGGCCTCGTCCGCCGGAGCGCCGACGGCGCGATCGTCACCGCGGCGCTGCTGGCCGCGGCCGCCGGGCTGGTGGTGCTGGAGCCCTCGCTGGCGCACGAGTGGCTCCGCCAGCCCGTCGCGGCGGCCGGCGGCGAGCCGCTCACGCCGCGCGAGCGCGAGGTCCTCGCGCTCCTCGCGGAGGGGATCGGCAACAAGGCGATCGCCGCGCGCCTCGGGATCTCCGAGCACACGGCCAAGTTCCACGTGAACGCGATCCTGGCGAAGCTCGGGGCCGGGTCGCGCGCCGAGGCCATCGTGCTCGCCGCGCGCCAGGGGCTGGTCGTCCTCTAGGAGCCCGTCGGCGTAACGGGGAGCCGCAGCTTCACTGAAATTCCCCCTCTCCCCCACCGGGCTGACCATTCATCGCATCTTCGAGCCTTGGGGATGCACCTCTCCCCCGCCCCCGCGGGGGAGAGGCTGGGTGAGGGGGGGTCGTACCCATCGGCTATCCTCACTCTCCGTGAGCCACACGCCTCCAGCGCTCCGTGAGTTCCGTCGCGAACTTCGACGGGACTCGACCGACGCAGAGCGAGCCATCTGGTGGGTCGTGCGTAACCGCCACCTGGGCGTGAAGTTTCGGCGACAGCACTCGATGGGCCCGTACACGCTCGACTTCTACTGTGCGGAGCTCAAGCTCGCGGTGGAGATCGATGGTGGCCAACACTACGACGACGCTGGCCGTCGCTATGACCAGTCGCGCGACGAGGCGCTGAAGGCCATGGGCATCAGGACGCTTCGCTTCTCCAACCTGGATGTGCTGAGGGAGACGGAAGGCGTGGCCGAGGCCATCTGGGGTGAGGTCCAGCGGCTCAGTGAACGGGAGGCCCCCTCACCTGACCTCTCCCCCGCCGGAGCGGGGGAGAGGGAAGTTCCCAGCGAGGTCGAACATTCCAGCTGACCAGCGCGAACCGCGCAGTCCTTTCCCGCTCTGCGCAGCCCAAGATGAGGCTAGCGGTCAGCCCACCGGGGGAGAGGGGAGAATCCATGGGGTTCCGCGACGACCGGAGCGCCTTGCGCCGACAAGCTCCTAGCAGCCCTACGCCTGCTCCGCCTCGTCGAACACGAGCAGGCGGGCCCGCTCTCCCGGCCCCAGCACGAGCTTGTGCCCGTGCGGCTCGCCACCGGGGATGAGCCCGACGTCCCCCTGCTCGAGCGCGACGCTCCCGTCGCGCGTCGCCAGCGAGCAGCGGCCGTCCAGCACGTGGAAGGCGTGGCCCCGAGTGCACCAGTCCGGCTCCACGAAGCCGTGGCTCAGGTCGAGCAGCCGCGCGCGCTGCTCCCCGCGGACCACCGTCTTCGTGCGGAGGCCAGGCGCGGCGGCAGTCCACGGGAGCTCGTCGAAGCGCACGAGCACCCCGCGACCGGCGGAGTCGTCGGCAGGCGACGCGCTCACGGCTCCTCTCGCGCAGCGGCCGCCAGGCCCCGGTCGAGCGTGACGAGCTCGGCCCGTAGCGCGCGGGCGAGCCATAGGTAGGCGCTGTCGTACGCCGTCAGCCCGGATTGCGACGCCGCCTCGAACGCTGCCGTCGCGGCGACGGCGTGCAGGCGGACGTCGAGCCGGCGAGCCAACTGCAGCGCCTTCCCCGCCATCACGGGAGACATCAGCCGGCGCCGCACCTTCACCGCGGCGACGTTCGCCAGCTCGTAGGGGAGCAGATCCGGCGCCGCAAGCTCCGCGCCTCGAAGCCTCGCGGCGACGTCGTCCGCCTCGCCCTCGCCGAAGACGAGCGCCGCGAGGGCGGAGGCATCAACGACGACGAGCGCCATGGCGGGCCTCGCGCATCGAGCGGACGATGTCGGCGGAGCGGCCGCGCGAGCGGATCCCGAGGGCTCTCGCCTCGGCGAGCAGCTCCTCCGGGCCGATGAGCCCCGCCTCCTCCTCCCGGGCGGCCGCCTCGACGAGCGCGAGCAGCTCACCCTGGAGGGAGCGGTGGTGGCGCGACGCGCGCTGCTTGAGCCGCTGGACGACCGCCGTGGGGGCGTTCTTGATGGAGAGCGTGACGGTCATGGCTCCAATATGGCGCCGGAATGGTGCCACGGCAACCCGTACGACGCCCCCTCACCCAGCCTCTCCCCCGCGGGGGCGGGGGAGAGGTTCATCCCCAAGGCGCGAAGACGCGATGGAGGGTCGCCGGGAGCGAGGCCGGGCTCACCCCAGGAACAGGTCCGGCAGGAGCTCCATCCCCGGCTCGACGGCGTACTTCGCGAAGTCGGTCACGCCCTCCGCGCGGAGCACCTCCTCGTCGATGAAGAAGTTGCCCGTGCAAGCCCTCGGGTCGCGCCGGAGGATGGCCAGCGCAGCGTCGGCGACGATCTCCGGCGTCCGGCCGCGCCGCGCCGTCTCGTCGCCGCCGAGCAGGTTGAGCGCGGAAGTCGCGATCACGGTCCGCGGCCAGAGCGCGTTGACCCCGATCCCCTGGTCGCGGAGCTCTTCGGCCATCCCCAGCACGCACATGCTCATCCCGTACTTCGCCATCGTGTAGGCGACGTGGGGCGCGAACCAGCGCGCGCTCATGTTGAGCGGCGGCGACAGGGTGAGGATGTGCGGATGCTCCCGCCTCCCCAGGTGCTGGAGGCAGGCCTGCGCGCAGAGGAAGGTGCCGCGCGCGTTCACCTGGTGCATGAGGTCGTAGCGCTTCATCGGCGTCGCGGCGGTCCCGGCCAGGTGGATCGCGCTCGCGTTGTTCACGAGGACGTCGATCCCTCCGAAGCGGGCGACCGCGTGACCGATGGCGTTGTGGACCTGCTGCTCGTCGCGGACGTCGCACTCGACCGCGAGCGCCTGCCCACCCGCGTCGGCGATCTCCTCGGCGGCGCTGTGGATCGTCCCCGGCAGCTTCGGGTGCTTCACCACGGTCCTCGCGGCGACGACGACGTTCGCGCCCTCGCGGGCCGCGGCCATGCCGATCGCCTTGCCGATCCCGCGGCTCGCGCCGGTGATGAAGACCGTCTTCCCCTTCAACGAAGCCATGGTCGCTCCTCCGCCTCCGAGGATGGGGGTCGCCGGGGCCGATCGCAACGGTGGGGACGCGCCCACTGGAGCCCCGCCGGCGGCATGTAGGATGCGAACCCACCACCACGGCTCGCGACCGCCCGCCGCGCGCTCCTGAACGCGCTCACAGGACCGATTCCGGGTGCCTCCCGGGCGCCGTTGACTTCCCCCTTCGATCTCCGTAGATCCGGAGCCACCAGGTGGGAAAAAGTGGCAAGCCGCGGATCAAAGCGGCAGGATCGACCAGAACGTGTACTTCGGAGCCTTCAATCACACGATCGATGCCAAGGGGCGAACGAGCCTCCCGGCGAAGTTCCGCGAAGCGCTCGCCGCAGACGGCGAGCCGCGGATCGTGCTGATGCAGTTCCCCCACTGGCGCTCGGTCCTCGCCCTCCCGCAGTCGGTCTGGAGCGAGCTGACGAAGAAGGTCATGGAGGCGTCGCCGCTCGACGTCCGCTGGCAGCGGACCATCTTCAAGTTCGTCTCCACCGCGCACGAGGTCGACCTGGACCCGCACGGCCGCGTCCTCGTCCCGCCCTCGCTCCGCGAGTGGGCCGGGCTCTCCAAGGACGTCGTCTGGACCGGCATGGGGCGCGTGATCCACCTCTGGGACAAGAGCGCGTGGGAGCAGCACATGGCCGCCGACGTGACGGCGGACCAGGTCGTCGATCTCTTCAAGGGCGTGTGACGGCCGCGGTACGCGGCCAAGGGTGGGAGGACGGGCGATGTTCGAGGCTAGGCACGACGACGGCTACACCATCATCCGCGGCATCGGCGAGCTCTCGCGCGACGAGCTCGCGGCGATCGCTTCCGTGGCCACGCGCTCGCGCACCGACGGGCGGACGGTGGTGATCGACCTGAAGCGGGTGACCCACCTCCACTTCGCGGGGGCGGCCCTGCTCAAGGCGATCCCCGGCCTGCGCGCCGCGGGGGCCAGCCGCTACGTGCGCGACCTGGTCAACGCCGGCGGGGCGGGCGGATTCCTGGAGATGTTCGGCGACGTCGAGGAGGCGGTCCGCGCCGCGTGATCGGTGACTTCGTCCATGAGCCGGTGCTCGCAAATGAGGTCGTCGCGGCCCTCCGCCCCGCTCCGGGGAAGCTCATCCTCGACGGGACGCTCGGTGGCGGCGGCCACTCCGGCCTCCTGCTCGAGGCGGGGGCTCGCGTGATCGCCCTCGACAAGGACCCCCGCGCCCTCGCTGCCGCGCAGGCACGCCTCGCGCGCTGGGGCGAGGCGTTCCGCGCCGTGCGCGCCGACTTCCGCGACGCCGGCGCGACCCTGAACGCCCTCGGCATCGCCGGGGTCGACGGGGCGCTCGTGGACCTCGGCGTCTCCTCGCCGCAGTTCGACGTGGCCGAGCGCGGCTTCTCCTTCTCGCGCCCCGGACCGCTCGACATGCGGATGAGCGACGAGGGCGAGACGCTCGCCGGCCTGCTGGCCCGCATCGACGAGCGCGAGCTGGCCCGCATCCTGAAGGAGTACGGCGAGGAGCCGTTCGCGCGCCCCATCGCCCGCGCCATCAAGGCGGCGATCGAGCGCGACGAGCCGCTCGACACGCGCGGCCTCGCCGAGATCGTGTCCCACGCCATCCCGCGGAGGGCCTGGCCGAAGCACCACCACGCCGCGACGCGCACCTTCCAGGCGCTCCGGATCGCCGTGAACGACGAGCTCGGGGCGCTCGCCTCCTGGCTCGACACCCTCCCGGCCATCCTGAACGTCGGCGGGCGCGCGGCGGCCATCTCCTTCCACTCGCTCGAGGACCGGATGGTCAAGGAGAAGTTCCAGGCGCTCACGCGCGCCTGCACCTGCCCGACCGACTTCCCGGTCTGCGTCTGCGGCGCGAAGGCCCAGTTCGCGAAGGTGACGAGGAAGGCCGTGACCGCGGGCGACGACGAGCTCGCGCGCAACCCGCGCGCCAGGAGCGCCAAGCTCCGGGCGGTGGAGAAGCTCCCATGAGCCGGCGCGCAGCCAGCGCGCGCGGCGGCGCGGGGGCGGCGGGGTTCGTGCTCCGCACCACGCTCCTGCTCTCGCTGGTCGCGGCGTTGGGGATCTTCCACATCTGGTCGCGAACCCGCGTGCTCGCCTCGGGGTACGAGCTGGGCGAGCTGGAGCGCGCGCACGCGCGGCTCACCTCGGAGCACGATCGGCTCAGGCTCGAGGTGGAGAGCCTTCGCTCTCCAGCGTCGCTGGAGAAGCTGGCGCGCACCAAGTTGGGAATGGCTCCGCCGGCGCCGGGCACGGTGCGGGTGGCAGAGCCCCCGGTCGCTTCGGCGGCCGCGGGCAGGGCGGGCGGCGACGGTGTGGACCGTACGGCGCCGGCGGAGCCTGCTGCACACCCTCGGGTGGGCAGCGCAGGTGGGCGGGCGGCGGCGGGTGCTCGCGAGGAGGCGCCGGGCGGCGTCTCCTCGCGGGCCGTGGTGGTCCCCGGGGAGCAGGTGGCTCTCCGGGGGCCGCTGCGGGAGGCCGTGACGTCCGGGGGGCACGACTAGTGCCCGGCGCCCGCCACGTCACCTCGTCCGGGCCGGAGCGCTAGTGCGCCCCGGGCTCGACGACCGCTCCGCGAGGTGGATCTCCCGTCGAATCGCGTCGGTCGCCATCCTCTTCGCGCTGGGCTTCACCACCGTCCTGCTGCGAGCCATACAGCTCCAGGTGGTCCAGCAGGTCCGGCTCGCCTCCGAGGCGCGCGACCAGTACCTCCGCCAGCTCGTGCTGAAGCCCCGGCGCGGCATGGTCACCGACCGGACCGGCGTGCCCCTCGCCGTGAGCGCCGACGCCGAGTCCGTCTTCGCGGATCCCGAGGCCTTCGAGCGCGCCCCGACGGCAGCCGTCCAGAAGCTGGCCCGCGCGCTCGGCACCGACGCGCGGACGCTCGGCCGCAAGGTTGGGCAGCGGTCGCGCTTCGCCTGGCTCAAGCGGCGGGTCTCGCCCGCCGAGGCAGCCGCGGTCCGGAAGCTCGCCGTCCCGGGCGTCGGGCTCGTGGCGGAGAGCAAGCGCTACTACCCCAAGGGCTCGTTCGCGGCCAACCTCCTCGGCTTCGTCGGCGACGACGGCAACGGCCTCGAGGGGCTGGAGCGCGCGTTCGACGAGGTGCTCCGCGGCGAGCCGTCCCGGGTCCCGTCGCTCCGCGACGGCGCCGGCAAGACAGTCCTTCGCGACGCGCCCGACCCCGGTCGGACTCGCGAGGGAGCGCGGGTCGAGCTGACCATCGACCAGGGGCTCCAGCTCGCCACCGAGCAGGCGCTCTCGCGCGCCGTAACCGGCTCCCACGCCCTCTCCGGCATGGCGATCGCGCTCGATCCCGCCACCGGCGAGCTCCTGGCGCTCGCGACCTGGCCCACCTTCAACCCGAACGCGCCGCGCACGGGCGAGGTGCTGAAGAACCGCGCCGTCACCGACACGTGGGAGCCGGGCTCCACCTTCAAGACCTTCGCGATCGCCGGCGCGCTGGACCGCGGCGTGCTGAAGGCCAACGACGCCATCGACTGCGGCAACGGCGAGCTGGCGATCGGCGCGCACGTCATCCATGACCACGCCGGCCTGGGCTGGGCCGGGCCCTCCAAGATCCTCGCCCTCTCCTCCAACGTCGGCGCCGCCCGGATCGGCGCCCGGCTCGGACGGGAGGGGCTGCGCGACGTGCTCGCAGCGTTCGGCTTCGGCGAGCGCACCGGCATCGGCCTCCCCGGCGAGCACCGCGGCCAGCTGCCGCCGTTCCGCTCCGACATCGCGGTCGCGACCGCAAGCTTCGGCCACGGCGTGACGGCCACCGCCCTGCAGGTCACCGCGGCGATGGGGGCGATCGCCAACGGCGGCATGCTGGTGAGGCCGCGCGTGCTGAAGCGGGTCATCGACGTCGCGAGCGGCGAGGTGCTCGAGGAGGGGCGGCCGGAGCCGGTCAGGCGCGTCGTCCAGCCAGAGGTCGCGGCCACCGTCGGGCGCTGGCTGGCCGGCGTCATCGAGCACGAGAAGGGGACCGGGCGCCGGGCGCGGCTCGACGGCTGGCGGGCAGCCGGGAAGACGGGCACGGCCCAGAAGGCGGACGCCGTCTCCGGCGGCTACTCGGCCGACCGCCACTTCAGCTCCTTCGTCGGCTTCGCCCCGCTCGACGCGCCACGGATCGCCATCGGCGTCTTCATCGACGAGCCGAAGGGGGAGATCTACGGCGGCGAGGTGGCCGCCCCCGCCTTCAAGCAGATCGCCGAGTACGCCCTGAAGATGCTGGGCGTGCCGCCGACCGGGCCGACGCTTGCGTCGGCCGCCGAACCCGAGACGGTGGACGCGCAGGCCGACGCCGAGATCGAGCCGGATCCGCCAGCCGTGGAGCTCGCCGCCCGCGCGTCGGCCTCCGGCGAGAGCGCGGTGCCAGTCCCCACCCTCTCCGGCCTCCCCGCCCGGACGGCCATCCGGCTGCTCGAGGCGCGGGGGCTCCTCGCCGACGTGGACGGCTCCGGGCGGGTGAAGGCCCAGTCGCCGTCGGCCGGGCGGATGGTCGATCGAGGCTCGCGGGTGCGGCTCACACTCGCCCCACCCGGGTGATATTGTGCGCCGGCGCGCAGGCCCGCCGTGCCGCCGGACCGAAGACCAGGGGCGCGAGGCCACGACGGAAATGACTCTCTCCAAGGTGATCGATGGTACCGGCGCGATGGGCCCTCTCGGCGAGGACCCTGAGGTCCTGCGCGTCACCGGAGACTCCCGCGAGGTCGAGCCTGGAACGGTCTTCTTCGCCCTGCCCGGCGTGAAGGCCGACGGTCACGACTTCGCCGCGGAGGCCGCCCGGCGCGGCGCCGTCGCGGTGGTCGCGGAGCGACGGGTGGACTGTGCTCCCGCGCTCCTCCTGCTCGCGCCTTCAGCCCGCCGCGCCATGGCGGTCGGCGCCGCCAACTTCCACGGCCGGCCCGGCGACGCGCTGCAGCTCGCCGGCGTGACCGGCACCAACGGCAAGACCACCGTCACCTACCTGGTCGAGGCCTGCGCGCGGGCCGCCTCCCTGCCGATCGGCGTCATGGGCACAGTGACGCATCGCTTCCCGGGCGTCGTTCGCGCCGCGGGCCACACGACGCCGGAGTCGACCACGATCCAGGCGCTCCTCGCGGAGATGAGGGCGGCGGGCGCGAAGGCGGCGGTGCTCGAGGTCTCCTCCCACGCGCTCGCGCAGGAGCGGGTCGCCGGGATGCACTTCGCCGTCGCCGGCTTCACCAACCTCACGCGCGACCACCTCGACTACCACGGCGACATGGACGGCTACTTCGCGGCGAAGCGCCGTCTCTTCGCCGAGCACCTCGTCCCCGGCGGCACCGCCGTCGTGAACGTCCGCGATCCCTGGGGGGTGAAGCTCGCGGACGAGCTCGGGCCAGGCCGGCGGCTCTGGCGCTGCGGAACGCGCGGCGAGGACGCGCTCAGGCCGCTCTCCGTCCGAACGGGCCTCGATGGGATCGAGGCGCGCTTCGCGACCCCCGGCGGCGAGCTCGCCATCCACTCCCCCCTGGTCGGCGCCCACAACGTCGAGAACCTCCTCCTCGCCGCCGGCATGGCGCTGGCCCTCGGCCTGCCGCCGGCTGCGATCGAGCGCGGCCTCTCCGAGTGCGCGGGTGCGCCCGGCAGGCTCGAGCGGATCGCCGCCCGCGGGGTGACCGTCTTCGTCGACTACGCCCACACCGACGACGCGCTCTCCCACGTCCTCGCCGCGCTGCGCGCCCTCTCCCCGCGCCGGCTCCTCTGCGTCTTCGGGTGTGGCGGCGACCGCGACCGCGGCAAGCGCCCGCTCATGGGACTGGCCGCGGGGCGCGGCGCGGACCTCGTCCTGGTGACGAGCGACAACCCCCGGACCGAGGACCCCGGCGCCATCATCGCCGAGATCGTCCCGGGCCTCGTGGAGGCCTCGGTCGCGCCGATCGATCGCGCGGCCGCGCTCCGCGGCGAGCGCGGCTACCTCGTCGAGGCCGATCGGCGCGCCGCCATCCGGCTCGCGGTCGAGTCCGCTCGCGAGGGCGACGCGGTCCTGGTCGCCGGCAAGGGGCACGAGGACTACCAGCTCATCGGCGCGGTGAAGCGGCACTTCGACGACCGCGAAGAGGCGCGCGCCGCCCTGGGGGTCGCGTCGAGCGCGCCGCGCTTCAACCACTGCGAGCTGGCCGGCGTCAC
>CAWJSR010000027.1:0-22801 GCA_963845515.1 uncultured delta proteobacterium
GGTGTCGAGCCCCTGGTCCTGGAGCGCGTAGGCCTTCAGCTTGTTGACCAGCCCGATGCCGCGCCCCTCCTGGTCCAGGTAGAGGAGCACGCCCCTGCCCGCCTTCTCGATCTGCCTGAGCGCGGCGTGGAGCTGCGGCCCGCACTCGCAGCGCTCGCTGCCGAAGACGTCGCCAGTGAGGCACTTGGAGTGGACGCGAACGAGCACCGGCTCGTCCTCCTTCCACTCCCCCTTCACGAGCGCGACGTGCTGCGCGCCGTCGACGTCGTTCTCGTAGGCGACCGCGGTGAAACCGCCGAACTGGGTCGGGAGCGGCGCGTCCGCGGCGCGGCGCACGAGGTGGTCCTTCCGCATCCGGTAGGTGATCAGGTCGGCCACCGAGACGAGCGCCAGCTTGTGCTTGCGGGAGATCTTCTCGAGCTGTGGGCGACGAGCCATCGTCCCGTCGTCGTTCATCACCTCGCAGATGACGCCCGCGGGGCGCATCCCTGCGAGCCGCGCGAGATCGACCGAGCCTTCGGTCTGGCCGGCGCGCACGAGCACCCCGCCCCTCCGCGCACGGAGCGGGAAGACGTGGCCCGGGCGGGCGAGGTCCTCCGGCGCGGCGTCGTCGCGCACCGCCGTCCGGATGGTGTGGGCGCGGTCCTTCGCGCTGATGCCGGTGGAGACCCCGTGCCTCGCCTCGATCGAGATCGTGAAGGCGGTGCCGAAGGACGACGTGTTGGCGTTCTCGTCGACCATGAGCGGCAGGCGCAGCGCCTTGACCTTCTCCTCGGTCAGCGAGAGGCAGATGAGGCCGCGCCCGTACTGCGCCATGAAGTTGATCGCCTGCGGCGTCACCTTCTCGGCCGCCATGCAGAGGTCCCCCTCGTTCTCGCGGTCCTCGTCGTCGGTCATGATGACCATGCGACCCCCGCGGATGGCCTTGATGGCCGCCTCTACACGAGCGATCGACTGGTCCGTGTGCTTCTTCATCCATTCCTCCCGCTACCGTAGCCCCACCGCTCGAGCCCGCCTGCCGTCACCGGCGCGAACTCCGCGAGCCGCGCGACGTGGCGCGCCAGCACGTCGGCCTCCAGGTTGACGCGCGTCCCGGCGACGGCCTTCGCGAGGGTCGTCCGCGCCAGGGTCTCGGGGATGATCGCGACCTCGAAGCGGTCGCGACCCACCGACGCGACCGTCAGGGAGATCCCGTCGATCGCAATGGAGCCCTTCTCGGCGACGAGCGGCGCGATCGCCGCGGGGAGCGCCACGGCGAGCCGCACGCCCTGCCCCTCGGGTTTGCGCGAGAGGACCTCGCCCACGGCGTCGACGTGTCCCTGGACGAGGTGCCCGCCCAGCCGATCACCGAGCGCGAGCGCACGCTCCAGGTTCACCTCGGTCCCGGAGCGCCACGCTCCCACGGTCGTCCGCGAGAGGGTCTCGGGGACGGCGTCGAAGGAGGCGAGCCCCTGCCCCTTCTCCACCACCGTCAGGCACGCGCCCGAGCACGCGACGCTCTCCCCGAGGACGAGCGCCTCGACGTCGAGCGCCCTCGGACGGATCACGATCCGGGCGCCACCCTGCCTGGGCAGCACCCGCTCAACCACGCCCATATCGCCGACCAGCCCGGTGAACATGCGCGCGGATCCTAAACCCTACGCCGGCGGGACGCCAACGCGCCCACCGGCGTTCCCGTGACGAGCAGATCCTCGCCGACCTTCTCCACGTCGACGTCCTCGAGCCGCAGCGCGTCGGCCATCCGCGGCGCGCCCGCGCCGCCCACCCAGCTCAGGCCTCCGGCCCCGACCAGGCGGGGCGCGATGAAGATCGCGACGCGGTCGACGAGCCCGGCGCGGAGGAAGCTGCCGTGGACCGCAGCCCCCCCCTCCACGAGCAGGTGCGTGACGCCTCGCGCCGCGAGGCGCCGAAGGAGGTCGGCCAGGTCGATCCCGCCGCGGCCGCGCCGGCAGCGCAGCAGCTCGACGCGCGGCCCGAGGTCGCGCTCACGGCGGGACGCGTGGGCGACGAGCGTCATCGCCGGGGAGCGCTGCCGGAAGAGCCTGAGGCTCGCGGGGAGCGAGAGATCGGTGTCGAGCACCACCCGGAGCGGATCCCGTCCGCCGCCGGACGTCAGGCGCGTGGTCAGGCGTGGATCGTCCGCGCGGGCCGTCCCCGCCCCCACGAGGACCGCGTCGACCCGGTCGCGGAGCCGGTGGACCATCGCGCGTGCCTCGGGCCCGGTCACCCAGCGGGAGTCGCCACCGGCGGCGGCGAGCTTCCCGTCCAGCGTCACCGCCGCCTTGAGGGTGACGAACGGGCGGTGCGCGGTGATGAACCTGAACCAGTGCGCGTTGAGGGCGTCGCACTCCCGGCGCAGGACGTCGCCGACGACCTGCACGCCGCCCGCGGTGAGCCGCGCGATCCCCTTTCCGTCGACGACCGGGTTGGGATCGTGGGAGCCGACGAAGACGCGCCGGATGCCAGCGGCCAGGATCGCCTGGGAGCAGGGGGGCGTCTTGCCATGGTGGTCGCAGGGCTCTAGCGTCGTGTAGAGGTCGGCGCCGCGGGCCAGCTTCCCCGCCGCCGCGAGGGCCGCCGCCTCCGCGTGGGGTCCGCCGGCGCGCGCGTGATGCCCCCGCGCGACGACGCGCCCGCCTCTGACGATGACGGCGCCCACGGCCGGGTTGGGGCTCGTGCGGCCGAGCCCCTTCTCCGCCTCCCGTATGGCGAGCCGCATCAGACGCTCGGCGGCCGCAGGGGGACTCATCGCGCGCCGCCCCCTCCCTCGCGCGGGCCCTTGCCGTCGAGCCCCGCGAGCTCGCTCACGAAGTCCTTCACGTCGCGGAACTCGCGGTAGACCGAGGCGAAGCGGACGTAGGCGACCGGGTCCAGATCCTTCAGCCGCGCCATCACCGTCTCGCCGATGACGCTGGAGCGGACCTCGCGGTCACCGACCTCCTGGAGCTGGCGCTCGACCGCGGCCACGAGCGCCTCGATCTGCTCGCGCGACACGGGGCGCTTCTGGCAGGCGATCTCCAGCCCCTTGACGATCTTGTCGCGATCGTACGTCTCGCGGCGCCCATCCTTCTTCACGATCTGCGGCAGGATCTCGTCGATGCGCTCGTACGTGGTGAAGCGGCGCCCGCACGCGAGGCACTCGCGCCGGCGCCGCGTGGCGCGACCGTCCTGCGCCTCGCGGGAGTCGACGACCTTGTCCTCGGGGTGATCGCAGAACGGGCAGCGCATCGCACCTCGCCTACTTCTTGGCGCGCCGCGCCGGCTTCTTCGACGCGCGGGACCCCTTCTTGGGCGCGGGCTTCCTGGGGGCAGCCTTCTTCGCCGCGGCCCGCTTCGCCGGCGCGGCCTTGCGCGCGCTCCGCTTCGCCGGCCTGACGGCGTCCTTCGCCCCGAGCAGCTCTTCGTACATCGGGAACTGCGCGCAGAGCTCGCGGACCTCGGAGCGGACGCGGGCGAGGCTGGCCTCGTCGGCTGGCGCGTCGAGCACGCGCACGATGAGGCTGGCGACGGTGGCCATCTCCGCGGTGCCCATCCCGCGCGTGGTGAGCGCGGGCGAGCCCACGCGGACACCGGACGTGACGAAGGGCTTCTCCGGGTCCCACGGGATCATGTTCTTGTTCACGGTGATCCCGGCCTTGCCCAGCGCCTCCTCGGCGATCTTCCCGTTGAGCCCCTTCGGGCGCAGGTCGACCAGCATGAGGTGGTTGTCGGTGCCGCCGGACACGAGCCGCAACCCGCCGGCCTTCAGCCCCTCGGCGAGCGCCTGCGCGTTGTCGAGGATCGCCTGCTGGTACTGCTTGAACTCCGGGCGCAGGGCCTCGCCGAAGGCGACCGCCTTCGCGGCGATGACGTGCTCGAGCGGTCCGCCCTGGATGCCGGGGAAGATCTGCGAGTTGAGCGTCTTGGCGTGCGCCTCGCGGCAGAGGATCATCCCGCCGCGCGGGCCCCGCAGCGTCTTGTGGGTCGTCGAAGTGACGATCTCGGCGTAGGGGACCGGGGTCGGGTGGAGCCCGGCCGCGACGAGCCCGGCGATGTGGGCCATGTCGACGACCATCGCCGCCCCGACCTCGCGGGCGATCGCGGCGAACTCGTCGAACCGCAGCGTCCGCGGGTAGGCGCTGGCGCCGACCACGATGATCTTCGGCTTGTGCTCGCGGGCGAGGCGCGCGACCTCGTCCATGTCGATCGTCTCGGTCCCCTGCGCGAGGCCGTAGGGGACGATCTTGAAGAGCTTGCCGGAGAAGTTGACCGGCGACCCGTGCGTCAGGTGGCCGCCGAAGTTGAGGCTCATCGCCAGGAGCGTGTCGCCCGGCTGCGCCAGGGCGAAGTAGGCCGCCATGTTGGCCTGCGACCCGGAGTGCGCCTGGACGTTCGCGTGCTCGGCGCCGAAGAGCTCCTTGGCCCTGTCGATCGCGAGCTGCTCGACCTGGTCGACCACCTCGCAGCCGCCGTAGTAGCGCTTCCCGGGATACCCCTCGGCGTACTTGTTGGTCAGCGGCGAGCCGAGTGCCTCGAGGACCGCGGGCGAGACGAAGTTCTCGCTCGCGATGAGCTCGAGCCCCTCCGCCTGGCGGCGGGTCTCTTCCTGGATGAGCCGGGCGATCTGGGGATCCGCCACGGCGAGGCGCTGGGTGGGCATCATGTCGTGACTCCTCGGTGCGAGAGAGGCGTTCTACCGCGCCGGGACCTCCCGGACAACGGCAGCCGCCCCTTCCCGCGGTGCCTACTCCTCGATCTTGTCGACGCGCCGCTGGTGACGTCCGCCCTCGAACGCCTGGCGCAGGAAGGCATCGACGATCGCGGAGCCGAGCCCGATCCCGACCACCCGCTCCCCGATGCAGAGGACGTTGGCGTCGTTGTGGGCGCGCGCCATCCGGGCCTCGTACTCCGTGGTGCAGTGGGCGGCCCGGACTCCGCGGACCTTGTTGGCGGAGATCGACATCCCGATCCCGGTGCCGCAGACCAGGATCCCCAGCCGAGCCGCCCCCGCCGCGACCGCCGTCGCGACCCGGCGCGCGTAGTCGGGGTAGTCGACGCTGTCGCCGGAGAACGGCCCGAGATCCTCGACCTCGAAGCCCGCCGCGCGGGCCACCTTCGCCGCCTCGGCGCGCAGGGCCAGTCCGGCGTGGTCCGAGCCGAGGATGATCCTGTCGGCCATGGGCTTCCTCCTGCGCCGCTCCCGGCGCCCTGAACGGTTCGCGCCGCCCCCGCGGTCACGGGTGGGCGGCGCGCTCCTGGGGCTGCCGCCCCGTTAGACCTTCTTGAACGCCAGGACCGCGTTGGTCCCGCCGAAGCCGAAGCTGTTGGAGAGGACCGCGGTGGGCCGGGTCTGTCGCGCCGTGTTGGGGCAGACGTCGAGCGGGCACTCGGGGTCCTGATCCTCCACGTTGATCGTCGGAGGGATGATCCCCGTCTCGATCGTCTTGACCGCCACGACCGCCTCGAGCCCGCCTGCGGCACCGAGGAGATGGCCGGTCATCGACTTGGTCGACGAGATGACCAGCCCCTTCTTCGCGTGGTCACCGAAGACCTTGCCGATCCCCTGGCACTCCGCCACGTCGCCCTGGGGCGTCGACGTGCCGTGCGTGTTCACGTAGCCGACCTGCTCGGGGTTCAGCCCCGCGTCGCGGAGCGCCATGCGCATCGCGCGCTGCCCGCCCTCGCCCTCGGGGGCAGGCGAGGTGATGTGGTAGGCGTCGGCGCTCGCGCCGTAGCCGACCAGCTCGGCGTAGATCCGGGCGCCGCGCTTCTTCGCCCGCTCGTACTCCTCGAGGATGAGGATGCCCGAGCCCTCTCCGGCGACGAAGCCGTCGCGCCCCTTGTCGAACGGCCGGCTCGCCTTCTCCGGTGCGTCGTTCCGCTCCGAGAGGGCGCGCGCTGCGCAGAAGCCACCGATGCCCAGCGGCGTGATGGTCGCCTCGGCGCCGCCGGCGACGATCACGTCCGCGAGCCCCCGCTGGATGTAGAGCATCGCGTCGCCGATCGAGTGGTTGCCCGTCGCGCACGCCGAGACCGGCCCGAAGTTCGGCCCCTTGAGACCCCACTTGAGGCTGATCTGCCCTGCAGCCAGGTTGATGATGAGGCTGGGGATGAAGAACGGGCCGATCTTCTTGACCCCCTTCTCCGCGAAGGTGGTCGCGGTCTCCTCGATGGTCCCGAGCCCGCCGATGCCCGCGCCGACGATGACGCCGATGAGCTCGGTGTTCTCCTTGGACAGGTCGAGGCCGGAGTCCTTCAGCGCCATGTCGGCGGCCGCCAGCGCGAACTGGATGAAGCGGTCGTTCCGCCGGGCCTCCTTCTTGTCCATGAACTGCGCCGGATCGAACCCCTTCACCTCGCCCGCGATGCGCGTGGGGAAGGTCGAAGCGTCGAACAGCGTGATTGGCCCGATCCCGCTCTTGCCGGCGACGAGCGCGGACCAGGACGGCTCCACGCCGATCCCCACGGGGGAGACCAGCCCGAGACCGGTGACGACGACACGGCGCCTATCCATCGAACTCACCTCGACGAGCTTGAGAATACCGGCGGAAGGGGGCCCACCCGCCCCCACCCGTCCTTCCCTGCGTGCAGCCCTCCGCCTACTTCTTGTGGGCGGAGATGAACGTGACCGCGTCCTGGACCGTCTTGATCTTCTCGGCCTCGTCGTCCGGGATCTCGACCTCGAACTCCTCCTCCATGGCCATGACGAGCTCGACGATGTCGAGCGAGTCCGCGCCGAGGTCCTCGATGAAGCTGGAGGTGATCTTGATCTCGCCCTCGGCGACGCCGAGCTGCTCCGCGATGATGGTCTTGACCTTCGCTTCGATGTTGGCCGACATGGTGCTCTCCTTGGTTGGGTGTCGCTCGCCGCGGGGATCCGCGGCTACATGTACATGCCGCCGTTGACGCGGAGAACCTCTCCGGTCACGTACGACGCCTGGTCGCTCGCCAGCCACGCCACCGCGTTGGCCACGTCGTCGGCGGTGCCGAGCCGCGCGAGCGGAATCATCTCCTGCAGCTTCTGCTTGCCCGCCTCGGCGATGCCGGCGGTCATGTCCGTCTCGATGTACCCGGGGGTCACCGCGTTGCAGCGCACGTTGCGCGACGCCAGCTCGCGGGCGACGGTCTTGGTCAGGCCGATCTGCCCCGCCTTCGCCGCCGAGTAGGCCGCCTGGCCGGCGTTCCCCATCTCGCCGACGACGCTGCTCAGGTTGATGATCGACCCGCCCTTCGCCTTCATGAGCGGCCGGGTCGCGGCGCGGATCATGTTGAAGGTGCCGGTGAGGTTCACCTGGAGCTGCCGGCTCCAGTCCTCGTCCTTCACCCGCATCACGAGGCCGTCAAGGGCGATGCCGGCGTTGTTCACGAGGATGTGCAGGCCGCCCAGCTCGGCGACGACCTCGTCGACGGCCTTCTGGCACGCCGCCGAGTCGGAGATGTCGAACTTGTAGAGCTTCGCCTTCGCCGCGCCGGCCTGCTGGCAGAGCGCGAGCGCCTCGCCGGCGGCGGCGTCGTTGCCCGCGTAGTTGAGGGCGACCGAGGCGCCGCCCCTGGCGAGGGCGACGGCGATGGCTCGGCCGATGCCGCGGGACGCACCGGTGACCAGGGCGACCTTTCCCTTGAAGTCGTACATGGCTGTCCCCTTCATCCCTTGAACGCCGCGAGGGTCCGCTCGAGCGACGCGGGATCCTCGACGTTGAACGCCTCTACGCCCGGCGCGATCCGCTTGACCAGCCCGGAGAGCACCTTGCCGGGACCGACCTCGACCACGCGCGTGACGCCCAGGCGCGCCAGCTCCTCGATGCACTCGATCCAGCGAACCGGGGCCGTGACCTGCTCGACGAGCAGCGGCACGATCCGGGCGACGTCGCCGTTCGGCTTCGCCTCGACGTTGGTGACCACCGGCATCGCCGGCGCCTTCCAGGCCGCGGCGCGCAGGACCTGCTCCAGCCGGACCTTGACCGGCGCCATCAGCGCGCAGTGGAAGGGGGCGCTGACCGGGAGGGGCAGGACGCGCTTCGCGCCGGCCGCCTTGAGCTTCACGCCGGCCGCCTCGACCGCCGCCGCGGAGCCGGCGATCACCGTCTGCGCCGGCTCGTTGTAGTTGGCCGGAGAGACGACGCCGCCGGTCTCTGCGGCGACCGCCTCGCAGATCTCCTTCACCTTCTCCGGGGGGAGGCCGAGCACCGCGCTCATGGCCCCCTGCCCGGCCGGCACGGCCTCCTGCATGAAGGTGCCGCGCGCGCGCACGGCCTTCGCCGCGTCGGCCGCCGGGATCGCGCCGGCGGCGACGAGCGCGGAGTACTCACCGAGCGAGTGGCCGGCGACGTAGTCCGGGACGATCCCGGCCTTCGCCAGGATCGCGGCCGCGGCCGCGGAGACCGTGAGGATGGCCGGCTGCGTGTTGGCGGTCAGCTTCAGCTGCTCGTCCGGCCCCTCGAAGCAGAGGGCCGAGAGCCTCTCGCCGAGCGCGGCGTCGACCTGGTCGAAGACCGCGCGCGCCTCGGGGAAGGCGTCGGCGAGCTCCTTGCCCATGCCGGCCTTCTGCGATCCCTGCCCGGGGAAGATGAATGCGAGCTTGCCCATCGTCTGGTTCCCGGCGCTACCAGCGCAGGACGCCGGCGCCCCACGCCATGCCGCCGCCGATGGCCATCGTCAGGATCACGTCGCCGGACTTGAACCAGCCGGCGCGGTTCGCCTCGTCGAGCGTCGTCGGGACGCTCGCCGCCGAGGTGTTCCCATACTTCTCGAGGTTCATCCAGCACTTCGAGGCCGGGACCTTGAGCCGATCCAGCGTGGCGTCGAGGATCCGCTTGTTGGCCTGGTGGGCGATGACGTAGGTCACGTCGTCGGGCGTCAGCCCCTCCGCGGCGAGCACCTCGTGGCTGCTGTCCACGAGCGCCCGCACGGCGAACTTGAAGACCTCCTTGCCGTTCATCTTGATGAAGTGCGACCGCTCCTTGACGACCTTCTCGGAGATGGGGTCGAGGGACCCGCCACCCGGCTGGTAGAGCATGGGCACCTGCTCGCCGTCGGTGTGGAGCCGGATCGTCCCCCAGCCCCGCTTCGGATCGTCGGTGGGCTTCAGCACCATCGCGCCGGCGCCGTCGCCGAAGAGGATCGCCGTGTTCCGGTCGGTCCAGTCCGTCATCCGGGTGAGCGCGTCCGCGCCGATGACGAGGGCGTTCTTCAGCGAGCCCGAGGCGACGAAGCGGTCACCGACGGTGATGGCGTAGATCGAGCCGGCACAGGCGGCCGAGAGGTCGAAGGCGAAGGCCTTCTTGTTGCCCAGCTTCGCCTGGACCAGCGCGGCACAGCTGGGGAACGGGTAGTCCGGGCTGATGGTCCCGACGATGATCGCCTCGACGTCCTTCGGGTCGAGCTGCGCCATCTCGCACGCCCTGCGGGCCGCCCGGACTGCGAGATCGCTCGTCGCCTCGCCGTCGGCCACCTGGTGACGCTCCCGGATGCCGGTCCGCTCGACGATCCACTGGTCGTTCGTCTCGACGAGCTTCTCGAGGTCGGCGTTGGTGACGACCTTCTCTGGTGAAAATGAACCGGTGCCGGCTACGTACGAACGCATCGCGTCTCCTTGGTGGCTCAGGCTTCGTGGGGCGCAGCGTGGCGTGCGGCGTGCTGCGCCGCTTCCGCCCGAGCGGCCTCGACCAGCGCCTCGGTAGGCGCTACGGCCGTGGCGATCTCATCTACGAAATGGGAGCGGGCGGCGTCGCGCACGCGGCGGATCGCGCTCTCGATCGCGAGCGCGTCCGACCGGCCGTGGCTGATGAAGCCGACTCCGTTCACTCCCACCAGCGGCGCGCCCCCGATCTCGCGCCAGTCCATCCGCTTCTTCATGCCATCGAGGGCGGTCTTGGCAAGCAGCCCACCGATGGCGGAGATGGCGGTGCTCTTCAGCGAGCGCTTCAGCAGCTCGCCCACGACCTTGACTGCACCCTCCATCGTCTTCAGGGCCACGTTCCCCGTGAACCCGTCGGTGACGATGACGTCGAACTCGCCCGTCAGGATGTCGCGCCCTTCGCAGTAGCCGACGAAGTCGATCGACGACTTGCGCAGCGCGGCCGAAGCGGCGCGGGTCAGGTCCGTGCCCTTCGTCTCCTCCTCGCCGTTCGAGAGGATGGCGACGCGTGGGCGAGCCACGCCTGCGACGCGGCGCGCGTAGACGTCGCCCATGAGGCCGAACTGGACGAGGTGGCTGGGCTTGCAGTCGACCACCGCCCCCATGTCCAGGAGGAGCGGATGGCCCTTGAGGCCGGGGACCACCGAGACGATCGCCGGGCGCTCCACGCCGTCGATCCGGCCGAGCACGAAGATCGCGCCGGCCATCACCGCGCCGGAGTTGCCGGCGGAGACCATGCCGCAGGCCTTGCCAGCCTTCACCAGCTCGAAGCTGACGCGGATCGAGTTCTGCTTCTTGCGGCGCATCGCCTGGCCGGGGTGGTCGTCCATCTCGACCACCTCGGGGGCGTGGTGCACCTCGATCGGCAGCGCGCTCGGCGCGCGGTGCTTGCGCAGCTGCTCGCGCACGACCGCCTCCGGACCCACCAGGATGACCGGCAGCCCGTTACGCGCTGCGTTAATCGCACCCTGGACGATGGCCCCGGGGGCGTTGTCGCCCCCCATCGCGTCGACGGCGACGGGCGCGAGCTTGTGAGGCATCGTGCCTTACAGAGCCTCGGTGACCTGCTCGCCCTTGTACGTGCCGCAAGACGGGCACGCGCGGTGCGAGAGGACCGGCTCCTTGCACTTCGGGCACCTGGTGACGTTTGCCGGCTTCAGCTTGAAGTTGGCCGCGCGACGACGGTTGCGCCGCATGCTGCTGGTACGCTTCTTGGGAAGACCCACGACGTGCTCCTTTGCCTGCTCTTGACGCTCGCCTACGCTCGTTGACGCTCGCTACGATCACTGCCGCTTGAACTTCTCGAGACCCGCCCAGCGCGGGTCGGGGACGCGGCGCTCGCAACCGCACTCGCGTTCATTCAGGTTGGCTCCGCAGCTACTGCAGAGCCCCTTGCAGCTCTCGCTGCACACCGGGTATCCCGGCAGCGCCAGGACGACCTGCTCCCGCAGGACGGGTTTGAGGTCGAACTGCTTGCCGCGATAGACCTCTTCTTCCGCTCCCACTGCATCGAAGGAGCCCGCCACGGGTGCCTTCGCGTCATCCTTGGCCGAATCGGGCTCGGACTCGTACTCGTCCTCGGGTACCAGCGTCAACTCGAAATCGACCGGCACCTCGAGGGAGATCGGCGCAAGGCAGCGCACGCACTCGGTGCTGAGCGCTGCCCGCGCGTGCACCTTGACGAGGATGCGCCGCTCCGCACGGACCAGCGATGCCTCGACGTGCAGTGGCGCCGCAGCCTTGTAGGTCGCACGATCGCCTGCAACCATCTCGTCGACGGTGTGCGGGGTCAGGTCCCAGGCCCTGTGGAGGCCGACCTCCTTGATTTCGTCAATGTTGACGCGCATTTGCGCGAACTTCCGCTCGGGAAAAAGGGGCTCATTATAGGGTTCGAGCCCCTTAAGTCAAGGCAGCCGCTATACGCGGTGCGTCATTCTGCCGCCGCACGTCGGGGCCAGCGCGTTCAGAGGAGAGCCGAAGCCGGCCTGCGCTACGGCCGGACGAGCCCCCGGGCGACGGCCAGGAGAGCCGCCTCGGCCTTCGTGGAGACGTCCATCTTCTCGTAGATCCGCTTCACGTACGTCTGCACGGTCCCCTCGGCGATCCCCAGGGCGGTCGCGACGTCCGCGTAGGTGTGGCCGTGCACGAGCAGCTGCAGCACCTCGAGCTCGCGCTTGGAGAGGGCCGGACCGTCCTTCGCCCGCTGCTCCGGCGGATCGCCGCGGAACTCCGTGAGCAGCACCTTCGCCGCGCGGGGACTGATCGGCGCCGCCTCACCGGAGAGGACGTCCTGGACGCCCTTCACCAGCTCGGCCGCGTGGAAGGGCTTGAGGATGTACCCGGCCGCGCCGGCGCGCATCGCGCCGAGCACGCGGGCGGGGATGTCGACGGCGGTGAGCGCGATGCACCTGGTCTTGGGGAGCTCGCGGTGGATCTCGGCGATGACCTCCTCGCCGTTCATCCTGGGCAGGCCGAGGTCGATCAGGGCGACGTCGGGCTTCTCGCGCTTCGCGAGCGCGACGCCCTCTTCACCGGTGTGGGCCACGCCGCAGACCTCGAAGCCGTTGGACGTGAGGATCTGCGTGATGAGCTTCGCTACGGCCTCGTCGTCCTCTACCGCGATTGCACGAATCGCCATGTCGACTCCGCCCGCCGTCCGGACGCGGGCTCCCGGGAGGGAAGACCTTTGCCCACCATCTTCCGTAAGTAGCCGAGGGCTGGACAGGGGTCAAGGCGCCCGTCCCTTGGTTCCGGGACGCGATCGCGGGCGGACGTGTCGCACTCGACCTCACACCGGTACCTGTACACCGCGACTTTTCGTGAGAAAATGATTCCTCGTTGCCACTGAAGGCGCGGCCGGAGGCTTACACGATGCGTCACACGTCACTCTCGTTCCTTCTCGTTGCTGGATTGCTGGCGCTCACGTCGTGCTCTGGCTGCGACCCGAAGAAGGAAGAGGGCCCGACGTGCGGTGGCACAGGCGCCACCTGCACCGCCGCCACCGCCGTGGCTGACTGCTGCTCGGACTACTGCGACGCCGGGAATCACTGCGCGCCACCGCCGACCTGCGGAGCGACCGGCGCCGACTGCGGCATCGACGCCGACTGCTGCGCGGCCCAGGGGCTCACCTGCGAGTCGCTCAAGTGCGGCACCTTCACCTGCAAGGGGCTGAACGACCCGTGCCAGTCGCCGAGCGACTGCTGCGCCACCACCGGCCTCACCTGCTTCCAGAACCTCTGCAAGGCCGACACCGTCTGCGTCGCCGAGAACAACTCCTGTACGGCCGCGGGCACGCCCTGCTGCGGCGGCGCCTTCTGCGACACCGCGAGCGCCAACCCGACCAACCGGTGCAGCACGACCGCCTGCGTCGAGGACCAACTGCCGTGCAGCGCGACCCAGCCCTGCTGCGGAGGTTCGTGCGACACGACGACCAACACCTGCCCGACGGCCGAGTTCTGCACCAAGGCGGGGAATCCCTGCACGAGCGGCACCCAGTGCTGCTCGGGCCAGTGCGGCGGCGACGGCAAGTGCCTCCTCGAGGTCTGCAAGGCGATCGGCGAAGGCTGCATCGGCGTCGACCAGTGCTGCTCCAAGACGGGGACCTGCGAGGAAGGCGTCACCTCCGGCTACTGCGAGGCGGTGCCGCCCGGGACGAAGGCCACCGACACCTGCAAGACCCTCGGTGAGACCTGCACGGTTGGGACCGACTGCTGCTCCACCAACTGCGTGGGCGGCACCTGCGCGCCGGCCTACAGCTGCAACGCGACGGGCGACGTCTGCCTGCTGAACGGCGACTGCTGCTCCAACTCCTGCGACACCTCCAGCCCCCTCTCCATCGCCGGCCGCTGCCTCGCAGGGAACGGCGGCTGCACGCAGGGCGGCAACCCCTGCGACAACGCCTCCAACTGCTGCACCCGCCGCTGCGAGGACCCCGGGAGCGGCGTCACCGTCTGCCGGACCGCTGGCGGCTGCCGGATGACCGGCGACTTCTGCGACTCGACCGACGCCTGCTGCGGCGGGACGGCCGACGACCTCAGCCCCGGCGGCTACGGGGTCGTCTGTCAGGTGAGCACCTCCGACCCGGTGGCGCGCTGCGACAACGGGACCGGCTGCAACCCGCCCGGCAACATCTGCGGCGCTGCCTGCCCGCCCGACCTGACGGCCGAGGAGTGCCAGAAGGCGAACGCCTCGCAGAACTGCTGCACGCCGGCGACCTGGACCGGCTCCGGAAAGCCCGTCTGCAAGCCCGACGCCGCGAACATCATGCGCTGCTTCGGCGCCCCCAACATCCCGGACGTCGTCATCCTCTGCCCTGACGGCTACGACGGCACCAAGCCCGCCCCCTGCTGCATCGACACCGGCGACGTCTGCCAGATGCGCGATCAGTGCTGCAACCTCGACCCGTGCGTGCCCGACGCCGCCGGCGTCCTCCGCTGCACCAAGGCGATCGAGTCCTGCCTGCCCGCCGGCTCGTCGTGCTCGGCCGGCAGCTCGCCCTGCTGCTCGCCCTACGGCTGCGTCGACGGGGGTGAGTTCGGCTTCATCTGTGGAGAAACCTCCACGACGCCCGGCTGCACGCCGTCCGGCACCGCCGCGGCGAACGCGTGCACCGACGACACCGCAGTGCTGCTCCGGCTTCTGCGACCCCAGCGGCCACTGCTCGACGTGCCGCCCCGACGGCGACCAGTGCACCGCGAACGCGGAGTGCTGCAACGGCGTCTGCGACGGCGGCATCTGCCGCGTCGCCGCCTGCCTCCCGGCCGGCGAGAGCTGCGCCGTCTCCGGCTCCTCCTGCTGTGATCCCTACACGTGCGTGACGACCGCCGAGTTCGGCGACGTCTGCACGACGCAGGGCGGAGGCGGCGGGTGCGCGGCGCTCGGCGACGAGCTGCGCCTCCGCGAGCTGCTGCCAGGGGCTCTGCACCATCGATCCGGCCAACCCGGCGGCGCGGAGCTGCGAGATCTGCCGCACGGCAGACGACGCCTGCCTGACGAGCGCGGAGTGCTGCTCCGACTACTGCGACCCCAACCCCGCCAGCCCGAGCTACCACACGTGCCAGGCGCAGTGCATGCCCGAAGGCGCGACTGGCTGCACGGTCGACACCGACTGCTGCTTCGGCAGCACGTGCCTGATCCCGGGTGGGGCCACGAGCGGCACCTGCCAACCCGACACGGGCTCCTGCTCCGACTTCGGGGTGGCGTGCGCCAGCGACGCCAACTGCTGCGGCGACCTCGTCTGCGACCCCGAGTTCAACACCTGCGTCTCGGCGAGCACGTGCGCTTCCGCGGGCCAGGGCTGCACCGCCGGCGGCGGCGAGTGCTGCACGAGCCAGGGGCTCTCCTGCGTCACCCCCAAGCTGGGCGGCGGCGAGGTGGCGTGCGGCGACGTGAACGCGGACCCCAATTCGGTCTGCACGTGCAACATCCCGGCGGCGGCCTGCGGCAACGAGAACGTCGCGTGCAGCGCCGGCGCGCCGTGCTGCCCGGGGACCAACCTGAGCTGCGTGAGCGGGCTGTGCAAGCTCCCGGCGACCTGCGCGACACCCGCAGGAGCCTCCTGCTCGCTGACGCAGCCGTGCTGCGTGGCGGACGGCACCTACTGCGCCGAGGCCGGAACGGGCGCGATCTGCAGCCCCACGTCGCCCGGCTGCAGCTGCGCCAACCCGGGGTAAGCCGCCTCGGGCGGCGCCGCCGTGCGCCGTTGCCTTCGCCGACCCCGACCGGGCCCTCGAGCGGGCCCGTGTCGGGGTCGTGCGGATCTGGGTCGTGCCGCACGCTCGCGGCGCGCGGCACCGGGTGTCCCGTGGGATCGGCTTGCCTTTGGGGGGGCGGTGGACTAGAAACGCCACCTCACTAGCGCGGTTAGCTCAGATGGATAGAGCGTCGGCCTCCGGAGCCGAAGGCCAGGGGTTCGAATCCCTTACCGCGCGCAGCAGATGGGCCGGGTCACCGCAAGGTGACCCGGCCCGCTTCGTTTCGGGGCCCGGCCGGGGGCCCTCGAGCCCGGAACGACGCGGTCCAAGGGGGCCCCACGCACGGGGTCCGCGGAGCGCCGCCCAACTCCAGTGCGCCGCCCAACGAAGAAGGGCCCGGGGATCGCCCGGGCCCTTCTTTCATCGCTGGAGCGAGCTGGCGGGGACTACATCATCCCCGGCTTGCCCTGCTTCCACCGGTTGAACTCGGTGGTGAGCAGGTCGACGTGCTCGCGCTCCTCGGCGGCCAGCTCCTTGTAGAGCTGCTTCTCCGGGGAGCCCTCGGCGCACTTCGCGCCCTGCTCGGCGAAGAACTTCACCGCCCGCTCCTCGAACGCGATCGCGATCTTGAAGAGGTTGGCCGGGTCCTCGGGCTTGTGCGGGATCCCCGCGTAGATGGCCGCGCGGTCGATCTTGAAGGCCTCGGCCGACGGCGGAGGAGCGGCGTGGTAGCGGCGCGTGAGCGTCGCCATGTGCTCCTGCTCCATCGCGTAGAACTTGCCGAAGAGCTCCTTCAGGATCGGGTCCTGGGACTCGTCGCGTGCCTTGCCGTAGAAGGCCATGCCGCCAAGCTCGATCTCGAAGGCGATCCGGATGGCCTCGAGGGCCTTCGCCTCCTCGACCTTCCGCGGGTCGAGCACCGCGAGCTTGCCGCCGCACGCCGGGCACTGGCCGTACGGGAAGGCGAAGCCCTCGCTCACCTTGCCGCAGTCGTTGCACCGCCAGGAGAGCTCGGCGGTGGCGCAGCAGACGTACTCCTCGTCACCCTCGATCGGGCGGTGACACTTGGGGCACGCCTTGGAGTCGCCGGTGGCGAACCCCGCCTCGACCTGGGCCATCGGCTCGAACTTCGCGACGTCCTCGGCGGTGACCGGCCACTTCTTGCCGTTGGTGAGGTACGTGGCGATCGACCGCGCCGCGCGCCGTCCGGCGCCCATCGCGAGGATCACCGTGGCGCCGCCGGTGACGATGTCGCCGCCCGCGAAGACACCCGGGATGCTCGTCGCCTGCGTCGACTCCGGCTTGCCGTCGTCCGCCGCGATGTTCCCCCACTTGTTGACCTGGAGGCCCGGGGTCGACTTCGGGATGACCGGGTTGGCCTTCGTCCCGAGCGCGACGATGACCGTGTCGCACTCGATCTGCTTGAAGATCCCGGTGGGCATCGGCTTGCGGCGCCCCTTCTCGTCCGGGTCGCCGAGGACCATCTCCTCGACCTTCATGCCGGTGACGTTCCCGTCCGCGTCGCCGAAGATCTCGATCGGCGCGTGGAGGAAGAAGAACTCGATCCCCTCCTCCTTCGCGTGCCGGAGCTCCTCGATGCGGGCCGGGGCCTCCGCCTCGGTGCGCCGGTAGACGCACTTGACCGACGGCGCGCCGAGCCGCTTGGAGACGCGGAGGCAGTCCATCGCGGTGTTGCCGGCGCCGATGACGACGACCTTCTTGCCGAGCGTGATCGGGGTGTCGAGGATGGGGAACTTGTCGCCGCCCATCAGGTTCACGCGGGTCAGGAACTCGTTGGCCGAGTAGACCTGGCTGAGGGACTCGCCGGGGATCCCGATGAAGGCCGGGGCGCCGGCGCCGACGCCGAGGAACACCGCGTCGAAGCCCTTGTCCTTCATGAGCTGCGGCACGGTGAAGGTCTTGCCGATGACCTTGTTCACCTCGATCTCGACGCCCATGTCGGTGAGCCGCTTCACCTCTCGCGAGATGATGTCGCGCGGGAGGCGGAACGGCGGGATGCCGTACTGGAGCACGCCACCCACGACGTGGAGCGCCTCGTAGACCGTGACGTCGCAGCCGTACTTGGCGAGATCGGCCGCCACGGTCAGGCCGGCGGGGCCGGAGCCGCAGATGGCGACCTTGCCGAGCTTCTTGTCGAACTTCGGCTTCTGCACCGGCTTCGGCTTGGCGTTGTCACCGACGAACCGCTCGAGGCGGCCGATGCCGACGGCCTCGAGCTTGCCGCCCTTGGCGATCACGCACTGCGCCTCGCACTGGCTCTCCTGCGGGCAGACGCGGCCGCAGATCGACGGGAAGATCGAGGCCTTGTTGATCACCTCGAGCGCGCCGTCGATGTCGCGGACCACCACGTGCTTGATGAAGCCCGGGATGTCGATGGCGACGGGGCAGCCGGAGATGCAGGTCGGCTTCGCGCACTGGATGCAGCGCTCGGCCTCGCCGAGGGCGTCCTGCAGCGAGTACCCGAGGTTGACCTCCTTGAAGTTGGCGGCGCGCTCCTTGGCGTCGCGCTCCGGCATGTGCGTCTGCTTCGGCGCGAGGTCCTTCAGCTTCTTGTAGTTCTTCTTCTCCTCGTCGAAGAGGACCTTCTCGAGGTTGCAGAGGTGACCGTAGTCCTCGGTCGCCTGCGTCTCCTGGCCCTTGAACCGCTTCTGGCGGCTCATCAGCTCCTTGAAGTCGACCTGGTGGCCGTCGAAGTCCGGGCCGTCGACGCAGGCGAACCTGATGTCCTTGCCCACCGTGACGCGGCAGGAGCCGCACATGCCGGTGCCGTCGACCATGATCGCGTTGAGCGAGACCATCGTCTTCACGCCGAACGGGCGGGTCGCCTCGACGCAGGCGTTCATCATCGGGAGCGGGCCGATGGCGACGACGAGCGTCGGCTTGTCCTTCTCGCAGACCTCCTTGAGGGCCTGCGTGACGAAGCCGGGCTTGCCGTACGAGCCGTCGTCGGTGCAGACGATCAGGTCGTCGCAGTACTGCTTGAACTTGTCCTCCCAGAAGATCAGCCCCTTGTTGCGGAAGCCGATGATGCCGGTGACCCGGTTGCCCGCCTCCTTGAAGGCGCGGAGCTGCGGGTAGACCGGCGCGACGCCGAGGCCGCCGCCGACGAGCACCACGTGGCCGAACTTCTCGATGTGCTGGGGCAGGCCGAGCGGTCCGACGAAGTCGGAGAACGTGTCGCCTTCCTTGTAGTCGTCGCGCATCTCGGCGGTGGTCTTGCCGAGCGTCTGGACGACGAGGGTGATCGTGCCCGCCTTGCGGTCATAGTCCGCGACGGTCAGCGGGATGCGCTCCGACCCCTCATGGAGGCGGAGCATCACGAAGTGGCCGGGCTCGGCCATGGCGGCGACGTCAGGAGCGTGGACGTCCCAGAGGAAAGTCGTATCGGAAAACGCTTGGCGACGGACGATCTTGTACATCGGGTACCGTCCCTCCGTGGCTATGACGGGGTAAGGAATGGGGAAAAATAGCGCGGCCGTGATACCCGTCCCGTGAGGGGACGTCAACCCTCCAAGCCGCCGTTATCCTTCCGCTCCCGCGACTGGAACGGTCCACTTTGGCTGCCGGTGGCAAGCGAAGGCTGGCTTGCACTCCGCCGTCGCCCGCCCCGCCAGCCGGGGCCCGCCAGGCCCCGGGCTCCGTTCGGCGCCGTCACTTCTGCGGCGAAGACCGATCGCGGAACGCGAGCCGGCCCAGCAGCGCCGCAATCTCCGGATCGCCCGGCGCGAGCTGGAGCGCCTGACGCAGGAGCCCGATGGCTGCATCCACCCTCCCTGCCTCGGACTCGAGCGTGGCGCGGCGGAACAGCGTGTCTGCCTCCCTGCCCCGCGGGCGCGGCTGCGTCCGCCACCCGACGCCCCCGCACCCTGGAAGTCGGGCTTCGGCTCGTGAGCGCCTCCCCAGGCGCCCCCCGCGTCGATCGCTCGCACCGACGCGCGCGTCTCGCGGCTGCCGGAGCCCGCGGGCGCGGGCGCCTGCGCCGGCGTGACCGGCTGGGTCGCGCGAGGCGAAGGCTGCGGCGAAGGCGGAATGGGGGTCGCTGCCCGTCGCGTCGGCGGCGGTGTCTCGCCACGCGGTGCCGGCGCGATCGGTCGCGCGGGTGCGTGCTGGTTGAAGCGCCGCAGCTCCTCGACGGCGAGCGTCGCCTCCAGCGTCGAGAGGACCTGCTTCCACGCGGAGGGGAGCACTGACGCCCCGCGCGCGAGGACCAGGTGGCGCCGCACCAGCAGCGAGAAGAGGCCGTGCTGAGCCCTGCCCCAGATCTCCTCGAGCCGGGAGCGCAGCTCCCCGACCGAGATCCCGCTCCCCACGCAGCGGAGGATCTGGATCTCCTCGGTCGTGAAGTCCAGGACGAGCCGTGGCGGTGGGCCCAGGAAGATCGTCGCGTCGATCGAGATCCGCTCCGGGACGCCGCGGTAGGCCGCGAGGGCGGGGTTCTTCGCCACCATCGAGTCGTACCAGTCGACCGCCACCGCCGCGTCCTGCTCGGCGTAGGCGACGCCGAGCCGCCACGGCTCCGCGGCGCTGATCCACGCCACCTTGCCGCCGACGCGGAGCGTTCGGGAGAGCCCCTCGGTCGAGACGGTCAGCAGCAGCTTCTCGCCGAGCTGGCGATGGCGGGGAGCGACGACCTGGCACCCCCGGGGGCCGACGTCCTCGGTCTCGGTGATCCAGCGCTCACCGTCCGCGCCGGTGATCTCGGCGCGGCAGCGGACCGGGGCGCGCGGTGTGCGCCTGGGATTGAAGACGAAGTCGGACATGCCCTCTCCCTCCAGAGAGCCAGTCACGAATCGTACACCATCGCCCCCTGCGGGTACGACAAGCGCCCACTCTCACGCTGCCGCCGGCGATATCCTGCGGGGACGCATGGGACGCCAATGGGAGGAGCGGTGGACCCGCCTCGCCGCGGCGCGCGCGGCCCTCACCGGCGCGCCCGCGACGCTCGGCATCGCCCTCGTCTGCACCGCGGCGTGGGCTTGGACCGCGATCACCGGCGACTCCACCTCCGCGCGCCACCTGGTCGCCGTCGGTGCCCTCGAGCGTGGCCACGTCTGGGCTGGCGAGCCCTGGCGGATCCTCACGGCCCCGTTCCTGCACGCGGGGGCTGCCCACCTCGCCTGGAACGTGGCGGGGGCGCTCCTGTCCGGCGGACCGCTGGAGCGGGCGCTGGGAACCCGGCGCTTCCTCGCGATCTACCTCTCGAGCGCCGTCGGTGGATCGGCCCTGTCGCTCCTGGCGCAGGACGCCGTGAGCGTGGGGGCGTCCGGCGCGCTCTTCGGGATCGTGGGGGCGGTCCTGGCGCTCCGCCACCGCGCCCTGGGCACCTGGCGCGCCTTCACGGCCGACCCGCCGACTCGCCACCTGGTCACCGCCCTCGCAGTCTGGAACGTGGCCGGCATCGGGCTGGCGCTGGCAGGCGTGAGGATGGACCACCTGGCGCACGTCGGCGGCTTCGCGTGCGGCGCGCTCGCAGCGCGCGTCGTCACCTCCCGGCGTCCCGCGCGGCGGGCCGCTCCCGCGATCGTCCTCCTCGCAGCCCTCACTGCGGCGGCGGCGTGGCCGCGCGCGACCCTGTCGGACGTCACCGCCTGGGAGCTGGAGCAGGCGCTCGCAGAGGCGCTGGACCGGGACGACTGGTTCCGCGCCTCGGCGCTCGTCGAGCGCGGGGCGCGAGGCGGCCTCGACACCCCATTCTTCCGCGAGGCACGGAGGCGGGTCGAGGCGCAGCGGAGCAGCCGCTAGAACTGGTGCAGGAAGAGCCCGCTCCGCAGCTTCGGCTCGAACCAGGTGCTCTTGGGCGGCATCAGCATGCCGGCGTCGGAGACCGCCAGGAGCTCCTCGATGCGCGTGGGGTGGAGGTGGATCGCCATCGACCACCCCTCCTCCCTCACCCGCCTCTCCAGCTCCTCCGCGCCCCGGATCCCGCCCACGAAGTCGACGTTCTTGTCGCGCCGCGGATCGTCGATGCCGAAGATGGGCGAGAGGATCTGGTCCTGGCAGAGCGAGCAGTCGAGCGAGGAGACCGGATCCTTCGCGTCGAAGCTCCCGGCGCGAACGCGCGCGTGCCACCAGCGCCCGGCCGCGAAGACGCCGAAGGCGCGCGCGTGGGGCGGGCGCCGTCGCGGCGCCCGAGTTTACTGAGCCGGACCTGAAAGGCGAGAAACTGGCCGAGGCCGTCGACACAAGGGCGATCCTGGCGGCGAGGACTCCACTGTTTAACTTGTTCGCAAAGAACCATCCCGACGCGGCGGCGAAGTTGACGAGTCTCGGAGGAGAGTCAGGTGCAGAATGGGCCAAACGCATTGCGGCCATCGATTGGGATGCCGCTGATGTCGCCCGCGGCAAGCTGGTGTTTGAGAAGCGTCTTGCGCGAAGTGCCACTCGGGCCAGAATCGGTCTGGGGTCCCGACCTGGCTGGTGCCACTGGACGCTTCGCCCGTGGCGACTTAATGTCGGCGATTATCGACCCCAGCCGCGATGTATCGCCCCTGTATCAAACGACACAAATCGTCACCGGCGGCGGTAAAGTCTATCAAGGGCTGGTCGTGTACGAATCGCCCGAAGGAACCCTGTTGCAAACCACGCCCGACACGACGATTCGCATCGCCGGCGAAGAGATTCTAGCGATGCGCAAGAGCCGTCAATCGCTGATGCCGACCGGCTTATTGAACGGAGCGACCGACGCCGAGCTGGCCGATCTGCTGGCGTATCTCAAAACGCTCACCCGGGCGCAATAAAAAAACTCACCGGCATGCAGTGGGCACACCGGTGAGTGGAGATTTTCGATCTGTTCCAAGAATTGCTTAGCGGCGGTTATCCATCACCAATCGCAAGATATAGAAGAACAGCAGCGCGACCGAGGCAAACAAGGCCAGCGATGCGGCGACATATTGATCGGTACGATAGTGGTGCAGAATGTTTGAAGTGTCGTACAGGATGTAAGCACCGGCGAACACAATCATCGCGACGGTGAAGAACATGCCCAAGTTGAAGCCGAACATCACGGCACAAACTACCAGCCCCATCGCACCGAATCCGGCCAACATCAAGCCCGTTCGCAAGAACGAGAAATCGGCTCCGGTCACGAACACCGCGGCTGTCAGACCGGCGAAAACAATTAAGGTGATGACGATAGCAGGTCCGAGAATGTTTACGCTGAGTTCTTGTTCCTAGCTAAGGCGATAGTCAAAATCGGCAGGAAGATGATTGCTTCCGCAATGCACATACAGAAATAAGCCGGCATATTGCTTACCAATCGACGTGGTGGAGACCGCCCAGCTGTTGGCCAGGTAGCTGACAAAGACGAATGCCCCCATGACGATGAGCCAAGAGTACTGATACGACAGCATCTTGTCGACAATCTGTTCAGCAATGCCAGTTTGAAACAAGGCGTACAAAATGGCCGCAAATCCGTAGACGGCGGCCGCCAGATGGATGTAGGTCTTCTTGATAAACGTGGCACGCTCGGTGG
>CAWJSR010000028.1:0-260038 GCA_963845515.1 uncultured delta proteobacterium
GGGAGTTCGAGGCCCTGATCGCTGAGCGCGCCAGCGGCGCGCTCGAGGACGCGGCCGACGCCAGGCGCCTCGCCGCGCACCTCGCGAGCTGCGAGCCCTGCCGGGACGAGCTGGCCGCATACGAGGTGGCGCTCGGGCTGGCGCGTCTCCCGGCGCCGTCGAAGGCGGAGCGCGAGGTGCTCGAGACCCTGCCCGCCGTGGCGCTCGAGGAGCTTCGCACCGAGCCGGTCGCGACGGCCGGCCTGAGGCCGCTCGCGATGGGGCTCGCGGCGGCCGCGGCCATCGCCGTCATCGGCCCGTCGCTCTTCTCGGTCTGGTTCTTCTCGCGGTCCGAGCTGGGGGCCGCAGTGGAGACGTCGGTGACCGCGATGTCGCGCGAAGCGGCGACCGGCTGGCAGGAGCCGGATCCCGATGCGCTCCTCCGGAAGGTGGAGCAGGAGCACGCGGAGCTGGCGATCGCCTCCGACGAGGAGCTGGCCGGGGCGGAGCTGATCGCCGATGCGGCTTACGCGAGGGCTGTCGGGGGGGAGTGAGCCGCTCCCTCACCCTGTCCATCTCCCTCGATGGGAACCCCTCACCCTCCCCTCTCCCCCGCGGGGGCGGGGGAGAGGGCTGAGGCCCGGTGGGCGAGAGGGGATGACTTGAGCCATGTCTGAAAGGAGCAACACCATGATGAAGCAGCTCGCAGCACTCGTTGCAGTCCTCCCCATCGCGGCCTTCGCGCAGGGGGCCGGTCCGGCCCGCGGCGGCCCTGGTCCCGGTCACGACTGTGCCAACTGCCAGAAGGGGATGGGCGCAGGGCCGGGCACCGACGAGCGGATCGGCAAGATGGCGAAGCGGGCCCAGCTCGCGCGCAACCTCGGCCTCGCCGAGGCGCTCGACCTCGACACCGCGCAGTCCAACAAGCTCTCCGACGCGCTCGCGAAGGTGGACGACAAGCGGGTCGCCATCCACAAGCAGACGCGCGACGCGCGCCAGCTCCTCCGCAAGGCCGCCGATGGCGAGAAGGCGACCGCCGCCGAGGTGGACGGCGCCATCGCGAAGCTCCTCGACCTCCGTGCCCAGGCGAACGCGCTCGACAAGGAGACGATCGCCATCGTCACGAAGGACCTCTCGCCCGAGAAGAAGGCCCGCGCGACCCTCTTCCTCGCCCGCTTCGAGCAGCGGATGGGCCCCGGTGGAATGGGGCACGGGAAGGGCGGCGGCATGGGCAGGGGAATGGGGCCCGGCGGCGGCGGGATGGGACCCGGAATGGGGCATGGCCCCGACTGCCCCGACTGCGACAACGACTGAGCCACGACCTTCCGCCCGCCCGAGGTGCCTCCTGGGTACCGCCCTCTCCCCGTGTGTGCGGGGGTAGGTTGGCCGGGCGGGTTTGGCGTTAGACTCGCCGGGCGATGTCCACCCTGCCCGGGAAGAAGCTCGCGGTGGTGACCGGTGCCTCGGCCGGGATCGGGCGCGCGCTCGCGCTGCGTCTCTCGGCCGAGGGTCGCCCGGTCCTGGCGGTCGCCCGCCGCGCCGACCGGCTCGTCGACCTCATGAAGGAGGCGGAGGGGCTGAAGGGCGCGAAGATCCACATGCTCCCGCTCGACGTCGGCGCGCCGGGGTCGGCGGAGGCGGCGGCGGCCCGCGCGCTCGAGCTGGGCGGCGCCTCGCTCCTCGTCAACAACGCGGGCTTCGGCGTCTACGGACGGTTCGAGGAGCTGGAGCTGGCCCGGCTCTCCGACATGGTCCGGACCAACTGCGACGGGCTCGTCCTCTTCACGCGCGCGCTCCTCCCCGACCTCATGTCGACGGGGGCCGGCATTGTGCTCAACGTCGCGAGCGCCGGGGGCTTCCAGCCGATGCCGTTCATGGCCGCCTACGGCGCCACCAAGGCCTTCGTCATCTCGTTCACCGAGGCGCTCGCCGCCGAGCGGCCGGCCGGCGTCAGGTTCGCGGTCCTCTGCCCGGGGCCGGTGGAGACCGAGTTCGGCCTGGTCGCCGGGACGGGCGGCCGGTTCAACAAGATGCCCGGCGTCATGACCGCCGAGGCGGCTGCGCAGGCCGCACTCGACCTCATCCACGACCAGCGCGTAATCTCGATCCCCGGGCCGCTCAACATGCTCGCGGTCCTGGGAAGCCGTTTCATGCCACGCGCGGTGGTGCGCTCGGTCGCAGCGCGCCTGATGCGCCCACGGGAGGTGTCGAAGTGAGCAAACGCCCGCGCAGGGATCCGCCTACGGGGATCATCCCCATCTACGAGGGGCCCGAGGTGCTGGGGTCCCTCCTCGCGAAGGCCGGCTCGCCGTTCGACGTCGAGGAGGTGGCAGCGCGCTTCACCGCCGCCATCGCCGCCGACGAGACCCGCGCGATGGTCATCCCCTCGCTCTTCGAGGAGGAGCCGCACTTCGAGTCGCCCGAGGACGCGCGGCGGCTCTACGCCAACCTCTTCGGGCTCTGGGCGCGGGTCAACGAGGGGCGCGGCCTGCACGACGACGCGCCCGACGTGATGCCCGAGCCGCCGCCGCCGCCGCCGCTCCCGGAGCGCGGGACCTGCGCGGGCACCTCGCCCCCGGCCGACGTCGTCGAGGGGATGTGGCGCCGGCTCGCCGACGCCTCCGAGCGCGACAAGCGGCGGCTGCGCGACAGGTTCACCAACACGCAGCCCGAGGTCGAGGCGTGGCTCGACGAGCTGCAGCTCACCGACGCGGCCGTCTCGGCGGTCCACGAGCTGGCCTTCGAGACGTGGGCCATCTTCGACCAGTGCTTCGGTGAGCGGCTCGGTGTCGCCGAGTGGAGCGAGCTGCGCGCGCTGGAGCGCGAGCCGCCGGCGGTCGAGGTCGACCACCCGGCGCTCGCCACCTACCTCTCCGAGCAGCTCGACAACCTCTCCGACGAGGACCCCAACTTCGGCGCGTCGGAGCGGGCCCAGGTCGAGCGCGCGCTGGCCGGCCTCGCCGCAGCGCTGGCGGCGGCGGTGAGCGAGCCGAGCTGAGCCCCCTCACCAGCCCTCTCCCCCGCAGCGCGGGGGAGAGGAACATTCCTCCAGGAACTGGCGGGGTTGCGGCGCGCCACCGTGGAGACACACCTCCCCCCCGGTGGGGGAGAGGGGATGTCACCGGTCAGTTGGCCGTGAACTGCATGATGGGGGAGACCGCCCCCAGCCGGAGCCCCGAGCCCGCGAGCGCGTTCGCGATCGGGATCCCGGCTCCGGCGCCGTCCACGATGCCGCTGTGAGCGATCCCGACCCAGGCGAAGTACGTCCCTGCCGCGGGGAGGGTGTTGGCCGGCAGTGTGTAGGACGTGGTGCCGACCGGGACCTCGAGCGGACCGCCGTTCGTGGAGCTCGGGAAGAAGTCGCCGTTCGTGTTCTGGATGCCGACCACGCAGGCGGACGCCGGGCTGGTCGCGGTGGGCGCCCCCTGGACCCACGTCATGGTGTTCGAGTTGCTCCGCGTCCACATGGCCATGCTCGCCGGGCTCGTGACCATCGGGGCCGTCGTGTACATCGTGCCGCTGGCGGTGTACGTGCCGGAAGCGACCGCCCCGCCTGCGGGGATGACCACGCTCAACGTCACGGTGGATCCCAGGGCCGGCATGGGGGACGAGGCCGCGTAGCGTTCGTTCGGCGCGTCGTACGGCAGGTTCGTACCGCTCACCGTGACGGTCGCGTTCGTTACTGGCGCCATGCGGTTGTCGCTCGTGAAGATCTCGACCTCGAGGATCGGAACGCCGGTGACGGCCATCGGCCACCTGATGACGGTCGCGACGATGTACGGGGGCGGCAGGTCCGGCGTCGCGCTCACCTCGAGCGACGCGGCCGACTCGCCGTTCGCGTTCAGGGCCGTGACGATGAAGTAGTACGTCGTCCCGTTGGTCAGCCCGGCCACCACGCGCGGAGAGGTCGCGCCGACTGACGTTGTCAGGGCTCGCCGTCGTGACGCCCGGGGAGGTGGACCAGTAGACGTTGTAGGACGTCGCGTTCGGGACGTTGCTCCACGCGATGGACACCTGCGCCGGCGCGGGAGTCGCCGTCACGCCTGTCGGCGCTGCCGGCGGCGCCGTCGCGCTGGGAGTCGCGGTGGCCTCGTTGGACCCGGCCGACTCACCCCCCGAGTTGGACGCCGTCACCTGGTAGAAGTAGGGGACCTCGTTGGTCACGGTCGTGTCGGTGAAGGCCGCGCTCGTCGGGGATCCCGCGAGCTTCGTCTTCGTGGCGAGGAGCCCCGTCGCAGTGCCGCGGTAGACGCTGTAGCTCGTCGCGCCCGACGTTGGCGTCCAGGTCAGCCCGACCGCGCCGGCGGCGGCGGCGGCGGTGAGCCCCGTCGGCGCGCCGGGGGGCGTGACCGGCGTGCCGTCGGACGAGCTGCTGCAGCCCACCTGCGTGAGCCCGCCGATCGCGAGGACGGCGAGGGACAAGAGACGGCCGATACGGTTCATGACGCGCTCCCTTCATCGAAGAACGGCGGGGACGAGGCGGCGGCCCGAGGCCGGGCCGCGCCAAGTCCACCACCGTTCGCCGCCAGGGTGGTGCGGGCAGGTCGGTCGACCCCTAGGAGGGCCCGCCGAACCCGCCTACTGGTAGGTGAACCAGACCCACTCGGACGTGGCAGCGATCGAGAAGGTGGATCCGGACTGCGTGTTGGGGATCGCGATGCCGCCCGTGTCGTTCGCGAAGCCGGCTGGTCCGATTCCGACCACGGCCAGGTGCGCTCCTGGCGTCGCGGCATTGGCGGGGATCGTGTAGGACTGGGTTCCGATCGGGACCTCGACGGCCACCTCCAGGCTGGGGCCGTAGACGATCACCGCGTAGGCCGACGACGGTGACGCTGGCGATCCGGCCGTCCAGTTGAGGGTCTGGGCTGACGAGACCTGCCACACGGTCGAGGAGGTCGGGTTCATCAGGGTCGGGGCGGCCGCATACATGGTGCCGGTCGCGGTGTACGTCCCGCTCGCAACGAGCGATCCGGGCGGTATGACGACGCGGAGCGTGAGGCTGGCCCCCGCGATCGAGCTCGTCGGCGAGCCCGCAGTAGCTGTACCCGTCGTAGGCCAGCGTCGTCCCGCCGATCGTCACGGTGGCGTTCGGGACGGACGTCATGCAGTCCGGGTCGGTGCAGACGTCGACGGTGTACGGGTCGATGTAGGCCGACGCGGAGGCAGGCACCATGACCGCGGTCGCGTAGATGTATGGCTTCACCGCGACCGGCGTCGCAGTCACCTCGCTCGACGCCACGGACTCGCCGTAGCCGTTCACCGCGGTCACGATGAAGTAGTACGCCGTCCCGTTGGTCAGCGAGCCCTGTCCGTGTGGCGAGGTCACGCCGGTGAACTTGGTCCCGGTTGCCGTCGTCACCCCGGGGGCCGTCCCTCGATAGACGTTGTACGAGGTGGCGGACGGGACGGAGGTCCACGTGAGCGTCACCGACTCATTGCCGGCCGTGGCCGCTACGCCTGCGGGCGCTGCGGGCGGAAGTGTGCCGACCGGCGTCGCGGAGGCTTCGACGGAGCCCGCCGACTCACCGGCGGCGTTCACCGCGGTCACCTGGTAGAAGCGCTCGGTGCCGTTGGCTGTCGTGTGGTTGTACGCCGTGCCCACGGTCACCGTGCCGACCACCGTGCCCTTGGTGGCGAGGAGACCTGACGAGGTCGAGCTGTAGACCTTGTAGCTCGTCGCGTTCGACACCGCCGGCCAGGAGAGCGCGACCGCGCTGTTGGCTGGCGTTGCGGTCAGGCCGGTCGGCGCTCCGGGCGGCTCCAGCGGAGCCCGGTCGTCGGGGCAGCCAGCAAGCGTGACAGCGCACAGCGCGAGAACGACCGGCAGCGACAGGTGAGCAGCAGCTCTCATGATTCCTCCCAGGGTTGAACCGACGGCGGCGTCGGAGGCCTCGCGGCCTAGGCCTTCAGCCCGCCGAAGAACTCGGCGAGCGCGGCGTTGAACTGTTCCGGGTTCTCGATGCAAGGCAGGTGCCCGGCGCCCGGAATCTTCACCAGCTTCGCCCCCTTGATGCCGAGGACCAGCTTCTCGGCCTCGGTCGGGGGCGTCAGCGTGTCCTGCTCGCCCACCACCACCAGCGTCGGGCAGGCGATCGTCGCGAGCGTCTCGCTGGAGTCCGGCCGCTTCGCCATCCCGCGCTGCGCCGCCGCCACGCCGGCCGGCGTCGCCTGGCCGATGAGCGTGCGCACCTCGTTCACCGCCTGCGCGTCGGGCTGCGGCTTCAGCAGCTTCGGGATCATCTCGTCCGAGACCCAGCGAAGCCCCTTCTCGATGGCGTTCTTCGCGAAGGCCTCGCGCCCCTTCGCGCCCTCGTCGGTGTCGGCGCCCGCCTTGGTGTCGCAGAGCGCGAGGCCGCGGAAGATGCCCGGCGCCTGCCGGTAGAGCTCGAGCGCGACGTAGCCGCCCATCGAGAGCCCTGCCACCGCCACGCGCTCGACCCGGAGGTGCGCGAGGAGCGCGCGGACGTCCTCCGTGACGATCTCCATCGTCAGCGCCTCGGGCGGCAGGCCGCTGCGGCCGAACCCGCGGTAGTCGACGGCGATGACCCGGTGACGCTTCTCCAGCGCCGTGATCAGCCGCGCCCACATCCCGCGGTTGAGCGGGAAAGCGTGCAGCAGGAGGACGACATCCTTGCCGGAGCCGGTGTCCTGATACGCGATCTCGCCGCCGTTCACGTTCGCGATGGTCATGACGAAAGGCTTAACACGATCCAGCGGATGGGGCCGCTGCAGCGCCTCATCTGTTGCCCCAGCGCCACACCCCGGATGGTCCGTCACATCGGGAGGGCTTGATCTCTCTCCAGTATGCGCCCTGTCACACTGCTTGCAGGGGGGAGTAACTGCCATGCTAACCACACTGACCGTCATCCTAGCCGTCGCAGCCGGGCAGGCCGCCGAGCCGGCCTCCACTCCCGCAGCCTCCCAGGCAAGGCCGGCCGAGGCGAAGGGGGCGCCGCCAGCCAGGTTCACGCTCGTCGCGGATGGCGCGACCACGCTGACGTGGGGCGTGCCGAGCCGCTGCCTCGACCGCGGCGAGGTCTACTACCGCGTCCAGTGCGACGAGAAGGCGAAGCGCTGCCTCGTCGCCCCGGACGCCGAGCTCGACCCGGACGCGGTCGCCGGTCGCGCAGCTCGAGCGCGCGCCCGCCTGCCAGGGGCCGGCGCTCACGCTCGCCGATCTCACCTCGCGCGGCTACACCCTGGTGCCGGCGCTCGCGGAGAGCCCGCCCGGCTGGTACCGGGACGAGCGCCAGCGCGTGATGCAGGTCGACTTCGACCTCAACGCGCGCTTCTTCCTCGGCGGCGGTTACCTCGGCTCGACCGGGCCGTGGTCGGGCAACGCGGTCGTCGCCGGCGGCGGACGGGTCGACCGGCCCTTCACCTGGTGGAACGCCCCCGCGCTCGCCCGCCTCCACATCCTGGAGGGCTGGGCCTCCGCCGACGGCAACCACGGCGAGCTGCTGATCTTCGGCGTCGACGCCAGCCGCGTCTACCCGACGCCGCTGCTGCGCATCACCACCTTCTTCGGCGGGAAGCCCAGGCGCTACGACCCGCCGCTCTACTTCGGCCTCTGGGGCGAGGCGCTGCGCATGGAGTTCCTCGAGACCGAGAGCGGCAAGAACTTCGACCGGATCATGTACGCGTCCGGCGGGGTCACCGTCGACACGTGGCGCTCGCGCGACCTCTCCGACTTCGTCCGCGTCCGCCTGGGCGCCGGCGTCGAGGAGGCGCTCGGCGGCGAGTGGGGCTCCTTCGTCCCGCACGCGGCGATCGAGGGCGAGACGACGTTCGGGCGCGTACGGCTTCCACCACGTCCGCGCGATGGCGCAGGCCGAAGTCCTGACCAGCAGCGGCGGAGGCGCTCCCCGACGCGCTCCCGGGCAACCGGAGCCGGTTCACCGTGAAGGGTGAGTACGAGGTGTTCCTCTTCGCCCTCAACAACCAGCCGATCACGCTCGCGCTCGAGGCCAAGGCAGTGAAGCGGGACGACGTCCCCGACTACACGACCGGCTGGGTCGCGCAGGCCGGCGCGCAGCTGCGCTTCAGCGCCTGGGCTCCGCCACGAAGGGACGCGAAGACGCAGGACAAGCTGTAGGGTCGGACCATGCTGGCCCTGGCCCTCGCCCTCGCCCTTGGGGCGACCGACCCGTGCGTCGGGACGGACGAGCTCGGCCGCTCGCTCCGCACCTGCTTCGCGCCGGGGCGAGGGGCTCGAGCTCTCGGTGGGCGGCGCCGTGGGCGACGGGCCCGGGCAGGCCTCCGAGGGGGCGGGGCTCGCCGCCGGGCTCGCGCTCCGCTGGCGCTCCGACACCTTCACGCCCGCCGGCCGCAGGGAGTGGCTGCGGGACATGGCCTTCCTGGAGGCGCGCGGCCGGTTCCGCGGCTCGTTCGCCGAGCCGAGCACGGCGGAGGCCACGCTCTGGAGCGCCACCTTCCTGCGCCGCCTCGCCGAGCCCTTCCTGCTGATCCCCGCGCCCAAGCCGATCCGCTTCCCGTTCCCGTTCGACGTCGGCATGGCCGTCCAGGCCGGCTCGGTCCGCTGGGTCTCGGGGGAGGCGCGGGGAGGGGGCGCCACCGACACGTACGACGTCGAGGCGCTCGGCGGCGCCCTGCTGCTGGACGTCGCGCGCCACCTCGGCGGCCCGGTCCGGCGCGCCGTCTTCGGGCCCGAGGTGAGCTGGGCCATCCGGTTCTCGGAGGGGTCGAAGCCGATCCAGTCGATCACGCCGTTCTCGGCCGGGCGGGTCGAGCTCCGCGCCGAGTCTCGCGACGGCCTGGCCTCCCTCTCGTTCACGGGGCGGGGCGGCGTCGTGCTCCAGTTCCCAGGCGAGACCAGCGCCTTCTACGACGCGCGCCTCTCGGCGGAGCGGGTCCTGGTGGCGGTGAACGACGTCCCGCTCGCCCTCTACGGCGAGGCGGCCGCCCGCGGGGGCGCGCTGGACGAGACGCTGGAGGCGAGCGTGGGGATCAGGGTGGGGTGGTTCCGGTGACGTCTCGCGGGAGCAGGAGGCGACCGTGCTCCCCCGGTGAGTAGGCGCCGAGTCCACGTACGAAAGCACGGCGTGCGGGGTTGCGTCGAGGACGGGCTCCGTTGGGGAGAGGGCTGCCCCGCGCGGGATGGAGGATTGCGGGGGACGGTGAAGCTCCGGCGGCGGTCGCGGGTTATAGAGGAGGCATGTCCATCGGCTACTTCTCGCAGTTCGGCGTCACCGAGCGGATGATCGCCGAGACGCTCTCGGCTGCGCTCGCGCGCGGCGGCGACTTCGCGGACGTCTTCTTCCAGCACAAGATCGGCGCCGACCTCGCGCTCGAGGACGGCGCGGTCAACCGCGCCTTCGCGAGCGTGGAGCTGGGCGTCGGCGTCCGGGTCGTGAAGGGCGACCAGACCGGCTACGGCTACACGGAGGAGCTGACCGTCGGGGCGCTCGTCGCCGCAGCGAAGACGGCGGCCGCCATCGCCGACGGCCCGTCCCGCCCCGGCCCGGTGGCGCTCCACGTCACCCCCTCCGCCGCGACCCGCTACCCGCTCGTCCGCCCCTGGGAGGAGGTCCATCCGGCGGAGAAGCTGCCGCTCCTCGTCGGGCTGGAGCAGCGCGCCTTCGCCGCAGACCCGCGCATCCGGAAGGTGAACGCCCACCTGCGCGACGAGTCCGGCGTCGTCCTCATCGCCGACTCGCGCGGCCGGCTCGTCGAGGACCGGCAGCCGATGACGCTCCTCTCGCTCTCCTGCGTCGCCGAGCAGGACGGGCGGCGCGAGCAGAACGGCTACAACGTCGCCGCCCGCGCCGGCTTCGAGTACTACACGGCCGAGCGGCTGGACCGCGTCGTGCGCGAGGCGATCGCCCGGACCACCATCCTCTTCGAGGCGGGGCCGCCGCCGGCGGGCGAGCTGCCGGTGGTCCTCGCGGCGGGCTCCTCGGGCATCCTGCTCCACGAGGCGATCGGCCACGGCATGGAGGCCGACTTCAACCGGAAGGGGACGTCGATCTACGCCGACAAGATCGGCAAGCGGATCGCGGCCCCGTTCGTGAACATCGTCGACGACGGCACGCAGCAGGCGGCGCGCGGCTCGATCAACGTGGACGACGAGGGGAACGCGGCCGGCCAGACCCGGCTGGTGGACGGGGGCGTCCTCGCCACCTTCCTGCACGACGAGATCTCGGCGCGCCACTACGGCGTCGCCCCCACCGGCAACGGCCGGCGCGAGAGCTACCGCCACGCGCCGCTGCCGCGCATGCGGTCGACCTACATGCTCCCGGGGCCGCACTCGAAGGAGGAGATCATCCGCTCGGTGAAGCGCGGCATCTACTGCGTCGGCTTCTCCAACGGGCAGGTGGCCATAGGCGCCGGCGACTTCACCTTCTACGTGAAGAACGGCTGGCTGATCGAGGACGGCAAGCTCACCCGCCCGGTGAAGGACGTGAACCTGGTGGGCAACGGGCCGAAGGCGCTGGAGCAGGTGGACATGGTCGGCGACGATCTCGAGATCGACGAGGGCGGCTGGACCTGCGGCAAGGACGGGCAGTCGGTGCCGGTCTCGCAGGGGCTCCCGACGGTGCGCGTCGCCTCGATGACGGTCGGTGGACGGGGGACGGGGACATGAGCGAGACGTTGATGGACGCGGCGCGGCGGGCGGCGAAGCTCGCTGTCGCGAAGGGGGCCGGCGCCTGCGCCGTGGGCGCGTGGCGCGCGCGGAACGTCGAGCTGCAGTGGCGCGACGGCAAGGTGGAGAAGGCGACCGAGGCGACGACGCGGGCGCTCGGGCTCGATCTCTACGTCGACGGGCGCTACGCGTCGGTCTCGACGTCGGATCTCAGGCCGGACGCGCTCGAGCGCTTCATCGAGGACGCGGTGGCGCTCGCCCGCACCATCACGCCGGATCCGTTCCGGCGCCTCCCCGAGCCGGAGCTCTACGCGGGGCGGGCCGACGTCGACCTGGAGCTGTTCGACCCCGACTACGACGGCGTGACGGCGGAGCAGCGCCGCGCCTGGGCTGAGGCGATCGAGGCCGGGGCGCGCGCCGCCGACCCGCAGAAGCGGATCATCTCCGCCACCGGCGGGACCGGGGACACGCAGTCGGAGGGCGCCGTCGTCCACTCCGACGGCTTCGAGGGGACGCGCCGCTCGACCGACTTCTGGTTCTCCGCCGAGGCGACGGTGCAGGACCCCGACGGCCGCAGGCCCGAGGAGTACGCCGCCACCGTCGCGCGCCACTGCGCGGCGCTGGAGAAGCCCGAGGAGATCGGCCGGCGGGCCGCGACGCGGGCCCTCTCCCGCATCGGCACGGTGAAGGGGGAGTCGGCGGTCATGACCGTGGCGGTCGAGGCCCGCGCCGCCGGGCGCATCGCCTCGATGCTCTTCGGGCCGCTCTCCGCCTCGTCGCTCCAGCAGAAGCGCTCCTTCATGGACGGGAAGCTCGGCGAGCCGATCGGCAGCCCGCTCCTCGACGTGCGCGACGAGCCGCTCCTCAAGCGCGGCTTCGGCTCGCGCCTCTTCGACGGCGAGGGGATCGCCGCGAGCCCCTTCCCGCTCTTCGAGAAGGGGGCGCTGCGCAGCTACTACGTCGACACCTACTACGGCCGGAAGCTCGGGATGAAGCCGACGACCGGCCGCATGTCGAACCACGCCTGGACGCTCGGGACGCGCTCCCTGGGCGAGCTGCTCGCACGAGCTCGAGGACGGGATCCTCGTCACCGGCTTCCTGGGCGGCAACTCGAACGGAACCACCGGCGACTTCTCCCTCGGCGTGAAGGGCTTCCGGATCCGCGGCGGCGCCATCGCCGAGCCGGTGGGGGAGATGAACCTCTCGGGCAACCACCTGGAGCTCTGGAAGCGGCTCGCCGCCGTCGGGAACGACCCGTACCCCTACTCGTCGATGCGGACGCCCGACGCTGGTCTTCGACGGGGTGCAGGTCGCGGGGCTGTAGGCCGAGGGGCGGGGAGGGGCGGGGTGGTAATCTCCACCGTGGACTCCTGGCTGGAACAGGTCACCCTCTTCGGCGCCGCCGCCTGCGCGCTGCTGCTGCTGCGCGGGCTCGCCGCCGCGCTGGAGGCGGCGCTCGTCGCGGTCGGGCTCCCGCGCGCGCAGGAGCTGGCAGCGGCGCAGGGGGCGGGTGCTCGCGAGCGGGCGCTCGAGGGGCTCGTCAAGGATCCCGAGGCGAGCGGCATCGTGGTGCGCGTCTCGAGCGCCGCCTCGATGATGGGGCTCGGCCTCCTCGGCGCGTTCGCGGGCCCGGCGCTCCTCCCGGCGCTCCCCGGAGTCGCTGCCGCGCTCCTCGCGGGGCTGGTCGGGCTCGTCCTCGCGATCGGCGTGAGCGCCACCTCGCGCGCCGCCGGGGCCAAGACGGGGGAGGCGACCGGGCTCGCGCTCGCGCCCTCCTTCCGCGCCGTGCAGCTGGCGCTGAGGCCGATCGCACGCCTCTTCGCCGGTCGCCACGCCCGGTTCTCGCTCCCGCCCCCGCCGCTCGACGAGATGGAGCGGGCGCTCGCCGAGGCGGCGCGCGGGACGGGGCGCGGCGCCGAGGCGACCACCGAGCTCATCCACAACGTCCTCGAGTTCCGGGACAAGGTCGCGCGCGACATCATGGTGCCGCGCACCGACGCCGTCGCCATCGAGGTCGACACCCCGGTGCCCGACGTCATCCGGACGCTCGCCGAGGAGGGGCACTCGCGGATGCCCGTCTACCGCGAGAGCCTCGACCAGGTGGTGGGCGTCCTGCACGCGCGCGACCTCGTCCCGCTGCTCGCGCACCCCGAGCTCATCGTCCTGCGCGACCTCATCCGCCCGGCACACTTCGTCCCGTGGTCGAAGCCGGTCGATCAGCTCCTGCGCCTCATGCAGCGGCGCCACGTCCACATGCTCTTCGTCGTGGACGAGTACGGCGGCGTGATGGGGCTCTGCACGCTGGAGGACGTGCTCGCCGAGATCGTCGGCGAGATGCCCGGCGACTTCGAGCGGGACGACGGGCGCGCGGTCGAGGCGCACGCCGACGGCACCTTCACCGTGCAGGGCTGGACGCCGATCGCGGAGTTCAACGAGGCGGCCGGCGCGCAGCTCTCCGCCGACCCGGGCGCCGAGACGATCGCCGGCTTCCTCAACTCGCTGCACGGCGCGATCCCGGCGAAGGGCGATCGGCTCCTCTGGAAGGGCTGGGCCTTCACCGTCGCGGACGCCGACGCGCGCCACGTGACGCGCGTGCGGGCCGCGAGGATCAAGCGGCAGGGGTCCTGACCCCTGCCGGGATCGACCCCCGTTCGCACGGGCCCGGTCGGTCCCCCCGCTGTGGGCCGCTCACCAGGGGTGCACACCCTCACCGGATGGCCGCCTCGGGAGCCGATGCATATAGAGGGGAGCGAAGGTCTGCCGGGGCCAACGACGAAAGGTGTGCGCCATGAAGAGACTCTCCAGCTTGCTGATCGCGGTCGCGCTCGGTGGCTGCTACGCGGCGGTGGACTCGCAGGGCCGGATGATGGGCGGCGGGCAGGCGACCGTCACCCTGGGGCTGCCTGCCGTGCTGCCGCCGCTCGTCGTCGTCCAGCCCGGCGTGAGCATCGTCAGCGACCTCGACTACGAGGTGTTCTACGCGGACGGCTACTACTGGACGCGCCATGAAGGTGGCTGGGTCCGCACGCGAGACCACCGCGCCGGCTGGACCCGGGTCGAGCCGCGCTACGTCCCCCGCCCGATCCAGTCGACCCCCCCTGGCCGCTACAGGCACTACCGCGGGGAAGATCGCGATCGTGGTGACAAGCACGATCGGGACGATCGGGGCCGCGGGAGGGGCGAAGGGCGCGACCGGGACGACTAACGCTCGCCCGCGAAGAACCCCTTGTGCGTCCGCGCGTGGAGGCTGGCGAGGTTGCGGCGCGCCGCCAGCCAGCGCGCGTCCTCCTGCCAGTCGGTCGGGTAGACGGCCGGCACGTCGCGTGGGGTGAGGGCGGGATCGACGTTCAGGAAGGTGAAGAGGCAGCTGTTCGAGAGGGCGCGGCGGCTCCGGTCGCGGCTCACCCGCTGGATCTCCGCCTCGACGCAGATGGCGGCCCCCGCGGTGTAGACGACGCGGCTCGTGACGTTCAGCTTGTCGCCGATCTGGACCGGGTGGAAGAAGTTGATCCGGTTGACCGCGGCGAGGACCGGCCGGTGCGCCGCGATCTTCTCCGCGCAGATGGCGGACAGCTCGAAGGCGCGCCGCATGATGTAGCCGCCGAAGATGACGCGCGAGCGGTTCTCCTGCTCGGGATAGGTCCGCTCCCAGCTCTCGGCGACGAGCGTCCGGGCGAGCGCCCCCGCGAAGCCCGGCTCCGCCTGCGCGCGGTGGTGCTCCTGGAGGAGCCTGAACTCCTCCGCGGTCGGAGGCTCCTCGGCGACCACCTCCTCGCGGCGGCGCAGCGCGCGCCGCTCCTCGGCGTGGGCCGCGCGCAGCTGCGCGGTGGGGCCGGCGATCTCGAGGGGCGGGACGGGGATGTTGCGCGCGTCTGGGCCATCGCCATCGCGCGCCACCATGGTGAAGTAGCAGGAGGCGAGGTGCTCTCCGCCCGGCGACGACTCCACGCGGATGCCCACCTCCATCGAGGTGCGCCCGACGTAGTTGATCTGCGCCCGGCAGCGGACGTCCCGCGTGACGTCCGCGACGTGCCGGACCACGATCTCGTCGAGCGCGGCGGTCACGACGCGGGGCTCGGCATGGCTCCGCCGCGCGTAGGCGATGGCCGTCTCGAAGGCCAGCCAGTCGAGCTCCTCGAGGAGCATCCCGAATCGCAGGTTTCCCGGGATCGCCTCGTTCAGCACCATGAAGCGGCGGCGCAGCTCCAGATCGGTGGAGAGCGGGAGCAGCTTCTCCTGGGTGGTCTCGTCGGGGCGCACGGGTTCTCCGGGGGCGCGGCAGGCAGCGGCGGCGGCGCCGCGCCGACGGCGCTCGCTACGGCGACGAGCGGAAGATCACCACCCGGTCGTTGCCGTAGTCGGTGACGAAGAGCGCCCCGTCGAGGAAGGCGACGCCGCTCGGCGAGCTCAGCGTCCTCGCCGTCGGTCCCGAATCCTCGGTGCCATCCTGGTCGTCGTCGTTCGGCGTCGAGCGCGTGAAGCTGCCCTGTCCGAGGACGGCGCTCGCCGCCGCGGCGGTGCCGGATGCCGGAACGGTCGGGAAGCGCGAGCACGCGGCTGTTCCCGCGGTCGGCCACGGCGAGCTGCGTCCCGTCGGACGCGATCGGAAGCGCGGATCGCTGAGCCCGTCACTGCCAGTCGAGGCCGCCGCGGCCTGCGAAGCTCGACTGGCCGACGACCCGTCGCGTCGGCGCCGCTCGCGGGGGAAGCTGCTCCAGAGCGAGGACGCGGTTGTTGCCCGAGTCGCTCACTGCCACGCGCGGCGCCGTCGCTCCACACGTCGGGGGGGTAGGAGAGTCGTGGTCCGCGTCCGCGCTGCGGCGGTCGCGGTTGACGGCGCACGAGCGTGAAGTCGGCCTGACCGAGGACGCGATCCGCCGGGGCCCCGTCGGTCGTGGGAATGGCGTCCCAGACGAGCACGCGATGGTTGCCCGCGTCGGCCACGAGGAGCCGGGCCGCCCACGATGATGGCGCCGCTCTGCGGCTGGGCGAGCTGTCGCGCCGGTGCAGGCCGGCGTCGAACGTGGCGAGGTCGGCTGACCGACGACGGCGGTCGGCGTGACGGCGGGGAGGCGTTCGGGGACGCCACGAAGACGAGGACGCGGTTGTTGTCGATGTCGGCGACCACCAGCGCCCGCTCTCGCTGTGCGCCGAGCGTGCTCACCGACTGCGGCCAACGCCACGTCGGCGTCGACGGACGTCGTGCCGTCGGTGGCGCCCGACTGCCCCACCCGAAGTCGGCGGCCTCGCCGCTCGACGGTCGGGATCCCCGTGAAAAGGCGAGGACGCGGCTGGTGGTCGGTGTCCGGCACGAGAGGTCGGTCCCGTCCAAGCGGTCGGCCCGATGGGGCGTCCAGCGTGAGGCGTCGCCGGCGGGCGTGACGGCTGCGCCGGTCACGAGGTCGGCGTGGCCGATCGCGAGCGAGGCGTCCTGGAACGTCGTCCAGGCTGACCGGAGGCGGCGGCGGAGGCGGCGTCTTCTTGTCGCTCGAGCCACCGCAGGCGGCGAGGGTGACGAGGGCGAAGGCGGCTGCGAGAATGTTCGGACGGTTCACGGGGGGCTCCTCCGGTTCGGCAAGAGCCTAGCCTACCCTTGCTCGAAGGTGCGGGTCATACGGTCGCGGCGCGCGTCCGGACCGCCCCCCAGGTCCAGAGGAGCCCGGCCGCCAGGATCGCCGCCGGGACCAGCAGGATGGCGGTCCCCAGCGACGTCCGGTCCGAGAGGGCGCCCACGAGCGGCGGGGAGGGGACGTCGCCGATCGCGTGCATCACGAAGATCGAGACGGCCGAGGCGGTGGCCCGCTCGGACGGGGGGACCACCGCCACGATCACGTCGTTGATGGGGCCGGTGGAGGCGAAGAGGAAGAGCTGTCCCACGACCAGCGCCGCGAGCCAGAGCGGCCGCGACGAGGCCGACAGCGCCACGACCGCCAGCGGCGCCGCGACGAGCGCCGAGAGGCCGGAGACCCAGAGGTCGGCGTTCGCGAAGCGCCGGCGCAGGGCGTCGGCGAGCCAGCCGCCGATGAGCGTGCCGGCGAGCCCGGTCACCACCACCACCGCGCCGAACTGGACGGTCGCCTCGGCGCGCGGCACGCCGCGGGTCCGCTCCAGGAAGGCGGGCATCCAGAAGCCGAACGCCCCGGTCGCGAAGCTGTAGGCGGCGTACCCGAGCACGGCGAGGAGGTACGTCCGGTTGCCGGCGAGCGCGCGCCACGATTGGAGGAGCGGCCTCGGCGCGACCGTCGGCACGCCGTCGAGCCCGCCTCGCGGCGGGTCGGGCTGGCGCATGACGAGGAACGCGAGGATGAGGCCGGGGATGCCGGCCGCGAGGAAGGCGGCCCGCCACCCGAAGGAGCGATCGATCAGGCCGCCGACCACGTAGCCGAGCGCCGAGCCGACCGGGATGGCGGCGAAGAAGAGCGCGAAGGCGCGCCCGCGCCGCGCCCGCTCGAAGTGATCGGCGATGAGCGAGGGCGAGATGGTCGCGTAGGCCGCCTCGCCGACGCCGACCGCGGCGCGCGCCAGGAGGAGCGAGACGAAGCCGGTCGCGAAGCCGGAGAGGACCGTGGCGCAGCTCCAGATCGCGACGCCGATGGCGAGCAGCACCGGCCGGCGGCCGCGGTCGCCGAGCGCGCCGAAGAGCGGCGACGCGACGGTGTAGACGACCATGAAGCTGGTCATCAGCACGCCCAGCCGGAAGTCGGAGAGCGCGAACTCGGCGCGGAGGCTCTCGACGAGCGCCGAGACGACGAACCGGTCGAGGTAGTTGAGGAGGTTCACCCCTGCCAGCAGCAGGAGCGTCCGTCCGGCCGGGCCGGCGAGGAGGGAGGTGCGCGCGGTGCCCACCCGGAGCAGCGTACTCGATCCCTCGCAAATCCCGCCGCGTTGCGCTATCACCCGCCGCGTCATGATCACCGTCCAGGACGTCACCAAGGCCTTCGGCCCAAAGAAGCTGTTCGAGGACGTGAACGTCTCGTTCGCGCCGGGAAATCGCTACGGCCTCACCGGCCCCAACGGCGCCGGCAAGTCCACCTTCATGAAGATCCTCTCCGGCGACGAGGACTCCGACTCCGGCCAGGTCTTCCGCCCCAAGAAGCTGGGCGTGCTGAAGCAGGACCACTTCCGCTACGAGGACAACCGCGTCATCGACGTGGTCCTGATGGGGAACCACGGCCTCTGGGGGGCGATGAGCGAGAAGGAGACCCTCCTCGCCAAGGAGCAGATCAGCGACGAGGACGGCCACCGGCTCGCGGAGCTGGAGAACGTCATCGCCGAGGAGGACGGGTACAGCGCCGAGGCGGACGCGGCGGAGCTGCTGCAGGGGCTCGGGATCGAGGAGCCGTGGCACGACCAGCCGATGCGCGCGCTCGCCGGCGGCTACAAGCTGCGCGTGCTGCTCGCCCAGTCGCTCTTCGGAAAGCCGCAGGCGCTCCTCCTCGACGAGCCCACCAACAACCTCGACCTCGAGTCGATCCGGTGGCTGGAGAGGTTCCTGGTGACCTTCGAGGGAGTGCTCGTCACCATCTCGCACGACCGCCACTTCCTGAACGCGATCTGCACGCACATCGCCGACATCGACTACGAGGCGATCATCCTCTACCCGGGCGGCTACGACGACATGGTCCGGCAGAAGGGCTCGGTCCGGTCGCGCGTCGAGTCCGAGAACGACGAGAAGAAGAAGAAGGTCGCGCAGCTCCAGGAGTTCGTGGCCCGCTTCTCCGCCGGCACGCGCGCGTCGCAGGTGCAGAGCCGCATCCGGCAGATCCAGAAGCTGAAGCTCGACGAGCTGAAGCGCTCCAACATCGCGGCCCCCTTCATCAAGTTCGAGCAGAAGGCGCCGTCCGGGAAGCAGACCCTCACCATCGAGGGGATCAGCAAGACCTTCGGCGGCAACGACGTGGTGAGGCCCTTCAGCGCGCTCGTGACGCGCGGCGAGAAGATCTGCGTCATCGGGAAGAACGGCGTCGGCAAGTCGACGCTCGTGAAGATGCTCGCCGGCGAGCTGCAGCCGGACCAGGGGCACGTGAAGTGGGGGCACCAGGCGCAGGTCGGCTACCTCCCCCAGGACCACGCCGGCGTCATCCACGGCGGGACCACGGCGTTCGGCTGGCTGCGCGAGCTGGAGGACAAGCTCTCCAACGAGGAGATCTCGGGCCTGCTCGGGCGCATGCTCTTCTCCGGCGAGGAGCGGATGAAGCCGACCGCCACCCTCTCCGGCGGCGAGACGGTCCGGCTCCTCATGGCCAAGCTGATGCTCTTCAAGGACAACGTCCTCGTCCTGGACGAGCCCACCAACCACCTCGACCTCCAGTCGATCGCCGCGCTCGGCGAGGGGCTGGCGCGCTACGAGGGGACGGTCATCGTGGTCACCCACGACCAGCAGCTCATCTCGGAGGTCGGGTCGCGGATCTGGGCGCTGCACCAGGGGGACGAGATCCTCGACTTCCCGGGCTCCTTCCAGGAGTTCATCGAGAAGCACCCGGACATCGCGCAGGCGCATCGCTGACGTTGAAGCCCCTCCCCTCTCCCCCACCGGGGGAGAGGGAAGGGTGAGGGGGCACGCTAGTACGCGTAGTTCGGGAGGACGTCCACGAGCGTGTTGTGGCAGGAGCCGCAGCTGTTCGAGAGCTGGTTGTTGGTCGCGTTGTTGACGAGGACCGACTCGCTCGTCGCCGGCCACACGATGTCGAAGAAGTGGGACGAGACGTCGCCGCGGATGCGGGGACCCGCCGGCTGGAACGTCGCGCCCACCTGCTCGTGGACGAAGCGGCTCTGGCTCGCCGCGGTCTTCGGCATGTGGCAGGTCGTGCAGCGTCCGACGCCACCCGTCGCGATGGTCAGCTGCGCGTCCGTGTCAGGGGGCGGGTTCAGCGGGTTGTAGCCCGCCGCCATGTACGCGAGGTCGGCCATGTGCGTGGACACCGCCACGGCCTCCTGCCCCAGGGTCCAGGCCGGCGGCAGCCCGAAGCCGAACGGCGCGTGGCAGTCGAGGCAGAGCTTGTTGTCGCTGACCGTCGCCCAGAGGCTCGGTCCGTTGAGCCGGTCGTGGACGTCGTGGCAGTCGCTGCACGACACCAGGTCGTAGGGGTTGCGGGTGTGCGCGGACCTCAGGAAGTCGTTCGCCTGCTGGTGGTGCTGGCGCGAGTGGCGCTTGTCGTCGGGCCAGGTGCCGAGGGCGTCGGCGTGGTAGTCGGCGACGAACTCCGCGCGGCCCATGCCCGGGTAGGCGAAGGCGAGGGCGTCGGTCCCCTTGGACGGATACTCGGTGTGCACGCCGGTCTGGCCGGTGAAGCCGCCCTTCCCGACGCCGCGGGTGTGGCAGTTCCCGCAGAGCTGGTTCTCGCGCTCGGTCGACAGGAAGCGCGGCTGGACGATGTTCGCGCCGAGGGCCGGCGCCGCGGCGTGGGCGGAGCCGGGGCCGTGGCAGTCCTCGCAGCCGATGGAGACGTCGTCCTTGTCGCCGTCCCCGTCGTAGTCGATGGCGCCGCCCGTGGTGCTCACGGCGCCGGCCTGGAAGTTCCCGGTCACCGCCTCCACCGCGAGGGTCGTGCCGGTGAAGTGGCAGCCCGCGCAGTTCAGGTCGAAGGAGGCCGTCTTGGCTGCCACGAGGGCCGGTCCGCCGGCCGACGCGGGGGCGGCCCAGTTGCCCGGTGAGTAGGGGTTCCACCGCTGCACGCCTGCCTGGAGGTTCTCGTCGAACTGGAGCGGCGCGATGTAGTAGCTCCAGTCGGTGCAGGGGGTGGTGGCGCAGGGCTGGAAGGTCTTGTCGTTCTTCGCGCGGGTGACCCAGCGCTCCTTGTAGATCCCGTTTCCGCCGAAGGTGAAGATCGCGTAGTACCTGTCCGAGACGAGCGCCTTGTCGGGCGTCTCCGTCTGGAAGAAGTACCCCGTGGCGTCGTGGCCGAGCAGGAGGTTGTAGCCGGCCGGGAAGAGCACCCAGCTAATCGGATCGTCGGTCTTGCTGATCCTCAGCCCCAGGTCGTCGGCGGCGCCGGTGTTGTCGGCCGCGTTCCCGGGCTCGAAGGAGGCCAGCGCCTGATCATGGGTCAGCGCCGCGAAGTCCTGATTGGCGCTGGCGACGCCGGGCGCCCGGTAGACGAGCGCGTGGAGCGAGCGCTTCCAGTTGGCGGCGCTCCGGACGGTGGTGAGCGCCGCGCTGTGACACCCGAGGCATGCGGTGGAGCCGACGTAGGTGGCGGCGCCGGGGGCCCGCTGCGACACGCTCACGTCCTTCGTCACCGTGGCGCCCGGCGCCACGGCGAAGGAGGCGCGCGAGGCGTCGCCGCCGGGGAAGACCGTGGCGTCCCCCACGGCCGGAGCGACGTGGACGAAGTAGGAGGCCGGCACGACGCCGGTGATGGCGTAGCCACCGGCCGCGTCGGTCGTGGCCGTGTACGCGCTCGCGGCCGCCAGCGTCTCCAGGGGCGTGTCGCCCAACGAGCCGGCGAGCGCGTTCGCGTCGACGAGCGCCACGGTGGCGTTCGCGACCGCCCCCCCGCCCCTGCGGCTCACCGCGCCGGTGACCGTCCCCGTCGCGCCGACCGGGATGGCGAGCGCGGCGTTCGCGGTGGCGGTGCCCCCCGCGACGACCGAGACGTTGGCGACGGTCTGCGTGCCGTAGCCGGTCGCCGCGATCTGGACCGTGTAGACGCCGATCGGGACGTCGGCGATCTGGTAGCTCCCGTTCGCGGCGGTCGAGGTCGAGCCCGAGGCCGGCAGCGTGCTGACCGCGGCGCCCGCGATCGGCGCGCTGCTCGTGGCGTCGATCACCGTTCCGGTGATGGTGCCGACGCTCGTCCCACCCTGCCCGGGCGCACCAGCCGGCCCCTTGTCTCCCTTGTCTCCCTTGCAGGCCGCGAGCAACGCCGCTGCAGCACAGACTGCCATCAACCGTTTCATGACCCGCTCCCTCGAGGTTCGACTCTTCTCGTGGTCGGTGCGACCCGGCGGCCGTCCTCGTGGAAGCGAGGAGACCAAATCGGCGCCGGGGTGCACCAAAGGTATGACAGGTCGCCCCGTTCGGCGTTCCCCGCGAGGGATGGGCGAACGGCCGGCCGGGGATTGAGGTACACCTCTCTCCAGCCCGCGCCCCGCGGTGCGAGCCACACGAGGACACGGGATGCGCAGGCAAGTGAAGGGTGAGAAGGCGGTACGCCGGGAGCTGCTGCCGGGCGAGTCCGTGGAGCTGCTCAAGGCGCTCCACGTCCTCACGCGCGACGGCAACCTGAACGCCGACAGCCTGCGCAAGCTGAAGCAGGTCAACCACCTGGCGCAGCTCCTCGCGCCCGTCGTCGACGACGTGCTCACGCGGTTCGGCGACCCCGCCATCGCCGACCTCGGCGCGGGCAAGAGCTACCTCGGCTTCGTCCTCTACGAGCTCTTCCTGAAGGACGCCGGCAAGGGGACGCTCCACGCGGTCGAGTCGCGGCCGGAGCTGGTCGCGAAGGCGACCGAGACCGCGACGAAGCTGGGCTATGGCCGGATGCGCTTCGTCGGCGCGGCCATCGGCGAGGCCGAGCTGCCCGAGCGGCTCCACCTCGTCACCGCGCTGCACGCCTGCGACACGGCCACCGACGACGCGCTGTTCCTCGCCATCAAGCGGAACGCGGACCACGTCGCGGTCGTCCCCTGCTGCCAGGCCGAGGTCGCGCGCCAGCTCGGCGAGGCGAAGGGGGCCTCCCCGGTCGTCGCGCCGCTCTACGAGCACGCGTGGCACCGGCGCGAGTTCGGCTCACACCTCACCAACGTCATCCGCGCGCTCGCCCTCGAGGCGGAGGGATACCGCGTGACGGTCACCGAGCTGACCGGCTGGGAGCACTCGCTGAAGAACGAGCTGATCCTGGCGAAGAAGGTCCGCGCCTCGTCCCGCGAGGCCCGTGAGCGGCTCGACGCGCTCCTCGCCGCAACCGGCGTGCGCCCCAAGCTGGTGCGTGCGCTCTGGGACGCAAAGCCAGCGTCCTGATCCGTCGGCGCGGCGCCCCAGGACCCCCGGCCAGGCCCCTTCAGGTCTGCCCGACCGGGCCCAGGCCACCCTGGGTGAAATGAAAGCCGCTCCAAACAGGTGCGGCGCCATGGCGCATGGTGAAGATCACGCTGTGATCGCATGCGCTTCGGCAGCCTCCCCCAATCCGGTGACTTCCTCCTGGAGGGCACGGTTCTTACATTGCCTGCTCTACAACGCCGGAATCAGCGAGGGAGTGGTCCGTGCCAAGCGCTAACGAGCTGGAATCAGTCGAGATCAGGATGGACGGGGTCTTCGACGTCGCCGCGGCGCAGAGCGTCGTTCGCGCGCTCGAATTGTCGTCCTCGGAGCAGGGCGTCCGCATCGACCTGACCCAGGTCCGCGAGTTCCACGACTTCGCCGTCGCCGTCCTCGCCAACGCCCTCGCGAAGCGGGCGGAGCACGTCTCCATCCGGGGGCTGCGCCAGCACCAGCTTCGGCTGCTGACCTACCTGGGGCTCGGCCAGACGGCAGAGCCGTACGAGGCCGCAGACTCCGCGATGGCCTGAGCGGCGCCGGTCAGCGCCGCCGCAACCTGGCCACCCCGAAGACCGCGAGCCCGCCAAGGGCGCCGGCGCAGAGCAGCAGCCCACCAATCAGGAAGAGCTCGACGAACGGATCCCGGACCGCCTGGAGATCCGCCCAGAGCAGTAGCTCGCGCGCGACGTGGACGCGGCCGCCGGGGAACTCGGCGCCGCTTCCGCCCGCGATCGTCCCGGCGAACCGCCGCTCCGTCCCCTCGAAGGCCTCGACGAAGAGCGTCGGGTCGGCCGGCCGGCCGTCCATGACGAACCTGTAGCTCTCTGGATCCGCGAGCGTGCGGCGGGCGCCGGCGACCGTGGCCTCCTGCAGCCGCAGGTGCAGGTGCCAGCTGGAGCCCGGCGGCGTGAGCAGGTCCTCGACGTCGGGCGGGAAGGTTCCAACCCCCATCATCACGTTGGGCTTGGGCAGCCACTCGACGAGCCGCGCTTCCTCCTCCGTCTTCGGGAAGGTGCCGAGCATCATGAAGCCTTCGGCGATGGTCTTCCCGTCCGGCCCGAACCACTCGACCGCCGGAGCGTAGCCGAACTGGAACACGGCGAGCCGCCAGCCGCCGAGCCGCGCCGGCGGGAAGAGGCCGACCGTCACCACCTCACCGGCGGACGTCAGGAGCGGGACCTCGACCGTCTTCGAGAGCGGGATCGGGCCGTCCGGCGCGAGCCTGAACTCGCCGATCTGGAGCGCCGGCAGCCCCGGGAGCACACCCTGAGGCAGCTCCTGCCCCTCGCCGACCTTCAGCATCCGGGTGTCCCGTGTGGCAACCGAGACCGGCGGCGAGAGCAGCAGGAGCCCGCCGCCGGCGAGCGCGAGCGCCCGGGAGGCGCGCCCCGCCGCCGTGCCGCGGCCAGAGAACGGCTCCGCAGCGGCCGCGAGGAGCGCGGCGAGCCCTGCGAGCACCAGCAGCACGGCGCCGGGCAGGCTCACGACCGCCGCGATGAAGCCCTGGCTCGTCGCCAGCTCCATGCCGATCGCCCACGCGGCGAAGAGCCCCGCGAACCTGCGGGGCCCATCGGCGGGCCGGTGCGGAGAGGGCCGCGAGCGTCGCGCCTGCGCCGCTCATCGCTTGCCCGCCATCCCCTTCTCCCAGGCGGCGACGAGCTCGGCGCGGGAGATCAGGAGCAGGCTCCCCTTCACCTGCGCGCCCGGGATCGGGATGGGGTTGCACCCGCCTGGCTGGCCGACCGTGCCCACGGGGATGGGCGTCTTGCAGTACTTGCAGAAGACGTAGTCGCGCCCCATCTGCGCGTAGCCCTTCGGCTGGCAGATGTCGCAGAGGTCGAGCGCGGCCGTCAGGGCGCCGTCGCCGCGCCGGACGACGAAGAAGGTCACCGCGCGCCCGTCGGTCGTGTAGACGAACTTGCGCATCCGATCGCCGTCGCCGCCGAACGGCGAGGCAAGCGGCACGATCACCTGCCCGGCGCCGTCGTCGACGGCCGGCTCGGGGAGTGGGTCGTAGAGCGCGTCGGCGCGCGCCCCCTCGGCCCGGATGGCGGCGACCAGGACGATCGCAGAGAGCACGAACGCCGTCGCGCCGAGCCGGCTCTCGCGCACGAACGCCGCGCGGACGAGCCGCCGCTCGGGGGGCGCGCCTCCGGCGCGACCACCGGCGCCGGGCGGCGCAGGAAGGCGGCGAGCGCGAGGACGAGCGGCAGCCCCAGCACCGCGATCGCCGCGAGGGCGTGGGTCGAGGGCTCGAAGGCGAAGAGGATCGCCTGGTAGGCGCCCACCCGCAGGAAGGGGTGATCCGGGACCTGGAAGGTGACGAAGGCGAGGTGGACCCCGTCGTGCAGCGCGCGCCCGATGGCGCCGGAGAGCGCCGCCGGGAGGGTGTGGGCGCCGAGCGCCGTCGGGCCGATGCCAGCGAGCGCGAGGGCGAAGAGGAGCGCGAGGAAGGAGGAGGGCGTCACCGCGCGCGCGAGCCCCGCGCGCTCCCAGACCCATGCGAGCAGCGCGCCGAGGGCGACGGCGAGGGCGATCCCGGCCGCCGCGGAGAGCAGGATCGGCCACGCGGCGCCGCGCAGCACCACGTCGTCGCGGAGCGCGGCCGCGAGGAAGGTCCCTTGCGGCAGGAGCCAGAGGAGGCCGGTGGCGAGGAGCGCCGCCTCGGCCACGCCGCGGAGGCGCGGGGCCCCGAAGAGGCGGGCCGCCGGGAAGGACCGGAGCGCGAGGGACGCCGCGAGCAGGGCGAAGCCGTGCAGGTGGACGACGCGGAGGAGCTGCGGCGCGACCTCCCCGAGCGCGAGGCCGCGCGCGCGGGCCGCGAAGAAGAGCGCGGCGCCGAGCGAGAGCCCCGCTGCGAGCGAGGCCGCGTACGGGAGGACCACCCGCCGCGCGCCGCCGCGCCGGAGCAGCAGCGCGGCGAGCGCCCAGGCGAGGGCGCCGTCGAACGCGGTGAAGAAGCTGGCCTCGAAGGAGCCCGGCATCTCAGTTCTCCGAACCGGGCATGGCGCGCCGCTACTCCAGCACGATGCTCCCCTTCACCATCTTCTGTCCGCAGGTGAAGAGGTAGCTGCCGGCCGGCGAGGCGGGGATGGTCAGGTCGATCGAGCCCGGGGTGGGGAGGTCGAAGTCGAGCTTCAGGTCCGGGACGAGCAGCTTCGTGGAGCAGGAGTGAAGCTCGTGGACCTGGAGCCGGAGGCGGAGCGGCGCGTTGGCCTTCGCGCGGAGGACGTTCGGCCGGTAGACGCCCTGCGCGACCTGGACGGTGATCTCCTGCACGCCGTCGGCCGCGATCGTCGCCTGGCCGACCTTGGCACGGTCGAAGACGGCGGGGGCCGCGAGGATGGCGCCCACCGCGATGGCGATCACGAGCCCCATCCCCAGGAGGCCGATCACCACGAAGCGCTTGAAGGGGACCTGCAGCTGCTTCTCCGGCTCGTTGCTCACGTCGCCTCCCTGAAGGGCTGGTTGGTCTCGCTCCGCGGCCGGTCGCCCGGCGAGCGCTCGTCCGCGACGAGCGACCCGTCCACGAGCCGCAGGATCCGGTCGCTCCAGCGCGCGACCGCGAGGTTGTGCGTGGCGCAGACCACGGTGAAGCCGGACTCGTCGTGCAGCCGCGCGATGACGTCGAGGACCACGAGGGCGCTCTTCCAGTCGAGGTTCCCGGTCGGCTCGTCCAGGAGGAGCACGCCCGGCTCGTTCACCAGCGCCCGCGCGATGCAGGCGCGCTGCCGCTCGCCGCCCGAGAGCTGCGAAGGCAGGTGGCGGGCGCGGTGCGAGAGCCCCACGCGCTCGAGCGCCCCGAGCGCCTCGGCCTCGTCGGCGACCGAGTGGAAGTGCTGCGCGAGCATCACGTTCTCGACGGCGGAGAGGAACGGGACCATGTGGTGCTGCTGGAAGACGAAGCCGACCCGCTCGCGCCGGAGCCGGTTCTGCCCCTCGGCGTCGAGCGCGCCCAGCTCGCTGTCGCCCAGCACGATCCGGCCCGACGAGGGCGAGTCCATCGCGCCGAGCAGGTGGAGGAGGGTCGACTTGCCTGAGCCGGAGGGGCCGACGAGGCTGACCCACGAGCCCGCCTCGATCTCGGCCGTGAGCTCCCGGAGCGCCTCGGTCTCCCCGTAGCGCCTGACCACCTTCTCCAGGGAGATGCGTTCGCCGGTCACTTTGTGGTCCTCACTGCGCTCGCAGAATATCGCACGGGTCCACCTGCAGCGCCTTCTGCACCGGCCAGACGGCGGCGCCGAGCGCTATGACGAGGGCGGCGGCGAGCGCCGCGGGGGCGGCGATCCACGGGACGGAGATCGCCGCGCCGAAGACCGAGATGGCGATCGCCTCTGCGGCGGCGAGCCCCAGGAGGCACCCGGCGACCCCGCCCGCGAGCCCGGCCGCGGTCGCCTCCGCGAGCAGCAGCGCCCGGACCCGCCCGGGCCCGGCGCCGAGCGCGAGGTAGAGCCCGATCTCCTGCCGGCGCCCCAGCAGCAGGACGCCGAGCGTCCCGGAGACGGTGAAGGCGGTGGCGGCGCCGAGGGCGATGGTCACGAGCAGCAGGAGCCGCGCCACCTTGGCGAGGAGCGAGGCCTCCGCGCGCGCGACCTGCGACAGCGTCCGGACGTCGGACCCCGGCACGGCCGCGGCGACGGCCCGCGCCGCCTCCTCCGGCGCACGCCCGGCGAGGTTCGCGCGAACGAGCGCGAGCGACGCCTCGCCCGGCCGTCCCGAGAGCGACTGCAGGAGGTCGATCGGCAGGAAGAGGTTCTCGTCCTCGGCCCCGCCGGTCTCGACCACCGCTGCGATCCGGACGCGCGCCTTCCCGGCGGCGGCGCGGACCTCGACCGTCGCACCCGCAGCGAGCCGCAGCCTCCCGGCGAGCGAGGTCCCGATCATCGCCTCCCCCTGCGCGGGCCAGTCCGGGCGGACCCGCCAGAGCGGGTTCAGCCGCCGCAGCGCCGCCAGCGGCCAGCCCGCTGCCGCGACGGGCTCGCCGTCCAGGTCGACGCTGGCCAGGAGCCCTGGGGCGACCGAGTCGACGCCGGCGCCGGGGACCCCCGGGAGCGCCAGCAGCGCCGCTTCGGGGAGGCTCCGATCCTCCTCCACGGGGCCGAGCTCGAGCGCGCCGAGGCCGAAGCGGAGCGGCGCGCTCTCGGGGAGGACCAGGAGGTTGGCGCCATAGCTCGCCAGCTCCCTGCCGAGCTGCTCGCCGACGCCGCGCCTCACCGCCACGAGCGCGAAGACCAGGGCCGCCGAGAGCGCCAGCGACAGCGTCGCCACGGCGGTGGAGGCGAGCGTCCCGCGCAGGGAGCGCGCGAGCCAGAGCCGCGCGAAGCGATCCCGCCAGATCACGCGGCCTCCTTGAGCTGTCCCGCGGGGTCCACCTGCAGCGCCCGCCGGATGGGCCAGACGGAGCCGAGCGCGGCGACCGCGAGCGAGCCTCCCAGCGACAGCGGCAGGAGCGCAGCCCCCGGGACGAGGGCGGTGCCGAAGACCGCCTCGCCGAGCGCGCGCACCAGGAGGGCCGCGAGCCCGGCGCCGACCAGGCCGCCGACCCCGGCGAGGAGCGCGATCTCCGACCCGAGGTGGAGCGCGATCTGGCCGGCGCTGGCGCCGGTCGCGCGCAGGAGGGCGATCTCGGTCCTGCGCCCCATCACGCGCGCGGCGAAGGTGGAGGCGACCGCCAGGGCCGCGGCGCCGAGCGCGAGGGCCGCGAGGAGGGTCATCAGGACGTCGAGGCGCGAGAGGACGCGCGCCTCCGCCTCCGCCATGCTCCAGACCGGCCGCGCGCGGCTGCCGGGGATCGCCTCCTCCACCTGCTTCGCGACGCTCGTGACGTAGGGCGTGCAGAACCACTTCTCGTACTCGCGCCGGGTCATCCCCGCCGGGTCGCGTCGGCCGAAGCCGTCGAGCGGGACCGTCACGGCGGAGACCAGCGCTCGGGAGATGCGCCCCTCGTGCCCGAGGAGCGCCTGCGCGGCGTCCAGGTCGAGCAGCACCTGCTCCTCCTCGAACCCGCCGCTCCGGACGACGCCGACCACGCGGAAGGAGCGGCGGGAGCCGGCCGCCTCCAGCTCCACGTCGCCGCCGATCGTGGCGCCGATCCGCTGCGCCAGCGCGCGGCCGACGACCGCCACGTCCAGCTCGCCGGGCGCGGGCCAGCGCCCCTCGACCTCCCAGTAAGGGAAGAGGGCCACGACGCCGGAGCGGATCGTCCCCTCGCCACCCGGCCGCTCGATCGGCCGGTCGAACCAGAGGCCGGCCACGAGCGCCCGCTCGGTCCGGCCCGCCGCGCGGACGCTGGCGGGGGCCGTGAGCGACGGGGCGATGCCCACGACGTTGTGGCGCCAGAAGATGGCCAGGACTCGGGAGAGGTCGGCCTCGGAGAGGTAGGCGGGGGCGGAGCGGGCGCCAGATGGGGCGCCGGCGGAGATCGGCTCGACCACGATGTTGGCGCCGAAGCCGCGCAGCTCCCGGGCGAGGCGGTCCTCCACCTGGAGCGCGACCGAGAGGAGGGCGGCCGCGATGGCCGCCCCCATCGCGGTGGAGAGCACGACCAGCGCCAGCCTCATGGGTTGGAGGCGGAGCGCGCCGCGCAGGATCCGGAAGAGCATCGAGGGGGGAAGATAGCAGAGGCCGCCTCCGGGGACGGAGCGGGCCTGTCGCGAAACCCTGCATCCACCGCACGGGTGAGGCGGGTGCCCGACAAGGGCGGAACCCCCATTTCCTGCGGCCGCGCGGGCGCACTGAGCGCACATAGGCAGGGCAGGGTCGGCTCAGCCCAACGAGGAGGTCCACGATGAAAAGGTCATTTCTCGCGCTTCTCGCATCTCTCGCGGCGTGCAGCGGCGGCGGCACCGGGACGGTGGCAGTCTCGACGCACGTGAGCGGCGGTGCTACGGCAGCGACCGCGCTGACCGCGACGGCACCCGTGAGCGCAGCGCTCGCGATCGGCGACCGCATCGGTCTGGAGAGGGCAAGGATCGTCGTCCGCAAGGTGATGCTGGTCGAGACCACGGCGGAGGCGCCGGAGGGCCCGACCCTTCGGTGGGATCCTGTCGTCATCGACCTCGCAGGGGCCGATCTCGACGGAGGCGTCGAGTACGTGCTCGAGGCGGAGGTCCCGGCCGGCACCTACGCCGGGCTGGCGGTGCAGCTGCACAAGCTCACTCCCGGCGAGGCCGTAGCCGACCCGGACTTCGCTCCGCTCGGCCAGTCGATCGTCCTCGACCTGACCGTCGACGGCGAGCCGTTCCAGTTCGTCTCCGACCTGACGGCGGTCGCAGTCCTTCCTGGACCGATCACCGTCGAGGAAGGGGCGGCCATCAACGCGACCCTGTCGATCGATCCGTCCGGCTGGTTCACGGGGACGGGCGGAGCCTTCCTCGATCCGAGGCTCGACGAGAACCGTCGCCGCATCGAGTGGAACGTGAAGAGCTCGATCCGCGGCTTCGAGGACGACGACCTGGACGGGGAGCCGGATCCGGGGACGTGACCGGTGGAGAGGGTTTGACGCCCCCTCACCCAACCTCTCCCCCGCGGGTGCGGGGGAGAGGTGCATGCGGTTGCACGTGCCTCGGCGCCAGCAGCAGCAGCGCGGTCCCGGAGGCGAGCAGCACCAGGTTGAGCGCGGCGCTCACGCCATGCAGCCTGCGGAAGGCCGCGCGAGCCGCGGTCACTGGGGCGTCGGCCGCGAAGGACGGCACCTGGGCCCGGACTTCGACCATCGCCGGGTAGAGCCAGAGGACCACCGCGAGCGCGGTCGCGAGCGTGATCGCCAGGAGCGCTGCCGACACCTTGAAGGCGCGCCCTCCGCGGGCGCTCGCCGAGAGCGCGAAGATCGCGGCGGCGGTGGCGGCCAGCGCGAGGCCGTAGCGGAAATAGTACGGCATCATCGCCGCCACGATCTCGCCGGCGAGGTGGCGCTCGAAGTGGGCGAAGACGGCGGGCGTCGCGAGGAACGTGTAGAGGACGTTCCCGCCCACCAGGAGGGCGAGGACCAGCGGGTAGAGCGGGTAGAGGCGTCGCATGGCCGTCGATCCTAACGCCGGGGCGCGCCCGGCGCCGCGCCTCTTTCCGGCCGGGGGCGCGCCGTGCTACCTCGCGTGCCGTGAACCCCGAACGCGACGCGCCCGAGCGCGGCCTCGCCGCCATCCGATCGCTCTGGAAGGCGATCCTGCTGGCGCTCCTCTTCCGTTACGCGGCCTACGCGGCGATGACCGCGCTCGCGATCTGGAACGAGCGCCGCCCCGCGCCGACGCTGCCGGACGCGGTCCTCGCCAACGTCCCGTACGTGGCCTGGGTGGCAAACGGGAACTACGTCCTCTGGCTCTGCCTCTACCTGCCGGTGGCCGCGGGGCTGCTCTGGGACGCGCCCCGCCGCTTCGTCCGCTACATGGTGACCGGCGCGCTCGTCTCGCTCGCCCGCGGCCTCACCATCGCGATGACGGGGCTGGGCGTGCCGGATCCGGCCGTCGCCGGGCCGGGGCTCGGCGCGCACGGCGCGCTGTCGGCCTTCGCGCAGCTCGTCTCGCCGTGGCACGTCTTCGCGAAGGGCTCGGCGCAGGCCTACCTGACGAAGGACCTCTTCTTCTCCGGCCACACGGCGACGACCTTCCTGCTGCTCCTCTACGTCTGGGAGCGCCCGCGGCTCCGCTGGATCGCGCTCGCCGGCCACGTGCTCGTCGTGGCCTCGGTCTTCCTCGCCCACCTGCACTACACGATCGACGTCGCGGGCGCCTACGCGGTGACCTTCACCCTCTTCGCGCTGCGCGAGGGGTGGCCTCGCGCTACTTCGTGAAGAGGCTCACCACGCCGGTGGTCAGCGCGGGCAGGTAGGTGATGGCGAGCACCCCGAACGACATGATGATCAGGAAGGGGAAGGTCCGCTTGTAGATGTACGGCAGCGGCTTCCCGAAGCGCGAGGCGGCGAGGAAGAGGTTGAGCCCCATCGGCGGGAAGAGGAAGCCGAGCTCGAGGTTCGCCAGGAAGACGACGCCGAGGTGGATCGGGTCGATCCCGTACGCGATCCCGAGCGGCGCGAGGAGCGGCGCGAGGACGACGATCGCCGAGTAGATCTCGAGGACGCTCCCGAGGACCAGCAGCACCCCGTTGAGCACCAGCAGGAAGAGCGCCGGGCTCTTCACGTGGAGGGTCATCCACTCCACGAGCCGCGTGGGGATCTCGGCGTCGACGAGGAAGCTCGTCACGCCGAGCGCCGCGCCGAGCAGGATCAGGACGCTGCCGACGAGCGCCGCCGCGTGGACGAGGACGCGGGGCAGCTCGCGCGTCGGGTGGACCTCCCGGAGGATGAAGACCTCGACGATGATCGAGTAGGCCGCGGCGATGGCCGCCGACTCCACGATGGTCGCGAAGCCGGTGCCGACGGCGACGATGACGAGGGTCGGGAGGCCGAGGTCCCACTTCGCGGCCCAGAAGGCCCGCGCCGCCTCGCGCCCGTCGAAGGGGGGGCGCGGCGCGCCGGCCTTGATCCCGACCCTCACGCCGTAGGCGGCGACCAGCACGATCATGAGGAGGCCGGGGACCAGGCCGCCGATGAAGAGGTGATCGATCGGCGCGTTGGCGACGACGGCGTAGAGGATCACGGGGAGCGAGGGCGGGAAGAGCAGCCCGAGCGATCCGGAGGCGGTGACGAGCCCCACGGAGAAGGGCTCGGGGTACTTCTCCTCGAGGAGCGATGGCAGCAGGAGGCCGCCCAGCGCCAGGATCGTGACGCCCGAGGCGCCAGTGAAGGTCGTGAAGACGGCGCAGACGGAGGCGACCATCACCGCCACGCCGCCCGGCATCCAGCCGAAGATCCCCTTGTAGGCCCGCACGAGCCGGGCCGCGGACCCACCCTCGGCCAGGATGTAGCCGGCGACAGTGAGGAGCGGGATGGCCGGGAGCGTCGCCGAGGCGACCAGGTTGAAGGTCGCGGTGGGGACGGCGGCGATCGCCTGCGGCCCGGACTCCATGAAGAAGAGCGCCATCCCGATGCCGCCCATGGCGACGAAGACGGGCGCGCCGAGCAGGAAGGCCGCGATGACCAGGAGCGAGAGGAAGAGCGCCAGGTTGGAGGAGCCCTCCGCCAACCCGAGCAGGAAGGCGGCGCAGGCGAACGCGAGGACCCCAGCCCGCTCGAGCCAGCGCCAGCGCCCCTCGCCGGCGGCCCAGGCGAACCGGAGCGACATGGCGGCGAAGCCGATCGGCATCACCAGCTGGCTCCAGGCGACCCTGATCCCGAAGGCGACGATCCCCTGGCTGTCCCACTCCGAGCGGACGAGCGCCAGCGAGGCGAAGCCGAGGAGCCCGACCGTCGCGGCGGAGATCGCGTGGGCGTAGAGCCGGGCGCTGCGGCGGGGCCAGCCTTCGGGGAGCAGCTCCTGCGTGGAGAGCCCGAGGTGGCGCCCGGTCGCGGTCGCGAGCAGGGCGCCGAGGAAGCCGATCCAGAGCGTGATGTGCTGGGCGAGGATCGACGCGCCCGGCACGTCGCGCCCGCCGAGCCGCCGCCAGGCTGCGCTCGCGGCCGGGAGGGCGATCATGGCAAGGAGCAGGAAGGTGGTCGGCCAGCGCTCGAGGCGGGTGCCAATCTTCTCGTTGTTCTGGGACCCCGACGTGGGGTTCGGCGTGCTCACGATCTACCTCGTTGACCGGTCCGGCGGCGGGGGCTAATGACTACCACGAACCATCCTTCTGGAAGCCCCGTGAATCGACTGCTGATCGCCCCCATCGCGCTGGCCGCGCTCCTGTCCAACACCGGCTGCAAGTCGGTCACCGTCGGCTTCGTCGCGGACGCCATCTCGGGCGGCGGCGGCGCGATGTCGCAGGACGACGACCCCGAGCTGGTGCGCGACGCCATCCCGTTTGCGCTCAAGACGATGGAGGGGCTCCTCGAGGAGGCCCCGCACCACGAGGGGCTCCTGCTCTCGCTCGCGAGCGGCTTCACCCAGTACGGCTACGCCTTCGTCGCCTCCGACGCGGAGGTCGCCGACCAGAGGGGCGACCTCGCCACGGCCCGCGCGGGACGCGAGCGTGCGAGGAAGCTCTTCCTGCGCGCGCGTGACTACGGCCTGCGCGGGCTCGATGAGCACGAGAAGGGGATCTCGAAGCGCCTCCAGCCCGGCCCGGAGCTCGCGAGGGCGCTCGCCGAGCTGGACGACAAGGAGGACGTACCGTTCCTCTACTGGACCGCCGCCTCCTGGTCGCTCGCCATCTCCAACGGCAAGGGGGACATGGCGCTCGTCGCCGAGCTGCCCGCGCCGATCGCGATGATGGAGCGCGCGCTCGCGCTCGACGAGTCCTGGGGCGAGGGGGCGCTCCACGAGTACTTCCTCGTGCTGGATCCGGGGAGGACCGCCAGCGAGGGGGGCGGGGTCGAGAAGGCCAAGCAGCACTACGCGCGGGCGCTCGCCCTCTCCAAGAATAAGAAGCTGGGGCCGCACGTCTCGTACGCCGAGGGAGTGCTCGTCAAGGCGCAGGACCGGGAGGCCTTCACCCGCCTCCTCGAGGAGGTGCTGCGCGCGGACCCGAACGCCGACAAGCCGCACCGGCTCGAGAACGTGCTGGCGCAGCGCCGGGCGCGCGCCCTCCTCGGCCTCGTCGATGACCTCTTCCTGTAGAACCGCCGTGCCGCTGCCGTCTGGAGAAGGAGCTCACGTGAAGAAACTCGCGCTCGCTGCCATCCTCGCCTGCCTCGCGCTCCCAGCGGGGGCGCAGGTCACCATCAAGCTCGGCACGCTCGCGCCGCAGGGCTCCACCTGGCACGAGCTGCTCAAGGAGATGGCGCAGCGCTGGGAGCAGGTCTCCGGCGGCAAGGTGAAGCTGAAGGTCTACGCCGGCGGCGTGCAGGGGTCTGAAGGGGACATGGTCCGCAAGATGGGGATCAACCAGCTCCAGGCCGTGGCCATCAGCAACGTCGGCATGCACGACGTCATCTCGGAGCCGCAGGCGCTGGCAGTGCCGATGCTCTTCGCCGACGAGGCGGAGATGATGTGCGTCTTCGAGAAGGTGCGCCCGCGGATCGAGTCGGCGCTGGCCACCAAGAACCTCCTCGCCCTCCACTGGTCCAAGATCGGGGAGTTCCGCTTCTTCTGCAACGCGCCCTTCAAGACGCCGGCCGAGGCGAAGGACGCCAAGGTCTTCTGCTGGGACGGCGATCCGAAGAGCGAGGCGGCCTGGCGCGCCAGCGGCTACCGGCCGGTGGTCCTCTCCGGCTCCGACATCTACCCGTCCTTCCAGACCGGGATGCTCGACTGCATCGCCAACGTGCCGTCACTCATCCTCACGATGCGCGTCTTCGAGAAGGCGAAGTACATGGTGGACACGCCCTGGGGGAACCTCCTCGGCGCGACGCTCGTCCGCAAGGACACCTGGGAGAAGATCGAGCCGGGGCTGCGCGAGCAGCTCGCCGGCGTGGCGCGCGAGCTGGGCCACAGGGTCGACGTCGAGGTGGCCCGGCTGAACGCCGACGCCATCAGCGCGATGAAGAAGCAGGGGCTCTCCTCGGTGGCGGTCGATCCGACGCCGTGGCGGCTGGCCGCCGAGAAGTCCTGGCCGGTCGTGCGCGGCGGCGTCGTCCCGGCCGACTTCTTCGACCAGGTGAAGGGCGCCCGCGACGCCTGCCGGGCGGCGAAGAAGAAGTAGCGCGGCCGGCGGGAACGGCGAGCGCGAAGACGGGAGGTCGGTGCATGCTCCGGAAGAGCCAGCTCGTCGAGGGTCGCCTGCAGCCGGTCGAGGACGGGCCGGTCTGGCTCGTCTCCGCGCCCGACGAGGCGGAGCGGCGGCTGCTCGTGGACGGCCTGAAGGTCGACGAGCACACGCTCAACTCGGCCCTCGACCCCGACGAGCTCGCCCGCTTCGAGGTCGAGCCCGAGCACCTCGCGATCATCCTCAAGCGGCCGAAGAGCTACTCGAAGGAGGACGACTTCCTCTTCAAGGTGCTCTCGAACGGCCTCTTCCTCTTCAAGGACAAGCTGATCGTGGTGATGGCCGAGGAGGCCCCCGTCCTCGACGCCGGCCGGCTCCCGTACAAGGGGACGGCCGTGCCGGTCGACGTGCTGCTCCGGATCCTCTACCGGACCATCTTCCACTTCCTGGAGCACCTGCGCGTCATCGGCATGCTCTCCGACTCGCTCGAGCGGCGGGTGAACCAGTCCTTCGACAACCGGCACCTGCTCAACCTCTTCAAGCTGCAGAAGAGCCTCGTCTACTACGTGTCGGCGATCAGCTCGAACGGGATCGCGCTGGAGAAGCTCAAGACGCACGGGCCGCGGCAGGGCTTCACGCAGGAGCAGCTGGAGTTCCTCGACGACATCCTGATCGAGAACCAGCAGTGCTTCCGGCAGGCGGAGATCGCCTCCAACATCCTCGCGAGCCTCATGGACGCGCGCGTCTCGGTGGTGTCGAACAACCTGAACCTCACGATGAAGACGCTCACCATCATCACGCTGACGATCATGGTGCCGACGTTCGTCGTGAGCGCCTTCTCGATGAACGTGCCGATCCCGTTCGCCGAGCACCCGTGGTCGTTCTGGATGGTGCTCGGCCTCGCGGTGACCTCCTCGGGCGCGTTCCTCACGTGGGGCCGCTACAAGAAGTGGTGAGGGCGGTCGAGCAGGATCTCGGCGGCGGGCGGCCTCGTCGCATGCGCTGCTCGCCGCCCCCGCGGGGGAGAGGCTGGGTGAGGGGGCGTCGTGCGCCCGCCTCGTCTCGAGCCGCTCGCCTCCGAGCGCTCCGTGAGCTCCGTCGGACTTCGCCGGGACTCGGCCGACGCCCTGCTCCCCCACCGGGGGAGAGGGCGACGCAGCCCAAAATGAGGCTAATGGTCAGCCGCCTGCGGGGGAGAGGGGATGTAACCAGGGGTGACGCTACCTACTTCTTCGCCTTGGCCTTGCGCGCCGGCTTCGGCGGCGGGGCCGGGACCACGTCGGGGCCGGCCGCCTCCTCGGCGGTGAGGGTCGGCGGCGCCATCCCCTCGGCGTTCACGAGCACGATCTCGATCCGCCTGTTGATGCTGCGCCCCTCGGGCGTGTCGTTGGCGCCGATGGGCTGGTACTCGCCGTAGCCTGCGCCTGCGAGCTTGGTCGGATCGACCCCCTGGTCCTGCAGGACGCGGACGACCGCGAGCGCGCGAGCCGCCGAGAGCTCCCAGTTCGAGGCGAAGGTGGAGCCGCCGGCCGGGACGTTGTCGGTGTGCCCCTCCACGCGGATCACCTTGCCCTGGATGTTGCGGAGCGCCTCGGCGACGCGGGCGAGGGCGTCGGCCCCCTCCTTGCCGATGGTGGCCGAGCCGGACGAGAAGAGGATCTTGTCCTTCATCTTCACCGTCATCTTGCCCTTGAGCTCGGAGAGCTCGATCCGGCCGGACTCGATCTCACCCTTGAGCGACTGGGCCAGCTGCTCGTACTCGGAGCTCCGCTTCTCGAGCTCGGCCTTGGCGACCTCCAGGCGCTTCTTCGACTTGGCCAGCTCGTCGATGAGCGCAGCCTGGGAGGCCAGCAGGTCCTGGGCCTTGCGCAGCTCTGCCTGCTTCGCGGTCAGGTTGTCCTCGTCGCTCCTGGCCTTCGTCTGCAGCGCCTTGACGTCGGTCTGCATCGACTCGAAATCGCGCTGGACGGCCTCGAACTGGGAGCGGATGGCCTTGCGGGCCTCGACCTCCTTCTGCCAGTCCGTCCTGTACTTGTCGGCCTCCTGCTCCTTGACGCGGTACTTCTGCTGCGAGACGCAGCCGGTCAACGCGATCACGGCGGCGAGGGCGATTCCAATGCGCATGTGGCCTCCAACTGGGGCGTGTGGCTTCAAGAGGGCGCAATAGTACACCGCCGGTCATCTGCGGAAGGACTTCAACGTACGTTCGGGGTCACCCCCCCGGAATCCTTCGCCAAAGCAACGCCCCGTCGTGGTCAGCCGACACCGCCCGGCCCGGGTTGACACCCCCGCGGAAGCGGGCTGTAACGAATCGAAGGGAATGAGAGCGATGGCGGAGAACGAAGCGGCATCATCAGGCGCGGTCTTCGGGCGCGTCGGCGGCCCGCGCGTCCCCTTTCCGGAGCGCGGCGTCGTGATCGGCCTGCGCTGGAGCGGGGCCGAAGGGGCAGGAAACCAGATCATCGCGGCCAAGCTGGAGCTCGAGCCGGACCGGGCCCGGCTCGTTCGGCTCTGGCGTCCGTTCGGCGACGCTCCGGGCCGCCGGGACATCAAGCACGGCTTCGCGAAGTGGCTGGCGGAGGAGAGCCGCTGGGCGGAGGGGACGCTCGCCGTCGGGCTGGACTTCGCCTTCTCGCTCGCGGAGACGCACCTCCGGCAGCTCGGCCTGCTGCGGCAGGCGCTGCAGGGACCGCCGGCGCTCGGCCGCCAGCTGGAGGAGCGCTTCCTCGGCGAGCGCGGCGACTTCACCGAGGCGGCGGCGCGTTTCCGGAACGAGCTGGGGAAGGATCGCCCCCGGCTGACCGACGGCTACCGGGCGGAGCCGCACACGCCGACCCACGCGCGCACGTACCGCGGCACCTTCTTCGGCCTCTGCGCGCTCTCGGGCGTGGACGCCAGCTTCCCGCCATGGGATCCGCCGCAGCCCGGGCGCCCGACCGTCGTGGAGGTCCGGCCGGGCCACGTGGCGCGGGTGCTCGCGGGCATCGGCACCCACCGCGACGACGCGAAGGACGGCGTCAGCCGCGCGGGGCTGCGCGCGGGGCTCCTGCGCACGCTACGCTCCGCGTGCAGGCTCGAGTTCGAGATGGAGCAGGCGGCGCAGGCGGTGGAGGACGGGAAGGGCGAGTTCTTCGATGCGGTCCTCGCCGCCGTCGCCACTGCGGGCGCATGGGGCGATGGCTTCACCGGGGTTCCGGCCAACGTCCCCCGCTGCGAGGGCTGGATCCACTCGGTCCGCGAGGAGCCGTGGCGGACGGCGCAGTGAGCGCTCGCCGAGCCGGGGCGTCGGTCGTCGCTGCGCTGGAGGAGCTGCAGGCGGAGATCCGGGCCTTCCGCCCTCGTGGCTTCGGCCCGCCGGTCCACGCCGCGCCCATCCCGAGCCGCATCCTGCTCGTCGGGCAGGCCCCAGGGCCGCACGAGGCGCGGATCGGGCGCCCGTTCGCCTGGACCGCCGGGAAGACGCTGTTCCGCTGGCTGCGCGAGGCGACCGGCGCCGACGAGGAGCTGGTGCGCGAGCGCATTTACATCGCCGCGGTCGTCCGCTGCTTCCCCGGGAAGGCGCGAGGCGGCGGCGACCGGGTCCCGACCCCCGCGGAGGTGGCGCGCTGGCGCGGCTTCCTCGCGCGCGAGGTGGAGCTCATGCGCCCGACGCTCGTGCTCCCGGTGGGGCGGCTCGCCATCTCCGAGGTGCTCGGGCGCGAGGCGCCGCTCGCCGAGGTGGTCGGACGGGCGCTGCGGCTCGACTACCACGGGGTGGAGGCCGACGTGATCCCGCTGCCGCACCCGTCCGGCGCGTCGACCTGGTTCAAGATGGAGCCCGGCAAGACGCTGCTCGCGCAGGCGCTCAGGCTCGTGGCTGAGCACCCCGAGGTGCGGAGGGCGTTCTCGTAGCGCCCCGCGCCGCGATGGAGGAGTGGTGCGGCCACGCGGGTGCGCCGGCCCTCCCCCGGGTGAGGTAGAGTTCCGGCAGGGGGGGACGCCGGCGATGCCAACGTCGAACGCTGCCGGGGGGGCCGGCCTGATCGGTCTCGCGCTGCTCGCGTTCGCCTCGGGAACGGAGGCGGCCGGCGCGAGCCCGCCGCTGGCGCGCGAAGGGGAGTTCGTCGCCGCGCACCCGGTCTGGAGGGTCGGCGCCGATCCCTCCTGGCCGCCGTACACCTATCGGGCCGCCGACGGGACCTTGGCGGGGCTGGACGTCGAGCTCTCGCGAGTGCTCGGCGAGCGCGTCGGGGCGCGCCTCGAGTGGGTGAACGTCCAGAGCTGGGCGGAGGCGCTGCGCCTCTTCCGCGCCGGCGAGCTGGATCTCCTGATGGGCACCGCCCGCACCGCCGAGCGGGACGCGGAGATGCTCTTCACGCGCCCGTACGCGGCCTCCCCCGTGGCGGTGATCGCCAGGCTGGACTCGCCCTTCCTCGTCACGCTCCGCGACCTGGTCGGCAGGAGGGTCGCCGCGCCGGAGGGGCACGTCACGACCGATTACCTGCGCAAGCTGTCGCTCGAGCTGGAGCTCGAGGTCGCGCCCGACCTCGACGCCGCCCTGCGCGCCGTCGCCGGGGGGCGCGCCGACGCGATGGTGGCCGGGCTGATCCCGTCCGCGACCGCGATCAACGCCCTGGGGCTCGACAACCTGAAGATCGCTGGGCTGCTGGACGCCCGCTTCGACCTCTGCGTGGCGGTCAGGCGCGACTGGCCCGAGGCGCGGGACCTGCTCGATCGGGCCATCGCCCTGGACTCGCCCGAGGCGAAGATCGAGCGCTTCGACCGCTGGATCGCGCCGGTGATCGGGCTCCAGCGCCAGGCGTCGCACTGGCGGCGGATGCTCCTGTGGGGGATGGGGGCGGCCGGCGCGCTGGGGCTGGGGCTCCTCCTCGCCGGCGTCTGGAACCGGTCGTTGGCGGCGCGCGTGACGAAGGCCACCGCGGCGATGGCGCGCGAGGTCGCCGCGCACGCCCGGAGCGAGACCCGCTTCCGCACCATGTTCGAGCAGGCGCCCATCGGCATGTTCCGGTCGACGCCCTCCGGGTCGTTCGTGTCGGTGAACGCCTTCCTCGCGCGGATGTTCGAGTTCGACTCGCCGGAGCAGATGGTGAGCGAGGTCAACCGCGTGGGGATCCCCGCCGCGCTCTTCGACGACCCGCGCCAGCGCGATCGGCTCGTGGCGGAGGTCGTGGAGCGGCCGGAGGCGCTCCTCGGCAGCCGGGTGCGCTACCGGAGCCGGACGGGACGGCCGATCGAGGCGCTCCTCTCGATGGCGGCGGTGGATGACCCGGAGAGCGGCGTGCGCTCGCTGCTCGGCTTCGTGCAGGACGTGACCGCCGAGGTCCGGGAGGAGGCGAGCCGGCGGCAGCGCGAGAAGCTGGTGGCGCTCGGGGAGCTGGCGAGCGGCGTGGCGCACGACTTCAACAACCTGCTGGCCGTCATCCTCTCGGAGGCCGAGCTCCTCGCGGTGGACGCCCGGGAGCCCCGCGTCTCGGAGAGCGCGCGGAACATCCTGGCGTCGGTCGACGGCGCGCGCGCGCTGACCGGCCGCCTGCTGCGGTTCGTCCGCACCGACGGCTCGGAGCGCCCGACGGTCTACGACGTGCGCGAGGCGGCCCGCGTCGCGCTGGAGCTCTTCGACACCGCCGTCGGGCCGGGGGTGAAGGTGGTGACCGCCCTCGCCGAGGCTCCGATCGAGGTGGAGGGGTACCGCACGGATCTGCAGAACGCCGTGCTCAACCTCTGCTTCAACGCGCGCGACGCGATGCCGGGTGGCGGGACGCTAACGGTCCGGACGCGGCCGGTCGCGCTCTCCGCGGCCGACTGCGCGCGGCTGGCCCCGTTCAACCCCGCGCCGGGCGCCTTCGTGGAGATCGAGGTGGCCGACACCGGGACTGGCATGCGCCCCGGGGTGCGCGCGAGCTGCACCGAGCCCTTCTTCACGACCAAGGGGGAGGCCGGGACGGGGCTTGGGCTCTGGATGGTCGCCGGCGTGGCCTCGAGCAGCGGGGGGGCGCTCAGGATCGAGTCGAGCCCCGGCGCCGGGACGTCGGTCGCGATCCTCCTCCCGGCGGCGGGAGCCCCGGCCGCCTAAGCCGGCCGGCGCCCTGCGAGCGCCGCGTCGCGGATGCCGGAGATCGCGGCGCGGTAGTCCTTCGCGCCGTAGACCGCCGAGCCGGCGACGAGGACGTTGGCGCCCGCCGCGGCGATCTCGCCCGCGGTCTCCGCCTTCACGCCGCCGTCGATCTGGATCTCGAGCGCCGGGTTGATCCGGTCGGCCAGCGCGCGGAGGCGGCGGATCTTCTCGGTGCAGGACGGGATGTACTTCTGGCCGCCGAAGCCCGGGTTCACCGTCATGACGAGGACCATCTCGCAGTCGGCGAGGACGTACTCGACCGCCTCGGCCGGCGTCGACGGGTTGAGCGCCACGGCTGGCCTCGCCCCCGCGGCGCGGATCGCCTGGAGCGTACGGTGCAGGTGGGGCGAGGCCTCCTGGTGGACCGAGATCACGTCGGCGCCCGCCTTCGCGAAGGCCTCCACGTACCGCTCGGGCTCGACGATCATGAGGTGCGCGTCGACCGGGAGCTTCGTGACCTTCCGGACGGCCTCGACCACGAGCGGGCCGATCGTGATGTTCGGCACGAAGCGGCCGTCCATCACGTCGACGTGGATCCAGTCGGCCCCTGCCGCTTCGGCGGCCTGGACCTCCTCGGCGAGACGGCCGAAGTCGGCGGAGAGGATCGACGGGGCGATTCGGATCGGGAGCGCCATGCGGCGCAGTCTAGACGATCCTCTGGATCCTCGCGGCGAAGAACCCGTCGGTCCCGTGCCTGCTCGGCAGCGTCAGGAGGTCTCCGTCGGCGGTGAGGACGTCGGCCGGGAAGCCGGCCGGCGGGGTCGCGCGGGCGAAGCCGGAGCCGAGCATCGCGTCGACGACGCGCGGCCCCTCCGCGCGGGAGAGCGAGCAGATCGAGTAGACGATCGGAGCCCCCGGCCTCGCGTACCTGGCGCAGTTCCGGAGGATCGGCTCCTGCATCGCGGCGAAGCGGGGAAGATCCTCCGCCACGCGGCGCAGCTTCAGCTCGGGGTGGCGGCGGAGCGTCCCGAGCCCCGCGCACGGCGCGTCGACCAGGATGGCGTCGAAGCTCCCCTCCTCGAGCCCCGGGATCGGCTTCGAGGCGTCCGCGCAGATCACCTTCATGTCCGGCAGGACGCGCTTGAACGCCTCCTCGCGCAGTGAGTCCGCCTTTCGCGGGTGGAGCTCGACCGCGACGACCTCCGAGCCGGGGGCCAGCAGCTCCGCGAGGTGGAAGGCCTTCCCGCCTGGCGCCGCGCAGGCGTCGAGGACGCGCGCCTTCTCTCCGCGCAGCCCCGCGGCGGCGAGCAGCGTCACGAGCTGCGCCGCCTCGTCCTGGACCTGGAACGGGATCCCGCTCGCCGCCCTCGCCAGGTTGGCGACGCTCCCGCCGCCGATCCGGACCCCCTCCGGCGAGCGCGGCGCCGGCGTCGCGTCGATTCCGCTCGCGCGCAGCCGCTCCACCAGCTCGTCGCGCCGCGGGGAGCGGAGCGTGAGCGGGGCGGGGGAGTTCATCGCGGCCGCGAGCGCCAGCGCATCGGCCGCGCCCAGCCAGGCGACCCACTCCTCGGCGAGCCAGCGTGGCAGGGACTCCGCGACCGCGACGTGGCCGGCGGCGTCGGCGTCGAGCGGCGGCGGGACCGGACGCTCGGGCTTGCGGGAGAGCGCGCGCAGGACCGCGTTCACGTAGCCGGAGGCGCGGCCGTGATCGACCTGCTTCGTCAGCCCGACCGCCTCGCCGACCGCGGCGTGCGGCGCGGTCCCGAGGAAGAGCAGCTCGTACGCGCCGAGCCGCAGCGCGATGCGCGCGGCCGGGTCGGCGCCCGCGATCGGCCGGCTGGAGTGCTGCGCCAGCGCGAGGTCGAGCGTCAGGGCCCGCCTGAGCGTGCCGTAGACCAGCTCGGTCGCGAGGCCGGCCTCGCGGGGCTCGAGCGCGCCGGCCTGCGCGAGGGCCGCGTCGAGGGCGCGGGAGGCGTACGCGCCCCCCTCCTCGACCCGGCGGAGGACGTTGAAGGCGAGCTGCCGTGCCGTGATCGCGATCTCGGTCATGTGCCGAACGCCACCTTGTCGCTGCGGAGGCCGTTGAGGAACGCGAGCGCCTCCTGCGGCGCCTTCCCCTCGGGCTGGAGCCGGGTGACGAGGAGGGTCGTCCCTCCGCCGCACGACACCGCGAGGCCGCGGCCAGCCACCTTCTCGCCCGTCCCGGCGTCGCCGCGCGCGGCGGCGTCGAGCACCTCGACCTCGAGGAGCTTGACGGTCTTCCCGTCGAGCGTCGTGAAGGCGCCGGGCCACGGCGTGAAGCCGCGCAGCCGCGCGGCGACGACGGCCGCGGCGCGCGTCCAGTCCACCTTGCCGTCCTCCTTCGTGAGGATCGGCGCGAGCGTCACCTCCGAAGCGTCCTGCCTCACAGGGGCGAGCTTCCCCGCGGTGAGGAGCGCGAGCGCCTCGACCAGCGCCTCGCCGCCGAGCGCCGCCAGCCTCGGCGAGAGCGCCTCCGCGGTGTCGGCGGGGCCGATCGGCATCGCCCGCTGCAGGAGCATGTCCCCGGAGTCGAGCCCCTCGTCCATCTGCATGATGGTCACGCCGGTCTCGGGTTCGCCGTTCGCCACGGCCCACTGGATCGGCGCGGCGCCGCGGTACCTCGGCAGGAGCGAGCCGTGGACGTTGATCGCGCCGTGGGGCGCGAGCGAGAGCAGGTCCTTGCCCAGGATCCGGCCGTAGGCGGCGACCACGAGGGCGTCGGGCTTCAGTGGCGCGAGCGCGGCGCAGAGCGTCCCGTCGCGCACCTTCTCCGGCTGGAGCACGGCGATCCCGCGCGCGAGCGCCCAGTCCTTCGTGGCCGGCGGCCTGAGCGCCTGCCCCCGGCCGGCGGGCCGGTCGGGCTGGGCGACCACGCAGAGGAGCTCGTGCCCGGCGCGGGCCAGGGCGTCGAGGGAGGGGACGGCGAAGGCCGGAGTCCCCATGAAGACGATCCGCATGGCGCGGGGTATACGCGGAAACGGCCGGACGGGTCGAGGGCGCGCCGGGGGCTCAGCCCCGGTCGCCCCCGTGTCCCCGTCCCTCTCCCCCGGTCCTTCAGGGCGTCACATGCCGCCCATGCCGCCGCCCATCCCGTCCATGATGTGCCACATGCCCATCATGCCGATGTCCTCGTGCTCGAGGATGTGGCAGTGGTACATCGTCATCCCGGTGAAGTCGCGGATCGGCAGGCGGAAGGTCGCGCTGCCCCACTTCGGGATGATGATGGTGTCCTTCCAGGCCGGGGCGCTCGTGTAGAGCTGGGCGTACTTCGCGAAGCTCGCGTCACCCCCCGCGATCGAGAGCACCTGCGCGTCGTTGACGTGCTGGTGCCACGGGTGGTCCATCCCGCTCTCGTTCACGACCTCCCAGATCTCGTCCGTGCCGACCGTCGAGTGGTGCTCGTCGGAGCTGATCGTGCCGTCGGGGAGGATGTCGAAGGTCTTCCCGTTGATGTAGCCACGCCCCATCATCATCCCGAGCGAGAAGCTGGCGCGAGGGAGCATCGGATCGTCGGCGAGCCGCATCGCGTCGGGGTTGACCACGGTGGGGAGGGACTGGTTCGTGCGTGAGCCCTTCACCCGGAGCGTCATCAGCGTGATCTGGGGCGAGGTCATGCTCCCGTGGCGCGCGTACGGCAGCGCCAGCAGCTTGTAGTCGCCGGTCGTGTTGCTCACCTTGACCAGGAGGTCGGCGCGCTCGCCCGGCGCCATCAGGAGCTCGCTCACGGCGTACGGCTTGTCCAGCAGGCCGCCGTCGGTGCCCACCAGGTTGAGCGCGTGGCCCTGGAGCGCGAGGCGGTAGAAGCGGGCGTTGCTGGTGTTGATGATCCGCAGCCGGCGGACCTCACCCGGCCGGGCCGGCAGGTACGGGTTCACCTGCGCGTTCACCATCACCACGTCGCCCTCCTTGCCGCGCATGTACTCGCTCGTCATCGTGTAGGGCGCGGGCGCGCCGTTCGCGATGGTGATGTCCTTGAGGACGAGCAGGTTCCGCGGGTAGGAGGCGAGCGTGGTGATCGCGCCGTCGGTGACGTCGAGCGCCCCGACGAGACCGCCCCACATCTGCTCGGCGACCGTGCCGTGGACGTGCGGGTGGTAGAGCCCGAGGCTCCCCGGCCGCTGCCACCTCAGGTCGTAGCAGTACACCTGCTCGCCCCCGCCCGCGGGGACCGCGATGTGGACGTCGTCCGCCGGGATGCCGGTCATTGCGTCGGCCCCCGGCGAGACGTGCCAGCCGTGCACATGGACGTTGGTCACGTTCTTCACGTGCCCGAGGATGTTGGTCTGCGTCGTGTACGGCAGTGAGTTCTTGAAGCGCAGGTTGACGACGTCACCCGGGTTGGCCCGGATGGTCGGCGCGATGAAGCTTCCGCCGTAGGTGAGGAGGCTGGCCGTCGAGCCGTTCACGCTGGCTGGCGCGATCCGCGCGTCGATGCTCACGTCAACGACGCCAGGCGTCACGGAGCTGTTCGCGGCGAGCACGGGGTCGCGAAGGAGTGTGCCGACCGGGGGATCGATCACCCCCCCACCTCCTCCCATTCCTCCGCCATCCGCCCATGCCGCCGCCACCGCCCATCATCTGGCCGAGCGCGCGAGGGGCGACGGCCACACCCGCTGCGGCGAGGGAGCTGCGCATGAAGAACTGCCGGCGTCCAAGTCGGTTGGGCTTCATTGTGTGTCCCTCGTTGGCGCGCAGGCGCGCCGCGAGCCTGTGTTCACGGAAAGCAGACGTTGCCGCTTCTCGATGGACGTATGCACGCGCCGAAGGACGCGCCGAGGACGTGCGCGTCCCTGGTGGGTTGGGAGCGCAAAGCGGGTCCAGCGAACGGGTGAGGTGCGGGCCCGCTCACCCCACCGCGACGAGGATGAGGTCGCCGAGGTGGGTGCCGGTCGCGAACGAGGGGATGGCCACGCCCAGCGCGACGCAGGCGGGCCCCGAGCGGAACGCCGCGAGCGCGCCGTCGAGGTCGACGCCGTTCCAGCGGGCGAACGGCGCAGTCTCGCCGGTCACCACGGCCCCCGCCTGAGCCGTGGGGCCGTCCCGCCCGTCCGACCCTGCGGCGAGGACCGCCGCCGGGATCCCGTCGAGCGTCCGCGCGACGAGCAGCGCAAGGTGCTGCGCGCGTCCGCCGCTCGCCCCCTCCGCGTCGCTCGGGATGGAGATCGTGGGCTCGCCGGCCAGCGCCAGCAGGCGCGGGCCGCGCCCCGCGTGCTCCCAGACCCAGGCACCGATCCGGTCGGCGGCGGCCTGCACCGTGCCCGTGAGCGGGCGCGGATCGTGCTCCGCTTCGACGCCCCGGGCCCGCGCGGCTCCAGCCGCCGCCTGCGCCAGCGCCACCGGTCCCGCGAGCAGCTCGTGAGAGACGCAGTCGAGCTTCGGGTCACCCGGCTTGGGCGTCTCCTCGAGCCGACCGGCGAGCCCCTCGGCCACGGCGGTCCTGACGGTGGCGGGGAGCGCGCGCTCGACGCCGCTCGCCGCCGCGATCCTGGCGACGTCCGACCAGGTCGTCGGATCGCCGACCAACGGACCGGATGCGATCACGGAGAGGTCGTCGCCCGGGACGTCGGAGAGGACGAGGACGCGGACCGGATTGGGCGAGAGCGCGGCGGCCAGCCGCCCCCCCTTCGTGCGCGAGAGATGCTTCCGCACGCAGTTCAGGTCCTGGATGGGGAGTCCGGCGCGCATGAGCAGGGCGAGGGCCTCCACCTTGTCGTTCGGCGGGATCCGCGGCGCGGGCGCGACGGCCAGGGCGCTCCCACCGCCGGAGAGGAGGACGAGGGCCGGCGCGTCGCCGCCAGCGTCACCCCAGGCTGCGAGCGCCTCGCCGGCGATCAGGGACCCCATGGTCGGGCGGGGGTGGCCACCGTGGATGGCGCGGATCCCCTCCGGGGGCAGCGCGCCCTCGGGGAGGATGCAGAGCGGATCCCGGGCGCGCGGCCCCATCGCGGCGAGCGCCGCGTCCATCATCTGGCCGGCTGCCTTGCCGAGGGCGAGGAGCCTGACAGGGCCCGCCGGAGGCGCAGCGAGGTGGAGGGCGCGCGTGACCAGCGCTCCGGCCGGGAGCGCCGCGAGCGCCTCCCGGTACACCGCCTCCAGCGCGGCCGCGAGCGGCGGGCGGGCGGGGGGCCTCGGCCCCGCGTTCACCATCGGTCTGCCTCCAGGCCCCGAGCGTGGCGCATGACGCAGCGCCCCGCAAGCTCCTCGACGGAGCCTCGTTGCGGGAACGCGCTCGCGCGGTAGAATCCCAGCCCGAAAGGGGAGCGTCACATGGCCGAGGTCTTCGCCGGCGATTCACCCGGCGTACACGCCCGCCGAGTCTTTCTCGTGGACCGGGGCTTTCAGCTCAAGTACGCGCTCCTCATGGCCGGCGCAGGTGCGCTCGTCGCGCTGATCTTCGGCCTGTGGCTGCACCAGGCGCACACCCAGGCCGTCGAGATAGCGGGGCTCGACCCCGCCCTTCGCGAGGAGCTCGCGCGGGGTGACCGCCAGCTCCTCTTCGCCTTCGCCGGGATCGCCGCGCTCCTCGCGCTGGCGCTCGGGTTGCTGGGGGTGGTGATGACCCACCGCGTCGCCGGGCCGGTGGCGGTGATGGGGCACTACGTGTCCGTCCTGGCGCGCGGCGCGTTCCCTCGGATGCGGACGCTCCGCAAGACGGACGAGCTCCGCTCCTTCTTTCAGGTCTTCATCGACGCGGTCGGCCACCTCAAGGAACGCGAGGCGCGCCACGTCGAGCTGCTGGAGTCCACGCTCGCCGCCATGAAGGTCGCCCTCCCGCGCGCGCCGGAGCTCGCGGAGGCGATCGGGCCGCTGGAGCGGGTCGTACAGGAGCGCCGCGCCGCCGTCCGCGCGGACGATCCCGAGCTCACGCCTTTGTACGTCGCCCGTCCGGGCGGCGGTCACGCCCTCCCCGAGAACCGCTAGTTGGAGCCATCCATGCGCAACGTCGCGATCGCACTCTCCTGCCTCGTCCTCTTCGCCTGCGCCTCGCCGAGCGATCCAGCCGGCTGGGCGAAGGAGGCCTACAAGCGCAACCGTCTCGATGAGAAGCTCCACGCCCTGGAGCAGGTGCGGAAGGCGCCGGGGGACAAGAAGGCCGCGGTCCCCTTCCTCGTCCAGATCCTCGAGGAGAAGCAGCACCCGCGCGCCCGCGGGGCCGCCGCGCTCGCGCTCGGCGAGGCGGGCGACGCGGCGGCGATCGAGCCGCTGATGAAGGCGCTGGACCTCGGCGCGAAGGAGCGCGACGCCGTCGACATGGACCGGCGGATCGCGGAGGCGCTCGGCGCGCTCAGGGCGAAGGAGGCGGTCCAGAAGCTCGGGCAGCTCACCACCTTCCCCGACGGCTTCGTCCAGGTGGCGGCGGTCGACGCGCTCGGCGCCATCGGCGACCCGACGGCCGTCGAGACGCTCACGGTCGTCGCGATGGACCCGCAGGGCGAGCCCTTCACCTCCAAGAAGGCCACGCTGGCGCTCGGCCGGATCGGCGACCCGAAGTCGATGCCGGTCATCCTCAAGCTGATGTTCGTCTCGCGCGGCGGGGTCTCGTTCTTCCCGGAGGCGGCGTTCGCGGCCTCGCAGATCGGCCCGTCGATGATCCCGCCGCTCCTCGCGGTGCTGCAGGGGCGCGACGCCGAGCTCTCCGCGTGGGCGAAGGAGCAGAGCTACCCGTCGGGCGCGCTCTACGCGAAGGCCGCCAGCGTGCTCGGCGACGTCGGCGATGCGTCGGTCGTGTCGGCGCTGGTCCAGCGGCTCTCGTACGTGGACTCGGACCCCGGGCTCCAGCTCTTCGTGCGCGTCTACGTCGCCGAGGCGCTCGGTCGGCTGCGGGCGCGCGAGGCGGTGCGGCCGCTCGCCGACGCTCTCGGCCGCGAGCGCAACCCCGACGCGCGCGACCGGCTCTGCGACGCGCTCGCCCGTATCGGCGACCCGGGGGCCCTCCCGGCGCTCAAGGGCGCGGCGTCTGGTGACTGGGACTCGAAGGTGGCGCCGCTGACGGCCGTCTCGCGGCTCGGCGGCGAGGAGGAGCGTGCGGTGATCGGCGCGGCCCAGGCCGCCTGCGGCGGGGGCTGCCCCGCCGCGCAGAAGGCGGCGCTCGCCGGGATGCTCGCCAGGCTCGACGCCGCGAAGGCGTGCGGCAGCGACGTGAGGTGCTGGGCGGGCCGGCTCGGCGACGCCAGCGCGGCGGTGCGCGATCGCGCGGCGCTCGAGGTCGGCCGTGCGGGCGGGCCTGGCGAGGCGGCCGCGCTCGGCGACGCGATCGTGCGCAAGGTCGACTCTGACGAGGAGCGCGAGGCGCGCTACCACGCCGTGCTCGCGCTCGGGTGGATCGCGAAGAAGGACACGAAGGCGATCACCGACGGCGCAGCGATCGCCGAGAAGATCAACGCCATGATCCTCTCCGACAAGGGGCGGAAGCTGGTCGAGGGCGTCAACGAGGACGCGATGCGGCTGGCGCTGCGGCTGGAGCGGGCGGCCGGGAAGGCCGCCGAGGCGGCCCCGCCGCCGCAGCCGTAGGGCAGGTCATCCACTTCTCCCTCACCCCGACCCTCGCCCTCGGTGAGGGGGAGGGGAGGTTGAAGGGGGGACGGCGCCGCCCTTCCCGTTCTTGTCCCACGCGCTCGGGAGCATGTTGAACGGGAGGAGCTTCGCGAGGAGCGGCAGGAGCAGCAGTCCGCCGGGCGCCGCGAAGATCGCGAGGGCCGGCACCGCCTTCGCCAGGTCGACGAGCTGCCCGCGCACCTTCTTCTTCTCCTCCGGGGTGAGCCTGCGGCCAGCCGTCGCCTTGGCCAGGAGCTGGCCCAGCTCGCCGGTCTGGCGAAGCTCGGTGACGATGGCGCCCCAGTTCTCGGTGACTGCGGTGCTGACACGCTCCACCGCCAGGTCGGACATGCCCTCCCAGGCCTCGGCCAGGGAGGCCCACTCCGAGTGGGGCAGGCTGCTCCCGATCGCCTCGAACCAGGCGTGGTGGTCGCCGTGGCGCGCCGCCGCCTCCACCTGGGACGCGGCGATTGCCTCGGGGGGCAGGCCCGTGGCCGCGGCGAAGTCATCGACCCACAGCGCCGCCTCGGGGTGCTGCCTGGGGGCGAGGAGCAGGGCGAGGTGGAGCTGCTCCAGGAGGAACGACCTTATCCGCTCGGGCGTGGCGTCGGCGAGCTGATCGGGCGGGCGCGGGTGAAGGACCGCCGCGCGCGCCTCGCGCCAGGCCGGCCGCCGAAGGCCGAGCCGCGAGACCTGGCGCAGCCGCATCGCGCGCTCCTCGTCGGTGGGACTGCGTGCGACGGACGCGCTCCCGGAGGTCGCCTCGGCCAGGAAGACCAGCTCGCGCTCGGCGAAGGCGCGGTGGCGCTCCAGGCCGTCTGCGCGCAGCTCGCCGTGGCGGTGCAGCCCCATCGCGACGCGGCCGAGGTGGCGGCGAAGGACCGCCAGCGCCCCCGGGTAGAGGACGAGCCCGCCCACTGGATCCCCGGGCGGATGAAAGCGCGAGAGGAGCGCGCTCTCGGCGGCGCGCTGGGCGCGGCGGGGAGCGGGGCGTGCCCCCCGGCCGCGATACGTTCATGTCCAGCGCCAGGTCGGTCTCCCCCAGCGCGGCAGCGAGGAAGGCGAGCGCCTCGTCGAGGCAGCGGCTGGGGCTGCGAGGCGGGGGGCCGAGCCCAGCCAGATCGAGGGCGAGCTCCACGTGACCCCGGGCCGTCTCCAGGAAGACCTCGTCGGGGGAGCGCTCGCCCGACACGAGCCGGTGCACGCGCAGCGACCGGTCGACGAGGAGGCGCGCCGATGGCTCGAGGTCCACGGGTGAGGCGACGCCAGGCTCTCCCATGAATGCGGGCGGCGAGAGCCGGGCGCAGACGTCGGCTGAGTCGTGGGTCGCCTGCGTCTCCCGTAGGAGCGCGGCGAGCCAGTCTGGCTTCTTGAGGTCGATGAGCACTGCGAGGAGGGAGTCTAGCGCAGACCCCCGCCCATCCCTCGCCCCCGCCCCGCGGGGGAGAGGGGAGGGTGAGGGGCTTTGATTGTCCGCCCCGCGGGGGAGAGGGGATTCGGCACCCGCTACTTCCCGCCGCGGGCGCGCCCCTTCTTCTGCTCGGGCTCGTCCTCCTCGCCGCCCGGCTCGACCGGGGTTGGGACGGCGACGGGACCGCGGTGGACGCCGAACTTCTCGAGGACCTTGCCCTCGATCTTCTGGAGGATCTCCGGGTGGTCGCGGAGGAACGCCTTCACCTGCTCGCGTCCCTGGCCGATCCGCTCCCCCTCGAAGCTGTACCAGGCGCCGCTCTTCTCGACGATCGACTCGTTCGAGGCGAGGTCGACGACGTCCCCCTCGCGGCTGATGCCGACGCCGTACATGATGTCGAACTCGACCTCCCTGAACGGCGGGGCGACCTTGTTCTTCACCACCTTGACCCGGGTCCGGTTCCCGATGACCTGCTCGCCGTCCTTGATGGCGCCGATGCGCCGGATGTCGAGCCGCTGCGTCGCGTAGAACTTGAGCGCGTTGCCGCCGGTGGTCGTCTCCGGGTTGCCGAACATCACGCCGATCTTCATGCGGATCTGGTTGATGAAGATGACGATGGTCTGCGACTTCGCGATCGTGCCGGTGAGCTTGCGGAGCGCCTGGCTCATGAGCCGCGCCTGGACGCCCATGTGCGCGTCCCCCATCTCGCCTTCGAGCTCTGCCTTCGGCACGAGGGCGGCGACCGAGTCGATCACCAGCACGTCGACGGCGCCGGAGCGGACGAGCGTCTCGGTGATCTCGAGCGCCTGCTCACCGGAGTCCGGCTGCGAGATGAGGAGGTCGTCGGTCCGGACCCCGAGCTTGCGGGCGTAGCCCACGTCGAGCGCGTGCTCGGCGTCGACGAAGGCCGCGATGCCGCCCTTCTTCTGCGCCTCGGCGATGGCGTGGAGGGCGAGGGTCGTCTTGCCGGAGGACTCCGGCCCGTAGATCTCGATGATGCGGCCGCGAGGGAAGCCGCCGACGCCGAGCGCGATGTCGAGGGAGATCGAGCCGGTCGAGACCGCCTGCACGTCCTTGACCAGCGAGTCCTCGTTGCCTAGCCGCATGATCGAGCCCTTGCCGAACGCCTTCTCGATGGTCGAGACGGCCAGCTCGATCGCCTTCTCCTTCTCCGGTCCAACGCTCATGTCGCTCTCACTTTCCTTGCGGGGGGCGCCTCGGGCGTCCCCGGCTCTTCGTGGTTTCGAGGTGTCTCTAATACCGCTCCCCCCTGACAGCCGGAGGGTGACACCTGAACAAATGGATACTGAACGGGAGAGCGGGCGTCAAGGATTACGCCGGGAGGGGCGGCGTCCATCGTCGAGCGGTCAGCGCGTCGTCGCCGCGCCTCCGAGGAGCACCTCGTCAACCGTCTCGCGCAGGTAGCGCGCGCCGACGAAGCCGACGACCCGCTCCACCTCGCGCCCCTTCCTGAAGAAGAGGACGGTGGGCGTTCCCATCACGCCGTGGCGGGCGGCCGTCCGGGCCGCCTCGGCGGCGTTCAGCTCGGCCACCTTCACGCGCCCATCGTAGGCGCTCGCGAGGTCCATGATGATCGGCTCGAGCATGCGGCACGGGCCGCAGCCCGGGCTCCAGACGTCGACGACGACCGGGAGCTCCGAGCGGAGCACCTCGGCGCTGAAGTTCGCGTCGTCCACGTGCGTCGGCTGAATCTTCGGCTTGCCTGGCCCGAAGAGGCTGGAGAGCAGTCCCATGCCGGTGAGAGCCGGGGGGGCCGCCGTGGTTTCGCGCCGCGCCGCAACCTTTTCCCCGCCTCGGGCTCCCACCCCCATGGCAAAGAACGCACTCGTCCTGGGCGGCGGCTTCGCGGGGCTGGAGAGCGCGATCCAGCTCCGGAAGGCCGGGCTCGACGTCACGCTCGTCTCGAATCGCCCGTACCTCTTCATCTACCCGACGTCGATCTGGGTCGCGACGGGGGAGACGCCGTTCGGGGAGGTCTGCCTCGACCTCGCCGACCTCGCCCGGCGCCACGGCTTCAGGTTCGTCGAGGGGGCCGTGGAGGCCATCTCCGGGGCCCGCCGCGCCGCGACGGTGGGCGGCAGGGAGCTCACGGCCGACCATCTGGTGATCGCCATCGGCGGGGAGCGGCTGAAGCCGAAGGGGGTGGAGCACACCCACTCGCTCGGCGGCGATCCCGGCAACGTCGAGCGGTTCCGGGCCGCGCTCGAGCTGCTCCTCGCCCGCGGGCGCGGGAGGATCGCGATGGGGTTCGGCGGGAACCCGAGGGATCCTTCGGCGGTGCGCGGCGGCCCCGCGTTCGAGCTGATGTTCAACGTCGACGGGCTGCTCCGCCGGCGCGGGGTGCGCGATCGGTTCGAGCTCACCTTCTTCGCGCCGATGGCGAGCCCCGGCGAGCGGATGGGGAAGAAGGCGGCCGGCTCGATCCAGGCGATGCTGGGCCAGGCCGAGGTCGCGGTGCGCTTCGGCAAGAAGATCGCGGCCTTCGCGCCGGACGCGGTCCTCTTCGAGGACGGCTCGCGCCTCGGGTCGGACCTGGTGATGTTCCTCCCTGCCGGCGAGGGGCACCCCGCCGTCAAGGGGTCCGACCTCCCGACGAACGACGCTGGCTTCGTGGCCTGCGACCCGGGCTGCGCGGTGCCGGGGCTGCCGGGCGTCTGGGCCGTCGGCGACGCCGCCGCGCTGCAGGGGCCGGACTGGCGCGCCAAGCAGGGTCACGTCGCCGAGGTGATGGCGCGTGTCGCGGCGGCGAACATCGCGGCGCAGGAGGCGGGCGAGCCCGAGCGCCAGAGCTACCTCCCGCACCTCGGGATCACCTGCCTGCTCGACATGGGGAACGGCGCCGCGTACGTGCACCGCGACGACGCGACGGAGCGGATGATCCCGCTCCCCGTGGTCGGCCACTGGCTGAAGAAGGGCTGGGGCGCCTACTACAAGCTCTCGAAGAAGAGGGTCGTCCCGCGCATCCCCGGGATGTGAGGAGGGGCCGCTAGGCCTTCGCGCCGCCGCCGGACACGAGGCCGGCCGGCTCCATCCCCAGCCGGCGGACTGCCTCCTCCCACCGATCCTCCAGCGGCAGGGCGAGGGCGAGATCCTCTGCGAGCGCGAGCGGGATCCACGAGCCCTGCGTCACCTCCACCTCCACCTGGAGCGGTCCCCACCCGGCGTAGCCGAGCAGGAGCAGGTATGGGCCGGCGTCGGGCGTGCGCGCGAGCTTCTCCAGGAGCGCGCGCGACCCGCCGAGCGCGACACCCGGGCAGAGCAGCTCTCCGTCCTCTTCGGGCGGCGCCGACCCGGGGCGGTGCAGGATCCAGAGCCGCTCGGGATCCACCGGTCCGCCGAGCAGGACCTGCCCGCCGTCGCGCCCCGCCTTCGCGGCCGCTTCGCCGAGCTCCTCGCTCACGGTGGTGAGCAGGTCCCGGACGGTGAGCGGCGAGGGGCGGTTCACGACGAGCCCGAACGCCCCTTCCAGCGAGTGCTCCGCCATCAGGACCAGCGAGCTGCGGAAGTTGGGATCGTTCAGCGCCGGTGAGGCCACGAGGAAGCCCGGCGCGAGCCCGCTGGTGCTGCGGTCCTCTCCCGTCATGGCGCGCCTCCGCGTCCGTGGAGTGCAGGTAGTGCCAGTGCGCCCCCATCTTCCCCCGGAGCGCAGCCCGAAGACCAGCGCGCTCCGCAAAGCACCGATTCCGGGCACCGACCGCAATGCCGGCACGCGGCTGCCTCCCCGTGCACGGTCCCGGTCCCGGCGCTCCCACCGCGGTTCCGCAGCCCCCACCACCGGGCGAAATCGGCCCGATTCCACCGTCGATACGCGCGCTTGTGGAGGTCCACGCCCTCACCCTTCCCGCGGACCCCGCTTTCTGCTTTGCTCCGCCGCCGATCCCCCCCTATGAGCCACGACGTCAATCGAGCGCCCCCCAGTGGAAAGGCGCTGCTCACGCTGTCGCTCGGCGCCCTCGGCGTCGTGTACGGCGACATCGGCACGAGCCCGCTCTACGCCCTCAAGGAGTGCTTCAGCGGCACGCACGCGGTCTTCGTCTCGCCCGAGAACGTGCTCGGCGTCCTGTCGCTCGTCTTCTGGGCGCTCGCCTTCGTCGTGACCTTCAAGTACCTCGTCCTCGTGATGCGGGCCGACAACCGCGGGGAGGGCGGGATCCTCGCCCTGATGGCGCTGGTCGGTAAGTACGAGGCGACGAAGCGCGGCCGCAAGCTCCTGCTGCTGATGGGCCTCTTCGGGGCCGCGCTGCTCTACGGCGACGGCGTCATCACCCCGGCGATCTCGGTCCTCTCGGCGGTCGAGGGCGTCGTGGTCGCGGCGCCAGCGCTCGACCGGTTCGTGGTCCCCGCGACCGTCCTCATCCTGGTGGGGCTCTTCCTCATCCAGAAGCGCGGCACCGCGGTCGTCGGCGCGGTCTTCGGGCCGATCATGCTGGTCTGGTTCGCGACCATCGCCGTCCTCGGAGTGCGCGGGATCCTCCACGATCCGTCGGTGCTCCGCGCCGTCTGGCCCGGCTACGCGGTCCGCTTCTTCCTGGAGAACCGCGGCCACGGCTTCCTGGTCCTCGGGGCCGTGGTGCTGGTCATCACCGGCGGCGAGGCGCTCTACGCGGACATGGGCCACTTCGGGCGGCGCCCGATCCGCCTGGCGTGGCTCGGGCTCGCGATGCCCGCGCTGCTCCTCAACTACTTCGGCCAGGGGGCGATCCTGCTGCACGACCCAGGCGTCGCCGAGAACCCGTTCTTCAAGCTCGCCCCGGCCTGGTTCGTGTATCCGCTGGTGGCGATCGCGACGGCCGCGACCATCGTCGCTTCGCAGGCCCTCATCTCGGGCGCCTTCTCGCTGACTCGCCAGGCGATCCAGCTCGGCTACTGCCCACGCCTCAAGATCCGCCACACCTCGACCACCGAGATCGGCCAGATCTTCGTCCCCGAGGTGAACGCCGCGATCGGCGCGGCCACCATCGCGCTGGTGCTCGGCTTCAAGTCCTCGTCGGCCCTCGCCGCTGCTTACGGCATCGCGGTCACGGGGACGATGATGATCACGACCCTCCTCTTCCACCGCGTCATGCGCGACCTCTGGACCTGGCGGCGCTGGAAGGCCTGGCCGATCACGGTCCTCCTGATGGCCGTGGACGTCGCCTTCTTCGGGGCCAACGTCGTGAAGATCGAGGAGGGCGGCTGGGTCCCGCTCGCGATGGCGGTGGCGGTGTACACGCTCCTCACCACCTGGAAGCGCGGGCGCGACGCGCTGGGAGACGCGCTGCGCGGGGCGTCGCTGCCGCTCGAGCTCTTCCTGCCGGACCTGGCGAAGAAGAAGCCCGTCCGTGTCCCGGGCACCGCCGTGTTCATGACCTCCAACCTCGGGGTCGTCCCGGCGGTGCTCCTGCACCACCTCAAGCACAACAAGGTCCTGCACGAGCGGGTCGTGCTCGTCTCGATCCTCACCGAGGAGGTGCCGGCGGTGCCGGAGCGAGAGCGCGTCGTCTCCGACTCGCTCGGCGAGGGGTTCTACAAGGTCGTCGCGCACTACGGCTTCATGGAGACGCCGGACGTCCCGAAGCTGCTCGCGTCGCTGCCGGGTCGCCCGCCGCCCAACGTGGCCATCCCGATGAGCCCGATGGAGACGACCTTCTACCTCGGGCGGGAGACGCTGCTGCCGACCGGCCCCGCGAAGCTCTGGCGCTGGCGCAAGCGGCTCTTCATCATCATGGCCCGCAACGCGGCCACGGCCGGCGGCTTCTTCGGCCTCCCGCCGAACCGCGTCGTCGAGATGGGCGCGCAGATCCAGCTGTAGCCGCCGCGCGCGCCGCGGATCCCGCGGGGGGAGGACCTGGACGTGTCGACACGCCTCAACGCCGCCCTCGCAGGGCTCCTCGCGATCGGAGCGGTCCAGCCGGCGCTCGCCGAAGAGCCCTCCGCCCCGCTCGCGCCCCTGCCCGCGAGCCAGGCGTCTCCGCCCGAGCGAGGCGGGGCCAGCATCGGAGGTCGCCCGCTTCATCACCGGCGGGGTCGACCCCGACGATCATCGCTACGAGCCGCGGAAGCTCCGGCTGCGGCTCCCCGAGCTGGCGGAGCTCCCGACGGAACCCCGCGAGCAGCAGCTGGCTCATCCCGCTGGGTGAGAAGCTGCTCGCCGACGCCGTCACCTGGTCGGTCGCGCGGGCGTGGGGCGAGGAGTGGACCCACGTCACGCTCGACACCATGGGCGACAACCTGCGCGGCCCGTGGACGTTCGACCCGAACGACTTCGCGACGAACCAGTTCGGCCATCCGTACCACGGGCACCTCGCCTTCTCCGGGATGCGCGCTGCGGGGTACGGGTTCTGGGAGTCCGTCCCGTTCCCGATCGTGATGAGCACGCTCTGGGAGCTCTTCGCGGAGACCGAGCCCCCGTCGATCAACGACGCCATCACGACGCCAGTCGGCGGGACCTTCCTCGGCGAGGTGCTCTTCCGGCTCTCCAGCATGGTGCTCGACGGCGGTGGGCTGCGGCCGGGCGCGGCGCGCCTGTGGGCCGCTGGGCTCATCTCCCCGCCCGTCGGCCTCACCCGCGCCTTCACTGGAAACCGCTACCGGACCCGCTCGGAGGAGCGGATCCCGGCGTCGCTGGAGCTGCGGCTGGGCGGGAGCTTCAGCGGCAGCGCCTACTCCTCGGGGTCGCGCTGGGCGACCGGCGGGCTCGTCTCCGGCACCATCCAGGTGACGCACGGGCTGCCGGTCGGCGACTGGAAGCTCCGCAAGCCGTTCGATCACTTCGACTTCGAGGGGTCGGTGGTCGCGAGCGCCGACGAGCCCTGGCTGGTGCTCCAGGTGCGTGGGCTGCTCCACGGTGGCGACTACGGCGGCGGCGCCTCGCGCGGCTTCTGGGGGCTCTGGGGGCTGTACGACATGACCACCCTGCAGCCCTTCCGCGTGTCGACCAGCGGCCTGGGGTTCGGGACCACCGGCCAGTGGGCCGCCTCGAGCGGCGTCGCGCTGCAGGGTACGGCGCTGATCGCGGCGGGCTTCGGCGCCGCCGGTGCGCGGGAGGCCTCCGCGCTGACGCCCAACTACCACTACGGCCTCGGTGCCCACGCCATCCTCGACGCCAGGATCATCGCGGCGGATCGAGGGACCGTCCGGCTCGCGCTGCGCGAGTACTACGTCGGCGGCTGGGTCTCGCCGGAGTCGCGCGGCGACGAGCACGTGGCCTACGCGACCTTCGGCGCGACGCTCCGGGTGATCGGTCACCACGCGGTCGGGCTCGACATCACGCGGGCGCGCCGCTGGGCGGGGTTCCCGGATCGCCCGGACACGTTCAGCAGCTTCTCGCAGGCCGTCGCCTACTACGCCTACGTGAGCGACAAGACCATGGGCTCGGGACTCCAGATAATCCCGGGTCGGTGATCCGGTTGACGCCAACGCCCCGGGAGGGTACGCATCGACGATCATGCGGACTCGACTCGTCGGCGCCGTGGTCGCGCTCTTCCTCTGCGCGGCCCCCCACACAACCACGAAGGCCGCTGACGAGGGGTGCACCGTCTCCGGGTGTCACGTCGACCCGAAGTACGCGCTCTCGCACCGCACGACGATCGCTGAGCGTGGGCGCTGCCTCGTCTGCCACGAGCCGCACGCGCCCGGCCAGAAGAGCGCGCTGAAGATCACCGAGAAGGTCTTCTGCGCGAAGTGCCACAAGAAGCTCCCCGAGGCCCACTCCGGCTACCCGATCGAGGAGCAGCGCTGCAGCAGGTGCCACGTGTCGCACGCGCCCAACAGCAGGAAGCGGCTGGGGAGCGCCGTGCACGAGGTCGCGAGCGACTGTTCCTCCTGCCACCTCCAGGCGAACGGGCCGACCCCGTTCAAGCTCCAGAAGGCCGATCCCGCCCTCTGCTTCGACTGTCACTCCGACGTGGAGAAGAGGATCAAGGGGAAGGGAGCCCACCCCGCGGTGAGCGACGGCACCTGCACGACGTGCCACTCGCCACACGCGAGCTGGGAGCAGGGGATGCTGCTCGCGCCGCAGGCGAAGCTCTGCGCCGAGTGCCACGCGAACGTCGGCGAGCAGGCCAAGGCCGACGGCGTGCACGCGCCGGTGAAGGAGGGGAAGTGCACCGCGTGCCACGACCCCCACGAGTCGCCCAACCCGAAGCTCTACCGGGGCGGGGGGCTCAAGACCTGCGGCGGCTGCCACACCGAGGTCAGCGCCTGGTTCGGCCAGAAGAGCGTCCACGTCGCGGTCCGCAGGGGTGAGTGCCTCTCCTGCCACGAGCCGCACGTGGGCAAGCAGCACCTCCTCCGCAAGGACGTGAACGGCGCGTGCCTCGGCTGCCACGCCGAGCTCAAGAAGCGGCTCGACGCTCCGGGGGCAGTGGTCCACGCGGTCGTCCCGGACGACTGCGGCAACTGTCACCGCCCCCACTCGAGCGGCGAGCAGTCGCTGCTGAAGCGCTCGGCGCCGGCGCTCTGCCTGGAGTGCCACGACGCGACGACGGCGGAGATCGTCAAGACGCACGGCGGCTACGCCTTCCAGGCGAGCAACTGCCTCGGCTGCCACGATCCGCACGTCGGCAAGAAGGGGCTCATGCGCGGCGAGGAGCACATGCCCTTCGGCGGCAAGATGTGCGAGTCGTGTCACTACCCGCCTGCGACGCCGCCGGTCTACCCGGTGCAGAAGCCGGGCGGCCTGAAGAACTGCACCGACTGCCACGACTTCTCGGGCGTGCAGCAGGTGGCGAAGCCGCACGACCCCGTGAAGAAGGGCGAGTGCTGGCAGTGCCACGTCCCGCACGCCGCCTCGCGCCCGCACCTCCTCAACGAGACGTCGACGAAGCTCTGCACGCGGTGCCACGACCCGTTCGCCGGCGCCGCGAAGGAGGCCCACGAGATGGTCAAGGCCGGGCCCGACTGCACGGGCTGCCACCTGGCGCACGAGCCGTCGAAGATCAGGGAGGCGCCACCTCCCCCGCCGCCGCCCGCCGCCGCGAAGAAGGGCGGCCAGGGGCCGGCCGCGAAGGGGAAGCCCCCGAAGAAGAAGTAGCAGGGCGGCCGTCTCCCTCCTGCCCCCAGTCCGTGCGGAAAGCTGTGCATGCCCGTTGCTTAGGGTATGGGTAGCCTTCATGCGTGGTGAAGCCTTCGCACGTCAACTGAAGCTCCTCGCGCTGCTCGAGGTGCGGCGCGACGGCGTCGAGCCCGAAGAGGCCGCGGCGGAGCTGGGAACGCAGCGCCGCACCGTCTACCGCGACTTTCGGGTGCTCGAGGACGCAGGGTTCCCTCTCACCTCGGCGCGCGACGGCCGGCGGGCTCGGTGGCGGATGGTGGAGGGCTATCGGCATCGCCTCCAACTCACGCTGAGCTGGAGCGAGCTGGTCGCGCTGATGACCGCCAGGCAGGTCGTGTCGGGGCTCGCTGGGACGATGCTGCACGACGGGGCGGTGAGCGCGCTGGAGAAGATTCGAGCCACGCTGCCGAAGGGGCTGGCCGACCGCTTCCGGGCCTCGGAGCGGCTGGTGAGCGCGCCCGAGAGCGGCCGCGACTACCGCGCGCGGGGCGAGATCGTACGCCGGCTGGTCGAGGCGATCGACGCGCGGGAGACCGTCCTGGCGCGCTACCGATCGCGCGGGGCGAAGAGCAGGCGGCGAGGCGAGGAGCGCAGGCTCGACCCTTACCACCTGCGGGCGGCCGAGGAAGGGCTGTACCTGCTCGCGCGCTGCCACCGCAGCGGGGAGGTGAAGCTCTTCCTGGCCGATCGGTTCGACAGCGTGCGCCCCACGGAGGACCGCTTCGCGCCGCCGGACGGCTTCAGCGCTGAGCAGTTGCTCAGGCCCAGGTTCGGGATGTGGAGCGGACGGCCGCGGAAGGTGCGCTTCACAGTCGCGACCGGGCTCGCCGACCTGTTGATGGAGCGCAAGGTGCACCCGACCCAGGTGGCGCAGCGGCGGAGCGACGGGAGCGTGGAGGTGCGGCTCGAGGTCGCGCTGGTGCCGCCGCTCGTCGCTTACCTGACCGGGCTAGGCGCCTCAGTGAGCGAGCTCGAGCCGGCGGAGCTGCGCGCTGCGGTGTTGCGGGAGCACCGGGAAGCACTTGCGGGGCTTGAGAGCCACGGGAAGGTGGCTCGTTCCCCGCCGCGACGGTCTGCGGGAGGCGTGACCTCTCGTGACACAGGTGGCGTGTAGGGTGCGTCGTGTGAGGCTGAGCGTGAAAGGGGAGGGGATGAGCGAAGGGGAATCCAGCGCGAGGAAGGGGCCGGAGGGGAGCAGGAAGAGGAGCGCCCGGATCGCGGCGGCCGAGAAGACGCTGGCGCGTCGCACTCGTGGACGGGCGAGCGAGGGGGCGTCGTTCCCGGCAGCTCCACCGCGAGCGGAGCTGCCGAGCGACTACGTCGAGACGCTCACCGAGATCAAGCGTCGCGTCCAGGAGGAGCGTCTCCGGGCAGTCCTGGCCGCCAACTCGGCCATGGTCCGCCTTTACTGGGACATCGGGCGGATGATCCTGGAGAGGCAGGAGCGGGCGGGCTGGGGCGCGAAGGTGATCGATCGGCTCGCCGCGGACCTGCGCGAGGCGTATCCGGACATGAAGGGGTTCTCGCCGCGCAACCTCAAGTACATGAGGGCGTTCGCGGCAGCATGGCCCGACGCCGAAATCGTGCAACGGGTCGTTGCACGATTGCCCTGGCGGCAGAATATCGCCCTCCTCGAACGCGTCGACGACGAGAAGACGCGCCTCTGGTACGCGGACCAGACCGCTCGGCACGGCTGGTCCCAGCCGATCCTGTGCCTGCAGATCGACAACCGCGCGTACGAGCGGCACGGCAAGGCCGTCAACAACTTCAAGGCGACCCTCCCGCCCGCCGACTCGGACATGGCCGAGCAGGTCTTCAAGGATCCGTACCTCTTCGACTTCCTCGGGACGGCCGATCCACGCCGGGAGCGTGAGGTCGAGCAGGGACTGGTCGACCACGTCCAGCGCTTCCTCCTCGAGCTGGGCGCCGGCTTCGCTTTCGTGGGGCGGCAGGTGCTGCTCGAGGTCGGCGAGCAGGACTTCTACGTCGACCTGCTCTTCTACCACCTGAAGCTCCGCTGCTACGTGGTCATCGAGCTGAAGGCCGTCCCCTTCGACCCGGCCTTCGTCGGCCAGCTCAACCTCTACCTCTCGGCGGCCGACGACCTCCTCCGCCATGCCGACGACAAGCCCACCATCGGGCTTCTGCTCTGCCGCTCGAAGAACAAGATCGTCGTCGAGTACGCGCTTCGGCACCTCAAGCGGCCGATCGGCGTCTCCGAATGGGAGACGCAGCTCGTAGAGAAGCTACCGAAGGAGCTCAAGGGCAGCTTGCCGACGGTGGAGGAGATCGAGGCGGAGCTGGGGGCGCGAGGAGGGGGGCAGCTGCATTCCGGCGCGCGACGGCGATCGAGGGGCGTAGAGTAACGGGGCGTGGCCTGGGGGGGTGACGTGATGCTGACGGTTCCAGCAGTGAAGATTCAGCAGTTCAAGCAGGAGTTCTACCTGCTGAATCTCTCTGCGACGGATGTTCAACGCCTCGTGCGCTTCGAGGTATTGGGCGATGCGGGGCTCGACGGGGCTCATCGGGCGGCGCGGCGCGCCCGGCCGGCGCCGGTGAACTGGCAAACGCACACCTACATCCAATCGTGGTGTCGGCGATGCCGCGCCACGGCGTCTCGCTGACCGAACGCAGCACATCCCCTGAGGTGATCATGGACAAGCTTACCCTGACGAAGCTGAAGGAAGCGATTACCGGTCCGTACGCCGCATTCCGCTCATTGACTCGTCTCGAGCCCGCGGGCGGGCCCTCGGACAAGCTGTTCCCGCCGACATTCGTGAAGGAGGGCAACAGCGAGACGAAGTATGCGATCGAGCGACGACGCATCGGCGGACGCGAGGTCAGCGTGGTGCTGCTCGACTCGGTTGCGTCGCAGGCGAACCGGATGGAGGAGGCGTTGCTAGCGGCATGGAGGAGCGGCGAGCTCGACTTCCCGCTCGTCCAGGTGGACTTCTCGAAGCAGGAGGGGCTCGACGATCTCGAGCAGATCTCCGCCCTCCAGGCGCCCCACCGGATCGCGGACGCGATCCTTCGGGACAGCGTGCTCGGCGGAAAGCCGTTCCGCCACACCGCCGTGGGTACGGCATTCACCGAGTCGAGCCCGACCCGTGCGACCGGCATGTACCAACACTGTCCCACCGCGCTCGTCTTCGGCGTTTGGGACAGCACCGGTCCGAAAGGCGGGCTCGGCGCCAAGTTTCAGCGTTGTCTGACCTCAGAGATCATCGGACTGGATGCCATCACGGGCGTGAAGACCGCGAGCAGGATCGACCCGCTCAGCATCGAGCGAAAGGCGGGGCCCGTTCTCCAGAAGAAGGGCGATCCGATGGAGTGGACCTTGGACGAGAAGGAGGCCGAGAAGGACAAGAGCGGCAAGCCGGTGCCGTTCAAGGGCGGCAAGGAGAAGGGACTTCCGTCAGCGATCAACCACGGCAACATCCCTCCCAGCCTCGACTTCGAGGCGGGCGGAGTCACCATCTCCCAGGCCGTGCAGACGGTGGTGATGTCGCTCACCGGCCTCAGACGGCTCCGCTTCCCCACGGACACGCAAGGGAAGCCGTTCCCGGCCGAGGCGAGGGCTCTGGCGGAGCCCGCGGCGAGGACGGCGCTGGCGGCGCTGGGGCTCGCGGCAGTCGTCTACCAACGCGAGAACGGCTACGACCTTCGCTCCCGCTGCGTGCTCGTGGGCATGGAGCCCCTCTGCTTTGAGCTTCTTTCGAACGACGGTGCCCCGCCGGCCAGGCTCGCCCTCGATCGCGCGGGAGCCCAGGCCCTTGTGGCCGAGGCGCAGCTCGAAGCGAAGAAGGCTGGTCTCGGGTGGGATCGCGGCCCTGTAAACCTCGAGCCTGCCCCCAAGCTCGTCCAGCTCATTCGCCATAGCCGAGACCTCCTCAGGGCCGGAGAGGCCGAAGCGGAGGCCTGATGTTCGCCATCGAGGTCGAGTTGCTTACCGGGCGCTACGTGGCGAGCCGGTACAACGACCGCACACGCGCCGAGTGGCCCCCGCATCCTGCGCGGCTCTTCTCGGCGCTGGTCGCGACCCACTGCGCGAGTCCGGATCGGCCGGCCGCGGAGCGCGAGGCCTTGCTCTGGCTCGAACGGCAAGGCGCTCCGCATATTCGGGCGTCGGCTCCGGACGAGATCGCCGAGCGGGAGGCGTACACGGTCTTCGTGCCGGTGAACGATCCCGACGTCGTCGGGACCTTCGACGAGGAGGGTCAGGAGCTCGCCGCTGCGCTTGCGGCCTCCACCGACAAGAAGGCGGAGACGAAAGCGAAGGCGCTGGAGAAGAGGCTCGCCGACAAGATTGCCCGTGCGATCGCGCCGGGCAAGCTCAGCCGCGAGGGCGCGAAGACGGCAGCGAGCATCGTCCCAGAGACGCGGATGCGTCAGGCACGGACCTTCCCGTCGGTCGCTCCAGAACATCCCACGGTCCATTTCATCTGGTCGGAGGCGGACGCTGACGAGGGGACCAGGGCGGCGATCGAGACGCTCGCGGCGAACCTCGTCCGGCTCGGCCACTCCTCGTCGCTCGTCCGTGCCCGGGTCGTCGACTCACCTCCCGAACCAAACTGGCGCCCGGACGAGACTGGCGAGCACAGGTTGCGTGTTGTTGGAGAGGGCCAACTTGCTGCCCTGGATGATGCCTTCGAACGACACCGAGAGACCCAGCCCAGGGTCCTGCCGGCGCTGTCTCAACGGTACACGACCCGACGGGCGAGCGCAGTGGAGGATGTACCCAGGTCCGTGTTCGGGGAGGACTGGCTCGTCCTCCGCCGCAGTGGCGGGCCTCTTTTTCCGGCCGCCTCCACCATCGGCATTGCACGGAGCGTCCGCGCCGCGCTGATGAAATACGCACCCCAGCCTCCGCCCGAGCTTCTGACCGGACACGCGGAAGACGGGAGCCCGGCCCAGCGCACGCACCTGGCCATCGTTCCGCTGCCCTTCGTCGGCCACGCGCGGGCCGACGGCAGCATCCTCGGCGTGGCGCTCGTTTCCCCACGCACCCTGGCCGCCGACGAGCGCCGGACGCTCTTTCGCGCGCTCTCGGCGTGGGAATCCGAGCACCGGAAGGAGGGGGAGGCGTCGCCGGCCATCCCCGTGTACCTGGGGAACGCAGGGGAGCTCTACCTGACCAGGCTCGACGAGATCGCGGAGCAGGCCACGTTGCGCCCGTCGACGTGGAGCGGCCCCGCGAGACGCTGGGTGAGCACCACACCGGTAGCGCTCGATCGCCATCCGGGTGACCTGCACGACAGGAATCCCGAGCGAGCGGCCCAGGCTGCCGCTGATGCGCAGGAGACGCTTCGACTGGCGGTGACGCACATCGGCCTGCCTCGGCCACGCGGCGTGACGGTATTGCCGGCCGCCCCGCTTGCTGGGGCGCCCAAGGCGAAGCACTTCCCGGCGTTCCCGCCGGAGCCCGGGCGGCAGCGGCGCGTGCTCGTGCACGCCGCGCTGGAGTTCGAAAACAAGGTAGAAGGTCCGATCCTCCTCGGCGCGGGCCGCTACCTGGGCCTGGGCCTCTTCCGGCCGGTGCACGGCGATGACTAGTCTCTCCGTCCGTTCGTTCCGCACCTTCTTCCGCGCGATAAATGGGTGCGATCCCTTCCCGTGGCAGGGGCGTCTGGTCGAGCAACTCCACGAGACCGGCCGGTGGCCGGAGGCACTCGATCTTCCTACCGGTACCGGCAAGACGGCCGCCCTCGACGCGGCCGTGTTCCACTTGGCTCTCGAGGCAGGCAAGCCCGAGCGCCGGGCGCCGATGCGGATCCTGTACGTCGTCGATCGGCGGACGATCGTAGACCAGGCGCACGAGAGAGCGAAGCGGATCCAGGCGGCGCTCCGGAGGCCGACCGACCCCGTTCTTGCCGCAGTGAAGGAACGGCTCTGCAGGCTCTCCGGGGGAGAGACACCGCTCGGGGTTGCGGTCCTCCGGGGCGGGATTGCGCGCGACGACGGTTGGGCGCGCGCGCCGGACCAACCGCTCATCGCCGTCTCGACCGTCGATCAGGTCGGCTCTCGGCTGCTCTTCCGCGGATACGGCGTCTCGGAATCGATGCGGCCCGTCCACGCGGGCCTGCTTGCGAACGATGCGCTCCTTCTGCTCGACGAAGTCCATCTCTCCGAGCCGTTCGTAGAGACGCTCGATCAAATCGCGGGACGCTACATGCAGTGGCCCGAGGTTCAGCTCCCCAGACGCTGGCAGTGGGTCCCCATGTCGGCGACGCCTCGGTCGATCCGAAAGGGCGCCCTCAAGCTCGGCGAGGATGACGAGCGACACCCGGTCCTCGCGCGCCGCCTCACGGCTTCTCGTCCCGCCAGGTTGCGCGAGATCGCAGCACGTGGGGAGGGAGAGGCCGCTCAACGCGCTTTCGCGGGCGCGCTCTGCGAGGAGGCGCTCGGGATGGCACGCCCAGGGCGGGCCGTTGCGGTGGTCGTGAACCGGGTCGCAACTGCGAGAACCGCCTTCGGAATGCTTCGGGATCGGCTGGGACCACGGGCCGATGTGTGGCTTCTCACCGGGCGCATGCGACCCATCGAGCGTGAGGAACTGGAGCAGCGACTTCGACTGAGGGTCGGTGCTGGAAGGATACGCACGGCCGACGAGCGCCCTGCGGTGGTCGTCGCGACCCAGTGCATCGAGGCGGGCGCTGATCTGGACTTCGACGGGCTGGTCACCGAGTGCGCCAGCTTGGACGCGCTCAGGCAGCGCTTCGGGCGGCTGAACCGGCTGGGCGATATCGACGACGCCGAGGGCGCGCTCCTGGTTCGCAAGGATGCGCTCAAGGCGGATGACCCGATCTACGGAGCGGCGCTGGCGAAGACCTGGGCGTACTTGTCGAAACTGGAGAAGGTCGACTTCGGCCTGGATCGGTTCCGGATGCCCGCGAGGAAGGATCTTCCGGACCTCCTTCCACCAGTCGATCGCGCACCGGTGCTCCTGCCGGCTCACCTGGATGCATGGGTTCAAACCGCGCCCATCCCCGCCGTCGATCCGGACGTGGCCCTCTGGCTTCACGGACCGGAGCGTGGCCAGCCCGAAGTTCAAATCGTTTGGAGGGGTGACTTGTCGGAGGCGATGCTCCTCGACCCTGGGCAGGAGGCGCGGGCGGTCGAGCGCGTCGAGAGCTGCCCGCCCTCGACGCCCGAGGCGATCACGGTGCCGCTGTTCGCGGCTCGGCGTTGGCTCGCGCGGGCAGAGGATTCGACTGCGCTCCCGGACGTCGAGGGCTCCCGGACTCCCGACGACGGTGTACCCCTGCCGCATTCAGCCAGGAGAGCGCTCGCTTGGAGGGGAGACGAGAGCCCGGTGGTTGAGGCCCGTGACGTCAGGCCCGGCGACACCATCGTGGTTCCTGCCGAGTACGGGGGCGTCGCGGATGGGAACTGGGCGCCCGACTCCACGACGCCTGTCCTCGATCTTGGCGATCAGGCATTCGCTGTCCGCCGCGGGAAGGCTCTCATCCGGCTCCATCCTGCGCTGCTGGCTGCGTACGCGCCGGCCACGGAGGACGGCGGGCCCCCCAGCTGGGCGTCGCCTCCTCATCCGCCGGTGGACGACGACACTGAGGTCGAGGAAGCCGCCCTTCCCGCTTGGTTGGAACTCGTTGCCAACGCATCCGCGCCGCCCTGGCTGAAGGAGGCTGCCGGCGCGCTTTCTCGCGAGATGCGGAGCACACGCCCCCCGCGCCTCCTCCGGCTGAGAGGGGGAGCGGACCAGGGCCCGCACTTCGTGCTCGTGGGACGAGCGCCGCTCCCCCGCGCGTCGGGCGCCACTGACGGGCCGACGACCGAGGACGACACCGCCTCCTTCACCGGCGCCGGAGTCGCACTTCACCGGCACCTGCGCGGCGTGTCGGAGTTCGCCCGCGCCTACGCCGTGGGCAGCGGTCTGCCCGCAGACCTCGTGGACGATCTCGCGCTGGCGGGGCAGTGGCACGACCCGGGAAAGGCGGACCGGCGATTCCAGGCCATGCTCCGCGGGGAAGCGCATACGCCGCAGAGGTCGCGCCGGAGCCGCTGGCTAAGTCGTCGATCCCGGCGGCGGACCGAGCTACGCGAGTGGCCGCGCGCGAGCGGGCTGGGTATCCGAGAGGCGCACGCCACGAGCTGGTCTCGCTGGCCCTGATAGGGGGCTCAGAGGAGTTGCGTGCGCAGGCGCACGACTGGGATCTGGTGCAGCACCTCGTCGCGTCGCACCACGGACACTGCCGCCCCTTCGCGCCGTTCGCCGAGGACGTGAACCCGGTCGAGGTCGTCTTCAGCGATGGACCGGTCGAGCTGCGCGCCTCCAGCGCTCATGGACTGGAGAGCCTTGGATCGGGCGTGAGCGACCGGTTCTGGAGGCTCGTACGGAGGTACGGCTGGTTCGGGCTCGCGTGGCTGGAGGCCATCCTCCGGCTCGCCGATCACCGCCGCAGCGAGCGGGAGCAGCGCGGCGAGAAGGAGGAGGCGTCATGACCCCCTTGCTCCTCACCGGGCTGGATGGCACGAACCCACTGGGCTTTCTCGCTGCCCTCGGCGTGTTGAACGTGCTCACCGACGCCGCACCCGCCGGTGTGGCGCCGACGCTCGCCTGGACGTACCGGGGCGCGTGGCGGCCGGTCGTCTCATCCGGCGAGACGCTCACTACTGAGGCCTTGGTCGAAACGGTCATGGCCGACTTGGCGACGTGGAAGAAGGAGCCCGCGATCGACTTGGAGTACGACGGGGTTCGGGACCTGAAGCCCCCGCCCGCGATCTATCGCGCGTACCTGGAACGACTTCTCGAGAAGGCGGGGCCGAGCAGCCGGAGGAGCGTCGATGTCGCCGCCGCCTTCGCGACGGACGTCGCGGTCGACGGCAGTGGCAACACCAAGCCGACGGCTCTTCACTTCACCGCGGGCCAGCAAGAGTTCCTGGGGATGGTGAGGGAGCTCGTCGGGGGGACTACGGAGGAGGATGTTCTCGAGGCGCTGAAGGGCCCCTGGCGCTACGCCAAATCGCTTCCCGTCCTCAAGTGGGATGCGACGGTGTTCCGCGACTACGCGCTTCGCGCCGGGGACCCGTCCAAGGAGGCGCCGACCGGTGTACCCGGTGCCGACTGGCTCGCGTTTCGCGGTCTCCCGTTCATCCGTGTTGTGCCGCGAGGAAGACAGGTCCTGACCACCGGATGCTTCGGCGCGTGGAAGACGGGAGGCTTCCGTTGGCCGCTCTGGTCGGCGCCGCTCAGCCAGGAAACAGTTCGCTCGGTGCTCGCCGTCCCGAGGCTGCCGATGATGGAGGAACGCGAGCGCCGCGCTCGCGGTATCGCCGTAGTGTTCGAGGCCCGCATCCGACGGTCCGATCAGGGAGGGTACGGCAACTTCAGCCCAGCCTCGGTCGTCTGACGCGCAGACAGCAACGTCCTCGTTGTCGCGCTGCCGGCGCTCTCGTGACCGGGAAGTCACTGGGCCCTTACCGGGAACACGGCCGGCGACAAGCTTGCCTGCTCGGTTCTGCCCGACAGGCCGATCAGAGACTGCCTCTATGGCGACCAACGGCAAGGAGAAGTAGACCGTGATCGACCCACGAGCGGCCGAGTTGGCTCTCCGACGGGAATTCAAGGACGTGCGGACCATGCAGGACGCGGAGCGCGGCGCAGCGGAGCGATTGGAGCGAAGGCTCGCGAGCGTGGAGGACGTTCCCATGGTCGAGGACCCTGGCCCCCGAGGAGGAGACGCCCGACTTTCAGCACCTGGCGACCGCGCTGCGGTTCCGCCTCGTCCGAGCGGTCGAGCACTGGCGGGGTAACACGGACCTGACGCTGACCGCTATCATCATGCGCGCCGTCAAGGAGAGCGCGCTGGCGCGCGGCGACCATTGAAAGGCAGCCGCCGGTCGGCATACAGCTCGGCCTCGTCACCTCGTTCGGGCAGCTCGTGGAGGATGATCCCCGCGATCCTGGGTCGCGGATGCGTGCGGTACTGCTCTATGACCGGCGCCAGTTGCTGTCGGATGATCGCGGACCGCGACGTGCCCCGCACCTTTGCCGCGCGGGTGAGGAGCGCATCCATGCCCGGCTCGAGCATGATCGTGGTCGCCTTCAGGCGAGAGCTCACCGGCCCTCCCGGGTGTGCCACACGCGCAGGATGAAGATGTTCGACGCCCGGACCTCGTAGCGCAGCTCGTAGTTGCCTACGAGAACGCGGCGGACCTCGCGCGGGTCGTACTGTTCGAGCTTCTCGCCGATGCGCGGCTGCTCGGGGAGCCGGCTCGCGACCAGGGTCAGGGCCTGCAGGACGCGGGCCGCAGCGCGCCGGTTCACGGGCGCCAGGAAGTCATGCAGCCGGGAGAGATCGCCCACGGCCTTGCTCGTCCACGAGACGGTCATCGCCGGGGCGGCGGACGCGGCTTCTTGGAGTCGAGGCTGTCGGCCCAGGCCTGCACCGCCTGGTGGTCGATGACGTGGCCGGCATCGACGTCTGCCAGCGCTTCCAGCGTCAGGCGGTGTCGCTCTTCCTCCTGGCCGACCCAAGCTGACAGGGCCTGCTTCACGATCCAGCCGCGAGAGCGCTCCAGGCGGCCAGCCAGCTCGTCAACCTTCTTGGACAGCGACAGCGGCACGTGCGCCGTCAGCACCTTCGTCTCCATGCGGCCACCCCGTGGCAGGAACAATCAAAGTGAATCGTAACGAGCGTGTCTGAATCGGTCAAGGAACCCCACGAATGGGGAGGTGCGAACAGCGGCCCCGCCGAGCCGTGACCAGCCCTGACGCACATGCCCACTAGCCTGCCTCCTGAGCGCCATGCCGGCGCGAGGAGAACCACCATGCACCTGGGAGCCGACGAGGCCGTCGAGGTCGGGCAGCTCATGCCCGTCCGCATGCTGAACGAATTCACCTACTGTCCACGCCTGTTCTTCCTGGAGTGGGTCCAGGGCGAATTCGTCGACAACGAGTTCACCGTCGAGGGGCGCGTCGCGCACCGGCGAGTCGACGCGCGCGCCGGCGCGATGCCGGCCCCCGAGGAGAAGGAGCCATTCGAGGTGCGCTCGGTGGCGCTCTCGTCGGCGCGGCTCGGACTCTCCGCGAAGATCGACGTCGTCGAGGGGGAGGGCGGCGCGGTCTGCCCGGTGGACTACAAGCGCGGCAAGCCTCCGCCGAACGACCTCGGGGCGCACGAGCCTGAGCGCGTCCAGCTCTGCGCCTACGGGCTGCTGCTGAACGAGCATGGTCACGACTGCCAGCGAGGCATCCTGTACTTTGTCCAGGCGAAGACGCGGGTCGAGGTGGAGTTCGACGAGCCGCTGCGCGCGCGAACGCTCGAGCTGCTCTCGCAGGCGAGGGAGACCGCCGCGGGCAGCACGCTCCCCGCGCCTCTCGCGGCGAGCGCGAAGTGCCAGGGGTGCTCGCTCCACGGCGTCTGCCTCCCGGACGAGGTGAACCTCCTGGCGCGGGAAGCCGCCGAGACGAGCGCCCCCGCGGCGGAGCCGGTTCGGCGCCTCGTCCCAGCCCGCGACGACGCGCAGCCGCTCTATGTCCAGGAGCAGGGAGCGCGGATCGGCCTCGACGGCGACGTCCTCGAGGTCCGCAGCCGCGAGCAGGGGGTCATTGGCAAGGCGCGGCTCTTCGAGCTGTCACAGCTCGTCGTGATGGGCAACGTGCAGGTCTCGGCCCAGGCGATCCGGGAGCTGTGCGGTCGCGCCATCCCGATCTGCTGGATGAGCTTCGGTGGATGGCTCTCGGGCTTCACCGACGGGCTCGGGCACAACAATGTGGAGATCCGTCGAGCACAGTTTCGCGCGGCGGAGGACGCTGGCGCCGCGCTCGGGCTCGCGCGCCGCTTCGTCCGGAACAAGATCGCCAACTGCCGCACGCTGCTGCGGCGCAACCATCCCGATGCGCCCGGGGCGACGCTGCGCGACATGAGTGCGCTGTCGGAGGCGACCGAGACCGCAGCCGGGTTACCGGAGCTTCTCGGGATCGAGGGCAACGCCGCACGCCTGTACTTCGAGGCCTTCCCAGCGCTGATTCGCGCGCCAGGAGGGGGCGCGCTCGCATTCGACTTCACGACCCGCTCGAGGCGGCCGCCCAGGGATCCGGTGAACGCGCTGCTGTCGTTCGCCTACTCCCTCCTCGCGAAGGACCTCACTGTGACGGCGCGCGCGGTGGGGCTCGACCCGTTCCTGGGCTTCTACCACCAGCCGCGGCACGGACGGCCGGCGCTCGCGCTGGACCTGATGGAGGAGTTCCGGCCGATCATCGCCGACTCGGTCGTGCTCAACGCGATCAACACGGGCGTCGTGACGGGCGCGGACTTCGTGCGGAGCAGCCTCGGTGTGGCGATGAAGGCCGAGGGGCGCAAGCGGTTCATGCGCGCCTACGAGCGGAGGATGGAGGAGGAGGTGACCCACCCGGTCTTCGGATACCGGATCTCGTACCGGCGAATCCTCGAGGTGCAGTGTCGGTTGCTCACGCGCCACCTGCTTGGCGAGATCGCCAGCTACCCCGAATTCCGGACTCGGTAGGGCGCGATGCGGCAGCGCTACATCGTCACCTACGACATCGCCGATGCAAAACGTTTGCGGAGGGTGTTCAAGCTGCTGAAGGGGTACGGCGAACACCTGCAGTTCTCCGTGTTCCGCTGCGACCTCACCAACATGACGCTCGCGAAGATGAAGGCGGAGCTGAACGAGGCGATCAACGCACTGGCAGACCAAGTGCTCATCATCGACGTGGGCCCCACCGAGGGGCGGGGTGAAGTGGTGTTCGAGAGCCTCGGGAAGGCGTATGTAGACGAGGGGCGGAAGCCCAACGTCGTTTGACCCGGAGTGCTCCTTGGTAACCGAATACGCACAGCTGGATCGCTTGCGAGCGGTGAGGTGGCGAACGGGGCCGCCGATCCGCTCGCGAGCGCGATCAACGAGCGAAATCGCGCTGTTCTGCGGGGAGGTGGCGAGGACCGGCGCTGCCTCCTGCTCGAAGTTAGTCGAGTTGCGTGGCCCGCTCGAAAGTGAAGTGGTAGGTATCGGTTGTGCCTCCGGAAATTCCGGGGGCTCCATCCCCGACCGCGAGGTCGGGGCTCCGTTGAAGCACCCTTGAGCTTCGTCCCGTCGAGCGGCACGGACCGCCATCCCCGACCGCGAGGTCGGGGCTCCGTTGAAGCAGAGCTCGACTGCGAGGACGCGCGTCTCGACGCCCATCCCCGACCGCGAGGTCGGGGCTCCGTTGAAGCGAGAACGACACGAGCTGGCGTGGTCGACGGGATGCCGCCATCCCCGACCGCGAGGTCGGGGCTCCGTTGAAGCGACGCCGAAGGAGGTCGAGGATCTGATCGCGAAGCTGGCCATCCCCGACCGCGAGGTCGGGGCTCCGTTGAAGCCGGCGCAGCGACCACCGACGCTCCCACCGTCAACGTCCATCCCCGACCGCGAGGTCGGGGCTCCGTTGAAGCGTCAGTCCGTGCGACTCGCCGGCCGTGTACGCGGCCCATCCCCGACCGCGAGGTCGGGGCTCCGTTGAAGCAGCGCCTGGCCGTTCCCGACGGCGAGCGCGGCCGGACCCATCCCCGACCGCGAGGTCGGGGCTCCGTTGAAGCGTGAGCGACTGCTCCGAGACGTGGACGAGGGACGAGACCATCCCCGACCGCGAGGTCGGGGCTCCGTTGAAGCGACAGTACGGGTTCCCATCCGCATCGATCGTCGGTCCCATCCCCGACCGCGAGGTCGGGGCTCCGTTGAAGCACCGTCAACGCGACCACCTACGGATGGCAGGAGGCATCAACCATCCCCGACCGCGAGGTCGGGGCTCCGTTGAAGCCGCGCGGGACAAGCATCTCCCAGTCCCACACGCTGCCATCCCCGACCGCGAGGTCGGGGCTCCGTTGAAGCGCGAGACGGCGAGGCCGTCAACACGGCCAAGGTGACCCCATCCCCGACCGCGAGGTCGGGGCTCCGTTGAAGCGCGCTCCGCGATGATCATCGGGTGCGCGAACTCACCCATCCCCGACCGCGAGGTCGGGGCTCCGTTGAAGCGCCAACGGGACGGTGATCGTCCGGCGTCCTGTCGGCCCATCCCCGACCGCGAGGTCGGGGCTCCGTTGAAGCTCGATCGCGCTCGAGCTCGAGCTCGCTCCGATGACCCATCCCCGACCGCGAGGTCGGGGCTCCGTTGAAGCCGGCGGGCCGAGCATCGGACCGATGCAGGTCTGCCCATCCCCGACCGCGAGGTCGGGGCTCCGTTGAAGCGACGTGACCAGCGCGGACCGAGCGCGGCGGTGTCGTCGTCCATCCCCGACCGCGAGGTCGGGGCTCCGTTGAAGCGACGTACAGCCGGACCAGCGCGGCGGTGTCGTCGTCCATCCCCGACCGCGAGGTCGGGGCTCCGTTGAAGCAGCCGATCGGCCATCTGCGCGATCGTGTCCGTCAGCCCATCCCCGACCGCGAGGTCGGGGCTCCGTTGAAGCCGCGCCACCTCGGACGAGCGTCCGCTCGGCGCGCCTTGCCATCCCCGACCGCGAGGTCGGGGCTCCGTTGAAGCAGGACGCGCCGGAGCTCACGCGCCGGACGCTCAGCCCATCCCCGACCGCGAGGTCGGGGCTCCGTTGAAGCGCAACGGACAGCGATCAGGTCGCAGCACGATCGTCGACCCCATCCCCGACCGCGAGGTCGGGGCTCCGTTGAAGCCATCGACGCGGCACTAGAGCGATCGGAACGCGATGATGCGCCATCCCCGACCGCGAGGTCGGGGCTCCGTTGAAGCAGGTACGTCGCGCCGTCTGCCGCCCCTGCGGCGTACCATCCCCGACCGCGAGGTCGGGGCTCCGTTGAAGCTGGCTCGACGGCGAGACGGTGTCTTACAACGGCGGGTCCCATCCCCGACCGCGAGGTCGGGGCTCCGTTGAAGCAGTCATCGGAGAGCGGGAGCGAACTCCGCAGCGCCCCCATCCCCGACCGCGAGGTCGGGGCTCCGTTGAAGCGAGGCGGGCGAGGGCGCGGGATAGTCGATCCCGTCCCATCCCCGACCGCGAGGTCGGGGCTCCGTTGAAGCACCAGGGTCCGGCTCTGGGTCCAGAGGATGAGCGCCATCCCCGACCGCGAGGTCGGGGCTCCGTTGAAGCATCGGCATCGAGAAGGACCCCGACAAGGCCCGCGCCCCATCCCCGACCGCGAGGTCGGGGCTCCGTTGAAGCGCGAACTCGCCGCGGAGGTAGGCGCGCACGTTCGCCCCATCCCCGACCGCGAGGTCGGGGCTCCGTTGAAGCGATCCCGCGCTCTACGCCGTGGGGGACGTCATCGACCATCCCCGGCCGCGAGGTCGGGGCTCCGTTGAAGCCAGCGCTCTACCTCTGGTCGCTCGGCGCACATCAGGCCCATCCCCGACCGCGAGGTCGGGGCTCAGATTCACGCGCTCTTCGAAGCATCCTCGAGCAGTCCGCCCACCCACTCGATCGCCTCCGGGTACTCGTTCACGTCCAGCACGAACTCCTGGCCGCGTCCTACCGTTTGGAGAAGCACTCGATCGCCTTGCCTGGTCCATCGACTTCGATCCGCATGGTACGTGAGCGGCTTTCGGTCTCGCGGCTCGAACCACGCAGGAAGCGCCCAGCGGGACAGCTTCTCCTCCGGGTTCGCGGTGAGCTGCAGCTCGGGCCGGAAGCGCCCGAAGAAGCCCGCTCCGGGGATTCCCGAGGGCGAGCTTGCGGGCAGCACCAGCCGATCCGAGGCGACGTAGAGCCAGTTGGGATTCTTGCGCGACTTGGAGACGTGCGGGTGCGACGTGGCCCACCGCCAACTAGAGGAATCCAGCGCGGGGAGGATCTCAGAGCGAACTTCGGCGGCCTCGCCGACCTGCAACCACCCCCAGATTGCGTGAAAGGGCGAGCCGAGCCGCGTCAGATCGTTGGCGACCCGCTGGAACAGGCCCCAGAACAGGAAGAGGTCTCCAGTGGAGACGCCCTGCCGCAGGAGGTGCGCCTGTGACGCTCCCTCCTGCCCCAAGGCCGGGCGCCAGCCAGCATCGCGAGGCATCAGGTCGAAGCGAACATCCGGGTCGAGGTGAGCGCAGAAGTTGGACTTCTGCTTGCCGCCGGTGAGCGTCTCCACCAACTCTCCGAGATTGCGATCGGCCCAGGCGAGTTGATCGTACCGGATCGTGGAACACGTGTCGGGGATGGGCAAGGCGATCATCGACCCGTCCGCCAGAACCGGGCTCGGGCAGCCGCCCGAAGCGGAGTCGAAGCCCTTCCTGCTGAGGATCAGCCGCATCTGGATCATAAGGTACGTCGTCCCACGAGACTCGGGTTGGAAATCCTATCCGCCGTACGTCCATCCCCGACCGCGAGGTTACGGTCCAGCACACATGTCGCTCACGAACATTGTTGCCGAGAACCTCCGCGCCTTGCGAGCGCATCAGAAACTTTCGCAGCAGGCGCTCGCGAAGAAGGCTCGGGTCTCCGGTAGCTACGTCTCGATGCTGGAGAACGGCAAGCGCACGCCGCTGCTGGAGACGCTGGAAGCCCTCGCGAAGGCGCTAGACGTATCACCTGCTTCAGAGCTCTCGGCCGAGAAGCCTCGGTCCCGCAAGCGTTAGCGCGTTAGCGCGCGGTCCCGCGCCACCCGTGCCGTGGTGTTGCGGCCGCGCGCCGTTCACGTCATCTATGAGGCGGTGGGAGGCGCCGATGGATCGACCCGACGTCAGCGAGGTGGTCGCGCGCCAGCGCGCCTTCTTCCGCACCGGCCGGACCCGCGACCTGGCGTTCAGGCGGGAGCAGCTCCGGGCCCTGCGCGCCATCGTCGTGGACGCCGAGCCGTCGATCTTCGAGGCGCTGCGTGCCGATCTAGGCAAGCCCCCGTTCGAGTCCTACGGCGGGGAGACCGCCATCGTCCGCAACGAGGTCGACCACGCGCTGCGCCACCTCTCGTCGTGGGCGCGGCCGCGGCGCGTGCCCACGCTCCTCGCCCACCTGCCAGGCCGGAGCGAGGTCTGGCACGAGCCGCACGGCGTCGTGCTCGTGATGAGCCCGTGGAACTACCCGGTGCAGCTCTCGCTCGGGCCGCTCGTCGGGGCGCTCGCCGCCGGGAACTGCGCCATCCTGAAGCCCTCCCCGATGGCGCCCGCGACGTCGCGGCGCCTCGCCGAGCTCGTCGCGCGGAGCTTCGATCCAGGCGCCGTGACCGTCGTCGAGGGGGGGATCGAGCCGGCCGAGCGGCTGCTGGCGGAGCGGCTCGACTACATCTTCTTCACGGGCGGCGCGAAGGTGGGGCGCAGGATCATGGAGGCCGCCGCGCGCAACCTCACGCCGCTGACCCTGGAGCTCGGAGGGAAGTGTCCGTGCATCGTGGACGCCGACGTGGATCTCGACGTGGCGGCGCGCCGGATCGCCTGGGGCAAGTTCTTCAACGCGGGGCAGAGCTGCGTCGGGGTCGACTACCTCCTCGTGGACCGGCGGATCCGCGCCGCGCTGGTGGAGCGGCTCGCGGCGACGGTCCGGGAGTTCTACGGCGAGGACCCGGCCCGGAGCCCCGACCTCGCGCGGATCGTCGACGATCGCAACGTCGAGCGGCTGGCCGGCCTCCTCGCGAGCGGCCGGATCGCCGTCGGCGGGGGCGTGGACCGGGCGACGCGCTACGTCGCCCCGACGATCCTCGACGGCGTGCAGCCCGGCGACCCGATCATGGAGGAGGAGATCTTCGGGCCGATCCTCCCGGTGCTCGAGTACGGAGAGCTCGCCGAGGCGATCGCCTTCGTCAACGATCGGCCGCCGCCCCTCGCGCTCTACTTCTTCTCACGCGACGGACGGCTCCAGGAGCGCGTGCTGCGCGAGACGAGCGCAGCGGGCTGCGTCAACGACGTCATGCTCCAGGAGACGACCGTCCACCTCCCGTTCGGCGGCTCCGGCGAGAGCGGGATGGGCGGCTACCACGGCAAGGCGTCGTTCGAGGCCTTCAGCAGGCGGCGGGGCGTGCTGAAGAAGGGCTTCGCCTTCGACGTGAAGGTCCGTTACCCGCCGTACGCGGGGAAGCTCGGCTGGTTCCGCAGGATCTTCTAGCGCCTCAGCTCTGCGAGGGCGTGCCGGCGGCGCCGGCGACCGGCTCCTGCGCCGGGAGGCGCACATGGAAGGTCGTCCCCTCGCCCACGGCGCTCTCGACCTCGATCTCGCCGCCGTGAGCGGCGACGATCCCGTGGCAGACCCAGAGCCCGAGCCCCGTCCCCTGGCCGACGGCCTTGGTCGTGAAGAAGGGCTCGAAGAGGTGGGGGCGCGCGTCGGGGGGGATCCCGCACCCGTTGTCACTGACGGAGATCGCGACGCGCGTCCCCTGCTCCGCTCGCAGCCGCACCCGGATCTCGTTGCGCCCCGCGACGTCGTCGGGCATCGCGTGGGCTGCGTTCACCAGCAGGTTGACGAGCACCTGCCCGAGCCGCGTCTCGCTGCCGAAGACCGGCGGCACCCTCTGCGTGTCCACGACGAGCCGCGCCCGCGGCCGGAGCTCGGCCCGGGTGAGCTGGGTCGCGAAGTCGACCACGCGCCGCAGGTCGACCGGCGCGAGCGTGTCCGAGGCGGTCTCGTCGCGGGAGGCGGACCGCAGGTCGCTCACGATCACGCGCATCCGGTGGGCGCCCTGCACGACGTCGCCGAGCGCGCGGATCACCTCCTCCAGGGCGGCCACGCCGCCGCCCAGCCGGAGCCGACTGATCGCCCACTCCGAGTTGGCGAGGATGAAGGAGAGCGGGTTGTTCAGCTCGTGGGCCACGCCGGCCGCGAGCGTCCCGAGCGAGGCGAGCCGGTCGGAGCGCTGCAACCGATCCTCGGCCCTGCGCAGCTCGGTGACGTCCACCAGCGCCCCTGCGAGCCCGACGACCTCCCCGGATCTGTCGCGGAAGGCGGCCTTGTGGAACATGACCGTCCGGCGGTCACCCTTGGCGTTCTTCAGCTCCCCCTCGTAGAACTGGGTGCCGCCCGACTCGAACAGCGCACGATCAGCGCTGCGGTAGGCCGCAGCCAGGTCCTTCGGCCCAGCCGCCTCGACTGGGTGCCCGATGAGCTCGTCGCGCCTCTTCCCTAGCGCCTGCTCGAACGCGAGGTTGCAGCCGCGGTAGATGCCATCGGTCGTCTTGAACCAGATCGGGGTCGGGATCGCGTCGATGACCGTCTGCAGGAGGCCCGATCCGTAGGGGTCGTGCTGGCCCAGCTCGGCGCGGTCGACGCCGCACGAGTCGACGAAGACGGCGCCCCTCCCCGCGCTCGCCGGGAGTGGTGAGGCGGCAAGGCGTGCTCGGCGCGGCGAGCCGTCGCGCGCGACGATGGGGAGGTCGAGCGGCGTGCTGGTGGACTCGGCGGTGCCCAGCGCAGCCCGCTCCAGCAGGGCGCGCGTGGCCGGGCTGGCGAACGGGGTCGAGCGCCCCAGGACCTCGGCGGCCGGCCACCCGAAGGCCCGCTCCGCCGCGGCGTTCCACGCGATCACCAGGCCGTCGGAGCCGAGCGCGAAGGCGGGGAGTGGGAGCGAGTCGAAGAGGGCAGCAGGCAGCGAAGCGGTCGGTGGCAGGCGGTTCTCCGGCCCCCCTCAGGGCTCGGCGTACAAGCGGCGTCTATTAGCGTCCGCGGTCACCTTACCGCATGCCCCGTCGGAGTCTGTAGCGGTCGCCGCACACGTCAAAGGGCGCTTTCACCGGCGCCGCGCGGGCACCAGGATCACCGCGAGCGCCACGGCGCCCGCCACGACCAGCAGCTCCTGCCACCCGAGCCGCCGGCTCAGGCCGAGCAGTCCGGCCAGCACGCCGGCGCCGAGGAGCGCGACCCGGTGGCGCCGCCAGAGCCCGGACCTCACGATCGACCCGACCATGACGGCGGCCAGCGCCGCGAGCGCGAGGACGAGGAGCTGGGTGCGGGTCACGGCGGCCGCGATGAGAGCACGCGGTGGAGACGGAGTCCACGCGCGCGGGACCAGCGGACGACTCGCGGTCTTCCGGGTTATGGACCGCATCAACCGTACTGGCCATCATGTGACCATGAAGAACGTCGGCATCGCCGAGCTGAAGGCGCGCCTCTCGGCCCACCTCAAGTCCGTGCAGAAGGGCCATCCGATCACCGTCGTGGACCGAGGGCGGGCCGTCGCGCAGCTCATCCCCATGCCGGTGGAGGGAGACATCTCGGTGCGCAAGCCGCTCCGCGGGCTGCACTCCATGCGGCTTCCGCCCCCGGTGGCGCAGCCAGTCGACTCCCTCGCGGCGCTGCTCGAAGAGAGGCAGGGGGCGCGGTGAAGGCGCTCGCTCAAGCGGCGCGGTCGGTGGGGTTCAGCGTGGTTGGTTGACCGCCTCCGCGGCAGCGCTACACACCCCTGCCGAGCGCACGCAGGAGGCGCGCGCGCGACTGCGCGAGCTGGTACTCGGACTGGACGAGCTGTCCCTCGGCGTTGGTCAGGGCGAGCAGCGCATCCGAGAGCTCCAGCGAGCTGCCGGCGCCGGAGGCGTACCGCGCCTCGGCGAGCCGGTTCCGCTCGCGCGCCGCCTCGACCGCCTCGCGGTTGGCCTCCAGGAGCGCCTGCGCCGCCCGGACGTCGAGCCTCGCGGAGTCCACGTCGGCGCGGACCTCCTGCGCGAGCAGGTCGCGCTGCGCCCGCTGGGCCTCGACGAGGGCCCGCGCCTCCGACACCTGGGCGCGCGTCAGCCCGCCCTGGAAGAACGACCAGCTGAGCGTCCCGCCGAACCAGGCGTTCCAGGTCGGGTCGCTGCCGGTGGGGCCGCCCTCGCTGGCGCCCGCCGACAGGCCGAGCTTCGGGAAGTAGCCGCCATGCGAGGCGGAGAGGGAGCGCTCGGCGGCGAGGAGCCGCTCGTCCATGGCCGCGACGTCCGGGCGCGCCGCCAGCGCCTCCGCGAGCAGCGCGTCGAGCGGCCGGTCCTCGCCGTCCACCGCGGGGAAGGGGTCGCCGGTGACCTCGTAGTCGATCGTCCCCTGGATCCCCATCGCCTTGTTGAGCCGGACGCGCGCCGTCGCGTAGCCGTTCTCCGCGCTCACGAGCTGGGCCTTCGCGTTGGCCTGGTCGGTCCGGGCCTGGGCGAGGTCGATGGGCGGCCGGAGCCCCTGCTGCACGAAGGCCTCCACCTTCCGGAAGTGACCCACCTGATTCTCGAGCGTGGCGCGGGCCACGCCGACGAGCTCCTTCGACGCCCGCGCCTGGAAGAAGGCCGCGCGCGCGGCGAGGACCGCGTCGAGCTCGGCGGCGCGCGAGGTTCCCCCCTCCGCGCGCGCGTTCGCGCGGGCCGCGCCGTAGCGCGCGAAGGCCGGCAGGTCGATCACCGTCTGCGTGGCGGTCGCCGAGTACGAGAGCGAGTTGCCCATGTCCCAGCTCTGGGTCGGGGTGGTGAAGGAAGGGTTGCTGGTGGAGCGCTCCAGCCCAGCCGACGCCGAGAGCTGAGGCAGGAGCGGCGCGAGCGACTGGTACGCCCGCGCGGTGGCCGCGTCGGCGCTCGCGCGCGCTGCGCGGAGCGACGGGGCGTTCTCCCTCGCGAGCCTGACGGCGTCGTCGAGGGTTACCACCGGGGCGGGCTCGGTGGCCGGTGCCGGGGCTGGTGCTGGTGCTGGTGCTGGTGCGGCGGCGAGGAGGAGGAGCAGGACGGTGGCGGTCATTCGAACCTCAGCGCCTGGATGGGGTCCAGGCGGGATGCCTTGCGCGCCGGGTAGAGGCCGAAGCCGACGCCGACGAGCGCGCTGAAGAGGACTGCGATCACGATGACGTCGGCCCGGATCAGGACGGGCCAGCCGAACGCGCCGGCGAGCTTGATGGCCCCGCCGAGCCCGATGGCGACGCCGACCGCGCCGCCGGCGACGGCGAGCGTCAGCGACTCCACGAGGAACTGGAAGAGGATGTCGCGCTGGCGCGCGCCCACCGCCATGCGGACGCCGATCTCGCGGGTCCGCTCGGTGACGGAGACCAGCATGATGTTCATGATCCCGATCCCGCCGACGAGGAGCGACACCGCTGCGATCGAGGCGAGCAGGAGCGTCAGCGTCCGCGTCCCCTGCTCGGCGCCGCTCGCCATCTCCTGGAGGTTGCGGATGTTGAAGTCGTCGTCCGCCCCCTCCGCCAGCCGGTGGCGGTCGCGCAGGAGCGCGCGGACCTGCTCCTCGGCCTTGCGCGTCCCGGCGTCCGGGTCGGCGCCGATCATCAGGGCGCCCGAGACGTACTTCTTGAGGCCGCCCTGGAGCTTCGCGAGGAAGGTGGAGTACGGCACGATGACGGTGTCGTCGGTGTCCTGCCCCATCGCGGTCTGCCCCTTCGACTCGAGCACCCCGATGATGGTGAAGGGCACGCCGCGGATCCGGACGGACCGGCCGACCGGGTCGATGCCTGCGCCGTAGAGCTGCGTCGAGACCGTCTGGCCCAGCACAGCCACCTTGGTGCCAGAGTCGACGTCCGACTGTGCGAAGAGGGTCCCCCGCGCGGCGCGCCAGTTCCGGATCTCGAAGTAGTCGGTGCTCGCGCCGAAGATCCCTGTGGACCAGTTCTGGTCCTCGGCGACCACCGAGGCGGCGGTCCGGAGCGAGGGCGACACGTACCTGACCGCCGGGAGCTCGGTCTGGATCGCCCGCACGTCCTCCCAGGTGACCGTCGGCAGCGAGCCGAAGCCGCCGGAGTGCCCGCCGGAGGTCGTGCTGCCGGGGAGGACGATGAGCATGTTGGAGCCCATCGAGGCGAAGCTCTGCTCCACCATCGCCTTTGCGCCGTCGCCGATGGCCACCATCGCGATGACGGCCGAGACGCCGATCACGATGCCGAGCGTCGTGAGGAAGGAGCGCATCTTGTTGCGCAGGAGCGCCCGCCACGCCACCCGGAAGATCTCGAAGAAGCTCATTCCCTGGCCTCCTTCACGGTCGGGGGGCGCCGCTCGTCGGAGCGGACCGTGCCGTCGCGCATCGTGATGACGCGGTCGGCCCAGCCGGCGATGTCCGCCTCGTGGGTGACGAGGACGATGGTCATCCCCTCCCGCCTCAGCTCGGACAGGATCCGCATCACCTCCACGCTCGTCTGCGAGTCGAGGTTGCCGGTCGGCTCGTCGGCGAGCACGAGCCGGGGCTGGCCCACGAGCGCGCGCGCGATCGCCACGCGCTGCTGCTGGCCGCCAGACATCTGGTTGGGGTGGTGCCCCGCGCGATCGGCGAGCCCGACGCGCGCCAGCGCCGCGAGGGCCCGCGCGTGGCGCTCCTTCGCCGGCACTCCGGAGTAGAGCAGCGGCAGCTCCACGTTCTCGAGGGCGCTCGTGCGCGCGAGCAGGTTGAAGCTCTGGAAGACGAAGCCGAGCGTCCGGTTGCGCAGCGCCGCGAGCGGGTCGGCGCCGAGCGCCTCGACCTCCTGCCCCCCCAGCCGGTAGGTCCCGGCGGTGGGCCGATCGAGGCAGCCGAGCAGGTTCATCAGGGTGGACTTCCCGGAGCCCGACGCTCCCATCACGGCGACGAACTCACCGTCGTCGATCCGGAGCGAGACGCCGCGGAGCGCCTCGACCGTCACGTCCCCCATGACGTAGGTCTTCACGACGCCGTCGAGGGCGATGAGCGGCTCGGACATCAGAACATCCTCGGCGGTCCGCCGGCGCGGCCGCTGCCGCCCGCCTTCGCGCCGCCGGTGTCGACGATGCAGGCGTCGCCGGGCGAGAGGGGCCCGTCGACCACCTCGGTGAAGCTCCCGTCGGTGATCCCGACCTTCAGCGTCACGGGGGAGGGCTTGCCGTCGCGCAGCACCCAGACCGTCCGGCGGCTGGCGGCGTCGCGGAGGTCTTCGCGCGACTCGACGGCGGCGGTGGGGGGCGCGGCCGGTGGCCGCGCGGCCGACGCACGCGCGCCGGCGGCCGGCTTCTCGGCGGAGTCCAGGTCGGAGGGGGGCTTGAAGCGGAGCGCCGCGTTGGGGACGCGCAGCGCGTCCTTCCGCTCGGCCCAGACGAAGGTGACGTTGGCGGTCATGCCCGGCCGCAGCTTCAGGTCCGGGTTGGCCACGTCGATCACCGCGTCGTAGGTGACGACGTTCTGGACCGTCGTCGCGGCGTTCCGGACCTGCCGGACCTTCCCCTCGAACCGCTCGCCGGGGAAGGCGTCGACGGTGAAGGTGGCCGGCATGCCCGCCCGCAGCTTCCCGACGTCGGCCTCTGAGACGCTGGTGTCGACCTGCATGCGCGCCAGGTCCTCGGCGAGCGTGAAGAGGGTCGCGACCTGGAGCGAGGCGGCGACGGTCTGTCCAACGTCGACGGTGCGCGAGATGACGACGCCGTCGATCGGCGAGACGATCGCGGTGTAGCCGAGGTTCACCCTGGCCTGGTTGAGCGAGGCGCGCGCCTGCGCGACGCTCCCCTCGGCGGCCGCCACGGAGGCCCGCGCCGCGTCGGCCGTGGACTCGGCGGTCTCGGCCTCCGCGACGGCGACCAGCTTCTGGTCGGCGAGCGACCGCGTCCGCTTCGCCTGCCGGTCGGCGTCGATCGCCTGGGCCTGGGCCCGGACCAGCCCTCCCTCGGCGGCCATCAGGTTCGCCCGCGCCTGCTCGACCGCCGCGTCGAAGAGCTGGGGATCGATCCGCGCGATGACCTGCCCGCGCTTCACCCGGCTGTTGAAGTCGGCGTGGATCGACTGGATCCGGCCTGAGACCTGGCTGCCGACCTGGACCGTCACGAGGGCCGAGAGCGTCCCGCTGGCGGTGACCCGGGCCACGACGGGCCCCCGGTCGGCGGCGACGGTCTGGTAGGTGGGCGGGGCGGGCTTGCGCGTGACGCGCCACCCCGCGAAGAGGAGGACTGCGGCCGCGAACGGCGGCGGCGATGACGATGCGGCGCTTCTTCATGGTGTCCATGGCTTGGAGAGGAGGCTGCGCCCGCGAGGTTTCCTCGCGGTTGCTCGATTGTAAACAAAGGTGTCGGTCGGGCAGTTCCCGGCGGGGTGCCGCCGGCGGCTATACTCCGCCCCCGCCCAGCCCGCCCGGGACCATACCCGTCCCGGGCCCTCGCGGGTCGTCCAGGAGAGAGCCAGCAATGCCGACAGTCGCCGCCCGCCATCACGCCGCCCTCGCCGACCGCGCCGTCCGCTCCCTTCGCGAGAACGGCTTCGACGCGGTCTACGTCGCGACGGCCGCCGAGGCCGGCGCGCGCGTCCTCTCCTTCGCGACGGTCGGGGGCACGGTAGGCTTCGGCGGCTCGATGAGCATCGCGGCCCTGGGGCTGAAGGACGAGCTGGTGAAGCGCGGCGCCGTCCTGCTCGACCACGGCGCTCCCGGCCTCTCACCCGCCGCGAAGCGCGAGGTCCAGCGGAGGCAGCTCACCTGCGACCTCTTCCTCTCCAGCTCCAACGCCGTCACCCTCGACGGCGCGCTGGTGAACGTCGACGGCAACGGCAACCGCGTGGCTGCCCTCTCCTTCGGTCCAGCGAAGACGGTGGTCGTCGCGGGCGTGAACAAGCTCGTCCGCGACGTCGAGGAGGCGTGGGCGCGCCTCGAGACCCACGCGAGCCCGATGAACGCGCGGCGGCTGGACAAGCCGACCCCCTGCGTGAAGGCCGGGAGCTGCCAGGACTGCGGGTCGGACTCGAGGATCTGCCGCATCTACCACGTGCTCCGCCGGCGCCCGAGCCTCTCCGACTTCACCGTGGTGCTGGTCGGCGAGCCGCTGGGCTATTAGCTGCCGCGCGCGGCGCGCTTCCGCTCCAGCGCGGCGTCTGCCGCGGCGGCCACCAGCTCCGCGCCCGTCGCCTTGTCGAGCACCGCGTCGGCGCCGGCCGCCTCCAGCCGCTCCTCCAGGCCGGCCTCCAGCCGCCCGGTCACGGCGACGATGGCCAGGTCGGACTCGCCGCCGGTCCTGCGGATGAACCGGATCAGCTCCTCGCCGCTCATCCCGGGCATGCAGACGTCGGTGACGAGCAGGTCGAGCGCCAGGATCTCCTCGGAGAGCCGCTGGACGCCCTCCGCCGCGTCTGCGGCCGTGATCACCTCGAAGCCGCGCGCCTGGAGGGCGTCGGCGATCATGGCGCGCGCCAGGGCGTCGTCGTCCACCACGACCGCGCGCCGCGCCCGCGCCGAGATGCGCGCGATCGACGCCGCGAGCAGGTCGTCCTGCTCCCGCGTGAGGACGAAGCGGACCCCCATCCCCTTCGACGTCGACGCGGTCACGATCGCCTGGGCCGACAGCTTCACCCCGTCGGGGAGCGCCAGGTCGAGCACGAGCCTCGTCCCCTCGGGGTGCGGACTCGACGAACGAACGTAGGCGCCGCCGTGGGAGAGGTTCTCGATCCAGTCCGCCGCGAGCTCCTGCTCGGTCGCGTACTCGAGGACCGCGCGTGGAGGCGGAGGCGCCGCCGCCACCGCGGGGAGCGGCACGGGCTCGCCCCCCGGCTGGACCGCCATCTTGACCGGCTTCACCCTCACGCGGCCGATCACGGCGAAGCGCGGCGCGGCCTGCATCGAGCTGCGCGGCGCGGCGCCGACGCGGGCTGCGAGCAGCGCGTGGAGCTCCGTCGGGCCATCGATCCGGAGGCTGAAGCCTGCCGGGCTCCCAGGCGCCGCGGCCGCGCGCGCGACCGTCTCGGTCACGGTCGCCCAGCCCTCCACCGGCGCCGGGCGCCCAGGCACGCGGACCGCCAGCCCGAGCCGATCGCCGGTGGGCGGCGTGAGGACGCTCGCGACGAAGAGCGCGGTCCGCTCCGGGAGGTACAGGAGCCCCGCGCTGCCCGGGCCGTCGAGATCGATCGCGAGCACCGGCGCCCCCCTGGCCGGAGGCGGGCTGCCGCTCCCGCGGAAGATCCTCGCGGCCGCGTCGGGGAGGGACGCCAGCGGGATCGCCTTCACGACCTTGTCGCAGAGGCTGAGCTCGCCGCGGAAGCGGAAGCGCGCCTCTTCGGAGAGGTCGCGCGCCGCGAACGCGGCGCCGCCGGTGCGCGCCGCCCAGAACGTGAGCCGGCTGAAGGGCGCGGATTCGAGCGCCGCGGCCGCGCGGATCACGATGGCGAGGTAGCGTGTCGACGTGGCGTGATGGAGGTCGCACTCGGCCACCATCTCCTGCAGGAACGCCGGCAGCGACCGGACCAGCCGCTCCGCGGCCACGAGCCGCTCGCGGGAGGGCCGCGCGAAGACGCAGTCGTACTCTACGAAGGCCATTCCCGATGATCATCCGTGCAAACTCGGCGCCGGGGATGTGCCCGTTGGGGCGTGGGGAAGCGTCGCGTGCGGCTGCACCCCGGGGTGGCGCTGACCCGGGCCCGTGCTCGCCCTCAGCCTCCGAGCGGCGCGCGCAGCAGCGCCTCGTGCCGTGCCCCCCCCGGCTCGAGGTGCGACTCGAACAGCACCAGCTCTGCTGCGCGCCAGCCGAGCGCCTCGCCCAGTGCCGCCTCGGCCAGCGCGCCGCCGAGCCCCGGCGCGCCGCGCGCGTCCCGCGCCCGCCCGACGGTGAGGTGCGGCGTGAAGGGGCGGGCCTCCGGCGCGAAGCCGAGCGGGGTGAGGCGCCGCCCCAGGTCCGCCGCGAGCGCCGCGAGCGGCGCAAGGTCGCCCGAGAGACCGAGCCACACCACACGCGGCCTGCGGGCGTTGGGGAAGCCCCCGGCGCCGCGCAGCTCCAGCTGGAGCGGACGCGACGCGGCGGCGGCCGCGCGGATCGCGCCATCGAGGTCGGCGATCCGCTCCTCCGGTACGGCGCCCAGGAACTGGAGGGTGAGGTGCAGCCCCTCGGCCGCCGTCCACCGGACCTCGTCGGCCGCGCGCCCCGCCGTCCTGCGCAGTCCCGCCACCACCGCGCCGATCCGGCGGCGGACGGGCTCGGGGGGATCCAGCGCGACGAAGAGCCGGTGGTTCACGATCTCACTCGACGGTCACGCTCTTCGCGAGGTTGCGGGGCTGGTCCACGTCGGTCCCCTTGATGTCGGCCACGTGGTACGCGAGGAACTGGAGCGGCACGATGGAGAGGAGCGGCGTGAGGAGCGGGGGGGCCTCGGGCACGGTCAGCGCGATCTGCGCCAGGCCCGCGGCGTGGGTGTCGCCCTCCGAGACGATGGCGAAGACCTGCCCGCCGCGCGCGCGGACCTCCTCCATGTTCCCGAGGGTCTTCTCGTAGGCCGGCTCCCTGGTGGCCAGGACCACGACCGGCAGCTCCTCGTCGATGAGGGCGATCGGGCCGTGCTTCATCTCGCCCGCCGCGTACCCCTCGGCGTGGATGTACGAGATCTCCTTGAGCTTCAGCGCCCCCTCGAGCGCGACGGGATACTGGCCGCCGCGGCCGAGGAAGAGGACGTCGCGGGCGTTCACGCAGCGGCGCGCCATGGGGAGCACCGCCGGCTCCTGCCGGATCATCTGCTCCATCATCGCTGGGATGCGCTCGAGCGCCTCGATGTGGTGCCGCGCCTCGTCGGCGGAGAGGGTCCCGCGCAGCCGGCCCAGCCCCACGCCAAGCAGGAAGAGGGCCGCGAGCTGCGTGGTGAAGGCCTTGGTCGAGGCGACGCCGATCTCGGGGCCGGCGCGGGTGAAGAGGGTGCCGAGGTCGCACTCGCGCGGGATGGCGGAGCCGACGACGTTGCAGATGGCCATCGCCCGCGCGCCGCGCGCCTTCGCCACCTTCACCGCGGCCAGCGTGTCGGCCGTCTCGCCCGACTGCGAGATGGCGAGCAGGAGCGTGCGGCCGTCGACGAGCGGCTCCCGGTTCCGGAACTCGCTCGCCAGCTCGACCTGCACCGGGATCTTCGCCAGCACCTCGATCATGAGGCGGCCCGAGAGCCCGGCGTGCCAGGAGGTGCCGCAGGCGACCACGACGACCCGATCGATCTGCCGGGCGAGGGCCGCGTCGATCGACACGCCGTTGAGATCCACGTCGCCCTGCTCGACCGAGGCGCGGCCGCGGATCGTGTCCGCGACGGCCCGGGGCTGCTCGAAGATCTCCTTGTGCATGAAGTGCTTGTGGCCGTCCTTCTCGGCGGCCACGGCGCTCCACTCGATCCGGCGGGGCGGGCGGTCGGCAGGCGTGCCGTCGCTACTGAAGAGGGAGATGCCGTCCGGGCGGAGCACGGCCAGCTCCCCCTCCTCCAGGTAGACCACGTCGCGCGTGTGCTCGAGGATGGCCGGCACGTCGGAGGCGAGGAAGCTCTCCCCCTTGCCGAAGCCGACGACGAGCGGCGAGGCGTTCTTCGCGGCGACGATCTCGCCGGGCGACCTCTCGGAGACGACGGCGATGGCGTAGGTCCCGCGCACCTGGTCGAGCGCCTGCCTGACCGCGGCGAGCAGGTTCGCCGCGCCGCCCACGAGCGCCTCGGAGATCAGGTGGGCGAAGATCTCGGTGTCGGTCTCGCTCGAGAACTTGTGGCCGCGCGCGCCGAGCGCCGCCTTGAGCGCGAGGTGGTTCTCGATGATGCCGTTGTGGACCACCGCGACGCCGCCGAAGCTGTGCGGGTGGGCGTTCTCGTCCGACGGCTTGCCGTGGGTCGCCCAGCGGGTGTGGCCGATGCCGGTCGTGCCGGCGAGCGGACTCTCCGCCAGGACGTTCACCAGGTTCTGCAGCTTCCCCTTCGCGCGCGTGACCGAGAGGCCGCTCGGCCCGATCGCCGCGACCCCGGCCGAGTCGTAGCCGCGATACTCGAGCTTCCTGAGCCCACCGACGATGAGGTCAACGCACTCCCGGGGGCCGACGTAACCGACGATTCCGCACATAGGTGAGGCGTTTATACCCCGGTCCCGCCCCGCTCGCCTCCTCCCTCCCCGCCCTTCGCGCGGGCGCGGGCGGCCAGCATCCGCTCGGTCCAGCCCTCCTTGTTCTCCTGCCGCGCGCGGCCGAGCGCGAGGGCGCCGTCGGGGACGGCCATCGTGAGGGTCGAGCCCGCGGCGACGTAGGCGCCGGCGCCGATCTGGATGGGCGCGACCAGGATCGAGTCGGAGCCGATGAAGGCGCCGTCGCCGATCCGGGTCTCGTGCTTCTTCTCGCCGTCGTAGTTGCACGTGATCGTGCCGGCGCCGACGTTCACGCCCGCGCCGATCACGGCGTCGCCCAGGTAGCTGAGGTGGTTCGCCTTCGAGCCCTTGCCGAGCCGGGTCTTCTTCGTCTCGACGAAGTTGCCGACGTGGACCCCCTCGGCGAGCACCGACCCCGGGCGCAGCCGCGCGAACGGTCCGAGGATGGAGCCGGACCCCACCTCCGCCTCGTCGACGACGGTGTAGGGGCGGACCAGCACGTCGTCGGCGAGCAGGGCGTCGGTGAGGATCGAACCCTGGCCGATCCGGCAGCGGGCGCCGATCCGGGTCCGGCCGCGCAGCCTGACGTCCGGCTCGATGACCACGTCGGCGCCGAGCTCGATCTCCGCGTCGCAGTCGAAGCGATCCGGGCGCTCGATGGTGACGCCCGCCTTCATGTACGCGTCGGCCATCCTGAGGGTCAGGACGCGGGCGACCTCGGCGAGCTGCGCCCGGTCGTTGACGCCGGCCGCCTCCTCCGGAGGAACCTGGACGGCGACGGCGCCGCGGGCGCGGGCGGCCGCGGAGACGAGCTCGGTCAGGTAGTACTCCTGCTGCGCGTTCTTCGCGTCGACGTTCGCGAGCGCCTTCCAGAGGAAGGCGGCGTCGGCGCAGTAGAGCCCCGCGTTCACCTCCCGGAGCTTCCGCTGCGCGGGCGTGGCGTCCTTCTCCTCGACGATCCGCGACGGCTTGCCCTTCGAGCGGACCACGCGCCCGTAGCCGAAGGGCGCGTCGAGGGTCATCGCGGCGAAGGAGACCGGCTTCGCCCCGCGCCCCTCGACGACGGCCTGCAGGGTCCCGGCGGTGAGGAGGGGGGTGTCGCCGGAGAGGATCAGCACCTGGCCCAGGTGGCCGGCGAGGGCCCCCTTCGCCGCGAGCACGGCGTGGGCGGTGCCGAGCTGCTCGCGCTGGAGCGCGAAGCGGAGCGGGGCGCCGGGGAGCGCCGCCCTGAGGGCGCGCTCCACCTCGTCGGACTGGTGGCCGACGACGACGACGACCGGGTCGGCGCCGAGCTCCAGCGCGCGCCGGATCGGGAACCAGGCGAGGGGGCGGCCGCAGGCCTCGTGGAGGACCTTGGCCTGCTGCGACTTCATCCTCGTCCCCTTGCCGGCCGCGAGGACGATGGCGGCGAGCGGGGCTGGCTTCCTGATGGAGGGCATGACGCGGAGGCTAGGGCGCGCCGGGGGTCGATATCAAGCCCTGTGTGTCGCGCGCCCACACCGGCCCGGAGCGAGTGGGGTGTCGGGAAGCTGGCGGCGGGATGCGTCACCTGCGTCAGGGTCGCGCGGTCATGCGAATTGACCGGGGTCGCGGCTCACCTATGGTGGAGCCGGGGGAAACACCGGAGTCCGCATGGCACGCCGCTCGATGAACCGTCGCTCCATCGCAGGTGCCGTCCTCCTCACGGCGTTGGCTTCACTCATCGTCTTCGCCGGGTGGGGCCGCGCAGCGAGTCCCCTGACGCTTCGCACCATCGCGATCGACGGGGTCGTCGGCGACTGGGACGCGGTCCTGGGCAACGCGCTCCAGACGACGCACGACGGCGACGGCAGCTCGTCGGCCATCACGGCGAACTGCGCTCTGTTCTCCACCGACCGCGACTGCCCCATGGGCGGCGGCGCGGGCAACGACCTCCACACCTTCGCGTGGACCTACGACACGAGCTACGTCTACCTCTACATCGAGCGCTACGGCAGCAGCGCCAACGGCGTCGACTTCTTCTTCGTCGCCGACACCAACCAGGACCAGCGGCTCAAGGCTACGGTCGACCGGGTCATCCACGCCCGCTGGTCGGGATCCACGGGGAACGTGACGGTCGACGCGGGTCCGTACTCGCCGGTCGACGCGCTGAACGGTGATCTCATCGCCTCGGGCGCGGGGTACGTGGACGGCTACGATCTGCTGGGCTCGAACGGGACGATGAGCGCGATCACGTGCGCCGCGGGGGCGATCGGCCAGGGTGTCACTGCTGGGGCCGACGCGGGGCGCAAGATGGAGCTGCGCGATCCCCTGGTGCGCCTTCGGGCTCCCCGCCGGCCAGCCCTTCTACTGGCACGTGGTGAGCACCAACAACGGATCTGCTCGACACGCCGCTCGACAACATCGGCGCCCCCTCCGGAGGGGTCGGGACCTTCGTGCAGCGGGCCGTCTCCTTCACCCCCGATCGGAGCGGCGCGGTCCTGTCGCCCGGCGCGGTGACCTACGACCACACCGTCTCGAACGACGGCAACGAGGCGGACGTCGTGGTCTTCCAGGCGACGAGCAGCCAGGGGGCGAAGATCGAGCTCGTCGACGCCGGCGTCGTCATCGGGCGGGACGACCAGGGCGACGGCACCTGGGAGCTGACGCCCCAGGCGTCGCTCGCGGCCTCCGCGAGCAAGCTCCTCCAGGTGAGGATCACGATGCCGGCCGGCCGCACGGACCATGACGTCACGCGCGTGATCGCGACGAGCGCCAACGATCCCGGCGCCACGGCGACCGTCACCGACTCGAGCCACGTCGGCTCACCCGCCTTCGTCCCGGGGAGCTTCGCCGCCTGGACCCAGGCCGGCGTGGCCGCCGCCTTCGCCGAGACCCTGGTGAACGGGCAGCTCGCCGCCGACACCTTCGACCTGACGGTCGGCGCCGGCTGCGCCGGGGATGAGCTCCGCATCACGGCCGACGCGGCGGGGGCGCAGCTCGTTGCGCGGGACGACGACGGCGACGGCGCCTGGGACTACGTGGACGCGGCGTACGACACCAACGCCAACGGCCTGCCCGACATGGGGGCCGTCGCCGGCCAGTCGACGAAGTCGTTCTGGTTGTGGGTGAAGCCGCCGGCCGGCGCGCCCAGCGGCGGCTGCACCGTGCGGCTCACCGCGACTAGCCCCGCGACGTCGGCGACCGAGCACGCCGATCACGACGTCACCGTCGCGCCGGCGGTGACGTTCACGCCGAGCTACACCCGCGCCGCCGGCACCTCGCTCCGCGCCGGCGTCGGCGGATCGGTCTTCTTCCCGGCCCTCCTCCGGAACAGCGAGAGCATGCCGCGGGCCTATGCCTTCACCCAGGCTGCTCACGCCGGGCGGCGCCGGCGCGACCGCGCGCGTCTGGAGCGATCCGGACGGTGACGGCAGCCCCACCGACGGCGCCGTCGTCACGGCGAGCGGTACCGTCGCCGCCTTCGGCGGGACCGAGGCGGTGGTGATCGAGATCCTCTCGGGCTCTGCCGCGAGCGGCACGTCCCTCTCCCTCTCGACCACGGCGACGGCCACCACCGGCGGCGCCGCGGCGACGCAGGTCTCCGAAGCGGACGTCGGCTATGTCGCCAGCTACTCCGACGCGCTCCACACGCACGCGTCGAGCGTCTTCCCGCCCTGCGCCCCCGTCTACGTCCACGGCAGCGGCCTGCTGCCCGGCGACGTCACGAGCTACTCGCTCACCTGGCTCACGCCGACGGCGACGGCCCGCGCCGTCCAGCCCTGGCCGACGACGGCGCTCGGCACCGCCGACGACAGCCTACACGCTGCCGGCGACCGCCTCGACCGGTGGCTGGACCGCCCAGCTCGTCGACGGGCCGTCCACGCGGGACCAGAACCTCTCCTTCGCGGTCGAGCTCGAACGCCAGCGTCGCGGCCCTCGCGACCGACAAGGCGCGCTACCGGCCCGGCGACGTGGTCCAGGTGACCGGACTCGTTCCATGACGCCGGGCGATCGGCGCTCGAAGCCGGGTCGTTCCACTACGCGCTGGATGGTGTCACTGTCCGGACCCGCAGCGGCGTGACGGTCGGCGCCGGTGCGACCGTCTCGGATCCCTTCACCTTCACGCTCCCGCCCGGATCGGCGCCGGGCGTGCGGACGATCTCCACCGGGTGGTGGCTCTCCTGCGGCACCTCCGCCTTCGCGACCCTCAGCGCGACGTTCGAGGTGCAGCCCGACGCGCCCGGCATCACGTCGCCGGCGTCCGGCGCGCGCCTCGCGACGTCCACGCCGACCGTCACCGGCACGGCTGTCGCCGGCGCCGCGGTCACCGTCCGGATCGGCACCACGTCGTACACCCCGGTCACCGCGGCCGGGGATGGCAGCTGGACCTTCACGGCGCCGGCCCTCGCGGACGGCCCCTGGACGGTGACCGCCTCGCAGGCGGTCGCCGGCGTCTCCAGCGACTGGGCGCCGCCCATCGCCTTCGAGACGGACGCCACGCCGCCGCGGTGCCCGTCGTCGGCGCCGTCGCCAGCCCGACGAAGGCGCAACCCGGTCGTCGTGGTCGTGACCGCCCCCGGCGCCACCTCGGTGAACGTCTACAGGAACGGGTCGTCCTACTCGACGACCCCCGCGTCCGTCTCGGGCTCCTCCTTCACCTTCGAGCTCGCCCTTCCGGAGGGTAGCTCCGACCTCCAGGCGACCGCGGGCGACTATCTCGGCAACGACTCCGCCCTCTCGGCGGCGGGCGCGGTCGTGGTCATGGTCGATCGCACGCCGCCATCGGCACCGGTCGTCACCTCCTACGCGGCGCCGACGAACGCGGCCCCGGTCCCCGTGGCCGTGACGGCGGCCGCCGGCTCCATCGTGCGGCTCTTCGTCGACGGCACCGAGCGGACGACGATGACCGAGGGTGCGGCCGGCATCTTCGCGGCGACGCTCGACCTGCCGCTCGACGGCACCTACGAGCTGAGCGCGACTGCGACGGATGCGGCGGGAAACGCCTCCGAGGCCTCTGCCATCGTGACGCTCGCGGTCGACCGGGCCGAGCCCGTCGCCCCAGTGATCGACGTCGTGACGACCCCGACCGCGGCGAAGCCGGTGCCGATCCTGGTGACGGCCGACGAGGCAGGCGTCACGCTCGCGCTCTGGCTCGACGGCGCGGCTACCGCCTCCGCCGGGCCCCTCGCCGGGACGACCCACACCTTCGACCTCGATCTGGACACCGGACCGCACCAGGTCTGGGCCTTCGCGACCGACGCCGCGGGGAACGAGAGCCTCGTCTCCAACACCGTCGCGTTCGACGTGGACCTCGACCCGCCTGCCGTTCCGACGGTCGAGCCGATCTCCAGCCCGACCAGCCTGCTGCCGGTCCCGGTGGTCGTGACGGCCGAGGCCGGCTCCACCGTCGGCTGCAGGTGAACGGAGACCCGTCCGCCGCCACGCCGGTCTCGGTCTCGGGCACCACCTTCTCCTTCGAGCTGACGCTCGCCGAAGCGACCTACGCGATCAGCGCGACCGCGGCCGACTCGCTCGGCAACACCTCGGCGCTCTCCGCCCCCCGGAGCGTGCTGGTGGACAGGACGAAGCCGTCCACCCCGTCCGTCACGGCGGGGATCCCTGCCGTGACCCGGATCCCGCTCGTCACGGTGACCGGCACCGCGGAGGCCGGAAGCACCGTGAGCGCCACCGTCTCGGGGACCGGCCTCGCCCCCACGCCCGCCCCAGTGGTCGCGACCGGCGGTGCCTTCTCGATCGACCTCGACTTCCTCGCCGCCGGCTCACTCGACGGCGACTTCCAGGTGGTGCTGCACGCCACGGACGCCGCCGGCAACGTCTCGGATCCCTCGCCCGCGGCGACCGTCAGGCTCGACCGCGACGCGCCGGACGCGCCGGTCGTGCTGTCGAGCGCGAGCAGCGCGAGCCCCGTGGTGATCAACGTGACGGCAGAGGAGGGTGCCACCGTGGTGCTCTCGATCGACGGCACCCCGCGCCCGGACATCCTCCCGGCCTCGGTCCTCGGCACCGACTACTCCTTCCAGGTGGCGCTCGCGACGGGCACGTACCTCGTCGGGGCAGTCGCCACGGACCCGGCCGGCAACGCGAGCGGCCAGTCGGTCGACGTCTCGATCGACGTGGACAACAGCATCCCCGCGACGCCGGTGGTCACGGTTCCATCGCACACTGCGGCGGACCCGATCCCCGTGACGGTGACCGCCGATCCCGGCATGACCGTGGTGCTGTACGTCGGCGGCAGCGACTCGCTGCTCGTGCCGACAGTCTCGGGGTCCACCTACACCTTCGCGCTCGTTCAGGGCGAGGGGACGTACGTCCTCACCGCGACGGCGGAGAACGGCGCTGGAACGGTCTCCGCCGCCTCGGCCGCCAAGGTCGTCGTGGTCGACCGCACGGCACCCGCCGGCGCGCCGTCGATGGATCCGCTCCCGGTGGTCACGAGCGCAGCGGGGGTGACGGTCTCTGGCAGCACGGAGCCCTTCGCGACGGTGACGATCCAGGTGGCCGGAATGACCCCGGTGACCGTCGCGGCCGATGCCTCCGGCGACTACGCCGGCTTCGCGCCGCTCCCGGCAGTCGACGGCTCCTACGACGTGACGGTGCAGGCGTCAGACCAGGCCGGCAACTCCTCGCCGCTCTCGGGCGTCGTGTCGCTGGAGGTCGATCGGGCCGGACCGTCGACGGCTCCCAGCATTGACCCGGCGCTGCCGGCGCGGACCAACGCGCCAGCCGTGACCGTCTCGGGCACGACGGAGGCGAACGCGACGGTGACTGTCGTCGTCGCGGGGATGCCGCCGGTCACCACGACCGCTGACGCCGACCGGCCACTATACGGTGGACGTGCCGCTGCCAACGGGCGCGGATCGACGGCTCCTACGACGTCACGGTGAAGGCGACCGACGTCGCCGGGAATGATCTCGCCGATCTCGCCGCCCGTCACGGTCACGGTCGACAGGATCGGGCCGGTCGCCCGCGCCCACGATCGAACCCGCCGCTGCCGTCGCTCACCAACGCTCGCCAGTCCGTGACCGTCGCCGGTACGACCGAGGCGAACGCCACGGTGACCGTGCTGGTGAACGGCGCGATCGCCGTCACGACGACCGCCGATGGCGTCGGCGCCTACTCCGTCGCCGTGCCGCTGCCGCCCGCCGACGGCTCCTACGCCGTCACCGTCAGGGCGAGCGACCTCGCCGGCAACGCCTCACCCGTCTCCGCGGCGACCGACGTGGTCGTCGATCGGACGGCGCCCTCCGCGGCGATCGTCACCGCGCCAGGCGAGGGCGTCTCGCTCCCGCCCGGGACGATCTCGATCACCGGCACGGCCGAGCCCGGTGCGACGGTGAACGTCGTCGTGGACGCCACCCCGCACGCCACCACGGCGGACGCCTCCGGCGCCTTCCAGCTCGACGTGGAGCTCGCCGCGGGCAACCACTTCGTCACCGTGACCGTCGTCGATCCCGCCGGGAACGCGTCGGCCGGCGTCGACCGCTCCTTCGTCCTGGCGACGCCCCCGGCGTCCGATTCCGGCGGTGGCGGCTGCGGCTGCGGTCCCGGCGGCGCCTCGGCGCCGGAGGGGCTGCTCCTGCTGCTGGGCGGCCTCGGGCTCTTCCGGCGCCGCCGGGTGCCCAACCCTGCTAACCTCCAGCCCTGATGAAGGTCCTCCTCGTAGACGACACGCGCACGCTGCTCTCGCTGATCCAGGTCTACCTCCTGGGGTGGTCGCTGGAGTTCCTCGAGGCGCGCGACGGCATCGAGGGGCTCTCGAAGGCGCGTGAGCAGAAGCCGGACCTGATCATCTCCGACATCAGGATGCCGGGGATGGACGGCTTCGAGTTCTGCGCGGCGGTGCGGGCCGATCGTGCGCTCCACGGCGTCCCGTTCATCATGCTCACCTCGCTCACCGACGAGATGAGCCGGCGCAAGGGGAAGCTGGTGGGGGCCAGCGCCTTCCTCACCAAGCCCATAGCCCCCGACCAGCTCCGCGGCTTCGTCGCCGAGCTCCTGAAGCTGCCCGCGGCGAGGTGACGTCTTGGCTGCCGCGCTTCCGCCGGGTGACTCCGACGCCGCGGACGGCCTCCCCGCCAGCGCACGCACCGACCGGGACCCGGAGCGCCGCCGCTCGCTCCTGGAGGCCCGTGCCCGCGCCATCGCCGAAGCGCGCGAGGCGCCTCGCGTCGAGGGGATCCCGGTGCTGGCGTTCCAGCTCGGCGGCCGATCCCTCGCGGTCGAGGTAGCGGCCGTCGGGCAGGTCGTGGAGGCGCGCGGGATCTGGCCGCTGCCGGCCAGCCCCCCGTGGTTGATCGGCGCCCTGGTCGCGCGAACCCGCATCGTCCCGGTGCTGGACCTGCGGCCGATCCTGGGGCTTCCCGCGCACGGCACGTCGCAGCTCCGCCGGGTCATCGTGCTCGAGTGGGCTGGGGAGGCCTACGCCATCGCGGTGGAGCTGCTCGACGGGCGGCGCGACGTCCCGAGCGGGCAGGTGGTGCCCCCCGGGCCCGGCCCCTTCAAGTGGGCCACCTCGGACGGCCTCTCCGTCCTGGACCTCGACGCGCTCGCGCCGCCGGTCATGGGGTAGCCACGTGCGCGCCGACGTCCTCAGCCAGATCTGGCCGGTCTTCGTCGCAGAGGCGCACGAGCACGTCTCGAGCATCGGAGAGGGAGTCCTCGCGCTGGAGGGGACCCCCGGGCAAGTGGAGGCGGTCGACGCGATCCGCAGGACCGCGCACGCGCTCAAGGGGTCTGCAGCGAGCCTCGGCCTCTCGGACATCGAGGTGCTCGCGCACGGCATCGAGGAGGTGCTGGCGGGGCTGGACGTCTCGGCGGGGCTCGGCCGCGCCGCCGTCAAGTCGATCCTCCACGCCCTGGAGGCGATCGACGCCGCCCTGACGGGCGCCGACGTCGGCGGCGAGCCGCGAGTCGCCGATCGGGAGCTGCTCCTCGCGGCGCTGCAGGAGGCCAGCGGCGAGGACGCGGCGCAGGCCGCGCGCGAGCCGCCGGCGGTGGAGCGGTTGGAGCGCGCGGTCGAGCGGCTCTGCACGCCGCTCGACGCCGGCGAACGCAAGGGCATCGCCGCAGAGGCCGCAGCCCTCGCCGCCTTCCTCGGCGGGCGCGCCACCGGCGCGGTCGCCACGCTGGCGGACAGGCTCGCCGCGGCCTTCGACGCGCTCTCGTCGCGCGGACGACACCGAGGCGGCGCGGGGCGCGGCCCGGGTCGCCGGCGAGCTGCTGCAGCTCAAGGACGCGCTCGCGAGCAGCGCGGCGGCGCTGGCCGCGGTCCAGACCGCCGAGGCGGCGCAGCGCGCGGAGCGGGAGGACAAGGCCGTCAGGGTGCTCGCGTCGACCCTCGACTCGCTCGCCCGGCGGCTGGAGCTGCTCTCGCTCTCCGAGTCCAGGCACGGTCGGCGCGCCCGCGAGGTCGCCGAGGCAGAGCGAGACCTGCGAGAGGGCATCGCCGCGATCCAGGGGGCGAGCCGGGCCCTCGTCGACGCCGGCGTGGACACGGGACGGGCCGAGCTCGAGCTCGCGACCGCGCGGCTCCATGCCACCGGCGGTGACCTCCGCCGCCTGGCGCGCGAAGGGCAGCGTGAGTCCGAGCAGCAGCGGCTCACCGGCGCGATCCTGCGCGAGGATCTGCGCGCCCTCCGCATGGTCCCGGCCGCCCTCGCCCTGGAGCCGGCCCGGCGCGCGGCCCGTGAGGTGGCGCTGCGGCTCGGCAAGGAGGTGGAGCTCCACGTAGAGGGCGGCGACGTCAGGCTCGATCGCCACCTGGTGGACGACCTGCGGGCGCCGCTCATCCACCTCGTCAGGAACGCGGTGGACCACGGGATCGAGTCCGCGGAGGTGCGGCGCGCGGCGGGGAAGCCGGGGGTGGGGCGGGTCGTCATCCGCGTCGAGCCACGCGGCAGCCGGGTCGGCGTCGTCGTGGAGGACGACGGCGCCGGGATCGACCTGGCAGCCGTGCGCGCGGCCGCGGTGCGGGGCGGCCACGTCGGGGCCGACACGGCCGACCGGCTCCCGGATTCCGACGTGGCGCGGCTCGTCTTCGCGCCGGGGCTCTCCACGGCAAGCACGGTCACGACCGTCTCCGGGCGCGGCGTCGGGCTGGACGCGGTGGCGGACGCGATGGGCCGCCTGCGCGGCGCGGTGGAGGTCAGGTCGACACCCGGCGGCGGCACGCGGTTCGAGCTCGACCTGCCGCTCGCGCTGGCGGTGACACCAGGCATCCTCGTCAGGATGGGAGAGATCACGGCGATCCTCCCTGGCGACGCCGTCGAGCGCGTCCTGCTCCTCGAGCACCTGGGGGAGGCGACCGCACGCGGCGCCGTGCGCGTCGGCGACGTCGAGCTTCCGCTCGCCCCGCTCTCCGGGCTCCTGGGGTTGGCCGTCAGGCCGCCGGCGACGAGGGCGATCGGCCTGGTGCTCGCCCTCGGCAGCCAGCGGGGAGTGATCGTCGTGGACGAGGTGCTGGGCGAGCAGGAGGTCGTGGTCGCCGCGCTGGGGGGGCACGCGTCGCGCGTGGCCCACCTCGCGGGTGCGTCGCTCCTCGACGACGGGCGCGTCCTCGGCGTGCTGGCGCCCTCGGAGATCCTGCGCAGGCTCCGGCCCTCGCCGCTCGCGCCGCGCCCCGTCGCCGCCGGCCGCTCGGCGATCGTGGTCGACGACACCGTCGCCGCGCGCACGCTCATGGCCGGGCTCCTGGAGGCGGCCGGCTTCGTGGTGCGCATCGCGCACGACGGCGAGGCGGCCCTCGCGCTGCTGGAGGAGGGCCCCTGCGACGTCCTCGTCTCGGACGTCCAGATGCCCCGCCTCGACGGCCTCGGGCTCGCGCGCCGCCTGCGCGAGGATCCGCGCTGGCGCGCGCTGCCACTCGTCCTGGTCTCGACGCTCGATGGTCCCCAGGACGTGGAGGCGGGTGTGCGCGCGGGCGCGACCGCCTACCTGGCGAAGCGGGAGCTGGCGGGGGACGCGCTGGTGCGGCTGGTCCAGCGGCTGCTCGGCGAAGGGCACGGGCGATGACCCCACTCGACCTCTCGGCGCCGGAGCTGGCGGAGGTGGCGCGAGTGCTGGCGCGGGCCACCGGCCTGTCGCTCGGGAGCGGCCTGCTGCGCACCCTGCACAACAGCCTCAACTCGGCGGCCGAGGAGCTCGGGATGTCGGGGATGGCGCTGGCGCGCAAGGTGATCGCCGGGGATCCCCACGGCGTCGCGATGCTCATCGAGCACGCGGTGGTCGCGGAGACGTACTTCTATCGCCACCCGGAGCAGATCGCCGTGCTCGCCAGGCACCTCCAGCGAGCGGGAGGGACCGCTCAGGATCTGGTCGGCTGGCTGCGCTACGGGCGAGGAGCCCTACTCGGTCGCAATGGCGCTCCTCGACGCGGGACGCAGGGTCGCCGGGGACTCCATCGTCGCGACGGACGTCTCGGAGCGCGCCCTGCGGGCCGCGCGGGTCGCGGTCTACACCCCCTGGTCGCTGCGCCGGATGCCGGACCACCTGCGGTCGAGCCACCTCGCCGAGGAGGAGGGCTGGCGGGTCTCGGAGGAGGCGCGCGCGCTCGTCGAGTCTCCGGCGCCACAACCTCGTGGCCGACCCGCCGCTCGAGGGGCCCTTCGACGCGATCCTCTGCCGGAACGTGCTCATCTACTTCGAGCCGCCGACCGCGGCCGAGATCCTCTACCGGCTCTCCTCGGAGCTGGCGGTGGGAGGCTACCTGCTCCTCTCCCCGGTCGAGCTGCCGCTCGCGTCGGCGCTCCCGCTCGAGTGGCTCGAGGACGGCGGCGCGACGCTGCTGAGGAGGGCGGAGTGATCGAGCGCTACCGGTAGCTCGCGTGGAACTTCGCGAGCCGCTCCACCACCGCGCGGAGCTTCTCGGTCGGGGGCAGGATCGTCGTGCGGAAGTGGGCGGTGCCGGGAAGCTGGCCGAAGCCGGTCCCCGGGGCCACGCAGATGCCGGTCTGCTCCAGCAGCGCGAGGCAGTACTCGTCGTCGTTCCTGCCGGGCGGCAGCGTGATCCTCGGGAAGGCGTACATCGCCCCCGCCACCACGTTGCACTGGATCCCCGGGATCCCGTTGAGCCCCTCGGCGAGGAGCCCGGCGCGCGTGCGCAGCTCGGACAGGATGTGGTCGCGCTCCTGCTTCCAGAGCGGGTGGCTCGCCTCGCCGGGGCGCGGCGGGCGGACGAGGCAGTAGGTGGCGACCTGCCCCGGCACGTTGGAGCAGAGGCTCACCGACTGGAGCTTGGTGATCTCGTCGGCCACGTCCCCCGGGACGTTGCGAAGCTCCATGTAGCCGCCGCGGTGGCCGCACTCCCCGAGGTAGCCCTTCGAGCAGGAGTGGAAGCTGAAGAGCGAGACGTCCTTCGCCTGCTTCTGCTCGAGCACCTTCGCGAAGGAGGTGAACCGGTCCTGCGGGAGGTAGACGTTCTCCTGGTAGACCTCGTCCGCCAGGATCGACAGGCCGTGGGTCCGCGCGAAGTCGACGACCATCGCGACGTCCTCGGCGTCGAGCACCGAGCCCGTGGGGTTGCCCGGGTTGATGACGCAGATGGCCCTGACCTTCACGCCCCTCGCCCGGGCCTTGTGGATCGAGTCCTCCAGGACGGCCCGGTCGAGCTTCCAGTCGCGCGCCTCGTCGAGGTAGTACGGGACCTGCTGCCCCTCGTAGAGGGTGATGGTCGCCGAGTAGAGCGGGTACTGCGGCGTCGGGATCATGATCCCGTCGCTCGGGCCGGAGATGAGGATCCGGAGCGCCGACTGGACCCCCTTGGAGGCGCCGTCGGTGAGGAAGATCGCCTCCGGATCAGTCTCGATGCCGTCGCGCTCCCTGATGAACGCCGCGACCGCCTCACGGATGAACCGCACGCCCTTGCTCTCGGAGTACGCGCCGACCCCGTGGCCCGTGCCGGCGAGGACCGCCCGCGCCGTGGCGACGACGTCGGCCGGGAAGGCCTTCGGCGCGAGGTCGGCGAGCTGCGGGTACTCGCAGAGCGCCAGCACCTGCCGGAACCAGGTCACCGGCTTCTGCTGCAGCGACTGCGGGTTGCCGATGTTGCAGTAGATGATCTCTCGCCCCGAGCGCTCCAGCTCCTGCGCGCGCGTCACGATGGGGCCGCGGACTGCGTACTCGGTCTCGCGGACGGCCTTGCCGACTTCCTGGAGCGTGATTGACATTCGTTCACCCTGTCGAAGGGGAGGCAGCATAGCGCGCCCCGACGCGGCCTGCGAAGGGGCCTACGGCAGCGTTGCGGCGAGGCCGCGCCTTGGGTAACGTCTGCCGCCGAAATGACCAGGAAACAGACGAACATCGCCATCGCAGTCCTCATCGCCATCGCCGCGGGCGCGGCCGGCGGGTACCTCTACCGGCGCCACACCCATCCGACGTTCGAGGAGCGGGTCAAGGACGCCGACGCCGACCTGAAGAGCGCGTTCGAGAAGATGACGCGCTGATCACTGCGCGGGCTGCACGCCGTCGAGGGCGCGCACCACCGCGCGCGCCACGGCGCCGTAGTCGCCACCGAAGTGGTGCCCGCCGCCGAGCTCCACGAGGCTCGCGCCCGGGTGCCCGCGCAGGAGCGGACAGAGGCTCTCGTCGGCCTCGTCGCGGCCGAAGAGGCAGACCACCGGGGTCTCGGCCAGCCGCTCGACGTCCGGGAGGATCGGGCGGCCTCCCGCGCGGCTCGAGAGGAAGTCCGTGACGTGCAGCTCGAACGCGGCCGCGCGTCCCGGTCCGAGCAGCGCGACCACCTTGACCCGTGCGCGCGATCCGCTGGGGAGCAGCGAGACCGCCGCCGGGAGGACGTCCGCCCCGCGGGAGTATCCGATCAGCGCCACGTCGCTCCGGCCGAGCGCCGTGGCGTAGTGCTCGATGATCCGGCCGAGGTCCCTCGCGAAGGACTCCGGGGTGCGGCGGGTCCAGAAGTAGGAGAGGGAGTCGAGGCCGACGACCGGGAGCCCCTTCGCGGCCACGGCCGCGGCAAGCTCGCGGTCGATGCCTGCCCAGCCACCGTCGCCGGTGACGAGGAGCGCGAAGGCGCCGCGGCCAGGAGCGGTGGCCGCGACCACCACGAGCGGCAGGTCCGCCACCTCGGGCGCCGGCGCCCGAGTCGCCGCTGCGCGGGCGCCCGCGTCGAACGAGGTCACCGCCGCGCGGAGCGCCGTCGGGTCGCGCGACGGCAGGTCCACGCGGGCCGGTGAGGGGGAGCGCGGGCCGGCGCTCCCGCGGCAGAAGGCGAGGGGAGGACTCGGCGAGGCGTGGGCTCCGAAGCCGACGACGCCGAGGAAGGATCCCGCTGGGGCTTGCGTCATGGCGGCCAGCGCAACGGTCGCGCCGGTCCCTTCGCCAACCAGGATCGGCCGCAGGTAGGCCGGGAGCCCCAGGGCCTTCTCGAGCGACTGCGCCAGCGACTCGAGATCGCCGGCCGGGTAGGCGCAGCGATCGCCCCGGACGTGCCGGACCCATCGCTGCGTCGAGACGACGAGGACCAGCGCGCCGTCCCGGGCGAGCGCGACCAGCGTGGGTCGCAGCGCCGACGACTCCAGGTCGCCATCGGCGGCGAGAAAGAGCACCACGCGCGCCGGGGGCGTCGGCGGACGGACCACCGCCACCGGGCCGAATCGCCCCCCGAAGATCGCCTCGACGGAGGGAGCCGCGGCGGAGCCCGCCAGGGCGAGCGCTAGCAGGGCCCACGTCATCGCGTGACCAGCCCTCCGATCCCCCGGTTCACCAGGGTCACGATGGCGGCGAGCACCCGGGGCAGCGCCAGCCGCCCCGGGGCGGCGAGGTAGCGTGGCGTCCACTCGGGATGGAACTTCTCCTTGTACTGGCGCACGCCGCGGAAGTTGTAGAAATGCTCGCCGTGCCTGAAGAGCCGGGTGCCGAAGCGCGCCCAGAGCGGCGCGAGCGCGCGCTCAGGGAGGCCGGAGAAGGGGGCCATCCCGAGGCTGAAGCGCCCATAGCCGCGCTCGCTCCCCCAGATCATCACCTTGGTGAACAGGAACTCCATGGTGACGCGCGGCGCGTCGGGGAGGTGGCGCATCAGGTCCAGCGAGAGCTCGTCCTTCGCGTCGGGGGCCCACAGGTTGGCGAAGGCGACCGACCGGCCGCCGAGCCGGACGAGCGCGAGCGGCCCCTCGCACAGGTAGCGCTCCGAGAAGTAGCCGAGGCTGAAGCCCTTCTCTCGCGTCGCCTTCCCCCCGTCCAGGCGTCCGAGATGGCGCGCAGCTCCGGCAGCAGGCCGGGGACCGCCGCTCGCGGCACGACCTCGAAGGTGAGGCCGTCGCGCTCGGCGCGCGCCACGGCCTGCCGGAGGCCGCGCCGCTCGACGCCGTCGAGGCTGAAGCCCTCCAGGGGGACCAGCGCCTCCTCCCCGAGCTTGAAGAGGACGAGCCCCATGTCCAGGTACCTGGGGAGGCTCTCCGCGCCCACCTGGTAGAAGCAGCTCTTGCCGTGGTGGCGGTCCGCGAGCTCGCGGAGTCGCCACGCGAGATCCGTCGCGACCGGCTCCGGCCCGATGGGATCGCCCATCGCGACGAACGTCCTGCCGGCCACGCCGAACATGAGGAAGCCGGCGCCGCCGGGATCGGCCAGGATCGCCTTGTCCCCGAGCAGCGCCAGGTGAGCGGCCGACTCGGGCGATCGCGCCACGAGGGGTCGGATCGCGGCGAGCTCCCTCTCGGTGGCGACCAGGACCCGCGGCGGCGCCGGTCGGAGCAGCCGCGCGACGCCCAGCGCCGCGGCGATCGCCACGGCGCCGACCGTGGCGCGGAGGAAGCGCGGGGCGTCGCCGCGCAGCGCGAACTCCCACCAGAGCTCGCTGCGGTACTCGACGTGCCGGTAGGAGAAGAAGCCGATCCAGAGCGACCCGGCCAGCACGAGCAGCGTGGCGAGCATCCAGCCGCCCGTCAGGGGCTCCTCGAGGAGCTCCGCGCGCCGCCGGAACTGGGCGCGGAACGGCAGGAGCGCGACGAGCAGCACCACGAGCACCGCCGCCTCCTCCCAGTCGAGCCCCTTGGCCAGCGACGCGATGGCGCCGGCGGAGAGCAGCCCGACCGCGATGATCCAGGCGGCGTCGAGCCGGCGGCGGAGCGCCTGCGCCAGGAGGAGCAGCGCCATCCCGGCCACGCTCCCGACGAAGTGCGAGAGCTCCAGGACAGGGAGCGGCAGCGCCCGCTCCAGCACCCCGAGCCGCGCGACGGCGGTCGGGGTCGCGCCCGAGACGAGCAGCACCGCCCCGGCGAGGAAGGCCCCCACGGCGGCCGCCGATGGGACGATCGGGGCGACCGCGGCCATCGCCGTGCGCCCGGCGCGAGCGAGCCACTCGCGGCGCCGCGCGACCTCGCCGGCGGCGAGGAGGAGCGCCGCGGAGAGGAACGGCACGACGTAGTAGACGAGCCGGTAGAGCACCAACAGCCCGAGCGCCGCTGGCGCCCCCATCCGGGGCGAGAGCGCGGACAGCGCGACCGCCTCGAAGACGCCAGCGCCGCCCGGGACGTGGCTCGCCAGGCCTGCGACCTGCGCCGCGACGAAGACCGCCGTCACCTCGACCAGGGAGACGGCCGCCCCGCCCGGGACGAGCGTCCAGAGCACCAGCGCGGCGAGCGACCAGTCGAGCGCCGAGAGCGCGACCTGTGCGACGGCGACGTGAGGCGCGGGGAGGGGGAACAGCCACCGGCCGACCCGGAGCGGGGCCCGGATCCACGCCGACGCGCCGACGTAGAGCGCCACCACCGCGAGGAGCGCGGCGCCGACGAGCGGCCCGCTCCGGCCCAGCGGCAGCAGCGGCGAGCCCCTCACCGCCAGCAGCGTGCCACCCGCCACCGCCAGGAGCCCCATCCAGAACGTGGCCGCGTTGGTCGCCACCAACCTCGCCAGGTCGCCGAGCGAGAGGCCGTGGAGCGAATAGAAGCGCCAGCGGATCCCCCCGGACGAGAGGACGGAGCCGCCGAGGTTCGCGCCGAACGCGTAGGCGACGAAGGCGGCCGGTCCGACGACGCGGTAAGGGAGCGGCCGCCCCATGCTCCGGAGCGCGAGGACGTCGTAGAGCGTCAGGACCAGGTAATTGACGGCGGTGAGGACGAGCGCGGCGAGGACGTGGGACAGGTGGACAGACCGGACCTCGGCCGCGAGGTCGCGGTAGTGGAACGCAGCGAGCTCCCGGTGGAGGACCCACGCGGCGAGCGCCAGCAGCAGGACGGGGAGCACCGGCGCGAGCACCTTGAGCCGGTAGCCGATCCGGTCGGCGAGGCCGACGCGATTGGGCTCCACGCGCGCCGTCTCGTCGGCGGCTTTCGCCCGCTCGGCCGCCATGTCCGGATCCCCGCTCACGGCCACATCCGAGCCCCGGGAGCCCAGGTAGTCAAACGGTCCGGTGGGGAGTGCGTCAGGCCCTCAGCACCTGCTTCTCCACGAGCCGCGCGTACACGCCGCGCTGGGCGAGGAGCGCGCCGTGGGCGCCCTGCTCGGCGATCCGGCCGCCGTCGAGCACGACCACGCGGTCGGCGCCCACCACCGTCGAGAGCCGGTGAGCGATCACGACCGAGGTGCGGCCGCGCATGAGCCTCGTCAGGGCATCCTGGACCAGCGACTCCGACTCGGAGTCGAGCGCCGAGGTCGCCTCGTCCAGGAGCAGGATCCGCGGATCCTTCAGGAGCGCTCGCGCGATGGCGATCCGCTGCTTCTGGCCGCCGGAGAGCTGCTGGCCGCGCTCGCCGACCTTCGTCGCGAGGCCGTCCGGGAAGGCCATGACGAAGCCCTCGGCGTTGGCGGCGCGGATCGCGTCCCGCACCTCGACGTCGCTCGCGCCCGGGCGGCCGTACCGGACGTTGTCGGCGATCGTGGTCGAGAAGAGGACCGGCTCCTGGGAGACGACGCCGACGAGCCGGCGCAGCCAGCCGGGGTCCAGCTCGCGCAGGTCGACGCCGTCGAGCGTGACCCGCCCCGCGACCGGGTCGTAGAGCCGCACGAGGAGCGCTCCGACCGTGGACTTGCCGGCGCCGGACGGGCCGACGAGCGCCACGGCCTCGCCCGGCCTCACCGCCAGATCGATGCCGCCGAGGACCTCCACGTCGGGGCGCGCCGGGTAGGAGAAGCGCACCCCCTCGAAGGCGACGCGCCCCTCGACCCGGTCGAGCCGGCGCCCGCCGGCGATCGGCATGGCGGCGACCCGGTCGGTCAGCTGGAAGACCCGGTCCGCCGCGCCGAGCCCGCGCATCGCCTCCGCCCAGATGTCTGCCAGCGTCCCGAGCCCCATCGCGATCAGGAGCGTGTAGACGAGGAAGGCGGTGAGCGCGCCGGCGGTCATCTCCCCGGCGCCCACGAGGAGCCCGCCGTAGCCGAGCACCACGGCGATGGCCACGTAGACGCCCGCGGAGGCGGCGCCCATGAAGATCGCCGCCGCCCCGACGCGGGTCCGGGCGAGCCGGTAGGCGTGGTCGACCTCGGAAGAATACCGGGCCGACTCCGCCTCCTCGGCGGCGAAGGCGCGGACGGTCCGGATGGCGGAGAGCGACTCCTCGGCGGCGTGGCCCGCGTCGGCGAGCGCGTCCTGGTACCTCTTCGCGAGCGCCTTGATCTTCCGTCCGTAGATCACCGCGCCGATCGCCACCGCCGGGACGACGAGCAGCATCACGGCGGTGAGCCGCGCCGAGGTGACGATCAGCAGGGCGAGCCCGCCGACGACCTGGACGCCGTTCCGGAGCGCCATCGAGAGCTGCGAGGAGAGGAGCCCTTGCAGCGACGCGGTGTCGGTGCCGAGCCGGGAGGTGAGGTCGCCGGTCCGCTGCGCGTCGAAGAAGGCGATCTCCTGCCCGACGAGGGAGCGGAAGAGCGCCTCGCGGACCCGCTTCACGCCGCGCTCGCCCGCGACGGCGAAGAGCCAGGCCCGGCCGGCGACCGCCAGCCCCTGCACCACGGCCAGACCGATCATGAGGAACGCTGCGTTGCGGACCGTGGAGGGGTCGCGCGACGCGACGGCGCCGTCGACGATGATCCTGATCCCCTGCGGATACGCGAGCGCCGCGGCGGAGCCGACGAGGAGCAGCAGCGTGGCGCCGACGAGGGAGGGCCACTCCAGCTTCAGGAGCGGCCAGAGCCGGCCGAGCGTGGCCGTGCGGGGGATGGAGGACACCCCGGGAGTCTAGTGCGCAGGCCCCGGCCCCGCACCCCGTACCCGGAAAACGAACCGCCTGCGCGCCGTTGGACGCGCAGGCGGTAGGACGACGGTCGAGCGGTGCTGCTACGGGATCTTCAGCTCGTTCGCGAGCTCGGTCGCCTTCGCGAGGAGATCCTTCGCGGCGGCGGTCGCGGCCGCTGCGTCGGTGGCGGCCTGCTCCTTGACCTTGGCGGCGGCGGCCTCGAGCTCGGCCACGCCGGCCTGGGCCTTCGCCACGACGTCCTTCGTGACGCCGGCCGGGAGCTTCTTCGCCTTGGCCAGCTCGGCCAGGCGGGCCTGCAGCGCCGTGATCTTCTCGCCGAGCTGCGCGGCGCCCTCCTCGGCGGCCTTCGCCAGCTCTTCCTTCCTGGCCTTGGCGGCGGCGATGATCCCCGCGGCCTTCCCGGGGAGCGCCTCGGCGGTGGCGCGCGCGCCCTTCCAGTCCTGCTTGGCGACGGCGGCCTTGGCGGCGGCGAGCTCGTCCTGGAACGCCTTCACCTGCTCGGGGGCGAACTTGGTCACCTCCGCGGTGAGCGTCGCGGCGGCGCCCTCGGCCGCCTTGAGGGCGGTCTCGGCGGGGAGCTTGTCCGGGTTGGTGCAGGCGACGGAGAGGAGGAACGGGACGACGGCCAGGGTCAGCTTGAGGGATCGGTTCATTTTGGTGGGGTCTCCTTGAGGGCCGACAATCTACCGCTCCCGCCGGGGAGCGGAACGACCGATACGGGTGCATCGATCCGGCTTGGCGGTTATCACCGTCGGCGCTCCAGTTCCAGCGCTTGTTGACCGTGAGAGGGCGCATGTGCGCGGCTGCGCACCTTCGGCGCCTCGCGCCGCTGCTAGACCACCAGCTCGAAGCTGGTCCCGTCCGGGCCCCGTCCTGCAGGTGATCGTCCCGCGGTAGCGCTCCGCCACCGCCTTGACGATGGCGAGACCGAGCCCGGTGCCTCCGTCGTCCAGGCAGGTGGTGAAGAAGCGCTGAAAGAGCCGCTGCTGGTTGGCGGGGCTGATGCCGGTGCCGTGGTCGCGCACCTCGACCACCAGCCGCCCGTCCCGCCCATCCACCGTCACCTCGACCGGCGCTCCGCTCCGGTAGCGGACCGCGTTCTCGACGAGGTTCTGCACGGCCGAGTGGAGGTGGTCGGCGCCGACGGCGATCCGCGCCGGCGGCGACTTCAGCGCGACGCGAACGGCGTCGCCGAACCGCTCCCCGAGCGAGGTGAAGAAGCTGGCCACGTCCACCTGCTCCGCTGCGTCGGGGGCGCTGCCGATCCGCGCGAGCTGCAGGAGCCGGTTGACGAGCCGCTCCATCCGCGCCGCGTCGACCTCGATGTTCGCGAGGAAGCGCTCCCGCTGGGAGCCGTCCATCGCCGCCCACTGCTCCTTCAGCAGCTCCGACGCTCCGCGGATCGCGGTGATCGGCCCCTTCAGCTCGTGGGTCGCGTCGGCCGCGAACTGGGCCACGTCGCGAGCCCTGTCGCGCAGCCGCTCGGTCATGGTCGCGATCGACTGGCGCAGCGACGCCACCTCGGACGGGGTCCACACCGAAGGCTCCGGCAGCGGCGCCGTGCCGCCCTGGGCGACGACGTCGGCGGCGCCGGCGAGGAGGCGCAGTGGGCGCGCGATGAGCGCGCCGAAGACGAGGCTCACGAGCAGCGCCGTGAACCCCGTGGCGCCGAGGGCGACGAGGAGGCCGCGGCGCGAGTGCCAGAGGGTGGTGAGCGCGTCGAGGCTGGTGCGCGACATCCGGACGACCGCCACCACGTCGCCGTCCGAGAAGACCGGCAGGGCGGTGAAGATCCGGATCGCGCCGCGGCTGCGGACGTCGGAGAGGGGAGGGAGCGGATCGTCCGTGACCCGCTGCCGCGCGACGGCCGAGTAGCGGCCGCCCAGGGCCGCCGCGACCTCTGGGAGGGCGGCGAGCGAGCGCCCCAGCTCGCCCCGGCTCGTGGCGACGACGCAGCCCCGCCCGTCGAGCACGCGCGCGGCGGAGAGGTTGAACACCTGCATCCGCTGCAGCAGCGGCTCGACCGAGCGCCCCGCGCGCCGGGTCGGAGCATCGGCTGGAGCGCACTCGGGCAGGTCCGCGGGCTGCGGTGGCTCGACGCCCGAGGCGAGGTCGGTCACCGGCTCGACCGGGACGTACTGGTCGCCCGCCCGGGCGGGCGGGCGGAACGGCGGTGGCTCCCCGAGGCGCCGCGCGGCGAGCCACTGCTCGCGCCACGCCTCGCCGATCAGGACCGACTGTGCGATCAGCTGCCGCTCGGTCTGGCGCACGAGCAGCGTGTCGTAGAGCCGCAGCCCCACGACCGCGACCAGCGGCGCGAGCAGGACGAAGAGGTTCGCGCCGAGCAGCCACCAGCGGAGCCGCGGGCCCGAGCGCGGCGCGACCCCCGTCACGCGGCCAGGTCCTCGCGCAGCCTGTAGCCGATTCCATAGACCGTCTCTATGGGGTCGGCGCCTGCGGCGGAGAGCTTCTGCCGGATCCGGCGGACGTGGCTGTCGATCGTCCGGTCGGTGATGGAGTGGCCAGGTCCCCAGGCCTTGTCCACGAGGTCATCGCGGCTGAAGACCCTGCCTGGCGCGCCCAGGAGCGCCCGCAGCAGCGCGAACTCGGTGACGGTGAGCACCACCTCGCGGCCGCCCCACGCGCAGCGATGACGGCCGAGATCCATCTCGAGGGGGCCGCGCCGCAGGACCTCCGGTGCGGGCGCGGCGGCCGGCGGCTCGCGGAGGCGGCGCAGGACTGCGCGGACGCGGGCGAGCAGCTCGCGCGGGCTGAAGGGCTTGCTCAGGTAGTCGTCCGCCCCCAGCTCCAGCCCCAGCACCCGGTCGAGCTCGTCGTCACGGGAGGAGAGGAAGATGATCGGGAGGTTGCCCGTGCGACGGATCCGGCGGCAGACCTCGAGCCCGTCCGCCTCGGGCATCACGATGTCGAGGACGACGAGGTCGACCCCGCCCGCGGCGAGGCGGTCGCACGCCTCGCGCCCGTCGCGGGCCTCGACCACCTCGTAGCCGCCCTGCTGGAGCGCGAAGCGGACGACCTCGCGGATGTGGCCATCGTCGTCTGCCACCAGGATTCGATCCACCCATCACCTCCGGCCGCCGAACGGCAACCTCAGTCTACCGGTAGTAGCTGCTGGCCAGGTCGACCGTGTAGGCGATCTGGGCGCTCGCGAAGGACGAGACCAGCTGCTGGTGGAGGGCGACGGTCCTCCCCGGCGTCGGGATCTGCCACGCATACTCGACCGCCGGCGCCTCCTCGACGGCCGCGAGGCTTCCGCCCGACCAGCGGTACTCGAAGACGGACGGCAGGTGGAGCGTGACGAAGAGATCGTTCAATCCCCACTGCGGCCGGGGCAGCGTGAAGGCGAGGGTGCCGGAGAGCGGGTAGCCGCTCTGCGCCTCCGAGGTCACGAGCTCGACCGTCGCGGTCTGGTCGCCGGCCCGGGCAGCCTGGACGGGGAGGGAGATCACGTCCCCCGCGCGGCTGAAGGGGCGCGCGGCGCCGTTCAGGAAGACCCGCTCGACCGCCTGCCCCTGGGGGAGCGTCACGGCGAACGACCGCTCTCCCTCGAAGCGGAGCCGGTAGACGACGCGGGCGATCCGCCGGCCGTCGAGCGTGGCAACGACGGAGGCGTGCCCCTCCGTGATCACCGGCTCCACCGGCGGCCGCACCGCACCTCGTTCTCTCGCCCGGACGCGCGGCCGCAGCTCCCAGGCGACGGCGATCCGGCCGTCGACGGGATGGGCCACCGCGCCGTCGCCGTCGTCGCGCAGCGCCGCGGAGGCGAGCCGGAAGAGGCTGTCGTCGTACTGGAGCTTGAGGGACGCGGGGCTGCCCGCAGGGACCACGACGCTCAGCCGGCGCGAGCGTCCGCTCGCCTCCGGGCGCTCCAGCCAGCGGACCTGGAAGGCGTAGGCGCCAGCCTTCCCTGCGACGAGGCAGAGCCAGCGGTCGACCACCGCGACCAGGCCGCCCTCGACCGCCGGCAGGCTCGCGAGCTGGGTTCCACGGCGCACCTCGAGGAGCGGGACCGTGACCCAGCCGTCTCCGACCACCGTGACCTCCACCTGCGCGGTGACGTCGAGCCCGTCGCCGAGCAGCCGGCCGGCCAGCTCGAGCCTGTTGATCGTGGCGCGTACTGGCGGGGCCAGCGCCTTCGGGGTGTCGGCGCCCTCGCCGGCCCGCTTCAGCGCGAGCAGCTCGGCGAGCGGCAGCGTCACCGTGCCCGTGCCCGTGGCCGGGGCGGAAGCGCCGGGAGGGACGACGGTCGCCTCGGCGCGGACGGCCGCCGGCGCGATCAGCGCGAGGAGCAGCGCGACGCTACGCGACATGCTCGGCTCCCTTCGGCTCGCCGACGAGGCCGAGCGCCTTCGAGCACGTGCAGCCCCTCCGGCCGCGCGGACGCCACCATCAGCGCCGCCAGGAGCCCGAGCGCCTCGAGCGTGTAGATGAGCCCCGTGTAGCCCTGGAGGATGACCGCCAGCGTGGGGACCGCGAGGCAGGAGGCGACCAGCCCGGCGACCGGCCTCCAGGCGCCGCGCGGCAGGAGGAGCGCCGCGTAACCGCAGAGGAGCCCCGAGGTGACTCCGAGCGCCAGGGCCCACGCCGCGTAGAAGTGCAGGTACGCGGCGAGGTAGGCGACCAGGACGAAGAAGAGGGCGTACGCGGCGGCGAAGAGGTAGCTCTCGAAGATCCTGGGCGGGCGCCCGTGGTGTAGGCGGAGGGCGACGAGCCCAGCGAAGAAGAGCAGGAACCCCGCCCAGCTCCTCGCGACGAAGGTGGCGATGATCGCGTCGAAGGACTTCTCGGACGGCAGCATGACGCCGATGGGTATGCCCGACTCCAGCGAGGCGAAGCGCCACTGGAGCCGCGTGACGTCGCCGGTCCGCTCCACGCTGGTCGCCGGGACCACGCCGTCGGCGTAGTCGAAGTTGTCCCCGCCGTGGATGTCGATCGTGAGGCCGACGTTCCGCGCCGGCGCGGCCGGATCCAGCGCGTACGTGAAGGCATCGAGACCGCGCCCATCGAAGGCGACCCGGAAGGCGAGCTGCTCCCCGGGCTTCAGGCGCCCGGTCCACAGGAGCTTGTCTCCCCCCTTCCCGAGCTCCACCGGCGCCGCCGCGCCGTTGACGTAGAAGGAGAGCCCCGAGAGGAGGACCCTGTTCTTCTCCAGGCTGATGGGGAAGACGAAGGCGACGTCGACGTCGCGGTCGAAGGGGTTCTGGGTGGAGTAGTCGCCGGTGAAGCGGAAGTCGAAGCCCGAGAAGTAGACGAGCCCTCGCTTGCGGTAGTTCATCGTCGCGTCGACCGCGACCACCTGGCGGGTGAGCGGCAGCGGCTCGAGCGCGTTGAAGACGGTGCCGGTGGGGACGTAGCGGACGGAGGGCATCGGCTGCCGGATGGGGGCGCCCCAGCGCTCCATGACGTCGCGGTGCAGCTCGCCGTCGGCGAAGCCGCGGCGATCGTTCATGCGGGCGACCAGCGCGCCCGACACGAGCAGCACGATGGCGAGGCTGCCCCAGAAGTGGAACCGGACCGGTTCGACGAGGAAGAGACGAAGGTACGTGAGCACGCGACCACCTCCCGGCCGCCCTGGCTGCGAGACGCGGCGGCGACGGGATGGAGGCTAGCGGGCCGTCGTGGCGTGCCGAGGGCGGCGCGGCCTGGAGCCGGTGGAGAGGTCGTGCAGGAGTGGTGCAGGCCGCCCCGGGCCCCTCGCGAGCCGGCGTTCCCCCCGGCCGGGCCGCCCCGGATCCCCGCTTGCGCGAGGCCGGCGCGGTGCCTAACGAACGGCAGACCCGGAGGTTCACGCCATGAAGCGAATGCAGCGTCCAGCGTCTCTCGCAGTCGCCGCCCTCATGATGCTCGCCGCGGGGCCGGCGCTCGCCGATCACCACGCCGTCAAGATCTCGAAGAAGGATGGGATCGGGAGCTTCCTCACCGACGCGCAGGGGAAGGCGCTCTACACGTTCAAGAGCGACATGCCCGGCATGAGCCACTGCGAGGGGGCGTGCGTCGAGAGCTGGCCCGTCTACTTCGCCGAGAAGGTCGAGACGAAGGAGGGCGTCGCGGCGAAGGACTTCGCGACCATCACGCGGGCCGACGGAAAGAAGCAGACGACCTACAAGGGGATGCCGCTCTACTACTTCGCCGGTGACAAGGCCGCGGGCGACACGAACGGCCAGGGGAAGCGCGACGCCTGGTACGTCGCGGCGCCGTAGGGCGGGCGCGGCCGGGCGGGCGAGTCTGCCCTCGCGGCGGGCACCCGTGGAGGGTGCCCGCCGCGAGGAGCGCGCGGGTCAGGTGTCGTCGAGGCCGTTGCAGTTGGAGTCGACGCCGTCTCCCGCCGTCTCGGTGGCGCCCGGGTAGATCGTGGCGTCCGTGTCGTTGCAGTCGCGATCGGTGTCCCAGTCCTGGGTGTAGTAGTAGTCGCGGTCGACGTCCTGGCCGTAGCTCACCCACGTCGGGGCGTAGTAGCCGACGTCTACGCCGGAAGCCGCCGAGTACTCGACGTAGAACGTCCTGGAGGCGGCCGTGTCGTTCTGTGCCCAGAGCGAGGGATAGTTCGTGCTCGAGTCGACCACCGTCGCGGCGTCCGAGTCGTAGAGCGTGGCGGCTAGCCCGCTGCTGCCGGCGACCTCGTCGTGGATGGTGGAGATCTCGATCGCCGTCCAGGCCGGAACGGAGATCCGGAACCAGTCGGTGTCGCCAGCCGGCGCGATGGTCCTGCCGTTCGCCCGCAGCACGGCGGTCATGTAGATGATCTCCGGGTCGCCGAGCGAGCCCTGCATGGTCTTCGCGCTCGCGGCGGTGCCGTCGCTCTCGGCGGAGTCGGCGACGCTGCCGTCGGGGGTGTCGAGGCCGTCGCAGTCCTGGTCGATCCCGTCGTCGGCGGTCTCGCTCGCCTCCGGGTAGGCGGTGCCGTCGGCGTCGTTGCAGTCGTAGTAGGTCGAGTACGCGTCGCCGTCCGCGTCGACGAAGATGCGCGCACCGAGCGTGTAGCGCGCGACGCCGACGCCGTCCGCATTCCTGGCGTTGTTGTAGGTCGTCCCCCTCAGGTAGTAGGTGCCGCTGGTGGTGGGCGTGAAGACGATGTTGGAGTCGAGCCACAGGAAGTCGTCGCTCTCGTCGAGCAGCGTCGTGCCGTCGATGTCGTAGAGGTAGAGGTACGTGTCGCAGTTGGCCGAGAGCCGGTTGGCCGAGAACTCGTACGTGGTGTCCGCGACGAGCGTCACCTTCACCCAGTCGACGTCGCCGTCCGGGAAGAAGCTGCGAACCTGGGTCGCGCCCACCGCGATGGCGCCGGCGGTGGCCATCGTGTCGTCGCCAGCGCCCGCGTCGAAGGAGTCCGGCGAGGTCGGGTAGGCGAGCGGGTTGGCGGGCTTCGAGCTGCTGCCTCCGTCTCCGCCACACGCAGCGAGCGCTGCTGCGGCGAGGAGGGTGCTGGCGAGTCTGACGGGCTGGTTCATGGGCTCTCCTGATCCTGGTGGGGACAGTAGAGAGCATCCGGCGACGCGGCGCGCGTCGCGTCAGCGCGGGACAGGGCCTGGCGTGTGGGTGTGGCGTGGAGCGTGTGGGCGCCTACCGCCGCGCCTGCCGCTGCCAGTGGCCCGAGCGGCCGCCCTTCTTCTCGAGGAGCGTGACCTCCACGATCCGCATCCCCTTCTCGTGGCGCTTGAGCATGTCGTAGATGGTGAGGCAGGCCGCGGTGACCGCGGTGAGCGCCTCCATCTCGACGCCGGTCCGGTCGACGGTCCGGACGGTGGACGTCACCTCGAGCCCCCTGGCGCGTGAGCGGACCTCGAGCTCCACGCCGGAGAGGGAGATCGGGTGACAGAGCGGGATCAGGTCCGGCGTCCGCTTGGCGGCCATGACGCCGGCGATCCGGGCGGCGGCGACGACGTCCCCCTTCTCGACCTCGCCGCGCCTGACGAGCGCGAGCGTGGCGCGGGACATCTCGACGAAGCCACGGGCGACGGCCACCCGCTCGGTTGCCGGCTTCGCGCCGACGTCGATCATCCTCATGTGAAGGCTCTCCCCGGACGCCGGGGCTCAGTGCGCCTGCTCGCCGAGCCAGCGCTCGGCGTCGATCGCGGCCTGGCAGCCCATCCCGGCCGCGGAGACCGCCTGCCGGTAGGTCGGGTCGGCCACGTCGCCGGCGGCGAAGACCCCGGGGACCGACGTGTAGGTGGACGGAGCCTTGATTCGCAGATAACCGACCTCGTTCATCTCGAGCTGTCCCTTGAAGACGCCGGTGTTCGGCTGGTGGCCGATCCCCATGAAGACCCCCTTGAGCGGGATCTCGCGGATCTTCCCGTCGTTGGTGCCCTTCACGCGGAGCCCGGTGACCGCCTTCCCGTCCCCCAGGATCTCCTCGGGGATGGCGCTCAGGACCAGCTCGACCTTCGGGTTCTTCGCCGCCCGGTCAGCCATGATCTTCGAGGCGCGGAGCTGGTCGCGGCGGTGGACGATGTAGACCTTCGTCGCGAACTTGGTGAGGAAGTCGGCCTCCTCCATCGCCGTGTCGCCCCCGCCGATCACTGCCACCTCGGTCCCCTTGAAGAAGAAGCCGTCGCAGGTGGCGCAGGCCGACACGCCGCGGCCGCGGTACTTCTCCTCGGAGGGCAGACCGAGCCACTTGGCCGTGGCGCCGGTCGAGACGATCACCGCGTCGGCCGTGAGCGCCTCGTCACCCGACCAGAGCTGGAACGGCCGCTTCGAGAAGTCGACGCGGGTGATCTCCTTGCCCTCGAAGCGGGTCCCGAAGCGCTCCGCCTGCTTCCGCATCTGCTCCATCAGCAGCGGGCCGACGATCCCGTCGGGGAAGCCGGGGTAGTTCTCCACCTCGTTGGTGATGGTGAGCTGCCCGCCGGGCTGCATGCCCTCGAAGAGGACCGGCTTCAGCTCCCCGCGCGAGGCGTAGATGGCGGCGGTGTAGCCGGCGGGTCCGCTGCCGATGATGACGAGCTTCTCGTGCTGGGCCATGCGGTTGGATCTCCTCGATGCGGGGGTGCGACGTGTCCTGTCTAGCTCCATTGGAGCCCGCTTGTCATGCACCGGTTCGACGCGCCCTGGCCGGTTGACCGGCGGGGGGGATTTGGCGCACATTCCAGCCGCTTTTCACCTCCTGGGAGCCACATGCGCACTCTCAACCTCCTCGTCGGCGCAGCGGTGATCGTCGCCGCCGCCTGCCAGCCCGCTCGCACCTCCTCCGCGAGCGGTCCCCAGAAGCTCGACCCGAAGACGCCCGTCGCACGGATGGCGTCCGGCACCATCACCGCCGGCGAGCTCGACGAGCTCGTGAAGGGTGAGCTCCGCAAGATGGAGTCCGAGTACCAGGAGCGCATGTACGAGGCGCGCCGCGGCGCGCTCGAGTCCCTCATCGTCAAGCGGCTCGTCGAGGGGAAGGCCAAGGCCGAGAACCTCACGGCCGAGGAGTACGCGGAGCGCGAGGTGCTCAAGAAGGTCCCCGAGCCGACCGAGGAGGAGATCCGCAACCTCTACGACCGCGCCGTCGCCGGCGGCGAGAAGCTCCCGCCCCTCGACAAGGTGAAGCCCGAGATCGCCCGCTTCATCAAGCAGCAGAAGGGGCGCGACGCCGCGAGGGCCTGGTACGACGAGCTCAAGAAGGAGGCGAAGGTCGAGATCCTGCTGCCCGCCTGGGAGCCGCCGAAGGTCGAGGTCGCGGCCGTCGGTCCCGCGAAGGGGCCGGCCAACGCGCCGATCACGATCGTGGAGTTCTCCGACTTCGAGTGCCCGTTCTGCGTGCGGGCCGAGCAGACGGTGAAGGACCTGCTCGACGCGTACCCGGGCAAGATCCGCGTGGTCTACCGCGACTTCCCGCTCCCCAACCACAAGCAGGCCCCGAAGGCGGCCGAGGCGTCGCACTGCGCCGACGACCAGGGGAAGTACTGGGAGATGCACGGCAAGCTCTTCGCGGCCGAGGGCAAGCTGGCGCCCACCGACCTCAAGGGCTACGCCCGGGAGATCGGCGTCGACGGCGCGCGCTTCGACCGCTGCCTCGAGTCGGGAGAGAAGGCGAAGGTCGTCGAGTCCCACCGGAAGGCGGGTGAGGAGGCGGGCGTCAGCGGGACGCCGGCGTTCTTCATCAACGGCCGGCTCATCAGCGGGGCGCAGCCGCTCGAGAACTTCAGGGCGATCGTGGACAAGGAGCTCGGCCTCAAGAAGTAGGGGCCGCGCCCGCCTGCGAGGCGTGGCGAGGGTGCGCGACATGGGTGCGTTCGGCGACGGCAGGGCGGTCTCGCTGGGGGAGCGGCGTCGCACCCGCCAGGTCAGGATCGGCGGCGTCGCGATCGGCGGCGGCGCGCCGATCGCCGTCCAGTCGATGACCTGCACCCAGACCGCCGACGTCGCGTCCACGCTCGGGCAGGTGCGCGCGCTCGCCGAGGCGGGCGCCGACCTGGTGCGGCTCGCGGTCCCCGACGCCGACGCGGCGGCAGCGCTCGGCGAGATCGTCCGCGGCTCGCCGGTCCCGCTCGTCGCGGACATCCACTTCGATCATCGGCTGGCGCTGAAGGCGCTCGACGCCGGCATCCACGGGATCCGGCTGAACCCCGGCAACATCGGCGCGCGCGAGCGCGTGCGCGAGGTGGTCCGGGCCGCGGCCGAGCGCAGCGTCCCGATCAGGATCGGCGTCAACGCCGGGTCGCTCGAGAAGGAGATCCTCGCGCGGCACGGCTGGCCCACCGCCGAGGGGATGGTCGAGAGCGCGGAGCGGCACATCCGGTTCCTCGAGGACGAGGGCTACCGGGAGATCAAGGTCTCGCTCAAGGCGCACGACATCGCGATGACCGTGCGCGCCAACCGGCTCTTCGCCGAGCGGTTCGACTACCCGCTCCACCTCGGGATCACCGAGGCGGGGACGCTCCAGGCCGGGACCATCAAGAGCTCGGCCGGGATCGCCATCCTGCTCGCCGACGGCATCGGCGACACCATCCGCGTGTCGCTCACCGCCGACCCCGTCGAGGAGATCCGCGTCGCGCGGACCCTCCTCAAGTCGCTGGGGCTCAAGTTCGGCGGCGCCACCCTCACCTCCTGCCCGACCTGCGGCCGCTGCGCGGTCGCGATGATCCCGATCGCGGAGCGCGTCGAGCGGCGGCTCGCCGACGTGAAGGGCGAGGTCCAGGTGGCGGTGATGGGGTGCGAGGTGAACGGCCCCGGCGAGGCGGCGGCCGCCGACGTGGGGATCGCCTTCGGCCACGAGGGGGTCGGGCTCCTCTTCGAGGGCGGGAAGATCGTCCGGCGGATGAAGGTGGAGGAGCTGGAGGACGTGCTCGTCGCAGAGGCGCTCAGGATCGCGGCGGAGCGGGCGAAGGGGTAGATAGACCCGGACGTGGCGCGCGTCGTGCCTCTCAGTGTACCCTTCAGCGGCGTCGCGCGGTGCGGCGCGGGGGCCTGGCGTCAGGCGCTGGGCGAACGCCAGAAGGGGGATCTCGTGAGGGATGGTCTCAGGTTGATTCGCGGTGGTCTGCTGGTCGCGGCGCTCGTGTCGGCTTCCTGCAACCCCGCGGACGATGGCGGCACGAAGCCCACCGGCGGCGCGTCGTGGCTCAACTTCGTTCCGACGTCGTTCAACGTGGCCACGACGCCGGGATTCAGCACGCCGTTCACGCTGAACGTGCACTCCTACAGGACGTTCACGCAGCCGGTCAACGTGGCCCTCATCGACCTCGGAGGCGTCACTGACGGGAACGTCGTCCTCCATGCCTACTCGGCGAGCGACTACGCAGCCGACTTCTGGACCCGCACCTCGCTGGAGACCGGCACGCACACCGGGTCCATCAGGGTGAGGCTCTGCTACGACAATCCGCTGGTCTGCGCCCAGGAGGTCGACGGCTCTCCGTGGACCATTCCGTACAGCGTCCTGGTGATCGACGAGTCCCTGTACTCGTTCGCGCGCTGGGAGACGGTGCGGGCGACCACGCCCTTCCTCGACGACTACGCGCTCACCGCCATGGGGTCGACCCTCGTCGCAGCCTCCGCGGGGTTCTACTCGGGGGTCATGGAGACGTGGACCTCGGTGGACGAAGGAGCGAACTGGACCAGGTCGGCGGCCGCCGGCCCGACCCCCTTCACCCGGAACTTCGCCCTCGCCGCCGACGGCGCCGCGGTGTTCCTCTCGGGAGGCGAGCTGCTCGGCCCCTCCAGCGCCCCTCTGGGAACGTACTCGAGCGCAGTCTGGAAGTTCGACGGCACCTCCTGGACGCAGATGACGGCCGCGGCTCCCTGGTCGGCCCGTGCCCAGCACTCGATGGTCCGGCTCGGTTCGGACCTGTACGTCTTCGGCGGGCGGACTGCGGCCGACCTCACCGACGCGTGGAGGTCTTCGGACGACGGCGCCACGTGGAGCCTCCTGAGCGATCCGCTCCCCGCCGGCGGGGGCGGCGCCACCTGCGCCGTCGCGCGGAGCGGCGGAATCCTCCTCGCGAAGTCGGGGGTCTGGACCTCCTCCGACGGGACGGCCTGGCAGGCCCAGGCCGGCTACGCAGCGCCCTACGCCCTCGGGGCACTCGAGTGCGGCGTCCTGGGGGATCGGACCTACATCTACGGGCCCGGACTCGGCATCCTCGGCGACGGCGTCGTCTCCTCCGCCGACCTCGTGACGTGGCAGTTCGAGCCCGGCCCGACCTTCCACGGCGTGGTCCCCTCGTTGACCGCGGTGAACGGAAGGCTCTTCATCCTGGCGGGCGCCGGGACCTCCGCCCGGCCAGTCGTGCGCACCGTGCCCTGGTAGCGGGCCTCCACGAGGGTGGCGGCCGCCTGCGGCGGGGCGAGGCGGGACCGAGGCGGGTGCGAATCCGACGCGCGCGCGGTCGTGCCGCGACGTCGGAACAGCCGCGCGAGGATGCTCGCGCAGCCCCCTCACCCTCTCCCCCGGTGGGGAGAGGGGAGGATGGGTTGCGGGGCTCGGAGCCTGCTACTGCGCGACGACGGAGAAGACGCCGAGGAGATCCTCGGACATCGAGATGGGCTCGTCCTTCACGTTGTGCACGACCAGCCGGACCTGGTAGGTGGACCCGGCCGTAAGCGTCGCTGGCGTCGTGGCGCTCGTGACGGTGCCGGTCCCGGCAGGGGTGCCATAGACCACGGGGCTGGCGGTCGCCGTGGCGGTCCAGGCGGTCGAGCCCGTCTCGCTCACGACCTTGATCTCGTAGTAGCTGGCGGACGAATAGGCCTCCCAGGCGAAGCTCGGCGTCGCGCTGGTCGTCGTGCAGCCGCCGATCGGGAGCGTCCCGGGATCGGCTGGGAGGGGGTTGACCGTGCTGCACGCGCCCGTGGCGTCGGCGATCGGCGCCGTCAGGCGGACGGCGCCCGTGACCTTGAACATGCCGATGTCGGCTGCGGACGAGCCGTCCATGAAGAGCGGCACGCCGTCGACCACCTCGAACTCGAGGACGGCGGTCCCGCCGGTGGGGGAGACGTCGCGCACGATGTAGTCGGTCTCGAACGCCGCGAGCGCCTTGTAGTGGCCGTCGGGGATGCCGGTGATCGACCACGTGCCGTTGTCGACGTCCCTGGCCCTCAGGCCCGGCGGCGTCTGGCCGCGGAGCGTCAGCGGATCGAGGGTCGAGGCGACGACGAGGAGGACGCTCGTGTAGTTCCAGTCGGTCCTGCTGACGAAGTTCACCTGGCCGCCCACCGTCGCGGTCGGGACCTCCGACTTGTTGAGGTCGGCGGTGACGGGGTTCGTCCCGGCGGCTGCGACCGCCGCCCCGACTACCGGCGTGAAGTTGACCCCCTTCGCGTAGGCGGTGACGTCGCAGGTGCCGTCCGGCACGTTGAAGATCGCGTAGCTCCCGTCGCTGCCCGGGACCGCGGTGTACACGACGCCGCCGCACTCCGCGACGACGAGGGCGCCCCCGGAGGCTGGGAGCTGAACGGTGCCGGCGATCTCGCCGGTAGGCGCGCCCGCGATGGCGGCGAGGCCTACGTCGGTGAGCGAGCTCTGGACCGTCCAGCGCCCCGTGCCGTGGGTCGCGGCGGTGAGCGCGATCGGCAGGGCGGTGCGCAGCCCGGAGGGGAAGGACTCGTAGCCCCTACGATCCGCGCGGAGAGTCACGGTGCCCGACGCGGGGGAGCCGTCGCCGTTGCGCGAGGCGCGCACGCTGAACTCGTAGGTGCCGTCGGCGGCCGAGATCGCCACCGTCGAGACGGGGGCGCCGTCCACGTCCTGTCCGACGACGCGCGCGGCCTCGAGGCTGGTGGCCGGGACGCCGAGGTCGTAGACGCGCCCTCGCACGTAGATCGGGTCGGCGCAGACGGGATCGGCGCCGGGCACGCTCTCGCAAACCTGGCCGCCGTCACAGCCGGTCTGTACGCAGGTCTGCTTCGAGTCCGACTCGCCGCGGCACCCCACGACGGCGAGGAGGGCGGCGGTGGTCAACGCAAGGAGTCGCTGGTGTTGCATGAGGGGCCTCGGTTCGAGATTGGAGTGGCGCTGGGGCGCCGGGCGATGTCCCCGGAGCGGGGGACGGCATACCATCCTCGCGGGACAAGCGGCGGCGAAGATTGCCACACGTCCGGACGGCGTAGGTGCGAGTCGTACCGGTGGGCCCGAGGTGCGAGGCGGCCCTTCATGCGCCTTTCGTCTTCTCAGCGCCCCAGCGTGACGACGTACGCCGCCAGCGCCCCGCGCTCCGCCTCGCTGAGGTCGAAGCGAGGCATCGCGGCGTTCATCCGGTGGAGCCGGCCCACCACGGCGTAGGCGAGCGGCTCGTTCCAGCCCGCGACCCTCCGCTCCAGCCGGATCTCGCGGTGGCAGCTGCGGCACGCGTCGCCGAAGAGCCGCTTGCCCTCCTTGACGCGGTCGGGATCGGGGGGACCCACCGCCGCGCCCGCCTCGCTGCCGTCGAGCAGCGCCAGGTGGAGCGCGAGGTCGCGTTCGTCGGCCGAGTCGCCGGGGAAGGGCGGCGACGCCGACGAGAGCCGGTCGAGCCGCGCGATCGCCGCCGCGATGGCGGCGCGCGGCCACCCGTCGAACCTGGCGCCGAGGCCGCGCGAGGTGTGGCAGGGGGCGCACGCGAGCTCGTGGATCCGTCCTCCCCGCTCCTGGGACGCCTTAGTGCCTGCGGCGCCGAGCTCCGGCAGGACGGCACCGAGCCCCGAGCGGACCGCCGCCTCCGCCTCGTCGCGGGTCAGGCCGTTCGCCAGGAGCCAGCCGCGCCCCGGCGTGCCCAGCGTCCACGGTCCGGAGAAGCCCACACGCGCCACCTCCGCGGCGGCGACGCCGGCACCCGCGAGGAGGAGCAGCAGGGTGAGCGCGTTACGTCGGAGGACGATGAAGCGGGTGGTGGAGAGCCAGGCGACGAGCAGCGCGGCCGCCGCGAAGGACGGGGCCGCCCACGTGGCCACGCCGGCCGCCACGGTCGGGACAGGAGAATCCCCGAGCAGCACCTCCACCGGGCGCGGCCCGATCGCACGCAGCCAGAGCCAGGAGGCGACTGCCCCAGCCGAGGCGCCGCCGATCGCGAGGAGCGCACCCGAGACGGCTGCGCGCGTGCGCTGACCCTCGCCTCCGCGCGTGGCGCAGAGCAGGAGACAGGCTCCGCTCAGGGCGGCAGTGGCGCCGAGCCGGCCGAGCAGGAGCGGCAGGAGCGTGGGGTTCAGCGCCGCGTCGGCGACGGACCGCGACGCCGGCCACGCCCCGGGCGTCGTCATGAAGGAGAGCGGGAAGGTGTCCAGGGTGAGCGCGAGGACCAGGGCTACGGCCGTGAAGCCGATGGCCCAGTGGCGCTCCAGCAGCGAGAAGACGAACGCGGTGGCGAGGAGCGCCACGACCCCACCGAGCAGGGGACCGAAGGTGGCGACGAGGGTGGCGGCCGCCTGCGGCGAGGCGAGGCGGACCGAGGCGGCGAGCGCGATGGCGCTGGCCGCGCCCGCCGCCCCGGCGATCGCGACCCAGCGGACGGGCGGCGGCACGGTGGCACGCAGCCTGGCGATCGCGATCCCGGCGGCGGCGGGGAGCGCGACCGCGTGGAGCGCAGCCGTCCAGGGGAGGAGGCTCCCCCAGCCCAGGTCCATGATTTCCATGAGGTCCGTCACGCGTTCGACTCTCCGCCCTCTTCCCGCGGCAGCGAGGATTCTATCCCACGCCCGCGGCCCCCCGCGCCCGGCCCCGTATCCCATTTGGCTGGCGCCGCATGATAAGAAACGCGGCCATGAACGCGGCCCGATACTCCAGGATGTTCATCCCCACGCTCAAGGAAGCGCCGACCGACGCCCAGGTCGCCTCCCACAAGCTGCTCGTCCGCGCCGGCTTCATCCGGCAGCTCGGGGCGGGCATCTACGACTACCTGCCGCTCGCCCGGCGCTCGCTCGCCAAGATCGAGCGGATCGTCCGGGAGGAGATGGACGCCATCGGCGGCCAGGAGTTCCACCTCCCCGCCCTCCACCCCGCCGAGATCTGGAAGGAGAGCGGCCGGTGGGACGTCATGGGCGACAACATGTTCCGGCTCAAGGACCGGAAGGGCGCCGACTACTGCCTCGGGATGACGCACGAGGAGATCTTCACCGCCATCGCCCGCGACGAGCTGCGCAGCTACCGGCAGCTGCCGCAGGTCTGGTACCAGATCCAGTCCAAGTTCCGCGACGAGCCTCGCCCGAAGTCGGGGCTGCTCCGCGTCCGGCAGTTCACGATGAAGGACGCCTACTCCTTCGACGTGGACCGCGCCGGGCTCGACAAGTCATACGAGGATCAGCGCCAGGCCTACGAGAAGATCTTCAGCCGCTGTGGCCTCCAGTTCGTCGCGGTCCAGGCCCACTCCGGCTCGATGGGCGGCTCGGAGTCCTCCGAGTTCATGGTGCGGACCGACGCGGGCGAGGACCTCGTCGCCGCCTGCCCGAAGTGCCGGTACGCCGCCAACACGGAGACCGCCACCTCGCGGCTCCCGGCGGAGAGCGACCAGCCCGGTCCGGCCGAGCTGGAGAAGTTCGCGACCCCGGGCGTCGTGACGATCGAGGCGCTGCAGCGGCAGCCCTACGGCGTCGGCGCGAAGCGCCAGCTCAAGACGCTCGTCTACGTCGCCGACGGGGAGCTGGTGGTCGCGGTCGTTCGCGGCGACCAGGATCTGAACGAGGCGAAGCTCCAGACCGCCACCGGCGCGGCGGACGTGCGCCCGGCCCACCCGGAGGAGATCCCGGCGCTGATGGGGGCGCACGCCGGCTCGCTCGGCGCGGTGAGGCTCACGAAGGCGCCCGTCTTCGTCGACCCGTCGGTGGCCGACCGCAAGAACATGGTCACGGGGGCCAACGAGGACGGCTTCCACGTGAAGGGCGTCGACGTGGCGCGCGACCTCCTCGGCCACGGGAAGCTCGCGGACCTCCGGACGGTCAAGGCGGGCGAGGGCTGCCCGAAGTGCGACGGCGCGCTCGAGGTCTACAAGGCGCTCGAGATCGGCCACATCTTCAAGCTGGGCACCAAGTACTCCGAGTCGCTCAAGGCGACCGTCCTCGACCCCGAGGGGAAGGCGGTCCCGATCGTGATGGGATCGTACGGCATCGGCGTCGAGCGGATCCTGGCCGCCGCCATCGAGCTCCACCACGACGCCGCCGGCATCCGCTGGCCTCTCGCGATCGCCCCCTTCCACGCCACCGTCGTCACCCTCGGCCCGGAGCCCGAGCTGAAGGCGGCGGCCGAGGAGGTGGTGGCGGCGCTCGGCAGGGCGGGGATCGAGGTCCTCTTCGACGATCGCGAGGAGCGCGCCGGCGTGAAGTTCAAGGACGCGGATCTCATCGGCATCCCGATCCGGATCGCGATCGGCAAGCGGGGGCTGGCGGAGGGGAAGGCGGAGTTCAAGCTGCGCGACCAGCAGGACGCGGAGCTGGTGCCGCTGGCCGACGTCGCCCCACGCGCGCGCGCGCTCGTGGACGCCGTCCCGCGGTAGGATGCGGGACGGGGACGTAGCCCCCGGGGAGGTCCGCGTGCGAGCCAGGCTGAGCGTTGGAGCCGACGGGGAGATCGCGCTCCCGCAGGAGGGCGCCGAGGCGCTCGGGCTTCCCGAGGGGGCAGAGGTCGATCTCGTCGCGGCGCGCGGCGGGTTCGCCCTCGTGACGCCGGCCGCCGCCGACGGGCCCGAGGCCTGGTTCGCCGGGTCCCTCGCGTCGCTCACCGTCCCCGAGGTGATCCAGTTCATCTTCACGACGATCAAGAGCGGGACCCTGACCCTGTCCTTCGGCGCCGACGCGCGCCGGGTCGCGGAGGCGGGGGCCGGCGCCCGGCCGCAGCGGCGCACGCTCTACTTCCACGAGGGGCAGGTCGTCTTCGCCTCCTCCAGCGATCCGGCCGACCGGCTGGGCTCGGTGCTCTGGCGGCAGGGGATCGTCCATCAGACCGACCTCGCCCGGTGCGGCAAGCTCATCCGCTCCGGCCGCCCGCTCGGGCAGGTCCTGGTCGACGAGAAGATCCTCACCTCGGGCCAGCTCTACGAGGCGATCACGATCCAGGTCAAGGAGATCCTCCTCGCGTCCTGCCTCGAGCAGGAGGGGGAGTTCGCCTTCGTCGAGGGGCCGTTCGACGAGTCGAGCTCGGTGAAGCTGGAGGAGCGGACGCGCGACCTCCTCCTCCAGGGAATGAAGCGGATCGAGGAGGTCGAGCAGCTCGCCGCGCGCATCGGCGGGCGCGGGGCGATCCTCGTGCGCGGCGCGGCCGACTCGGATGGACTCGAGGGGCCCGAGGGGAAGCTGATCGAGGAGGCCGACGGCCGCAGGACCATCTGCGAGCTGGCCAGCGCCAGCGGGCTAGGGCTCTACGAGACGCTCAGGCTCGCCGCCCCGCTCGTCGAGGCGGAGGCCCTGGCCGTGGGCGAGGCGGAGCCGCCGGCGCCACCCGAGGAGGCCGAGGAGTATGACGTGGGCGTCGACATCGCCATCGAGGTCGAGCCCGCGCCCCCCGCGACGAAGGGGCCGCGGCCATCGGGCCCCTTCGAGACCTATCGCCGGATCGTGAAGCACGTCTACGGTGCGCTCGCGGCCCACCAGCCCGACGCGCTGTCGCGGCTCAACAGCTACTTCGACCGGCTCCCAGCGAAGCAGCGGCAGCTCTTCGAGGGAGTCAGGCTCGACGAGGACGGCGAGGTGGACGTCTCCATCGTCCTCATGAACGCGAGCGCCGGCGGCGCGGGGGCCCCCATGGCGAAGGCCCGGTCGCTCGAGGCGCTCGAGAACTTCGTCTCGTTCTCGCTCTTCGAGGTCAAGAACCGCATGCCCAAGGCGGCCGCGGAGGCGCTCCTGCGCGAGGTCGGCCGCATGCAGGTGGGGAAGGCGTGACGGCAGACTTCCCAGTGAGCTTCCCCTCTCCCCACCGGGAGAGAGACTTCCCAGTTGAACTTCCCCTCTCCCCCACCGGCGGAGAGGGCAGGGTGAGGGGGCAGTACCTTGGACTTCCAGAATCGCATCTGTGCCGCCCTCGACTTCGCGAGCTGGCGCGAGGCGGAGCCCTTCGCTCGGACGATCGCCCCTCACGTCGGCCTCCTGAAGGTCGGCCTGGAGCTCTTCACCGCCGAGGGGCCGCCTGCGGTTCGCGCCGCCGCGTCTCTCGGCAAGCCGATCTTCCTGGACCTGAAGCTCCACGACATCCCGAACACGGTGGAGGGCGCCGCGCGCAGCGCGGCCGCCACCGGCGCGGCGCTCCTCACGGTCCACGCGAGCGGCGGTCCGGAGATGGTCCGCGCGGCCGTCCGCGGCGGCGGGTGGGAAGGTCCGCATCCTCGCGGTCACCGTGCTCACCAGCCTGGACGCCGCCGCGCTGGAGCGGATCGGCCTCGCCGGTCCGCCTGAGTCGGCGGTCGTGCGGCTGGCGAAGCTGGCCGTCGAGGCCGGGGCGGGTGGGCTCGTCTGCTCGCCCCACGAGGTCGCCGCCGTACGCGCTGCGGTCGGCCCGGGGCCGCTGCTGGTCGTTCCGGGGGTCCGTCCCGCAGGATCGGCCGTCGGTGATCAGGCGCGCGTCGCGACGCCCGAGGCGGCCGTACGCGCTGGTGCCGACGTGATCGTGCTCGGCCGCCCCCTCCGCGACGCCCCCGATCCGGCGGCGGCGGCGAAGGCGATCGCCGCGCCATCGGGTGAGCCGCGCCTGGTCGCCCGCTCGGTGCCGGCGCGGGTGAGCTGGCTCCAGGATCGAGCGCGTGGTGTCACAAGAGCGACAGCTGTCGGATCGCCGGCTTTCCGTCGAGGAGCACGAAGGGCGCCGCGACCCGCCACGAGACGCCGAGCGCCCCCAGCGCCTCGACGGAGCGGAGCCGCTCATTGCGCCGGACGCCGGCGATCCGCCTGGCCGACTTCGGCCCGACGCCGGGGACGCGGAGCAGCTCCGACACGGGCGCGGTGTTGACCTCGACCGGGAAGCGCTCTGGGTGGCAGCGCGCCCAGGCTGACTTCGGATCGAGCTCCAGCGGAAGGGCCCCTGCATCGTCGAAGGAGATCTCGTCCAACGCGAAGCCGTAGCTCCGGAGGAGGAAGTCGACCTGATACAGCCGGTGCTCCCGCATGAAGGGGACCGGAGCCTGATCCTCCAGCGCGGTCCCCGCCACCGGCTGCAGGGAGGAGTAGTAGACGCGTGCCAGCTTGAGCTCCCGGTACGCCCACTCCGCCGCCCCCGCGATCTGGCGGTCGCTCTCTCCCGCCGCGCCCACCACCAGCTGCGTGGTCTGTCCTGCTCGCGCGAACCGGCCGTCCGCCTCGGCGCGAGCGATCTGACGCATGGGCGCGATGATCTGGCCGTCGAACTGCTTGCTGGGCGCGATCCGCTCGAGGTGGCCGGCCGTGGGCGCCTCCATGTTCACGGAGAGGCGCGTGGCGAGCGCCATCGCCCGCTCCACCTGGTCGGGGCTCGCTCCCGGGATGACCTTGAGATGCACATAGCCCCGGAATCGATACCGACCTCGCAGGAGCTCGACGGTCGCGAGCATCCGGTCCATGGTGGCGACCGCTCCCCCACGGATGGCCGACGACAGGAAGAGGCCGAAGGCCCTGCGCTGACGGTGCAGCTCGACGAAGGTGCGTGCCAGCTCGTCGGGCAGGAGCGTGACGGCCGGTGATTGCCCACCCAGGCGCTCCACGCAGTACAGGCAGCCCCGCTCGCACCCGGACGCCTGGAGCACCTTGAGCATCGGCACGCGCTCACCGGACGGGAGCGCGGTGGGGTAGATCCAGAGTCCGTCCGCGCTCCGCTGCCGGGGCGTGGACGGGCCGCACGCGCACGCGAGGTCGTGTCGCGCGGCCTGCGTGAGCGTGGCGAGCCGGGTCTCGAACGAGGGGGTGACCGTGATCAGGGGCACGAGCCACTCTACTGAACGCGCGTGCAGACCTCAAGCCGGAGGCGGCGACCACGGTGGTGGCGATGCGGCGCCTACCTCGCGCTGAGCACCGCCGTCAGGCTGCGCGCGATGACCGGCCCCTGCTCGGCGACGAGCCCCGCGCGCCGGGCCGCGGCCAGCGTCGCCTCGAACTCCGACGGCGTCACGTGCCCCCTCGGCTCCGCCACGAGGACCTTCCCGGCCGGCGCCAGCGTCGCCCGGATCTCGGCGAAGAAGCGCTCCGCGGCCGGCAGCTCGTGCACCATGGCGAAGGCGAGGACGAAGTCGACGGCGCCGCCGAGATCGTCCACTCCGAGCGACCCCGACGACGCGAGGCGCGTCACGATCCGGCCGTCGAGCCCAGTCCGCGCCGCGCGCCGCCGGAGCCCGGCCAGCATCTGCGGCTGAAGGTCGACCGCGATCACGCGTCCGCCCGGTCCGACTCGCCGCGCGAGCTCCAGCGTGAAGAAGCCCATCCCGGGCCCCGGCTCGAGCACGGTCATCCCTTCCCTCACGTACGGCGACAGGATCCGGGCCGGGTCCTGGCCCAGCTTGCGGATCGGGCTCGCGAGCAGCCACCCGATCCACCAGGGGCAGACGTGGGGCTTCTGGTCCGTGGTCATGCGCGAAGCATCGCACCGTCGGATGGCGCGCTCATGTCCCGTGCTTGAAGAAGTTCGAAGTGAGCACGCGCCGCCGGCCTGGGCGGCGCCGCCTCGCAGAGCACTTCGCCCCCGCGAGGGCGGGGGCGAAGGGTGCTCCGGAGGCGCAGCGGGACCGCTACTCCCCCGCGCCCCGCGGGTTCTTCCGCAGGAACGTGGGGATGTCGTACTGGTCGTCGTCCGCCGGCTTGAACGCCTGCGTGGCGCGGGCGCCGGCGCGGACCACGGCGGGCGCCGACGGGTTGCGAGAGCCGGATCGGCTGTGGCTCGCGCACCTTGGCCTCGGGGGCCGGGAGCGGCGGCGGCTGGATCTTGGCCACCGGCGCCGACGCCGGGACCTGGACCTGGATGCTCCGCGGCGGGCGCCGCTCGGAGTCGCGCGGCTGGAAGCCGGTCGCGATGACGGTGATCTTCACCTCGTCGCCCATCCGCTCGTCGATCACCGAGCCGAAGATGATGTTGGCGTCGGGGTCAGCGGCTGCGTGGGCCATCGAGACCGCCTCGTCCACCTCGCGCAGCGACAGGTTCGGGCCGCCGGTGATGTTGACCAGGAGGCCGGTCGCGCCGTCGAGGGTCACGTCCTCGAGGAGCGGGGACGAGATGGCGGCCTGCATCGCCTCCAGCGCGCGCCGCTCGCCGTTGGAGCGGCCGGACCCCATGAGCGCCATCCCCTTCTCGGCCATGATCGTCCGGACGTCGGCGAAGTCGACGTTGACGAGCCCGTGGACGGTGATGAGATCGGCGATGCCCTGGACGGCGTTGAGGAGCACCTCGTCGGCGCGCTTGAACGCGTCGGCGAGCGACATGTTCTCCCCGGCCACCGAGAGGAGCCGCTGGTTCGGGATGACGATGAGCGTGTCGACCGCCGCGCGCAGGTCGGCGAGCCCCTGCTCGGCCTGCTTGCGCCGCCGGTTCCCCTCGAAGAGGAAGGGCTTGGTCACGACGCCCACGGTGAGGGCGCCCGACTCCTTGGCCACGTCGGCCACGACGGGGGCGCCGCCGGTGCCGGTGCCGCCGCCCATGCCGGCGGTGACGAAGACCATGTCGGCGCCGTCGAGCGCCGCCGCGATCTCGTCACGCGCCTCGAGGGCAGCCTGCCGCCCGACCTCGGGGTTCGCGCCGGCGCCGAGGCCGCGTGAGGCCCCCTTGCCGAGCTGCAGCTTGAGCCCCGCGCGGTTGGCGGCGAGCGCCTGCACGTCGGTGTTCGCCGCGATGAACTCCACGCCCTCGAGCCGGCCGGCGACCATCGTGTTGACGGCGTTGCCGCCGCCACCGCCGACGCCGATCACCTTGATGCGCGCCGTGTCGATCTTGTCGGTGAACTCGATCATTTAGAACACCTCCCCCAGCCAGCCCTTCATCCTGTCCTTCACCTTCCGGAAGACGTTCTCCTCGCGGATCTTGAAGTACGGGCTCCCCTCCTGCTGCTTCGCGCCGTAGTGCACGAGGCCGACGGCGGTGGCGTACATCGGGCTCTTCACGACGTCGACCAGCCCGCCGATGCCGCGCGGGAGGCCGCGCCGGACCGGGACGCCGAGGACCTCCTCGGCCATCTCGGTCATGCCGGCGAGGAGCGTCGAGCCGCCGGTGATGACCACGCCCGAGGCGATCGACTCCTCCAGCCCGGCCTTCTGGATCTCGTGCTGGACCAGCATGAAGATCTCCTCGACCCGCGGCTCGATGATCTCGGCGAGGATCTGCCGGGAGAGGACGCGCGGCGCGCTGCCGCCGACGCTGGGCACCTCGATGGTCTCGCTCTTGTCCACCATCGACGCGAGGGCGCAGCCGTAGCTGCTTCTTGATCCGCTCCGCCTCGTGGGTCGGCGTGCGCAGCCCGACCGCGACGTCGTTGGTCAGGTGGTTGCCGCCGAGCGACAGGACGGCCGTGTGGGCGATCGCGCCGTTCACGAAGATGGCGATGTCCGTCGTGCCGCCGCCGATGTCGACGAGGCAGACGCCCAGCTCGCGCTCGTCGTCGGAGAGGGTGGCGAGGGAGCTCGCGAGGGGCTGGAGGACGATGTCGGCTACGTTGAGGCCGGTCCGCTGGGCGCACTTCACGATGTTCTGGGCCGAGGAGACGGCGCCCGTGACGATGAGCGCCTTGGCCTCGAGCCGGACGCCGCTCATCCCGACCGGCTCGCGCACGCCGTCCTGGTCGTCGACGATGAACTCCTGCGGGAGGACGTGGATGACCTCGCGGTCGAGCGGGATGGCCACCGCCTTCGCCTGGTCGATGACGCGGTCCACGTCGGACTTCTTGACCTCCTTGTCCTTGATGGCGACCACGCCGTGGGACGGGAAGGCCTTGATGTGGCCGCCGGCGATGCCGGTGTAGACGGTGGTGATCTCGCACCCCGCCATGTGCTCGGCCTCCTCGATCGCCCGCTTGATCGAGGCGACGGTGGCGTCGATGTTGACGACCACCCCCTTGCGCAGCCCCTTCGAGGGGTGCGTGCCGATGCCGATGATGTCGATGCCCTCGTCGGTCACCTCCCCGACGATGGCGCAGATCTTGGTCGTGCCGATGTCGAGGCCGACCAGGATGTCCCCGTTGTTAGCCATGTCCACCACCTCCGGGCGAGTGGCGCGTAGCGCCCACGCCCTGCCTCAGAGTCCTCTCGGACCCCTTCCGTCCGCCTTCGCCACGGTCGGCCGCCCGCCGGTCGGACCGCGACGCCCCGCCAGCCGCACGGTCACCCAGTCCGGGCGCCGCCGATTGTCGAGGTGTATGGCCTCTGCCTTGCTGCCCTCGGCGGCCAGCGCCGCGAGGACCCGCTCCAGCCGCTCGAGCTTCGCCGGGATCTCGCCCGTGCCAAGCCGCACCTCGATCCCCTCGTCCCCGGCGAAGAGCGTGACGCCCCAGTCCGGATCGACGTGGATCTCCGAGAGCACGGCGCGCTGGGCGAGCCCGCGCTCGCTCCAGCGGTCCGCCAGCGCCAGCGCGCCTGCGAGCAGGGGCTCCAGCTCACCCTGGCGCTCCATGAACTCCTCGCGCGCGATTCCGGTGACGAGCGGCAGGTCGAGGCCGTCCCCTGGCGTGGCACGCTTGAACACCCGGCCGTGCACGTCGAGCAGGTAGAGACCGTCGAGGTCGACCAGCGCCGCGGCGCGCCGCTCCGTGACGGTGACCACGAGCGCCGGTGGAAGTGCGCGGCGAACATCCACCGTGGCTATCCACGGGTGGCGCCGCAGCGTAGCCGCGAGCGCGTCGACGTCGGCCAGGAGGAGGTGATCCCCGGCGCCCACCGGCGAGAGCTCGCGCAGCTCCTCCTGGGAGATCCGCGAGAGCCCCTCGAACCGGACCTCGCGCACGCGGAGGAGGTTTCCCTTCCAGGCGATGGACCAGCCGGCCCAGCCGAGCAGCGCGATGGCCGCCACGGCGCCGACGCTCGGGACGGCGAGCGCGAGGGCGCGACGGAGCTTCGCGCGCCCCGCGGCCGGATCCCTGTCGATCTTTCGCCTGTTCTGTCCCCGCGCCACCGCCCACTCCGACCCCGTCCGGCCGCCATCCCCCTCGGGCGCTTCCGGACGCTATCACCCGATGGTGGAGGATGCCTCAGGGCGCCACCGTCGCAAGTTTTCGGCGTGGTTTGCCGGCTGGCGGTGTGGGTGCACGGCGCCTCGTGTCCCACATCCTCCCCGTGAATTTCGCTTCACCCGTGCCGTCGAGGGAGAGCGCCAGCGCCGGTCGAAGAGCGGAGAGCAGCTCTTGGGGCGGCAGCGATATCGACCGACCGCGAAACTTGGGTTACACACGGACGACTCGAACCGGGAGCTACGGAGCATGCGAAAGCCCTTCCTCGTCATCGTCCCCACCGCGGCACTCTTCGTAGCGGCGAGCGCCGCGGCGGCAGAGAGCCGCTTTGCGGCGGTCCCGAACGATCAGGCCGTCTCCACGCACGGTCCGTACGAGGCCGGCGCCTGCGATACGTGCCACGAGCGCGCGAACGCGAAGGATCCGGGGAAGGCGCTGAAGGTCACCAACGACCTCTGCTTCGACTGCCACGACGACTTCAAGAGCAGCGCGGCCGTGAAGCTCGAGAAGATGAAGCATCCTGGCGGCAGCGTCGCTTGCACCAAGTGCCACAACCCGCACAACTCCAGGAAACGGAAGCTCCTTCTCTGAGATCCATGTCGTGGCCGGACGGTGCTGGCAGGAAGTCATGTTGCGCGACGCGATGTCGCATTTGTACACACCAGCGTCGTAGGGTACGTATTTGTGCGAAGCACGTGATCGGGGTCAAGGTCGCAGCCCCCCCATTCGACCTTAGATCTCGCAACGCGAGCCTCTTGTGAGGGGATAGCTCGCGCGGGCGGCACCCCTCGGAGCGGAATCGAAATGAACATGCGGCGCTCGAACCTCGCGGGTCTCCTGATCTTCACCGCCATACTCGCCGTCGTGCCCTCGCCTTCGCGCGCGGCCGTGAAGACGGAGGTGCGAAAGACCGCACTGCGCCGCGGTGTCAACGTCGCGCCGCTTCCGGCGAGCGAGGGGGTCAAGTTCTCCCACGCTCCGTTCGAGGGCGGCGACTGCGCAGTCTGCCACGAGCGGAACGACGTCAAGAGCCCGGGCCCCATCCGTCACGCCAGCGTCAACGAGCAGTGCTACGAGTGCCACGAGGACACGCGCGAAGTCATGGCGCGCCGGTTCAAGCACGTCCCCGCGGTCGAGGCCTGCACCGACTGCCACAACCCGCACAACTCCGTTGAGCGCGGCCTGCTGGCCACCGAGATGGTGACCCTCTGCCTCAGCTGTCACCAGGGCATCAAGGATCAGGTGACCAAGGGGGCGGTCAAGCACGAGGCCGCGATGTCGAAGGACAAGAAGTGCTCCAACTGCCACAACCCGCACGCGGCCAACATCGAGAAGCTCCTCATCCAGCTCCCGTTCGATCTCTGCGTCACCTGCCACTCGAAGGACGGCATGGTGAGCGCGGACGGCAAGCCGATGACGAACTACAAGAAGTGGCTCGCCGACAACAAGGAGTGGCACGCGCCGGTGAAGGCGAAGGACTGCTCCGCGTGCCACCGCACGCATGCGGGCGACAACTTCCGCCTCCTGGTGTCCGCCTACCCCGAGAAGTTCTACGCACCGTACGAGACGAAGATCTACGCCCTCTGCTACGGCTGCCACAACAGCAAGGTCGTGAGCGAGCCCGAGACCACGACGCTCACGGGCTTCCGCGACGGCTCCAAGAACCTGCACTTCGTCCACGTGAACAAGGAGCGCGGCCGCACCTGCCGCGCCTGCCACGAGGTCCACGCGTCGAAGCAGGACCACCACATCCGCGACGGCGTCCCGTACGGCCCCAAGGGCTGGATGCTCAAGATCAACTACACGAAGCTCCCGACCGGCGGCTCGTGCGCCAAGACCTGCCACGAGACGAAGCCGTACAACAACAAGTCTCTGACGGCCGGCCAGTAGCACGGACCCCTTGAAGATGTCGGGTCGCTGAAGCGTCGGGAGGGGGACAAGGACTTCCCGTGCTCAACTACTGCTCACGCACCGTCTCACTCGCCGTCGTCACGCTAGGCCTCGCCGCCCTCCTGCCGGCGCGCGCCGCGGCTGCCGGCGAGCTGGGGGACGTCATCGAGAACGTCGAGCTGAATACGCTCGACGGAGTGAAGGTCGCCATCGCGTCGAAGAAGGCGCTGGCGAACGTCATCGTCTTCTTCCGCACCGGGCAGGAGTTCTCCGAGGACGCCCTCAAGGCCATGTCCGAGTGCGAGAAGGAGTTCGCCGCCAAGCCGGTCAACTGGGTGGGGGTCGTCTCCGACGCGGAGCCGGTCGATGCCGTGAGGCGGCTCGTCGCGGCGGCCGGCATCCGGATGCCAGTCCTGGTCGACGGGGCGGATGCGTTCTACGGTCGCATGGAGGTCCGGCTCCACCCCTACACGGTCATCCTGGACAAGGACCGGCGGGTCGCGGTGCGGGAGCCCTTCCACAAGATCGGCTACTGCGACCGGATCCGGGCGCAGGTCCGGTTCGTCCTCAAGGAGATCGACGCCGAGGAGGTCGCGAAGCTGGAGAACCCCGAGAAGGGGACCTTCCGCGTGCCGGGCGGCGTGGCCAAGCGCCACCTCAACTACGGACGCCTGCTGCTCGAGCAGAAGAAGTGGGAGAAGGCGCTGGAGCAGGCCGAGAAGGCGCTCGCCGCGGAGGGGCCGCTGGCGGCGGCGCAGACGCTCAAGGGCAGCGCGCTGGTGGGGCTCGGCAGGTGCGCCGAGGCGGTCGCAGCATTCGACGCGGCGCTCGAGCTGGACCCGGGCGAGGAAGCAGCGAAGGTGGGCCGGAAGACCTGCGGGAAGTAGACGCCGCGCACCTGGGCGGCAGCCGAGGACAGGGTCGTGTCCCGCAGTGACAACAGGTTTTCCACCGCTACGTTGGCGGTGCTGCCATCATCGGGGACGACATGTACACTCCCAGTCGCTTCACCCTGCTCGCCCTGCCGCTCGTCTGTCTGGTCGCGCTGTCGCCCGAGTGGGTGGACGCCCGCGCAGAGCCTGGGACGCTCGTCGAGAACGTCGAGCTGAGGACGCTCGACGGTGGCAGGGAGAAGCTCCTCTCGAACAAGGTGAAGGCGAACATCTTCGTCTTCTTCCGGCCGAACAACGATCGCTCGCTGGACGCGCTCAAGCAGATGGCCGGCTGCGAGAAGGAGCTCAGCGGGAAGCCCGTTCGCTGGGTGGCGATCGTCTCCTCCTCGGAGAACCCCGAGGAGGTGAAGCCGATGGTCGTCGAGTCGGGGATCAAGATGCCGGTGCTCATCGACGACGGCGACTTCCTCTACGACAAGCTCGGCATCCGGCTCCACCCGATGGTCGGCATCGTCGACGCCAAGTTCAAGATCATCGCGATGGAGCAGTACCGGCAGATCGAGTACTGCGACCTCATAAAGGCGAAGATCAAGGTCGTTCTCGGCGAGATGACCGAGGCGGACGTGGCCAGGATCGAGAACCCCGAGAAGGCGGCCATGCCTGGAGACGATCCGATGAAGAAGGCGCTGCGCGACGTGAACATGGCGCGCCGCCTCTTCGAGATCGGTCAGTTCCAGAAGGCGATCGAGCGGGCGCAGAAGGCGCTCACCATCGCGCCGGTCGCCAAGGGCTTCTCGCTCCAGGCCGTGTCGATGGCCAAGCTGAACAGGTGCGGCGAGGCGCTGCCGCTCGCCGACCAGGCGCTGCAGCTGGACGCCTCGGACGCCTGGGCTGCCGAGGCAAAGGCGGCCTGCGCAGGGAAGTAGGCGCGGGCGCGCGCCTTGGGGAAGCACCTCTCGCCCGCCCCCGCGGGGAGAGGCTGGGTGAGGGGGCGTCGTACCGTCGCAGAGCGAGCCATCTGGTGGGTGTGCTGCTCGCTCGTCGTGCGCCCGACCTCGGCGCGAGCCTGGCGCCCCGCAGGATCGCTGCGCCAGGCCCTCACCGGGAACGCACGCGGCGGCGGGTGGGGTATGCTTCTCCCGCATGCCTTCCGTAGGTGAGACCCTTCGACGCGCGACGCTGGAAGCCGACCTCGCGCTCGGCCCCGAGGACAGGGTCCTCCTGGCGCTGCGGCTCGCCGACTCCGACGTGGAGCTGGCCGCCGCCGCCAGCGGTCGCACTCCGGAGGAGGTGCAGGCCCAGCTGGTCCGGCAGCGCCAGGCCGGTCGGCGCCCCTCCGGCTGCGCCAGGGAGCGGTGATGCTCGGGCTCCTCCGGGACATCTCCGCCTTCCTCACGGCCCGCTCCGTTCCGCATGCGCTGGTCGGCGCCGCAGCGCTCGCCGTTCACGGCGTGAGCCGGTCCACGTTCGACGCGGACCTCTTCACGACCGACGCCACCGTCCTCTCGGCCAGCGCGTGGGGCGCGCTCCTGGAGCGCGGCGTGGGTGTCGACACTCGCGTCGGCGCCTACGACGACCCGCTCGCCGGGGTCGTTCGATTCTCGCTGCTCGGCCAGCGGAGCGTCGATCTCGTCGTGGGGCGACACGCCGCCTGGCAGAAGGGCGTGCTGGCGCGCGCGGTGCCGTTCCGGTTCGGTGAGGTGGAGCTCTCCGTGGCCACGCCGGCCGACCTCGTGCTCCTCAAGCTCTTCGCCGGCGGCTCCCAGGACGCATGGGACATCGAGCAGCTGCTCGGCGTCGTGGGGCGGGACTCGGTGGCGTCGCTGGTGGAGGCCACCCTGCCGCGCCTGCCTCCCGAGGCCGCCGCCCTCTGGGCCCGGATCTCGGGGCGATCCCTGGGCTGATCTCGACTCGGCGGTCGTCGTCAGATCTCCCCCGCCCGCATCCGCTGCCACGCCTCGCGCCGATCGGGAGGCAGGAAGTCACCGGTGAGTCGCCAGGCGTCGTGGAGCCATCGCAACTTCTGCTCGGGGGAGAGCGCTGCGTAGGCCCGCAGCTCGTCGTCGGAGTGTTGGTGCGCGAAGCCGCGCGCCGGGCGATCACCGGTGGCCATGCAGGACCTCCTTGACCCGGCGGAGCGCGTCGATGTCGGAGGCGTCCTGGCTCCGACCCGTGCCGGCCTTCATCCGGATGAGGACGTCGATGCTCGCCACCGCCGAAAGTGATCGCTCCGGCCGCCATCCGGTCGGCCGTGCGCTCCATCTCCTCGAAGGGGACGGGGGAGTCGAGGACGACGTCCACCTCGCGCAGGGGGTCCGCAGGATCGACGAAGGTGAAGGCTCGCAGGTTGCGGTCGGCGATCCACCCGCGGACCACGGCCGGGTCTGAGAGCTCCTCGTCACGCACTGGGAGCCGATTGTGGAGGCCCAGCCCGTGAAGAACGCGTGCGGCCGTGGCGAGCGCGCCGCCCTCGAGCGCGACTGCGATGTCGAGATCGGAGGTGAACCGCGGGACGCCCTGGAGGTTCACAGCGACGCCACCGACCACGACGTAGCGCACGCCGGAGTCGGCCAGGGCGGCGAACACGTCGTGATAGAAGAGGCCGGCCACGCCCCGAGCATAGCAGGCGGTGCGGTCGCGCACCCCTGGCTGGCGCGCCCGCTAGGCCTTCAGCGCCGCCCCGTCGAGCAGCCGCTCGCAGAGATCGGGGAACGGGATGCCGTTGCCCGCGGCGATCTTCGGGACGAGCGACGTCGCCGTCATGCCCGGGAGCGTGTTGACCTCCAGGATGTAGGCCGTGCCGTCGTCGACGAGGATGAAGTCGGTCCTGGTGACGCCGGCGCAGCCGAGCGCGCGGTGCGCCTTCTCGCCGGACGCGAGCAGCAGCTTCGTGGCCTCGTCCGGGATGCGGGCCGGGTAGAAGTACTGGGTCGTCCCCGCCGTGTACTTCGCGGCGTAGTCGTAGAAGGCGTTGGCCGGGACCACCTCGATCACGCCGAGCGCCTTCCCGTCGAGGACGGCGACCTGGCACTCCTTCCCCTTCACGTACCGCTCCAGGATCACGTCCCCCTTCCAGCGCGCGGCCTCCTTGCAGGCGGCGGCCAGCTCGGTCTCCTGCCTGACCAGTGAGACGCCGACCGACGAGCCCTCGGCGGCCGGCTTCACGATGCACGGGAGGCCGAAGGGCAGGTCGGCCGCGCGGATCTTCTCGGCGTCGGCCGTCGGGAAGATCCGGTAGTCGCAGACGTCGAGGCCGACCGACCGGAAGAGGAGCTTCGAGAGGACCTTGTCCATCCCGATCGCCGACGCGGTCACGCCGGAGCCGGTGTACGGGATCCCCATCGCCTCGAGGAGCCCCTGCACGCAGCCGTCCTCCCCGAACCGCCCGTGGAGGGCGTTGAAGGCGACCGCGATCCGCTCGGCGCGCAGCCGGGCGGCCACGTCGTGGTCCACGTCGACGAGGACCGCGTCGTAACCCTTCTCCTGGAGCGCCTTCGCGATGGCGGCGCCCGTCTTCAGCGAGACGTCCCGCTCGGACGACTGCCCTCCGTACAGCACCGCCACCCGCTTCCCCGTCCACTTGCCCATTCGTCCGTCCTCCATGCCCAATGCTAGTCCAGCTTCTCGTCGTCGGCGAAGTCGCCGACGAGCCGCACCTCGGTCTCCAGCGCCACGCCGAAGCGCTCGCGGACGCGGTCGCGCATCCGTCGCATGAGCAGCAGGACGTCACGCGCCGTGGCCCCACCGACGTTCACGACGAAGTTGGCGTGGCGCGTCGAGATCTCGGCGCCGCCGAGCCGCTCCCCCTTGAGCCCGGCCGCCTCGACGAGCCTCCCGGCAAAGTCGCCCGGCGGGTTCCGGAAGGTCGAGCCGAAGCTCGGCAGGTCGAGCGGCTGCGCGCGCTCGCGACGCTCCCACTCGGCCTCCATGGCGCGCGCCGCCTCGACGACGTCGCCCTGGTGCAGGAGCAGCCCGACGCGCGCGACGACGCCGCCCTCCGGCAGCCTGCAGGTCCGGTAGGCGAAGCCGAGCTCGCCGGCCGGCAGCTCGCGCGCCCCGGCGGCGGTAGCCAGCTCGACGTGCGTGACGACGTCCTTCATCTCGCCCGACGGCGTGCCGGCGTTCATCGCCAGCGCGCCGCCGAGGGTTCCCGGGATGCCGCGGAGGAACTCGCAGCCGACGAGCCCGAGGGCGTGCGCCCGCTGGACCGCGCGCGCAGTGGGCATTCCAGCCGGAAGGACGAGGCGCGGCGGCGCCAGCGTCTCCCCGCCGAGGTCGCGCGGGAGGCGGAGCACCACGCCGCGGACGCCCCGGTCGGCGACGAGCGTGTTGGCGCCGCCACCCAGGACGTGGACCGGGACGCCGAGCTCGCGCGCCGCGCGCAGGCAGGCGACCAGGTCGCCGGGATCGGCGGGGCGCACGAGCAGGTCGGCTGGGCCGCCGATGCGGATCGAGGTGCGAGCCGCGAGCGGAGCGTCCCGGACCACCTCGCCACGGATCCGGGCGGACAGCACGTCTCGCCAGTCGGGCGCGGCCCCGGGCACTCAGCCCTCCAACAGCTTCAGCAGCTCTGGGCCGACGTTGGTGATGTCGCCGGCGCCCAGCGTGATGACGATGTCTCCGGGCTTCACGATCGCCAGCGCGCGGCTCGCCAGCTCCGCGCGCGGGACGTACGAGGCGTCCCGGTGGCCGCGCGCCCGGATCGCCTCGACCAGCGCCTCCGGGGTGACGCCCGGGATCGGCTCTTCGCTGGCCGCGTAGATGTCGGAGAGCAAGAGGACGTCGGCGTCGTTGAAGGCGGTGGTGAAGTCCTGGAAGAGGTCGCGCGTGCGGGTGAAGCGGTGTGGCTGGAAGACGCAGACGACGCGCCGGTTGAAGGCCTCGCGAGCGCCGAGGAGCGTCGCCTTCACCTCGGCCGGGTGGTGACCGTAGTCGTCGACGACCGTGACCCCCTTCCTCTCCCCCTTGACGGTGAAGCGGCGCTGCACGCCGCCGAAGCTCGCGAGCGCCTCGCGGGCGACCATCATCGGGATCCCCATCTCGTCGGCGAGCGCCACGACGGCCAGGGCGTTGAGCGCGTTGTGGCGCCCGACCATGTGGACCTCGAAGCGGCCGAGTGGCTCCTCGCGGCGGTACGCGTCGAACCGGACCGCGTGGCCCGAGACCTCGATCCTGTCTGCGCGGTAGTCGGCCTGGTGGCTCTCGCCGTACGTGACGAACCGCTTCTCGAGGTCGGGGATGAGCGACTGGACGATAGGGTGGTCGATGCAGAGGATCGAGATCCCATAGAACGGGACGCGGTTCACGAAGTCGACGAAGCCCTGGCGCAGCGCCTCCGGCGTCTTCCAGTAGTCCAGGTGCTCGGGGTCGATGTTGGTGACGACCGCCAGCGTCGGCGGGATGCGGAGGAACGAGCCGTCCGACTCGTCCGCCTCGACCACCATGTAGTCGCCCCTGCCGAGCTTGGCGTTGGAGCCGAAGGTGTTGACCTTTCCCCCGACGACGGCGGTCGGATCCATGCCCGCGTGGGCGAGCAGGTGGGCGGCGAGCGACGTCGTGGTGGTCTTGCCGTGCGAGCCGGCGATGGCGACGCCGTACTTGAGCCGCATCAGCTCGGCGAGCATCTCGGCGCGCTGGATGACCGGGATCTTCCTGGCGCGCGCGGCCACCACCTCAGGGTTGTCCTTTCGGACCGCCGTGGAGGTCACGACGACGTCGGCCTCCGTGAGGTTCTCCGCCGCGTGGCCGACGAAGACGCGGCCGCCGAGCGAGGTGAGCCGGCGCGTGGTCTCCGACTCCCTGAGGTCGGAGCCCGAGACGGCGTAGCCGAGGTTGAGCAGCACCTCGGCGATGCCGCTCATGCCGATGCCGCCGATGCCGACGAAGTGGATCTGGGCGGGACGTGAACGGAACAGGCTCATGGGGGCGCATTATGCCCTCTCCCCGGCCTTCTGCTGCGCATCATCGCCGCGCCCCCGGCCACCGGGAGGGGGGCGGCACGTTCACGCCTCGCTGATCCGGCCGTCCCGCATCTCGATCGTCCGGCCGGCCTTCCGCGCGAGCTCCGGGTTGTGGGTCACCATGACGATGGTCAGGCCGGCGCGCAGGTTCAGCTCCTCGAGGACCAGGCCGATCTCGACGGACCGCTGCGTGTCGAGGTTCCCGGTCGGCTCGTCGGCGAGGAGGATCTCCGGCCGGTTGACCAGCGCCCGGGCGATCGCCACCCGCTGCATCTCTCCGCCCGAGATCTGTCCGGGCAGGTGGTCCTTCCGGCCGTCGATCCCGAGGAGGCGAAGGAGCGCGAGCGCGTCGTCCTTCGTGCCGGGCTTCCGGTAGAAGGTGAGCGGCAGCAGGACGTTCTCGATCACGGTCAGGGTGGGGATCAGGTAGAAGTTCTGGAAGATGTACCCGAAGGTCTCCCGCCTGATCCTCGTGAGCTCGCTCTCCGACAGGCGCCTCCCGCCGCCGAAGATGGGGCGGTCTCCCACGGAGAGCGTCCCCGACGTCGGGTTGTCGAGGCAGCCCAGGAGGTTCATCAGCGTGGTCTTGCCCGATCCCGAGGGGCCGATGAACGAGACGAAGTCGCCCTCGTCGATCCGGAGGAAGACGTCGTTGACGGACGGGATCTCTTCCGCGCCACGGGTGTAGACCCTGGTGAGGTTCCTCGCCTCGATCGCCACCGCGCGGCTCATCGCCCGGCGTCCCTCCGGATCGCCTCGAGCGGCCGGATGCGGCCGGCCTTCCAGGCGGGATAGACGCCGCTGAGGAGGCCGATGGCCACGATGCCCGCGAGCGTCAGCAGGACGAGTCGCGCGTCGATCAGGACCAGGCCTCCGTCCGGCGCGTAGGGGAGCACGCGCCGGATGGCCACGTCGGTGATCCGCGAGAGGAGCAGCGCCAGGAAGATCCCGAGGGCCCCGCCCACCGAGCAGAGGAGCAGGGTCTCGATCCAGATGAGCTTGAAGATGTCCCACGGCATGGCGCCGATCGTCTTCAGGATGCCGATCTCCTGGAAGCGCTCCCAGACCGACATGAGGATCGTGTTGATCACCCCGACCATCGCGATCAGGACCGCGATGATGGCGATCGAGAGCACCATGACCTTCGCGGTGGAGACGAGCCTCATGATCGTCTCCTTGACCTGGGCGATGCTGACGACCTGGACGTCGGGGAGCCGGTAGAGCCGCTCCTCGAGGCGGACGCCATCCGCCTCCTTCTTCAGCTTGATGCCGATCGTGGTGATGTCCCGGGCGTGCCGAAGATCTTCTGGAGGGTCCTGATGGGGAGGAAGATCGTCCCGTCGTCCTGGGTGCCGGTCCGCTCGAGGATGCCGACGACCTTGAGCTCGACGTTCTTCTCGGGGATGAGGGTCAGGTCCCCGACCTCCCGCTGCTCGAGCTCCGCGGCCTCGTAGCCCATGACCACCTCGAGCCTTCGGGATCGCGTGAACCACCCTCCCTGCCTGAACTTGAGGAAGGACTTCATCTCGGCGAAGGTCGCGGCGTCGACGCCGAAGTAGGCGGCGATCCCGCCGCTCTCCCCCTTGTTCGGGTCGAAGACGGCCTGCATGAGGATGGGGGTGACCTTCTCCACCTCCGGTTCCCTGGCGATCTCCTCCAGGATGGACTCCTTCATGTAGCGGAGACCGGTGCCCCCCTTGAGCATCATCGTGGCGGCCTCGTAGGGGCATCCCTTGGCCGTGACCATGATCTGGAAGCCCATGTTGTCGATGTCCTGGTTCAGCGAGCGCTCGTAGCCCTGGTTGAAGCCGAGCAGGCTGACCAGGACCCAGGAGGAGAGCGCGATGCCGATGAGGGTCAGGAGGCTCCGGACCTTCTTCCGGAGCAGGTTCTTGTAGGCGACCTGGAGCTTCGTGATCATGGCCTCGCCCCCGCCGGCGCCGGGCCTGCGCGGAGAAGACGAACTCGTCCATGAGGATGAGGTTCTTCTTCGTGGCCCGCAGGGCGGCCCGGAAGTCGTCCTCGGCCTCCGGGGCCGGATTCGCGATCGCCGCGACCCTCCCCTGCGCCTTGCCCGTGGAGACGTCGTACCGCTCGAAGTCCGCGAGGGTCAGCCCGACGAACTGCCTGCCGAAGCTCGGGATCCCGCAGCTTCGCGGCGTGCTGGCTGGTCATCTTCTGGATGTAGAAGCCTCGGATGGTCCCGTCGAGGGTCCAGCGACCACGAAGACCTGGATCCCGCCGTACTGGCCCTTCTGGTTGACGCCGTGGATGTAGCCGACCTTCTCCTTGCCCGGAAGATCTCGTAGATCGTGTAGGGGACGTCGATGGTCTCGTAGATCCCCTGGAACCTGTCCCCGAGCCGTCGCTCGACCGCGCGCAGCAGCGGCGCGCCGCCCTGCTTCGGCGATGGAGATGTAGATGCGTCTTGTACCCGGTGGACCCGGGGAAGAGGCGCGCGACGTCCCGGTCGGGATCGTTCAGGTCGCAGCCCACGGCCGCCCGCGCCGGCCCGGCCGCGCCGAAGAGGACGAGGAAGGAGACGGCAGCGCCCGCCGGGCAGCGCCAGGACGTCTCACGGCTCACGCCGGATGATGCATGCGTGCTCAGATGCGGCAGGTAGATAGTAGAGCTGGAGGACGACGCGGTGGTCGTCCTCGGTCGATGGTTGTAGGAGTAGAGCGAGGCGCAGGGTCAGGTCCGACGTGGCGAGGACGGAGAGGCAGACGGCCGCCTGCGAAGTCCTCCTCCTCGCCGGACCGCCAGTAGGTCGGCTGGGCCTCGATCTTCAGCCGCCCCTCCGGGTCGAGGTTGACGCCGAACCGGTAGAAGACGGCGAGGTGTCCTCGTCCGAGCCACCTCCCGGCGTCGAGGTCGAGCCGGTGCTCGAGGTTGTCCCGGAGCACGGTCAGGTCGACGCCGGCGAGCATCATCCGGCGAGGCTCCGGATCCCGGACCGCGTAGCCCATGGTGTCGAGGGTCCTGCCGGAGCCGAGCGGAGAACCCGACGTGAAGTTGTCCCGGTTCAGGACGCCGTAGGCCGACCCGCGCGGCCAGCCATGTAGTTGCCGCTCGAAGCGGACGCGGGCATGCCCGTGCCGGTGGTGACGCTGGCCGCCAGGTCCCCCCACGAGAAGTCCCGGTAGAGCCCCGCGCCCCAGTCGCGGTCGAAGCCGAACCCCTGCATGGCGAGGGTCCGCAGGAGGAGGCCGTGGCTGTCGAAATAGGAGGAGAGGCCGAACGCAGGCCGGTTATGACCGACCCACGCGTAGCCCAGCGGGGTCTTTGCCTTCAGGTACGCGTTGTAGACCTGCGGCTCCAGGGTGTACGTCGGCCGGTACTCGCGGCTCCCGTAGTCGATGCCGGCGGGGCGGTCCTCCGTGAGCGCCAGCCGCCCCTGGAGGGCGAAGGTGGCCACGTCACCCCGCTCGCCGGAGAGCCGCTGCAGGTAGTCGAAGCCGACCGAGGTCTTCTGCATCTCGGCGTCCGGGTTCTGGGAGAAGAGGATCAGCCTGGCGACCTCGGAGGAGTAGCCGGCGACCTGCTGCGCCTCGACGTAGAGGAGGTGGTCGGCGTGCGCCATCCCGGCGGCGAGAGCAGCGATGCACGCGGCGATCACCCTAGACATCGAACGTGTACCCACCCCTGAAGATCACCGCTTCGCCCCGGCTGACGGTGAAGCGCACCTCCCACTCGCCGGGCATGACGATCGGGATCGGCAGGAGGTAGACCCCCTTGCGCGAGAGCTGGAAGGCGCGCTCCCCCATCTCGTGGGCGCCCCTCATGGAGGGCATGCCCGCGTCGGCCTTCACTCGCAGCGAGGTATCCCTGTATCCCCTCCCGGCTGAAGATCTCGACCCTCATGATCGCCGTGCCCAGCTTCGGCGCGTTGTCGAAGCCGTAGACCAGGTAGTGGCCGTCTCCGATCGGGACCTTCTCTCCGGGCGCAGGCATCGGCGGATAGTCCGCGCCCCGAGTGGGAATGAGCGGAAGGGACACGGTGGCCGCCACAAGGACGAAGACCAGAGATCGCGAAAGGCCGTGCGATCGACAGGACGTGCGCATGGGGGACTCCCCTCGTCCCAGACCGTAGACACGCCTCCCCCCTGCCGCTCGCGCGGGGGAGGGTGATTCGACGGCCAAGAGGGGTGCCGCCCCAGCGGGAGCGCGCGCTACTTCTTGCGGGGAGGCTCGGGAGCCCCCGGGGGGCGAACCGGTGCGAAGCCCGCGGGGCGTGGCTGCCCCCTGGCGAAGCCCCACCGCACGCGGCAGAGCTCTGCGCAGACGTCGATGATCTCGCGGGCGGCCTGCGGGGCGCCGAGCCGGCTGGCGGCGCGCGCCATCTTCCTGCGCCGCTCCGGGTTCGCGAGGACCGCCCGGATCTCCCGGGCGAGCAGCTCGCCGGTGAGATCGCGCTCCTCGATCATCACGGCCGCGCCCGCCTCGACGAGGCTCCTGGCGTTCAGGACCTGGTGATTGTCGGCGGCGAGCGGGAAGGGGACCAGGATCGACGGCTTCTGGCAGCAGGTCAGCTCCGCGAGCGTCGTCGCGCCCGCGCGCGCCACCACGAGGTCGGCCGCGGCGTAGGCCGCGCTCATGTCGGTGATGAACTCGCGCACGTCGGGGGTGAAGCCGGTGGCTGCGTAACCCTTCTCCACCGGCTCCCGGTCACGGTGGCCAGTCTGGTGCGTGATCGTCAGCTTCTCGCGGACGTCGGCGAGGTGGGGCAGCGACTCGACGATCCGCATGTTGAGCGCGTGGGCCCCCTGCGATCCGCCCAGGACCAGCACGTGGAGCCGATCGTGCGGTGTCGTGGGGCGCATGTAGTTGTCGAGCAGCCGGCGCCGGATCGGGTTTCCGAGCTGCTGCACCTTGTGCTTCGGGAAGCAGGCCGGCCGCCTCGGGGAAGGCGGTGAAGACCGTCCCGACCACCCGGCCGAGCAGCCGGTTCGTGAAGCCGGCGGCCGCGTTCTGCTCCTGCACCGCGGTCGGGATCCGGAGGAGCCACGCCGACAGCACCACGGGGCCGCTCGCGTACCCGCCGACGCCGACGACGATGTCCGGCCGCCACTTCCGCAGGATGAACAGGGACCGGAGCAGCGCGCCGGGGATGAGCAGCAGGTTGGCCAGGACGTTGGCGAGCCCCTTCCCCTTGAGCCCCTTCACCTGGATGAGCTCGATGGGGTACCCGGCGGCGGGGACGACCGTCGCCTCGAGCCCGCGCGCCGTCCCGACGAAGATCGCGTCGTTCTCGGCCTGGCGCCCCACCACCTCCTCCGCGAGCGCGATCCCAGGGAAGACGTGGCCACCCGTGCCGCCGCCGGCGATGAGCACCCTCACGAGCGCGCCTCCGCCGCCGCGCCGACGCGGACGGCCTGCACGCCCGGCGCGAGGAAGCCGCCGCGGTCGGCCGAGACCGAGAGGAGGATCCCCATCGCGCCCAGGAGGGTCATGAGAGAGCTGCCACCGTAGGAGATGAAGGGGAGCGTGAGCCCCTTGGTCGGGAGGAGGCCGAAGACGACCGCGAAGTTGACCAGCGCCTGCGCGCCCACCAGGGTCGAGAGGCCGACCGCGACGTAGCAGCCGAACGGATCGGAGGCGCGGCGCGCGGCACGCAGCCCCCGCCAGACCAGGACCGCGTAGAGCGCGAGGATCACGGCGACTCCCAGCAGCCCGGTCTCCTCCGCGATCACGGCCGCGATGAAGTCGGTCGGGGCGGCGAAGAGGTAGTAGAGCTTCCCCTTGCCCTCACCGAGCCCCTGGCCGAGCCAGCCGCCGTTGCCGATCCCCAGGAGCGACTCCACGAGCTGGAAGCCGGCGCCGTCGCGGTGGCCCCACGGGTCGAGGTAGGCCAGGAAGCGCGAGAGCCGGTACGGCGTGGACGCGACGAGGTACCAGAAGATCGGCGCGACGAGCACGACCGCGCCGAGCAGGTAGCGCGCCGGACGCCGGCGGCGTAGAGCATGGTGAAGAGGACCATGCCCATGATGACCACCGTGCCGAGGTCGCGCTCCAGCAGAACGAGACCGGCCATGAGGCCGGTGACGACGGCGTGCGGGAGGAAGCCGATCGTGAAGACCTGGATCCGATCCTGTTTGCGCGAGAGCGAGCGGGCCAGGTAGAGGACGAGCGCCACCTTCGCGGCCTCGGCGGGCTGGAAGCGGAGGAGGCCGAGGTCTATCCAGCGGCGGGCGCCGCCCGCCACCTTGCCTATCCCCGGGATGAGGACCAGCAGCAGCAGCACGAAGGCGACCCCGAGGAGCGGGTAGGCGAGGGCGGAGACCCGCCTGTAGCCGAGCCTCAGGGCGACGACGAGGAGCGTGAGGCCGATCCCGCCGGACACGAGCTGCCGCTTCAGGTAATGGAACTCGTCGCCGAGCCGCTGGTGCGCGGTCATGGCGCTCGCCGAGTAGACCATCACCGCGCCGACGGCGGCGAGGGCGACGACCGCGAAGAGGAGCATCCCATCGAAGGGCGGGCCGTCTCCGTGGCTCGTGTCCCCCCGCGGCCTCAAGGCAGCGCCTCCGCGAGCTTCCGGAAGACGTCGCCGCGGTGCTCGTAGTCGTCGAACTGGTCGTAGCTGGCGCACGCCGGCGAGAGGAGGACTACGTCTCCCGGGACGGCGAGCGCCGCGGCGCGCGCGACCGCCCTCGCCAGGTCGCCGCAGCTCTCGGTCTGGCCGAGGTCGCCGAGATCGCGCTCCACCGCAGGGGCGTCCTCGCCGAGCGTCAGCAGCGCCTTGACCCTGCCAGGGAAGAGCTCGCGCAGCGGGGTGTACGGCGCTCCCTTTCCCAGCCCGCCCATCAGGACGATGATCCGGGCGCGCCCCGGGGCGAAGGCGGCGAGCGCCACGGTGGTCGAGTCGACGTTGGTCGCCTTGGAGTCGTTCACCCACTCGACGCCGTCGCGCTCGCGCACGAGCTGGAGGCGGTGGGGGAGCCCAGGGAAGCGGTCGAGCCCGCGCTGGGCGGCATCCCCCGAGACCCCCAGCAGCCGCGCGCAGAGCAGCGCGGCGAGCGCGTTCTCGACGTTGTGGCGGCCGCGGAGCGCGCGGTTCTGCAGCCGGTAACGCTCCGGCGACTCGGAGGGGGCGCGCTGGAGCCAGAGGTCGAAGGCTCCGCCCGCCTCGCCGCCTCGCGCGGCCCGCGGCTCCACGGGGCCGAAGCCGAACGTCAGCAGCTCGCCGCGCGAGGTGGCCGCCATGGCGACGGTGCGCGGATCCCGCGCGTTCGCGATGGCGAAGTCATAGAGACAACGGGGCAGGCAATGCATTCACCGGCATCCGCGATGCAACCGGGCACGTCTTCCCGATCCAGACCGATGGCGAATGCCGGACCCGGATCGGTAACGCAGTGGAGACCTGCCTTATCGACCACCTGCCCGCGATCCGTCAGGCCGGTATCAGCGAGGTCGTGATCGACACCCGCGGCCGTACCGGTGCGTATGCCGGGGCGATGACGCGGATCTACCGTGAGGCAATTGATCAGGTTAACGACAGAGCCATTACGGAGAACCAGATCAGATCCCTGAAAGACCGGATAAAAATACTTGCCTGCGGGGGGATCACCGCGGGGCACTTCCTCCGGGGCCTGAAAGAATAACGCATGGATTATCCAGAACCTGCAGTTTTTTCCGGAACGGGCACCGGTACCAATATTGATGATAATCAAACCTCATGGAGTAATAAGGACAAAACCCCAGTGTCCACGGAGCAGGAACCATGCCTTCACCACTGATCCTTGTCAACCTGAAGACCTACAAGGAAGGGACGGGCAACCGTGCCCACATGATCGCACAGGCAGCAGAACTCGTGGCGCGGGAGAGCGGGGTCACTATCGGGATCGCCCCCACCTATATCGATCTCCACCCGATCAGCCCACCACTTCGCCATACCGGTCTATGCCCAGCACGTGGACGGGTGTCGAACCCGGTGCAAATACCGGCCATATCACTGTCGATGCCATCAAAGCCGCCGGTGCTGCAGGATCGCTCGTGAACCACTCGGAACGGCGCCTGACGCTTGCGGATATCGAAGCCTCGGTCACGGGCGCTGCAGGCGCAGAAGATGATCTGCGGTGGTCTGCACCAACAACGAGGCAGCCAGCGCGGCAGCGGCAGCACTCGCGTCCGGAATACGTGGCCATCGAGCCCCCGGAACTGATCGGCAGCGGCGTCTCGGTCTCGAAGGCAAACCCGGAGATCATCAGGCGGTCGGTTGCCACGGTCCATGCGGTAAATCCAAAGGTAAAAGTCCTGACCGGGGCCGGTATCCAGTCCGGGGAATGCGTGAAGATTGCCGTGGATCTCGGAACAGATGGCGTGCTCCTTGCATCAAGCGTGGTAAAGGCAAAAGACCCGGGCATCGTGCTCCGGGACCTGGTCTCAAAACTCTAAAGAAATTTTTTTTCGGATATTATTTGAGGAACAGTACCAGATTCCGACAATCACTACAAACATCACAACACCGATTCCGATTACGGTCATACTGCTGATCTCGTTGATTCTTCTGCCATGTGAGACACTCCTTGATGATGGCCTCGATATGTTCCTAAGTATTCGTAAAATATTTCCATATAAAAATATTATCGCCACTGGTCGGACATATTCACGTGAAATGGAATACAGCGGGAAAATGGGAATGGTCAGACAATCAGCGAGATCAGGTCATGCTTGGTGATAACGCCACGCACAGTCTTTCCTTCCACCACCAGCACCGCGTGGTTCTGCTGGAGGATATTGATCACCGTCTCCACATCCATATCCGGGGGTACCGTGGGGAATCCCGGACTCCATGAAATCCCGCACCGTGAACAGGTGGGTCTTGTGCAGGCGCTGCTGTTCGATGGCCTTGACAATCACGGTTTCGGAAATACAGCCGACCGGAACACCCCGCTCAATCACCGGGAGCTGGGAGATATTATTCTTCTCAAAGATCTCCACTGCCCGGGTGATCGCATCCTGCGGCTGCACCGAGAGGACCGGCGTATGCATGATCTGGGCTGCCTTGATCTTCTTGGGCTCGGCACTGTTCAGCACAACAATGATCTTGTTGAGCGTGCTGACCCGGGGATCGACATTTCCTGCTTCGATACGGGCTACCATGGACTGGCTGATACCTGCCCGCTTGGCAAGTTCCGTCTGTTTCAGGCCCAGCGCTTCGCGGCGCGTGCGGAGTTCCTTCGGGTGTTGGTATATGCATCCTGATTACTGATGGTGATAAGAGATTATCAAGGTTATGCAGGAGGATGGAGCAGGGAGAGCCGTCGTGTACGTCCGATATTACCCGACAGAAAATGATATCAGGATCATAAACGGACATTCTTCCAGTGGAAACCCGAGAAGATCCGGTGCAGTGCAAAATTCTATAAACCCGGCGCAATATAGCTCTTCCCTGATAATCCAATTGTCTGATATTGGACTTGTGTCGAATATGGACGAATGTCTCAACAATGACGACGATGAAGAGCACCATCGGGTGTCCTTTACCTCTTCTGGTGCACAGCACGAAGTTAGATCCTCAGTTCACCCATGGAACATATTCCTGAATACAGAAGACACGTTCCAACCAGATCGTGCCGGGATAATTGCAGGGCTGCAATTATGCCGGAATAATTCCATACCTGCACCGGCAGGGACAGGCGGCAGGTCGACCAGGTGATGAGCAGCAGACGGAATGGGAATGTGCGGGCATCCGTCACGGCAACAGCCGGGAATACATCACCGTCCGCAGTTCCGCTCAACCTCTCTGAACATGAGGATCAGGAAAAACTCATTCATGATGAAACCGCTGAATTCCATAAGGCAAACGGTCACCGGGAGACGGGATTGCTCAGGGACTCCCTCCACATACTTGAACGGGACGGCATCTGCCACGTGATAAGCGAGGATTACTCGTACAAGACCGATCCGTACTACACGATACTCGACTACGAGCTTCGCGGGAAAAACGTGAGACCCACAAGTAGCGCGGTACTGGACGCCTATGTGGTTCCAATGTGCCTTGAGCGGGCGAAACTTGCCGGCATTCCGGTAGCGGATTGGGGGATCTCACAAGGGTTCGTCCCGTTGCCGGCAATCATCTACGGGCTGAATTATTTTGCCACCAGCGCGGATTTCGTCCTCGTCCGGGATGGCGAGAAGGCAAAGGAGGTCATCGCGCACGTGACGAACAAGGGCAAGTACCCGTTCTGCTACCAGAAGATCCCGCCCGATGCAACCGTCCATTCCTGCGTCAGCATTTTTGGCAGGACTGCAGATTCCTGCACTGCCATTACCGGGCTTGCACAGAGAATTTACCAGCTCTTCTCCATCCCGCTCGTGACGATGGTCTTTGTAAAGACGGGTGATGAATACCACCTCTCGTCGCTGTCACCAACAAAATATACCCGGATCTCCAATGATGAGCGGGCGCTCCTCACCGCATACCTTGCCCACCAGGAGTTCCTATGAGCAGGCTTGGGATCTTCGTTGACCGCAAGACCCTTGCCAGTGCCGAACAGCTCACGGCACTCATCCACTGCCGCGATGTAGCGGAGGGCATGGGGCACGATGTTGACTTCATCTTCCCGGTCGACATAACGAAGATCCCGAAGATGGACGCGCTCTTCATCCGGGCCCGCACCGACCCGATGAACGTCACGTATGTTGCCGCACAGATGGCCGCTTTCCATGGCATCCCGGTCATCGATGACCCGGCATCCATCCGGATCTGCTCTGACAAGGTCAACATGTATTCCCACCTGATGAAAAAGGACATCTCCATCCCCAAGACGGTATTCCTTTCAAAAAACGATCTTTCCGAAGAACGGGTTGCACGCCTCTTCGAAGAACTCGGTACACCCATAATCGTCAAGGAGCCGTCTACCTCTTTCTCGCTCCGCGTTGAAAAGGTAAACGACATCCCAGGTTTTTTCCAGGTTGCACGCCGGTTCATCAGGCTTTCAGACTGGATCGTTGCCCAGCAGTATATCGAGAGCAAATATGACTGGCGGGTCGGGGTCCTGGGCGGGAAGCTGCTCTATGCCTGCAAGTACACGATACCGTCGGTCACGTTCAAGATCCAGGCATCGGTGAACGGGCATATCGTGTACTGCGGTGTTGAGAGCGTGCCGGAAAAAGCCATACCCCCCCATGTGGTCCGGCTTGGGATTGATGCCGGAAACGCGATCGGCAACGGCCTCTATGGTGTGGACATAAAAAATAATAACGGCGATGCGTATGTTATAGAGGTGAACGACAATCCCTCGCTCGAGAGCGGCGAGGATGGCCATTACCCGGATGTATACGCGAAGATCGTTGACTGCCTTTTTGCGCCGTGATATCCCATGACCAACGACTGGCTTATCCGCGCCGAGGTTATTTGCATGGACTGCGGCGGGACGCTGCTGCAACGATGCTCATCCCCCGATCTCCGGGCACTGTTACGACCGGCTGGTGGCGCAGGGGGTACCGGAAGACTCCTTTGAGTGGAGGGGGTACCATGCGATCCGGGCACGAAGGGACGGTACGTGCATCTTCTGCAACGGGAACAAATGCACGATCCATGCCATCAAACCGGAAACCTGCCGGGCGGGGCCGTTCACATTCGATGTGAAAGGGGATGTCATCGGGATCTTCCTGAAATACGAGGCGGTCTGTCCGGTGGTCCGGTTGCTGAAAGAAGTGCCTGATGCGTACGATCACCAGTTTGATGTTGCCAAAAAGAGTATCACGCACCTTGTCCGGCACCTGACTGACGAAGAACTGAATGCCATATGCAGGATTGAAGAACCGGAGACGGAAAAAGTGGCGGATATACCAAGGGAATACCATGACCATCGGGACTGAACACGAATTCTCCATCAACGACCCGCAGTTCAATCCGCTACCGGTCTCCGACACGATCCTCAAAACCATCTGCGGGAGTTTCTCAAGCGAGATCCTGTTCGGGGATGTGAAACTCGGAAAGGAGCTCCAGAAGACGGTCCTCGAGATCATTCCCCGCAACCACTCTGATAGTATCGCAGTACTGGAAGGGCAGCTGATGCGGGGGATACAGAAGTTTTCTCATGTGTTCCAAAACCGCTACCAGTCTGCTCGGCCTCGGTATGCACCCGACACTGAACCTCAACGAGACTGCAGTCTGGGACCATGACGAAGGGGAATATTACCGGACTTACGACCGCCTCTTCAATATCCACCAGCACGGGTGGCTCAACATCCAGGCTCTTCAGGTCAACCTCGCGTATAACGGGGAGAAAGACCTCGTGCAGCAATACAATCGCCTCCGCAGCCTGCTGCCATACCTCATTGCGGTCACTGCCGCCTCACCCGTTGTCGAGGGAAAGAACAACGGCACCGCGGATAACCGGCTTCTTTATTACCGGGAGAACCAGAAAGAGATCCCGCTCATCTGCAACCGCATTATTCCGGAAAAGATTGAGTCCGTCCATGAGTATCGGAAGGAGCAGGAAAAGATCTTTACTGAACTCAGGAATATGGATGCGGAGATCCTGTGCGAAGAATGGGTGAACTCGGGGGGCGTCATTATCCGTTTCTCGAGGAAGTGTCTGGAGATCAAGGCAATGGACGAGCAGGACTGTATCCGGTCTGATATGGCGGTCTGTGCATTCATCCGTTCTCTCCTGCGGTGTAAATCCCTGCCGGTCGAGACTGACCAGGAGGCGCTCCTGGCATTCACGGAGGACGCGATCCGTGAGGGGACTGCGGCGTTCCGGCCGGAGTTGCAGCAGCTGTATACCAGAGCATGGGACCATGCCACAGCAGAAGAACGGACATATCTCCCGTTCATCAGCCAGAGGATCGAACAGGGAAGCCTTGGTGAGATCATCCGCGAACGGTGTGAACGGGAGCGGGAGATCATCCCAATCCTTGCTGATATGGCCTGTGCCCTGAAAACGAATGTACCGTACCGGTGAAAAAACACTTTGTAGCCGGTTATCCTCATTAACCAGCGCACCTATATTCTGTATCCATACACAAGGTAAGAGGATCGGTTACAATGGCACGCCAGTTACTCTCGGAAGCGGAAGGTTATGAACTGCTGAAGGCTGCCGGTATTCCGGTCCCGCGGTTTGTTATCGTACACTCATCAGAAGAAGCAACGAATGCTGCCGGGATGATCGGCTATCCCGCTGTTATGAAAGTGATCTCTCAGCAGGTCGTGCATAAAACTGATGCCGGCGGGGTCATCCTCAACATCAGATCACCGGCCGAAGCAACGGCTGCCTTCGAAACGATCTCCCGTAACGTCAGCATGAAGATCCCCGGTGCGGTGATTGACGGCATCCTCGTCGTGCAGCAGCTCACCTCAGGGCTCGAACTGATCATCGGAGGGAAAACCGATCCTACATTTGGCAAGGTCATTACCATCGGTGCCGGGGGGACACTGGTCGAATTGCTGCGAGACGTCTCGATCCGGGTGCTGCCAATCGATGAACATGAGATCAAAACGATGGTGCGGCGAGCTCCGGAGTTATCGCCTTATAGAGGGATACCGGAACCAGCCTCCCCGCGATGAGCAGGCATTTGTATCCGCGATCGCTGCTGCAGCCCGGTGGTTCTTTGCAAGCCCGCGCATCGTGGAATTCGACCTCAACCCGCTCGTCCTGTACGAGGAAGGCGGATGTGCGGTCGATGCCCGGGTGTACGTAGACAATGCACCCCCACCGGTAGCACCGGATGTGAAACCGGCCCACCCGGACCAGCTCCTGACCATCCGGTCCATCGCTGTGGTCGGGGCATCGCAGGATCCGAACAAGGTCGGGTACGCAATCACGCGGAACCTTCTGTCGTTTCCGGGTTCACTCTATCCCGTCAACCCGAAGTCTACGGAAATTCTCGGGCGTAAAGCCTACCCATCGCTGTCGCATATTCCGGAAAACGTGGACGTGGCGGTTGTCGCGATCCCGGCAAACGGGGTGCCGCGGGTCGTAAAAGAAGCGGGGGTGAAGAAGGTTCCGCTCGTGATCATCATATCCTCAGGATTCCGCGAAGCCGGGGAAGCAGGCCGTATGCTGGAGAACGAGGTTCTTGCGACTGCACGCCAGTACGGGTCCGGATCATGGGGCCGAACTGCCTCGGGCTCATGCTCCCCCACCAGGGGATCAACACAACGTTCGACCCGGTCTCGCCCAAACCGGGGAAGATTGCCTTCATTTCGCAGAGCGGGGCCATCATCACTACCATTGTTGACTGGAGCCTGCCGGAAGAGATCGGCCTCTCGGCGGTAATCAGCGTCGGCAACCAGGCTGACCTCACGTTCGAGGACTTTGTCCTGTTCGCCGGCAATGACCCGAACACGAGAGCAATCATTCTCTATGCCGAACAGATCCGGTACGGCCGCCGGTTCATGGATACGGTGAGCAGGATAACACCGGAGAAACCGGTTGTCGTCATCAAGGCAGGGGCATCTGTGGTCGGGCAGAAAGCCGCCGCATCCCATACCGGATCGCTTGCCGGGAGCCATGCTGTTTATCTCGCGGCATTCCGGCAGGCCGGAGTCATTCCGGTGAACTCTATCCGCGGGGCTTTTCAGACCGCAGAACTGCTGGCATCGGAAGGGTATCCCAAAGGTACCCGTGCTATTGTTATTACCAATGCCGGAGGCTTTGGTGTCCTCTCTTCGGATTATGCCGAACAGAACGGGATTGTGATGGCAGAATTTTCAGATGATCTTATCAGGGAACTCAACGAAGTGCTGCCACCTGACTGGAGCCGGGCAAACCCGATCGACATGGTGGGCGATTCAAGCGCGGACCGTTTTGCACGGACATTTGATATCATGATAAAAAACCAGCAGATATGGGACATTGCCTTCGTCATCGCAGTCCCCTCGGCAATCTCGGACCCGATCCGGGTGGCAAACGAGATCGTCCGCTTCTCGAAACACACCCATAAGATGATCGTGGGCTGCATGATCGGCGGTGACAGCATGAAGACCCCGCTCCGCATCCTACGCGATGCCCAGATCCCCAATTTCCCGGACCTCGAGGACGCCTTCAAGGCAGTCGGGATGATCAGCAATCACCGGTGCAGCACGGATTCGACGGCGTGCCGGCACGGCGAATGAAGAGTAATTATTTCAGTAAAAACGTATTCGGAAATGTACTTCGATTGAATCCACTTTACTTGTAGTTATGATGAACGCCGCCGCCCCTGACGGGGCGCAGTCAAAGAATCTGTGCAGATTCTTCTCCAGCCAATTCTCGCTGATGCGACGATTGGCTCCCTGCTGCGGATCAATATCTCCGGTAGGTTTATCCGGTAAATCTGCCCGCCGTGCCGAAGAGGGCCCTGAGGTGGGGAGCCATCGTATAATCGGGGAGAGTCACAATACCGAACGAGATCACAGCGTGATCTTCTTTACAATCCGCCCGTCACGGAAAACCGTGATCCCGCCGCCGCTCTGGGAGACAACGATTCCCACGCATTTTGTTACGCTGGTAATGGCAGCAGCCGAGTTGTGCCGGGTTCCCATTCCCGGAGGCAGTTTCACATAGCTGGAGTCGACCGTAATGTAGCGTCCCACGGACTCCACAAAACCATCCCCGGTGATGACAAACGCGCCGTCAAGCTGGGCAAGCGCCTTGATATTCTCCTTGAGCTCGGGGTTAGTGATGATCCGGGAACTCAGGCCGGTGACCCTCAAAGGGATTCAGGATGATCTGGCGGGACTTTTCGAGCACCTGTTTCGTGTCGCCGATGAGAAATGTAGTCCCGACTGCCTTGCTCTCCCACCCACCGATAGAAATTTCCGTGCAAATATGAAAAACTGCGTCAAAGACGGCATCGGTAACATCCGTTTCTGTCAGGACAAGGTCTTTCCAGGTATCGGTGCTGATCCGAACGGCCCCGTCTCGTTTCCGGTCCGTAATATCATTCCCGATGCAGAGGATCTCAATGATATGTCCCTTTTCATCCCGGATCGCCTTGTTGATCCAGGCGATCCAGACCCGGTCGCCGTTACGCCGGATGTTCTCGCTGACGTTGACGGCATACCCCTCCGCGTTGAACCCGAGATCATCAGCCATCATGGAAATGTCATGGCCGGACCGGGTATTCTGTGATACTATCGTTCCTACCACGTTCTTCCCGATCACATCCTCGCTGGCATAATCGAAGAAGGTCAGGGCATAATTGTTAAAGAACGTGATCGTTCCCTGAAGGTCCATCCGGACAATGATACTCTGGGTGTTTGCAAGCAGGTCACGGTACTTCGCCTCGCTTTTCCTGAGGGCTTCTGATATTGCCTTTTTTTCCGTTGTATCGGTAATAATGAACGTCCCGCCCCTGGAAATATCGCGGGGATCGAGCATCTGAACCTGGATAAGGCATGGCTGGAATGTTTTGTCTTTTTTCAGAAGAGTGCATTCTGCCTGGCCGAAACCCCGGGTATCCTGCCAGCGCTGGATCTCGCGGCAGAACTGCGCGTACTCTTCCTGCGTGGTAAAAAGGGTCGCAGGATCTTTTCCAATCAGGAAGGTCTCGTTATACCCGAGCATGGTGGCAATACGGTTGTTTGCCCACAGGATAGCACTGTTCTGGACCTGGAAGATCCCAAGCGGGGTTGCGGCAAGGATGGTTGCCAGCTGGTCGTTCTGGGTTTTGGTATCCCGCTCGGTTTTTTTCCGCAGGATGGACTGTTTGATCAGCGTGAAAATATCAGCAAGAGGGGCGCGGAGATCACCGGTTGCCGGAACAGTCATCTCGCTTGCCACCGACACATCTCCGAGTGCGATCCTGCCATTGGATTTTCGGGAAAGAAGTATAACCGGTGTGCCATTACCGCTGGACCGGAGGTACTTGACAAATTCAATCCCGTTCATCTCTGAGACAAATTCAATCCCGTTCACGTCAGGCATCTGGTCGTACGAGAAGATCAGGTCATAACTCCGGTTTTTCAGTTTTTCTGTTGCCTGCTTCAGGGAATGCACGGATTCGACACGGATCTCCCCGCTTTTTTCCAGGTATGTGCGGATCCGGATAAAGAGATCGCTGGAGTCGTCGACAAACAAAACAGAGAACATCACGCATCTCCCGGGTGAAAGCGTGTCAGAAACACTTGATAAAAGTGGATAGTTGACCGATAAATAGTTGTTCCAGACCGGGATAACCTTCGGAAAGTCAGCGGGAAATACTGCTGCACCGGAAGAAAAAGAGAAAACAATTACTCTTCCGTGTGTTCAACAATGGCGAGCTGGTACATCCAGTCCATGAGGGGATGACACTCCTCGACAACACACTCGAGTTCGCAACCGATACAGGGGATTAGTTCATCACCGGCAAGAAGATCGGAGGGGTTGACGGGCTGTTGCTTGGCACGCAGCAGGTAAGTCTTGATACCGTCCTTCTTGAAATCAACACGGTCGATGAGCCCGCTTTCTTCAAGCTTCTTGACAATCCGGGAGCATTTCCGGCTGTCAACACCGAGCTCTTTCCACAACTCGCTCTGGAGTATCCCTTCGGGTTTTGACTGGATCAGTCTCAGCCCTTCGTCAACAGGATCCGCTGCCACGTCTTTTTCGACGTTCTTTGCCACTTTCTTTGCCACGTTCTTCCACCTTTTCTTTAGACAACCGGCGCGATTGTGAGGATGTTGTTGCCCCGGATTACCACGGTCCCAAGGCTTCTCCCCCGCTGGTTATCAACAAACTCGATCGTCTCGTCCATATGGATATTGAGATATTCGTCTACAGCAACGAGGCGCCCCTGGAGTTTGCGGCCCTCATCTTTGATCTCGACTGAAATTTTTGAATCAACGAGCGCAAATACTTTTTTTATCGGCACACGTGGTATCCATGGCGGCGCTGCATGAACTGCTGGATCAGCGCAAAGCGCTCGGTCGGCGTGAAGCCATCACAGGCGTAGGCCGCGACACGGTCGCTGAGCACTTCGAAGGTCAGCTCGGCAACGGGCAGTTCGCCGTCCATCAGCGCGACCGGCAGCACCACCGCCCGAGCCTGCGTGAAGGCGCGCAGCCAGCGGCGGAACATCGCGACCATGGGCGCTGCGGGCTCGAGCCGGCGCACACGCGCATCGGCCGCGGGCGGCGCGGGCAGCAGCAGGCCACGCAGCCGGGCCCAGGCCAGCATGTCGCGCAGGTGCGTGTCGGCCGCGTAGCTGCGCGTGCCGCCGCGCGTGTACAGCTCGCGCACGCGCGCCAGCGTGATGCCGCTGCGCGGATCGTCCGGGTCGCGCCGATGGTGCAGGTGCATGCAGCACGCCAGCAGCAGGTACATCGGCATGTCGCGCACCACGCGCATCGCCATCGGCGTGTCGCCCAGGAAGTCCAGCACCGCGCGAGCGGTGTCCTGCGCCACGGCCACGAAGCCGGGGGTGTCGGACAGCCGCTGCACGGCAGCGTAGAAGGCATCGCGCTGCAGCGTGCCGGCCTGCCAGATGCCGCCGTGGCACCGCAGCCAGGGCGGTGCGCCAGGGTCCAGCAGAGGAGCGACGGACATCGTGCTGAAGTTTGCCATGGGCATGTGCCGAAGCTCTGCCTAGCATCCGGCCCGATTCCAACGCGGAGACAGCCCGATGAACGCACGATGGATGGCGGCCGCACTGCTGGGCCTGCTGGTGGCCTGCGGCGGTGACGGTGACGGTGACAATGGCAGCGGCAGCGGCAGCGGCAGCGGCAGCGGCAGCGGCACGACCCCCGCCGATCGGCCCGCGCTGGTGGCCACGTCGGCCGAAGCCGCCGGTGCCCACTGCGCCCACGGCGGCAGCCGCATCGACGCCGGTATCGACAGCAACGGCAACGGCGTGCTCGATGCCGACGAAGTCGACAGCGTGCGCTACGTGTGCAACGGCAGCAACGGCATCGGCACGCTGATGCAGGTGCATGCCGAAGCCCCGGGCGCAAACTGCGCCGCCGGCGGCAGGCGCATCGACACCGGCGCGGATGGCAACGCCGACGGTGTGCTGGACGCCGCCGAGATCGGCAGCAGCAGCTATGTCTGCAACGGCGTGAACGGCACGAACGGCGCAGACGGCAGCAACGGCAGCAACGGCAGCGCCGGCGCCCCCGGCCCGGGCCTGCGTTGGGTGACGGTGACGTCGGCGGTGACGGCCCAGCCCAACACCGGCTACATGGCCGACAACGACGACAGCGAGGTCGTGGTGACGCTGCCGGCCAGCCCGGCACCCGGCGACACGCTGCGCATCAGCGGTCCGGGCGCCGGCGGCTGGCGCATTGCCCAGCAGCCGGGGCAGTCGATCAGCCTGGTCGCGCTCGGCGTGCGCACTGCCGACACATGGAACGCGCGCCCGCCCAGCGCCTACTGGCAGCACATCGCGTCGTCGGCCGACGGCACGCGGCTGCTCGGCATGCCCTTCAACGACCAGCTGTACCTGTCGATCGACGCCGGCGCCACCTGGAGCGCCCGCGAAAGCGCGCGCAACTGGTCCTGGGGTGCGGCCTCGGCCGACGGCCGGCGTTGGGTGGCCACGGCCTACGGCGAAGCCATCTACACCTCCGCCGACGGCGGCGAGACCTGGGTCGCGCGTCCGCTGACCGGCAACTGGCAGGGCGTGGCCTCTTCGGCCGACGGCCAAAGGCTGGTGGCCGTCGAATGGCAGGGGCCGATCCGCATCTCCACCGATGGCGGCGCCAGCTGGAGCAGCCACGAATCGGCGCGCGACTGGATCTCGGTAGCCTCCTCGGCCGACGGGCAGAAGCTCGTCGCCTTGGTCTACGGCGGCGGTATCCACATGTCGAACGACGGCGGGCTCACCTGGAGCCAGGCCGGCAGCACCGGCTCGTGGTGGCGGGTGGCGATGTCGGCGGACGGCTCGCACATCGCGGTGGCGGCGCTGCGCGGCCTGATCCAGGTGTCCACCGATGGCGGCGCCAGCTGGAGCGTTCGCCGCGGCCAGGGCGAATGGCGCGGCCTGGCGATGTCGGCCGACGGCCGCAAGCTGCTGGCCGCCGCCTACGGCGGGCTGCTGCACCGTTCCACCGATGCGGGCCTGACCTGGACCACGCACGAAACCACCCTCGACTGGAGCGTTGCCGCCTCCTCGGCCGACGGCTCGCGGCTGGTGAGCGCCGGCTGGGGACGCTCGGTCTACACCTCGTCGAGCTGGACCACGCCTGGCAGCGCCGGCGGGCTGCGCGGCCAGCAGCAGGAGGCGATCGAGCTGCAGTACTTCGGCAACGGCGAGTTCGGCGTGCTCAGCGTCAGTGGCAGCCCGGCGAGCCCGTAGCCCGGCCGTGCACCAAGCAGCGGGCTTTCAGTTCGACTTGATCTTCGCCATCAGCGTGCGCACCTCCTCGCGCCGGCCGGTGTCGGCGATCTGCCGGCCGGGCCGCGACGGTGCCTGCAGCGCCTTCTCCAGGTAGGGCATCGCCTCGTCGGCGTGTCTGGTCTCGACCAGGTACTCGGCATAGAAGAAGTTCGGGTCGATGCCCTGCGGGTTGATCGCCAGCGCCTTTTGCAGCAGTTCCTTGGCCTTGGCCTTGTCGCCGAAGCCCAGCGGCCAGCCCGGCACCTTGTAGTACAGCACGCCCAGGCTGTTGTAGGCGGAACCGTCCAGCGCCTTGGCATCGATCTGCAGCGCCTGCTCGTAGTCGGCCTTGGCCTGCTTGACCAGCCCCAGGGCGCCGATGCCGCCCTTCTCGCCGGCCCAGGAGCTGACGATGATGCCCTCCCAGATCAGCGGCTCGCTGCGCCCGGGGTAGGTCTCGGTGACCTTGTGCGCCTTGGTGCTCAGCGCCTCGAAGCGCCTCTCGCGCTCGGACTGCGGCGTCTGGTAGCGAATGACTTCCCAGTCGCGCTGCAGTTCGGCGACGGCATCGTCAACCGGTGCTGCCCATGCCACGATGGGCAGCAGGGCCAGGGCCAGCAACAACTTCTTCATGAGGAGGTCTTCGGTGACAGAGGTTGTGGGGGTGCCGACCACAGGCTGCGGCGGTGTTTGGCAAAGCTGCCGTCAAGGCGGGCGCCGAGCACGCCGTTCAGGCGCACGGCCAGCCGTTCCGGGTAGCCGACGAAGGCTTCGGCGGCTTCGCTCTCGATCAGCTTCAGCAGCGCGGCGGCCACCGCTTCGGGCGTGTCCATGGCCGTGCCGGTGGCCCGGTTGTAGGTCTCGACCGCGGCACCGTTGAAGGGTGTGCGCGTGCTGCGCGGGCCGAGGATCTGCACGCGCAGCTTCGTGTCGGCCAGCTCGCGGCGCAGCGCCTCGGCAAAGCCGTGCAGCCCCGCCTTGCTGGCGCCGTAGACGCTGAAGCCGGGCAGGCCGATGCGCCCCAGTGCCGATCCCACGAACACCAGCTGCGCACACGGCTGGCGCAGCAGTTGCGGCAGCAAGGCCTGCGTCAGCCGCATCGGTGCCAGCAGGTTGGCCTGCAGCACCTGTTCCATCTGCGATGCGGGGGTGTCGGCCAGCGCGCCGAAGGCCGGCACGCCGGCGGCATGCACCACGACATTGGCGCGCCAGTCGGCCGCGGCGGCGGCCACGCGGGCCACGCCGGACGGTGTGTTCAGGTCGGCGCGCACCCAGGCCATGTCGAGCGGCGGCGTTTCGCCGCGGCCCACGCCCATCAGCTGCGCGCCGGCCTGCCGCAATGCCCGGGCCATCGCCTGGCCGATCCCGCCGCTGGCGCCGGTGAGCAGCACGCGCGCGTCGGCGGCCTTCATGCCGGCACCGCCTCGGCCTGCGGCAGCGGCAGGCTGCGGAACACGTCGCCGTACAGACGGAAGAAGGCACGCGCCGCATGCACGATGTCGGCCTGGTCGCGCGGGTCGTCGATCTGGTCCATCAGCAGCGCGAAATGCGCGGTGTGCTGCTGGTCCAGCGTGCCGTGCGAGCGCAGATAGCTGAAGGCCGCATCGGGCAGCGCCAGCGGCCGCTGGATGGCATCGGCCGCCATCAGCGCCAGCGACACGCTGGTGCCTTCGAGCACATGCACCATGCCGAAGAAGCCCAGCGGGTTGCCGCGCGCGATGGTGTCGTAGGCATAGGCCACCATCACTTCGGTGGCATGGCCGCCGCGGCCGTGGCGCACCGCGTCGGCATCGGCGCCGCAGGCGGCGATGTCGTCGAGGATCCACTCGTCGTGGCCCGCTTCTTCGTCGACGTAGTCGTCCAGCGGCGCACGCAGCCAGTCGTGGTGGGCGGGCAGCGCGGCCTTCGTCGAGCGCAGCAACGGCACCGTGTGGCGCACGTGGTGGTAGGCCTCGCGCAGGAAGGCCACGTAGCTGGCCAGCGAGACCTCGCCGCGCAGGCAGCCCTGGATGATTGGCGTGGCCAGCAGGCCCTGGCGCGCGTCGGCGCTTTGTTGCAGCAGTCGTTCGTGAAAGCTCATGGTCGGTTCAGGTCGTGAGTTCGTGGAGCCAACGCATCGGCATGGCATTGGTGGATGGCGGCACGCTGCGGCCGTCCGTTGGCCGTCGCCAGGCCGCTGTGCACATCGAAGGCGGCGCGGCCGCGCGTCCAATGCGCGATCCGCGCATAGTCGGGCAGCGTGGCATTGGCGGCATCGACCGCGGCCTGCAGCGCCGCATCGTCGGCATCGCTGCGCAGGGGCCACAGCACCGCCGACAGCGACGCCGCGCCGTCGCCGAAGACCACCGCCTGCAGCAGCGCCGGTTGGCCGCGCAGCGCGGTCTCCACCCATTCGGGCGAGACGTTGCGGCCGTAGGCGGTGATCAGCAGGTGCTTCTTGCGGCCCGACACGTACAGGTAGCCGTCGGCGTCGACATGGCCCAGGTCGCCGCTGGGCCACCATTCAGGCACCGGCGCGGCATCGCCCAGGTAGCCGCTGAACAGGCTGCCGGCGACCAGGATCTCCTGGTCGCCGGCGATACGCAGCCGTGCATGCGGCAGCACACGGCCGGCGCTGCCGGGGCGTTGCGCACCGGGCAGGTTGAGCGTCTGCACCGATGCGCCCTCGGACAGACCGTAGCCTTCGCAGGCCGGGATGCCCAACGCGCGTGCGCTGCGGATCAGCGCCTCACCGACGGCGGCGCCGCCCACCGCCACCAGCTTCAGCGCTGCCGGCGCGCGCTTTCGCGTGTGCAGCAGGTGGCCGCACCAGGCGCGCAGCATCTGCGGCAGCAGGATCAGGCTGTGCGGCTGCTGCTGCTGCACCACCGCCTGGAAGCGCGCGGCGTCGAAACTCGACGAGCCGCTCAGGCCGACCTGCTGCAACGGCAGCGTCACCACTGTCGCGCCCTGCAGGCGCGGCGCCATCAAGCCGGCGATGTTCTCCAGCAGCACGGCAAAGGGCAGCACGTTGAGGTGGCGCTCGATGCGCAGCGGCGCCATCGCCTCGACCAGGCCGTGGGCCACTCGCTGCAAGGCCGCGGCGGACAGGCACACGCCCTTGGGCGCGCCGGTGGTGCCGGAGGTGAAGCTGATCTTCGCGGTGTGCGCGGGCATCGCCACCGCCGCGGTGTCGAGCCGCGCACGCATCAGCGGCTCACCAGCGATCTCGCAGGCCGACCAAGCCAGGTCGGTCCAGCCGCGCGCCAGCGGCGGCAGCGCCAGCAGCGTGTCCACCCCCGCGGCGCGCAGCGCATGCTGCATCTGCTCGGCGCTGAAGAACTGCGGCAGCGGCACGTGCACGATGCCGCACTGCAGCGCCGCCTCGTCCAGCGCGACGAAGGCCGGCGTGTTGTCCAGCACCGTGGCCAGCACGCGCACACCTGCCAGCGCCTGCGCGGCATCGGCCACGGCCGCGTTCAACTGGGCGGCGCTCCAGCGGCGCCGCCCGTCCTCCAGCGCAGGCCTCATGGGCGGATGCGACGCGACAGCCGCTGCGTCGCGGCGTCCAGCCGGCCGGCCAGCACCAGCGGCTTGTGGTCGTAGTAGCTGCCCCACTGCGCGGCCTGCTCGCCCAGCAGCGCCGGGTCGGCCACGCCCAGCGCCAGCGGCGCGACGCCCATGCGCACGAACAGGTTGCGCAGTTCCTGCGTCAGCGTACTGACGACCCAGTCGAAGCCCTGCAAGCACAGGTGCGGGCCGAGCAGGCGGATCAGCCGCCGCCCTTCGCCGGCACGCGACGCCGCGAGATGACCGACCTCGACGATGCCCTCGCGCGCCGGCGTGGCCGGCAGCAGCGCCTGCACCGGCGCTGCAAGGTAGCGCTCCAGGAACAGCGGCCCGAGACAGGCCGCGCGGTAGCCGGCCGCCGCCACGCGTTCGCCCTGCTCGTCGTGCAGGCTCACCAGCACCGGTGCGAACTGGCGCAGCACCGCGCCGAAGCGTTGCTGGTAGACGGCGGCGACAAAGCCCTCAACCTGCTCGCGCCCTGGCGATGCCGTGTCATAGAAATGCAGCCGCTGCGCCGGCAACGGCCGGGGCATCGGGGATCGAAGCCGCGGCTCGGCCGGCATGGACATCATCAGCACTCACGCTCCCTTCACACGGTCGCCGGTGGCAACCCGATGGATGAAGGTGATGCTGGGCGGTGCGGCTTAAGGCGCTATTAATCGTGGACCGCCGGTGAGGCGCTGCCGCGCCGCACCGTGAGCTACTGCCCGCGCAGTTCGGCCAGACGTGCGGCCGCGTCCTTCTTGCCCATGCTGCGCAGCGACGCCAGCGCCTGCAGATGCTTGGCGCGCGGCCGGGCCTTGCCGTCTTCCCAGTTGTAGATCGACTGCCCGGACGCGCCGACGAGCAGACCCACTTCCAGCGCCGACAGGCCCAGCCGCTTGCGCTGAGACACCAGGCCCTTGGGGCTGAAGCGCGGCGCGCGCGCCGACGGCTCGTCGGCTGCCGCCGGCAACGCCTTGGCCGTGGCCTTGCCGAGCCGGCGCAGTTCGGCTTCGAGCGCCAGCGCCCGCCGCTTCAGCGCCGCGATCTCGCTGCGATAGCTGCTGACGGCCTTCTTGAGGCTCGCGGTCTCACCGCGCACTTCTTTGCGTGCGACCCGCGAGATCTCGCTCTTGAGGAGGGATGCAATGTTTGCCATGGGGCTACATTGTGCAGTGGTTCGCCAAGCCCTCGTCATCCCGCGATCGGGACGGATCGGCAGCTCGCTACCATCGCTGCAACTCAGCCATCCGCACAGCGCATGCACGCGAACACGGGATTCAGACTGCCGCATCTTTGCCTGCCGCGGCCGGGCATCGACCTGGCGAAGTGGGCGGTCATCGCCTGTGATCAGTACACCGCCGAACCCGAGTATTGGCAGCGGGTCGCGCATGAGGTCGGCGACGCGCCGTCGACGCTGCAGCTGATATTTCCGGAGGTCTACCTGGGCGCAGCCGACGCGCCGCAGCGCATCGCACGCATCCAGGAAACGATGCGGCGCTACCTGGCCGAAGGCCAGCTGGTCGAGCACGACGGCGCAGTGCTGGTCGAGCGGCGCATCGGCCGGCATCTGCGCCGCGGCCTGATGCTGGAACTGGACCTGGAGCACTACGACTTCAGCCCCAGCTCCACCAGCCTGATCCGACCCACCGAAGGCACCATCGTCGAACGCCTGGCGCCGCGCATCGAGGTGCGCCGCGGCGCCGAGCTGGAGCTGCCGCACATCCTGGTGCTGATCGACGACCCGGCCTGCAGCGTCATCGAGCCGGTGGCCGCCGAGCGCGACGCGCTGCGCGCGCTGTACGACACCGAGCTGATGGGCGGTGGCGGCCACGTCAGCGGCCATGCGCTCACAGCCGAACAAGGTGAGCGGATCGTGCGCGCGCTGCAGGCGCTGGCCGAGCCGCGCGCCTTCGAGGCGCGTTATGCCGTGCCAGCGGGCACGCCGCCGATGTTGTTTGCCGTCGGCGACGGCAACCATTCGCTGGCCACCGCCAAGTCGATCTGGGAGCAGGTCAAGGCCACGGTCGGCCTGCAGCACCCCAGCCGCTGGGCGCTGGTCGAGGTGGTCAACATCCACGACCCGGCGCTGGCTTTCGAGCCGATCCATCGCCTGCTGTTCGGCGTCAGTGCCGACGTGCGCCAGGCACTGGCCGAGGAATACGGTCCAAGGCTGCGCTGCATCGACGTGGACAGCGCCGAAGCCATGCGCCAGCGGCTCAAGGGCCAACGCGCAGCACAGGCCTTCGGGCTGATCGGGCCCGGGGCGCGCTTCAGCGTCATCGAGATCAGCGAGCCACCGTCGTCGCTGGCGGTCGGCACGGTGCAGGCCTTCGTCGATCGCTTCATCGCCCATGGTGGCGCCAAGGAGGTGGACTACGTGCACGGCGACGATGTGCTCGAGAGGCTGGCGCAGCAGAGCGGCCATGTCGGGCTGCACCTGGACACCGTGGGCAAGAGCGAACTGCTGAAGCGCGTGGTGCTCGAAGGCCCGCTGCCGCGCAAGACCTTCTCGATGGGCGAAGCGCACGAGAAGCGCTTCTACATCGAGGCGCGGCGCATCCGCTAGGCCGCCTGCGGGCGGCGCAATGCCGCCCGCCACACGAAGGATTTGGCCGTCCACGCAAAATTCCGCGCCATGGATTCGTTGTCACAACTGGCGCTGGGCGCCGCCGTCGGGGTGGCCGTCATGGGCCGGCGCACTGCCGTGTGGAAAGCCGCGCTGTGGGGCGGCGTGGCCGGCACGCTGCCCGACCTGGACGTGTTGATCGACCACGGCGACCCGATCCGCAACATGGTGCTGCACCGTGCCGAAACACACGCATTGTTCTGGCTGACACTGTTCTCGCTGCCTTTTGCCGCGGCGGTGGCGCGGCTGCACGGCGAATGGGCGCTGTGGCGGCGCTGGTGGCTGGCGCTGTGGCTGGCGCTGGTGACGCACCCGCTGCTGGACGCGATGACGGTGTACGGCACGCAACTCGCGCTGCCGTTCTCGAATCACCCCTTCGCGGTGGGCAGCGTGGCCATCATCGACCCGCTGTACACCTTGCCGCTGCTGTTCGGCGCCGGGTGGGCACTGGCCTCGCGTGGCAGCCGCCTGGGCCTGAAGGCCAACGTGGCCGGGCTGGTGCTCAGCACCGCCTACCTGGGCTGGGGCTTCGCCGCGCAGCAGCACGTGGAGCGCATTGCGCTTGCGTCGCTGGCATCACAGGACATCGCGGCCAAACGGGTGCTGGTGATGCCGACGGTCTTCAACTCGCTGCTGTGGCGCGTGCTCGTCGTAGACGATGACGATTCGAAATACCGCGAGGGCTTCTACTCGCTGTTCGATGCCGAGCCGCAGGTGCACTTCGACGCCTTCGACCGTGGTGCTGTGCTGGCCGCCGAGCTGAAAGGCATCGACGGCGTGCAACGCATTGCAGCTTTCAGCAAGGGCTTCTTCAAGCTGCAGGACGACGGTGGGCGCGTGCTGCTGAGCGACCTGCGCATGGGCCAGGAGCCGGCCTACCTGTTCACCTTCGCGGTGGCCGAAAGGCACAGCCCGCCCGTCGCGCTGGACAAGCCCGTGCAGGTCGGCCGCCGCCCGGATATCGAACGCGGCCTGCCCTGGTTGTGGCAGCGCATGTGGGGCAACCTGCTGCCACCGCCGCGCTGACCGCCGCCTACGGCACGTACATGTAGCCGGCGTTGCGCACCGTGCGGATGCAGCGCGGCTCGCCCTGCGGGTCGGGCTCGACCTTGCGTCGCAGCCGGCCGATGCGGATGTCGATCGAGCGGTCGAACGGCTCCCACTCGCGGTTGCGCGTGTGCATCAGCAGCTGGTCGCGGGACAGCACGCGGTTCGGGTTGGCCAGGAACACGCGGATCAGCTCGAACTCCATCGCCGTCATCGGCTGCTCGGTGCCGTCGGCGTCGAACAGGCGGCGCGAGTCCAGGTCGATCTGGCAGCGGCCGAAGGCGCGCTGCTGCGTGGCGGCCGGCGCGGGTGCGGCAGCGGCGGCTTCGGCCGGCGGGCGCGCCTGCAGCCGGCGCAGCACGCTCTTCACCCTTGCCAGCAGCTCACGCGGGTCGAAGGGCTTGGCGATGTAGTCGTCGGCACCGAGCTCCAGGCCGACGACCCGGTCGATGACGTCGGCCGAGGCCGTGACCATGATGATGCCCAGGTCGTAGTGCTCGCGCAGGTACCTGGCCAGCGTCAGCCCGTCTTCGCCCGGAAGGCGCAGGTCCAGCAGCACGGCGTCGGGCAGCTCGCGCTCCAGGCATTCGCGCATCTGCGCGCCGCTGCCGGCTTCGGCCACGGCGAACGCATGGTCCTCGAGATACTCGCGAAGCATGGCGCGCACGGAAGGATCGTCGTCGACGACAAGCAGGCGGGTGCGCGTTTCCATGCGGCCATTCTGCCGCGCGCTAGGCCGCTGCGGTAGCCCCGGATACACCGCCGCGACAAAGCGGGCGTGCGCGTGCGGTGGCGGATACGCGGCGGTTGCATCGGCGCGCGCGATCGCAGCGCCGCGACAACCCGACTACACACCCGCGGCGGTGCGACGCATCGCCGATACCCGCGCTGCCCAGACTGCCCCCCATGCCACGACGCCAGCGAACCCGCTGCAGCGCGGCAAGGGGCCCAGGCCCCGCGCGATGGCCCGGCAAACGACCAGGCCACCCCCCAACCCTTGACAGGAGTCTTCACATGATCACGAGCACCCCCCACACCGAGCGCTACGCCAAGGTCATCGAAGTGTCCAAGCGCGTGCGCTGGGAAATCGACCGCGACGTCATCCGCGGCCGCAGCTTCGACTACGGCAAGACCTTCCTGCCCGCGGGTCTGTCGCTGGTCGACGAGCTGGCCTTCCTGAACACCGCCGACCAGCGCCTGCTGAGCCAGGTGCAGGGCCGCACCTATGCCTACATCTTCGGCCTGGTCGAGCGCTTCATCGCCGCCAAGGTGATGGAGGTGAGCCGCGCCACATGCGCTGGCGACCAGGTGGCGCTGGAAGCGCTGGTGCGCATGACCGACGAGGAACTGAAGCACCAGGCGCTGTTCCGCCGCCTCGAAACCATGATGGCCGCCGACATGCCGGCAGGCTACGTGATGACCGCCGATGCCAATGCCGTGGCCGCAGGCCGTGCTGGCGCATGAGCCACCTGGGCGGTGCTGGCGCTGACGCTGGACATCGAGCTGTTCACGCAGGCGCACTACCGCGCCAGCATCGAACCCGACGTCAACCTGTCGCCGCTGTGGAAGGACGTGTTCCTGTTCCACTGGCGCGAGGAGTCGCAGCACGCCATCCTGGACGAGATCGAGCTGATCGCGGAAGACGCCAAGCTGAGCACGGCGCAGCGCGACGCCGCGGTCGACGACCTGATCGCACTGGTCGGCGCGGTGGACGGCATCCTGCAGGCGCAGGCCGCGGCCGATGCCGCTTACTTCATCGGCATCGTCGGCACGCGCCTTCAGCGATGGACAGAAGCAGCAGATCCACGACACGGTGCTGAAGGCCTACCGCTGGCAGTACATCGTCTCCGGCGTGATGGAAGCGCGCTTCCAGAAGGTGCTGTTCGCGCTGGTTGACGAGGCGCAGGGCGCGCGCATCCAGGCGGCGCTGGCACCGCTGAGCTACGCCGTGCCGCAGCAGAAGGCGCCGCTGCCGATGGCCGCCTGAACCCCAGGGCCGGGCCGCGCACCGGCCGGCCCGCCCTCACCCCAACGGGAGAAACACCATGAGCACTTCGGTCCAGACCCTTCATGCCCCCACCGCATTGCAGCGCTTCGTCCATGGCCTGGTCGCTGCATTGCGTTCCACCGCCGCCGCCTGGCAGCGCATCCGCCGGCGTCGCGCCATGCTGCGCGAGCTGGAGTCGCTGGATGACCACATGCTGCGCGACATCGGCGTGCACCGCAGCGAAGTGTCGTCGCTGGTCGCCGAGCTGATTGGCGCCGCGCCGGCCACGCGCCGCGCGGCGATGTGGCCCTGAGGCTCGATCCTGCGGCCTGGGTCCGCAATGGACCCGCTATCGACCCGGCCCAGCTCGGCCGGGGTGGCGGTCATGGCGATTCGGGATGCCATCGCCATCACGGTCCCACCGTGGGTTGTAGAGCCGGTCGTGGCGGTTGGGGATGCCGTCGCCGTCGCGGTCCCAGCGGGTCATTCGCAGGTCCGCCCGTCGCGCATGCACTGCCGCGGGCGGTGCCCATACCCTGGCACCCGGCCGGTAGACCGGCAAGGGCTGCACGACCACCGGGACAGGCCGGGTGTAGACCGGCGTGCCGATCACGATGGACCACTGCAAGTCCGCATTGCCTGCCTGCGCCGCACCGCCACCCAGCGCGCCGACCAAGGCCAGGGTGGCGGCGATCAACATCCTGCTCCTGCTCATGCAACTCTCCGTGGACCCGGCCTTCATCGGCCGTGGCTGCACAACGGGCGGATGCATCGCCGCGCTGACTGCAAATCTTTGCGCCCGTGTGAAGCCATGTAAAGCCGACCGGCAATCACCCGATCACCCGATCGGCCTGCAGCCGCAGGTCCTGCGGAAAGCTCAGGCGCAACGCCTGCGCCGTCTTCAGGTTGAGCACCAGTTCGAAGCGCGTCGGTTGTTCGACCGGCAGCGTGGCGGGGTCGGCGCCCTTCAGCAGCCGATCGACGTGGCGGGCGCTCTGCCTCGCACTGTCACCCAGGTTCTCGCCATAGCTCATCAGGCCGCCTGACTCGGCGAACTCGCTCGCGCCAAACAGCGCCGGCAGCCGGTACTGCGCCGCCAGCGCCACGAGTTGAGCACGGTTGATGACGCTGATCGGATCGTCGGGCAACATGAACACGCCGCGGGCGCCGGCCGCTGACAGCCGCGCAAAGGCGCCCGGCAGATCCTCGCCATGCGGATTCTCGGCGCTGCGCAGCTCGACACGGCGTACGTCCACCTTCAGCGCCATCGCGGCCTGGGCCGCCTCGCGCCACAGCGGCTCGTGCGCGATGTTGTTGACGTTGACCAGAACGGCAATGGGCTCGGCGCGCGGCGCCGCGCGCCGGTACAGGCTCAGCATCTTCGCCACGATCTCGTTCGACTGGCTGGACCGGCCGGTGATGTTGGTGCCGGGCTGGGCCAGCGACTTGACGAAGGCCGAGCCCACCGGGTCGGCCACCGCGACCATGACGATGGGGATGCGCTGCGTCGCGCTGCGCGCGGCCCGCGTCGACGGCGTGCAGGTGGTCACGATGACATCGAAGTCGCGCGCAACAAAGTCCTGGGCAAAGCCCGGCAAGCGGCTCACCTGGCTGTCGGCATAGCGCCGCTCCAGCAGCAGGTTGCGTCCTTCCACGTAGCCGAGTTCGTTGAGCCCTTGCGCCAACTGTCGATCGACGTCGTCGCGCTGCTCGGACGAGCCCAGCACGAGCACGCCCACCCGGGCGGGCGAGCCGCCCTGTGCCAGCGCCGGGCGCAGGGCCAGGGCCGCGGCCAGGCCCGCGAACCTCCGGCGTGTCAGCATGTCACGCGCAACGTCTGCTCGAACGCCACCAGGTCTTCGGCAAAGCGGCGCGGCTGCTCCCAGTGCAGCGCATGGCCGACACCGGTGTAGACCACCCGTGTGGCCCGCGGCAGTTGCCGCTGCAGCCGCTGCTGGTCCGACTCCGGCGAGAAGACATCGGCATCGCCCCAGGGCAGCAGCACCGGCACCTCGATCTTGTGCAGCTCGGTGCTGAAGTCGTCGTCCAGCAGCGCAGCAAAGGCACCGCGCCAGGTGGCCGCCGGCGTGCGCAGGCACTCGTCGACCATCGTCTCCAACAACCCCGGCGCCACCGGGCCGGCCAGGGTGTCGCGCTGGAAGGACTTGGCCAGCTCGCGCGGCACCTGCTCGCCCAGCGTCAGCATCTGGCCCTGGACGAAATCGACCAGTTCCGGCTTGTCGGAGAAGCTGGCGAAGCCGCCCGCGGCGACCACGCCGCGAACCACGGCCGGGTGGTCGATGGCCAAACGCATCGCGTTGACCGCGCCCATCGAGTGGCCGACCACCAGCACCGGCGGCAGCCCCAGCGTCCCGATCAGCGCGGCAGCGTCGGCCGCGAAGTCGCGCGTGCGGTAGGTGGCGGCTGTGGACGAGCCGCCGTGGCCGCGCTGCGTCATCGAGATCACGTGCCAGTCCGGCGGCAGCCAGGGCAGCACCGGCTCGAACGAGCGCCAGGTGTCGGTGATGCCGTGCAGCAGCAGCAGCGATGGTCCGCCACGCCGGCCCTGCTCGGCGTATTCGATGCTCAGGCCGTTGGGCAGTCGGGCGTGGTGCAAGGTGGTTGGCATGAGAGGCTCCCGGTTCAAGTGCGGACGAAGGCCCGTTCGCGACGCAGCGCGTCGGCCAGCGGGGTGTCGCCGGCGCGTTCGGCGGCGGCGATCAGCGTCAGGTCCATCACGTCGCGCTGCGCGTGGCTGCCGCCGAAGCGGGCCGCGTCGCGGCGCACGCGGCGCAGCGCTTCAGCGGCCTCGGCATGGCGGCCCAGTGCGAACTGGTGGATCGCCTGCGTCGCGCCCAGGCCGACATCCTTCAGGAAGCCGACGTTGTCGTCGCCGGCGCCCAGCGCCTGCTGCTGCGCGTCGAGCAGCCGCGCGGCATCGCCGCATGCGGTCGGCGCCGACGAAGGCCATCATCGCGTGCAGGTCGTTGAAGGCGTAGTTGCTGGCGCCGCCGACGGCTGCCCAGCGCGCGGCCAGCGCGTCCCAGCGGTCGCCGACATTCGACGCCGCGCAACTGCAGCCGCCACAGCAGCGCCGACGCGTCGACCATGTCCAGCACCACCGGCGAGGCGCTGCCCAGCATCGCGCTCGTCGAGCAGCGCCATCACCTCGTCGATCTGGTCCAGCCCCAGGTGGAACAGCGCCAGGTGCCACCAGTTGTGGACGGCGAAGAAGCTGCCCTCGCTCCAGGCCGGCTGGTCCTGCGTCATCCAGACGATGCCGTCGCGGCGCCGGTCCTGCATCTCCAGCACGTGGGCCACCGCGTGCCAGCCCCAGCCGTCGCGCGGCTCGAGCTCGACGCTGCGCCGGCCGAACTTCTCGGCCCGCGCGTAGTCGGCCGTCTCCTCCAGGCCGAAGGCCAGCATGCCCAGCACCGCGTGATGGCCCGGCATGCCGGAGCGCCAGTGCGGCATCGGCGCGCGCGATGCGGTCGCGCAGCATGCGCGAGTGGCCGGTGAAGAAGTCGATCTGGTGGCCGACCTGCAGCGCCAGCAGGTCGTGCGGGTGGCGCGATGCTCAGGTCTTCCAGGATGCGGCCGGCGCGCGTGCCACTGGCCGTGGGCCAACGCGCCGGCCGCGGCGACGTGCACGGCCTCGCGCTCGGTGGCCGGGCAGCGCGCGGCAGCCGCATGGGCCTCGCGCGCGGCCGGCAGGCCGGCCGGCTCGGTGCCCAGCAGGTTCAGGTAGGCCACCAGCACATGCGCCATCGTCATGTCGGGTGCGCGCGCCAGCGCGGCCTGGGCCTCGGCCAGCGGGTCATTGAGGTAGCAGCGCAGCAGCGCGCAGGCGGTGTCGTAGTGTTCGGTGGCCTGGGCATCGGCGCCGCTGAGCGGATGGCCGTGCATGTCCTTGATGGTCATGGCGAGTCCTCGTGAAGCTTCGGGTGGAGTCAGTGTGGCTGGCGGGTGTCTGCTGGGCGTGCCCCCGTGCAGCCGCGTCCATGCCGGGCTGCAGTCTGTGCAGGAGCGGTATCGGTCGTTTGTCAGCGTGGCACGGGTTTGTATCGGCAACGTATTCGCCGCTTTCCGCCGCGCCCGGCCGCAACACTTTCACCAAGGCCTGCAAAAGTCAAATCGACGGCACTGGCGCAAAATCGCCACTGCCATGGACCCGATGAATTCGTCCCACGCCGATACAGCGATTTCCGTGCGCGCCTACCGCGGCGAATACGGAACGCATCGCCACGCGCATGCCCAGGTGTTGGTCGGCTTCAGAGGCAGCCTGCAGCTGGAAGTGGAGGGTCGCCCCGCATTTGTCGATCCGTCCTGCGGGCTGGTCATTCCCGCCGGCGCCGGGCACGGCTACCTGGCCGAGACGCCCGCGGAAGTGATGGTGCTGGACTGCGATGCCGCCAGGGCCACCGAGCGCCTGCGGCGTTTTGCGCTGCCGTCGCGGTGGCCGTCGGAAGCGGCTGCATGGACTGCCGAGCGGCTGCTGCTCGAGCTGCTCGGCGCGCCGACCTTGCAGACGCGCCGGCGCCTCGACCTGGCGGCGCTGGCCCAGCGCGTCGATGCCGAACTGCATCGTGACTGGACGGTGGCGGCGCTGGCGAATCTCTGCCGATTCAGCCCGCAGCGCTTTCGCGCCCGCTTCGCCGAACTGACCGGCCTGTCGCCGCTGGCCTGGGTGCGGCAGCGCCGTCTCGACGAAGCCCAGCGCCAGCTCCGTGCGGGCTTGCCGCTGGACACGGTCGCCCTGCAGGTCGGCTATGCCAGCGCCAGCGCGCTGTGCTTTGCGCTGCGCCGCGAGCGCGGCATCGGCGCACGACAGCTGCGTGCGCGGGCCGACCCAGTTCGAGCGTCTCTCGACATTTGATCGCCGCGGCGGGGTCGATGATCCCGCCGATGAACCCGAACCCCCTCCTCGGTGTGCTTTTGGTCCTCGGCGCGGCGACGCTGTGGGGCACGACCGGCACCGCACGATCGCTGGCGGACGGGTCGCTCTCGGCCTACTGGTTCGGCGCATTGCGGCTGGCGACGGCGAGTGCGTTCTTCGCCATGTGCGCGGCCGCGTCACGGCCACCGACCGGTGCGCCTTCGCCGGGCAAGCCGGCCACGCGCCACGTGTTGGGTGCCGGCCTGTGCATGGCCGTCTACAACCTGGCCTTCTTCGCCGGCATCGGCAAGATCGGCGTGGCGCTCGGCACCGCCCTTGCGCTGGGCAGCGGCCCCATCTGGGCCGGTCTGCTGCAGGCGGCGCTGCATCGGCAACGGCCGTCAGCGGCCTGGTGGATGGGCACCCTGGTCGCCGTGGGTGGCGGCGTGCTGATGACGCTGGGCGGTGCCCGGCAGGCGGCGGGCGTTGATGCCGTCGGCATCCTGCTGTGCCTGCTGTCGGGCTTGTCGTATGCCGCCTACACGCTGCTCAACGAGCGCATGGCGCATGCCGCAGCGGCTTCGACGATCACCCTAGGGGCGTTCAGCGTCGCCGCCGCGGTTGCGTTGCCGGTGGCGTGGTGGACGACAGGCGCCCCCACCTTCACGGGCGCCGACCTGGCCGCGGTGGCCTACACCGGTGTTGTCACCGCGGGCCTGCCGTACCTGCTCTTCAGCCACGCCCTGCGCCACATCACGCCCGCCACGGGCGTGACCCTGGCCTTGGGCGAGCCGGTGGTCGCATTCGCGCTGTCGGTCGCGGTGCTGGGGGACAGGCCGACGGCACTGGCCTACCTCGGACTGCTGCTCGTGGTCTTCGGCGTGCTGGGCGTCGTGCGGCAGGAGCTGGCAAGCCAGCGGTCATCGACCGGATCGCGGACGGCTGTATCGCCGAGGCACGGGCCGAGTGGCAAAACCTCGCGGGCTTTGAGGCAGCCTGGCCACCACGGTGCGGCCTGAACATGCTCGGCAATCCCATCGTGTCGTCTCGGCGTGGCCTCAAACGACTTCGCGTTCAAAATCATAAAAGTTGGTTGCCCGGTTCATCGCCTGCAAGCGGCGCCTTGCAGGCGTACGACCTTACGAATTGGTGGACGGCAACGCAGCGCATGGAACGATTTCTCTGGTGGCTGCCGATAGCTTCCGGACACCTTCGTTCTGCAGTTCACCGCCAGCCCCTCCGGTGGACTCGTCTTCAATGCCGTCGCGACGGTGACCTACGTCTACGAGGAACGGGCGGCGGTCCCCGAACCGAGCACTCTGGCCGGAGTGGCCATGGGCCTGATGGCCTTGACCGCCACCGCGCGCCGGCGCGGCGGGTCTGGCCGCAAGGGCTGACGGCCCATGACGTCGGCCGCAGAGCCGCCGGCTAGCGTTGCGGCACCGCGGTCACGTCCAGCGCAGCCCGCAGCCGTGCCCAGGCCGCACACGCGAGGCCGTGCATCCACACGAGTTCCAGCGCGGTCCACTGCAGCGTGACCTGCAGCGTCTCGGGCGCCAACCGCCGGGCGCCGGCCGGCGCCGGCTCAACGAACCAGCCATGCGCCTGCGCGTCGGCCAGCAGATTGCGCACCGTGCCACGGCTGACGGCGGCGCGCCGCGAGATCTCTTGGGCGGTGATGGGCACCAGCGCCGTGCCGTCGGGGAGCGCCTGCATCGCCTCGGTCATCTGCAGGAACACGCGGTAGCCGTGGTCGTGGCGCAGCACCCAGGCCAGCGGCTGCGCGAAGTCCTCCCATAGGATGAAGCGGTCCTGCTCGAGCGCCGCCAGCCGGTAGCCGAACATCTCGCCCACCAGGCCCGGCGTGGCGATCATCGTGTCCACCGGCGCCGGCAGCGGCAGGGCTTCGTCGCCTTCGCAAGCGCGCAGGAAGCCGGCGATCCACTGGTGCAGGATGCCGTCGAGCAGCGGTGTGGGCTCGAGCGGACGAAATCGGGCGTCCATCACGTCCGCGCCGCCTGTCGCGGGCTGCAGCAGGCCGTGCAGCCGGGCATGCGCCAGCACCGCCTTCAGCTGCGACGCGCTGACGTGCAGGTGCGCCCGCACCGCGTGCGCGAAGAACTGCGCCAGCCGGGTCGGGGTAACGCCGCTGAGCGGGTCGGCCGGGTCGCGCCGGTGGTGCAGCACGGCGCTGGCGATAAGCAGCAGGTAGCGCGGCGTGTTGCGGAACACGCTGCGCAGCGCCGGGTGGTCAGCCTGCACGCGCAGCCAGCAGCGGGCGAAGTGGCTGGCGCTTCGCTCGAAGCCCCCTCGCGCGGCCAGCGCGCGGCTGGCGGCATGCAGCGCGGCGCGGTCCAGCGTGCCGAACGCCCAGGCTTGCGGGTGCGTGCGCAACCAGGCTGGACGCCAGGGCGTCATTGGCGGGGCGGTTGCAAGTGCTGCGTCCAAGTTGGTGAATAGTGTGCCAGCCGGCCCGGCAAGCCTGCTTCGGCAGCACGGTAGGGGCGTGCCCTCTGACACGCACCGAGACTGGGCGGCACGCCCGCGCGCGGGTTGGTCGATGCCGTCGACCTGGCAGCCTCCGCGCAGGTGGCGGACGAAGGACGCTTGCTGGCCTCGGTTTGCTTCCAGTGCCACGGAACGAGTGGCCCGAAGGGGGATCGGCACGCCGGCTGGCGTCGGCGAGGGGGACATGCTGGACAAGCTCAACAACGACGAGCGGACCAAGGACGCACGCAGCAGCATCATGAATCCGCATGCGCGGGGCTACCCGCTGATGGCCGGGTGCGTGTACCGTGCCTGTCGATTTCATCGCCACATTGCCGACTGCCGGCCTGCACCTTCAGCGACTGCAATCGAGCTGGCAGACCGAAGACTCGTATGGCACTTGCCAGTCTTCTGCTGTCGATCGACCAACTTCCACAAGCAACAGCAAGGCACCGCCTGCAACCGATCAGATCTGGATGATCGAACGCATCCGGCATCACACCGCATGGCTACGCGCCAGCGCCGCGCGCAAGCCGCCGAAGCGCCGCCGGTACTGCGGCGCCGACAGCTGCACCTTGCGCCTGAACAGCCGCCCGAAGAAGGCCGCATCCTCGTAGCCCACCTGCTCGGCGATGGCTTCGACCGGCAGCGCGGTGGTCTCCAGCAGGTGCTTGGCTTCTTCGATGCGCAGCGTGTGCACGTATTCCAGCGGCGTCAACCCTGTGGCCAGCTTGAAGCGGCGCTGGAAGCTGCGCTCGGGCAGCTGGCTCAGTTCGATCAACGCCGCCACCGGCGCCGCGCTGGCGTAGTGTTCGGCGATCCAGGTCTGGCAGCGGCCGATCACCGCATCTTCCGACCTGGCGCGTGCGTGCCACACGCGCAAAGGGCTGCTGGCCGACGTGGTGCCAGTCGATCAGCCACACCTTGGCCACATGCGTGGCCGCGTCGATGCTCACCAGCCGCGCGATCAGGTACAGCCCCAGGTCCATCCACGAGGTGCCGCCGCCGGCCATCACCAGGCGCTGGCCTTCGCCCGACACCACCAGTGAGCGCTGCGGCCGCACGCGCACCCGCGGATGGCGGCGCTGCATCGTGTCGCAGTAGGCCCAGTGGGTGGTCGCATCCTCGCCGTCGAGCAGGCCGGCGCCGGCCAGCAGCATCGCGCCGGTGCAGGCGGCGGTGATCAGCGCGCCGTTGGCCTGGCAACGGCGCAACCATTCCAGCTCGTCGGCAAAGCGTGCGTCGATCGGCTCGTCGGGGCTGACCTGCAGGTCGGGCACGCACACCACGTCGGGGGTCGGGCAGTCGGCGAGTGCGGCGTTGGCCTGGATCGTCGCGCCATTGGCCACCTGCATCGGGCCCGCATGCCGCCCGACGGTCATCGGCTTGAGCGCCGGCGCGCCCGTGCTGCCGTCGACGACCATCGGCCAGTCACGCCCGGCGCTGTGGAACAGGTCGGTCAGGCCGTAGGCCACCGACGCCGTGCTGTACGGCGTGACGAGCACGGCGATGGTCGGCAGTGCAGCGGCGGGGGTCATGGCGGTCGGGCGGCGGTGGCAGGTCGACGCCCAAGTATCGCTGCGCAGTGGCGGAATCGTCAGGTTGCTTGCGGGAATCGCTGCGGGCGTTCGGGCCTTGCACTTCTACGCTTCATGCACCTCAACTGAACGCCTTCATGGCAAAGGAAGCATCATGAAACTGCAAGACCAACACGGCCTGGAACTGTCCACCTCATCCGTGTCATCGGCCGCGGCCTACGACGCGGCGCTGGACCTGTTCAACAGCTGGCGCATGGACCCGTTGGCGCTGCTGGCGCCGGTGCTCGCCGACGACCCGGACTTCATCGCCGGCCACCTGCTGCAGGCCGGGCTGATGCTCAGCGCCTTCGAGCTGCCGCTGCTCGCCGCGGCTGCCGAAAGCCTGAAGCTTGCCGCGGCCAGCCGGCACACGCCGACGGCGCGCGAGCAGTCGCTGCTCGCCGCGCTGACCGTCTGGGCCGGCGGGGACATGGACGCCGGGCTGAGCCGCCTGGACCACCACCTCGTCGAGCACCCGCGCGATCTGCTGGCGCTGCAGTTGGCGCACGTCTGCGACCTGGTGCTGGGCCGCACGACGATGCTGCGCGACCGCATCGCCCGGGTGCGCAGCCACTGGAGCGAAGCCGACGCCGGCTATGGCTATGTGCTCGGCATGATGGCCTTTGGGCTGGAAGAAAACTTCGCCTTCGAGCGCGCCGAAAGCCTCGGCCGCCGCGCGGTGGAGCTGAACCCCAACGATGTCTGGGCGGTGCACGCGGTGGCGCATGTGTGCGAGATGCAGGGCCGCGCGGCCGACGGCATCACCTGGATGAACGCCACACGTCCGGCCTGGCGCTATGACAACGGCATGGCGGTGCACAACCACTGGCACCTGGCGCTGATGCACCTGGCGCAGGGTGATCGACCTGCCGCGCTGGCGCTGTACGACGAGGCGGTGGCGCCCACGGCGGAAGTGCTGACCATGAACCTGGCCGATGCGAGTTCGCTGCTGTGGCGCTTGCAACTGCGTGGCCTCGACGTCGGAAGCCGCTGGTCGGCACTGGCGCGGCAGTGGCGTGCGCAGGGCGTGTGGGGGACCACGGCCTTCTTCGACATGCATGCCGCGATGGTCTTCGTCGCCGCCGGCGATGCCGCGGCGCTCGACACGCTGCGCGTGGCGGCCGGCGAAGCGGCGGCCAGCCCGTCCGGCGACGCCCTCTGGCGCCGGCTGATGCTGCCGGTCATCGACGGATTCACGGCACTGCTCGACGGCCAGCCGGCGCGCTGCACCGAACTGCTGCTGCCGCTGTTGCCGGTGACCCAGCCGATGGGCGGCAGCCACGCGCAGCGCCAGGTGCTGCTGCTGACGGCGCTGGAAGCGGCGCGCCGCAGCGGCAACCGCGCGCTGACCGAGGCACTGGCGGCCGAGCAGGCGGTGCACCGCATCGACGCTGCGCTGCCGCGCCGCAGTGCGGCGTCGACCCCCCAACCCAGCCCGCGAACGCTGATGACGGCCTGAGGACGCAAGGCCGTGCCCGCGCAGGGCCTTGGGCTCCAGGGCCGGCAAGGATCGCTGCGACAAGCGGCCCGGGCCTGCCCCATGGTTCGACCTTCAACATTCATTTCCCACAGGAGAAACCATCATGTTCAGCAGAACACAGCTGTCGGCCGCCACGCTCGCACTCGCGATCGGCGCCGGCCCGTCCGCGTACGCGGGCACCTTCGAATTCGTCTTGCCCGACCTGGCCACCTTCGAAAGCTTCATCAGCGACGACCCCGGCCAGACCTTCCGTGGCACCGGCTTCGTCGGCATGATCGACGACCGCTGGGGCAGCGGCAAGAAGACCTGGGCCCATGTGCTGGGCCTGGAGAGTGATTCGCTCAGCCGCACGCTGATGCAGCTCGAACTGGCGCCTCTGCAAGGGCAGAAGGTCGTGTCGGCGACGCTGCGCTTCAACATCCTGCACGGTGACGAACAAGGCACGAACAGTGTCGTGGTGCAGGGCTTCGATGGCGGCGCAGGCGATCTCGCGCTGTCCTGGGCATGGCCGGGCCATGCGCACGGCTCGTCGGTCGGCACTGCCACCGCGGGATCGGCATCGGCCATCGACATCACGCAGCAACTGAAGTTCAGCGTCGACCACGGCCACGACTGGTTGGGCCTGCACCTGCAGGCCGTCGGCACCCGCAACCTGTTCACCGCGACACACGACTACCCGTCGCTGCTGTTTCCCGACCGGGCCGGTGTGCGCATCGACGTCATCACCGCCGCGGTGCCCGAACCGGCAAGTTGGGCGCTGATGCTCGGCGGAGTGGCGCTGATGGCCGGTCTGCGCAGGCGTCCCAGGGCCGGCTGTTGATGCAGAACAGGCGCTGACGCTGCCCACCGGGCCTGCACGATCGGCACGAACGGGCATCAGGTCCCACTGCCGTCCGCCTTGCCCAGGCAGCGCTGCATCAGCGCCTGCAGCGCCTCGGCATCGACCGGCTTGCGCAGCACGCCGCACACCCCGTGGTGCTGCGCCTGCTCGGCGTCGATACCCTCGGCATTGCCGGTGTACAGCAGCACCGGCAGGCCCGGGCGCAGGCGGCGGGCGCGCTGCGCCAGTTGCAGCCCGTTGAGCTGCGGCATGGTCTGGTCGGTGATCAGCAGGTCCAGAGGCTGAGCCGACTGCTCCAGCCAGGCCAGCGCCTGCAGTGGGTCGCGCTGCAGCACGACCTGGAGACCCCAGCCTTCGAGCAGCTCGGCCATGAAGTCGCCGACCATGGCTTCGTCGTCGACCACCATCACCCGGCCCGCCAGCGGCCGGCCCACCGCGGCCTGTGCGTGCGCCTCGGGTTCGGGCCGTTCCCGGCCCTGCGCCGGCGGCAGCAGCACGCGAAACACCGATCCGGCCTGTGGCGCCGTCTCGACGAGCACATGGCCGCCATGGTCGTGCACGATGCCGTGCACCATCGCCAGGCCCATGCCCGACCCGCGGCCGACCTCCTTGGTCGAGAAGAAGGGCTCGAACATGCGCTCCAGCGTGACGGGCTCGATGCCGCTGCCGTTGTCGGCCACGCTCAGCTCGACCCAGTTCGCCCGCGGCAGCTGCGCCCTGCAGGAGGCGCAGGTGAAGTCGCCGCTGCGTTCGCGCAGCCGCACCTTGATCAGCCCGGACGCGTCGATCGCGTCGCGCGCGTTGATGCACAGGTTGAACAGCACCTGTTCCAGCTGCACCGCGTCGGCTTCGACGCGGGCGCCGGCGTCGTCGCTGGGCAGCACGGCATTCACCGCCACCGAGGTCGGCAGCGTCGAACGCAGCAGCTGCAGTGTCTGGCGCACCAGCGGCGCCAGCGGCAGCACGCGACGCTCGCCGCGCTGGCGCCGCGCGAAGGCCAGCATCTGCGCGATCAGTTCGCGCGCGCGCTGCGCCGCCAGATGCGCCTTGTCCAGCTGGCGCTGCAGCCGCTCGTCGCCCAGTGTGCCGGCGCGCTCCTGCGCCCAGCACCAGGTAGCCGATGACGCTGGTCAGGATGTTGTTGAAGTCGTGCGCGATGCCGCCGGTGAGCTGGCCGATGGCCTCCATCTTCTGCGCCTGGCGCAGCTGGGCTTCGAGTCGCTCACGCTCGGCCTCGGCCGCTCGACGCTCGGTGATGTCGCGCGCCGCGTACAGCACGTGCGGCTGGCCGCGGTAGGCCACCGGCACGCCGCGCACCTCGGCGCTGAAGCGCGTGCCGTCCTTGCGCGATGCCTGCACCTCGAAGCGCAGCGTCTCACCGGCCAGCGCCCGCTCGTGCTGCTGGCGGTACTCGCGCTGCAGCAGCGCGTCGCTCTGCGTCAGCACGCGGGTGGCGCCCAGCACCTCGTCGCGGCTGTAGCCGCTGAGCGCCAGGTAGGCCGGGTTGACCTCGACCGCGCTGTGCTCGGCATCGCGCAGCAGCAAGGCGTCGGCGGACGCGTTGAAGATCGCGCGGTACTGCTCTTCGCTGTCGCGCAATGCCTGCTCGGAGCGCTTGCGCTCGGTGATGTCGCGGCCGATGTACAGCACGTGCGGCTGGCCGCGGTGGCGGATCGGCACGCCGCGCAGCTCGATCTGGTAGCGCGTGCCGTCGCGGTGCAGGAAGGGCACCTCCAGCTCGACGGTCTCGCCGGCCAGCGCGCGCTGGTGCAACTCGCGGATGTGCGGCGCCACCTCGGTCGGGTTGGCAATGACGCGGTCCTGGCCCAGCACCTCGGCATGCGGCATGCCGCTCATGCGCTCGTAGGTGGCGTTGACGTCGACGATGCGGAAACCGGCATCGCGCAGCACCAGGGCGTCGGCCGAGGCGTTGAAGATCGCGCGGTACTGCGCCTCGCTGTCGCGCAGCGCCTGCTCGGCGCGGCGGCGCTCGGTGATGTCGCGGCCCACGCACAGCACATGCGGCTCGCCGCCGTAGCGGATCGGCAGGTAGCGCAGCTCGACATCGAAGACGCGGCCGTCCCTGCGCACGCCCTGGGTCTCGAGCAGGCCTTGCTGCCCGGCCAGCGCCTGGCGGATCAGCGCCACGCGCGCGTCGATGCCCTCTTCGGGTATGCGTGAGCCGAAGCCCTGCTCCAGCACCTCCTCGCGCCGGTAGCCGTAGACGCGCTCGAAGGCCTGGTTGACGTCGACGATGCGCACGTCGCGGTTCCACAGCACCATGGCGTCGCTGCTGCCGTCGAAGGCGGCGCGGTACTGCTCCTCGCGCATGCGCAGCGCGGCCAGGGCAGCATTTCGTTCGGTGATGTCGCGCGCCACCGACAGCACGTAGCTCACGCCGCCGAAGCGCACCGGGACGTAGCGCACCTCGACCTCGAAGCGCCGCCCGTCCTTCGACGGTACCTGCGTCTCGATGCGTCCCTCGATACCGGTGAGCGCAGCGCGCATCAGCGCGCTGCGCTGTTCCAGATCGGGCTCGCCTTCGCGCGCGCCGAGAGGTCGGCCGACCACGTCGTCGCGCGTCCAGCCGCTGATGCGCGTGAACGCCTGATTCACGTCCACCAGGCGCAGCTCGGCGTCCCACAGCCCCATCGCGTCCGCACTGCTGTCGAACAGCGCCCGGTATTGCTGCTCGCTGGCCTGCAGCGCGGCCAGCGCCGCCTTGTGCTCGGTGATCTCGCGCGTGAAGGCCAGGATGTGGCGGCGCCCGTCGATCTGCACCGCCTTCAGCCGTACCTCGTCCCAATGCAGGCTGCCATCCTTGCTGCGGCTGCGCCACTCGAAGGGCGGGCAACGCCCCATGCGGGCCAGCTGCAGGTTGCGCAGTGCCTGCTCGGTGGTGTGGGGAGGCTCGTTGGCGCCGAGGTCGGTGGCCGACAGCCGTATCAGCTCGTCGCGTGTGTAGCCATAGGTCGTGCAGCCCTTCGGGTTGGCATCGATGATCTTGCCGCTGTCCCAGTCGTGGATGAAGATCGCGTCTTCGGCAGTCTCGAAGATGGTGCGGTAGCTGGCTTCCGAGCGGCGCAGCGCCTCGGTGGCGCGCAGCTGCTCGATCTCGGCCGCGGCGCGCACCGCGAAGATCTGCAGCACCGATTCGATGCGCTCCACGTGCAGCAGCGGCGAACGCGAGGCGATGGCGATGGTGCCCAGCGCGCTGCCGTCCTGGCCGAGCAGCGGGTAACCGGCATAGCTGACGATGCCCTCGAATGGCGCATCGGTGTCGTCGGGGAAGCGCTCTTGCAGCCGATCGGGGTAGACGCGGAAACGCTGGCCCAGCACGTGCTCGCACGGCGTGCCCTGGACCGGATAGCTCATGTCCTGCAGCATCTGCTGGTCGCACTGCATCGCCAGCATGCGCAGCGCCTGCGGTTCGCCGCTCTCCAGGCGCGAGATGAAGGCCACCTCGACGCGCAGGACGGCGGCGAGCAGGCGCACCAGCTCGACGAAGACCGAATCGCCGTGCGTGCCGGACACGGCCAGCGCGGCCGCGCGAAAGGCCTGGTCGACATGGCTGCGCTCGATCTCGGCCACCATGCGGCCGGCAAAGATCTTCAGCAGCGCCTCGGCCAGCGCGGCGTCGGCGATCGGCCGGCGGTGCATCGCAACCAGCAGGCCGAGTGGAGTGCCCTCGCTGTCGGCCAGAGGGAACGCCGCATACGAATCCATGCCCTTGGCGGCGAAGAGTGTGCCGGGCGGAAACTCGGCGGCGACACCGCTGGGCACATGGCGGAAGGCGCGCCCGACGACCCGGGCGCAGGGCGTGCCTTCGAGCGCGTAGTGGAAGTTCTGCAGCATGCGGCCGTCCATCACCGCGGCCAGCGTGCGCATCTGCCGCCGCGTCTCGTCGCTGAAGACGGCGACGAAGACGGTGTCCACGCGCAGCGTGTCGGCCAAGTCGCGCACCAGGTCGGCAAACAGGTTCGGTCCGCCGCCCTGGGCCACCGCCTGCGCCGCGCGGAACATCGCCCGCGCGGCGTCGTCCCAGCCTGCGGGTTCGGTGCGCGCGGTCGAATGCTCGGTGGCAGCCATCGGCCGTCAGTCTAGGCCGCAAAGCGCGCTGGCGGGCCCTCATTTCCTCGGCGACACGTCGCGGATACGTGGCGGATACATGACGTGCCGACGTCTATCTGCCGACAACACACCGGGCACGGCACGACATGGCCCGGATACCGCCCGCGCAGATGCTCCACGGCAAGGAACACCCATGCCCCAGGAGACGACGATGTTTGCCGCCATACCCGATATCCGCCGCCCCGTTCGGTCCGCCGCATCGCGGGGGTGGCAGCACGCCGCCACCTGGGCCGTGCTGCTGGGCAGCCTGGTCGGCGCCGGTTGCGGCAGCCTGCCGCAGCAGGTGGAGCGCCCCATGTCCTGGACGATGCCGCTGGCCGAAGACACGCCGCTGGCGCGCCTGATGCAGGCCTCGACACCGCCGCAGCTGGCGCAGCAGTCGGGCATCCGCCTGCTCGCGGACGGCGCCGACGCGCTGGCCACGCGGCTGGCGCTGATCGACGCCGCGCGCAGCTCGCTGGACCTGCAGTACTTCCTGATCAGCGACGACGCCAGCGGCGTGCAGCTGCTCGACGCGCTGCGCGCCGCGGCCGAACGTGGCGTGCGCGTGCGGCTGCTGCTCGACGACCTGCATGTCGGCGCCCACGAGACACGCCTGGCGGCGCTGGACCACCACGCGCGGATCGAGGTGCGGCTGTTCAACCCGCTGCCGGTGCGCGGCGCCTCGCTGGCGCAGCGGCTGCTCGGCTCGATGCACGAGTTCGGACGCATCAACCGGCGCATGCACAACAAGCTGTTCATCGCCGATGGCCAGATCGCACTGGCCGGTGGCCGCAACATCGGCGACGACTACTTCATGCGCAGCACGGTCGCCAACTTCGTCGACCTGGACATCCTGGCCACCGGGCCGGTGGTGGGCGAGCTGGCCCAGCTTTTCGATCGATTCTGGAACGACGACAGCTCCTATCCGGCGGCCAGCCTGCTGCCGCCGGCGCAGGTCGCCCTGCCTGCCGCCTCGGCCGCACGGCCCGAGGCGGCCACCGCCGACGGCGTTGCGGCGCAGATTCGCCGCGGCCGGCTCGAGCTGCACTTCGCCAACGCGCGGGTCTTCGCCGATGCGCCGAGCAAGGCCTCGCGCCTGGATGCATCGCTGCAGCCTGGTGAAGCAATGGCGCAGTCACTGGCGCTGATGAGCGCGGCACGCTCCGACGTGACCATCGCCTCGCCCTACTTCGTGCCCGGGCCAGGCGGTCTGGCGCTGATGCAGGAGGCCGCCGCGCGCGGCATCCATATCGCGGTGATGACCAACTCGCTGGGCGCCACCGACGAACCGCTGGCCTATCGCGGCTACCGGCGCTATCGCCTGGCGATGTTGAAGATGGGCGTGCGCCTGGCCGAACTGAGCCCGGTGCATGGGGAACGGGCCCCGGGTCCGGGCGCGCCGCGCTCTTCGCTCGGACGGCTGCATGCCAAGCTGGCCATCATCGACCAGCGCTGGCTGCTGGTGGGATCGCTCAACATGGACCGGCGCTCGTCGCGCCTCAACACCGAGCTGGCCTTGGCCATCGACAGCCCGGCGCTGGCCCGCGAGGCGGCTGCACTGCTGCAGCGGCTGTGGACCGACAGCAACTACCAGCTGCGCCTGAGCCCGGCCGAGGACCGCATCGAATGGCTCGCCAACGAAGACGGCCAGCAAGTCGTGCACAGCAACGAGCCGCATGCCGACTGGTTCGGCCTGTGGGGGCTGAGGCTGATGTCGCTGCTGGTGCCGGAGGAGTTGTTGTAGGTCATCGTCGGCCGGAGCGAATTGTCGCCGTCGTTCTTCCTTGGGCCGGACATTCCGGCAGGCAATGCCCGGGGCACTGCGTCAGCGGGGATGCAGATGGATGACCTTCTCGGCGCAGCCAGTCTTCGAACGCCCCCATCGTTTCCTGAACCCGGCGCCATGACCCTGCCACTCGGCGGCGGCTTGTTGATCCTGGCGCGGGCCCGCCTGCGTGGCGGGCCGGGGCCGTCCACGGGCGCAAGCTGAGCGTCGCGGCGCTGGGCAAAGCCGGCGACGCGACGCACAGGGCCAGCGTGCTTGGATCACACCGCCGTCTGGCCGGTCAGCTGCCGCGTCACCGGGTGCGAGCTGGACAGCCCGCCGTCGACCACCAGCGCCTGGCCGTTGACATAGCTCGACTGCGCCGAGGCCAGGAACAGCGCCGCCTGCGCCAGTTCCTCGGGCTGCGCGGCGCGGCGCAGCGGGTTGAGCTTGCCCAGCTTGTGCGTCACGCCCTTGTCCTTGGCATAGTCGAAGGTCGGCTTGGTCATCCCGGTTTCGGTCAGTCCCGGGCAGATGGCATTGACACGCACGTTGGTCTCGCACAGCTGCTGCGCCGACACCTGCACCAGATTGATGACCCCGGCCTTCGAGGCCGAATAGGCCGGCCCGCCGGCGCCCGAGCGGATGCCGGCCACCGACGCGGTGCAGACGATCGAGCCGCCCTTGCCGGCGTCGGCCATGGCCTTGCCGGCATGCTTGACCATCAGCCACGGGCCGATCAGGTTGACGCGCAGCACCTCGGCAAAGTGTTCGGGCGTGAGCTCGAAGATGCCGGCCATGCCGCCGGACACGCCGGCATTGGCGAAGGCCACGTCGAGCCGGCCGTACTCGGAAAGCGCGCTGGCCACCAGCTTGGCCACATCCGCCTCGACGCCGGCGTCCATCTGCATGGCGGTCGCGCGGCCACCGGCTTGCTGCACCTGACGCGCGGTGTCGTGCACGGCCTCGGTCTTGTCACCCACGACCACAGTCGCGCCTTCGGCAGCGAACAAGAGTGCCGATGCGCGGCCGATGCCGGAGCCTGCGCCGGTGATGATGGCCACCTTGCCTTCGAGTGCATTGCCCACGTGTTGCTCCAGTCCTTGAGTGATTGCCGAGGAGGCACAAGCGTACACGCGCACAGGGCGGCGCCGAAGCCATTCGCGATATAGTGTTTGCCCTGTGGCGGCTTGCCCTGCCGCTGGCGGCGCAAGACGCCGCACCCACCCACAAATGCAGCGCAGCCCCCCATCGGTGTGGGCGCCAGCGGAGGTTTGTTTTGGATTACGCGCAACAGCAACGCAACCCGGGCAAGCACGTCGTCGGCTTGTCGGTGGTGGTGGCGCTGCATGTGCTGCTGGGCGTGCTGCTGGTCTATGGGCTGTCGCGCACGGTGGTCGATGTCGTGCGTGCGCCGATCGACACCAAGATCATCGAGGAGGTGAAACCGCCCCCCCCTCCGCCGCTGGACAGCCTGCCACCACCGCCGCGCACGGCACCACCGCCGCCCTCATTCGTGCCACCGCCCGAGGTGCAGGTGACACCGCCACCGACACCGGCGCCGACCATCACCACCACGCCGGTGGCGCCGCCGCCGTCGCCGCCGGTGCGCATCGAGCCGGCTGCGCCGGCCGTGGTCAGCGCACCGCCGGCGCCCCCCGTGCCGCCGGCCGCGCCAGTGCGCACCTCGCCCAAGCTGGACTTCAACGCCTGTGCCAAGCCCGAGTACAACGCCGCCACGCGCCGCGCCGAGGCGCAGGGCTCGGTGGTCGTGGCCTACACAATGGACACCAGCGGCGTCATCAGCGAAGCCCGCATCGAAAAGTCCAGTGGCGTGACGCGCGAACACAAGATGCTCGATCGCATGACGCTCGAGGCCGTGCAGAACTGCAAGGGCACGCCCGGCACGCTGGACGGCAAGCCGGAAAAGCTCAGCTCACGCATCGAATACGTCTGGAAGCTGACCGATTGACCCCTGGAGAAACCATGTCCTTCTCGCACCCCCGACCCCTGCTGCAGTGCGCACGACCTGCCAAGGCAATGCTGTTGCTGCTGGCAGGCCTGACGCTGGGCCTGGGCCTGCTGCCGCAAATGGCCCTGGCCCAGGCGGCTTCGGCGCCGATGGTGGCCCAGGAAACTGTCGCCAACCCCTACGGGCTGGCGGCGCTGTGGGCGCAGGGCGACTTCGTCGCCCGCGGCACGCTGATCGTCATGGTCATCATGAGCATGGGCAGCTGGTACATCATCTTCACCAAGCTGTTCGAGCAGCGCAAGCTGATGAAGAGCGCCGAGGCTGCGGCCAAGACCTTCTGGAGCGCCGGCTCGGTGAAGGCCGGCATCAGCGCCCTGGAAGAAGGCAGCGCCTTCCGCTACGTGGCCGAAAGCGGCGTCAACGCCAGCGAACACCACGAGGGCACGCTGGTCGAGCAGATCGACAAGCACACCTGGGTGTCGATGAGCGTGCAGCGCGCCATCGACAACATCAACAGCCGACTGCAGGACGGCCTGGCCTTCCTGGCCACGGTCGGCTCCACCGCGCCTTTCGTCGGCCTGTTCGGCACGGTCTGGGGCATCTACCACGCGCTCACCGCCATCGGCATCAGCGGCCAGGCCAGCATCGACAAGGTGGCCGGCCCGGTGGGCGAGGCGCTGATCATGACCGCCTTCGGCCTGGCCGTCGCGGTGCCGGCGGTGATGGGCTACAACTGGCTGATCCGGCGCAACAAGATGGCGATGGAGCGCGTGCGCGCCTTCGGCAGCGACGTGCACAACGTGCTGCTCGCGGGCAAGGAGATGACCCACCCCCGAAGCGCCTGTCGGCGCTCCCCCTCAAGGGGGCGCCGCCGGCGGACCGGCAGAAGCCGGATCCGCGGCGTCCGCTCGATGGCGATGCGGCCTGCCGCGGCCTTCTTCCATTGCGTGGAGCTTGCAAATGGCGATGAACCTGGCCAATGCCGACGGCGACGAGGACGAGATGAACGCCACCATCAACACCACGCCGCTGGTCGACGTGATGCTGGTGCTGCTGATCATCTTTCTGATCACCATCCCGGTGGTCACGCAAAGCGTGCCGCTCGAGCTGCCGAAGGAACGCAACCTGCCGACGCAGACCAAGCCCGAGAACATCGTCATCGCCGTCAACCGCGACGGCGAGGTCTTCTGGGGCACCGAGCGGCTGCCCGACAACGAGACGCTGGTCGAGCGGCTCAAGACCGTGTCGAAGAAGGAGCCGCAGCCCGAGGTGCACATCCGCGGCGACAGCGAGGTGCGCTACGAAAGCGTCGGCCGCGTGGTGCGTCGCCGCGCAGCGCGCCGGCATCTACAAGGTGGGCTTCATCACCGAGCCGCCGGCCGGTGCGGCGGTACGCTGACAAGGAACGCACATGGCCATGAACCTGGGTCCCGGCAGCGATGACGAGCCGCTGACCGAGATGAACATGACGCCGCTGATCGACGTGATGCTGGTGCTGCTGATCATGTTCATCATCACCATCCCGATCCAGACGCACGCGGTCAAGATGAACATGCCGGTGGGACCGAGCGCGCAGCCGCCCAGGCCGCCGGAGATCGTGCGCATCGACGTCGACTTCGACGGCACCATCGGCTGGAACGGGCAGATCGTCGCCGACCGCAACGAGCTCGAAGCCAAGCTGGCCACGGTGGCGGCCATGGCCGACCAACCCGAGGTGCACCTGCGGCCGAACAAGCTGGTGACCTACAAGGTGGTGGCGATGATCCTGGCGTCGGCACAACGGCTGGGCGTCACCAAGATCGGCATCGTCGGCAACGAACAATTCCTGTGACGACACGACTGCGCACCTGGACCGCGGCGCTGCTCTTCGCCGGACTGTGCACGCTGGCCGCGGCGCAGGCGCTGCGCCCCGAGGTCGCCAAGCCACTGCAGCAGGCCGGCGAACTGCTGAAGGCCGGCAAGTCGAAGGAGGCGCTGGCCAAGGTGCGCGAGGCCGATGCGGTGCCCAACAAGACGCCGGCCGAGCAGCTGACCATCGACCGCATGCGCGGTGCCGCGGCGCAGCGCGCCGGCGACCATGCCACCACCATCCAGGCCTTCGAGGCGGTGTTCGCCAGCGGCAAGCTGTCGCAGGCCGAGCAGGCGCAGGTGGCCGAATCGCTGGCCTATGCCTATGCGCAGACCAAGGACTTCGCCAAGGCGCAGGCCTGGATAGGCCGCGCGCAGCAGGCCGGCGGCAACAGCGCGCAGCTCAAGCAGCTGCAGGCCTGGATGCAGAGCCAGTCGGGCGACTATGCGGCGATCGCGCGCGATGCCGCGGCCGCCGTGAGCACCGCCGAACAGGCCGGACAGCGCCCGGCCGAAGCCGACCTGCTGCGCCTGGCCGATGCCTACCAGCGCAGCAGCAACCCGGCCTACAACGCCACGCTGGGCAAGCTGCTGACGTACTACCCGAAGAAGGAGTACTGGGCCGCCTACCTGGCGCGGCTGCCGCGCAAGAGCGGTTTCGCCGACCGCTACGCGCTCGACGTGATGCGCCTCAAGCTCGCCAGCGGCACGATGAGCAGCACCGACGACTTCATGGAAATGGCGCAGCTGGCGCTTGCAGGCCGGACTGCCGGCCGAAGCGAAGAAGATCGTCGAACGCGGCTTTGCCAGCGGCGCGCTGGGCACGGGCGCCGAAGCCGAACGCCACCAGCGGCTGCGCGCACTGGCGCTGAAGCAGGACGCCGAAAGCAGCGCCGCCATCGCCGCGCGCGCCGCCGAGGCCGCCGCGGCCAAGGACGGCAATGCGCTGGTGCAGGTCGGCACCGTCTACGTGAGCATGGGCGAGGTCGACAAGGGCATCGCGCTGATCGAACAGGGCATCGCCAAGGGCGGGTTGAAGCGGCCCGAGGACGCCAAGCTGCGCCTGGGCCTGGCGCAGCTGCAATCGGCGCAGAGCAAGGCCAAGGGCGCGACCACGCTGCGCGGCGTGCAGGGCAACGACGGCAGCGCCGACATCGCACGGCTGTGGATGCTGCTCGGCAATGGCTGAGCTGCCGCCCTTCGCCAGCGCCCTGGGCGATGGCATCTGGTGCATCGACACCGGCTACCACCGGCCGCACTACGACGCCGCCTACCTGCTGGTCGACAGCGGCCGCGCCGCCTTCTGCGACACCGGCACCAACTTCGCGGTGCCGCGGCTGCTGGCCACGCTGCAGGCCCTGGGTCTGGCGCGCGATGCGGTCGACTGGGTGATCCCCTCGCACGTGCACCTGGACCATGCCGGCGGCGCCGGGCTGCTGATGCAGCGAGCTGCCCAGCCGCACGCTTGCTGCTGCACCCGCGCGGCCTGCGCCACATGGTCGACCCGTCGGCGCTGCAGCAGGCGGTGCTGGCGATCTACGGCGCCGAAGCGGTGGCGCGCGACTACGGCACGCTGCTGCCGGTGGACGCCGAACGCATCACCGCCACCGAGGACGGCATGGTCGTGACGCTGGGCAGCGCGCCGGCTGGAGTTTGCCCACACGCCGGGCCATGCGCAGCACCACCACTGCCTGTGGGACGAAACGCAGCGGCGGCTGGTTCGCCGGCGACACCTTCGGCGTCAGCTACCGCGAGTTCGACAGCGCGGCGGGTGCGTGGATCCTGGCGATCTCGACGCCGGTGCAGTTCGACCCGCCGACGCTGCGCGCATCCGTACAGCGGCTGCTGGCGCGGCAGCCGCGCTGCATGTACCTGACACACTACGGCCGCGTCGGCGACGTGGCGCGCCTCGGCACCGAGCTGCTGGACGGCATCGACCGGCTGGTGGCGCTCGGCCAGGCCACGCCGGCCGGCGCCGAGCGCGACCAGCGCTGCGCCAGGCGCTGCAGGCGCATGTACCAGCAGCGACGCCCGCGCGCACGGCTGCACGCTGGGCGACGAGGCGGTCGCCGAGGCGCTGGACATGGACCTGACGCTGAACGCGCAGGGCCTGGGCATCTGGCTGGACCGCCAGGACCAGCTGACAAGGAGACCCGCATGTCGAACGTCGATTTCAAGCTGCACGGCCGCACCGCCATCGTCACCGGCGCGGCACAGGGCATCGGCGCCGCCTGCGCGCAGCGTCTGGCGCGCGACGGCGCCGCGCGTGGCGCTGTGGGACGTGGACGATGCGCGCGGCGAGGCGCTGGCCCAGGCGCTGCGGCCGACGGCCGCCGCGCGCCGCTACCAACGCTGCGACGTGTCGAAGAAGGCCGAGGTCGATGCCGCGCTGGCCGCCACGCTGGCCGCGTTCGGCCGCGTGCACGCGCTGGTCAACAACGCCGGCATCTTCAAGGCCGCGGACTTCCTGGACATCAGCGAAGCCGACTGGGACGCGGTGATCGGCGTCAACCTGAAGGGCGCGTTCCTGGTCGGCCAGGCGGTGGCGCGGCACATGGCGCGCACAGGGCGGCGGCGCCATCGTGCACATGAGCTCGGTCAACGCCACGCTGGCCATCCCCAGCATCGCCAGCTACAACGCCAGCAAGGGCGGCATCAACCAGCTGACGCGCGTCATGGCGCTGGCGCTGGTGGACCACGGCATCCGCGTCAACGCGGTGGCGCCGGGCACCATCGCCACCGAGCTGGCGCGCGCCGCGGTGCTGACCAGCGAAGAGGCCAGCGCGCGCATCATGAGCCGCACGCCGATGCGCCGGCTGGGCGAGCCCGACGAGGTGGCGGAAGCGGTGGCCTTCCTGCTCAGCGATGCCGCCAGCTACATCACCGGCGAGATCGTCGTCGTCGACGGCGGGCGCATGGCGCTGAACTACACGATGCCGCCGCTGCAGCCATGAGCGACGCCCTGCCCCCGCTGCAAGGCGGCTGCCTGTGCGGCCAGCGTGCGCTACGAGGCCACGGCCCACGCACCGCGACGGCTACTACTGCCATTGCCGCATGTGCCAGCTGGCCTTCGGCAACACGCGCGCCGCGTTCTTCAACCTGCGCAAGGACCAGGTGCGCTGGCTGAACGGCCCGCCCGCGTACTACGCATCGTCGAAGATCGCGCGCCGCGGCTTCTGCGGCCACTGCGGCACGCCGCTGAGCTTCGAGTTCCTGGACGGCGAGAACATCGACCTGTCGGTCGGCAGCCTGGACGACCCGGGCCAGCTGCGGCCCAACGAGCACTTCGGCGTCGAGTCGCGCATCGCCGCCTGGCATGTGGACGACGGCCTGCCCGGCTCGCGCCTGGACGCCAATGCCAACATCATGCAGCGCTGGCGCAGCGCCTATGGCGAGGGCGTCGAGCCCGGCCTGCAGACGCTGCGCCAGGCCGGCGGCACAATGACCGCGCCCTCCCCTCCCACCAAGGATTCCGCATGAGACTGCTGCACACGATGCTGCGCGTCGGCAACCTGCAACGTTCGGTCGACTTCTACACCCAGGCGCTGGGCATGAAGCTGCTGCGCACCACGCAGCGGCCCGAGCAGAAGTACGACCTGGCCTTCGTCGGCTACGGCAGCAACCCCGAACAGGCCGAGATCGAGCTGACCTACAACTACGGCGTCGACCAGTACGAACTGGGCAGCGCCTTCGGCCACATCGCCCTGGGCGTGACGGATGTCGCCGCCACCTGCGAAGCGGTGCGCGCCAAGGCCGCGGCGCTGGGCGGCGCGATCACGCGCGAGGCCGGGCCGGTGAAGGGCGGCAGCACCATCATCGCCTTCATCACCGACCCCGACGGCTACAAGATCGAGCTGATCCAGCGCGACGCCTGAGGCCGCCGCGATGTACCTGCCCAAGCACTTCGAGCAGCCGGACCATGAGGCGATAGCGCGGCTGCTGGCGGCCCATCCGCTGGCCACGCTGGCCTGGACTTCCGCCGACGGCCTGACGGCCGAACACCTGCCGCTGATGTGGGAGCGCGGCGAAGGTGACGGCGCGCTGGGCACGCTGCGCGGCCACGTGGCGCGCGCCAACCCGGTGTGGCGCGAGGCCGCCGGCAGCGCGGTGCTGGCGGCCTTCCAGGGCCCGCAGGCCTACATCACGCCGTCGTGGTACCCGTCGAAAGCCGCCACCGCCAAGGTGGTGCCGACCTGGAACTACGCCGTCGTGCACGCGCGCGGCACGCTGCGCGTGACCGAAGACGCCGCCTGGCTGCGCGCGCTGGTCGGCCGCCTGACCGACGTGCACGAAGCGCCGCGCGCGCACCGCTGGCAGGTGGACGACGCGCCGGCCGACTACATCGAGCAGATGCTGCGCGCCATCGTCGGCATCGAGATCGAAGTCACCAGCCTGCAGGGCAAGTGGAAGGTCAGCCAGAACCGCAGCGCGGCCGACCGCGCCGGCGTGGCGGCCGGGCTCGATTCACTGGACAGCGACGACGCGCGGGCGATGGCCGGGCTGGTGCGGCCTTGAGCCCGATGTTCGAACAGACCTCAAGAAGTTGGTGGCCGGTTGTCCGCGTCGCCCGAGTGTGGGAGCGTCTATCCATGAACCCGATCCACCCCCTCATCACCGCGGACCCGCTGCGCCGAGGCGGCCGGCCCTGTGTGCGCGACCTGCGCATCAGCGTGGGTGACGTGCTGGGCTGGCTGGCGATTGGGCAGACGGTCGAGCAGATCGTGGCCGACTACCCGGAACTCACGCCCGAGGACATCCGCGCCTGCCTGGCCGATGCCGCCGAGCGCGAACTGCACGAGGTGCGGCTGACCGCGGCAGCGTGAAGCTGCTGCTGGACGAGAACCTGTCGCGGCGGCGGTGCCGTCGCTGCAGGCCCGGTTTCCGGGCAGCAGTCACCGGTGGCTCTTCTGGGGCTGGAGCGGGCCACCGACGCCCAGCTTCGCGAGCATGCGGCACAACTCGGCTTCGTCGATCTGCAGCAAGCGATCGACGACTTCCAGCGCCTGGTGGCGGCGACGAGGCTACCGCGCCCAGGCTCGTACATGTGGCCATGGGCAACGTCGGCAACAGACGCAATACTGGCCGCACTGCTGGGCCGGCTGCCGACCAGTTGCAGACTGGCGTTTTGACGATCCGGCCACGCTGGCGTGGTGGTGATCGCAATGAACGACGCGCGCTGGGCCATACCCCACGCAGGTGCGGCAGCGTGTTCTGTCGGCTTTCAGCGCTGATCCGTACGGTGAACTGAGGCTGAATCAGCCGCGCGACCGGCGGCCAGCGCCGCAAAGGCCTGGTCGGTGGCCTCCAGCGCGCAGTCGATGTCGGCCGGCCGATGCGCGACGCTGAGGAACATGTTGTGCTTCGGATGCAGGTACACGCCCCGTTCCAGCGCCAGCGCTGCAGAAGGCCGAGCCGAGCGCGGCTTCGGGGTCGTCGTCGAACAGCAGCATCGGCATCTGCGGCGGGCCGCTCTGGCGGATGCGAAAGCCGTGCGCCGCGGCCTGGCGGCCAGGCCGTCGCGCAGCCGCTGGCCCATGGCCTGCATGTGGGCGATGCCGTCCACCGCCTGCAGCTTGCGCAAGCAGGCCAGCGATGCCGCCATCGCCACCGCGCCGCACCAGAAGGAGCCGGTGACGAAGATCGACGCTGCCGCGTCGCGGAAGCGGTCGCTGCCGGTCACGGCCGCCAGCGCATGGCCGTTGGCGATGGCCTTGCTCCAGGCCGCCAGGTCCGGCCGCACGCCCAGCGGCTCCCAGCTGCCGGCCAGGTGCAGGCGCGCGCCGGCGCGCACCTCGTCGAGGATCAGCGCCGCGCCGCGTGCGGTCGCACAGCGCACGCACGCGCGCGGGCGAACTCGGGCCGGGCCAGTTCCTGGTCGACGCCGTAGTCGTGGCGGAACGGCGACACCAGCACGGCGGCCAGGTCGTCGCCGGCCTCGCGCCGCGGCCTGCTCCAGGCTGGCGATGTCGTTGTAGCGGAAGTGCAGCAGGTGCGCGCGGTCCTCGGGCGTGACGCCGGCCGGGTTCGGCGTGCACCACGGCGCCGCACCGTGGTACGCGCCGCGCGCCACCAGCAGCTTGCGCCGGCCGGTGGCGGCGCGCGCGGTGGTGACGCAGACGGTCGTCGCATCGGTGCCGTTCTTCGCGAACAGCACCCAGTCGGCATGCGCGACCGTGCGGTGAAGTGTTCGGCCAGTTCCACCAGCACCGGCGCCGGGCCGTTCATCGTGTCGCCCAGCCGCCGCTGCGCCTCGGCCGCGGCCTCGACCTCCGCGTCGTGGTGGCCCAGCACGACCGGCCCCCAGCTGCACATGAAGTCGATGAACTCGCGGCCGTCGGCGTCCCACAGCCGGCAGCCTTCGGCGCGCGTGGAAGAACTGCGGGTAGCCGGCGCGGCAGGCCCTGCACGCGCAGGTGGCCCCACAGGCCGCCGGGGATGACGCGCGCGGCGCGCTCGCGCAGCGCGGCGTCGGTCCGGCGACGACGTTCATCGGCCAGCAGGCCCAGCGACAACGTCGGGTAGACGATCACGATCACCAGCCAGAACAGCATGATGGTGATGAAGGGGATCACCGATCTGACGATGGTGCCGAAGGCGACCTTGAAGGCCGCCATGGCGACGATCAGGTTCAGGCCCACCGGCGGCGTCAGGTAGCCGATCTCCAGGTTGGAGATCATGATGATGCCGAAGTGCACCGGGTCGACGCCGATCGCCACGGCCAGCGGCTTGAGCAGCGGCGCCAGGATCAGGATGGCCGAGCCCACGTCCATCAGGCAGCCGACGATCAGCAGCAGGATGTTGATGCCGAACATCATCAGCGCCGGGCTGGTGATGGCTTCGGACAGCGCCTGCACCATCTGCTTGGGCACGCCCGAATGGTCGAGGATGGTGTTCAGGCTGCCGGCGATGCACAGCAGCGGCAGCAGCGTGGCCAGCAGCTTGGTGGTCTCCAGGATCACGTCGATCAAGCGTGCGCAGGTTCATCTCGCGCGTCGCCAGGTAGTGGCGCACGCGCTGGCCGAAGCTCGCGCCGGCCGGCGCCGGCTTGGCGTCGTCGTCCGCGTGCACGAAGAACTCGATCAGCAGCGCATAGGCCAGCGACACCGCGCCGGCCTCGGTGGGGCTGAACCAGCCGGTGTAGATGCCGCCGATCATGATGAAGGGCAGCGCGATGGCGAAGATGCCGCCGTAGGTGGCCTGCGCCGCCGTCGCCATGCTGAAGGGCGTGCGCTCGATGTGGCGGTTGACCCAGAACGAATAGACGGCGAACATCGTCATCAGCAGCAGCCCCGGGCCGATGCCGGCCACGAACAGGTGCGCGATGTTCTCCTCGGTCATGATGCCGTACAGGATCAGCGGGATCGACGGCGGAATGATGATGCCCAGCGTGCCGGCCGAGGCGATGGCGCCGATGGAAAAACTCTGCGAGTAACCGCGCGCCATCAGCGCCGGATACATGATCGTGCCGATGGCGAGCATGGTGACGATCGACGAGCCGTTGATCGCCGCGAAGGCCGCGCACGACAGCACGCAGGCCACCGCCAGCCCGCCGGGGATCGGCGAGGTGAAGGCCGACATGAAGTTCGATCAGCCGGCGCGCGATCGAGCCGCGCGACATGACGTTGCCGGCCAGCATGAACAGCGGCACCGACAGCAGCACCTCGCGGTCGACCGTGAACCAGAAGTCCTGGATCAGGAACTCGATCTTGCTGTTGGCCACGAACACGTGCACATAGGCGGTGGCCACCGCCAGCACCAGCACCAGGCTCTGCCGCAGCAGCAGCAGCGCCACGATGAGCGACAGCAGGCCGAGCCAGACCATGTCAGTGCTCCACCTTGCGGTAGGCGCCGGCTTCAGCTGCCGGCCAGACCGCGAAGCACAGGTGGCGCAACGGCCGAGGACAGGAACATCCACGGCAGGATCATCTGGATCGGCCAGCACGAGGATCGGTATGGCCATGCCGCGCTCACCTAAAGCGGCCGAACTGCGCACGAACTCGCACCGCATACCAGCCCAGCGCGAGGCAGATGATGGCCGAGATCACCGTCGGCAATGCGGTCGATGTAGGGCTCGGCCGACTTCGGCAGCCAGCCGTCGGCGAAGCGCGGGCGCAGGTGGCCGCCCTCGGCCGTGACCAGCGCAAAGCCCACCAGGCCCGCCACTGGCGGTGGACCACACGGCCAACCGCTGCGCGCCGAAGATGCCGTTGCCGAAGAACTCGCGGCCCAGCACGTCGGCCATCAGCGCGATCGCGGTGATGGAAAAGGCCAGCACGCAGACCGTGGCTTCCAGCAGCCACAGCCCACGCAGCAATCGGCGTGCAGCGTCCATGCGTCGGATGACGACCTGTACCGGCGCGGCCTTACTTGCCGCCGGTCTTGGCGTATTCCTGCTTGCCCTTCTGGATCGCCGCCCACAGCTCGGCGGACTGGCCGCCGATCTCGGTGACCAGCTTCTCCTGGTGCGGCTCGACCAGCTTGGCCCATTCGGCGCGCTGCGCCGGCGTCAGCTCGTGCACGAAGCCGCCCTTGGCCTTGAACTCCTCCATCTTCGGCTTCTCGGTATCAGCCACCTCCTTGCGCACGCGCGCCGCTTCGGGCCGCGCGCTGGCCACCAGCTTCTGCTGGTCCGGCGTGAGCTTGTCCCACACGCCCTTGTTGATGACGAAGGTGGAGCCGTGGTGCAGATGCCGCGTCATCACGTAGTGCGGCGCGCTCTGCGCCGCCGGCGTGGTGATGTAGTACAGGAAGGGCAGGTCCGCGCCTTCGACCAGGCCGCTCTGCAGCGCCGGGAACAGCTCGGACAGCGGCATCTGCACGCCGTTGGTGTTGAGCGAGCCCCAGAACATCTTCGACGACGGCGCCGGCGACACGCGCACCTTCATGCCCTTGACGTCGGCCGGCGTCAGGCAGGCCTTCTTGCAGACCACGTCGTTCCAGCCGACTTCGCCCAGCCCCAGGATCACCAGGCCCTTGGACTCGAAGATCTTCTTCATCACCGGCAGCGCGAAGTTGTCGGTGACGAAGTCGCGCTCGCCGTTGCTCTTCCACAGGTACGGCATGTTCAGCACCGCGGCCTCGGGGATCAGCACCGAGGTGCCGGTGTACGAGATGCTGCCCATCTCGAGCCGGCCGCGCGCCACCTGCGTGGTGATTTCCTGCTCGCTGCCGATGAACAGGCGCTCGGCCTTGAGGGCGCCGTTGGAGCCCTTGCTGATCTTGTCCACCGTCTCGTCGACGAAGCCGATCAGCACCGAACCCGGTTGCGCCGCCGAGGCGATCTTCAGGCTGGTCTGGGCCAGCGCGGGGCCGCTGGTGAATGCAAAGGTGGTGCAGGCCAGTGCCAGCAGTTTGCGTACATGCATGGGTCGTCTCCTAAGGCTCGGGGCCGCACCGCAGCTCGGGGTCGGCAAGGCCGGCGAGTCTACGGCGCGCCGGCCGAGGCCATGCGGGAAAGCCCGTGATAACCCGGTGTCGCGGAGCGAGTCAGCGCAAGGCGCTCGCCGCCTTGGCCAGCGCGGTGATGCGCGCCCAGTCCTGCTGGTCCACGGCATCCTGCGGCGTCAGCCACGAGCCGCCGCAGACCTTGACGTTGGGCAGCGCCAGGAACTGCGGCGCCGTCTCCGGCGTGATGCCGCCGGTGGGGCAGAACAGCACGTCGGCAAAGGGCCCGGCCAGCGCCTTCAGCATCGGGATGCCGCCGGCCGCGGTGGCCGGGAAGAACTTCAGGAAGCCGTAGCCGTCGGCATTGGCGGCCATCACCTCGCTGGCCGTGGCCACGCCGGGCAGCAGCGGCAGGCCGATGTCCTTGCAGGCGGCGCCGATGTCGTGGGTGTAGCCGGGGCTGACGCCGAACTGGCAGCCGGCCTCGAGCGCGGACTTCGCGTCCTCCACCGTGCGGATGGTGCCGGCGCCGACGATGGCCTCGGGCACCGCCTGCGCGATGGCGCGCATGCACTCCAGCGCCACCGGCGTGCGCAGCGTGATCTCCAGCACCTTGACGCCGCCGGCCACCAGCGCGCGCGCCAGCGGCACCGCGTCGGCCACGCGCTGCAGGACGATGACCGGAATCACCGGGCCGTGTTGCACCAGATCGAGTGTGTTCATGGTTTTGTCACATCCAGGCACAGGCGCCCTCTTCGGCGCTGATGACGTTGCGCCGCATGCCGGCGAAGAGTTCGCGGCCGAGGCCGTGGCCATTGTCCTCGGCGCTGGCCTCGCTCAGCGTGGCGGGCTCGCGCGCCGCCCAGGACACCGGGTCGACCAAGGCCTGCAGCGTGCCCGCCACCGCATCGAGGCGGATGACATCGCCGTCGCGCACCTTGGCCAGCGGCCCGCCGGCCAGCGCCTCGGGGCTGGCGTGGATGGCGGCCGGCACCTTGCCCGACGCGCCGCTCATGCGCCCGTCGGTCACCAGCGCGACCTTGAAGCCCTTGCCCTGCAGCACCGCCAGCGGCGGCGTCAGCTTGTGCAGCTCGGGCATGCCGTTGGCGCGCGGGCCCTGGAAGCGCACCACGGCGACGAAGTCGCGCTCCAGCTCGCCGGCCTTGAAGGCCTGCTGCAGCGCCTCCTGGCTGTCGAAGACCCGCGCCGGCGCCTCGATGACGTGGCGGTCGTCGGGCACGGCCGAGACCTTGATGACCGCGCGGCCCAGGTTGCCGGTCAGCAGCTTCAGCCCGCCGCTGGGCGAGAAGGGCGCCACCGCCGGACGCACGATGTTGGTGTCGCCGCTGTCCGGCGGCAGCGCGCGCCAGCGCAGCTTGTCGCCCTGCAGCGTCGGCACTTCCGCATGCGCGCGCAGGCCGCGCGCGCTGACCGCGGGCACGTCGGCGTGCATCAGGCCGGCGTCCATCAGCTCGCGCAGCACGAAGCCGGGGCCGCCGGCGGCCTGGAACTGGTTCACGTCGGCCTGGCCGTTGGGGTACACGCGCGCCAGCAGCGGCGTGGCGGCCGACAGCTCGGCGAAGTCGCTCCAGTCGATCAGGATGCCGGCGGCGCGCGCCACCGCCACCCAGTGGATCAGGTGGTTGGTGGAGCCGCCGGTGGCCAGCAGCGCGACCATGGCATTGACGATGACGCGCTCGTCGACCATCTGGCCGATGGGCAGGAAGTTCGCGCCCTGCACCCGCTGCAGCACCGTGGCCACGGCCTCGCGCGTGAGCGCCGCGCGCAGCGCCTCGTGCGGGTGCACGAAGGCCGCGCCGGGCACGTGCAGGCCCATCGCTTCCAGCAGCATCTGGTTGCTGTTGGCGGTGCCGTAGAAGGTGCAGGTGCCGGCGCCGTGGTAGGCGGCGCTTTCGGCTTCCAGCAGCTCGGCGCGGCCCACCTGGCCCTGGGCCGCCTGCTCGCGCACCTTGGACTTGGCCGAGTTCGACAGCCCGGTGCTCATCGGCCCGGCGGGCACGAACACGCAGGGCAGATGGCCGAAGTGCAGCGCGCCGATCAGCAGCCCCGGCACGATCTTGTCGCACACGCCCAGCAGCAGTGCGGCGTCGAAGACATCGTGCGTCAGCGCGATGGCGGTGGCCATGGCGATGGTGTCGCGCGAGAACAGGCTCAGCTCCATGCCCGGCAGGCCCTGCGTGACGCCGTCGCACATGGCGGGCACGCCGCCGGCCACCTGCACCGTGGCACCGAGCGCGCGCGCCGCGTCGCGGATCAGCGCCGGGTAGCTTTCGTAGGGCTGGTGCGCCGACAGCATGTCGTTGTAGGCCGTGACCACGCCGATGTGCGGCGCGCGCTGCGCCACCACGCGCAGCTTGTCGTTGGCCGGCATCGCGGCGAAGGCATGCGCCACGTTGGCGCAGCCCATGCGGTCGGTGCTGCGCTCGCGCCGCGCCTGGCGCTCGATGCGCGCCAGGTAGGCGCTGCGCGTGGGCGCGCTGCGCTCGCGAATGCGGCGGGTGATGCTCTGGACGGCGGCACTGACCATGACGACAACCCCTGGCTGTAACTTGACATGCGATTCTGATGTAATCTGGTTACATCGTCAATCGCACCGTTTAGGCTCGCGCCGCCGCGGTCTCGCCGCAGACGCTGCAGGTTTCGTGCCTTGGCAGCGGCTTCAGGCGCGGCCAGCTCGCCGTCGGCGCGCTGCACCACGGTCTGGTACTCGGCGGCGTACTTGCGACGCATGGCCAGCAGGTCGGCCTGGTAGCGCCGCGCCTGCGTCTCCTTCTGCCGGTCGGTCAGTTCGCGCCCCGCCACCTTGAAGAACTTGCGTTCCTCTTCCTTCAGGTGATGGCGCACGCGGGTGCACAGCTCGGCCATCGTCTGCAACCAATCGTTGCCTCCCTTGTCGGGCACGCTGAGCGTCCTCGCACAGCTCTTCGATCTCGTGGTGTTCGGCCAACGCGTGACGCGAGGATTTCAGGCCGGCGTCCTTCATCAGCAGCGGTACGTACAGGTGGCGCTCCTCGGCCGCTGCGTGCGCCTGCAGTTCCACCTTCAGCTGCAGGAAGGCCGCGGTGCGCTGGCGCGGCGAGCTGCGCGCCGACATCAGGCGGCTGCACAGCCGCCGCTGCACGGCATGGCTCTGGCGCAGCAGTTCGAACAGGTTCATCGCCGCAGCCTAGATGGCGCGCGCCGTGCCGACGATCGGCGCAGGGCGCGCCGCGCTGTAGGCGCAGACCTACCTCAGGGCCTGCCCAGGTAGAAGTAGACGTTGCTGTTGCCGTCCTGCGTGTGGCCATAGGCCAGGTAGGCCGGACCGAGCGGCGTGTCCACGGCCAGGAACAGGCTGCCCGAGGCCACGTTGCCGCGGATGCCGGTGGGCACCAGCGGCTGGCCCAGGCGCGCCGCCTCGATCGACGCGCCGACGTAGACGCCTTCGAGCAGCGGCATCTTGAAGAGCTGGTTCATGTAGCTCAGGCGGCCGTAGCTCATGGCGTCGTTGCGCAGCTGCCCGTCGCGGTAGCCGGTCATGCGCATGAAGCCGCCGAAGCTCAGGTAGTCGTACAACGGCAGCGGGTTGTCGCCGACCGCCCCGCCGCCGGCCAGCGCGAACTGGAAGGTGTGCGCACCGAAGGACTTGGCGCCCAGGAAGCGGGCGTTCCAGCGGTTGTAGGTGTCGCTCGCGCCCAGCCGCGTGGTCGAGCCGAGGATCTGCGCATCGAGGTTGTAGCCGCTGCGCGGGAAGCTGGTGCTGTCGAGCTGGTCGACGAACAGCCGCGCGCGCACGCGCACCGATGTCGCGCTTGATGCTGTACTGCGCCAGGATCGGCGCGCCGATCTGCAGGTCGGCGTCGCCCTGGCCGGCCAGCACGCCGACGCGCAGCTCGCCGTACTTGGTGAACTGGCTGCCCAGGTCCAGGCCGACCGTACCGATGCTGACGTTGTAGCGCGCCGTGAGGTTGTCGCCGTCGGGGCCGCCGTAGATGTCGGCCGGCCCGCTGGACCACTGCAGCCGCGGCGCGATGAAGAAGTACTGGCTGGGCACCAGCGGCTGGTAGAACTCGGTGAACAGCAAGCCGTCGTTGCCCACCTGGACGTCGGCGCGCCATTCGCCGCCCAGGCGGTTGAGCCAGGTGCGCCGGATGCTGGCCAGCAGGTTGAAGGCGTTGTCGCCCTGAAAGTCGCTGGACAGCGACAGGCCGAAGCGCACGTAGGTCGGCCCCCAGGCCTTCTCCACCGCCTGCACCGCCAGGATGCGGTGGTCGGGCTCGTCGATCAGCTGGTAGCCCACGTGCTCGAAATCGCCGCGCCCGTAGATGCGCCGCATGTCCAGGTCGAGCGTGGCCACGTCCAGCGGGTCGCCCACGGTGGTTTCCATGCTCTGGATGACGACCTCTTCGTTGACGCGCTCCAGGCCCTCGACGCGGATCTCGTCGACCTTGCGCGTGTCCTGTGCCACCACGCGCACCTGGCTCAGGCGGTGCTGCGCATACTGCTCGGGCGGCAGGCTGTAGCGCCTGAGCTGGTCGGCCACCTTGCGCGCCGCCGCCTCGCCGATGGGGATGGTGCTGGGCATGTTGTCGAAGTCGCCGGCCGAGAAGCTGCCCAGCTCGGGCAGGATCAGGATGTCCTGCGGCTGCAGCGATGCCAGCGAGGCGCCGACGTTCTGCTCGGTCAGGATGTTCAGCATCTGCAGCGCCACGCTGAAGGCCGAGGTGATCTGGTCGCGCTGCAGCAGCGGCGTGCCCAGGTTGACGGCGATGATGACCTCGGCACCCATGGCGCGCGCGATGTCCACCGGCAGGTTGCGCGTCAGGCCGCCGTCGACCAGCATCTTGCCGTCGATCTGCACCGGCGCGATGGCACCCGGCACCGACATGCTGGCACGCATCGCGGTGGCCAGGTCGCCGGACTTCAGCACCGTCATCTGGCCGCTGACCACGTCGGTGGCGATGGCGCGGAAGGGGATCGGCAATTTGTCGAAGTCCCAGTCGCCCTTGGCCAGCGCCAGCTCGCGCAGCACCGCCTCGAGCGCGACGCCGGTGATCGCGCCCTTGGGCAGCAGCAGCGAGCCGTCGCGGTAGCCGAACTGCGGGCCGATGTAGTCGAGCCAGTCCTCCTGCTTCAGGTGGATGGAGATCTCGGCCCGCGGCGGCCGGTCGCGCGTCAGCGTCTCGGTCTTGATCTTGGCGACGTCGCGCTCCATGTTCGACACCGTCTGCCCCGAGGCATAGGAGCCGCCGACGATGGAGCCCATGCTGGTGCCGGTGATCACGTCGACCGGCACACGCAGTTCTTCCAGCACCTTGAGCACACCGATGTGCGCCGCGCCGCGTGCGCCACCGCCCGACAGCACCAGGCCGATGCGCGGGCGCGGCGCCGGCAGTGCCGGCAAAGGTGCGGCCGATGCCGGCGGCTGAGGCGGCGTCGCTGCCGGGCCGCCGCCCAGGCCCTTGGGTTCGGCCGCCCCTACCGCCGCGGGCCAATTCAGCGCCAATGCCGTCAGCAAGGCCGCGGCCAAGCGCCAAGCCAGGCGCACAACGGGCCTGGCCATCGATTCGGGGACGGACCGGGAAGGCATGCGGGAACGCTCGAAAGCAGGGTGGATTGCGGGCGAGCAGGTTCAAGGCCCTCGCAAGCGGCGGCGATGATAGCCTGCGTAGCATTGGTTTCCACTGCGGCGATGCAAGAGCTTCCACCCCACCTTCCCGGCCGCAACCCGGCGCAGATGCTGGAGCGCACGCGCGCTCAATGGGCCGGGCGCGGCGACCTGTGGATCTTCGGCTATGCCTCGCTGATCTGGCGCCAGGAGTTCGAGGCGGTGGAGCACCGCAGCGCGCTGGTGCACGGCTGGCACCGTGCGCTGCGCATGCGCTCGCGCGTCAACCGCGGCACGCCGCAGACCCCCGGCCTGGTGTTTGCGCTGCTGCCCGGCGGCGCCTGCCGCGGCATGGTCTTCAGGCTGCGGCGCGACAGTGCCGACGAGGAACTGGAACGCCTGTGGGCGCGCGAGATGCCCACCGGCGTGTACGACCCGCGCTGGCTGCCGGCACGTACGCCGCAGGGCGAGGTTCAGGCGCTGGCCTTCACGCTGAGCCGGCGCAGCGAGGCCTTCATGGGCCGGCTGGGCGACGAGCAGATCCTGCACATCCTGCGCCACGCCAGCGGACGCTACGGCAGCACCCTTCAGTACCTGGCGACCACCGCGCATGCACTGCGCGAGCGCGGCGTGCATGATCGCGAGGTGCAGCGGCTGATGGCGCTGGCCGCCAAGCACGGACTGATTTGAGGACATCTCCATGCAAATGCCCGCCCACCAACTGACGATGACGGTGCTGATGACACCGGACATGGCCAACTTCGCCGGCAACGTGCACGGCGGCACGGTGCTCAAGTTCCTGGATCAGGTGGCCTATGCCTGCGCCAGCCGCTACGCCGGCCGCTACGTCGTGACGCTCAGCGTCGACCAGGTGATGTTCCTGCAGCCGATCCACGTCGGCGAACTGGTGACCTTCCTCGCTGCCGTCAACCACACCGGCACCTCGTCGATGGAAGTGGGCATCAAGGTCGTGGCCGAGAGCATCCGCACGCAGCAGAAGCGCCATGTCAACAGCTGCTTCTTCACGATGGTGGCGGTGGACGACGAGCGCCGGCCGGTCGCCGTGCCGGCGTTGCAGCCAGCACCCGGTAACGAGGCGCGGCGCTACGAGGAAGCGGTGCTGCGCAAGCGTTTGCGCCAGGAACTGGCCGCGCGCTTCAAGTCGATCAGTGGCAAGGCGGTGGTGCCGCCGCTGTGACGGCCGGATGGTTCAACCGAGCCCTTCGGAAAGCAAATGGACACCAAGAGCAGCGGCAGGCCCACCAACAACGAGGCAAGCGTGCTCAACTCCGGCACCACCGACACCGTCAGGATCAGGGGTTGGTCGGCCACGCGCGATGTCCAAGCATTTCCAAGGCCCAACAAGCCCTGGTAGGCCGGTTGGATAGCGTATGTCCCATTGGTGATCGGCGTGGCGGCTGGGTTCTCCAAGACGATGGAGAACACCGGAAGTGCCACGGACTGCCCCGGAAGGACTACGGTTGAACTCGGTACAGAGCTAAAGACGATCCGCGTCCCAAGCTCCGGGAGGAAGAAGTGACCGTCGCCAGGAAGTTCACTGACGGGCACTCCCCCAAACAACAGGTCTTCGGTCGAACTCGCGTCGTTGGAGAACTGCCCGAAGATGTAGCCTTCATAGGGAAGCGCGACTGTTTCCGGGCTGAACGACCACGACCAAACGGGTTCGCCACGCGCAACATTCACCGTGCACGCGATCAATGCCGCGGACATCCAACCGATACAGCGATTGGCTTTGTTGATCTGCGGTGCGACTTTCTGCACGAAAGGCACAGTGCCCGACTACCCGACGCTTGGCTTGCGGCGATAGAGCAGCAGGCCCACCCCCAGTCCGAGCAACAGCACACTCGCCGGCTCCGGCACTGCGGATATGGCAATCTCCGTCTGAGTATTGCCACCACCTGGGGAGGCGGGATTCAGAACGAAGGCAACAACGGCCGAGCCTGCGGCGATGTACTCGGTGAAGTTCCATTGTTTGACATTGTTGGCAAACGAATCAGAGGCCCGATCTGCACCGTTGATCGCGAGCCCAGCGTGCTGCGCCAAGCTGTTCCCAAAACCACCGGCACCACTGGCCGTGGTGCCCCCAATCGCGACCGTGAAGCTATAGGCGCCTGATGACGGGGCAATCCACCGGACAGCCGCATTGCCGTAGTCGCTCTCCAACGATACCTTGCCAGGGCCGATGCCGAAGTCGGTGACCCCCGTCGTGTTCTTGTAGACGAAGACCTCATTCGGAGCGGCAACGCCGTAGCTGTTCGTGCCCGCGTTCCAGGAAAGCAGACTGAACGCCCCACTCGATAGCTGACCATAGCTCCACGGCCCGTTGGGGTTCTGATTTGCGACGTAGTCACCAGCGAGATTCCAGCTGGTGGCGCTGGGTGGATTGGGCGGAGGCAGGATGACGCCATCGTCGATGACAAACGCCTGGACCGGCACTGCAGCCATGATGGCGAACGCCATCGAAAGGCCCAAGACAATCGACTTCTTCATCTTCAACCCCCGCTGGATCTTGTACGGTGCATCATGCTCTGACATAGCGCGATGGGCAACTTGTATTCCACTCGTGTCCCTAACATTGACGCTGCCGTCCTCGACAAACCCTGGCCAATGGGAGCGAAAGCAGCCGGGGATGGGCAGTTCGGGAATCGTCAGCGCAAGAAGATCAACGATGCGCGCGCACGCAGTTGGGCCGCACGTTCTGGATCTGTGGATTCGATGGCGTTCGCTTCACGGTGCAAGCCTTCCATTTCCTCCACCTTGTCGACGATCCTGTTCGGGCTCGACAACGCGTCCAGGACGGCATCGATTTCGTGAGCAAGGGCTGCAACGGCAGCCATGATCCGAGCGCGCCGGCCGGTGGAACTGTGCATCGATGCTCGCATGGTCATTCCCCTGCACAGCCGCCGGTCGACGCAGTCGGGAACGACAGGGCGGCGGCTGTCTGAACCGGGCCACCGCGGGTGGGCGTCGGTCGGCCGCAGCCAGCATAGGATCCAGCCGCTTTCGCGCATCCGGAACATTGGGGATGTGCCAGCACAACCGAGCATCGGTCCGGCTGCCCACGGTCAGCCGTCGAAAACGGCCGACGGCTCAGCCGGCCGAGAAGACCTGGTCGAGCTGTGTGCGCCAGCGCTGCTTGTACGCATCTTCGACAAAGCTGGACTCGAAGCTGTTGGCCGCCAGCTGCCAGGCATGGTGCGCCGTCAGCGCCGGCAGCGCGTCGAAGGTCTGCACGAAGTTGTCGTTGATGTAGCCGCCGAAGTAGGCCGGATCGTCGCTGTTGACGGTGGCGCACAGGCCGGCGTCGAGCAGCGCCTTCAGGTTGTGCTGGGCCAGCGTCGGGAACACGCACAGCTTGACGTTGGACAGCGGGCACACCGTCAGCGGCATGCGCAGCGCGGCCAGGCGCTGCACCAGCGCCGGACTCTCGACACAGCGCACGCCATGGTCGATGCGCTCGACCTTCAGCACGTCGAGCGCGGCCTCGATGTAGGCGGGCGGCCCCTCCTCTCCCGCATGCGCGACGACATGCAGGCCCAGTTCGCGACACTTCGCGAACACGCGCGCGAACTTCTCCGGCGGGTTGCCGCGCTCGCCGCTGTCCAAGCCCACGCCGATGAAGTGGTGGCGATAGGGCAGCGCCTGCTGCAGCGTGGCGAACGCGGCCTCTTCGCTGAGGTGGCGCAGGAAGCACAGGATCAGCTTCGCGCTGATGCCGAACTCGGCATGCGCGCGGCGGCACGCGTGGTCCAGGCCGACGATCACCGCTTCGATGGGCACGCCGCGATCGGTGTGTGTCTGCGGGTCGAAGAAGATTTCCGCATGCACCACGTTGTCGGCCGCGGCGCGTTCGAAGTAGGCCCAGGCCATGTCGAAGAAGTCTTCTTCCTTCAACAGCACCGCCGCGCCAGCGTAGTACAGGTCGAGAAAACTCTGCAGGTCGGTGAAGGCATAGGCCGCGCGCAGCGCCTCGACGCTGCGGTACGGCAAGGCGACACCGTTGCGCTGCGCGAGCTTGAAGATCAGCTCCGGCTCGAGCGAGCCTTCGATGTGCACATGCAGTTCGGCCTTGGGCATGGTGCGCAGCAGCGCCGGCAGGCGCTCACGCGCGATGGCGTCGAAATCGATCTGGGGCATGGGCATCGGCCGGTGGGTTGGCAATGCCCCATTCTGCCGCTGCGCCGGTCAGGCTGCGGCCCAGGCGACCAGTTCGCGCCGCAGCCGGGCCTTGGTGGCGTCGTCGGCGAAGCAGGCATCGATCGAGGTCGCGGCCAAGTCACGCAGTACCGAGTCGCTCCAGCCGAAATGCTGTTGGCACAGCGCGTACTCGCGCGGCAGCGTGGTCCCGAGCAGGCTCGGATCGTCGGTGTTCAGCGACACCGCGACGCCGGCGCGCCGCAGCGCATCGACCGGATGGGCCTGCAGCGACGGGTAGACCTTCAGCACCAGGTTCGAGCTCGGGCACACGCCGAGCGGGATGCGACGCCGTGCCAGCAGCGCGACCAGCGCCGGATCCTCGATCGCGCGCACGCCGTGGTCGATGCGGTCGGCACCGAGCAGTTCGATCGCGTCGCGCACCCCCGCGGCTCCGCTCGACTCGCCTGCATGAACGGTACGGCGCAGCCCGGCCGCGCCAGCGCGGCGGAAAGCCTCGGCAAAACGCGGTCCGGAGCGCCCGGTGGCCGCCTCGTTGCCGTCGACCGACAACGCCACCACGCGCGGGTGCCTCCAGGCAATCAGCGCTTCGACCAGTTCCAGCGCCTCGGCCTGCGTCTGCGTGCGCAACAGGCTGATGCACAGCCCCACCCGCGGCAGCCCGTCCTGTTCGGCTTCGCGGAAGCCCGCGTCGAGGGCATCGAGCATCGCGCGCAGCCGGCCATGCCATGGGCCCCAGTGCGTCGGGTTGACGATCAGGTCGGCATAGCCGGTGCCGTCCTCGGCCAGGCGGCGGCAGAAGTCTCGCGCCAGATCGGCGAGCCGCTCGGCACGGTCGGCCAGGTGGCAGGCCCAGTCGAGGAATTCGAGGAAATCGGCCAGCCCCTGGAAGTGGAACAGCGATTCGCGCGGCCGCGGCATGGCCACGCCGGCGGCGCGTGCCCAGCGCTCCAGCGTGGCCGCTTCGAAGGTGCCTTCCAGGTGCACGTGCACCTCGGCTTTGGGCAGCGACTTCAGGCGCTGCAGGTCGATGGCAGAAGGCGGATCGTTCATGCCGGTCTCGGACAGACGAAAAACGCCGCCGGGCGCGCGGCGGCGTCGATCGCCGGAGCGGTCTTACTTGCCGGCCGGGATCTTGCCGTCCACGCCCTTGACGTAGAAGTCGACCTTGTCCTTCCAGGCCTGGTCGGGCATCGCGTCCTTGGGCAGGCGTTCCTTGCCTTCGTTGTCGACGATCGGGCCCTTGAACGGGTCCATCGTGCCGGCCTTGTAGCCTTCCTTGACCTCGGCGATCTTCTTCTTGATCTCCTCGGGCACGGCGTCGTTGATCTTGATCACGCCGTTGGCGTCTTCCTTGTAGCCCCAGATGGTGCGCTCGGACTTCCAGGTGCCGTCCATCACCGACTTGACGGCCTTCTTGTAGTACGGGCCCCAAACACCATGTTCGACGCCAGGTGCGCCTTCGGCGCCACCGCGCTCATGTCGGCGTCCCAGCCGAAGGCGAACTTGCCGTTCTTCTCGGCCGTCTGCAGCACCGCCGACGAGTCGGTGTTCTGCAGCAGCACGTCGGCGCCGGCGTTGATCAGGCTCTGCGCGGCCTCGGCTTCCTTCGGCGGATCGAACCAGGTGCTGACCCACACCACCTTGGTCTTGATCTTCGGGTTGACGCTCTGCGCACCCAGCGTGAAGGCGTTGATGTTGCGCAGCACTTCAGGGATCGGGAAGCTGCCGACGAAGCCCAGCGTGTTGGTCTTGGTCATCGCGCCGGCGATGATGCCCGACAGGTACGCGTCCTGGTAGAAGCGGGTGTCGTACACGCCCATGTTCGGCGCCAGCTTGTAGCCGGTGGCATGCTCGAACTTGACGTCGGGGAACTCGGCCGCCACCTTCAGCGTCGGCTCCATGTAGCCGAAGCAGGTGGTGAAGATGATCTTGTTGCCCTGCGCCGCCAGGTCGCGGATCACGCGCTCGGCGTCGGCGCTCTCGGGCACCTTCTCGACGAAGGTGGTCTTGACCTTGTCGCCGAACTCGGCCTCGACCGCCTTGCGGCCCTGGTCGTGCGCGAAGGTCCAGCCGGCATCGCCGACCGGGCCGATGTAGACCCAGGCGGCCTTCAGCGGCTCGGCGGCGGGCGCGGCGGCAGCCGCCGGCGCGGATGCGGGCGCGGCGGCCTGCGGCGCGCGGCTCTTCCTTCTTGCCGCAACCGACCAGCGCGGCCACGCCGCCGCGGCCGCCAGCCCAGCAGGCTGCGTTTGGAGAAGGTGCTCATGGGGAGATCTCCTCTTGTGGGTGGTTGAGCCACTGACCAACGAGTTCAGCGGCCGCCTTCGCGGTCCGCTGCAACGAGAAAACGATTATGTGCCGGGGTGGAAGGGCTTCCCCAGCGAGGCCGGCATGTTGATGCGGATCCACGTCGGGTTGCGGCTGATGATGGCCAGCACCACGATGGTGGCGATGTAGGGCAGCATCGCCAGCAACTGGCTGGAGAAGTTGACGCCCGCGCCCTGCAGCGCGAACTGCGCCATCGTCACGCCGCCGAACAGATAGGCGCCGAGCAACACGCGCACCGGCCGCCAGGTGGCGAAGGTGGTCAGCGCCAGCGCGATCCAGCCGCGCCCGGCCACCAGCCCTTCGACCCACAGCGGCGCATAGACCACCGACAGGAAGGCCCCGGCCACGCCGCACAGCGCACCGCCGGCCACCACCGCCACCAGGCGGATCCAGCGCACCTTGTAGCCCAGCGCATGCGCCGACTCGGGCGATTCGCCCACCGCGCGCAGCACCAGCCCGGCGCGGCTGCGGTAGAGGAACCACACGGTCGCGGCCATCAGCAGCACCGCGATGTAGACCATCGGATGCTGCTTGAACAGCGCCGGCCCGATGAACGGGATCTGCCACAGGCCCGGCACCTCGAAGGGCGTGCGCTCCGACAGCTTCTGGCCGACGTAGCCGACGCCGACGAAGGCCGAGAAGCCGTAGCCGAACAGGCTGATCGCCAGCCCGGTGGCGTACTGGTTGGTGTTGAGCCAGATGACCAGCGCACCGAAGGCGGCCGCCAGCAGGCCACCGGCCGCCGCGCCGGCAATGAAGGCCGCGGTGTCGCTGCCGGTGGTGAAGGCGGCGGCAAAACCGGCGATGGCGGCGACGAGCATCATGCCCTCCGCGCCCAGGTTCAGCACCCCGGCCTTCTCGTTGATGAGCAGGCCCAGACCGGCCAGCGCCAGCGGTGTGCCCGAGGCCAGCGTGGCCGCGATCAGCAGTGCGATTTGGTCCATGGTGGCGGCTTTCTCAGTGTGCAGCCGCGAGCGCGGAGCGCACGCGGATGCGGTAGTGGATCAAGGTGTCGCAGGCCAGCAGCACCAGCAGCAGCAGCCCCTGGAACACGCCGGTCAGCGCGTTCGGCAGGCCCAGGCGCGACTGGCCGAGCTCGCCGCCGATGATCATGGTCGACAGCAGCAGGCCCGCGAAGATGATGCCCACCGGATGCAGCCGGCCGACGAAGCAGACGATGATGGCGGTGAAGCCCAGCCCGGTGGACACATGCGGCGTGATCTGCTTGAAGGTGCCGATGGCCTCGATGCCGCCGGCCAGCCCGGCCAGGCCGCCGGAGATCAGCAGCGCGGTCCACAGCGAGGTGCTGGCCGAGAAGCCCGCGTAACGCGCCGCCGCCGGCGCCAGCCCGCCCACCTGCAGCTGGTAGCCGCGGAACAGGCGGAACATGAACACCCAGGCCAGCGCCACCAGCACCAGCGCGATGAGGAAGCCGATGTGCAGCCGCGTGCCGCTCATCAGGTTGGGCAGCCAGGTGGAGGCGTCGAAGTTCTTGGTCTGCGGGAAGTTGAAGCCGGCCGGGTCCTTCCACGGGCCGAAGACCATGTAGTTGACGAGCTGCTGCGCCACGTACACCAGCATCAGGCTGACCAGGATCTCGCTGGCATTGAACTTGTCGCGCAGCAGCGCGGTGATGCCGGCCCAGGCCATGCCGCCGAGCACGCCGCCGGCCAGCACCAGCGGCACGGCGATGATCTTCGGCAGCACGATGCCGCTGGTGGTGAGCCACAGCGCGACGCCGCCGCCGGTGAGCACGCCCGAGCAGGAACTGCCCTTCGGCACCGATGTTCCAGACGTTGGAGCGGTAGCACACCGCCAGGCCGAGCGCGATGACGATCAGCGGCGTGGCCTTGAGCACGCACCTCGCTGATCTGGCGCATGCTGGAGAAGGGCTCGACGAAGAACATGCCCAGGCCGCGCACCGGGTCCTTGCCGAGCGCCACGAACAGCAGCGCGGCGATGATCGCGGTGAGCACCAGCGCCAGCAGCGGCGACAGCAGCGACATCAGCTTCGAGGGCTGCGGGCGGGCTTCAAGCCTGAGCATGGCGCGCTCCTGGGGCAAAGGTGGGCACGGGCGGCGCGGTGGGCTGCCGGCCGACGGCCACAGCCCGGACATCCATTCGCCGATGCGCTCGATGGTGGCCTCGGCGGTGGGGATCGACGGCGACATGCGCCCTTGCGCGATGACGATCAGGCGGTCGGCGATCTCGAACAGCTCGTCGAGTTCTTCGCTGACGATGAGCAGCGCGCAGCCGGCGTCGCGCAGCTTCAGCAGTTCGCCGCGGATCAGCGCGGCCGCGCCGACATCGACGCCCCAGGTCGGCTGGCTGACGATCAGCAGCTTCGGGTTGGCGTCGATCTCGCGGCCGACGATGAACTTCTGCAGGTTGCCGCCGGACAGGCTCTTCGCCGCCGCGCCGGTGCCGCCGGCCTTGACGTTGAAGCGCTCGATCAGGTTGGCGGCCAGCAGATCGACCTTCGCGGTGTTGATCCAGCCCGAGGCGCTGACCGCCTCGGTGCGCGTGAGCAGCGTGTTCTGCGCCAGGCTCATCACCGGCACCGCGCCGCGGCCCAGCCGCTCCTCGGGCACGAAGTGCAGGCCTTCCTTGCGCCGCCGTCGCGGCGAATGCGAGGCGATGTCCTTGCCGAAGAGCTTGATCGAGCCCGCCGGGCCGCGCGGGTCTTCGCCCGACAGCGCGGCCATCAGCTCCTGCTGGCCGTTGCCGGAGACGCCGGCGACGCCGACGATCTCGCCGGCGCGCACGTCGAAGGCGATGTCCGTCAGCGTGGTGCCGAACTGGTCGAGCTTGGGCACCGACAGGCCCTTCACCGCGATCACCACCTCGCCGGCCTTGACGGCCTTGTGCTGCAGCTGCGGCGGCTCGGCGCCGATCATCAGCCGCGACAGGCCGGCGTTGGTCTACGGTGCGCGGATCGACCATGCCGGTGACCTTGCCGCCGCGCAGCACGGTGCAGTTGTGGCACAGCGCGCGGATCTCGTCGAGCTTGTGGCTGATGTACAGGATGGAGCAGCCGTCGGCCGCCAGCTGGCGCAGCGTGACGAACAGCTTCTGCACCGCCTGCGGCGTCAGCACCGAGGTGGGCTCGTCCAGGATCAGCAGCTTCGGGCTGGTGAGCAGCGCGCGCACGATCTCGACACGCTGGCGCTCGCCCACCGACAGCGAATGCACCGGCCGCAGCGGCTCCACGTCCAGGCCGTAGTCCTTGCTGACCTTGCGTGATGCGCTGCGTGATCTCGGGCAGCTTCATCGCTCTTGTCCAGGCCGAGCCAGACGTTCTCGGCCGCGGTCAGCGTGTCGAACAGGCTGAAGTGCTGGAACACCATGCTGATGCCCAGGGCGCGCGCCTGCTGCGGGTTCTTGATGTCGACCTTCTCGCCGTTCCAGCGGATCTCGCCTTCGTCGGGCCGCACCGCGCCGTAGATCATCTTCATCATCGTGCTCTTGCCGGCGCCGTTCTCGCCGAGCACGGCGTGGATCTCGCCGGGCTGCACCTGCAGGTTGACGTTGTCGTTGGCCCGCACCGCCGGGTATTGCTTGCTGATGCCGATCAGTTCGAGTCGCAGCATGGTGTGTCTCCTGGCGTGGTGATCTCAGCGTTCAGTCGGCGCGGCGGTGCCGGCACACGCCGGCCACCCAGCTTTCCACCAGATCGCGCTCGTCGCCGAGCGTGATCCAGGCAAAGACCTTCTCATGCAAATCGCGCGCCACCTGCTGGCGGCGCCGGGCCACCGGGCTGCTGGCCCAGTCCCAGACGCACAGGTCGGCGCAGCGCGCCGCCTTCGAGCGAGCCGATCTCGTGGCCCAGGCCCAGTGCCTGCGCGGCACCGCGCGTGGCCGCATGCAGCAGCGCCCAGGCGCTGAGCTTGGTGCCGGCCATCGCCTGCACCTTGTAGCCGTCGGCCATGCGTGCGCTGCATCGACAGGCTGGTGCCGCCGCCCACGTCGCTGGCCAGGCTGATGGCCACGCCGGCGTCTTCGGCCGCGGCCCAGCCGAACAGGCCGCTGCCCAGGAACAGGTTGGAGCTGGGGCTGTGGGCGATCTGCGCGCCGCGCTCGTGCAGCAGCGCGCGGTCGGCATCGTCGAGCCAGATGCCGTGGGCCAGCACCGCGCGCTGGTTCAGCAGGCCGAAGCGCTCGTAGACATCGAGGTAGCTGCGCGCCTGGGGGAAGAGTTCGGCCACCCAGCGCACCTCGGCCGGGTTCTCGGCCACGTGGGTCTGCATGTACAGGCCCTCGTGGTCGCGCCAGCAGCCGCCCGGCCATGGCCAGCTGCGCGTCGCTGCTGGTCGGCGCAAAGCGCGGCGTCACCGCATAGGCCAGCCGGCCGCTGGCCGTGCCAGCGCTCGATCAGCTCGCGGCAATCGGCTTCGGCACCGTCGACGTCGTCGCACAGCTCGGGCGGCGCGTGGCGGTCCATCAGCACCTTGCCGGCGATCAGCCGCATGCCGCGCTGCGAGGCGGCGTCGAACAGCGCGTCGACCGACGCCTTGTGCACGGTGGGGAAGACCACCGCGCTGGTGGTGCCGTGGGCCAGCAGCGCGTCGAGGAACAGCTGCGAGCCGGCCTGGGCCTGCGCCGGGTCGGCCATGCGCCGCTCGGCCGGGAAGGTGTAGGTCTCCAGCCAGTCGAGCAGCTGCGCGCCCCAGGAGCCGATGACGTCGAGCTGCGGGCTGTGCACGTGCGTGTCGATGAAGCCGGGCAGCACCAGCTTGCCGGCATGGTCGATGCGCCGCCAGGTGATATCGGGCGCGGCGGCCTGCGCGCCGACGATGTGGCTGCCTTCGATGAGCAGCCAGTGGTCGGGCCGGAAGCGCACCGCCGGGCTGTCGCGCTCGGCACGCGCCGGCGCGGCGACGAAGTCCAGCAGGTCGCCGCGCAGGGCGATGCGGGTGGCGCTCACTGTGCCTGCTCCGGCTCGGACAGCTGCCGCGCCACGTCGCGCACACGCTCGCGCAGCCAGCGCAGCGGCGGCGCGGCATGGGTGCGGTCGTGCCACAGCTGGTAGTAGGTCAGCGGCGGAAACTGCACCGGGCAGCGCACGATGCGCAGGTCCAGCGCCGCGACATAGCGCGTGCAGAACAGCCGGCCGGTGGTCAGCACCAGCCAGCTGCGCGACACCATCAGCGGGATCAGGCTGAAGTGCGCGCTGCGCACCACGATGTTGCGCTGCAGGCCCTGCGCCGCCAGGTGCTCGTCGATGACGCCGGGCGCGGCCGCATGGAAGGCCATCGGCGCGACGTGCTCGCTTTGCAGGTAGCGCTCCACGGTCCAGCCGCGGCCGCCGCGCACCGCCGGGTGGTCGGCGGCCACCAGGCAGACGACCTCGTCGCTCATCAGCCGCCCCAGGTGCAGTTCCTCGGGCGGCTGCAGCCAGTTGCCGATGACCAGGTCGACCTCGCCCGAGGCCAGCTTGCGCCGGTAGTCGATCTCGGCCGACAGCGGGTGCAGTCTCCACCTGCGCCAGCGGCGCCTCGCGCTTGAGCAGCGCCACGATGCGCGGCAGGAACAGCGGGTCCAGGTAGTCGCTGGCGGCGATGCGGAAGCTCAAGCGTGGCGCTGGCCGGATCGAAGGGGCCGCTGCGCTGCTGCGGCGCGAACAGCAGCTCGGCCTCGCGCAGCAGCCGCGCGGCCGGCTCCAGCATGGCCAGCGCCGCGTCGGTGGGCGCCAGGCCCTGGCCCGAACGCACCAGCAAGCGGGTCTCCGGTCAGCGCGCGCAGCCGCTTCAGCTGGGCGCTGACCATCGGCTGCGTGCTTTGCAGACGCATCGCGGCGCGGGAGACACTGCGTTCGCTGATCACGGTAATGCAAGACCTTCACGAGATGGAGGTCAATGGTGGAGACTAGCGAACGCTGTGCCATACGATTCATCGCATATTACTTAGTGCATGGATCGTATATTGCTTTGCGCCAGCAGGCGCTAGTGTTCGCACTGTCCGATGTCAGCGAGAACCCGTATGGAACTCCCGACCGATCCGCTTCGTGCACCGTGGCCGCATCGTCGCCGTCGAAGGCGCCGCACCCACGCGCAGCGTGCTCGAATGGCTGCGCGAGGACGCGCGCTGCACCGGCACCAAGGAAGGTTGCGCCGAGGGCGATTGCGGCGCCTGCACGGTGATCGTCGCCGAACTGGCCGACGCGGCCGAAGGCAGCGCGGCGGCACGCGCCACCGTCGTCGGCGGGCTGTCGCTGCGGCCGGTGAACGCCTGCATCCGCTTCCTGCCCACGCTGGACGGCAAGGCGCTGCTCAGCGTCGAGGACCTGGCGGCATCGGCGGCGAACTGCACCCCGTGCAGCAGGCGCTGGTCGACTGCCACGGCTCGCAATGCGGCTTCTGCACCCCCGGCTTCGTCATGACGCTGGCCGCCAGCTACGAGCACCACCACGAAGCCGGCACCACGCCGACGCGCGCAGCAACTGGCCGACGAGCTGTCGGGCAACCTGTGCCGCTGCACCGGCTACCGGCCGATCCTGGATGCCGGACAGCGCATGTTCCAGCTGCCGGCACGGCGGCTGGACACCGCGCCCATCGTCGCGCTGCTGCGCCAGCTGCGCGCCGACACAGCCGCTGCACTACGTGGCGCCGAACCCGGCCGTGGTGCACGGCGGCACAGCCGCGCAGCGACCACTTCTTCGCGCCGCGCACGCTGGAGCGAACTGGCCCGCTCTGCGCGCCGAACGGCCGCAGGCGCGGCTGCTGGCCGGCTGCACCGACATCGGCCTGTGGGTGAACAAGCAGTTCCGCGACCTGGGCGACATCCTCTACCTCGGCGAGGTCGACGAGCTCAAGCGCATCACGGTGGCCGACGGCGCGCTGCACATCGGCGCCGGCGCCACGCTGGAAGACGCCTGGTCGGCGCTGGCCGACGCATTGGCCCAGCCTCAACGAAGCCTGGCTGCGCTTTGCCGGCCCGCCCGTGCGCCATGCCGGCACGATGGGCGGCAACGTCGCCAACGGTTCGCCCATCGGCGACAGCGCGCCGGTGCTGATGGCGCTGGGCGCGCGCATCCAGCTGCGCCACGGCGCTGCCACGCGCGAGATGGCGCTGGAGGACTTCTACCTCGACTACATGAAGAACCAGCTGCAGCCGGGTGAGTTGGTCACCGGCGTCAGCGTGCCGCTGCCCACGCCGGCACAGCAGTTGCGCGCCTACAAGATCAGCAAGCGCTACGACTGCGACATCTCGGCGCTGTTCGCCGGCCTGGCCATCGAACTCGACGGCGACGTGGTGAAGAGCGCGCGCTTCGCCTTCGGCGGCATGGCCGGCGGTGGTCAAGCGTGCGCGCGGCGCCGAGGCCGCGGTCGTCGGCCAGCCGTGGACCGAGGCCACGGTGACATGCCGCGATGCAGGCCTTGGGCACCGACTTCACGCCGCTGAGCGATCTGCGCGCCAGCGCCGACTACCGGCGCCAGGTGGCACAAGGGTTGCTCAAGAGGCTGTGGCTGGAAACACGCACGCAGCAGCCGTTGGCGCAGGCCAGCGTGTGGGCCGGTGCCGTGGCCGCCACGGCCTGAGGGAGACCTGTCATGAACCAGATCACCGAAGCGCCCTTCGCCACCACTGCCGGGCGCAGTGGGGCGCGACCATGCGCATGAGTCGGCGCACCTGCACGTGGCCGGCACCGCCACCTACATCGACGACCTGCCCGAACTGGCCGGCACGCTGCATGCGGCGCTGGGCCTGTCGCCGGTGGCGCATGGCCGGCTCAAGGGCATCGAGCTGGACGCGCTGCGCGCCCTGCCCGGCGTGGTGGACGTGATCGCGGCCGAGCACATCCCCGGCGAGAACCAGTGCGGCCCGATCGTGCACGACGACCCGATCCTGGCCGAAGGCACGGTGCAGTACCTGGGCCAGCCGGTGTTCGCGGTGATCGCACACACGCGCGACGCGGCCCGGCGCGCGGCGGCGCGTGCCAAGGACTTCCTGGACATCGAGCCGCTGCCGGCGGTGCTGACGGTGCGCGAGGCGCATGCGGCACAGTCCTATGTGGTGCCCCCGATGCACCTGACGCGGGAATCGGCGCCCGGCGCCTGCCAGCGCGCCATCACCACCGCACCGCACCGGCTGCAGGGCAGCTTCGTGCAGGGCGGGCAGGAACAGTTCTATCTGGAAGGCCAGATCAGCTACGCCGTGCCGCTGGAAGACGGTGGCATGCGCGTGCACTGCTCGACGCAACACCCCAGCGAGATGCAGCAGGTGGTGTCGCATGCGCTGGGCGGTGCGGCGCATGCGGTGCTGGTGGAATGCCGGCGCATGGGCGGCGGCTTCGGCGGCAAGGAATCGCAGTCCGCGCTGTTCGCCTGCATCGCCGCGGTGGCGGCGCGGCGGCTGAACCGGCCGGTGAAGCTGCGCCCCGACCGCGACGACGACTTCATGATCACCGGCCGGCGCCACGGCTTCGAGTTCGACTACGACATCGGCTTCGACGACAGCGGCCGCATCCTCGGCGCCGAGGTGACGATGATCTGCAACGCCGGCTTCAGCGCCGACCTGAGCCCGCCGGTGATGACGCGCGCGATCTGCCACTTCGACAACGCCTACTGGCTGCCCGAAGTCGCCATCCACGGCTACTGCGCGAAGACGAACACGCAGAGCAACACCGCCTTCCGCGGCTTCGGCGGGCCGCAGGGCGCGCTGATCGTCGAGCTGATCCTGGAGCGCATCGCGCGCCAGCTGGGGCGCGATGCGCTGGAGGTGCGGCGCGCCAACTTCTACGGCAAGACCGACAACAACGTCACGCCCTACCGCCAGACGGTCACCGACAACGTCATCCACGAACTGGTCGACGAGCTGGCGGCCAGTTGCGACTACGCGGCGCGGCGCCATGCCGTCGCGCGCCTTCAACGCCGGCAGCCCGGTGCTCAAGCGCGGGCTGGCGCTGACGCCGGTGAAGTTCGGCATCTCCTTCAACGTCAACCACTACAACCAGGCCGGCGCGCTGGTGCACGTGTACACCGACGGCTCGGTGCTGGTGAACCACGGCGGCACCGAAATGGGCCAGGGCCTGAACACCAAGGTGGCGCAGGTGGTGGCGCACGAACTGGGCCTGGAGCTCAAGCGGGTGCGCAGCAGCGCCACCGACACCAGCAAGATCGCCAACACCTCGGCCACCGCCGCCAGCACCGGCAGCGACCTCAACGGCAAGGCCGCGCAGGACGCGGCGCGGCAGATCCGCGAACGGCTGGCAGCGCTGGTGGCCAGCCAGCACGGCGTCGATGCCAAGAGCGTGCGCTTCGAATCCGGCCGCGTGCGCGCCACGGGCGTCGACATCAGCTTCGATGAGCTGGTGCAGCAGGCCTACGTGGCGCGTGTGCAGCTGTGGAGCGACGGCTTCTATGCCACGCCCGGGCTGCACTGGGACCGCGCCACACTCACCGGCCGGCCCTTCTACTACTTTGCCTACGGCGCGGCGGTCAGCGAAGTGATCATCGACACGCTCACCGGCGAATGGAAGCTGCTGCGCGCCGACCTGCTGCACGACGCCGGCAGGTCGCTCAACCCGGCCATCGACATCGGCCAGGTCGAAGGCGCCTTCATCCAGGGCATGGGCTGGCTGACCAGTGAAGAACTGGTCTGGCACCCGAAGACCGGCGCGCTGCTGACGCACGCGCCCAGCACCTACAAGATCCCCACCGCCAACGACGCACCGGGCATCTTCAACACGCGGCTGTTCGACAACGGCAATGTCGAGGACAGCATCCACCGCAGCAAGGCGGTGGGCGAGCCGCCGCTGCTGCTGCCCTTCAGCGTGTTCTTCGCCATCCGCGACGCGGTGGCCGCGGCCGGCGACAGCGCTGCTGACCCGCAGCTGTCGGCACCGGCCACGCCCGAGGCGATCCTGCGAGCAGTGAATTCCGTGCGTTGAGGCACCGCGGTTCGAGGCTGGTGCGACTGTCGACGGTGGCTCTCGGCGCATAGCAGCCGTGTTGTGCTGGCGCGGGCCGAGGACGGGGGGATGCGAATCCGTCCATGTCCTCCGGCGCGGCTGTCGACCGGGCTCCTCCTCTACTTCCCGGATTCGCTCCCCACCGTCCTCGGCTGGCGGCGGCGCGCTGCTCGGCAGCCGACAACAGCCAGCATCACGCGGCGTGCCACGCGCTCGGCCACGAGCCCACCGCGACCCGGCCGATGGCGCGGTGCGCGGCGCGATCGTCTGCCGCTAGCAGCGTGGTGCTGCGCAACCCGGCCGTCGGCGAGCGCCGCGAGCAGCTCGCAGCGGTGATCAGCCGAGGGTGGCGGGTGAGCGAATCCGCGAGGTAAAGGAGGAGCCCGAGCGCCAGCTCGGGCGGGGGACAGGAGCGGATTCGCTCACCCGTCGTCCTCGGCCCGCGCGACACAGCACGACAGAGCAGCTATGCGCCGCATCCTGCCACCCAAACCGGCGGCCCCGATGTACTTCGTCAGGCCGCGCCGGTCGACGCCAGGAAGCGCGCGAAGATCGGGTTGAACACGTCCGGTCCTTGCAGAAAGGGCGCGTGCCCCAGCCCCGGCAGCACCTGCGTCCTGCCTTCCCACAGCCGGCCGTAAGGCAGGCCGGCGATGTAGTCGAGGTTGACGAATGCATCCTCGCTGCCATTGACCACCGCCAGCGGCACCTTGCCTTCGCGCACGATCGCCACTTCGTCCAACGCGCGGCCGGCGGCCAGTGATTCGAACATCATGCGCCGGAAGCGGCCATCGGCGCGCTTGCACATCGCCAGCAGATGCGCATCGACAGTGCCGTTCACCGCCGAGGTGTGCTGCGCGTAGAGCAAGGCTTCATCGTCGCTGAAGTCTTCCTTGCCGGTCAGGCCCATCACCGGGCTGGGCTTGAAGGCCGCGCCCATCACCGACAGGTCCAGCGGAATCGGCGGCGTGCCGACGATCATCAGCGCGGACACAAGGTCCGGCCGACGGCCCAGCAGTTCCAGGCCGATGTGGCCGCCCAGCGACCAGCCGAGCAATCGCACCGGGCCGGTGCCCAGCGCGTCGAGCACCGCCGCGCAGGCCGCGGCAAAGCCGTCCAGCGCATAGGCAGCCAACGGGTCCGGCGCATCGGTCGATGCACCGTGGCCGGGCAGGTCCAGCGCGATCAGCCGGTAGGCCGACAGCAGCGGGCTGTCGAACTGGCGCGCGAAGATCTCCTTGCAGGCGGAATTGCCGTGCACCAGCAGCACCGGCGGGCCGTCACGGCGGCTCTGGGTGACGGCGAGTTCGCCATAGGGTGTGGACAACGTGGAAGCGTGCATGGCGTGGCAGCGTAGAACAGCGGAGCTGTCGATGCTAGCGCCGGGCGGCGGCGTTTGCGCGAAGAACAGCTCGGCCATCGCTCGCCGCGCTGGCGGGTTGACGGCAAAGTGCGCCTGCGCGCCGCGCGCCGTCGCCATCAACGGCTCCCTGGGGCCGGGCCGGCCATCATGGCCTCGACCTCCGGGCTCATGCCGGTCATGCGCGCCGGGCCGTAGATGGTGGCGAAGGCGATGTCCTTGGCATCCAGCCCGTGCGCCACGCGCACCAGCTGGTCGACCGGCACCATCTGCGTCGGGTCGAACAACACCCATCGGCCGCCCAGGTAGGCCTCGAACACCGCATGGAAGTCCGGCGGCGGCTCGGCGAAGCGCGCGTAGCCGCTGACCAGCCGTGCCGGGATGTTCAGCGCGCGGCACAAGGCGATGGACAGGTGCGCGAAGTCGCGGCACACGCCGGCACGCTGCAGGAACACGTCGCGCGCGGTGGTGGTGGCATCGGTGGAGCCGATGCGGTACTCGATGTTCTGGTGCACCCAGCGCAGATCGCGCTGCACCCGCTGGTGGCCCGGCGGCAACGCGCAGAAGGTCTGCCGCGCCACCGCGCCGAGCAGGTCCGATTCGCAATAGCGCGTGGGCAGCAGGTAGCGCAGCACCTCGTCGGGCAGCTCGCTGATCGGCAGTTCCGGCGCATCGCTGCTGTCCTCGTCGGCACGGCGCTGAACGCTGCGCGCGGTAGTCCAGGCGCAGCGTTCCGGGGCCGGCACGCAGCCGCAGCACGCGGTTGCCCGAGTGGGCATCGACCAGGATGCGATGCGGCAAGGGCGGATCGAGCCGCAGCTCTTCGTTCACCAAGGTCTGCAGCGGATGCTCGGCCGGGTGGATCATGAACAGGAACTCGCAGTCGCCGTCCAGCTCGTAGGCGAGCATGCAGTCGATGTTCAGCGTCGTCGCCTGGGTGGGCAGGGGTGCGCGGGCAAGCAGTTCAGTAGTGGGCATGGCAATCCATCGATGCAGGTTGTGCGAAGACCCTGATTGGCTCATGCCCTGATGGCGCCGACCATCGGCCCGCAGGCGCCGATCTTGTAGGACAGCGCCGAATGCCGAACGGCGCGCGTAGGACAACAACTACGGCCATGCGCGCTGCCGTCCGCTGGGCGGGAAGGCGCATGATGGCCACACTGACCTCGACACCCACTGTTGACACACACGCACACGAGGTCCCCCATGAACAACACACTGTCCCGCTTCACCTTTCTCGCCCCGATCGCCGCCGTGATCCTGGCTGCCGGCGGCTGCTCCAGCATGTCCGAGCGCGACAAGAGCACGGCCGTCGGTGCCGGCGTCGGCGCGGTCGGCGGCGCCGTCCTTACGGGCGGCAGCGCGGTCGGTACCGTCGGCGGCGCGGCCGTGGGCGGCGTCATCGGCAACCAGGTCGGCAAGGACAAGAAATGATCGAAGGTACGTCCTCGATGGCGGCTTTGCCGTGATCGAACCGCTGCTGCTGAGCACCGCACGGGTCAGCACCTTTTTCGGCGCGCAGCTGCTCACCGGCGCGAGCGGCTTCTTCTTCGAGCGTGACGAGAGGCTGTTCTTCGTCACCAGCCGGCATGTGCTCATCGACCAGCCCAGCCGGCACTTTCCCAACCGCATCGAGATCGAGCTGCACACCGACGCGCAGAACCTGACGCAGTCGGTGGCGCTGTCGGTGCTGCTGTACCACGACGGCATGAGCGTGTGGCACGAAGGCCGCGACGCCGGCGGCGCGATCGACGTGGCGGCGATCGAACTGCAGCGTTCGGCGCTGCCGCCGTCGGTGCTGCTGCGCTGCTTCGGGCCCCAGCACCTGCTGGATTCGCTGCAGGAAGTCGAGGTCGGCAGCTCGCTGTCGATCGTCGGCTTTCCGCTCGGCTTTCACGACACGCTGCACCACCTGCCGGTGGTCCGCCAGGCGACCATTGCGTCGTCCTTCGGGCTGCGTTTCCAGGGCCTGGGCTACTTTCTCACCGATGCGCGCACGCACCGCGGCACCAGCGGCGCGCCCGTGGTCATGCGCGATGCCGATGGCGACGCGCAGCTGCCGTGGAAGCTGCTGGGCGTGCATTCGATGCGCATGGACATGAGCAGCCGCGACCGCCAGCAGGACGAGTCGCTGGGCCTGAACTGCGCCTGGTATGCCGACATCCTGATGACGCTGACTTCGGGTGACGCGCGCATCCCCATGCCCGAGGCGCTGCAGGGCGCCGAGGCCGAGGCGGCGTGAAGCGCGGTCCGACGCCCGACACGTCAGGCGTCTTCCAGCGCGCCCACCACCACCTGCTCGACATCGGGGCAGGCGCCGAGCCAGGCGATCACGGCCTGGCGATCGTCTTCGCTGGCTGAACCGGGCCCTGCGTGGCTGACGAAGCCGCCGCCATCGCCACCGCCGAACGACAACTGGCGCGCCTCGATCGCCTCGACCACAAAGCACGTCAGCAGCTGCAGTTGTTGGGCGTCGTCGAGCCCAGGCCTGAAGCGGAAGGCGACCGCAAAGCCCTTGCCGCTGGCGGCTGCGTCGCGGGCTCATCGCCCCACCCCTGCGGCCCGCAGCAAGCCCTCGAAGGCGCTGTCCACCGCACGCCGGTCGCCCTTGGGCAGTTCGATCATCGTCGGCCGCGCATCCGGTGGGCCCAGCCACGGTTCGAGGCGCGCCTTGTCGGTGCTGGCGTCGACCAGCAGCACCACCTGCTGCGGCCGGCGGCGGCGTGCCAGTTCGCCCAGCTCGAAGGCGCAGCCGGCGCGTTGCGCATTGAAGCCGCGCAGGTCCATCACCACCGCATCGGCCCGTTCGATCAGCTGCACCACCGTGGCCTGCCAGCTGCTGTCGCGGCAGCAGAACTCGTTGACGCGATAGCGGCCGTCGGGGTCGGGTGCCAGGTCGAGCGTCGCCAGGCGCTGGTCCAGGTCCTGCTGCGTGTTGACGAAGCTGGCGCCGATGTGGCCGGACGCAAACTGCAGGAAGTCGCCCGGGTCGACGGTGCGCGCCACCACATCGGGCGCGGCGATCATCGTCAGCGGGCCGAACCAGCGCCAGCGCGAGGCGATGCGGTCGAACAGCGCTTCGGTGCGGGCGGTGTCGCCAAACACGCGCAGCAGCAGCAGCGTGCGCGGCGGCGGCCGGTCGATACTGCGCTGCGCGCGCTTCAGGCCCGCGGCCAGCAGCGGCGGGAACATTGCCGCCGACAGCGCGGCCACCGCCAGCACCGTCAGCAGCGGCCCCACGCCGGGGTGCACGCTGATGCGTTCCACCGCCTCGGCGGCCACGATCAACAGCCACCAGGTGCCGGCCAGCAGTTGCGCGTCGGAAAAGCGCTTGGCCTCGTAGCGCCGTGCCAGCGCCTTCAGCCGCCACCACGCCAGCAGCCCCATCGGCAGCGCCACGACGATGAAGCCGGTGTACAGGCCCGGGCCCGACAGCACCCAGGACGCACCGGACTGCGTGCCCGTCAGCCACTGCGTCAGGCGCAGCCCGAGCAGCGGCGCCAGGCCGAAGACCAGCAGCCCGGCAAAGGTGATCGGCGCCACGCCGCGCACGCGCCGCGCGCCCGTGGCCAGGCCCAGCAGCATCGGCAGCCACAGCGTGACGGCAGCGAACTGGAAGAAGACGACGAAGTTCATCGCCTGGTCCAGGCTCGGCGCCTTGCCGTAGAAGGGCCGCTGCAGCATCGACAGCAGCACGCCCGCCGCCGCCAGCGCGCACATCGTCGCCAGCCACAGCGCCAGCGCACGCCAGAAGGGGATAGCCGCCAGCACCGCGAACATCGGCACCGCGGCGCTGGCCAGCACCCCGGCCTTCAGGTACAGATGCACCGGCGTCGCCGGCTCGCCGCTCAGCCAGAAGAACAGCGCCGACAGCGGCAGTGCCGACAGGAAGGTCGCGCCCAGCACGGCGATGAAGACGCGGCGGCGCAGCCGCGCCTCCCAGCGCAGCGCGTCCAAGTCGGCACCCGCCTTCGGCAATGGTGGCGCCATCGCGGCAGCCACCGGCAACGTGTGCTCGGAACGACCCTGCATGCCGGCCAGCACCGCGCGCCGGTAGCGCCAAAGCACCAGCGGCGCGATGCCCAGCGTCAGCAGCAGCACGTTCAGCAGATGGAACGACAGTTCACCGCCCAGCATGTCCCACACCCCCAGGCGCTACGATAGCCGCGAAGCCGAGTCCCCCCGATGCCACCCCCCAGAACATCGAGCGCCGAGATCTGGCGCGTGCTGGCCTACACACTGGCCATCGCGTTGGCCTTCATCGCGCTGGAACGGCTGCAGCTCGCCATCTTCACGCTGCCGGCCACGGCCACGCTGCTGCAGCGCGTGGGCCTGCTCGATGCCGACCCGGCGGCACGGCTGGCGAAAGAAGCCGAACGAGGTGGCCGCGGCCTCGCGCGACGCGCTGCAGCGCCTGCCACCCGGCCACCGCATGGCCACGCTGCGCCTGGGCTACGAGCTGGGCACCATCAGCCAGCTGGTGGGCAGCTACGCGATGTCACCGCCCGAGGTGCAGGCCGCCGCGCGGCAGCGCGCCGCGCCGCGGCTGGCTGCGGCGCAACAGCAGGCGCAGTTGCTGGGCCTGGGCGAGGTGGCTGCGCTGCCGGTGCGCAGCCTGCGCGAGTTCACCGAACTGGCCGCGCGCTACGAGGCCGATGAAAGCGGCCTGGCGGCACGTGTCGAGCAGCAACTGTCTCCCTTGCACCGGCACCTGTACCTGCTGGGCGTGATGGTGGGCGGCGAGGCCGCGCGCGTCGAAGACAGCGGCGGACGCTTCGCGCTGCCGCCGGCCACGCCGATCCGCCGCCATGCCGTGCTGGCGGGCATCGCCGCGCCGGTGTGGCAGCCGCTGATCGTCGAGCCGCGCGACGAGACGCCGGAGCAGGTGCTGCAGCGCTACCGCCGCGCGGTCGACGCGCTGGCGGCCGAAGTGGCGCGCATGGATGCCGCCGATGCTGCGCCCGCACGGTAGGCGCAGGCGACGGCCTGCTCGACAATCGCGCCGCCCGCTGACCAAGCCATGACATCGATGCCATCGCCCCCGCCCCCGCCCTCGCCCGCCGCCTCCGGGCTGCAGGCCTACGTGGTCGGCGGCGCGGTGCGCGACCAGCTGCTCGGCCGGCCGGTCAACGATCGCGACTGGGTGGTGGTGGGCGCCACGGTGCAGCAGATGCTCGACGCCGGCTTCCGCCAGGTCGGCGCCGACTTCCCGGTGTTCCTGCATCCGCAGACGCACGAGGAATACGCGCTGGCCCGCACCGAGCGCAAGTCGGCACCGGGTTACCACGGCTTCAGCGTGCACGCCGACCCATCGGTGACGCTGGAACAGGACCTGTCGCGCCGCGACCTGACGATCAACGCGATGGCGCTGCGCGACGACGGCACGCTGATCGACCCCCACGGCGGCGCGCGCGACCTGCAGCAGCGTGTGCTGCGCCATGTGTCCGACGCCTTCGCCGAAGACCCGGTGCGCATCCTGCGCGTGGCGCGCTTCGCGGCGCGCTTTGCCGACTTCCACGTCGCGCCGGAAACGCTGGCGCTGATGCGCCACATGGTCGAGGCCGGCGAAGTGGAGGCCCTGGTGGCCGAGCGCGTGTGGCAGGAACTGGCGCGCGGCCTGATGGAAGCCACGCCCTCGCGCATGTTCGAACTGCTGCGCGACTGCGGCGCGCTGCGCGTGCTGCTGCCCGAGGTGGACCGCCTGTGGGGCGTGCCGCAGCCGCCGGCGCACCACCCCGAGGTCGACACCGGCGTGCACCTGATGATGGTGCTCGACGAAGCGGCGCGCGTGCAGGCCTCGCTGCCGGTGCGCTTTGCCTGCCTGTGCCACGACCTGGGCAAGGGCACGACGCCGGCCGATGTGCTGCCGCGCCACCTGGGCCACGAGGAGCGCAGCGTCAAGCTGCTGCGCGCGCTGTGCGAGCGCCTGAAGGTGCCGGTGGAGTGCCGCGAGCTGGCCGAGGTCACCGCGCGCGAGCACGGCCACGTGCATGCCAGCCTGGAGCTCAAGCCGGCGGCGCAGCTGCGGCTGCTGGAACGCTGCGACGCGCTGCGCCGCCCGGCACGTTTTGCCGACATGCTGCTGGCCTGCGAATGCGATGCGCGCGGCCGGCTGGGCCTGCAGCAGCGCGACTACCCGCAACGCCAGCGCCTGCTGCAGGCACTGGCCTTTGCACGCAGCGTGGACACGGCCGCAGTGGCGCAGCGCTTCGCCGCGCTCGGCAAGGCCGGGCCGCAGATCGGCGAGGCCATCCACGCGGCGCGCATCGAGGCGCTGCGCCAGGGCTTCGCCACACCCGCATGAAGACACCCCCAATGCCGCCCAGCCCGCTGGACACGGACCCACGCGAACTCGGCAAGCCGCTCGCCGGCTGGCGGCTGCGCCTGTACACCATCATCTTCGAAGCCGACACACGCGCCGGGCGCGCCTTCGACCTGGCGTTGATCGCCATGATCCTGGCGAGCGTGGCGGTGGTGGGGCTGGACAGCATGGCGTCGGTGCACCAGCAGCACGGTCGCTGGCTCAAGGCGCTGGAATGGTTCTTCACGCTGGCCTTCACGGCCGAATACATCGCGCGCCTGGCCTGCGTGCGCCACCCGTGGCGCTATGCGCGCAGCTTCTTCGGCATCATCGACCTGCTCGCCATCCTGCCCACCTACCTGGCGGTGCTGATGCCGGAGATGCACTCGCTGATCGCCGTGCGCCTGCTGCGGCTGCTGCGCATCTTCAGGCTGCTGAAGCTCAGCGCCTACGTCAGCGAGTTCTCCTTGCTCTACCAGGCGCTGCGCAACTCACGGCGCAAGATCGCCGTGTTTCTGGCCTTCGTGCTGCTGCTGACGACGGTCATGGGCGCGCTGATGTACGTGGTCGAAGGCCCGGAGAACGGCTTCACCAGCATCCCGATCGGCGTGTACTGGGCCATCACCACCTTGACCACGGTGGGCTTCGGCGACGTCACACCGCATACCGACCTGGGCCGCTTCATCGCCAGCCTGATGATGCTGATGGGCTGGGGCACGCTGGCCGTGCCCACCGGCATCGTCAGCGCCGAGCTGATCGGCCAGCAGGGGAGACGCGAGCCGACCACGCGCAGCTGTCAGGAATGCCTGAGCGAGGGCCATTCACCGACAGCGAAGTTCTGCCGCGACTGCGGCGCCAAGCTGCCGCCCTACCAGCGCGATCCGCCGCCTACGGGTTGAGTCGGGCCTTCAAGCCGCTACCTTCGAGGCTGGCCTCGATGGACCGGGCCAGGGCCTGCGCGCGCGTGTGGTGTGGTGCGGCCGTGTCGGTCTGACCCTGCTGCTCGTGCAGCCGTGCCAGTGCACGCTGCAGGTCCAGCATCAGGCGCACGCGCCCCACGCGCTCGGCCAAGGCCGCGGCTTGCATCAGCTCGTCCAGCGCCGGTGCGAAGGCACGCTCGTGCAGCAGCGCTTCGCCGCGCCAGCGGCGCGCCACGGCCTGCAGTTCACGCAGGCCGTTGTCGTCGGCGATGTGCAGCAGCTCGTCGGCCACTGGCGAGGCAGCGCGCGGCGTCGCCTTCCAGCAGCGCCATCTCGGCCAGCGCGTCCAGGCAGCGCACCTGCATGTAACGCTCGGCATGCGCGCGCGTGTGTTCCAGCGTCAGCTGCAGCAGCGCGGTGTCGCCATGCTCGCCCAGCCGCGCGCGCGCCACCGCCACATGCGCGTCGAGCGTGGCGCGCCAGAACAGGATGCCGCTGTCGCGCGCCAGCGCCTGGCCTTGTTGCAGCAGCGGCAGCGCCTGCGACTGCAGGCCCAGGTCGAGCAGCAGGTGGGCGATGGCGTCGAGCGCGATGAACTGGTAGCGCAGCTGGCCCAGCTCCTGCAGTTGCTGCAGCGTGCGCTGCATGCCCAGCCAGGCTTCGCCGTAGCGGCCGGTGCAGGCGCGCACATGGTCCAGCCCCAGCAGCGTGGGGCCCAGGTGCCATTGCAGGTCGGCGGCACGGGCGATGTCCAGCGCGGCCTCGAAATGCGCCAGCGCACGCGGGTAGTCGCCGCTGCCCTTGGTGCCGACGCAGGCGTGGCCGATCATCATCAGGTTCTCGGACTCGTAGCTGCGGTCGCCGATGCTGCGCGCCAGCGCCAGCGACCGCGTGTAGCAGGCGATGGCCGCCGCCGGCTCGGCATTGGCGAAGTGCGCCTCGCCGCGCCCGTGGTAGGCCTGCACGGCGACCAGGTCGACGAAGCCGCGGCGTTCGCAGATCTGCACCGCCTGCTGGTGGTGGGCGGTGGCCTGGTCGTTCAGCCCGGTGCTCCAGGCCACCGTGCCCAGGTGGTACAGCGTGTCGGCCGCCTGGCGCTCGTCGTTCAGCGCGCGCGCCTCGTCCAGCGCCTCGCCCAGGCAGGCGGTGGCCTGCTCGTAGGCATCGGCGCGGCGGTAGGCCATGCCCAGCTGCACCAGCGCGTCGCGCGTGCGCTCACGTTCGCCGGCGGCGCGCGCCGCATCCACCACGCGCCGCAGGTCGGCCACCGCGCCCTGCGTCTGCCCGGCCTGGGCGCGCGCCGCGCCGCGCTGTGCGTACAGCGCCAGGCGCTGGGGCTCGTCCAGCGATCGCGGGTGCAACTCGGCGATGGCCACCGCACGGTCCAGCCAGTGCAGCGCGTCGCGCATCGCAAACAGCGCGCGCGAGCGTTCGCCGGCGCGCTGCAGGTAGTGCAGCGCCTTGGGCCAGAGCATCGCCCGCTCGAAGTGCTCGGCCAGCCGCGCGATGTGTTCGTGCGCGTCGGCATCGCCATGGCGTTCCAGCGCCTCGGCCACCGTCTGGTGCAGCAGCCGGCGCCGCGCGCCGCCGATGTCGCCGTAGACCACCTCGCGCAGCTTGTCGTGGCTGAAGTCGTAGACGCCGCCTTCCGCATGCTCGCGCAGCAGGCGCCGCCGGACCAGCGCCTCCACCGCGTCGAGCAATTGCGCTTCGCTGTCGCTGCCCACCTGCAGCAGCGTGTCGAAATCGAAATGCCGGCCCAGCACCGCGGCCGTCTCCAGCACCGGGCGATAGGCCTTGGGCACATGCGCCAGGCGCACGCGCACGGCGGCGCGCAGCGCCTCGGGCAACTGACCGGGGCGCGGCGGCGCCGGCGCGCCTGCCGTGGCCGTGCCCTCGCTCAGCGACTGCAGCATCGACACCAGGAAGAAGGGGTTGCCCTCGGTTTCCAGGTGCAGCCGTTCGGCCAGGCCGGCATCGGCCATCGCCGTCACCAGCTGCGCGGTGTCTGCCGCTTGCAGCCGCGGCAGCGGCAAGCGCCGCGCGGCGGCCTCGCGGCACAGGCTGTCGATCAGACGGGCCAGGCGCTCGTCCTGGTCGACGTCCTCGTCGCGGTAGGCCAACACGACCAGGCGCGCGCGTTGCGCACCCTGGCGCGCCAGGTGGTGCAGCACCTGCACGCTGGCCGCGTCGGCCCATTGCAGGTCGTCGACCACCAGCAGCGACGCTCCCGCGCCGAGCGCCGCGTCCAGCAACTGACCCACCGCGCGCGACAGCCGCGCCTGGCGGGCTTCGGGGAAGTCGCCCGACAGGGCCGGCAGCTCGGGAAAACGCTCGCCGATCTCGGGCGCCAGCGCCTTCAGCTCGGCCAGCGACACCGCGCCGAGCCTGGCGATGTCGGCGGCGTTGGCCAGTTCCAGCGCGCGCGACACCAGGTCGATCACCGGCTGGTAGGGCATGGCGCGCTCGATCTCGTAGCACTTGGTGGCCAGCAGCGGCAGGCCGCGCGATTGCGCCTCGCGCAGCAGCTCGCGCAGCAGCCGCGTCTTGCCGATGCCGGGCTCGCCTTCGACCAGCACCGTGCCGCCGCGGCCTTCGGCCAGCTGCGCCAGGCCGGCCCGCAGTTGCGCCAGCTCGTGGCCGCGGCCGACGAAGGGCGTGGCCTCGGTCGAGGCCGATGGCGCGGCCGCCGGGGCCGGTGACGGCGAATCGCCCGGTTGCGCCGGCTGGCCATCGAGCACCAGGCGTTGCAGGCCGCGCAGCGCGCGCGCCGCTTCCAGAAAGGCCGCACGCTCCGCGTCGGGCACGGCCAGCGACGTGGCCAGCCGTTCGGCCAGGCGGCGCGACGGCCGGCGCTCGTCGGACTTCGATCTTGCGGATCGAGAACACCGACACGCTGACGCGCTGCGCCAGCGCCTCCTGCGTCAGGTCCAGCGCCTTGCGCCGGCGGCGCAGCCAGTAGCCGAAGGAAGGGGATCGATCCTGCACCGCGCCGACTCTAAACAAGCCGGGCCATCTTGTCCGAGTTTTTGTCCCACTCGGCGACACCCGTTCGACGGACATCCGGCGCTCAATGGATGCCTCGCCAACCCAACCACCAGGAGATCCACCATGTCCGCCGTGCTGTCCCCCACCCCACCCCCACGCCCGACTTCGCCGCCGTCAAGACGCGCCAGCAGGCCGCCTGGTCCACCGGCAACTACGCGGTCGTCGGCACCACCTTGCAGATCGTCGGCGAGCAGCTGTGCGAAGCGCTGGACCCGCGCGCCGGCTGGCGCGTGCTCGACGTCGCCGCCGGCAACGGCAATGCCACGCTGGCCGCGGCGCGCCGCGGCTGCGTGGTGACCTCCACCGACTACGTGGCCTCGCTGCTCGACGCCGGGCGGGCGCGCGCGCAGGCCGAAGGCCACGACATCCACGTTCCAGGAAGCCGATGCCGAGAAGCTGCCCTTCGCCGACGCCAGCTTCGACGCGGTGCTGTCCACCTTCGGCGTGATGTTCACGCCCGACCAGGAACAGGCGGCGCGCGAGATGCTGCGCGTGTGCCGCCCCGGCGGCAAGATCGGCCTGGCCAACTGGACGCCGGAAAGCTTCATCGGCCAGCTGTTCAAGACCATCGGCAAGTACGTGCCGCCGGCGGCGGGGCTGAAGTCGCCGGCGCTGTGGGGCACGCAGGCGCGGCTGCAGGAGCTGTTCGGTGCCGGTGCGCGCGCGCTGCACATCCACAGCCGCGAGTTCGTGTTCCGCTACAACTCGCCGGAACACTGGATCGAGGTCTTCCGCACCTACTACGGGCCGACGAACAAGACCTTCGCGGCGCTGGACGCCAGCGGCCAGGCCGCCCTGCACCAGGACCTGCTGGCGCTGATGGCCGCGCGCAACCGCTCGGGCGATGCCACGCTGGTGCTGCCCAGCGAATACCTCGAAGTGGTGATCGAGCGCGCATGACAGACGCCCGCTACTTCCGCGAGGCCGGCGCCGGCCCCGGCGTGGTCTGCGTGCACTGCAATGCCAGCAGCAGCGCGCAGTGGCGCGGCCTGATGGACCGGCTGGCGCCGCGCTTCCACGTGCTGGCCGGCGACAGCCACGGCGCCGGCCGCGGCCCGGCCTGGCCCGCCGACCGCACGCTGCGCCTGCAGGACGAGGTGGCGCTGCTGCAGCCGCTGATCGCGCGTGCCGGCGAGCCGCTGGCGCTGGTCGGCCATTCCTACGGCGGCGCGGTGGCGCTGCTGGCCGCGCTGCAGCAGCCGCCGCGCGCGCTGGTGCTGTACGAGCCCACGCTGTTCGCGCTGCTGGACGAAGAGGCGCCGCCGCCGAACGAGGCCGAGGGCATCCGCCAGACCGTGGCCGATGCCGCGGCCCACCTGGCGCGCGGCGACCGCAGCGCGGCGGCCGAGCGCTTCATCGACTTCTGGATGGGCGACGGCAGCTGGCAGCCGCACGCCCGAGAACCGGCGCGCCCCCATCGAAGAGGCCATCGTCAACGTGCAGGGCTGGGGCACGGCGCTGTTCACGCAGCCCACGCCGCTGTCGGACCTCGGCGCGCTGGATGTGCCGGTGCTGCTGATGGTGGGCAGCGAGTCGCCCGCGTCCTCGCGCGGCGTGGCGCGTCTGCTGGCCAGCGTGCTGCCGCGGCTGCAGTGGCTGGAGTTCGAAGGCCTGGGCCACATGGGGCCGATCACCCACCCCGAGGTGGTCAATGCGGCGATCGAGGACTTTCTGAGGCGCGAATTGATGTCATGACCCATGCGCTGGACAACCCGGTCTGGCATGCGTTGCGCGGCCCGCACCGCGGCTTTGCCGCAGGGCACGGCCTGGCGCTGCACTACCCGCGCGAGGTGGCGGTCTTCTCCGCCATTGCCGAGGCCAGCGAGCAGGCCTTTGCCGACCTGGCGCGCGGCCTGCCGCCGGACACCGAAGCGCGCCTGGTGCGCGCCCGCGCCGAGCCGCTGCCCGACGGCTGGGCGCTGGTGAACGACGTGCCGCTGCTGCAGATGGAAGCACGCAGCTTCGACGGCCAGCAGCGCGAGGGCCCGCCCATCGTCACGCTGGGGCCGCAGCGACCGCGACGCGGTGATGGCGCTGGTCGAGCTGACGCAGCCGGGCCCCTTCGGCCCACGCACGCTGGAGATGGGCCACTACATCGGCGTGTTCGAACACGGCCGCCTGCTGGCCATGGCCGGCGAGCGCATGCGGCTGGACGCGCATGTCGAGCTGAGCGCGATCTGCACCCACCCGTCGGCCCGCGGGCGCGGCCTGGCCGAAGGCCTGATGCGCCGGCTGATGCACGACGCGCTGCAGCGCGGGCAGCAGCCCTTCCTGCATGTGCTGCCGGCCAACGCCGGCGCGATCGCGCTGTACCGGCGGCTGGGCTTCGTCACCCGCGCCGAGATGCACTACCGCTGGTGCAAGCCGGTCGAGACTGCGCAGGCGCTCGGATAGCGGGCGGCAGTCGAAGGGACGGATTCCTGGCACAGCTCCGCGTGAATGCAGGCATCCGCCTACAATGCATGCAGTGAGTGCTCCAAGGAGCGATGACGATGGCCATGCTGACCGTGCGCAACCTTCCGGACGAGGTGCACCGTGCGCTGCGCGTACGCGCCGCGCGACGCGGCCACAGCATGGAGGCCGAGGTGCGCGAGATTCTCGAATCCGCCATCAGCCCGCAGGGGCGGATCAAGCTGGGCTCAATGCTGGCTGACATGGGCCGGCGCGCCAAGCTCAGCGACAGCGAGTTCGCCGTCTTCGAGCAGGTGCGCAACAAGGTGCCCGCCCACCCGCCGAGCTTCGAGTGATCCTGCTTGACACCAACGTGGTGTCGGAGCCGCTGCGCCCGGCGCCCGACGAGCGCGTCATCGCGTGGATCGACACGCAGCCGCTGGAGACGCTGTTTCTGTGAAGCTCTTGTCCGCAAGGCGCGATGTCGGCTGGCAGCGCGTCGTAGCAACGCCAGAACCTCGGCCGAGGCCGTGTGAATCACAGCGCGCGCGAAGGCGGGTGCTTGAAGTCTTCGTCGGCCTCAGCCAGACATCCAGCGCCGATGGAGACGTCAGCCTCGATCTGTCGGTCCCAGGCAGCAGCGTCGACTCGACGCGAACATGCCATTGACCAGCGACTCGAGGTGCCGGGCAGCGCTGACGGCAAGAATCGATTCAACTCCAACGGCAACCAGAAGCTGCCAGCACGCGACAGCATCTGGCTTCTCGATCAAATCGAAATGTATTCATCAACCTCGGCCGACTGCTCGCGGATTGACCCAAATGGCGTTACACATCTTGGAACAGGTTGAGAAGTGGCTACTGCAAGATGGCGTAGTCGGCGAACGCCTAGGCTCGCGGCCGGACAGCTGATGGGCGAAGAGCCTGAACAGCTTCTTCGAGGGCTTTGAGTCGGGCATGGTGCAACTCGATTCGGTTCAAGGCTGAAATTGTGCCGCATCCCCGCATGTGCTGGCCCGGCAAGCCCGTCAGCGCAACGCGTCGCTGACCCCGTAGGCCTGCAACCGCGACTGCACCGCCGCCACGTCGTGGCTCAGCAGCGCCAGGTCGTGCAGCTGGCCGTCGCGGTCCTTGACGTGGTCGCGCAGCAGCGCCTCGGCGCGGAAGCCCAGCTCCTCGAAGACCGCGATCGCCGCCACCTGGTCCACCGTCATCTGCGCGACCAGCTTGTCCAGGCCCAGCTCCAGCGCCTGCGCAAAACACTGCTGGATCAGCACGCGTCCCAGGCCGCGGCCGCGCCACACCGGCGCCACCAGCACGCGCAGCTCGCCCACGTGGCGCGACCAGGACAGCGCATCGACGACGATGGCCGAGCAACCGACCAGCACGCCCGCCTCGCGCACCGCCAGGCTGTGCAGCCGGCCTTCGGCGATGGCCTGCATCCACGCGGCGATGACCTTGGGCTGGCTGATGTCGCGGCGCAGGAACAGCAGGTCGTGCGCCGGCAGCTGCGGCGGCGAAGGCGGCCAGCGCCTGCGCGTCCTCGGGCTGCAGCCGCGCCAGTTCGAGCGTCGCGCCGTCGCAGCTGCAGGCTGCGCGGCAGGGCGTGTGCGGTCATCGTTCATGTCGAGCGTGCCTCCAGCCAGCGGTCGAGCGTCGGGCCACAGGCGCTTGACGGCATTGGGCCCGGCCACCAGGCTGACGTGGCCGCCGGGCAGCATCACCTCCTGCTTGTCGCGCGAGCGCACGCGCTGCATCAGCGGCTGCGCGCAGGCCGGCGGCACGATGTGGTCGTGCTGCGCGATCACGTGCAGCAGCGGCAGCTTGATGCGCTTCAGGTCCACCGTCCTGCCGCCGATCTGCAGCGTGCCTTCGTGCAGCGCATTGCCCTGCATCAGCTGCTTGACGATCTGGCGGAAGTACTCGCTGGCCAGCGGCAGCGTCTCGGCGCCCCAGCGCTCCATCATGCGGTAGCCCTTGACGTAGTCGTCGTTCCACATGTTGTCCCACAGCCGCACCTGGCCGGCGATGCGGCCGGCCGGGCGCAGCGCGTCGAAGCCGGCGATGATCAGCTCGGACGGCACCACGTCGAGCTTGTCGCACAGCTTGTCGACGTCGAAGCGGCGCGCATCGGCCATGGTGCGGAACAGCGTCATCTGCGAAAAGTCCAGCGGCGTGGTGAAGCACACCAGGTTGCGCAGCGCCGGCGCCGTCGTGCAGCGCGCGTGTACAGCAGCGACAGCACGCCGCCGAAGCAGTAGCCCACCAGCGTCAGCTCGTCCTCGCCCGACTGCTGCTGCACGCGCGCGATGCAGTCGGGGATGAAGTCGAGCACGTAGTCCTCGATGCGCAGCCCGCGCTCGGCGGCGGTGGGCGCGTTCCAGTCCATCACGTAGACGTCGTAGCCGCGCTGCAGCAGGTACTCCACCAGGCTCTGGCCCGGCGCCAGGTCGAAGATGTAGGCCTTGTTGGTGGTGGCCATCACCAGCAGGATCGGCGTGCGGTAGATCTCGCTCTGCTGTCGGCTTGTAGTGGTACAGGCCCAGCGTGCCGCGGCGGCAGCAGCAGCGTCTTCGGCGTGGTGCCCACCACCGGCGCCGGCGAGCCCAGGTATTCGATGCCCTTCAGCCCGCGCTGCAGCAGCCGGTCGACCTCGGTGCGCAGCCGCTGCGCCACCGCGGCCGGCTTGGGGTCGGCGGTGGCCTGGGCCATGGTCTGCAGGGTCAGCGGTGCGCCGACGGGCGGCGCGGCGGTCTTGCGCGGCTTGGCCGCGGGTCGCTTGGCGGCCGGCGGCTCGGCCGCCGGCTTGCGCGTGCGCGGCGGGCGCGGCGCCGCGATGGCCTGCGCCGCGAGCAGGCTGTCGAGCTTGTCTTCCAGGCGCTGCAGCGTGGCCTTCATCTCGGCGAACTCGCGGCTGCTGGGCAGGTTCAGGCGCTTGTAGGCGCCTTCCATCGCCATCTCGACCGCCTGGCGCAGCGCCAGCGACAGGCCCGACACCTGGTGCAGCGTCTTCATCACCTGGTCGATCTCCATGCCCCGGCCGGCCAGCGTGTTGGCGCGGCCTTCCAGCCGGTTGACGGCCTGGCGCAGCAGTTCCAGCGGATCAGGGAGGAAGGATCTGGCCATCGCACCTCCGGCGTGCCCGGCCGATCATTCTGGCACCCGAGCGGTGCGTGCGAAAACCCCGGGCGGACCCGAGGCGGGCGCCGATCAGTCGGGGTGGCGCAGCGGCACGGCAAAGCCGCGCTGCACGGCCGGGCGCGCCATCAGCGCGGTGTACCAGCGCTGCACGTGCGGAAAGTCGGCCAGGTCGACCTGGTGGCGCGGGTGCCGCCAGGCCCAGCCGAGGATGGCGAAGTCGGCGATCGACAGCTCGCCGGCAAAGTGCTCGCGCGTGGCCAGCCGCTTGTCCATCACGCCGTACAGGCGCCGCGTCTCGTCCATGTAGCGCTTCAGGCCGTAGGCGCGCTGGGCTTCGTCCTTCAGCGCGATGAAGTGGTGCACCTGGCCGGGCATCGGCCCGAAGCCGCCCATCTGGAACATCAGCCACTCCAGCACCGCGATGCGCGCCGCCGGGTCGGCGGGCCAGAACTTGCCGCTCTTTTCGCCCAGGTAGACCAGGATCGCGCCGGATTCGAACACGCTGATCGGCTGGCCGCCGGGGCCCTGCGGGTCGACGATGGCGGGGATCTTGCGGTTCGGGCTGATCGCCTCGAACTCGCTCGTGTGCTGCTCGCCGCGCGTGATGTCCACCACCTTCACGTCGTAGGGCAGGCCCATCTCCTCCAGCGCGACGCTGATCTTGCGGCCGTTGGGCGTGTCGAAGGCGTACAGCTGGATCGTCATGCCTGCGGCGCGCGCATGGCGTTCAGGATCTGCTGCGAGCCCGCCGCCAGCAGCTGGGCGTCGGAGCCGACGGTGACGAAGCGGAAGCCCTTGGCCGCGCGGGCGCGCGCCACGTCGGGCAGGCCGTTGTGCACGCCCGCCACCACGCCATGCGCCTTGGCGCGTTCGAGGATGTGGTCGATGGCCTGCGCCGCCTTCGGGTCCGGGTTGTCGAAGTCCGGCCTGCAGCCCAGCGCCAGCGCCAGGTCGCTCGGCCCGATGTAGACCGCGTCCAGCCCCTCCACCGACAGGATCGTCGTCCAGGTTGTCCAGCGCCTGCGCGGTCTCGATCATCGCGAAGGCGACGATGGTGTCGTTGGCATGGGTCGGATAGTCGGGCCCGCCGTACAGCATGGCGCGCACCGGCCCGAAGCTGCGCGTGCCGCGCGGCGCGTAGTGCGTGTAGGCCACCAGCTTCTGCGCGTCCTCGCGCGTGTTCACCATCGGGCAGATCACGCGCGTAGGCGCCGGCGTCCAGGCTCTTCATGATGATGCCGGGCTCCAGCCAGGGCACGCGCACCACCGGCACGGTCGGCGTGGTGGAGATGGCCTGCAGCATGGTCACCATCGCGGCGTAGTCGATCACGCCGTGCTGCATGTCGATGGTCAGCGTGTCCCAGCCCTGGTGCGCCATCACCTCGGCGGCAAAGCTGTTGGGGATCGCCAGCCAGCCGTTCACCGCGGCCTTGTCTTCGCGCCACAGCGTGCGCAGTCGGTTTTCTCTCATGCCGATGTCTCCGTTGGGTTGTCGCCGCTCAATCGATCTTGATGCCGCCCTGGGCCACCACGGTCGCCCAGGTCTTGCGCTCACGCTCGAAGAACTGCGTGAACTCGGCCGGCGTCATCGTATAGACCTCGGCGCCTTGCGACACCAGGCGCTCGCGCACCTCGGGCGAACGGATGATGGTGATGAGTTCGGCATTCAGCTTGTCGACCACGGCCTTCGGCGTGCCGGCAGGCACCAGCACGCCTTGCCAGGTGCCGGACTCGAAGCCCTTGACGCCCTGCTCGGCAATCGTCGGCACGTTGGCCAGCAAGGGCGCGCGCTTGGCCTTGCTGCACGCCGATGACCTTGAGCTTGCCGCTTTCCACGAAGGGCAGCGTGGCCAGCATGCCGTTCATCAGCACCTGCGTCTGGCCGGCCACGGTGTCGCCGATGGCCTGCGAGCCGCCCTTGTAGGGGATGTAGGTCCACTTCGCGCCGGTGGCTCTTTCGATGGCCACGCCGGCCACGTGCGGCGCGCTGCCGATGGCGGTGACGGCAAAGTTCAACGGCTGTTTTTGCGACAGCGCCACCAGTTCGGCCAGGTTGCTGGCCGGCACCGACGGGTGCACCACCAGCAGGTGCGGCGAATAGGCCAGCATGGTCACGCCGCGCAGGTCCTTCGACGGGTCGAAGGGCAGCTTGCTGTACACCGACGCGGTGATGGCCAGCGCGCCCACGTCGCACAGCAGGAAGGTGTGGCCGTCGGGCGCCGACTTGGCGACGTAGTCGGTGCCGGTGTTGCCGTTGGCGCCGGGCTTGTTCTCGATGATGACCGTCTGCTTCAGCGCCTCGGACAGCGGCTTGCTGATGGCGCGCGCGATGATGTCGGACGAGCCGCCCGGCGGGTACGGCACGATGATGCGGATCGGCTTGCTGGGCCAGGCTTGTGCCAGCGCGACGGGCGTCAGGCACAACGCGGCGGCCAGGGCGCCAAGGGTTCGAAGAATCATGAGGGCCTCCTGTTGTCAGTCGTCGTACAACAGCATAATTGCATTGGCCGGTCATGACAAGCCGGGCTCAACCCGACTCGAAACCCAGCGCGGCGGCGCGCCGGCGGCGCTCGCGGCTGTTGGCCAGGTGCGTGCGCATCGCCGCGCGCGCCGCATCGCTGTCCTGGTTGCGGATGGCGTCGAAGATGCTCTCGTGCTCGACATTGACGCGCTGCAGGTACAGGCGCTGCTCGTCGCTGATCTCGGGCGCGCCGTCGAGCCGGGCACGCGGAATGATCATCGTGCCCAGGCTGGACATCAGGTCGGCGAAGTGCGCGTTCTGCGTGGCCCGCGCCACCTCCAGGTGGAACTGGAAGTCGGGCCCGACGGCATCGCGGCCCTGCTCCACCGCCGCGGCCACGGCGTCGAGCGCGCTGCGCATCTGGCGCAGGTTGTCGGCATTGCGGCGCTGCGCGGCCAGGCTGGCGGCCTCGGTCTCGATGCCGATGCGCAGTTCGAGCACGGCGATCACGTCGCGCAGCGTCGCGAACTGCTCCGGCGCCAGCCGGAACGGCGCCGCATCGCCCAGGCCGACGACGAAGGTGCCGATGCCGTGGCGCGTCTGCACCAGGCCCGAGGCCTGCAGCTTGGAGATGGCCTCGCGCACCACGGTGCGGCTGACGCCGAACTCGGCCATGAACTCGGCCTCGGTGGGCAGCTTGTCGCCGGCGGCCAGCCGGCCGTCGCGGATGCGGTCGCCCAGCGCTTCCACCAGTTCCAGCGCCAGACTGCGCGGGCGGCGCCGCAGCAGTTCGGTCGACGATTCCATGCCTGTCCTCCGCATAAACCCCGAGTCGGTCCGGCTTGACAGCCGTCGCCTGTTTCCGGACCATCGCCAATGTTGTACGACAACTGATGACGCATGGCAAGCCGGAATTCCCGCAAGCCCGTCCCACCAAATTCGATGCCCGCCCACCCCACTGCCATCCGCTTTCGCCGCCTGCTGCTCACCGGGGCCGCCGGCGGCCTGGGGCGCGAGCTGCGCCCGCGCCTGAAGGCCTATTGCGACACGCTGCGCCTGAGTGACATCGCGCCACTGGGCACGGCCGCGGCGGGCGAGGAATTGCAGGTCGTGGCGCTGCAGGATCAGCCGGCCGTGCACGCGCTGCTGCAGGACGTGGACGCGGTGGTGCACCTGGGCGGCGTGTCGGTGGAAGGGCCCTTCGAGCCGATCCTGCAGGCCAACATCGTCGGCATGCACAACCTGTACGAAGCGGCGCGCAAGCACGGCGTCAAGCGCATCGTCTTCGCCAGCTCCAACCACGTCACCGGCTTCTACCGGCAGGACGAGGTGATCGACGCGCGCATGCCGATGCGCCCCGACGGCCACTACGGCCTGAGCAAGGCCTTCGGCGAGAACCTGGCGCAGTTCTACTTCGACCGCTACGGCCTGGAGACGGTGAGCCTGCGCATCGGCTCCAGCTTCCCCGAGCCGAAGGACCGGCGCATGCTGGCCACCTGGATGAGCTACGACGACCTGGAGCGGCTGGTGATGTCCAGCCTGACGGCGCCGGTGGTCGGCCACACCGTCATCTACGGCATGTCGGACAACACGGTCAGCTGGTGGGACAACACCCCGGCACGGCACATCGGCTACCGGCCGCAGGACAGCTCCGAAGTCTTCCGCGCCGCGGTCGAGGCGCGACAGGCGCCGCTGGACATGAAGGACCCGGTGACGCTGTACCAGGGCGGCGGCTTCGTCACCAAGGGCCCCTACGAATGATTTCCCGGCGGGCGCGGGCGCGCCCATTCACTGACGCAATGGAGACACACATGATGATTCGCAGAACCCTGATCGCCGCCGGCGCGGCCTTGGCTCGTACCCATGGCGGCGCACGCCCAGACCGTGCTGAAGGCCGCCGACGTGCACCCCGCCGGCTACCCCAACGTGGTCGCCGTCGAGAACCTGGGCAAGAAGCTCGAAGCCGCCACCAACGGCAAGTACAAGCTGCAGATGTTCCCCGGCGGCGTGCTCGGCGCCGAGAAGGAAATGGTCGAGCAGACGCAGGTGGGCGCGATCCAGATCGCGCGCATCTCGCTGGGCGTGCTGGGCCCGGTGGTGCCGACGGTCAACGTCTTCAACATGCCCTTCGTCTTCCGCGACGAGGCGCACATGCGCAAGGTCATCGACGGCCCCATCGGCCAGGAGATCCTGGACGCCATCACCGCCAGCCCGGCGCGGCTGGTGGCGCTGGGCTTCATGGACAGCGGCTCGCGCAGCCTCTACACCAAGAAGGCCGGTGCGCAAGATGGAGGACCTGAAGGGCCAGAAGATCCGCATGATGGGCAACCCGCTGTTCGTCGACACCATGAACGCGATGGGCGGCAACGGCATCAGCATGGGCCACACCGAGGTCTTCAGCGCGCTGCAGACCGGCGTCATCGACGGCGCCGAGAACAACCCGCCGACGCTGTTCACGTCCAACCAGTACACCGCCGGCATCAAGTACTACACCCAGACGCACCACCTGATCATTCCGGAGATCTTCGTCATGTCCAAGGTCACCTGGGACAAGATGACGCCGGCCGAGCAGGCGCTGGTGAAGAAGTTCGCGCGCGAAGCGCAGCTCGAGCAGCGTGCGCTGTGGGACAAGAGCGTGGCCGAGTACAGCGCCAAGCTCAAGGCCGCCGGCATCGAGTGGATCGAGGTCGACAAGAAGCCCTTCTATCGACGCCACCGCACCGGTGCGCGCCAAGTACGGCGCGGCCTACGCCGACCTGATCGCGCGCATCAACGCGGTGCAGTAGCCCGCGCTGGCGACACGGGCTGCCGTCGCATCGCGCGGCGGCGGCGCCCGTCGATGCCGGTCCACATTCCCTGCCGCGCCACGGCGCGGCCGAGGTGCCATCCCCGTCATGCAATCCACTGTCTCGGGCGCGCTCGACGCCATCTACCGGCTGTGCATCTGGGTCTCCGGCACGGCCATCGTCGTGATGTCGCTGATCGTGCCCTGGGGCGTGTTCGCGCGCTACGTGCTGGGCAGCGGCTCCAGCTGGCCCGAGCCGATCGCCATCATGCTGATGGTCATCTTCACCTTCCTGGGCGGGGCCGCGGCCTACCGCGCCGGCGCGCACATCGCCGTGCAGATGCTCACCGCCAGCCTGCCGCCGGCGCTGCAGAAGGCCGCCGCAGTGTTCAGCGATCTGGTGATGCTGGCGGTGTGCGGCTTCATCGTCGTCTGGGGCACGAACCTGTGCATCGGCACCTGGGGCCAGTCGCTGGACACGCTGCCGTGGATGCCGGTGGGCCTGACCTACGCCGCGCTGCCGCTGGGCAGCCTGTTCACCGCGCTGTTCGTGCTGGAGCGCATGGCCTTCGGCTCGATGGCGCGGCGGCCGCTGGTGGCTCTTCGGCGAACCCGGCGCCGACTTTGAAGGAGCCGCCTGATGGACGCGCTGGTGCTGCTGGGCAGCTTCTTCGTGCTGATGATCCTGGGCGTGCCGGTGGCCTACGCGCTGGGCATGGCCTCGCTGATCGGCGCGCTGTGGATCGACTGCCGCTGGACGCGGTGATGATCCAGATCGCCGCCGGGGTCAACAAGTTCTCGCTGCTCGCCATCCCCTTCTTCGTGCTGGCCGGCGCGATCATGGCCGAAGGCGGCATGGCGCGGCGGCTGGTGGCCTTTGCCGGCGTCTTCGTCGGCTTCCTGCGCGGCGGGCTGTCGCTGGTCAACATCCTCGCCTCCACCTTCTTCGGCGCGATCTCGGGCTCGTCGGTGGCCGACACCGCGTCGATCGGCTCGGTGCTGATCCCCGAGATGGAGAAGAAGGGCTACCCGCGCGACTTCTCCACCGCGGTCACCGTCAGCGGCTCGATCCAGGCGACGCTGATCCCGCCCAGCCACAACGCGGTGATCTATTCGCTGGCCGCGGGTGGCGGCGTGTCGGTGGCCGCGCTGTTCCTGGCCGGCGTGCTGCCCGGGCTGCTGCTCGGCCTGACCATCGCCGCGCTGTGCCTGGTGATCGCGCACAAGCGCAACTTCCCGGTGGGCGAACGCATCCCGCTGAAGCGCGCGCTGCAGATCTGCGTCGAGGCGCTGTGGGGCCTGATGACCATGGTCATCATCCTCGGCGGCATCCTGAGCGGCGTGTTCACCGCCACCGAATCGGCGTCGATCGCGGTGCTGTGGGCGTTTTTCGTCACGATGTTCATCTACCGCGACTACAAGTGGCGCGACCTGCCCAAGCTGATGCACCGCACGGTGAAGACGGTGACCATCGTGATGATCCTGATCGGCTTCGCCGCCAGCTTCGGCTACCTGATGACGCTGATGCAGATCCCGGCCAAGGTGACGGCCTTCTTCGTCAGCATCTCCGACAGCAAGATGGTGATCCTGCTGATGATCAACGTCATGCTGCTGCTGCTGGGCACGCTGATGGACATGGCGCCGCTGATCCTGATCTGCACGCCGATCCTGCTGCCGGTGGTCACGAGCCTGGGCGTGGACCCGGTGCACTTCGGCATGATCATGATCGTCAACCTGGGCATCGGGCTGATCACGCCGCCGGTGGGCACGGTGCTCTTTGTCGGCAGTGCGGTGTCGAAACTACCGATCGGCGTGGTCACCAAGGCGATGGCGCCGTTCTTCGTGGCGCTGCTGATCGTGCTGGGTCATGATCACCTACATCCCGGCGCTGTCGCTGTGGCTGCCGCGGCTGCTGGGCGTGTGAAGATCTTCCTCAGCTTCAAGTCCCGCGGCGCCCGCGCCCAGTACTACGGCGACAAGGCGCTGCGCGGCTTGCGCGAGCTGGGCGAGGTGCGGCTGAACGACAGCGACGCCGCGCTCGACGGCCAGGCGCTGATCGACGCCGCGCAGGGCTGCCAGGTGATCGTCAGCGACCGCCAGACGCCGGGCGCGCGCGGGCTGTTTGCCGCCAGCCCGCAGCTGGCCGTGTTCCTGCGCTGCGCGATGGACATCCGCAACGTCGATGTCGCCGCCGCCAGCGCCGCCGGCGTGCTGGTGACGCATGCCAGCGCCGGCTTCGCCACCGCGGTGGCCGAATGGGTGCTGGGCGCGATGATCGACCTGAGCCGCGGCATCAGCGACAGCGTGCTCGCCTACCGCGCCGGCCAGGCACCGGCCATCGTCATGGGCCGCGAACTGCAGGGCGCGACGCTCGGCGTCATCGGCTACGGCCAGATCGGCCGGCGTGTGGGCGCGCTGGGCCAGGCACTGGGCATGCGCGTGCTGGTCAGCGACCCGATGCTGCGTGTCGCCGAAGCCGGCATCGAGCAGCTCGAACTCGACGCGCTGCTGGCGCAGTCGGATCACGTGGTGTGCCTGGCGCCGGCGCGGGCCGAGACCGAGAACCTGATGAACGCGGCGCGCTTTGCGCAGATGAAGGCCGGCGCGTTTTTCATCAACGCGTCGCGCGGCGACCTGGTCGACGAAGCCGCGCTGCTGCAGGCGCTGGACAGCGGCCACCTGGCCGGCTGCGCGCTGGACGTCGGGCGCGCACCCGACCAGATGCCCTCGCCCGCGCTGGCGCGGCATCCGCGGGTCATCGCCACGCCGCACATCGGCGGGCTGACACCGCCGGCCGTCGAACATCAGGCCCTGGAAACCGTGGCCCAGCTGCGCGAGCTGCTGCGGGCCGCATGCCCATCGGCGCGGTCAATGCCGCACAGGCACAGCGCCTGGCGCTGCTGCGCGGCGGCGCCTGAACCGCGCAGGCCGCCGCATGGGACACTGCCCAGCGCCGCATCACCGCGTCTGCCGGCCGGGGCCTGCGATTGCCACATGCATGTCTTCGAGCCGCGCTTCGGCGGCCAGGGCGACACGCCCGCACCACTGGCCAGCGCAGCGATGTACCGCGAGGTGCAGGCGCAGTTGGGCCTGCAGCGCGTGGTGGTGGTGCAGGCCAATCGCTACGGCGCCGACAACCGCGGCATGCTCGAGGCGATGGCCACCTTCGGCGACGGCGCGCGCGGCGTGGTCGTGATCGAGCCGGACACCGACGACGCCGAGCTGCAGCGCCTGCATGCGCTCGGTGTGCGCGGCGTGCGTTTCCACATGCTCAGCGGCGGCCATCTGCAATGGGCGCAGCTCGACGCGGTGGCCGCGCGCGTACGGCCCTTCGGCTGGCACCTGCAGCTGCAGTTCGACGGCTGGACCTTGCCCGCGCATGCGGCGCGGCTGCGCGCGCTGCCGGTGGACATCGTCATCGACCACCTCGGCAAGTTCATCTCGCAGCCGCCGCCCGGCGTCGACGACCCGGCCTTTCGTGCGTTGCTGGGCCTGCTCGAGGGTGGCCGCTGCTGGGTCAAGCTGTCGGCGCCCTACGAGTCCTCGCGCCTCGGCGCGCCGGGCTACGACGACGTGGCGCCACTGGCCCGCGCGCTGGCCGCATCGCACCGCCGAGCGCTGCGTCTGGGGCAGCAACTGGCCGCACCCGGGGCGCAAGCCGGCGCCGTCGAGGCGGCGCTGCTCGACCTGCTGCTCGATTGGGCCGGCGACGAGCACACCGCCGCGGCGCATCCTGGTCGACAACCCGCAGCGGCTCTACGATTTCGGCTCGCCCACGCCACACTGAACACAGGCCATCGACACGATGCACGCCGCCGACACGCCACGCCTGAAACTCGCCGTCATCGGTGCCGGCATGGCCTCGACGCCGCACTGGCGCAGCCTGACCGACCTGCGCGACCAGGTCGAACTGCGCTGGGTCGGCGCACTCACGCCGCGTCGTCTGCAAGGGCTGCCGCTGCCCGACGGCGCGCGCACCACCACGCGGCTCGACGACATCTTCGAAGACCGCAGCACGCAGGCCGTGCTGCTGCTGACGCCGCCGCACACGCACCTGGAACTGGCGCAACGCGCGGCGCGTGCCGGCCAGCATGTGCTGATGGAAAAGCCGCTCGAGATCGACCTGGCGCGCGCATTGACGCTGGTCGACACCTTCGACAAGGCCGGGCTGACCCTGGCGGTGGTGCTGCAGCACCGGCTGCGCGAAGGCGCCTTGCGCCTGGCGGAGCTGGTGCGCTCGGGCGCGCTCGGCCCGCTGGTCAGCGCCGCGGCCTTTGCGCGCTGGTGGCGGCCGCAAAGTTACTACGACGAACCCGGCCGCGGCACGCTGGCGCGTGACGGCGGCGGCGTGCTGATCACGCAGGCCATCCACACGCTCGACCTGTTCATCAGCCTGACGGGCCTGCCCGAGCGTGTCACCGGCCTGGCCCACACCAGCCGCGTGCACCGCATGGAGTGCGAGGACACGGCCGCGGCGCTGCTGCAGTTTGCCGGCGGCGCGACGGCGGTGGTGCAAGCCACCACGGCAGCGTACCCGGGCTTTGCCGAGCGCATCGAACTGAACGGCACGCTGGGCACGGCGACCTACGAGTCGGGCGAACTCAAGGCCCAGCTGGCCAGCGGCGAAACCATCCAGGCCGGCGCGCGGCAGGCCACCGGCGGCGGCGCCGACCCGATGGCCTTCGACCACGCGCCGCACCGTGCCGTGCTGCAGGACTTCGTGCGCGCGGTCGCAGCGGCAGCGCACCGGCGACCTCCGGCCGTTCCGCGCTGGCGGTGCAACGCGTGATCGAAGCCATCATGGCCTCGGCGCGAAGCGGCGCGCCGTCAGCATCGACACTGCGGCACGCTGAAACCCGGCGATCGTCGCCGACCCCACCGACAAAGGAGCACCATGAGTTTCGACACAGCGGCACGAGCGCACGGCGCGGCGTTCACCCCCAGCACCCGCTACCCCGACCCGGCCATCGAAGTGCTGGACCCGGCCTTCCTGAAGCTGCGCCTGTTCAGCGCCAGCGTCGAGCAGCTGGCCAGCGGCTGCCGCTGGGCCGAAGGGCCGCAGTGGTTCGGCGATGGACGCTATCTGCTGTTCAGCGACATCCCCAACAACCGCATCCTGCGCTGGGACGAATGCACCGGCAGCGACCGCCGTGTTCCGCGCGCCGTCCAACAACGCCAACGGCCTGGCGCGCGACCGCCAGGGCCGGCTGCTGGCCTGCGAGCACCTGACGCGGCGCGTGACGCGCACCGAATACGACGGCTCGATCACCGTGCTGGCCGACCGCTTCGAGGGCAAGCGCCTGAACTCGCCCAACGACATCGTCTGCGCGCGCGACGGCAGCATCTGGTTCACCGACCCGCTGTTCGGCATCGCCGGCCACTACGAAGGCGCGCCGGCCGACAGCGAGACGCCGTGGGCGGTGTACCGCATCGACCCGAGCAGCGGCGCGCTGCAGAAGATGATCGACGACATCGCCGCGCCCAACGGCCTGGCCTTCACGCCCGACGAGCGCGGCCTGTACGTGGTGGAAAGCCGCGCCGAGCCGCACCGCAAGATCTGGCTCTACGACCATGCGGCCGACGGCCGCCTGTCGAACAAGCGCCTGTACGTCGACGCGCAGGGCCCGGGCGCCTACGACGGCATCGCGGTGGATGCGGCCGGCAACGTCTGGTGCGGCTTCGGCACCAACGGCGCGCCCGATGCCGACGCCGCGGCGCTGGACGGCGTGCGCGTCTACGACCCTGCCGGCAAGGCCATCGGCCACATCCACCTGCCCGAGCGCTGCGCCAATCTGTGCTTCGGCGGCGCGAAGAACAACCGGCTGTTCATGGCGGCGAGCCATTCGCTGTATGCGCTGTTCGTCAATGTGCAGGGGGCGGTCTGAGCGGCGCCGCAGTCATGGCTGGCCCCTTCGAATTGAGCCGTGACGCCAGCGTCTGGGTGCGCGCGTGATCGGTCTGCGACCTCGCGGCCGAGCTGTCGCCGCAGGCCTTTGACGGAGCTGTACCAGGCCTTCCTGCGCGCACAAGGTGCTGGTATTCGCGCCGCTCGATCTGCCGTCGGCCGCGCAGGTGGCCTTCGCCCGGCGTTTCGGCGAGGTGCAGGTGCACGTGATGTCGGTCTATCACGCCGATGGATTCCCCGAGCTGTACCGGCTGTCGAACCTGGACGAACAGGGCCGCCCAGCGGCAAGCACCCCGACAAGGGCACGATGTCCTGGCATACCGACGGTTCGTGGCAGCGCCTGACCGGCCAGGCGACGATCATCTATGGCGAACAGGTGCCCCCGGTCGGCGGCGAGACCCACTTCTGCGACATGGCCGGCGCCTACGAACGTCTCGACGCCGGCTGGAAGCGGCGCATCGCCGGCCTGCGCGCGGTGCACAACCTCGACTTCTCGCGCACGCGCCGCCATGCCGAGGACCCGCTCAGCGAGGCGCAGCGCCTGGCCAAGCCGCCGGTCGACCATCCCGTGGTGCGGGTGCACCCCGAGACCGGGCAGCGCTGCCTGTACCTGGGCGACCACGCCGAGTCGATCGTGGGGCTGCCCTACGACGAAGGGCGCGCCTTGATCGAAGAGCTGAACGCGCTGGCGGTTTCACATGCCGACCTGCGCTACGAGCACCGCTGGCAGCCGCACGAACTGATCGTCTGGGACAACCGCAGCCTGCTGCACCGCGCCACCGCCTTCGACACCGATCGGCATGCGCGTGTGGTGCGGCGCTGCACCGTGCTGGGCGAGGCGCCGGTGGGCGATGCACAGGGGCGCGCGGCCGGGCAATGAGCGGCGCTGGGCTCTGCCAAGGCCTGGACGCAATGGGTCCAGCTTGGGGGCGATCTGTCGAAAACCGACCCGGTCATCCGTCGACAGCATGCCGACATCCCTGCCGGCGACCTTGACACCAGGAGCCCCATGTCCACCACCCTCACTCCTTACCTCAGCTTCGGCGGCAACACGCGCGAGGCCTTCGCGTTCTACGTACAAGCGCTCGGCGCCACGATCCAGGCGATGCTGAGCTACGCCGACATGCCGGCCTCGGCAGCGCCCGCAGAAGGCTGCGGCGACGCCGGCCCACCCACGGGCGACGGCATCATGCATGCCTGCCTGTTGCTGCCCGGCGGCGCCATGCTCTTTGCCGGCGACACGCCGCCCGGCATGCCCTACGAGGGTGTCAATGGCGTGATGCTGGCGCTGCAGTACGACACCATCGACCAGGCCCATGGCGCCTTCCAGGCGCTGTCGCAAGGCGGGCAGGTGACGATGCCGCTGGCGCCCACGTTCTGGGCCAAGACCTTCGGCATGCTCACCGACCGGTTTGGCGTGAGCTGGGCAGTCAACGGCGAGCCGATTGCGTTCCAGTAGGTCGGCTACCCTTCGCTCTCCCTCACCCCTGGAGAGCCCGCCGTGTCCGACGCCCTGTGGTCCTGGTCCGCCCAACGCCTGTCCGCCGCCATCCGCAACGGCGCCATCTCCGCCCGCGAGGCCACTGCCTCCAGCCTTGACCGGGTGCAGGCCGTCAACCCGGCGCTCAACGCCATCGTCGACCTGCTGGCCGACGAGGCGCTGGCCGCGGCCGATGCGGCCGATGCCGCGCGCCGCCGCGGCGACGCGCTGGGCCCGCTGCATGGCGTGCCGGTGACGGTCAAGGTCAATGTCGACCTGAAGGGCCGCGCCACCACCAACGGCGTGGTCGCGTTCAAGGACAACATCGCCACCGAGGACAGCCCGGTGGTGGCCAACCTGCGTCGCGCCGGCGCGGTGATCATCGGCCGCACCAACACGCCGGCCTTCTCGGTGCGCTGGTTCACCGAGAACGACCTGCACGGCCGCACGCTCAACCCCTGGTCGCGAGATCACACCCCCGGCGGCTCCAGCGGCGGCGCGTCATCGGCGGTGGCCGCCGGCATGGGCGCCATCGCTCATGGCAACGACCTGGCCGGCTCGGTGCGCTACCCGGCCTATTGCACCGGCGTGCGCCGGGCTGCGGCCGTCCTTCGGCCGCGTGCCGGCCTACCTGCCCAGCGCCAAGGACGAGCGGCCGATCTCGATGGCGATGATGTCGGTGCAGGGCCCGCTGGCGCGCCATGTGGCCGACCTGCGCCTGGCGCTGCAGGCCATGAGCGTGGGCGATGCGCGCGACCCGTGGTGGGTGCCGGCGCCACTCAGTGGGCCCGGCTCTGCCGCGGCAGGTGGCGCTCAGCGTCAACTGCCAGGGCGTGCCGGCCGACCCGGCGGTGGTGGCCGCGGTGCGCCAGGCCGGCGCCTGGCTGGCCGACGCAGGTTATGTGGTGGAAGAGGTCGAGCCGCCCAGCCTGGCCGAAGCGCAGCAGCTGTGGATGTCGATCGGCAACGACGAAGCGCGCCAGTTCATGTGGCCTGCCGTGCAGCAACTGGGCGACGAAGGCGTGCGCCGCTCCTTCGGCTGGATGCTCGATGGTTCGCCGGTGCTGGACCATGCCGCACACCTGCGCGCCTTTGCCAAGCGCGCCACGCTGCAACGCCGCTGGCAGTTGTTCATGGACAACTTTCCGCTGGTGCTGTGCCCGGTGTCGGGGGAGCCGCCCTTCCCCTGGGGCTGGGACGTGCAGGACCGCGACACGATGGACCGCGTGATCCGCGCGCAGGAATCGCAGTTCGCAGTGCCGGTGCTGGGCCTGCCCGCGGTGTCGGTGCCCACCGGCCTGGCCGGTGCGCTGCCGATGGGTGTGCAGCTGATCGGCCCGCGCTTCCGCGAAGACCTTGTGCTCGACGCGGCCGAGGTCATCGAGGCGCGCTGCCCGCCGATCACGCCGATCGACCCGCGCTGACCGGTCATTCGGGCGCGCCGTCCAGCAGCGCGCGCACCAGCAGCTGCACACCCGGCTGAGTCTGCGCCTGCGCGCTGCTGCAGATCAGCAGGCGGCGTTTCGCCCAGGCGTCCTGCAGCGGCGCGATCTGCACTGCGGCCTCGCGCCAGCGCTGCGACGCGCTCAGCGGCACCACGGCCACACCCACACCGGCTTCGACCAGCCCCGCCACCGCGTCGAAGTTGCCGACCCGCACGCGGTGGTGCGGCACGCGCCCGCTGCGCGCCGCCTGCTGCAGCAGAAAGCGGCTCAGGCCACTTTGTGCCGGCAGCCCGACAAAGGGCCGCTCCAGCAACTGCGCAAAACGCAGCGGCTGCACGCGGGCATGGACACGCACGCGCCGGCGCGGGGCCGGCAGCAGCGCGACCAGGTCGTCGGCCAGCCAGGGCTGCACCACCAGGCCGCTGCAGTCCACGTGGTCGGCCACGATGCCCAGGTCGGCCACGCCGCGGCGCAGTGCGTCGAGCACGGCATCGCTGGGCAGCTCCTGCAGGTCCAGGTCGATGTCCGGATGTTCGACCAGGAAGCGGCCCAGCCGCGGCGGCAAGGCCTCGGCCAGCGCGGCGGTGTTGCACAGCAGGCGCACCGATCCGCGCAAACCCTGGCCGAATGCCGCCATCTGCACATGCAGCGTGTCCAGCTCGGCCAGCACGCGATGCGCCTGGCGGGCCAGCGCGCGGCCTGCGTCGGTGGCGGCCGCGCCGGCCTTGGAGCGTTGCAGCAGCGTCGCGCCGACGCGATGCTCCAGCGTCTTCAGCCGCGTGCTGGCTGCAGCCAGCGACAGGTTCATCGCCTGCGCAGCGGCGGTGATGCTGCCGTGCTCCAGCACCGCGGCAAACAGCCGCAGATCGAAGGGGTCGACGCGGTAGTCGAGCGAGCGGCGCGCAGCGGGCATGGGCTTTCCTTCGGTTTTGGCGAAGCATAGGTCAGGCACTGGCCGATGGACGGCCGTGCGCACCGGACGCGAAGATGCCGCCATGGACGGAATGCAGGTGTGGGCCGTGGCGGCCGTGTTCGTGTTGGCGGGCGCCGTCAAGGGCATCACGGGCATGGGGCTGCCCACGGTGGCAGTGAGCCTGCTGGGACTGTGGATGGCGCCGATGCAGGCAGCCGCGCTGCTGGTGCTGCCGTCCCTGGCGACCAACATGGCACAGTGCGCGGGCCCGCACGGGCGCGCGCTGGCAACTCGACTGTGGCCCGCGTGGGGGGCATTGGCCGTGACCACGCTGGCCTGGCCGCAGGCGCCATCGGTGCCGGGCGCGCGGTATGCGTTGGGAGTGGTGCTGGTGCTGTATGGCCTGTTCGGACTGTGGCGGCCCGTCCTGGCAGATCTGTCGCGCACGGCGCCCCGACGCGGCCCGGCGATCGCCGGGCTGGTCGGCGCCGCCACCGGCATCGTCACGGCCGCAACCGCGGTGTTCGTGATGCCGCTCGTGCCCTACCTGCAGGCACTGCGGCTGCACAAGGACGAGATGGTGCAGGCGCTGGGCCTGTCGTTCACGGTGGCCACGCTGGCGCTGGCGCTGCGCCTGCAGGCTGCCGACCAACTGTCGCTCGGTCCCTCGTCCGTGCTGGCGCTGGTCGCGGCCTTCGGCGGCTTGTGGCTCGGTGCGCGGCTGCGGCGGCGCATCAGCGGAACGGCCTTCCAGCGCGCGCTGTTCGTCGTCTTCATCGCGCTGGGCCTGGCCAACCTGCTGCGAGGGTGATTCATGCAAGACGTTGCGGCATCGCTGGAGCGTGCCTATCGCATGGCGCTGCTGCTGCACGCTCACGTGGCCGACGGCAGCGACGAGGCCGCGTTCGAGACGATGGCACTGGCCGGCGAACTGGTGGCTCTGCTCGACGATGCACGCGTGGCGCTGCTGCTGCATTCCCAGGCCATGTTCGGCACTGTCCTACAGGCGCACGGCACCCGTTCCGGCCGACACGCGCAGCCGCCCGCCGCAAGATGCATCCACGGCATGCACGGTGCATGCCTTCCCTTCAAGGAGATCCTGATGAACAGCACCACCACCTCCACCCACGCCTCCGTCATTTCTTCGGACCACGTCGAAGGCACCAAGGTCTACAACACCGTCGGCGACAAGCTCGGCTCGATCGACGACCTGATGATCGACAAGGTGTCCGGCCAGGTCCGTTATGCGGTGCTGGAGTTCGGCGGCTTCCTGGGCATGGGCACCGACCGCTACCCGCTGCCGTGGAACATGCTGAAGTACGACACCACGCAAGGAAGGCTACGTCGTGCCGCTGGACAAGGACCGCCTGGAAGACGCGCCGCGCTACGCCTCGGAAGAGCGGCCGGAGATACGACGACGCCTATGGTCGCCGTGTCAACGACTACTACGGCGTGCCGTACCTGTAGGCCTGGGGCCCAGCCAGGAGCGCGAGCCCTCAGCGCGCTCCGGGCGTCGCTGCGCGATGGCGTCAGCCCTTGCGCGGCACCATCAGCAGGTACAGGCTGAAGCCCAAGACCCACGCCGGAAACAGCAGCGCCGCCCACAGCGTCTGCGTCGAACCGAAGACCAGCAGTGCGGCCAGCAACCAGGTGCCCCAGACAAAGGCTCGCGGCATCGCACCGGTGCGATGGCACAGCGTGGCCAATGAAAACATGAACACGCCGGCCATGCGCAGCGCGTAGGTGTTGGTCAGCTCGTAGGTCAAGCGGCTGCCGAAGGTGTAGGTGCCGCTGTCGAAGAAGCGCTCGCCGTACTGCGCGTGCGCCGCCAGCAGCGCCTGCGTTCCCGCCGCCGCGACAAAGCACATGGCCAGGAAGAGCACACCGCTGCCGAAGTACACCGACGCCAGGAAGCGGTCCTCTCGTGCGCCGATGTGCGTGCGCACCACGCCGATGAACCACAGGAAGGCGATGCCGCCCCAGGCCAGCAGGTGCGTGGCCAGGCGCAGGTTGCCGGCCGGGTCGGCGAGCCAGCCGCCACGTTCGACGATCGATCCCGGAATCGACAGCCGCACCATCAGCAAGGCCGCGCCGAACAGCAGCGCGAAGGCGACACCGGCCACGGCCGCCGCGCGCGGCACGGCGCTCAGCGACGGCGGGTCTTCGTTCACTTCAGGTCCTGGGCCAGCGCCGTGGCGTTCTGCGCGGTCAACCCGAAGATCGACAGCTGCGGGTTGGCGCCGATGCTGGTGGGGAACACCGACCCATCCATCACCGACAGGTTGGCCAGCTGGTGATGCCGGCCGCGGCTGTCGACCACGCCGCGCTTGGGGTTCTGGCTCATCGCGCAGCCGCCCATCAGGTGCGCGGTGAACAGCGTGGCGCGGAACTTCTTCAGCGGCAACTCGGCGATGGCCTTCTTCGCGTCGCCCCAGCTCGTTGCATAGCGCGCGTCGATGTGCGCCGAACGCACCTTCTGGGCACCGGCCGCGAACTGAAGTTCAGCCATGCTCAGCCAGGCGCGGCGTGCGCCCTCCCACACGTAGTCGCTCAGGTCGTAGTCCAGCATCGGGCTGCCGTCGTCGGCCAGGCGTACGCTGCCGCCGGGGCTTTGTTCGACGAAGCCGTCGCGCAGCAGCGCCAGCACGGCGTTGCTGTGCGCCAGTGCCGCCATCTCGCGCTTCAGATCGTCACCGAACGCATTGAGCACGCCCGCGCCGATGCCGGGAAAGATTGGCGGCACCTCGAGCTTGTAGCCCATCGGCCCGGTGGCGCCGTCCTTCCACTGGAAGTGGTCGGAGGCAATGGACTGCGGCG